>NZ_JACGLT010000023.1 GCF_014062315.1 Gelidibacter maritimus
GGCAGAACCATTTTGATCCGTTGCAAAAACGGGATCGAGATCGAAATCCCAGTATAGATGTTCGCACTTGGTACTTCGCACCGGTTCCAACTCTACAGCCTCCCCACCGATATGCGAAAAAGCTTCGATAGCCTGAGTGGACTTGTCATCAACGATCTGGACCAGAGCCCCGATGACGGTACGGTATATATCTTTATCAACAAGGTCCGCAACAAGGCAAAGTTGTTGCACTGGCAATCGGGAGGGTTTATGCTGTACTACAAAAGGCTGGAATCCGGTACTTTTGAACTTCCCGATTACGATGGATCAGTCGGCAGTCTACGGCTGGATTACGCTCAATTGGTCCTGCTCATCGATGGGATCTCCATTACCAATATAACCAGGAGAAAACGTTACAAAAAAACGTGATATTAGGTTGTTTTTTAACAGGGCAATTTTTATCTTAGCCCTGCTATGACCTATCAAGAGCTGCTTGTCGAGAACCGGGACCTTCAAAAAAAGGAGAAGGCCTCCACGGCCAGAATAGTTTCCTTGGAACATCAACTGGCACAGCTCTACAAACTCATAAGTGGATTCAAATCCGAGAGTTTCATATCCCAAGCTGTGGTCGACCAGTTATCGCTCTTTTCAGGGGATGATTCCCCAGAAACCGTAGAAGAGACCCCGCAAGAGACCATTACCTATTCCAGGGACAAGAAAAAACACAATGGGCGCAATGCACTGCCCGAACATCTGCCGGTCAGGGAAATCACCATCGAGCCCGAAGAGGATACCACGGGACTGAAGAAGATCGGGGAAGAGGTCACCGAAACCTTGGAATACACTCCCGCAAGCCTTATCAAAAGAAGGACGATCCGGCCCAAGTATGCCAAAGCGGATGGAGAGGGCGTACTGATCGCGGCACTTCCTACCCGTCCCATCGACAAATCGATAGCCGAGGCCTGTTTACTGGCACACATCCTGGTGGGCAAATATATCGATCACCTTCCGTTCTACCGGCAGATCCAAATGTTCAAACGGGACTTTGGATGGGAACCCGCACAGAGCACCATGAGCGACTGGATGGCCAGTTGTTGCCAGCTGCTGGAACCGCTCTACAATACACTGAAACAAAAAATACTGGCCTCCGATTATATCCAGGCCGATGAGAGTCCGATCAAGGTGTTGGATTCCGATAAAAAAGGCAGTACACATCAGGGATATCAATGGGTCTATCACGATCCCGTTCAAAAATTGGTGCTTTTCAATTACCGAAAAGGCCGTGGACAGCACGGCCCCAAAGAATTGCTTGCGGGCTATAGTGGGTATCTGCAATGCGATGGCTATACCGTGTACGATAAAATAGGTACCGACCCCAAGATCGCACTTGCCGGATGTCTGGTACATGCCAGGCGCAAGTTCCACGACGCGCTGGACAGTGATAAAAAACAAGCGGAAAAAGCATTGGCCATCTTTAGGGATATCTATTTGGAAGAACGTAAGATCAAAGAGGAGGCCCAAGATGATCTTGAAGCCCGAAAAAGACAACGAGACATAAGGATCAAGCCGCTATTGGTACAGATCAAAACGTGGATCGAAGGGCAACAATTCAGAGTGCTGCCGCAAAGTCCCATCGGCAAGGCGATGACCTACTTCATCAATCAATACCCAAAACTGGAGGCCATATTTGAGGATGGACGCATCGAACTTGACAATAACCTGATCGAAAATGCCATCCGCCCCATGGCCATAGGCAGAAAGAACTTCCTTTTCTGTGGATCACATAAAGCGGCACAAAATGCCGCCATGCTCTATTCTTTCTTCGGTAGCTGCAAGATGCAGGGCGTCAATCCCCGGGAATGGCTAAAGGAGACCCTCGGGCGGATCCCAGATCATAGCATACAAAAACTCGAAGAACTCCTGCCCGGATACCAAAAACAGAACAGCATATGACCAAAGAACAGGTAAAGGAAAAGGAAAAACAATTATTGGAAATAACGGGGGCCTTCTGTGCGCAGAAACTCAATGATGAATACTTCGTACTCTGTGAAAAACTCATCAAAAAGATGGGTAGAAAAAGAGACGTCCCGTTCACAAGGGGAAAATTAGAGATATGGGCGGCAGCTGTGGTCCATGCCATAGGGTCGATAAATTTTTTGTTCGACAGATCCTTCGAGCCGTATATAAGTTCCAAAGAGATGAACGAATACTTCGGGACCAAGGGGGCTACGGTCTCGAGCAAGGCCCGGATCATAAAGGATATGTTCGATCTATGGTATTATAGCCCTGAATTTTCTACCGGTGCCATGCAGGAGAACAGCCCTTTTAACAACATGGTAATGGTCGATGGACTGATATTGCCCTTGGACAACCTTCCAGAACATATGCAACAAATAGTGCTTCAAGCAAGGGCAGAAGGCAAGGATATTGAATTCACTACGAAATATGAAGACCAATAGCTAATGTAGTTGCCCGGACGGATACGAAAGGCAAGGGTAGCGATTGCGTGAAACGTAACGTGGCAGCGCTGAAATGGAGCAATACGTGGATGCCCCAAATGTCGTGGATCAAACAATTTTCAGACCTGTATAGGGGCTTTGTTGAGGTTTACGAATTGTATTGCGGAATAGGGAAGCGATGCTCGTGGAGTGGAATAAATGAGCTACGTTTGCGCGGGTTGCCGAAGTGGCTGAATGAGGGCATGAGGCACGAGGGCCTGATATGAAGCGACTGCAGGCAAATGGGTTATTGCAAGAATCGTGACAGCCCGATCAGCCCGAAGCGACCCGCAGGCTCGCATCACATGAAGCAGCGGATGTGCCCTTTTAATATGTCGCCTGCTTTTGCAGGCACCATATTGGGTACCTGCTTTTCGCAGGTAAGGACACAAAAGTAGCTGCGGGTGAGGAAGGAGTGAATGTGTGAAATAAAACAAATAAATAGTGCCAACGAGGACGTGTCGCCGCAGTGGCGCTATTTATGGTTTGTGCAAGGCTATCATTAAAAAATTAGTATTGAATTTAAAGCCCTTCGACTGCGCTCAGGGTGACATTGGGATACGAAATTGCCTTGCACAGATGTTTTATGGAACTAAATGGAGCGACTGACGAACTCCTTATTACCTGCCCTCTTTCTTAAAATAGAATAAATTAAGTTTGAGGAGATTTTAAATTGATCAATGGAAATAAGCTACTAAATACGAGATCCCTGCCTGCGCAGGGATTTATGGAACGACTGACGAACTCCTTAATACCTGCTCTTTTTATTATGATGGACGAGGTTGGTTTGGAATGTATTTTGTGTTTAAAGAGTTTTTTTTGTGCTTCTCCTTTTAATTTCTTTGTCTAATAAAGAAAGTTCTCGGGTTGTTTGGTTACCAATTGAAGTGTTTTCTTCAGCTCTTCTGAGCAAATATGGAATCACGTCTCTTACTGCTCCGAAGGGCAAATATTTCGAAGTATTATAGCCATTTTCCGCCAAATTAAAGCTAATGTGGTCACTCATGCCATAGAGCTGTCCAAACCAAATACGGTTATCATTGGTTTGTATTCCCTTTTCAACCATATCTTTCATAAGAACTTGACAACTTAATTCATTATGAGTGCCAATATATAATTCAAAAACATCTAAATTCTTTAATGAATAAAAAACAGCATTGTTGAAGTTTAAATCTGTACTAGCCTTGTCTTGGCATATGGGACTTTCATAATCATTTTGCATTGCGCGCTCGCGTTCCATTTCCATATATGCACCCCTAACAAGTTTGACGCCGATCTTAATTCCGTGTTGTGTACCATGATCATGTAAGTGTTTTAAGTATGAAAGCCTATCCCACCTATACATCTGAAGTGTGGTAAATACCACCGCACGGTCCTTATTGTATTTCATCATCATCCCTTCAACTAACTCGTCTACAGCCCTTTGCATCCAAGATTCTTCAGCATCAATCATGACTTTCAAGTGGCCAGTAGCCGCCGTATTACGGCAAATAATATCATAGCGTTTTTTTATGGTCTCCCACTCTACAAGTTCATTCTCTGTCAACTCCACATTTGATGATACTTTTTCATAGATTTCCGGTCTTCCCATGCCTGTTGGTTTAAAAACCAAGAAGGGAACCGCAGCCGAATGCTTCGCAAAATCAATAATCCTTAATAAAGTTTCTAAAGTGTCATCGAAGAAATATTCTTCATTCTTACCTTCAACTGAATAATCTAAAATAGAATAAACTCCTCCATTTTTGAATAAATTATTAACTGTTGTTTTACATTCTTGTATTGTCTCACCTCCGCAAAAGTGATTAAAAACAGTATTCTTCAATATGGGTTCCAAAGGAAAATGTATCCGCAATAAAAAATTAGTCACAGGTTTTGCAATTCTCACAAGACCATCATTACTAATTATTTTGAAAAGAATTCTTGATTTGCGTAGCTGTTTGCTGGATTTATTAGCAAAGGCAATCCTTGTATTTTCCAAATTAATTATCTTCTGCATGATACTATTTTTGATTCAGTTATGAGCTAAGTGCCATCAGTACCGTTTTAACCATACTTACAAACCTTTTATCTTTTTTGCTGAAAATTTTCGAACATATATCAGTATTAGGTGTTATAGTTTGCTAAAGACGAACAATTATCAATTCATGGGAAGACCTGGTTGGGTTATTTTATATCCTTTACTGTCTTTATCTTCTCTTACCATTTCCTTAACATCAGATAACAGTTTCTTGGCGTCATAAATAATCCCATCTTTAATGGTATATTTCACACCTCCTACGCGAATCACTTTGTTGTCTTCTGTTATTTTAATTGCACCCGTTCCATAAAGAGTTTGGAAATTCTCCAAAGGATTTTCTTCTACAATGACAAAATCGGCCAATTTACCAACTTCTACAGAGCCAATATCCTTTTCCATCCCCAAGGCTTCCGCCCCATTTAAAGTAGCTGCTTTTATAACTTCCAATGGATGGAAGCCTGCTTCACGTAAAAGCTCCATTTCTCTTGGATAGGAAAACCCATAAAGTTCATATATAAATCCAGCATCAGTACCTACGGTTACCCTTCCACCTCTATTTTTATAGTCATTAACAAAATTCATCCAAAGTTTATAATTGGCTTTCCATTCAATTTCCTGTTCAGTTCCCCAATTGAGCCAATAAGATCCATGAGACTCACGACTTGGTGCATAAAACTCCCATAAGCTCGGAAGCGTATATTCTTGATGCCATTCAACAAGGCGAGCTCGGGTTAAATCTCTATTCGCTTCATAAATCACAAATGTTGGAGTTAAAGTAAAATCAAGAGACAAGAGCTCGTCCATCACCTCATTCCATTTTTTGCTATTGGGTTGTGCAGCTTGTTTCCACAACTGTCCTGCTTCACCAAATCGATCTTGTTCATTTTGGTAATTGTAATCCAAGGAGTAGTCTTGGACAGTTCTATCAAAAAACAATGCTTCAGGCAAGCCATACCAATGCTCCATTGAAGTCAGCCCTGATCTTGCACTATTCAAAACATTCCAACTCCCGACATATGTTTGGGAATGATGCATTTTTGAGCGTAAACCCAATTTTTTGTTTTCTTCCAAAGCTGCAGCCATTACTACAGGTGTTGCTCCAAAAAACTTAATACCATCCGCACCTAATTTTGCATTGTTCCGCACCCATTCTCTTGCCTGCTGGTCAGTGGCAATAGGAGTCTTGCTTCCCTGACCAAAGGAGGTATAAGCTTGGATTCTTGGAGCCGTTATTTCATTCCTCTCACTTCGTTTTTTCTCCTTCAAGGTCCATGCTATTCCATTTCCACTACTTGGGTCAACAATTGTCGTGATCCCATGGCCCATCCATAGCTTATATACATATTCGGCAGGAGTTCCTTGATTTTTACCCCCAATATGGGCGTGACTATCGACAAAGCCGGGCATAATGTACATACCTTCAGCATTCAGTTCTTTTCCGCCTGACTTTAAAATTGGTCTTCTACTTTCTTTAATTGGTACTCCGGGATATCCTACCACTCGAACGTCTACAATGCGATTTTTTTCTACAACAATATCTACTGGCCCCATAGGAGGCGCTAAAGTTCCATTTATTAATGTTGCACCTCTAATAATCAATTGTGACCATGGACCTTCACCTTCTTGTCTGTCGGGTGCTTTTTCAATCTGCGCTTGCAGACTTATACTCAATAGAAAGCAAATTGGGATTAGTAATTTATTTTTTAAACTATTCATATGAATTTGTAATTAAATTTTTAGAAAATTTAGAATCAGCTAAAAGTTATTATTTTAGTTTATCTTTTGTATTCTGCTGGTTGACCATCTTTGGGTGTTGATTTTACGAGAAATTCCCTGATATGTTCATTGGAAGTCGCTAAGTCTTCACTTCGTAAGTACATCATATGACCGCTTCTGTAGCCTTTCCATGTCATTCGTTCACGTAGTTTGCCACTCGTATCCATTTGCCATTGATTGTACTTTGAATTGAAATAATCTGTACCTCCGTCATAATAACCCGCTTGCACCAATAGATGTAAGTATGGGTTTTGTGCCATGGCTTGGCGTAGCTCAAAACCAGTATTATTGTTGCTTCTATCCCAAGGATGGACTGGTCCGAACATATTGTACTTTAAGTCAGTTTCATATTTCAAGTGATTTTTTATATAATAATTGATTGCAGGTGTAAACGAATGAAGCCAAGATGTTAGTTCAGCAGAATAATCAGGTGAGCCACCCGCTACCATTTTGTCAATGCCTAGATATCTCGAATCCAGTCTTCCAATATTAAAACCTTCATCTCTTAACAGCTCTTTCCAGTAAAAGCCTTTCGGAATTCTTAAATCGTGTTCCATTACTACTTTTTCCGATAAGCCTGAATATCTAGCGATGCGAGCAGCAGCTTTCTTTTTTTCTGCATCAGGCAAAAAACCTCCCTTAGCCATAATTGGAATTAGTTCATTTACTGTATACTCTTCCACTTCCGTCAGGATGTCTGTTAAATCTTTAGACTGTAAGTCTGAAGGTAATTTACTGTGGTGCCAAGCTGTGGCTGCATAATATGGAAGAAGGTTGGCCGCTTCTACGGCAGTGCCCCGCTCTATACCTAGACCTGTAGGAGACACTAAAATCACTCCGTTAAGATACATCCAATGGCGATTTTGAAGTTCCAAAGAAAGCCCTGAAACTCTTGGTGCTCCATAGCTCTCACCGATAAGATACTTAGGTGATTCCCACCGATTTTGACGTGTTACAAAGGTATTGATCCAGCTTGCCAAATATTTTATATCAGCATTAACACCGAAAAATGTTTTTCTCTTCTCGGCATCATCCATAGTGTCTATAGCTCTCGAATAGCCTGTATTTACAGGATTTATATAAACGATATCTGCCACGTCAAGAATAGAATGCACATTGTCTTTAATGCCATAAGGTTGTACAGGATATCCTTCATCATCAATTTTTAGTATTTTTGGCCCTGTGTAGGCTATATGCATCCACACTGAGGCTGAACCCGGTCCACCGTTTAACGAAAATATAAGCGGTCTTTTTGCTCTATTATTTACACCCAATCTCTGGTAATAAGTAAAATACAACCCGGCAATAATTTTACCCTTCTCGTCCCATACAGGTTGTTTTCCCGTAGTTGCTGAATATTTCACAGAAACTCCTTTTATAGTCACCTCACCATTGGTAGTTACTGTAGAATCCATCGATGTGTTCAACTGTTGAGCGCTCAAGTTTAGGCTCCACAGCGTCAAAATAATCGCAATTGTATAAATTTTATTCATCTTCATTTTTTGTTGATTTTAAATTGTTTTCCAAGCCATGTGTACTTATTATATAATTTTATAGTCCCTATTTTTAACATTATTTTCGGATGTATTCCGCCGGTTGATTTTCCTTTGGAATAGATGCTTTTATGAATTCTCTAATGTGTTCATTCGAAGTGATTATATCTTCAGATCTCAAGTACATCATATGTCCACTTCTATAACCTTTCCAACTCATGCGATCACGTAATTTCCCACTGGTATCCATTTGCCATAAATTATACTTGGAGTTATAATAATCCGTTGCTCCGTCATAATATCCAGCTTGTACCATCACATGCAAGTATGGATTCTGTGCCATTGCCTGACGTAGATTCTCGCCCGTATTATTGTTGGATCTATCCCAAGGACGTGTCTGTCCACCAATAAAATATCTTAAATCTGTGTTATAATTAAGATGGTTTTTAAAATAATAATTAATAGCAGGGGCAAAAGAATGTTCCCACGATTTCATCTCTGGTGAATAATCAGGCCGATCACCAGCATTCATCTTGTCTATTCCAAGGTATCTGGAATCGAGTCTTCCAATGGTAAAACCTTCATCCCTTAACAAGTCTTTCCAGAAAAATGCTTTTGGCACTCTTAGATCATGTTCCATTATAACTTTTTCAGATAAGCCGGTATATCGAGATAATTCGACAGCCGTTTTTTGTTTTTCAGCCTTTTCGAGAAAGCCTCCTTTAGCCATGATGGGAATTAATTTATTTGCGGTATAATCTTCTACCTCAGTTAAAACCTCAGTCAAATCTTTCGATTGTAAATCGGTAGGAAGTTTTTTATGAAACCATGCCGCGGCGGCATAATACGGGATGAGATTTGCTGGCTCAATTGCTGTACCGCGCTCAATACCTATATCGGTAGGAGATACCAAAATCACACCATTCAAGTACATCCAATGACGATTTTGCAGTTCTAAAGAAAGACCTGACACGCGAGGTGTTCCGTAACTTTCACCTATTAGATATTTAGGTGATTCCCAGCGATTTTTTCTTGTAACAAAAGTGTTAATCCATTCTGCTAAATACTTTATATCGGCATTCACACCGAAGAACGTTTTAGCAATCTCCTCATCACTCATACTATTAACAGCTCTAGAAAAGCCAGTATTAACAGGTTCGATATAAACGATATCGGCCACATCCAATATTGAATTCGGATTTTCTTCAACCCCGTACGGTTGTACTGGATAGCCTTCGTCATCAAGTTTTAACTTGTACGGCCCTGTATAGCCCAAATGCATCCAAACGGAGGCTGCCCCTGGCCCGCCATTAAAGGAAAAAAAGATTGGTCTTTTCGACCGATTTTTTACGTCGGATCTTTCATAATAGGTGTAGTAAAGACCTGCAATAATTTTTCCTTGGTCATCCCAAACAGGCTGTTTACCTGCTGTGGCCTTATATTTAATTGGAGAGCCTTTAATGGTTACATGTCCAGAAGTTACCACCATAGTATCCATACTTGTATTGAGATGTTGTGCATTTAATGAAAAACAAAATAAGAACAGTACGACCGTATATTGATAAATTTTTTTCATGAGATTGATTAATGTTTTGTAGTTAAGTTAGATATTGTAAAGTGCCATTGATTTAAAATGACGCTATAAAAACCCTATAAAATTGAAATATATTTCACAAAAACTTAGCTATCAGCGGCATTAGAGGATATCCTCTAAAACCGCTCAATTGCTAATAAGAATATTTATTTAAAATCTTCGTACCGTTATAAAAAGTACTCTCAGTGAGATGCTCCGCGATTCTGGATTGAAATTAATATTTGTCCCAAAAAAGCTTTGTTGTCAACAAGTCGCCACCTATATCTGCTGCAGCAGCTTCGTAATTACTTCTATTTAATGTTTGTTCAGATATAGGATAAATAAGACGAACTGGAACCGTATCAACATATGCCCCTGCAGGCGCCGAAAGTTTTGGATAATCCAACCTTCTATATTCTGTCCATGCTTCTAAGCCTTGGTTATATAATGCCACCCATTTTTGCATTCCTATTTTTTCTTTCCAATTTCCTGGAGCTGTAGAATACGCAACCTCTGGTTGTGCTAAGTAATCGTCCACGCCTGAAACCCCGTAATACTCAAAAGAGGCTTTAATTGCGTTATTATAATGTAATTCGGCATCGGCAACTCCAGCTATATTCCGTTCGGCCGCCTCAGCAAGTAAGAATTCTACCGTAGAATAATCAATAAAAATGACTGCCGTGTTAGGTTGGTAGAATAATGTCCCCATCTCAGAATAGCTGTCATAATTTACGACCATCCCAGACTCAGCACCTATATAATCACCATTTACAGATTTAAAAAAGACGCTTCTACGTGGATCTTCCAAACTATTCATATAATCAATAAATGGTTTAGCCCCCACAAAATCTTTTCTATTTCCGACGGCCAAATCCAGATAGAGAGCGGTTGTATTTGGTTGAGCATCTAAATGTTCAACCGTAGCATTATCTGCATTTGACGTGAATACTCCAGGAAGCGCAGCAATAATATTAGTTTCTGCAACCTGTGGGTTACTATCAACAATACGCATAGCCATCAGTAACTGTAATGATCTTCCAAACTTTTTCCAAAGCTCGGTATTGCCGTCATACATCAGATCATCGTTCCAGCTGGCCCCTGACTCATCGATATTATCCAATGCGGTATTTAAATCTGACAACAAGTCAAGATAAATGGTCTCTGCATCATCATAGGTAGGTGATATATTATTCACATCGAGAGCTTCTGAATAAGGGATATTCCCAAAAGACTCTACAAGCTTACTATAGGAATACACCCTTAATATTTCTAGGATAGACAGCTTATTTTTAAGTGCAACGGCATTCATTGGAGTTTGGACCGTACTCTCAATTACTTTCCTACTTTCTTGTAAATTAATTAGAACTTCCAAATAGACATTGGTCCAATTAAAATTTGAATAATATGTAGTACCCTCGTTGTAGGTCACAGATGATATTTGTTGTGACCATAGCCTCGAAAGCGTGTATGGACTGCCGTTAGCACCGTAGGTGAGATCGCTTTCTAAATTGGACATATTTTTTAAAGCATAGTTAAAAAACGTTTCAGCTGGGGCTGAGGTCGCATTTTTTTCATCGACGTTTAGATCTTCCAAGTTACCAGAGCAGCCGACGAAAATAAAAATGATGGATATAAGAATATATTTTTTCATGATATTCGATTTATATTAGAATTGTATTTGAAGATTGAAACCCAAATTTTGAGTTGAAGGCAATACCCCTTCTTGATATCCTTG
The DNA here is from genome assembly GCF_014062315.1 of Gelidibacter maritimus. Taxonomy (GTDB): domain Bacteria; phylum Bacteroidota; class Bacteroidia; order Flavobacteriales; family Flavobacteriaceae; genus Gelidibacter; species Gelidibacter maritimus. The sequence goes on from NZ_JACGLT010000023.1 coordinate 11,072, forward strand.
GACATTTCCAGAACTTAAATTGGCTTCAGGATCTGAGAATGGTAAGTTTTTGTGAATAATCCAAAGATTTGAGCCTACTAAGCTTAATTTCATAGCCTCTACTTTTACTTTATCAAGAAAACTTAATTTTGGAAAGGAATACGTTAATGACACCTCTCTCAATTTAATATAAGAAGCATCATAAATAAAATGTGCTGAAGGTGCTTTAACACTTCCGGTAGCGTTATTATATGTATCCATTGCTGTACGGACGGTGTTTGGCTGTCCATCAGGCGTTACACCGTCGAGTATAATTCCACCTCCATTTGCCAAAGAATTCCGCATTGGGTTGCCCAAATCATTTAAACCAACAGAATAGTTATATAGGCCAGATCTATTGCCCACTGCAATATCGCGTGAATAAAGATCGCCCCCCTTCTGCATGTCGATCAAGAAGTTAAGACTAAAATTCTTGTACTTCATTGAATTAGTAAATCCACCATTCCAGTCTGGAGTTACATTTCCAATCACATTATTTGAAGTGGTTGTCCGCATATATTCCCCATTGCTTTGATTAATTACCCGCTTACCATCAAGATAAATATAATCAGTTCCCTGAATTGTTCCGTACGGTTCTCCGAGGGTGGCATTAATTGTCACTCCAGAGAGGCTTCCTAACTGTAAGTTAGAAGCGCCTTCAAATAGAGAAAGTACCTCACTCTTATTAGTTGCCCAATTGACACCCACATCCCAACTAAAATCGTCCGTTTTTATTATCGAGCCAGATAAAGCAATCTCCACCCCCTTATTTTGTATTTCACCAGCATTAACAAATTTTCTGGAATACCCTGTAGTTGTGGATATAGCGACAGGTATAATTTGATCTTTAGTATTGGTTTTATAAACCGACATGTCCATTTTCAATCTGCTTTTAAAAAAACGCAGTTCCAACCCTAATTCGCTACTTGATGTACTTTCTGGTAACAATTCAGAATTATTTTTAGTACTGTTCATGCCATATAAAGGAATTGAACCGAATGGTGTCGGTTTTTCCAAAACGTCCTTTAAACTATTTGGTGGTGCGGAGCTTCCCACCTCTGCATAATTCAATCTTAATTTACCAAAAGTCAACACATCACTCTCAATAAGATTTGAGAATATAAAACTTGTGGATACTGAAGGATAGAAATAAGTACTATTTTCTTGGGGCAAGGTAGACGAATGATCAAATCTTCCTGTAAGATCTAAATACAATAAGTTGTTATAACCAAATGAAACAAGACCGTAAAATCCATCGACTCCCACCTTTTCAAGTACCTCAATAGGAGCAGCTGGTAAATTTACAGAATTTGATAGAGAATATAGTCCAGCAAGAACCAAGCCTCCATTAGTTACAGAACTTATGGAACTAAATTCGTTCCTTCTAATATTTGTCCCTATAACCCCACTAATGTTTAGTTTTTCAGTAACGTGTTTGTTGAAATTTAACATTAAGTCATAATTCATTTCACTGAAATTTATATTTTTTCGCTCATACTTCCCTTCCCTTCCCCGAGTTCCGGTATTTGCTCGTTCCTCTTGCAGAAATGAATAGGTATCTAATGAGGCGCGACCTTCAAGGTTAATCCAATCATTTATTTTATAATTAAGTGAAACATTTCCAAATATTCTACTTCTGGTATCGTTTTGGTAGTTTTCATATAATACCCAGTAAGGATTATCAATTGTACCTCCCATAAATGGAGTGATGTTAGTGCCAGTATTAAAATAGGCGTCTTTTAATTCCTGAATTCCAACGTTCATTGGCCAGTATTTACGCATAGCTGCCACCACGTTGCCTCCATTACCGAAAGCAGATTCATTTCCTGTTCGATTTCGACCTAACGCATCTGTCTTTATATAGTTTGCACTACCAGTTGCTTTTAATCTTTCATTAAAATCAAAGCCTGTACTTATAGCTATATTATTTCTTGAAAGCTTACTATTTGGTACAATTCCCTCTTGTTCAAAATTAGTATATGAAATTCTGTAATTGGCCTTTTGACCACTTCCAGAAACCGAAACACTATTAACGAAAGTCACAGGTGTATCAAAGAAGGTAATAAGCTTGTCTTTTGGAGCTTCCCAAGGCGTAGGCTGTAAATAATAAGGAGATTCTGGATAGAAGGAATCCCATTGGTATACCATCAAATTTGAATCGAATGGTGCCCCGTAAGAACCATAGGCGGTAGAAGGTGAAACTAAGTCAAGTGTTCCATCGCCATTAACATCTTGTTTGTTGAAATACTCATTTCCATTAGGACCATAGATAGATCCATATCCCGTGCCGTATTCATGTTGAAATTTTGGCCATGTCGATTTATCAATAAATCCTATGGTGATACCGGAATTTATGGTGATTGTTGTTTTATCCTTTGCACCTGCTCCAGATTTTGTTGTAATGATTACAGCTCCGTTTGTTGCCCTTGATCCATACAATGCCGTAGCTGCGGCACCCTTTAGAACGTTAATTGACGCTATGTCCTCAGGATTGATATCAGAAGCTAAGTTTCCATAATCAAAACCACCACCAGCATTTTGCTGATCTGAAGTGTTGAAATTAGAGTTACTAACTGGGACCCCATCAATAACAAATAAGGCTTGATTATCACCTGTTAGAGACGTACTTCCTCTAATTATAACATTGCTTGAACCTCCTAAGTTGGTATTGTTCTTAATTTGCACTCCTGATACTTTTCCCGAAAGAGCATTTACAACGTTATCTGTAGGTACCCTATTGACATCGTCTCCACTTACCTCTTGAGTAGCATATCCAAGAGATTTTTTCTCTCTGGAAATCCCTAATGCAGTAACAACAACTTCATCCAGCAGGGCCGCATCCTCTTCTAAGGTTATATTAATATTGGTTTGGGTACCAACATTAATTTCTTTTGATTTAAATCCGACGTAGGAAAAGACAAGAACTGCATTTTCTGGAACGGTGATTGAAAATTTACCATCAAAATCTGTCTGTACACCATTAGCTGTCCCTTTTTCTATAACATTTGCGCCGATCATTGGCAAGCCGCTCGCGTCTGAAACAATTCCTGTAACCTGTTGTTGAAGCTGATTGTCTTCTGGTTTCAGCTTAGAATTTATAGATTGTACATTTTCCTTGTTATTATTTTCTTTAATAAGAATCACTTGTCGTCCTTTGACTCTGTAATGTATTCCAGAATTATTAAAAATGGCATCCAGCACTTCATGGATTTCTTTATTTCTTAGTTTTAACGTAATTTTCCGTTCATAATTGATTTGTTTGCTTTCGAATAAAAATCGATAATCAGAGATTGATTCAATTTCCTCAAATACTTTCAACAGACTCGCTTGTTCTATATCTATAGTGATTTTTTGACTCTCCTCATCAGAAACTGGATTCGCCTTAATTTGAACTAACGACAACAGCACAAAAAGTGCACTAAATTTTAATTTCAGATCAATTCGGAAAATCGGAAAGAACGAGCTGCTTCTTCTATTTTTTTTCATAATTTAATTGATTTTAATTGGTTTTTGATGCAGTTATAAAGCTTTGAATAAATATTTGTTGAAATTTTTAAAATTCCTTGAATGTTTTCTAATAAACCTTTGCTTTTCATAATTTTCCATAGGCGTAGACTAAGTAGTGATTAAAATATTAATACATGACGATCAGAAATTTCGTATTGGAATGGATATATTTCGGATATATATTTTAAAACATCTTCAATACTCTCAATATCCTTACTAAAACTTGCATTGAAAACTTTTTTAGACAAGGCCGAATTGTTGTTTACGATTTCGACATTATATTTCCGTTCAAGTTTTTTTTGCATGTTGGAAAAAGGTGAATTTCTAAAAACCAATTCTCCACTCATCCAACCTATGTAATCCTGTACGTTCACATTTTCCAAGCTTGTTTTATGGTTATCCTTATTCCAAGATCCTTTAGTTCCGGGAGTCAGGGTTATAACGTCTTTCGGAAGAAAAGAGTTGGCCATAGTTATTGATCCTTCTACCAAAACCGTGTTAATCTCGGGATCTTCAGAGTAGGTCGATACGACAAACTCCGTCCCGAGCACCTCTATGGAGACATCATCTGCATTGACGATAAATGGCCTTTGTTTATCTGGGGAGACATCAAAATATGCTTGTCCTTCAATAAACACCTCCCTTGCACGACCCTCTAAAAAGGAAGTGGGATATTTCATTCTACTTCCTGAATTCAAATGAACAACCGTGCCATCGGATAATTTTACATTAAACATTTTTCCATGAGGAATTATAATTTGATGGAAGACAATTTGATTCTCATCGGAATTGGCGTCATAGTTTATACTACTTCCGTCTTGATGCGCAATAGTTTTACCTGAGACCACAATGTCTTCTTTGGCAACTTGCTCCAGAATCATGGCTTCACCATTCTCTATCAATAATTGAACACCATCCATGTGCGAAACCTGGTGATCAACCTCAATATTATCTTTATTAAAAACAGCGTAACCCACAGCAAAAAGTCCAACAAATAGTGCGGCGTAGCGCATTATGGATTTCCATATCGGTTTTATCCGGGCCTCGGACCCTAAAGTTTCAGTTTTATTTAATTGTTCATTTAGCAGTTTCCACTCTTTATCAGTATCTAACCCCTCAATAAACCGCAAACTCTCGATAACTGAATTTTGTTGAAAAATTGTTTCTACAAGTTTTCTTTCCACTTCAGTCAAATGAGTTAATGACTCGGGATTTAATTTTCCCGTTGCAGCAATTGCCTCTAAGGCCTTTTTTAATCTTGATTCTGATGTCATAAATAGATTCTTCTATTACTATGTTATGGAAAAGTTAAATTAGGGTGACAATTTTCAAAACAATCTTGAAATTTCGATATCAAAAAGTGATGTATTCACACTGTTTTTAAATTTTCAAATTAACGGTTCATCGTTTTTTTATAGCAAGGCAATCGTTCGATTCGTACCTCTCGCGACATCCATAATTATATATATCAATTTTTTGCCCGCTCGTTCTTTTGCTTATTAACCATAAGCTCAACATCCTTCAATAATTTTTTAGCGTCATAAATAATACCATCTTTTATAGTATACAAGACACCACCTACTCTTTCAGGTTTTCCGTTATCGTCATTCAATCTTACCGCCCCTGTTCCGTAAAGTACTTTAAGGTTTTGTAATGGATTTTCATCGAGAATTACGATATCGGCTAGTAATCCTGGTCGGATAACTCCAAATTCAATCTCTCGATTTAATGGTTTAAAAATCTCTTCTGCACCGTGCATAGTCGCTGCTCGGATGACTTCAAGAGGATGAAAACCAGCCTCCTGCAACATTTCAAGTTCTAAAATGGTACCAAAACCATATAATTGATATATAAACCCAGAGTCTGAGCCCACTGTCACTTTACCACCTCTATTTTTATAATCATTTAAGAACTGCATCCAAACCTGATAGTATCTTTTCCACGCAACCTCATCTTCAGTGGTCCAATCAAACCAGTAAGCACCATGGTTCAACCGACTTGGTTCGAAAAAATCCATTTGGGAAGGCAGTGTATATTTAGCATGCCAATCAGCATTTCGTGCTGCCATTACATCTCGTCCAGCAGAGTAAATAGTCATTGTAGGATTAATATAAAAATCCAATTCTAAAAATTCGTCGAGAAGTGCATTCCATTTTTCACCTCCAGGCTTTACTAAGTTCCATTGCCTAGCCACTTGGCCAAATCTGTGTTGCTCATCTCCGTAATTAATGTCAATAGGCCAAGGCTGTACATCATTGTTTTCATACATAGATTCAAATAGACCATAGAAATGTGTCATACTGGTTAATCCTAATCTAGCAGCGTCCACAGCATTCATTTGAGCCACACCGCTTTGCGCAAGATGCGCAGTGCTTCCCATACCTAAACTGTTAGCTTCATCAAGTAAAGCTTTCATTATTTGCGGACGATAGGAACCCAATTTCAGTCCATCTACCCCCTTTTTCTTAGCATACTGCACCCATTCTCGCGCATCGACAGGTGTCAACAACTTTCTCCCCTCCCATTCTTTTCCACTTCCAGGACGGTGAAATGAGATGATTCGCGGAGCAGCGATTTGATTTTTCGCACTTCTTGATCGCTCATTTAAGGACCATTCGAGCTCTCCAGTAGGTACACCTCTAACCGTGGTAATGCCATGAGCAAGCCACAATTTATACACGTATTCTGCTTCAGGAGCCTTTGGTACACCTCCAGTATGGACATGCAAATCCACAATGCCAGGCATAATATATTTACCAAAAGCATCAATTTCTTTGGTGTTGCCAGTTCTTAATTTCGGTCTTTTTGAATCATTTATTTGAATTTTGGGAACACCTACAGAAACAATATCAGTAATTTTATTTTTTTCAATAATTATATCCACTGGTCCTGTAGGAGGACCACCTGTTCCATCTATTAAAGTTACACCGCGAATAATTAACTGATCATAGGGACCTTCGCCTTCTGTTGGTTTTCGATCAGGTGCACCTATCATTTGAGACAGAACTACCATAGGAGCTAATAAAAACATTAATAACATGGAATTTTTCATAGTGACGGATTTAAAATTTCTATTGATAAAATGACTACGATTTATTTAAAATTTTAACTTATGAGTTCAATATTCTGTCGTTTTTTAAGAATGCCGAACTAGGTTCATTAGGTCTTCTATCCTATTAGTTATAAATAACACGTTTTAGGGTGACAGCTTTTTTCACTTTTAAATTAAAAATTGATTTTCTTTTGCAATAAACTTTTATTACATTTAAAAAAATATGGCGTTAATTTTTTATTAAATTTTACTAAAACCTTATAGGATTTTGTCGAATATCTCCGTTCTAAAATAGTACTCCGCTATTTTTCTAAACGGGTGCATGTGTGAAAGATGAAATGAGAAAGATTGTTTAATAACAACAAATTCATAATTTAAGAGTAGAAGAGCTTCCAATAAAACCAGAATTGAAATTAGACGTATCCTATAGAGGAGTGTAGTTTACATCACAATTCTTCAGTTTAAATGCAATTATTTTCAGAGTTGCATCTGATTATTTAATCTAAAGGAAGACTATAATAGCGACAATTATAAAACCATCATACCTTCTAATTTATAGACTACTTGCATGTTATGAAATCAAAAAAATTAGACCAAAATACTTCAGAAATAGAAGAACTATTTATTACCCATCATTCTTTATTGTGTTTAGTGTCCTACACGATAGTTAAAGACAACGATGTAGCAAAAGACGTAGTGCAGGACTTTTTCATTTCATATTGGCAAAAAAGAAGAACCTTATCTATAAATACATCCTTTCAAGCTTATGCTATTCGTGCAGTAAAAAATTTAAGTTTGATAGCTGTTAAAAAATCGCTCAAACAACAACCCCTAGATTTTATTTTATATAATCATGCTGAAGAAGTTCCAAATATTGCCGAAAGGCCCAGTACCGATCGAAGATTATGGGAGCTAGTTAACAGACTTCCAGTTAGCAGAAAAGACATTTTTATTGCTTTTGTTGTACAGGGCCATAGCTATGCTGAAATTGCCGAATTAAAAGGAATATCCATAAATACCGTTAAGACTCAAATGAAAAGAGCTTATGCCTTCTTGAAATCTGAAGCTAACGAAAACAGTTTTTTCTTTATTTATTTATTTTGTATTATCTCTACCCGATTATTCTGAACATAACAAGGTCATTGCTTTAAATCCGTTTTATTTTCTTACTTAAAAATTTAGCAATCTTAACTACATACATTTAGTCTCGGAAAATTTTAATTATCTGAAAATGGCATGAATAGAAATTATTTTAATTTTCGGCTCTTCGAAATTATGCCGACTATTTATAACCCCCATTTGATCTGTTGGATATGAAAACCAGCACTAAAAAATTATTGATACGATTTGATGTGATTCGTTATAAAGGTAATATAAACTTGAAAAGGAATTAAGACCGGTTACTTCATCTGCGCTCGGGGTGACATTGGGCTACGAAATTGCCTTGCACAGATTTTTTATGGAACACCGTAGAGATTGCTTCGCTTTATTCGCAATGACGGAGCGACTGACGAACTCCTTATTACCTGCCCTTTCTAAAATTACGGGTTGTCCTGATTGTTATTCAATAATATTTAAGGTTAAATTTTATCTAATGCCAATTGTTGCGGGCACTCGTTAGAAACGAGCGTTCTAGGAGGAATTGGAGATTAGCTCCACTGAATCTTCGAGTTCCTGCCTTCGCAGGGACTTAATGGGAAATCCCTGCTTTCGCAGGGATTTTTGGATTAAAAGAGTTCAGCAAACTCTTTTTCAATTTCAGTTATTATTGCTTGCGGGACTTCATCAAAGAACTTTGCTTTTTTAGCTTGAGATAATTTGCCATTATTCTGAATTAGGAATTTAATTAATAAATCGATGTTGGAATCTGGAAGGGTCACTACTCTATTGATAAATTCGACCATGTGGTCATGTTGCTCGAGGAATTTTATTTCGTTAGGTATTATTTCCTCAATAGTTTCTTCAACACATGCATATAAAAATTCGGCTTGGAGGGTAAGATCCGCATAGCGATACAGATCAATGGTTTCATTTAATATTTCCACATTATAATCTGTCGTTGGCACCCAATCAATCCATGCGAGTCGTGGTTCTGAAAATGCTTCCAACATCTCCTGATACCTACTGATATTATTTAAAATTGCGGCTGATAATGGAAAGATCATATCTCTGCTGGTATAATTTTTTCTGATCAAAATATGATGCATCAAATACCTGTGCAATCGGCCATTTCCATCAGAAAACGGATGGATAAACACAAATCCAAAAGCGATACTCGTTGCCATTAAAACTGGGTCGTATTGACTGTTGTTTAGCATTTTATTGGTTTCGAGAAGACCATTGATAAGGCTTGGCAAGTCTTTTGTTCGTGCTGAAATATGATCTGGAATAGGCGCAAATGTTTCCCGGTCATGTTCTCCAATAAACCCTTCTTCGGTTCTTAAACCCATTTGTTTGAGTTTGTTCTGGCCAATTACAATGTGCTGTAAACGCTCTAACTCTTGAAGTGTTAATTCCTTCTTTCCGGCTTGACCAATAGCTTTACCCCAGTTTCTTGCTCTTAGGTTTTCAGGTTTTTCCCCTTCAATGGCGAAAGATGCTTTGGAATCTTTTAGCAATAAAAACGCTGCTGTTCTTCTAATTAAATCCCTATCCTTTCCTTTTAAATCAAATAGCATTTTATTCGAAAAATCCTTTTCTTGGTAGGCTTCAATTTTATCTGTTCTTTGGATCATCGGACAAAACTCGCGGGTGCCAGGCAAGTTGTTTTTTACGCGGTGCCGGGTTGAATTTATGGTTGGCCCTGGGTATTGTAGTTTTGGATTTATAACTTCCACATAGGAGCCTATTTTCAGGTCGGGCACATCTATTTTTTTTTCGAATAACCATTCATACAAAAACCATATCCGTCTTGCATATTGCCCTGTAGGCTCTGATAGAATGTATTCTTTAATAGTGTCCTCACTTAAATTAAGAAATACCTGCTTTAAAATAAACAGATCGACGCCCTCATACTTGAGTGCAAATATGATGTGGCTTATAATATCAGCATTTGGTTGATGTCGCGTGGTAAAGACTTGCCATTGCTCCGTATTGTACCGCTGATGTTTATTTGTTACTATTGCCAATCTATTAGGTAACGGCGCTACTTTATTTGTTTCTTGCTGTAAAAACTCTATTAAAAGGGCATAGCCGGCCAATGTACCAGCTTCTGGAGTGTTCCTACTATGAAATACAGTTACTTGTTGTGAAAAATAATTATTCATGTTGATTTGATGTGAATTTCATTTACAAATATAGTGTGAAAAACAATTACTTATCGTGATAAATGATTACTATCCTATAGATCACATGAAAATTGAATATATATTATGACTGAAACGATTATTTAAGTTTGAGATTGCTTCGCTATGCTCGCAATGACGTGGGAACAACGAGGTAGTTTGCAGATATGTTTTTATGGAGCAAAATGGAATGACTGATGAACTCCTTATTACTTGATAACCCAAACAACCAATTCAGATTAAGACAATTGCGCTTAAATTTAAAATGCGGATTATTTTTAAATAGTCCGCATTTAAACACTAAGATCTCACTATTTCCACAAAGTCATCGAAACCATTCTTTAGAAGTATTTTTTTCAAAGTATCTATGAATTTATTGATTTCCCGCTCTATAATAAGATTATAATCTTCAGTCTGATTTTTAAAATCATTTGGAAGATGATTTCCTATTGCATAATCAATGCCGGTAAGAGTGGTAGGGAAATCTAAAAGCATCAATTTACCGTTTTCAACTTTAGCATCTACATGAACGTTGCGAGGTCTTCCATTGGAGCTAAAAGATAGCTTGTCCACTCCAATATCATTTTGGATTTTTTTAAAGGCCAAATTTAAATCATTCGGCAATTTATATGGAACTATTATCTTTAACTTACAATCTGAATAATTGTTATTATTATAAATAAAACCATTATTTTGCACATAATGCTCACACACGTACTTTACAAAATTCTCGTAATAGGCATATGCTAATGTACTTGACGGGAAAAAATTAAGTTCTATATTGGTAGCATGCAAAAACATCTCTTTAATACTATCAATCTTATCAGCGAGTGTTTTATTGTTAAACACAACTAAATTAATACCACCTAAATCAGACGGAACTTTTACCGATTCTTCAATCAAAAATGCACACTTTTCTAAACCTAAACGTCCAGTAAATAAACCTAATTCAAATAGAATATTATCTCTAGCAGTAAGCTTTTCTTCACCTCTATAAATTAATCTGTCATCCGGTGACCCTATCAAAATACCAAAATCAAATTTTAAGGTAGCAGTAAGTAAATCTGATAAAAAATTATTATTAATCTTAAAAACAGACTTATCCCAAACAGATTCATTCCAAATAATTACTTCAAAGTCGTTATCTAAAATTGATTTAACTATTTTGGCAGTACCTAACTCTTCGCTAGAGCTACCAATGAAAATTCTTTTTTTCATAATTATAAGAAACGTGTTATTTTGTTATTATCTACCAAGTCTTTCTTAATAGAGTTCAACTCATTTAAGAGTAAAACCAGTTGACCATACTTTTCTGGTTTATCTCTAAAAACACATTCAGTTCCATCGATTGATTTTATGCTATTTCGATAAAAATCATCGGCTACAATTTTTTCTAATTCTACCTTCAACACATATACAAGCTCATAATAGGGCTTGTCATAATATGAAAGAGAATTAATATTGTAACATACTGATGAAATATCGAAGCTGCTAATGTTGATGTTAATATCTGAATCCGCTTTTATCGTCTTTAAAAATCTAATCATTTTCTTTAAACGGCCATTCACAGTTTTATCTTTCTCATTCAGCATCTTTATTTTTAAAAATGGATAATCAACCGGCAAAGTGTCGTTCAACCTTTTATCATAGATTTTTATACCCTTTTCTGCTTCATTTCCAGATTTAACTGAATTAACGGATTTATACCAGGACGCTGTTACAACATCAACTTTTCGTTTTGGACTTGTTAGATTAACCTCGATTGATTTATCTTTAGAACTATCTACATTATTGTACACCGCTGACAACACTTTTTCTGCCTCTAATCTTATTTCTCTTAAATCATGATTAGCATCCCCATTATAAGTTGATCCTTCTATTACTTCTAATAATGAACGACGCTGGGAATCAGTAAGACTGATTCTCTTATATTCTTCAGTAAAAATAGATTTTGAGTCGTGAAAATAAAAGCGATTACATAGTTGAACAAGATCGATATCACTATAGCCCTTAATATGAGTATTACACATAACTGATCCTTGATACTCATAATCCAAGTTGGGATTATTTTTCTTAAGTTGCGCTTTAACTTTATCCCCTGCTACCATAGTATTCTGGGTATAAGCTGGTTCAACACCTTGCATCGAACGTTTCACATACTCCAAAACTTTAGATCCTGACAAAGCCTTTAGCTCCATCCTAAGAGATTCATTTAAAAGCGTTGATTCATCAATCTCCGCGGGATTGTATCTCGCTTTGACTCTTTTTACTAATTCGTCATAATCTCTCTCCATAACCTATCCTTTTGATTGTTTAGGGTCTTTAGATCGTGGATACGTTCGCTCCTCTTGAAAACCTCCTGAATTTTTGTGAATTTTTAAGGAACCACCACCTTGTGATTTCACAAAATCGGCTGCTTGTTTAATAGCGTCAACTTTGGTTGAATCGATAACTTTCGAAGCGCGTTGCGCATTCTCTTTCTTAATTTTGTACACACCATCATCGTGTACTAAATGAAAATTCTTCATTTGTATTTTAGATTAATTGATGTAACAACGATTACGGTCGTTGCTACTTAAACCGTGAAAGGAATCTGGAAATTTTGCAGGGAAGATATAACGCGCTATATTTGCACCGCAAAAAACGGGGTAGTATCCTTTTCATTATACTACTCACTTTGAATTTTAAAAAAGTCCTTCCGGTCGAATGTTGGGACTTTTTTTATGTGTAATAATTAGACAATGAGCGTTCCAAACTGTTAAAGCTTTCTTAAATTGACAAGATGTCATTATGAAACTCTTTTTCTCATTATTTTTAGTTAAACTACGTTTTTCCACCGACGAACACATCTATAAACTACTGGCATAGCTGTCATTATGCTGATTCAGCACCTCCATACATAGAATTATTTTGGACATTAGTCACCTGATTGCGCCATGCCTTCTTACCGGATTGAATGATCTTAATTCCTGTAAATCCCAATGTGTTGCGCTCATCATTTATGGGATAATTACTGATTAAAACACCGTACTGGTATGGATTCTTTTTAAAGAATATATTTCCAAAATCTGAAGTTAAACTGCAATTCCAGTTGCGATAAACACGATTACTTTCTTGGTTGTACCCAGATGCAATACGCACAGTTACTCCTTTCTGCTGAAATCGTGTTCCTTTAGTAGAAACATTAAAGAATATCGGTTCAAAATAATCCAATAACCGATGGTACGCTTCATCATCAATAAAAGACAAGCTCTCACGTCCAGTTTCGCTGAGCAACTGTTCATAACTTAATGTTTCTATATGTTCTACTGGAGTGAAGGCTCCTTCAGATTGCGTTTCCACAAACTTAGTGTGCGTACTCAAACTTTTAACATTACTATTGAATAATTTATTACGCCAGTCTTCATCTGCGAAAATCTCCCAGTCTTGTTCAAACTGCGCATAATGCTCTAACAGCGGCTTACTCGCCATTAATTTGAAATTTCGATTATTATGATATCCACAGAAACGTCCTGTTATTCCTTGAGCGCCATTTGCCAATTGTTTATCTCTTGGCTCAATCCCAAAGCGTACTTTTTCTTTAATAATTCCCAAATCTTTACCAGCGGTTAAGGCTTGCACGATGATGAGTACTACGCGTTGCCCTCTTTTTAAAATAAGATCGGAAACCTCTTTGATACCTTCATTAATACTAAAATCACACGCTGGATCGGAACCAATTAACAATGTCATGCATTGCTGCTTGAATTGTTTCTTTAGAAGTCGTCTCAATTCAACAGCCCTGGTTGTATTGGATTCTCTTATTATCCCTAATCCACAATCAAAAGAATTTAAATGATGAACATACTCCTCAGTTTTTGGATGAACTGTATACACTTCCTCTCCATTCACATCTTGTACTTGTAGTGGTTTGAAACCACTTGGGATGTCTTCAATAACATTATCTGCTAGCATTTCAGAAATGCCATAATATTCTGGTGGACGGACACCTACTATAACATCTACATCAGTAGCACCAGTAAATTGAGCATCGAGAATATCATAAGGGGTTGCGCTGACAGCCAATAATTTTATATCCGGAATTCGATATCTCAATTCGGAAAAGAAAGCCAATTCAAATGAAGATTCCATCCCTGAGCCATACTGATCTTCATCACGAATGATTAACTGCACGTCATATTCATTCACAACTTTGTGTGGATTTGGATGGTTAAAGAAATCGCTCATCTTCATGACCTTAAGGACAGACGGCTTCAAATCCCCTATGACACAATCATAAAACTCACGCTCTAATACGCGACAATTCTGCTCATAAAGATCAGTGTCACGCATACTAGTAACGAATAGGATCGATTCAAGATCTTTAATTAATCCTATCGCCGGCAGTACATAATTACATAAAAAATATATTGTTCCAGATTTACCACTTTGCATAGAAGCAACAAAAGCCATATTTTGATTACCTTCTTTGAAAGAAAGTCCAATACGTAAGGCATTGATAATTTGATTGGGGAAGATTCCTGTTCTTCTAGAGTTTTTTAAAGTATCCACAATATTCTCTTCCAAAGAATGTGGCGCGTCTAATTGCTGAAGAAGTATTTCTATCTCAGCGTCCCAAAAGTTTTGATATGCAGTCATAAACACAGAATTAAAGATTAATACTGCAATAATACGACCAGACTATGCAGAGAATCTGCACAGTTTAAGATTGAATACGAACTTTAAATAAGATAGCTACGCCTAAAGACTAACCAATATTTTTATTGACATCATCAATAATCGAAACTATTTCTCTAACCTTATGATCATCAAATAAACCAATGATACCAGCATCACTAGCTTCATTAAAAGGAGGTTGCGTCAATAGTTTTTTATCTAAGGTTCCATTACGGTTTAGATAGTTAATCAAGGTTTGTATGAAGGTGATTTGAACTGGTTTTAGGTTTTTATCTTCAATAAAATGTGAAAATAGCCTATTCACTGTTTCAACATCTAAACCAACAATACTTCTAATGAATTTACCTAAAGGCTGAGCACCGTATTCATTTTCGTATTCCTCTTTGGTGCCTAATTCGTCATTAAATAAAAACGATTCTAGCAACTCCAATTCTTTAGGAGTGATAGGAATATTTTTATGAAGTTTGTCTATAACTAAATGAGATTTATTTTTACGTATAAATGCCTCAACTCTATCTTTATAGCTTTTTAACTTGGCATAAGTTGGCATTATATCAACCTCAGCTACTTTATGGTATTGAATCTCATCAGAGAAATCCGTATAAACTGTTTTTACATCTTGTTTTTCGATGAACTTAAGCAAGTCTCTTAATTCTACTCTTATGTTCTCGACAACATTAACATTGGTGTTTTTCCAGAACTCAACTTCCTGCACTTGCTTAATAAGATTGAGTTTCTCTTGAACTTTTGGGACATTTCTTTTCTTATAGAGGTTATTGGCTATATTATAAATTTGCTTGACGTAAGCTTCTTCCCCTCTTTTATCTCCTGAAAGAATGACTAATTGAAAATTAAGAGCTAACAAATCAAAACGCTTACTACGTTCATCGTCGCCTGCATTATACGGGGCTAAACCAGAAAGATTAGTACATAAATCGTGAATATCGCCTACACTTAAATTGTCCCATCTTTCTCGGGTATTAAATTCAGTTACAAGTGTCCAGTGTTTTCTTACCTCAAATCGTTCTTGATCAAGAGTATGGATTACCTCATGCAACTGATTGGTGTAGTTTTCCGCTAATGCATCCTCTTCTGCTGTAGATTCAGTATTGTCGCGGATAGCCATTAAAATATTTAATTTAGCTTCAAATATCTTTTGAGATATTGTTTTCGCAGCGGTTCCTTTGACACCGTCTGGGAATTCATTAAAAAAACTGAAGTTATCGCAAATATCAAAAATCATAAAGAACTCCTTATCCATTTCAGGACCAAATAGGTTTGGTCGGAGACGTGTACCTCTTCCAATCATCTGCCAAAATTTGGCATAAGATTTTACCTGCTTAAAGAATACCAGATTAACCACTCTAGGCGCATCAACACCGGTATCCATCATATCTACAGATACCGCGATTTGAGGCTCTAATTCCACTTTATCTTCGCAGAATTTTTCCAGTAAATCCTGTGCCTTAGTTTCATAATTATCAATTACACGCAAAAACTTACCTGAATA
This sequence comes from Gelidibacter maritimus, assembly GCF_014062315.1. GTDB lineage: Bacteria > Bacteroidota > Bacteroidia > Flavobacteriales > Flavobacteriaceae > Gelidibacter > Gelidibacter maritimus. The sequence continues at coordinate 27,120 of NZ_JACGLT010000023.1, forward strand.
TTCTGGGTAATTTTTATTGAAGCGCTTTTCAATAAAAACAGCGTGCTTATGATTTTTAGCAAAAATGATTGTTTTACCTAACTTATCTCCTCCTTCAACCTTGACACCGTTATTCATTAAATAATCCAGAACATCATCAATTGTTTTATTATTGAACAAAAATGAATTTATGGCTGATTTACTTATTTCTATGTCCTCTTCATCTCCTGACGCACCGTCCATAAAAGTTTCTTCAAACTTTAATTTATCTTCCTCAGATAGCTCATTATATTTAATTCCCTCATGCACAAATTTGACAGGTACGTTAATTGCTTTTGGAGGCACTAAAAACTTATCTTGAACCGCCTGATTTAACTCATATGCATATGTTGGGTTATCGTCTTCAATATTGAATAATGAATACGTATTGTGGTCTATTTCTTTTTTAGGGGTGGCGGTTAAACCAATTAAAATCGCATCGAAATATTCGAAAATTGCACGGTATTTTTGATATACCGATCTGTGTGCTTCATCAATGATGATCAGATCAAAATGCCCCGGACCATAATACCTTCCATCTTCATTTTTCAGACCATCTATTCGATTCATTATGGTTGGATAGGTGGAAAACACAATTCGTGTTCCATTATCCTCCTTTTCTTTGGTTAAATCGATGGCACTTAAATGGGGTAAATGCTCCTTGTACGCATTTTTAGCCTGGGTAACCAAAGCATTCCTATCTGCTAAAAACAATACACGTTTAGCCCAATTACTCTTAGTCAACATATCGACTATGGCCGCTGAGATTCTGGTTTTCCCACTTCCGGTAGCCATGACTAGCAATGCTTTTCTATTCTTTCCTTTTAATTCATTTTGATGCGTGGTTACCAATGCGTCGGCTACTCGCTTTATGCCTTCTAATTGATAAGGTCTTCCAACTATATCTCTATTAATTTGGTATTCCCTGATGTCCGTTCTTGTAGTTCTGCGCTCAATAAGATAATGTAACTCATCTTTTGTGTAAAAACCACTCACTTGGCGCTCGGGATAGAATGTATCATCCCATACATGGGTTTCAAAACCGTTGGTATAAAAAATGATGGGTCTTTGCCCTGTCATTTGTTCTAAACAATCAGCATATAAATAGGCTTGATGCTTTCCTTTTTTAGGATCGTGAAGCGTCTTCTTCGCCTCTACAACTGCTAACGGCATACCATTGTCATCCCAAAGCACATAATCTACATAACCTACTCCTGAAGGATTTACGACTACTGGCATACCGGTAACTTTGTACTCTAAATCTTTATGAAGTTTAAGATTATCCCAACCTGCTTCTTTAAGCAACAGATCAATATATAGTTTACGAGTTTCAATTTCAGAGGTAAGTTCTGGGATGCTCTCTTCAAAATCGACCTCAACCTTACGCTCTTCTTTTCGCTCTTTTAGTAAGTTTTCATGCTTTTGAACTTGTTGTCGTAGAAGATCGTTTTCTTTTTGAAGCTCGAGTGTTCTTTCAAGTTGTTTCTTCTTCTCTTCTAATAATTTCTCAACAGCTTCCGATTTTTCTTGAAGCTCTTTTAAGGTTTTGTCATTAAGTTCGCCTGTAGGAATTAGCGCCTCATTGAATGGCGGAATATCTGGGTTTTCTTCGTTATAGTTAATCCCCACAAAGGAGAGAAGCCTGAAGATACTTCTAAGACAAATGAGCGCTTCCTTGGTATTGACTCTTGTACCATGCGCCGCATTATTTCCTACTTTTCTAACTAAGGTAAGCTCATTAAGTAAGCTTTCTTTTATATCATTTTTGAAATCATCATGATACAATAAAGCTGCTAATTTAGTATCATAAGGTCTTTCGTAATCTGCGTCGTTATCGTATAGCCAGTTTAATGTTAACTCTAAAACCACTCTGGATTGTAGCGCAGCATATTTGGGTGCTTTAAAGACGTATTTCTCTGCCTCAACCGCTTCACGATACAGTTCAGGGAAATCATACTTTATAAATTCAAAATTGCTTTTTATATTCATGACTTAAAAAAACATTTAAAATAGTAAGAAAACGCTATAAATCAACCCATATTAAACTAAATATCAATAACTTTCTCCACAAATTCTTGTAAACTTGGAATCTCAACACATTCCCGCCTAAAATTTACGACAACCTACCAATCCTCATTATCATCGTTTTTGCAACTGCTACATAAACCTCCATAAACGTAGTATTCAAAACCTCCACATCTCGAGCACGTGTTTTCTATTAAGTTTTCACAGGAACTGCAATAGGTGTCATATTCTTCTTTTGAAAAACCACATTTCGGGCAGGTAACGGCAGCTATTTCATCTTCAATGTCACTTTCAATTCTATATCCATCACTGAAGGAACATTCAGAGCCGGTAATTTGAATATCAAACCTTCTACCGTCATAAAGGGTAATCGAACAATACCCGTCATCATCTAAAGCTTCAGAAGAAAACTCACTACTGTCTAGCCAGCCACTTGAAAAACGTATTACTGTCACTTCATTGTCCTCAACTTCCACATTTAAAGTATAACTACTTCTGGTTCCGGTATCTGGGTTGTAATAATCCACATCTGAGCAATAGGTGTCGTCCGGATATGCTTCTTGGTCTTCATAGTAATAATTACTTTCTGAGTCGTTATAGTAGCTATTTGACCTTGAGGTTTTCTCTTTGCATGAATTAAAAAAAATGATTAAGCCTAATATTAAAATTAATTTAACTGTTCTCATATGCCTTTATTTTACCAACTCTCCTTTAAAAGCTTTTTGCAATAAGCTGTTAAATAAGTCTTCGCTTTTTTGTAGGCTTTGTTGGGCTAGTTCTTTTTGAGCTTCTATGGCTTGTACACGTTCTGCGAATTGGTTTTGTAGTTTTATATCAGGATAAAACACAGTCATTTTCTTTAACGCTACAATCTTTAACTCAGCAAACGTGGTGCCTGATGCAATATTATTGTAATTAGCAAAGAATGAACCTTTCAAGTGATACCTTAGATAAATACTATTCATTGTTTTTGAATCTACCTCAACCCATAAAACCCTGCCATCTTTAAAATAAAATTCTTTGTCATTATCAACAACCCAAATCCTACCATCCGGGCAGATAGAAGGCATCAATAAATCTCCTTGTTTAGGAATCCCTCTCTCTGCTTTCAAACTTTCGTAATGGTATCTTGTAATAAATAAAGTAGGAATTATAGATTTGCCTTCTCCCAATTTACCTACCTCTGTTCCTCTATAAAAAGGAATACCGTCTTCAACTAGTTCATCAACAAATACTCTTCTACTTGATCCTACACCACAAACACTACCTAAATTTATTGTATCCCATCCCTTCGGATTCGTCACAGGATCCCCAAACATATCCAAAAAGAGACTTTGGGTAAGGGCATCATATTTTTCGATGAGTTGTTTGTCTAGTTGGCGAAGTTTGTCTGCTTCGTCTAGAATTGCAGCTATTTTTTTTTGGGTTTCTAGGGGTGGAAGAGGGATTTGGAATTGTGCCAATTTACTCCTTGAAATTCTTTTTCTAGTAGCTCCAGTACATTGTCTCAAACTTTCAGAGAGCATAGAAGGGCTATTCAAAATATAGCACACATACCTGTTATCAACATTATTATTAACTCTTAATATTGCAACATCAACAGCTGTAATATATCTGAGATCCGAACTCTCTATAGGAAATAAACAAGCTCTTCCAATAGGATCGGGCATTCTAGCAATCAGAATATCACCATTCTTAATTTCTGTACATTTTAATGTCTCAAATGTATCATTATTAATAAATTTTGATGACTTATCAAGAAATTCTCCAACTCCAATATCTGCTAATTGCAATAATCTTACATTCCCTTCCTTATCTTGATCTTTACTTTCAATCCAGTCCCCATCTTTAAACATTCCTTCATTTGAAAGTTCTTTTAACGTAACATACTTCATTAATTCATCATTTTTTCCAAATTCAACAACGCATCTTTTCTTGATTTATCAATCTCCTTTATCAAACCAATTATCATATTTGGTTCATCATATTCAATTTCTTCATAAACAACTTCTTTATAACGATTAATAGACAAATCCCAATCGTTTTCTTTAATCTCTTTAAAAGGCACCAAAAAACTTGAGTCAGTACGAGCTCTTTCAGTTTCTGCTTCTAAGTTTTTAAAACGTTTTACAATATCTGGAATGTCATTGTCCTTAATCTCCGCACGCTTATCGTCTAAACTATAACCATCGGCTTTCATATCGTAAAACCATACGGTATCTGTTCCTCCAGAATTGGTTTTGGTAAAAAACAATACGGCTGTACTTACCCCTGCATAGGGTTTAAACACCCCAGAAGGCATGGAAATTACTGCTTCCAGTTTTTGGTTGTTTACCAACTCTTCTCTAATACTTTTGTGCGCTCTAGAGCTACCAAACAAAACACCATCTGGCACAATAACTGCTGCACGCCCTCCTACTTTAAGCGTACGTAGCATCAGGCTCAAAAACAGCAATTCTGTTTTCTTGGTTTTGGTGGTTTGCAGTAAGCTGCTTTCTACCTCATCATAATCCAAACTACCTTTAAAGGGCGGATTGGCTAGAATTAAGGTGTATTCATTTTCAATATCAGCATTCGCTTCGCTCAATGCATCTTTACCAATTAGCACTGGGGTTTCCATTCCGTGCAATTGCATATTCATAGCGGCAATACGCAACATAGACGGGTCAAACTCAATACCGTTAAACATCTTAGTGTTAAAATGTTCTCTAAAAGTTTTGTCTTGAAACCAGTCGTTGTGGTTATGATAAATATACTCTCCTGCACTCACTAAGAATCCCGCAGTTCCACAAGCTGGGTCGCAAATAATATCATCTTTTTTAGGTTGGGTCATTTCCACCATCATATTAATAATATGGCGTGGCGTACGGAACTGTCCGTTGGTACCTGCTTCGGCAATTTTGGAAAGCATATACTCGTAAAGATCTCCTTTGGTATCTCTGTTATCTAAAGGTAACTGGTCAATCTGTTGTACTACTTTATCCAACAATTTAGGCGACTGGATCATAAAAATGGCGCCTTTCATAAACTTGGCAAATTCTCCTCCTTCGGCACCGATAGTTTTCATGAAATCAAATGCTGTAATATCCTCTAACTCCCGTTGTTGTTTGGTAAACAAATCAAACATTGTTTCTGGGTCTTTATTTTTAAAATTTGACCAACGCAATGGGCTTTGTTCTTTGGTATAAATAGGTTTTTCAATAGGCACCCCTAAAAGGTTTGCCTGCTTTTCCATTAGAATCTGTTTATCATCCAATTGTTTGATAAATATTAGATAGGTAAACTGCTCTACTACGGTTAGTGGGTTGGATATTCCTCCTGTCCAGAAGTCGTTCCAAATTCTATCTATTTTACTTTTAGTTTCTCCGGTGATCATATTTAAGTATCAAGTATATTAGTTAAAGGTATTTTCAATGTTTTTAGTATGTAAATAAGCTTCCTTTAAAGAAGCTACAATGTGTATTTCCTGCTCATTTAAATCCCATTCCTTTTCCTCCAGTGTTAGCGCCACTGTGGCTAGCATAATGCAGTAATCGAGCGTTAATTTCGCTTTTGGTATTGTTTCATTCAAAAAAAATAAATTGTCTTTGACGATTATTGCAATTCTGACAAAATCATATAAGCTTAATGCGCTTTGGTCCACAAAATCTTCAAGATAATCATCTTGTGGAAGATTAATGAAATTTCTTAAAAACTCAGCGATGTCTTTATGATTGTGCTGTTGGTCGTCCTCAATTAGTTTTAATAGCATAAGGAATATATTTAAAAGGTAAATTTAGGTTTATTGTGTTTGTCAGCGATGGTAAAAGCTATTATCGTTTTTTTTATGTTCTTGGGATGTTTTTATAATTCACAGACAACTTTTCATTAGTCCCAGTCTTAAAAATTAGTGTCATAATTAAATTTCCAGTATAATCTTTTAACAAGTTGGACAATTCGCGTTGGTATTCTTACCCATAGCTCTTTCTTTTAATGATTGTGAAACAAATGTAGGGCTGGAGTGTGCGGGATAGTTGCATAGTTATCTGGATAACCTAATTTCATCTATGAATGTTTTGGTTCCACAACGACTTGGCTTAGTGGTTACTTCAATAATTTGATCTGCTGTTAAGGAATATTGTGCTATAATTTCTGGTAAAATTGAGATTGTATTCCCTCCATCTTCAGGTTGAAAGGTTCCATAATTATTATCTGCTATTCTTGAAATCTCTCCCCGAATCCATTCGTTAGATAATGAGTTTGTGGAAGGTTTAGCTTCCCATTTTAATTGATTTAATGCTTTGTCAGCATTGTTGTCAATGAATGTTTTCATGTAATCTAGCGTGTCCAATAAAAGCAAAACAACACTTTGGTATAAAAACGTATTTTTATTTGATGCCATGTAAGCATCAACGCCTAGTGATTTGCCTTCATTATGTGAACCATCTTGTGTGACGTTTAAGATTTTAAATATGTTAAAAGCGACCACAGGATGTATCACTTCATGTTTATGTAAATAATCTCTATGTCTACCCGATAAAAATTTTCCCGATCCATTAATCCAACCTTGGTCGTGAATAATTTCATCTGGAATACAACCAATTTCATTTAGCTTTATGAAAACGGCTTCTATAATTTTTCTTATGCCGTTTAGAGAATCTTGAGCTATTATAATTTGAGCTGGATTTTCTAATCCTAACACCAAATGGTGTAATCTATCAAAATGTTTTTTACCGAGATAGTTATCAGAACACATTTCAAACTGTTTTGGGTATCTATGTTTTAACTGATTGACATCCAAACCTTCTGACTCACTAATTATATTATCAAGTAACTTCTTTACATCTGAAATCTTTTTTTTGTTATAACATTTGAGATCGTTAGCTTCTAGAATATCATTTTGCTTATCCGTAAAGCTTGATTGACCAGATAAAATGAAATATGGCAATAATTTTTTATTCTTTAACTCATTAAGTTTTCCAAGTGCAGCACCTAACCCTTTTGTATTTGGAGTTTCAGAGTTTTCGTCAAAAAAGAACAATGCATCTAAAAGCACTCCATCAAATCTTAATAAATCATTTTCTAAAACCTCAAAGCCTTTCTTAAAATTGTTGTAGCCTTCTAAAAATATTCCTTTTGATTCAGCTTGAATAATAAAGGGCTCTAAAGCTTCATGATCATGCTCATCGTCTATCCAAAGTATGGTAAATGTTTTATTCATAATTAAATTATAGGTATAATAAAGGAAACCGTCGAAGAAAACTCTTGATCTTCGTCTAACCTCAAAATATTCAAGGCTCTTTTTCCGTAATTATGGACTTTCAAAATTTCATTAATTTCGTATCCCCCTAATCCTTTGTTCTTAGTTGAACCTACTGAAAAATTTTTTCGAATATAATCCTCCAAATTTAAATCGATCGGAAAAGATTTGCCTGTGTTTGAAACTTTAATTTCAATATAAGCTTGTTTTGAATTTATTTCATAATTAAAATCCTTTGCTTCATCTTCATTGGCAATGAAAGGTAGAACTTCTATATTTATATCGTGAATTTTAGAATCTTCTACAAACGCATGTCTTTTAATATTATCTATAAGGTTTAATAGCACAATTCTGAGCTTTTGCTTATTACCTCTTACAATAATTTTATCATCTGTAATTTGCTTTATATCATCATGAATTTCCAATTCCAATGTCACATCTCTAGGCAAGCTTATTTGCTCATTACTAACGAATTCAATAAGAAATTCTAAAAACTGCAATTCAGTTAATGGAAATGCAGAAACGTTAACTAATGCGGTATTATCATCTACTAATTCTTGAATATAATCAATATTTTTAATGATAGATTCGAATGCATCAGCCATTCTAAATTGCCTGCTTTCATTAATTACGATATCTTTCCAATTCGGATCCAGTTTCCACATGACATCTTGAATAATTTCTAAAGAAGACCCAATACTCAGTAAAGGCTTACCTAAAACATGACTTAAAGATGTAGAACTATCAGTTTCTTCAATTTTTCGTCTGTAAATTAGATTATCTTTTTCTAATTCTAAAGCTTTTACCTTTTGAGACAATGCGAAGATGCCTTCAATTTTTGCATTTTGCTCATTTATAGAAGGTAATTTGAATACAAGATTTTGTAAATCCTCATTTTTAATATACGAAGCGATTGAACCTACGCGATAACTGTTTAACTGATTTTGAATATAATCGGCCGAAAATTCGTTTATTAAGAATAATGGATTGATCTCCTTTTTATTAATTCCTATGGCAATTATTCCAGAACCCAAAGCAATTGGTTCTTCTTCCTTATACGAAAAGTAAGTGGGTTTGATGAAATTTCCAACCGTTGCCATCAAAATGCTGGGGGTATCTACAAATATTGTCTTATCCTCCTGGGCCATCTTTTCTTCAAGTGTATCGATATTTAATTCACTATCGAAAACATCATCCTTTAGATCTTTGATTTGAACAAATTTAGCCAAGTGGCTATCATCAAAGGTATATCCCGGATCAAAAGAAGCAAATTGAGACAGTTTTTTGCCTTCAACAGGCTTTATAAAATATCTATTAACACTAAGATTAAAGTCATTATCTCTAATAGTCTCTATATTCACTTCTTTGATAAATTCAGTGTTATTCCCTTCCTTTATATAAGCTAATAACTTTTCATTATCCAATCTCATTTTTGCTTTATCTTCCTTGATAATAAAACTTGTAGCATCAATAAATTTTATAACATTTCTGCTATTTCTCTTTCGAGCTAAAATGAGTATACATATTGGGATTGCAGTATGTTGTAAAATCCCACCTGGTAAAGACACAATAGTTTCGATCAATCCTTCTTCAACTAAATATTGTCTTAAATTTCTCTCTTCACCATCACTAAAAAGTAGTCCTGGAGAAATCACGCAAGCGACTTGACCATGAGAATTGATAGACTCTAAACCTTTATTTATAACGTAGGCTTCGGCAGTCATTTTTTTCTTGCCAAATTGATACGCTTTCAAAGAATTAACTTTATAATTAAATGGGGGATTAGAAATTACTAAGTCAAAATCATTGGATTCTGGCCAATTATTTATAGAATCTTCAACTCTGTAATCGACATTAATATTACTTGATTTCTCTAATCTCAACAATCTCAACTTACCTAATGCCCAAGTAGCTTCAACAATTTCTTGCCCGTAATAACTTTGTGCATTATTTAGATGTGTTGCAAAAGAAGCTAGTCCTGCAAATGGGTTGAATACTTTAGCTCTATTTGGAATATCAACTAATTCCATAACTAAGCTACTTACTTCGTTGGGTAGTAGAAATTCCCCAGAATATTTCCCTTGATTACTGGCTAACTTAAATAGTAGGTTATCAAAAACTTTATTAAATACTAGTTCCGGAATATCATTACCTATTTTTGAAAACTCTTCAATTATATCTAATAAAGGCCATTCTGGTATACCATTTATTACCGGTTTATAAATCTCTAACAGTTCGCAGTATCTATTGTCATCCTCTAAAAAATAAAATAATTCTTCATAGTTAACCTCTCTTTCAAACATCCCTTTCTCAATTATACCATCATAATACGCTGACAAAAGAAATAAAAATATGTGATGTTGTTCAACTGGTAAAACTCCTCGTAGAATACCTATTGGTTGCCAAAATTGCTCGGTTAACTTTATCACATCTCCTTTTTCCATATAATTATCTTCTCTCATAAATTTCAATTAATTTAACTTCTGCAAATTAACAATGTAATTGCGCGAAGTATTTGCACACTTATTAAGAGTAGTAGTTATACATTGTTTCACTGTGCTCAAACATTTGCTTTTTTAAGCTTTCAGGGGCTAGAACCTCAACATCTTTTCCATAGGATAAGATTTGCTGTACCAACTCATTATTGATGATGGTCTCAAACCACACCTGATCTTTTTTATCCTCTTCAAAAAACTCCTCGTAATCCGGTTGAAACGGCTTTGTTTTAAAATAGTTGTCTCTGCCATTATGAAACCTTAAGACTACTTTTTCTACCTCAGCATCTTTAGCCCTTACCACACCTACCATGGTTCTAAAAAAGCTATTCCAATCTGTGCTTGAGTTTAAATAATCACATTCTTCCAGAATATTTATATTAATTAATCTTTCATCCAATGGAATACTCCATTCCTTAATGTTTCTGGTATTATTTAATCCGTAAACAAACCATCTTCTATTGTACTGTTTTAAGATATGTGGGTGGAATTCGAAAGTCGTTTCGACATTATCTTGGAAACCTTTGAAAGTTATTTGTAGCACTTGATTTTTCTTAATTGCAAGATATAATGGCTTTAAGTGCTTAATCCCTCTATATTCCTCATTATGGTCGTAAAACAAGATTTTAGAAGTATCTGTTTCTTGCTCTTCTTCATCTTGAAACCTAATTAAAGCTTCTGCTAATTTGTTATATTTAGGATGATTCTCAAAACGCGACATTAATTGCTGTGCTGCGTCTATTAAGTATTGTTCATATTCCAATAATGGACGCTGAGCAATTGAAAACTTAGGATTTGTATATTTTAGAACCCTGATTTTTTCTGGTAAAGGCGCGGCAAAACCATTCTCTTTATCTCTAAACACTTTAAGGTCATCTCGCAAGGTTCTTGTGGAAATGCCTTCTCCAGGATAAAGCTCAGCAATGCCATCATTTACAAACTCGAGTAATTCTTCAAAACTGTAGGACTTATTGCGAAAGCAATAGTCCAATATATTATATCTTAAATGTGCGTGGGTGCTGTTTGCCATTATTTAAATATCTTACTTTTTTAAATGCAGTCATTCTATTTAAACCCTATCTCATTAGTGGAAATTGACAACGTGTAAAGGATCGTAAATTTATTACATCTTCAATTGTGAAATAGAATTTTAGAAATTGACTTTATTGATTTTTAGGGGTGAATAACTTAAATGCACAACCCTATTCTGGGAAGCTTAATTGGGTTATCATTTAATGTTAAAAATAGCAATTTATATTGATTTGGTAGTAAAATAAGTTTTTTTACAATCAAATATAGCTTATTGATAGTTTGAAGTATGATTGCAAATGGTAATTGATTTTGATTTACTATGACTTGTTTAAGAGGTCAATTATTAAACATATTTGTGTCCGACAATGCTTAGCAGCACGTTCTTACATTTCTTCCGCTTTGCGTTTTGTAGCAAGTTATTCACATGCTACAATAAATAGCAACACTTCACTACAATTTGAAGTAACTTTACAGTATGGAAAAGAACATATTGCATCTGGATTTAGATACCTTCTTTGTTTCGTGTGAGCGTTTGCTGGATAGCCGACTTAATAACAGACCGTTATTAGTAGGTGGTACGGGAGATCGAGGCGTTGTGGCGGCGTGCAGTTATGAAACGCGACGTTTTGGCGTGCACTCGGGGATGTCCATGAAGGTGGCGCGGAGTTTATGTCCCGAAGCTGTAGTGATCCGTGGCGATGCGTCTATTTATACCAAATACTCACATTTGGTTACAGAGATTATTAAGGAAAAAGTACCTGTGTTTGAGAAGGCGAGTGTGGATGAATTTTATGCCGATTTGACCGGCATGGATAAGTTTCATGGGTGTTATAAATATGCTTCTGAACTTAGACAGAATATTATTAAACATACGGGGTTGCCGATTTCATTTGGCTTGTCAGTCAATAAAATCGTTTCGAAAGTGGCTACGGGCGAGGCTAAACCCAATAACCAACTGAAGATTGATGCGGGTTTTGAGAAATCGTTTCTTGGGCCTTTATCCATTCGTAAAATACCTTCTGTAGGCGAAAAGACTTATCAGGTATTACGGAATTTAGGTGTTGATAAAGTTAGGGTGGTACAACAGATGCCCTTAGAAATGATGACCAGTGCTTTGGGCGTCAATGGTGCCACTATTTGGAAAAGAGCCAACGGTATTGACAATCCGCCGTTGGTGCCCTTTCATGAGCGCAAGTCGATTTCCACAGAAAGGACTTTTAATAGAGATACTATCGACGTTAAGAAGTTGCGGACGACCATTTTTGCCATGGCCGAAAACTTGGCGTTTCAATTACGACGTGGCAATAAAATAGCTGGGGTGATCAGTGTGAAGATTCGGTATTCGGATTTTAATACATATAGCAAGCAGGTAAAAATCCCCTACTCTAGTGCGGACCATATTATCATTCCGAAGGTATTGGAATTGTTCGACCAATTGTACCAACGGCGGTTGTTGGTCAGACTTGTTGGGGTGAAGATCTAGGATATTGTCAGCGGCCATTATCAAATCAATTTATTTGATGATACCGAAGAAATGCTCAGTCTTTACAATGCTATGGACCATATTAGAGGGCGGTTTGGCGAGGCCAGTATTATGCGAGCTTCCTCAATGGGCGCGAATTCCATTGGCAGATTTCAAAATCCGTTCAACGGAGAACCACCAACATTATTAGCCCACAGAAATCAGTAATGTATCTTAACTGTCACACATATTATTCGTTGCGATACGGCACGTTTTCTGAAATTGAGCTTTTAGAACTTGCCAAAACACATGGTGTCCAGGCTTTAGCTTTGACGGATATCAATAATACTTCGGCATGCTTAAATTTTATCCGGAAGGCGAAGGAATTTCAGATTAATCCCGTGGTCGGGATTGACTTTAGAAATGGCAACCACCAATTGTATGTGGGTCTTGCCAAGAACAATGAAGGCTTTAAAGAACTGAATGCCTTTTTGTCCCATCATTCTGAAAACAAAATCAAACTACCTCAACAGGCTCCTACTTTTGAGCATAGTTATATTATATATCCATTTGAGCAGGTGCTGCAGTTGGATAAAACTGATTTTTTGGATAATGAATTCATTGGGGTTTCTATTGAGGAATTACGGAAACTCCGATTTTCTAAATTGAAAAACTTTGAAAGCAAATTGGTGGTTCTGCAGACCGTCACCATCCGATGTAAAAAGGATTTTAATGCCCATCGGTTGTTACGCGCTATTGATCAGAATACGCTGTTGAGCAAACTTGACAAATCGGAAGAATGTAAGTCTACCGAGAAAATGATTTCTCTGGATGGGATCCATGCCGCTTTTGCAGATTTCCCTAATATTATTGCGAATACAAACAGGATTTTAGAGAGCTGTCAGATTGATTTTGGTTTTGGCGAAGACCGTGTTTCACAAAATTTACGGCTTTATACTGATTCGGCTGAAAACGATTATCGTCTATTGGAAAAACTATGCCAGGAGAATTTGCATAAGCGCTATTCCAATCCAGATGAAAAGGTTTTAAAGCGACTAAGAACGGAATTGGACACTATCAAATCATTGGATTTTGTAGCTTTTTTTCTGATCAACTATGACATTATCTCCTATGCCAACAGCCAAGGATATTTTCACGTGGGGCGTGGCAGTGGTGCCAATAGTATTGTGGCCTATATCATTGGCATCACCGATGTGGATCCTATTGAGTTAGATTTGTATTTTGAACGTTTTATCAATCCGTTTAGGGCTTCCCCTCCTGATTTTGATATTGATTTCTCCTGGAAAGACAGAGATGATGTAACGGCTTATATATTTAGACGATTTCCGCATACCGCGTTAATGGCCACTTATAATACCTTTAAATATAGAGCCGTGGTTAGAGAACTGGGTAAGGTCTTTGGACTGCCAAAAGAGGAGATTGATAAATTGAGTAAAGGGAATTATGCACTTTCGCAATTGGATGAGATTTCGCAGTTGGTTTTGAAATACGGGAAATTAATTGAAGGGTTTCCAAATTATGTGAGCGTTCACTCAGCGGGTGTGCTTATTTTGGATCGGCCCGTGCATTATTATTCGGCCACCGATATGCCGCCCAAAGGATTCCCTACGGTTCAATTTGATATGATCATTGCAGAGGATGTTGGGGTTTTTAAGTTTGATATTTTAGGTCAGCGGGGATTGGCCAAGATTAAAGATGCTTTGGATATAATTAAAGAGAACCGTCCGGAGGTCCCTCCTATTGACATCACCAAGGTTGAGGCTTTAAAAACGATAAGAATATCAATGATCTTTTAAAATCGGGAGGCGCCATTGGTGCGTATTATGTAGAATCGCCGGCCATGCGCGGTTTGATGCAGCAGTTACAGACCCAAGATTATATTGAACTGGTGGCTGCAAGTTCCATAATTAGACCAGGCGTTTCAGGATCTGGGATGAAAGAGGAATTTATCAAGCGGCACCGGTATCCTGAACAGCGAAAAAATGCCCATCCTATTCTGTTGCAAATTATGCCTGAGACTTATGGCGTGATGGTGTATCAGGAAGATGTTTTAAAAGTGGCCAATCAGTTTGCCGATTTGTCACTTGGCGAGGCGGATGTTTTGAGGCGTGGGATGAGCGGTAAATTTCGATCGCGCAAGGAATTTGCTGCGGTAGAGGAAAAGTTTATATTGAACTGCAGGAGGAAAGGATTTGCAGATGCATTGATTTTTGAAGTCTGGAATCAGATTAAGAGTTTTGCGGGTTATGCTTTTGCTAAAGGACATTCTGCTTCCTATGCCGTGGAGAGCTATCAGAGTCTATATCTGAAATGCTATTATCCATTGGAATTTATGACTGCCGTGCTTAACAACGGTGGTGGTTTTTATAGTGTGGAACATTATTTACACGAAGCACAGAAACAAGGCGCAACAATTTGTGCGCCGTGCATCAATAATAGTGAACATCCAAATAGATTGATTGGCACGTCCATTTATTTGGGATTTGGGTATCTGAAGAACTTAGAGAGTTATACCGTGCAACGGCTTTTAACGGAACGTCAATGGCATGGCGCATTCAGTTCCTTGGATGATTTTATAGATCGGGTGACGATTAGCATTGAACAGCTGACCATTTTAATTCGGATAGACGCCTTCCGCTTTACGAAGCAGACCAAAACCGAATTGCTTTGGCAGGCTATTTTTAAACTGAATGCCGATGGCGCCAAAAGCCAGCAGGCGAAACTGTTTAAGATCCAGCATAAGACTTTTGAGTTGCCCAAGCTCAATAGCAATTGGATTGAGAATGCCTACGATGAAATGGAGCTGTTGGGCTTCCCGTTATGTAATTATTTTAATCTTGTCGCTGAGGACATGGCCAACGGGGTTTTGGCGAGCCGGATGAAAGATTATGTGGGCCGGGAGGTTTTGATCTATGGCAGTTTGGTGACCACACGATTCAACAAAACCTCAGCTGGAAAGCTCATGCGATTAAGCACTTTTATAGACCAGAATGGTGACTATTTTGATGCGGTGCATTTTACGGATGTGGTGGAGAAATTTCCCATTAATGGTTTGGGCGTTTATGCGTGTTATGGAAGAATAACGGATCGGTTTGATTTTTATAGCATGAATGTAGTTTGGAGTCGGAAGATGGGGATACTGGGGGATCCTAGGAATAAATAGGTGTTTTAAATTTGGATTATCATGTTGTTAAGGTAGGTTAAAATAGTTGCAGGCAATTCGCAATACTATTAACTTTAAAATAAAAAATCATGTGTTACGATATCAAAGCGACCGTAGAAACCCAACTGAAACGTGCCAAAACAAAGGGTGATGCACAAGCCGTTGATGAAATTATGGAAACACTAATTCCTCTGACCGATTTACCTCTTTATCACAGCTCTGGATTTGCGCACCCTGAACTACTCATTTATACCGATCGTTCTCCTGATTATCCCGAAGTGGCCACTTGGGGGCTAGTGCCCGATTGGGTGAAGGATGAAGCGGCTATGAAGAAGCAATGGAACAACACTTTAAATGCGAGAGGAGAAACGATATTTAAATTGAATTCCTTTAGAAAAGCGGCCAATGAAAGTCGCTGCCTTATTTATATTGATGGTTTTTATGAACACCATCATTTTGAGAAAAAGACGTATCCTTTTTATATCTTCAAGAAAGACCAATCACCAATTATTTTAGCCGGACTTTTTAATGAATGGCACAATCCTGAAACAAATGGGAAACTGGTCACCTTCTCCATTGTGACCACCACGGGAAATAAACTTTTGGCAAAAATTCATAACAACCCAAAACTCAAAGAGACGCGGATGCCTCTAATCTTACATGAAGAATTAGCAGATGACTGGTTGGTCAAATTGGAAGTAGATAAAGACCAAAAATTTATTAAGGACCTCATCCAAGAATATCCGGAAGAGGAATTGGATGCTTATCCCGTGGGCAAACTAAGAGGCAAGGATTACTTGGGGAATGTGCCTGGAATTAGTGAGCCTGTAAAGCATGAGGAGTTGGTAATTTAGGTGTTTTTGACTTTAATCAGCACTTTGTTTTGTACAACATTTTAATCCTTATTTTTTTTATTTAAGGAATATGTATAACACTCATTTTCTCTAATTTCAATTGTTCCACTCCAACTTTTTGCACCCCGAGATTCTGCTTTGAAGTCATAACTACCAGGCTTAAGCTTCAAAGTTAATCCTCCTTCTGTAAAACACTCTGCCTCCTCAAGTTGTTTTTCTATTTTTCCTTGTTTCTGTTTCTTAAACCAGATTTCAATAGTTTTTGCATTCTTTAGATCCGACCAAAAAGTGACATAACCAGCTTGCAATGGTTCAGAAGTTGTATTCGGTTGATCTAAATCATAAAGAAAATAAATTTCTACCGTATCGGTGGTTCCGTTTTTGAGATTTATATTTACTGTGCTTTTTGCGTTTTTTATACCTGTTATAGGGGTGAATGCTAAGGACAATTCTGCATAATTTTCAATTACTATTTGTTTGATTTCATTCTCGTTGACAAGCACCTTTGCATCTGAGCAGTAATTAAAATTGTCAGTAACTTTTACTAAATACCAACCATCAATAATGGTTTCAGGGAAGGTTGTTCGCTCGCTGTATAGATTTTTTATAATCCGTAATTGTGATTTGGCTTTTTCTATTTCTCTCAATTTTATTTTTTCGTCAGCCAATGCATTTCTGAATGAACTAATAGAATAAGCTATATTATTAAGCCCTGCGTTATTATTTTGATTAATGTAGGTGTAATTTTGTTGGACTGCTACTTGGTTGATTCGAGTGTAACTCTGTCCGAAGGACGATATAGCTGACAAAATAATTAAAAGTGAAATTGCGGAAGTTTTATTCATAATATTGAGCTGGTTCTCTTTTTGGATTCGCCAAACATATTCCTTTTCGATGTATTCTCCTATAATTAATATTTAAAATAATAGCCTAAAAAGTCAAATTACACCGAAGTCATATAACCATATTATGTCCTCTTATCTGCACGTGACGCTTTAAACCCCACTAAATTAAAAAGCTCCCCCATTCTGTAGTGCAACTGGCTTTATTTCGCTTACCATATTCGCCACCATTTCGGTTTTTCGACTACAGCTTTTTTTATTTCAATTGGTTTTTGTTCTAATTCCTTTCCTCTTTTTAAGATCAATGTCTTTAAGTCAAGTTCATAATCCGTTTTGTCATATTGTTCTCCGCTATCACTATTATTCCAGTCATAAAGTAGACCTTTTAAAACTCCATTTTACAATTCCCTTTTATCAGTCTTTTTATTGCCATATATATCAACATTTTCTGATTTTGAATATTGTTTCCAATCTCTTAACAACTTATTAAATTCATCAGTATCACAATATTCAAATCTTTTAAGGGCATAATACATTCCTGTTATTGAAACATCATTAAATCTTGAGCGATGTCGTTTTTGGCAATTCGGACACCACATCATAGGGGGTTGAATGTTCAATTCTTTCCGAATCTGGCGTAATTTCTCATTCAAATCGGTAACTAAACTAAAATGCTGTTCAATGGAATAATTTGAATTCCACTTATTCTTAAGAATATCCTTTAATTCTGGAAACCAAGTAGTATGTGCTTGTCCTGCTGGCATAATTAGTCAAATTCCTTTTCAATATCTTTTTGTTCCATTTCTTCGTGGGTTACTCCATAAGGATATCCTCCGCTTGTATACCCAATAATCATTGCAAAATGCTCATCACTTTCAATTTCACAAAAGGCATTTAATTCATTCTCTCGCTTTTTCTTAAATGCAAGTCTTTGCTGTTTAAGTGATTCCATAGATTGACGCAACTGTCTTTCATATTCATCCGAAATTTTAAATCCTAGCAATCTTAATTCTTTAACTGCACAAATTTTGTCAACGGAGTACTTTTTTGAATATCCCTTAACAATATTATTCCCTGAATATGTTTTTATCCAATCCTTTGCAGATTGAAGCCTATATTTTCTATCAGGAGTTTTTTTCATTTATTTACATCATTGCAGTTTTTTTCTAGTATGCGGCACAACGGCTGCGTGTCGAGTAGGAAAAGGGAGTTTCACCCTTCCCCTCTCACAGAACCGTACGTGATAGTCTCCCATCATACGGCTCTTCTAATTTAATCTACAAATATAAGCTCATCCTCTTTCAAGTTGGCAAATCGTATTTTAAATTAGCTAACCCCTTTGCTCCACTCCCATTACAGGAGCTTCATCACTACTACGGGTTAGTCCGCCACCTTACACTACATTGGTAATCATCTTGCAGTTGCTCTACTTGATTTTTCCCTTTTGCATTAATGTAAGGCTTCCTGCGTTCCATCCATAAGCCCAGATAAAAGTCATGCCCCCTATACGACGGTTGCCGAATAGCCAGTAAATAGGTTTCCGCTATCCTTGTCCCTGAGAACTCGACTTTTCTCGGTTTTGGCAACATGTATTGTCTTCTCGACGCATCATCGGTAGGTTCGCTTTCGCTCATCTCTTTTATCAATACCTGACAGATCAAGTCTGCCTTTTCTTCTCTCGCTTCACACAAACAAATTACTTTGGATGCATCAGAAAAGTGGTTTGGAACCGGCTCCTATAAGCAGATTCCGGTGGGTCGGATCCACCATCTTATAAATAGTTACGTGAAGCCTATGCTCCACTCACAGCACACGTCGAGTAGACCAGGGGAGTTTCACCCCAAGCCTCTCACAGAACCGTACGTGATAGTCTCCCATCATACGGCTCTTCTAAAGTGGTATACAAAAATAGCTCATCCTTTTTCAAGTTGGCAGGCTGTATATCAAATTAGCTCATCCCTTTGCTCCATTTCCATTACAGAAACTTCATCACTACTACGGATGAGTCCGCCCCTGTTCCAAACATCGCTATTCTGCCTCTAGTTTGCGCTATTGTACATTTCACTTTGCATTTTGGCTCAGGTTCCCGAGTTCCGTAAATAAGCCCAAATAATGGTCATGCCTCCTAAATGATCCCGCACGGGCGGGACCGCCCAGCCAATAAACAGGTGACCGCTGGACTTATAATGTTTGTCATACTTCAAACACTTTTGACAGAGGGTTGCACTTTCTCGACACTTCATCAGAGGTTCATTTGCATTCATCTCCATTATTCATACCTGACCAGCTCTTGGCGTAGCCTTTTCCATAACGCTCAATACCTTGGCTCTTTACCAAAGCACCTTATGGTGGTTTGATGCTCTCCCCTGTAGGACAACACCGGTGGGTCGGTTCCACCATCTTATAAACAGTTACGTAACGACTTTCAGCCGGTCGTTACTCTCGGCACACATATGACTTGTGGCGGTTTTCAAAGCACTTTCTTGTCGGCTTGCAACAAACTTACTTAAATGCACTAAACTTGAATTTACCACTTCCCTCGCCATAAGTTATATACGCTGTTAGCGGCTGGTTTTTAACTCATTCTGTTCCATTAATCAAATATCCTATCCTTACCCATCATATCTTTAATATTTTCAATGTGTTGATTTTGATTCAATTTACTTTCTCCATTTTCTACCGATTCTTTTAATATCCTAACTACTTTGTGTTTGTCCGTGTATTCAGCAGGTTCGTTTTTCTTCATAATGATTCTCATTACCTCCAAAACTCTTTTCGATTTTACAATGAACGTTCCATTAGGTACAAAACTGATGTCCTTCAATTCGCAATCTCCATAGAATACTATAATTGAATAAAACGGTACGTTTTCTTTGAGTTGTTTGCTTAAATCATTGATATGTTTTTCGTTCTGTATTATAGGGTTATAGAATCGATATTTTTGTTTGCCGTATGCTAATACTTTAGTCCATCGTGGTTTGTATCCTGTTCCAAAAATCCAACCACTATAATCTTTAATTTCAAAGACAATAATTCCGACTTTCGTTGCAACAACTAAGTCAATTTGAGTAAAATTACCATTGCTCTTTTTCACATATAAATCGTGAAAAATGGTTTGTTTTGGTATTCCGTATTTCAAAAGTTTTAACACTAAGTCTCTTTCTGACTTTGTTCCTCTATTTCGTTTTGTGACAGAATTTAGTAATCTTCTATCTCGTATATTGCTAAATATAAATAAGATACCAACAATAATAAGTAGCCACAAAGCAATTGATATCGGTTCCATATTCAGTTCATTATTTCTTTTTAGCACAAAACGCCCATATAAAAACGAAAATCCATAGAGCTACTGTCCAGCCACCAAATAGATTTACCAAGAAAATCAAAAAAGTAGCTGTTGAGTTTCTGCCTGATGCTATGATAGTTGGAAGAAAGTAAATGAACAAGCCAACGATACAAAGGAAAATCATAACAATTATATCTATTCCTGAATCTGTCACGCTATTTCATTTTTCGGTTAAACATATTTTGCCATTCTTTACTTCAACTGCCGCTAACGGTCTCGGCATCGAGTAGGCAAAGGGAGTTTCACCCTAAGCCTCTCACAGAACCGTGCTTGAAAGTCTCCCCTCACACGGCTCTTGTTGTACAAATCTAAGCAATACAATTTATTTGATTGAAGTTCCAATGATAAAACAGTGTTGGATATTGTTTCCTAACCTCTGCTAACCATTGGTACCCTTTCGAAATACTGGTTTTATATCGCTTATACCTTTTCCTTGCCCACCAAACCAATCTTTTACTGAGTAACCGAAAGACTTTTGTAAGTTCATACATCTTAAATTTACCATAGTACCGCACCCATCCCCTGATTATTGGATTAAGATATTGGGCTACTCCTACGATGCTTTTAAAAGTAAGTTTGTTTACGCCGAGCTCTTCTAGCTTGTCAGCGATTCGTTTTCTTGAACCAATACTTATGGCACAATCATACCCTAAAAACAGCTTCCTCTTTTTCTTAGAGAAGGCAGTCCTGGGCTGAAAAGAATATCCCAGGAAATCAAATTTGATTGTTGGGTATTTTTCTTTTCTTCTGTAGTCTCGGCAATAGACAATTTTTGTCTTTTGTGGATGTAATTCCAATCCTACCGAAGCCATTCTTTGATGCACTAGATTAAGTACTTTTTCTGCGTGGGCTTTTGTATTACAGTGTAGTATCACGTCATCGGCATAACGTGTGAAGACTACATTTTTATCTGTCCGTTCCAACCATTTGTCAAAAGCATAATGTAGAAAGAGGTTTGCCAGTAAAGGGCTGATCACTCCGCCCTGTGGCGTTCCTTTTCCTTGCTTTTGGATTCGTTTTCCAGATATTGTAATAACGGGTGCTTCCAGCCATCGTTTGATATAGAGTTTTACCCAGTTTTCGGGCACGTGTTTCTCTACGGCAAGCATCAGTTTGTTATGGTCAATATTATCGAAGAAACCTTTGATGTCCAAGTCAATGACCCAGTTTTGTTTCCAACAGTTTTCTCTTACCTTTGATAATGCCTGATGGGCATTTCTCTTTGGTCGATAGCCGAAAGAATTGGGACTGAATACTGCCTCTAATCTTGGTTCAACAAACATTTTGACCACCATTTGGCCAACTCTGTCGCTAATGGTAGGTATGCCTAATTTACGGATAGAACCGTCTTTCTTGGATATCTCTACTTCTTTGACAGGTGGTGGAAAATAACTCCCTGATGCCATACGATTCCAAAGTTTGTAAAGGTGTCTTCTGCGATCGGCATCAAATTCTTGCATATCTATCGCATCCACTCCAGCACTCCCTTTGTTGGAACGCACTTTTTGATAGGCCTCCCAAACCATTTGGCGGCTTATCGGTATTGATTTTGTTTCATTCCATAAATTCATCCTCACTTTTGTAAGTTGATTTGTAAAATGCAACTGTACAACTTAACCCCTTTGCTCCATTTCCATTACAGAAACTTCATCACTACTACGGGTTAATCTGTCTCTGCATACAACTTCGGTATTCTGCCTCTAAGTTGTTCTTATTGTGCATTTCCCTTGCCATTTGTATGCAGTTTCCCAAGTTCCGTAAATAAGCCTGAATAAAGTTCTTGCCATCTGAATGACGCCAGCCTTACAGAAAATAAATAGGTTTCCTCTGTAATTAATGTTATTGCTAACATTACTTTTCACTCCGTATCATACTTCGTAGCTTTTGACTGGGGATAGCAACTTCTCGACACCTCTTCGATGGTTCACTTTCGTTCAACTCCTTTATTCGTACCTGCTAATCTCTTTGGACTAGATTCTCCTAAACGCTCAGCACCACAACTGTTAATTGCAGCACCTTTAGGTGGTTTAGAGCCATCGCCTATACAACGACTCTGATGGACCTACCATCATCTTATTTACAGCATTCAACCTTTTATTGCCGTGGTTGATTCTTGGCACACTA
>NZ_JACGLT010000024.1:0-33263 GCF_014062315.1 Gelidibacter maritimus
TGTGTGTGCCCAGTATGGGCATCTTTACCTTACTGCAAAGTAAGATATTAATTTAGAGGGTGCAAGTCCCTTATGCGCTGGAGTAACTTCTGGAAGCATTAGTAAGTCGCAAGGGCGGTAACCGTGAGGTTATGTCTGAAGAAAGCGAGACTACAAAACTCGGTACTGACGAACAGGAACCGTATACAGAGGCATATTTACCTGGGTAAGCAAGCACATCATTGTAACGCCCAACGATTATCAAAAGGGTAAATATGTAGATACGGCAGGGATTGAGTGAAAGAAGATGTTCTTACCTGGGGAGGTCTCCATAGCCACGTGTTGGCATAATGGAGAAGTCAGCAGAGGTCATAGTACTTATAGGAAACGAGCTGTGAAAACAAACCACAGAAGTCTCACAGATAAGGAAGGACTGAACATTAGATTATGTTGGAATTTGATTGGGAAGCCTAGCTAGCCCCATCTTAGACCAACAGGAGTATTTACATTTTACTGACCCTATGATTGAAAAGGTATTAGAAGCAAAGAATCTTTATAAGGCGCAACGTAAAGTTGAGCGCAATAAGGGAGGGTGCGGAGTAGATGGTATGAAGACAACGGAATTGGCTGCTTACATAGCAGAACACCGTGACGACCTACTATCTTCTATACGCACACACCGCTATGTACCAGACCCGATTTTAGGGGTTTCCATTCCAAAAGGTATGGGTAAGACCAGACTTTTAGGGATTCCAACAGTAGTGGATCGATGGCTACAACAATCGGTAAACCAACAGTTGATGGTTGAGTTCGAATATGAATTTGAACCGCTCAGCTATGGTTTCCGCCCCAATAAGAACCTGCACAAAGCAGTACTACAAGCCCAGCAGTATATCAATACTGGATATCAGGACATTGTAGATATTGATTTACAAGGGTTCTTTGACGAGGTAGACCATATGCGATTACTGCAACTTATTTACAATAAGGTAAAATGCCCAACTACCTTGCGTCTAATCCGAAAATGGCTACGAGCGCCCATACGTATCAATGGACGGCTCGAGAAACGCCGAAAGGGAATACCGCAGGGAAGCCCTTTGAGTCCATTACTATCTAATATTTTGTTAGATGTACTGGATAAGCATATGGAGTCGAAAGGACTGCTCTATGTTCGCTATGCGGATGATTTTAGTGTTTACACTAGGAGCAAGAGCGAGGCAAAAAGGATAGGTAATGAGCTGTATATCTTTTTAAGGGATGCACTCAGGTTGCCTATTAACAAAGCCAAGAGCGGAATTCGCAGACCTGTACATTTCGAACTGCTTGGACACGGTTTTGTACCTGTCTACAAAAAGGGAACAAAAGGGCAGTATCAATTAGTTGTATCACAAAAGAGTTGGGGCAAGTTTAAACGCACGTTAAAGCGTATTACGCAGAAGACCAGGCCTATATCGCTGTTAGAACGGCTTGGACGGCTCAATGAAGTCTGTCGGGGATGGATTAACAACTATCGGCTGACCCAGAGTTATGCTAAACTTAAAAAGCTAGATGCTTGGTTAAGAAACCGATTGCGATATTGTATTTGGCACGATTGGAAAAAGCTGGAACGTAAACGTAAAAACCTTATTAGATTGGGGATAGAGCAAGGGCAAGCGTATGCTTGGAGTAGAACCCGAATGGGAGGATGGGCAACAGCCCAAAGCCCTATTTTAAAAACTACCGTAACCATCTCCAGACTCAAACGAAAAGGCTATAAACCGCTAGGAGATTACATCGATAGAGCGCAAACTTTAATCTGGTGAACCGCCGTATACGAGACCCGTACGTACGGTGGTGTGAGAGGCGCAGTGGCGACCGTTAGGTCGTCACCCGTCTACTCGATTGTGCAAAGTATTTTACGTCCCAAATTGTATTTTTCCTACCTTAAAATTTCGCAAATATGGTAAAGCATTTAACCATTCTCCTTCTATATTAGAGGTTGATTGTTGTAATAATAGGAAGAAAAATAATAAGTTCCCATTATTAGTGTCAGATAAAATCCATTTCAAATCTGGGTTTTTAACTCGTTGGGTTTGATTTGAAAAACCAATTGGTAAATTATCGAAGTAGACAAATCCTTTCTTTAAAACAAAAGCAGCATCGATTGTTTTTGATGCCGTTTGTATCCTTTTTTCTTCTTCTAATGGCAATCTGTCAACTTTAATATTTAGTTCGTTGTGTATCTTTGGAATCCATTTGTAAACCGTTGACATATTTGAAGGTCCATTATAAGCAATTACAAAACAAAGAATTGAAGGTGGAATATATCCTGTACTAAAACTTCGACTTGTGTTTTTTGTAAGACTCTTGGCGTTTTTGGCAGCGTTAATAGACTGTTTCATATCCTTTTCAGTGAGTGTTGATTTAATTTCTATCGTAGCTATCACAGATTCCACTAAAAAGGCTTTTATTCCACCACCGAAGTCAAGTTTCGGATAGTTTTTCTTATATAATATAAGGTCAAATTGATTTCGTTGTACATTTGGTTTAGAATCTGCATCAATAATTTCGCCTGTTCCAATTGCTATATGCTCAGGTAGATGTTGCTCAAGAAATTCTTTAATAAATGCTTCTCTTGGTGTGCCTTTGTGTAGGGGATGACCGCTATTTGCAGGTATTTTAGATATTGCAATAAGAGCATCTTCACGTGCATCCATATGGCTCTTTATCATAAATTTCTTAGATTAAATTATTAAATGTAACGAGGTTTTTTTAATATTTTGCACAACTTGCGTATACAATCACTAAAAGTATTCATATCTGCCCAAAGTATGCCCTTGGAAGCAACTTCATTTACTCAACTATATCGTAATCATAGTTAGCCCTCCAAATTTGCAACCCCCAATCTACCACCTTTCCCTCAACTTTCCAATAAGTAGAACTACGTATATTTCACATCAAAACCCTGTTTTCCTTGTGATCTCTCAAAATCGGCCTACAATCCTCCACAAAAACCGCATTTAAAGAACCCAAACCAATGTCAAACACAGAGGGAGAACACCGCTTAAAAACCATCTAAAAAACTCCCTACATGGGCAAATAAAGATGACCTCCCGAAATCAAGACCGTTTTTTAAAATAGGCTTTGATCTCCCTCGCCGTGTCACGTGCCGTTTTCCCTACGCCGTAAATGGTGCCAGAGGCAAAGCCGGTCCAATAGCCATAGCCCACCAACCAAAGCCGAGGTTCTTTTACGGAGCGGGTGCCTTTGGTGGCGATGCGATGGTCTTCCACCACCTCCAAAACTTCCAAATGTTTGAGGTTGGGTTTAAAGCCAGTGCACCAGATCACGGCGTCAAAAGCTTCCTTGTTGCCGTTGTCCCAGATCACGCCGTCTATGTAAAATGAGGCAAAGGGTCTGACATCGTGGTACACATCGCGCTCTAGGCCATCGACCACACTTTCCACAAGGACGATATCACTTAAAGACACCCGCCGATTAAAAGCGTCGGTGGTCTCATCAAAAAAACTGGCATTGGCTTGGTGGAATAGGTAGCGGCCATCGATATTTTCAGGAAGAAACCGCGGGGGATCCAAAGTGACCCAAGTCGTGTCTGCCACCTTGGAGACTTCCGAAAGGATCTGGGCACCGGAGTTGCCGCCGCCTATGACCATGACGTTTTGGTCTCTAAATGTGTCGGCATTGCGATAGTCTGCCGTATGCAATTGCACGCCTTGGTAAGCCTCCTGATTGGGGTAGTGGGGCAGGTACGGATTTTTAGCCGTTCCCGTAGCACTGACCACGGTCTTGGCATAAAAATCCCCTTGATTGGTTTCCATCTTAAAAAGATCGGCTTCCTTGCTGACTTGTACGACTTGGGTGTTTCTTTGCACCGGAAACTCGTAACGGGCCTCGTAGGCTTTGAGATAGGCGATAAACTCATCCCTAAGCGGGTATTCGTCCTTGGTGTCTGGCATTTTCCACCCGGATAAAGAACTGTAATCGGTGGGTGAGAATAATTTTAGACTGTCCCAATACTGCAACCAGGCGCCACCAGCTTCGTTTTGATCGTCTAAAATGAGATAATCCAGGCCGCTTCGTCTTAAAAAATACGCCACAGAAAGTCCGGCTTGTCCGCCGCCAATGATGATGAGATCGTAACTTTTCACTTTAGATGTCGGTTTTATAAGTTAAAGACAGGTTTCGGTTTTGGTTTGCTCTCATGAGTGGCTTTCGATTTGTGAAAATACATAAAACAATTCGGTGGCAATCTGTAAACTTCGTTCCTGATATTTTTCGGCTTGTTGTGGCGTATCATCAAAGGCCTTCGGATCGGCATAGGTGATGGGGATGCGCAAGTCCGAACCGGGTACGAAGGGGCAGGCCTCATTGGCCGAATCGCAGGTCATGATGGCGGCAAAGTCAGATTCTGGATTAAAATCGTCATCCAAGCGTTTTGAAAAGCCAATGATGGGATGGGCATTGGCGGCATATTTGATGCTGTAAATGGGATTCCTGCCTTCGGAAAGCTGCGCAATCTGAAACCCAGAATTCCGCAAGGTCTCCACAACCATGGGAAACAAGGCGGTGCTTTCTGTACCACCCGAATAGCAGAACACCTGTTTCAACTGAAAGTGATGGGCCATGGTCTGCGCCCAGACTTGCGATAAGTGGCTCCTCCGCGAATTGTGGGTGCAGATAAAATGTAGGTTCACCACTTGATCCTGATCCGCTTTCGCCTGAATATAGGCCACCAAAGGCTGTAAAATGGTTTTACGTTCTGCGGCTAGTGTTTCTGGCTTTAATTGGGCAATGAAACTTTCAATTTTTGAGAAGGTCATAGTGATTTAATTTGGTGGAATACGATTTGATTTTTTAAGAGGACCGGTGAGGGTGAGTCATTGGTTTAAATGTTTATTTGTTGTTGCCATAACATCATAGGAAAAACGCAAAGATGTACACAATCAATGCGGTAATGGCCGTGTAAAAAAGGCCGATAATGGAGACATAACCGAGTCTTTTATGGGCGATCGAAAAGCTGCCTGGCAGGGTTTCTCGCTTTTTGTATTTTTTATTGGAGGCGAAAATGGTAATGCCCCAAATGATATAGGTCAACACGGCTCCGATGATATGGGCCACCAGCACCGTCTTGAAAAATGACGTATGGGTATATGCGCTATTGGCGACCAAACTCCCCGAACCTCCTGCAACCCGAATCTGAATTTCAAGAATGAGCACGGCAATCACACAGGTCCAAAAGAGTCGCTTTTGAATTTTAATGTGGGTGCGATAGTCCTTTTTCTTGATAAAGGAGACGGCATATAGTGAAATAAAAGGGGCCAATAAAGACAGGATAAGGATGCCAAGGGTAATAATAAAGGTGGTTGTCATGCGTTCTATTGGTTTCTTTTGAATAGAGACGCTAACTTAAACAAAAATGAGTTAAAATTTAGCGCATAGCCTTTATAATCGTACAGTTGCACCGCACTGTTAACCCTTGTGGCTCATCTTCCGGAAAACCCCGGAATATTAAAAATGCCCATGGCAAGATCGATCCAAACCAATAGAACGATTAAGAGAATTATTCCAAAACAAAGATATCGGTTGGTCTTGTTTTTTACTTTCCTCAAAATGAATTCAATTGATAATGCAGTACTGAAAATGAGAATTCCAAAGGATATAAAATCATTGATTTTCCAATTAAATCCTTTGCCATCGATGCCCGTACCAACGGTCAATTGCAGGATCAGCGGAATCATTAACAAAAGAGTGCCACCAAGTAAAATATCAATAAGCCTTTTGTTGGGATATATTGTTGGTTTTTGATTTGTTTTCATTTCTGCCTCATTTTATAGTTTGTTGTCTTTTGTTTGAAGAAAAACCATAATGACCGCCGTAGTGATGACTCCCATGAGCAACGCACCAACGGTACTTTGAATGATATAGTTTTGAAGATTGAAGTAGGCTTCCGCTTCTGCGACAGATTTATGATACCCGGTTGCTACGGAATAGGCAATGACGTTTGGGAAATATTCAGGAGTGATGATGGTGGAGGTAATCCATTGGGTCAATGGACTCAGCACCGCGATAAATACCGAGAGGATCAACCCAGACACAAAACCTTGTTTATAGCTCATCTGTCCCTTATAGAAGTTTTGTTTTTTATCTTTCAGGGCCAGCACCAGCACAATAATTGCCGGGATGGCAAATAGGTTGGTGAGGTACATGTGCTTGTCAATATGTGTGCTGTGCAGACCGACCAATTTTTCTAACAGCATCCAAAGCAAGCCAACAATAGAAAAGATGATGGCCCATTTAATTTCGATGGCTCTGGTTTTCATAGGTCGGTTATTTTGCGTTATCGTAAGCGGTCTGTAGCCAATCTATTACCTCTTGATCAATGTCTTCGAGTTCGGTCAGCTTTATTTTGTGAGAGCACATGGCATTAGGTTTTTCGGCTTCTAATTTACCTTTTGGATCCTGGCCTTTTAAATTAATTCCGATTTCAAATCGGGTCTTCGTAGCCGGGTTAAGTGTAGCGAACTGTTTTTTGCGCCTTAAACTGACATAGGCCTTTTTGGGTGCAATGTCAATGTCATTGCCAAAGCTCTGTATGGTGGAAATTAGCTTGTCGTAAATGGGTTTTAAGTGTTCTTTGCCTTGGTACTGACTGCTGATGAGATCATCTTGGTTTGCAACTGATCCGGCATCCGATTTGTTGGCTTTATGGGCCACTAAATTCGCAAAACCGTAGGTAAAATCGTGCTCTTTCTTTAAAAAGGTGATAATGGCATTGTGCTTGGTCAGCTGCTGCTGTTTTACAATGTCTATCCATTGTTCCAAGGTCTTGCCCGTGTTTTTATGCAGATTGTCAATCATTTTTTGGGCTGGATCCATAGGCAAGAGTATATGTAAATGTAAGTGAAATGACCTTAGAAAAATCGAATGGACCTATTTTGAATGAAGGTAACGACGGTTTCTATGTTTAAAAATACAAAACTATTTTTAAATATATAAGATATTGGGCTTTTGGATGCGATAAAATATTACCAGTAATATAATCAAGGCTGACCTTTAGCACCTTGATACTGCGGTCGTTTTTTGGTAATTTTGATTTCGGGATTGAGTTCTAACAAGTCGGCAATCAATGCTTCATTATTTTCAGGCGCAATATAGACCTCGTCGTAGTTGTTGAACTTAATGAGCAGTCCTTTTGTGGCCATGGCTGGTTTAATGCCGCTCCACTTCGTTTTACCAACCACGATTTCTTTGATTTTGGGAAGGTCAATACGGCCTCTTAAAAATCCGGAACGATAAACCAATTGGTTCTTTTCAGTTTTATAGACCGTATCCAAATAAATCCAAAATATGAGCACAATCGGACTCAGTAAAGGCAGCAAAATGAATGGGTTTTCGGTAAATGTATGCTTATCGAGAAAGAAGATGGCAATGGGTAATACTAGTGCACCAATCAGCAGATAATTGATCAATCCTTTTCTTCTGGCTTTATATATTTTCATGCGATAGGTTCTGTTATATCGTGTTAGGTTTTATAATTATATGTATTAGTCAAAATGGTTCAATCCGTAGTCAATAAAATTTTTCCAATATGGGTGCTGCTTTCCATCAGACGATGGGCTTCTGGGGCCTCTTGTAATGGAAAGGTTTTATAGACGACAGGTTCAATTTGCTTTGAACTAAAAAGCGGCCAAATGTTCTTTTGCACAGCATTGGCAATCCTCGTTTTGACCTGGTCCGATTGCGGCTTTAAGAGGCTTCCGGTCAAAGTGAGATTCTTTTTCAGCACCGTGAACAGGTTAATTTGGACGTCCATACTTTTCATGCCGTTAATATTGATGAGTCGGCCCTTGTCATTTAAAATATCAAGATTCTTTTGCGTGTAGTCGCCCCCAACCATATCTAAAATGACATCTATTTTTTCATCCTTTAAAACCGTTTCAAAGGCTTGTTTTTTGTAATTGATGATCATGCCGAGGTCCAGGTCATTTAAAAATGCCATCTTTTTATCGCTGCCCACGGTGCTGTAAACTTTGGAGCCTAAGGCCTTGGCCATTTGCAAACCCATGGTGCCAATGCCACTAGTGCCGCCGTGGATCAATAATTTCTCCCCAGGTTTCAACTGACCCTGATGAAAGACGTTGAACCACACCGTAAAAACCGTCTCTGGAATGGCGGCGGCCTCTATTAAACTGATGCCTTCGGGTATGGGGAGGCAGTGCGAACTGTTTACAGCAACATATTCAGCATAGCCGCCGCTGGAAATAAGGGCACAGACCTTATCGCCAATCTCTTTATCTTTTACAGCCATGCCGACGTCGACTACTTCACCTGAAACTTCCAGGCCTGGGATCAAAGTTCCTATCGCGCCATGGCCATAGGCCGCCATGTTTTCTCTGGTACTGATATCGCTCCGATTGATGCCCGCTGCCTTTACTTTTATTAAAACTTGATGTTTTTCCGGTTTAGGTTTTGGAGTTTTCTGCAGCTGCAATACTTCAGGCCCCCCAGATTTTGTAATATGTATGGCTTTCATGCGTTCGTTTTCATTAAAGAAGCATAAAGATAATATATATTGAATTGATGTCCATATTACATAGTATATTGGTCCTATTATTTGCTCAAATTGGAGTATTCATTGCGGTCCATTTATGACTTCCAAAGCGCGTGCCATCAGAATCTTATGACATCTTTATTAATATATTATGATGATTTTATGTATTATAATTCTATAAAAATGTATTTTCGTTTTTCCTAAATCAAATGAAATGACAGTGACGGAGTTTAGACCCATAATAAAAGTAATTGAAGAAGCGTATGAGATCCCGCATCTGAAGGCCACACGTAAGATTTCGGCCTTGTTGCCACACGATTATTACACCACAGATAAGCACTATCCGGTGTTATATCTTCAGGACGGACAGAATTTGTTCAACCCCATGGCCCCATTTGGCGATTGGGCGATTGATAAATCTTTGGAAAAATTGGCGCAGGACGGTTTTAGCGATGTAATTATTATTGCCATTGACCACGGTAATCATGAGCGCATCAATGAATATTTGCCGTATTACCATCCGCGTTATGGCGAAGGGAA
Source organism: Gelidibacter maritimus (assembly GCF_014062315.1). Taxonomy (GTDB): domain Bacteria; phylum Bacteroidota; class Bacteroidia; order Flavobacteriales; family Flavobacteriaceae; genus Gelidibacter; species Gelidibacter maritimus. The sequence continues at coordinate 9,071 of NZ_JACGLT010000024.1, forward strand.
AGGTAATTTCTACATCCAATTCATCATTGAGAAACTGATTCCGTACATCAATAAAAATTACAGAACGCTCACCGATTTTGAAAATACGGGTATTGGCGGCAGTTCTTTGGGCGGGTTGATCAGTTTGTATGCAGGTTTGCAGAATCCAGGCGTGTTTGGGAAGATGATGATCTTTTCACCAAGCCTTTGGATTTCAAAAACCATATTCAACCAGACCACATCGTTTAAGCCTTTACGAAAATCAAAAATCTACCTTTATTCTGGTGGCATGGAAAGCTCTGAGCATTTGCCAAATGCCCAAAGATTAGAGGCCATTTTTAGAGAAAAAATGGAACAGAACCACGATATTGAGTTTAAATTCTCAGTCAATGAAATAGGCGTTCACGCCGAAATATACTGGAGACATGAGTTTCCGAAAGCTGTTAAATGGCTTTATTTTTAGAACAAAGTACTAAGTATCAAAAATTAAGTGCTCAGTATCAAGTGTCCAAATATTGAGAAATATTAAATGCTATGATTTTTAAACACGTTTCAAAAGTAAATACAAATCAGGATGTGATTGTGCCTTGCAGAAAGGACCAATTGGAACATCTCAAACAATTTATAACTATTGAAAAGCCGGATTTTGATGGCGAATTCTCAACCGTTCAAATGCTTTATGGTGCGGAAGGGAACAGGGTTTATCTGTTGGGTCTGGGAGAAGAAAAAGATGCTGTAAAAATTGATGAGGCCTTTAGAAAACTCAGCTTCGATCATAAAAAATATTGGAAAACTGCTATACAGGTGGTTGCAACCGATCTATCGGATGCAGAACTTCAGAAAGCAATCATCGGACTTGAAATGTCGGCCTATGAGATAGGTACGTTTAAAACAAAGAAGGACGAGGTCAATGCCATTACTTTCGAGATTGTCAATTCAAAAGATATTACAACAATTCTTGAAGAAGCAAAAGCCATTGGTGCAACCATTAATCGGATCAAAACTTTGGTAGATGCTCCCGCGAATCAGAAAACACCTGAATTCTTGGGCCAATGGGCTAAGGATTCCGCAACGGATTCAAATTATAAATGTACCGTTCTTGACGAAAAAGAACTCAAGGCACAGGGTTTCAATGCAGTTTTGTCGGTAGGGCAGGGCAGTGTCAATCCGCCAGTAGTCATCGTAACGGAATACATGCCAAAAAAGGACAGTGCAGTGGATATTGGTTTGGTCGGTAAAGGCATCACCTTTGATACAGGCGGTCTGTCCATAAAACCCTCCACAAATTTACACTATATGAAGAGTGATATGGGTGGCGCTGCAGTGGTGTTGGGTGTTGTGGAGTTGGTGGCAAAATTAAAGCTTAATGTCAATCTTGTAGGGATTGTCGCTTCCGCGGAAAATGCTGTGGATAGTAATAGTTACAGGCCTGGCGATGTCATTGACAGTTATTCAGGGAAAACTATTGAAATCATCGATACCGATGCTGAAGGCCGATTGGTGCTGGCTGATGGTTTGAGTTATATGATCAAAGCATTTCAACCAAAACAACTGATTGACTTGGCCACCTTGACAGGAAGTGTGGTACAGACCTTGGGCTATTCGGCTGCGGGCATGTTTACCAATAACACACAAATGGCCGAAAAACTCTCCAAAATAGGCTTTGATACCAACGAGCGGGTGTGGCCATTGCCATTGTTTGCCGATTATGAGAGCGATTTGCACAGTGATATTGCCGATTTGAGAAACTTTAGCGGGAAGCCTGTGGCAGGTGCCATTACCGCTGCTAAATTTTTAGAAGCATTTACCGACGAGCACAAGGCCTGGATGCATTTAGATATCGCAGGGGTTTCTTTTGGCGATTCTCCGTATTCAAAAATGAAAAGTGCCAGTGGATTTGGTGTGCAATTAATTACAAATTATATTAAGGAGATAGCGGGGAATTAAGGCTTTATTTTGTATTTTGTATCAAAATATAGATGTATAACTTTTTAGCTTCACTTTTTTAAATCTTAAATCATTTTTGGTTTTAGAGGTTCAAAAATCCGCTAGTCAAACTCCATAATACTATGTCAAATAAACGACCACTTAATTTTTTATGCGTAACCACGTATCACAAAGGCGCTGATTTTATTAAAAGCTGTAAGGCCGAAGGTAACAATGTCTATCTCTTGACCAAGAAACAGCTCGAACATGAGGTTTGGCCGTGGGAAGCTATTGATGATGTGTTTTATGTGGATAACTGGAACCAAAGTGATGTGACCAAAGGGATTGCCTATAAATTCAGAACGATCAAATTTGACCGATTTGTAGCCTTGGACGATTTTGACGTCGAAAAAGTAGCATTGTTGCGTGAGCATTTTAGAATGCCTGGTATGGGTCGGACCACCTCACATTATTTTAGAGATAAATTGGCCATGCGTACCAAAGCATTATCCGAAGGCATTAATGTGCCGGAATTTACGGCCTTGTTTCATGATGTGGATATCAATGCTTATGCCGATCGTGTGAGTCCGCCTTGGTTGTTGAAGCCCCGTTTGGAAGCTTCGGCCACTGGAATCCGTAAAATCAATAGCAGGGAAGAGTTGTGGCAAATTGTCAATGTGCTGAAAGATGAGCGCGATAATTACTTGATCGAAAAATTTGCGCCCGGTGATGTGTATCACGTGGACAGTTTGATTGTTGATGGGAAGGTTGTTTTTTCTCGAGCCAGCAAATATTTGGACACGCCATTTGAGGTTGCTCACGGTGGTGGTGTCTTTAGATCGGCTACTTGCGAAATAGGATCTAAAATTGATAAGGCCCTTAATAAAATGAATGCTGATGTTATGAAGGCCTTCGGGATGCAGTTTGGGGCGTCGCATACAGAATTTATTGCATCAAAGGAAACTGGGGAACTGTTTTTTCTGGAAACATCTTCAAGAGTCGGTGGTGCGAATTTAGCCGAAATGGTGGAGTTTGCTTCAGGAATCAATCTCTGGGGCGAATGGGCACGGATTGAATCAGCGTCCCTTAGAAAAGAAACTTATACACTGCCAAAAGTTAAGAATCAACACGCGGGAATCGTCGTGTCTCTAAGCAAATTCGAGAATCCTGATACATCCAGTTTCAACGATTCTGAGATTGTTTGGAAAATGGATAAAAAATGGCATATCGGGATGATTGTGGCATCAGACAGTAGCGACCGCGTTATGGAGCTACTGGATAACTATACCCAACGGATTGCTTCAGATTTTCATGCAAGTATCCCGGCCCCGGATAAGAGTCTGTAGTTTAGTTAAGGATTAGGGATTAGGTGTTGAGATTAGATACTTCATAGTTCAAAAGAAGGTCACAATAACATTGGAGTGTCATTGCGATATGAACGTTCTGCATTGTATTGCTCTGCGTAAATCTGCGAAATCTACGAGAAATTAACCGATATAACATATCTGACTACACCCATGTTTTCGAGATTGGAAGGCTAATGTCTGAAGTTATTCAATCTGTGGTGATTACTGTTGGGAGGTGACTGAAAAAAGTAGATCTCAATTTGTTGAGGTTCTTACGCAGAGTTACACAAACCTAACTGCCGGCGAGGCAGGGGAGGCACAACGTTACACAAAGAGATTTTGCTGTATATAGACGAATTAACGTAATTTTTCAATCCGTGAAAATCCGTGTAATTTGTGTCTAAAAAAAATCAATGTAAATCATAAACAATCCGCGTCTTCTGCGATCCAAAAGATGAGAATTCTAACTTATTAAAGCGATAAGTTTAATCTATATCTCAATTTAAAATCGGTGAAATTTTTCAACCGGTAAAAATCCGTGTAATTTGTGTCTAAAAAAATCAGTGTAAATCATAAACAATCCGCGTCTTCTGCGACCCAATAAGATGAGAATTCTAACTTATTAAAGCGAAAAGTTTATTCTATATCTCAATTTAAAATTGGTGAAATTTCTCAATCCGTGAAAATCCGTGCAATTTGTGTCTAAAAAAAGGTAAATCTCAATTAGTTGAGATTGAGTTCTTACGCAGACTTACACAAAGAGATTTTGCTGTATATAGAGGAATTAACGCAATTTTTCAATCCGTGGAAATCCGTATAATTTGTGTCTAAAAAAATCAGTGTAAATCATAAACAATCCGCGTCTTCTGCGATCCAAAAGATGAGAATTCTAACTTATTAAAGCGAAAAGTTTATTCTATATCTCAATTTAAAATCGGTGAAATTTCTCAATCCGTGAAAATCCGTGTAATTCGTGTCTGAAAAAATCAGTGTAAATCATAAACAATCCGCATCACCCGCCTGAACATACGAGCAGGTCCGCGATCCATCAAATCAAGGCTCAAAAAACCCCGTACTACCGCCAACCCAAGTTTTATCCTTATTGTATTTGACTCCCACCATTTCTCCTTTACTGAGACGTATCAGATTACTGACAATTTGAGTCGTGTTGGTTTTGCTATTATGAAGCAACATCATTCGGATTTCACATTTCGCAGGGTCATCCATAGTTTCGATAATGGGCGCATAGGCCACTTTTTCCTGCAACAGATAATTCGATTTATCTTCAACAGCAGCAATCATTGCTTTATCCACATGAATCTGCACCCCGGCACCCGCAAAAGAATAGAGAGGTTTGAGCACATAATTCTCTAAATCGGTGGGAATGGTTTCAAGCTTGTCCAAATAGTAGGACTTCGGCACATAATCGCCCTTTAGCAATGGCATTGTGTACTTACTAATCCTGAAAAACCAATTCGGATGTCCAATCCATTCAATATCGACCTCGTCTTTAAAGTCGAATTCGCGAACTAAATCCGGTCGTTGGTCCAATTCGTCAAAAATAATGCGGTTGTAAATCTTAAGTACCTGAACTTCGGAGCCATTATCATCTTTGTAAAATAATTGCTTACCTCTTTTAATCAGTTTGGAAATACACAATACCTTGATGTCCAATAAGGCTTCAGTAGCGAAAAAATCAATGGCCGTGGCCTGTTTTTCAGGTTCAATCTCTAAAAGAATAACCTGTTTTGGGTCGGTGTCGCCAACAATTTCTGTACGCAATAATTCGATATAATCTTCTGAAGACAAACCCTTAAGATGCTGTGAGAAATTTTCGGGAATGCCGTCATAATGCTTACGATACATACTGCCTACCAGTTCTTGGAAGAAATAGAGCGAAGGAAAGCCTTGAAGTTCTATCAACTTTGGTGTTAACTTGCCATTGTCATCCAAACAGACACCAAAATCCAATTGTATAAATTTGGAATGGTCATCTTCATTGGGCACTCTCATACTGTCCTTAAAAAATGCACCTTCCGTCAGTTCCTTAAAATTGGGCTGATTGATGACTTTCATAATGTCCTCACAAGCTTCCACCAATTTCGTTTTCAATTCCTTGGGAATGAATACTGGTGTTTCGGCAATTTTGAACTGTGGTGTATAGTCAAATTGGTCGATGATATCTGCCAACATTCCGGCATATTTTTCTTCAGAAAATTGAGCGTTAAACGCCTGGCGTAAGGAAGCAATCATAATATATTATGAGATTAATTGAGGTGAAAGTTGTTTCATGGCCCGTTCAATGAACTTTGGTAGAATGATTTTATGGGTCCTGATGATTTTATCTGGATCATCCATCTTCTCCATCATATCATCGTATTTCTCTTCGCCAAAATTGGCAATCACTTTTAACTTATTGGCATCTGCAAGAAAATGGGCTCTCATGCCGACGGGATCAGCCTCCGGATGAAATTGCGTGCCAACAAATTCTTTAGAAAAACGAACCGCCATTATGGCACGTTCATAACTGACGTGACTTCGGATCTTTTCAAGGCTTAAAATGGAAGCGCCTTGTTCTTTAAAAACCTTTAACCTTGGCTGTACCAACTGCCAGTCGCGCGAATCTACCGCATAAAACGGATCGTCCAAGCCTTCTAGGAGTGGGTCTGTTAAGCCAGCTTTTGTTTTGTGAATGGGTAAAACACCAAAGGAAGTGCTCCGTCTTGGTTTCATTTCTCCCAATTTAAAATAGTCGCACACTACCTGAAACGAGTAACAGATAAAGAACATATATTTCTTTTGGTGCTGTGAGGATTTATTAAAATCCCACAGGTCCTGTACCAAATTCAGATATGGAATCCGCCATGGTCCATCTTCCAGCGGACTGTCAGGTCCACCACTCGAAATATAAATATCAAAAGAGGTGTCAGGTATTTCCTCTGCACCTCTGACGTTGAATATGGTATAATCCACTTCATCTTTAAAGCCACTAACGATATCGGCAATACAACGCAAACCCTGATTGGGTTGGTTGTTGTTCATATCAAGAATGGCTACTTTAAATTTTTCTTTAAGCATGTAATTTTTTCTAAGTTCCTAAAATGGTCTGGTCAATAACATAGTCCACCACTTTAGTTAAATCCTTGGTCTCCTCGAAAACGGCGAGCTGCCTGTCGGCTCCTGTACCGTTTTTGATCATGGTTTTAACGTGTTCTATTTCCTTTCGGGAACCGAGCTCATCCACAACATCATCTACGAAATCAAGCAATTCGAGCATTAAATCTTTTGTGTTTACTTCACATTCCTTGCCAAAGTCGATCATACTGCCATCAAGTCCGTATCTGCTGGCGCGCCATTTGTTTTCATTGATCAAGGCACGATGGTAGAGCATGAAATTGAGATTTTGTTTTCTCAGCTTATAAAGTTTAGCGACCAAGGCTTGAATTAATGCGGCAATGCTTAGGGTTTCCTCGATGGTCATTGGGACATCACAAATACGTACTTCCAAAGTTGGGAAGAACGGATGCATACGGATGTCCCACCAAATTTTCTTGGGATTGTCAATACATTTCGTTTTGATTAATATGTCTATATAATGCTCATATTCGGCAACAGTTTGGAAGACTCCTGGAATTCCTGTTCTCGGAAATTTATCAAAAACTTTTGAACGAAACGATTTGAAACCCGTATTGCGGCCTTCCCAAAACGGCGAATTGGTTGATAAGGCATATAAATGTGGTAAAAAATAACGCATGGCGTTGGTTAAATGTAAGGACAATTGCTTGTCTTCAATCCCCACATGTACATGGAGCCCAAAAATTAAGTTAGAACGTGCCGTATCTTGAAGTTCGTTGACAATCTCATCATAACGCGGGTTGGGCGTTATCAGCTGGGTCTGCCATTTTGTAAATGGATGTGTTCCCGCAGCACCAATCTTGAAACCCAAAGAGTTGGCAATTTCAGAAATGGATTTACGCAAATGGGTAAGGTCCTCTCTGGCCTCATGAATATCCTGACAGATATTGGTGCCAACTTCCACTACTGCTTGGTGCATTTCTGCCTTGACCTGGTCATTTAAGATTTTTGCCGCTTGGGAAACAATTTGTTGGTCATGCGAGATGAGCTCTCGCGTATCTGGACAAATGACCTGGTACTCCTCTTCAATGCCTAATGTGAATTTCATAAAATTGGATGAATTATTTGATAGTTTCCAGTCCCGAAACGTCAAGACGGATAGCTTATTGAATTTTTATTTATAAACGGTCTTTTTACCCGTAATCTGATCTTTGACAAAGGTGCCCCATGTCAGGTTCATTTTATCTTTTTTATATTGTTTGGCCTTGTCAATGGCCATATTGGCAGCATTTTCAACAATCCAGTCGAAATTTTCCTGGCCTACAGAATTGATATCCGCATCCGGCGCAGGATTGCAAAAATCAATAGCATACGGGATGCCATCGCGAATGGCAAATTCTACCGTATTGAAATCGTAGCCCAAAGCCTTATTCAAACGAATACAATATTTTTTGACCAAATCTAAAATTTCTTGCTTCACCGGAGGGCCGTCAATGACATAGCGCAAATGATGTGGGTTTCTCGGTTCGTATTGCATGATATGGACGTTATCCGTATTCAAGACATAACATCTGAAATATTCCGTAAAATTGATTTCCTCTTGGAGCATCATGACCAAGTTTTCTGTCTCGCCATGTTTTTTCCATAAATCTTGCGGATTCTCAACACGGTACACACTCTTCCAACCCCCGCCGTCATGAGGTTTCATATAGGCCGGAAAGCCAATGGTATCAAACATGTGTTCCCAAGCAAATGGGAATTTCATATTTCTAAAGGAGTTTTCATCGGTGTCCGGTGGACGATGAGAGGTTGGTAAAATGAAGGTTTTCGGAACAGGAACACCAACTTTCTCAGCCAGTGCGTTGTTGAAAAACTTTTCATCTGCACTCCACCAAAAAGGGTTGTTGATGACCGCAGTTCCTGAAATGGCCGCATTTTTAAGATAAGCGCGATAAAATGGAACGTCCTGAGAAATCCTATCTATAATAACTGCGTAATCTGTTGGCTTAGCCTGCTCTACCATGTCAATAGTAACAGCTTCTGCCATAATGCCTTTTGCCTTTTTTTCATTAACACGATCTATAAATGCTTGTGGGAACGTGTTTTCTTGTCCGAATAGGATGCCTATTTTTTTCATAAATTAGAGTTTTATTCATTTCCTTATTGGAGGAAATCTATTTAATATCTGGTTGTTTGTTTTTTTGTGTCTAAAGTTTTGAGAGATATTCCGGGAACATTTGACGCCATAAGGGCCAATCGTGTTTTGCCCATTTACGTACATCATACCAAAAAGGTATATTCTTATCGCGCAGTATTTTAGCCATCTGATCATTGGCTTCCAAACAAATATCCCATTCGCCAACGCCGAGAATAATTTTCATCTTCCATAAGTCTGGGTGATTATTGCCCGGGAGATAGTCTATGGGGTTGTTAAAAAATACGTTGTCATCATAATGACGCCCAACAAACGAGGTAATGTCAAATGCACCGCTCATACTGAACATATGGCTGACTTTCTCAGGATGTTTAAATGCGAAATTTGACGCTTGATAACCGCCAAAACTCGGACCTGCGACCGCCACTTTTGGCAAACCTTTCTGATGACAAATCGAATTGACCACTTCATTCAATATAAACTGATCGTACCAATTATGGTTTTTGGCCCGTTGTGCGGGATGGATTTGTTTGTTGTACCAACTCAGTTCGTTAATGCCGTCTGGACAGTAAATCTGTACTTTGCCTTGTTCAACAAACCATCGGACGGATTCCACAAGTTTCATGTCTTTACATTCATTGTGTTTGCCCATAGTTGTAGGGAAAAGTATGACAGGATACCCTGAATGCCCAAAAACAAGCATTTCTATGTCTTTACTGAGGGTTGGCGAATACCATTTGTGATGTTGTTCTTTCAATATCTTATTTTTTAATAGGTTAGGCTAAAGTTGAAAAATGTGAACGGATGCTTCTTACAGTGTAGAAGTTGTGTTGGCTTCTTTGTATTTAAACAAGTACATCAATATACTTTTTTTAATTATAAATACAATAGCATCCAATAGGAATCTTAAATTTTTGTGAAAATCTTAAAGAATACGGAGGAATCTTAATTTTTTGGAATCTTTTTTAAGAATAAGAGTGGATTAATTTCATAATAAGTCTATTGTTTAAGCTCGTCCAATTTGGATATGAATGCATTGGTAGTCATTAAATTACAATTCATCCATCAAATATGACAGTTCAGACCAACAGATTTTAAGAATTTAAAGAGTAAATGGATATTTGCTTCCATAAACCAATATCTAATACAATGAAACATTTAATTATTATTACCGTATTATTTGTGACCGGAATTTTATCTGCACAAAGTTCTTATGACAAAGGCATGGAAAAAGCTTTTGAGCTTTGGAAAAACAATCAATGGGACGAGGCTGAGCAACTTTTTGAACGCATTGCTGCCGCTGAACCTGAAGCATGGTTGCCCAATTATTATGTAGCCCAAATGAACAGTTTAAAATCTTGGGAAGAAAAGGATCCCAATACATTAAAAGCCCAATTGGAAAAAGCGCAAAACTTTCTCAATGATGCGATGGCTATCGAAAAGGAGAACGCCGATTTGTTGGTCATGCAGGCCCAAATCTTAACCAATTGGGTAGCCTTTGACGGGATGACCTATGGGATGAAGTATTCTGCAAAGATATCGGATCTTTATGAAAGGGCCTTTGACATGGCTCCAGAGAACCCAATGGTGGTACTTGGTAGAGCCGAATGGAATATGGGGAGTGCACGATATTTTGGAAAAGATACCACGCCGTTTTGCAAGGATATAGAAAAAGCCATTGAACTTTTTGCTAACTTTAAGCCCGAATCCTCCTTTCACCCCAATTGGGGAAAGCAGCATGCCCAAACTGTACTGAAATCCTGCACTGACTAATGCACGTTCACTGACTAACACACGATAAACAGATACAAACTCATGACCATTAAATCTATTAAAAGTTTATACCTCACGTTTTTTATAGGATGCGCTGTATATGTCGTAGGGAACCTTCTATCAAACGGATTTAATTATAACACAGTCAACGACTTTTTTATTGACTTTGGGTTTTACCAACTCTATGCCTTCCTTTTAGGATATACCAATTATTTCTACTTTGCCTATCTTGAGAAACTGACCTGGAAAAAAGAGGATGGCTTAAAACGAATTATCGTTGGTATTACCGGATCAGTTGTACTGACCATGGGCGGTTTGTTTATTTTGAACGGTTTGCAATATTATCTCTATAGAGGGGGCTCATGGATTGAATTTATGCAAACACAACGTTGGAGCAACTACAGTTTCGGACTTTGGATTACCCTGACCATTGTTATCATTTTTCATTTTGTTTATTTCTATAACCGATACCAACAGAATAAAATTAAGGAGCAAAAAGTCATTGCCCATGCCGCCAGCGCCCAATTTGAAAGTCTGAAAAAACAAATCGATCCTCATTTTTTGTTCAATAGCTTGAATGTGCTGACCTCGTTAATTGAGGAGAACCCAGATAACGCACAACGGTTCACGGTGTCTTTGTCAAAAATTTACAGGTATGTATTAGAACAAAAAGATAAAGAATTAGTGACGGTTGCCGAGGAATTGGATTTTGCAAAAACCTATATGAATCTTTTGAAAATGCGTTTTGAAAACAGCCTTACTTTTGAGATTTCGGAATATGCAAACATTGAGGAGGCCAAGGTGGTGCCCTTGTCTCTGCAACTGCTTTTGGAAAACACCATTAAGCATAATACCGTGAGCGAATCAAAACCCTTGCACATCAAAATCACGGTGGAAGATAACTATTTGGTGGTGCAGAATAATTTACAGAAAAAAGAAGTTCTTCAAACCAGAAAAGGCGTGGGACTGCAAAATATTGTCAATAGATATGATATTTTAACCAAACGCAAGGTGTTGATTGACGAATCAAATGCCTTCTTTAAGGTGAAAATACCCATCTTGACCAAACAAATTTCAATCATGGAAACAAAACATCAATATAACGAAGAAGATGCCTATTATCGGGCAAAAAAGAGAGTGGAAGACATCAAAGGGTTCTTTGGAAACCTCGTGGCCTATTGTGTTGTCATCCCATTTTTAATATTTATCAACTACAAAACCTCATGGGACTATCAATGGTTCTGGTTCCCAATGTTGGGCTGGGGGATGGGCGTCATCTTTCATGCCTTTGGTGTATTTGGCTACGGAAAAGAATGGGAAGAACGTAAAATAAAGGAAATATTGGAAAAGGAACAACACACTAAAACATGGAACTAATGGAACCAAATTATTTTGAAAAGGAACGTTACGAACGCGCAAAAAAACGTGTCCAGAGAATTACTGGGTTTTACAGTCACCTCTTAGTTTATGTGGTGATTAATTTGATGATTGTTGTTGTGAATGTTCAGCAATTGGATCCCGGCGAGAGTTATTTTAAATGGCAGAATTTTACAACCCTGTTTTTTTGGGGTATCGGAATCTTGGCACATGGACTCTCGGTATTTATGCCATATATCGTCTTAGGTAAAAATTGGGAGGAACGAAAAATAAAAGAACTCATGGAGAAGGAACGTAAGAGTAAATGGGAGTAACCATTTAGCGTAGGGCTCAGAATTAAGGAAGATGGAAACTATTATTAAGTATTAGGTGTCAAGTAGCCATTGTTAAGATGGAGAGATAAGGCATCATGATTGTTGTACACCTCGAACCTATAGATCCTAATAAAGATTGGATGTCTAAATTAGAGGCCTCGAGATTTGATATTAGCCTTAAGCAAAAAGATAACTTTAAGCTTATTTTATGATGTATGTCAGCTTTTCTTTCTTTTTAAACCCGTAATTTAGTCTTATAACCAAAAAACTATAATTATGACAATAAATATTCAATTCGTAAACTTGGATTTTAGCGATTCACTAGCCGAGCATACTACCAAAAGACTAAATAAAATGGCCGAAAAGTATGATTGGCTGATCAATGCCGATGTGTTTTTTAAAGAAGAAGGCACCAATCCTGAAAAAGGAAAGATTTGCAATATCAAATTGAGTCTGCCAGGACCACAAATATTTGCTACTTCTGACGAGAAAAACTTTGAAATGTCGGTTAAGGAGACCATCAACGATTTGGAAATCCAGTTAAAGAAGAGAAAACAGGCTTTTATGACACATTAAAGTAAGGGATGAGGTTTGAGGTGAGCGTCTATACACATTGAAATTAAATTATCATTCATTCGAAAGCCCCAAACTTTAAACCTATTTCAGCGATGATGATAAGGTTCATTCCTTAAAATAGTAAATGCGCGATACAATTGTTCTATCATGAACAAACGGATCATCTGATGGGAAAATGTCATTTTAGACAATGATATTTTCCCATTTGCTTTTTGATAGACGTCTTTTGAAAAGCCGTAAGGTCCGCCAATGACAAAAACCAATTGTTTGATCCCAGAATTCATGTGTTTTTGCAGATATTCGGAAAAGGCCACAGAGTCGTATTGTTTTCCGTTTTCATCCAACAAAATAAGCAGGTCTGAAGTGCCCAGTTTTGCCAAAATCAACTCGCCTTCTTTTTGTTTTTGCTGCGCTTCACTTAAATTCTTTGCTTTTTTAAGATCGGGAATGATCTCAAATTCAAATTTTATGTAAAATCCTAAGCGTTTTTGATACTCGTTAATCAGTATTTGAAGTTGCTGATGATCGGTTTTCCCGATGGCTAAAAGTTTTATTTGCATGTCGTAAATTTACAAATTTGTCGGGATTTTGAATTTCAGATTTGGAATTTGAGTATTTCGATTATCAATTAGTATTTTTACATTAAATATTCCTAACAATGATTTCAGAAAAACAATTCAATATAGAAATAGACAACATTATTGCTAATGCCGTTAGAGAAGATGTTGGCGATGGCGATCACAGTTCCTTGGCGTGTATTCCTGCTTCAGCTCAGGGGAAGGCCAAGCTTTTGGTCAAGGACGATGGCGTTATTGCGGGGGTTGCATTTGCCAAGCGTGTCTTTCAATATATAGATAAAGACTTAAAAGTAGAAACTTTAATTGAAGATGGCGCCGAAATAAAATACGGTGATATCGTGTTTTACGTGGAAGGGTCATCGCAATCCATTCTTAAGGCTGAGCGCTTGGTGTTAAATGCGATGCAGCGTATGAGTGCCATTGCCACAAAGACAAAAACCTTTGTGGATTTGCTAGCAGGTACCGGAACCCAAATTTTGGACACCAGAAAGACCACGCCTGGCATTCGGGCCCTCGAAAAATGGGCTGTGAAAATTGGCGGTGGCGAAAATCATCGGTTTGCCTTGTATGATATGGTCATGTTGAAAGACAATCATATCGATTTTGCAGGCGGAATCACCAAGGCCATCACCAAAACGAAAGCCTACTTAAAAGAAAAGAACTTAGACTTGAAAATTATTGTGGAAGCCAGGAATCTTGATGAGATTAGAGAAATCCTCAAAAACGATGGCGTTTACAGAATTTTGATAGATAACTTCAATTATGCAGATACCAAGAAAGCAGTCGCGCTCATTGGCGACCAATGTCTGACCGAATCGTCGGGGGGAATCAATGAAGACACCGCACGTGAATATGCCTTATGTGGTGTGGATTATATTTCTTCGGGAGCATTGACCCACTCGGTGTATAATTTGGACTTAAGTTTAAAAGCCGTTTAGATGTCTGAACACACTGATGATAATATTGAGGATGATATCGAGGATAAGCTCGAAAAAATCCCCGTTGTAAAATATATCATCAAACTTCTCAAAAAAATTAAATTACCTGCCTTAGAAGGTTTGACGCTATATTACTTTCTAAGGCTTTATGGCAAAGGCATTATTAAAGGAGCGGTAACCAGTAGGGCAAGTGCCATTTCTTTTAGCTTTTTTACGGCCATATTTCCTTTTTTATTATTCATCATCATCCTGATTCCCTATATTCCAGTAGCAGGATTTGAATATGAGTTTAAAGGGTTTTTGAATTCGGTCTTGCCACCACAAACCTCCGATTTCTTTTTTGATAATATTTTTCAGAATATTTATACAAAAGCAAGTGGTAGCTTAATCTCAACAGTATTTTTATTGTCCATTGTTTTAATGGCCAACGGGATCAGTGCGCTTTTTTCGGGATTTGAAAGTTCCTACCATCAGCAACTGACGCGCAGTGTGGTTAAACAATACCTATACTCTATGTTTGTGGCGCTTATTTTGGTTCTTTTATTGATAATTACCATTGCAGTTATTGGTTATTTTCAAATTTATGTCATTCAAAAGGTGCTTTATTATATGGACAAGCAGGGCTATGAAACCTATGAACAGGGCTTGTTTATGGTGGCAGTTGCCAAATATATATTTTTTGTGATTATGGTCTATATTGCCACGGCCACTTTGTATTATTTTGGTACCAGAGAGGGTAAGAACTCAAAGTTCTTTTCTGCAGGGGCGCTGTTGACAACCATTTTAATTATTGTATTTTCATATTTATTCGGAATTTATGTCACTTATTTTTCAACGTATAACGAGCTTTATGGGTCTATTGGTGCCTTGTTGATTTTATTATTCTATATCTGGCTAAACTCCAATATCTTGCTATTGGGCTTTGAATTGAACGCCACCATTCAACTTCTAAAGAAATTTAATCTTCAAAAGCAAATTGCTAAAGAAAACTCCTAATTTATTCCATGCAACATTTTATAGACGTCATACTTCCCGTTCCACTTGAAAGGTTGTTTACCTACAGCATCACCCAAGCCGAATCAGAGTTTTTAAAAGCGGGGATGCGGGTGGCGGTACCTTTCGGTAAAAGTAAAATTTACACTGCATTGGTATTTAAAGTTCACCAGCAACAACCTGTCGCTTATGAGGCCAAAGAGATTCATCAAATATTGGATGATGCACCTATCATTACGCAGACGCAGTTAACCCATTGGCAGTGGATTTCAGAGTACTACCTTTGCACTTTAGGCGATGTGTTAAGAGCGGCATTGCCGAACTCGTTTTTGTTGGAAAGCGAAACCATCATCACCAAAAACAACGATAAGACCATCAATGATGCGGATCTAAAGGATGAAGAGTTTTTGGTGTATGAGGCACTGCATCATCAATCGTCTCTAAAACTTCACGATTTGATCAGTATTCTCGATAAGAAGAATGTGTTTCCAGTAATCAATTCCTTGTTGGATAAAGACGCAATTGTGCTTCAGGAAGAGGTCTATGAGAAGTACAAGCCAAAATTGGTGCGCTATGTCAAGCTGAATTCGCAGCATTCAGAATCGGGAAAATTACAGGATTTATTGGAGGAATTAAGTCGCGCGCCAAAACAGAGGGACGTGATCATGACCTTATTCTCAATTTCGGCCCAAACAAAAAAACCAATAAAAGTTTCGGAATTATCGGAAGCCAGTGATGCGTCTCCGGCCATTATCAAATCCTTGATCGATAAGGAGATTTTAACCGAATATCATTTACAGGAAGATCGTGTTGCCTATTCAGGAGATCCCAATGAGGCATCAAAGACACTAAACATCCACCAAGAGAAAGCTCTTAGGGAGATTCAGCAATCTTTTGAGAAATACAACATTACTTTACTTCATGGAGTGACCTCTTCCGGTAAGACGGAAGTTTATGTTAAACTTATAGAAGAGGTCATTAGCACTGGAAAACAAGTGTTGTATTTGCTTCCTGAAATTGCTCTGACCACGCAATTGGTCAGCCGGTTGGAAACTTATTTTGGCGGAAAGGTTGCTGTCTATCATTCCAAATACTCCTCACACGAACGCTTGGAACTTTGGAACAACGTTTTAGAAAACCAACCTAAGGCGCAGATTGTATTAGGCGCACGTTCTTCAATATTTTTGCCATTTCACAATCTCGGTTTGGTCATTGTTGATGAAGAGCACGAAACCTCCTTCAAGCAATTTGACCCTGCGCCAAGATATCACGCTCGTGATGCTGCCATTGTATTGGCGTCTCTTTTTAAAAGCAAAACCTTGTTGGGTTCGGCTACACCAAGTTTGGAAAGTTACTATAATGTCAAGCAGGGCAAATATGGTTTGGTGGAAATTACCCACCGATTCAATGATGTCATGATGCCCGATATTGAGTTGGTTGATATTCAGGATAAGCGTAAACGTAAACGCATGACCGGGCATTTTAGCGACCGATTGATTGAAGAAATGACCGAAGCATTGCGGGTGGGCCATCAAATTATTCTGTTCCAAAATCGGCGTGGATTCTCGCCCATTGTAGAATGTACTACTTGTGGTCATGCGCCACAGTGCCCTAATTGCGATGTCAGTTTGACCTTTCATCAATTCAAGAATGAATTGCGCTGTCATTATTGTGGTTATTATACAGCAATGCTCAAAAACTGTATGGCCTGTGGCAGTGTGGAGTTGGATACTAAGGGTTTTGGTACGGAGCAGGTTCAGGATGAAGCCCAGGAATTGTTTCCAGAGCACAAGGTAGGACGGATGGACTTGGATACCACCCGGGGTAAATTTGGGTATGATAAAATCATCACCGCTTTTGAACAAAAGGAGATTGATATTTTGGTGGGCACCCAAATGTTGACCAAGGGTTTGGACTTTAGAAACGTGAAGCTTGTGGGTATTATGAATGCTGATAATATGCTCAATTTTCCCGATTTTAGAGCGCTTGAGAGGAGTTTCCAATTAATGCTACAGGTGTCGGGTAGGGCAGGGCGCACGGATGAAAGAGGAAAGGTGTTGATACAGACCTATAATCCGCACCATAGGATCCTGCACCAGGTTTCAACCAATAATTATGCAGAGATGTATTTGGAGCAGATGGATGAACGGCATAATTTTAAATACCCACCAGTTTACAGGTTGATCAAGATTACCTTAAAGCATAAAGACTATAATAAAGTAAATATTGGTGCCGAATGGTACGCCACGGGCTTAAGGCAGGTTTTTAAAAGTCATATTTTAGGACCGGAATTTCCACCAATTTCCCGAATCAGGAACCAGTTTCATAAAAACATCCTTGTTAAGATTCCACCACAGCAGTCGCTATCAAAAACTAAAAAAGCCATTGTTAAGATTAACAATAGCTTTTTAAGTATTAAAGAATTTAGGTCGGTTAGGGTGATTCTAAATGTCGATAACTTTTAGTGAGATAGAAATTTGGAACAAATTTCGTAATCGAACCAATCCCGCTCCTCGGCGGGATCTCTTCTTGTGCTTACTTTACTCGTTATAGAAATTTGGTACAAATTTGATAATCGAACTCATCCCGCTCCCGATACTTCGGGATTAGCGGAACCTCACTATGTAGTTTAATTATATGGTGTTTTAAAACTTGGTGTACTGTATTAATACTTCCGCTTACCACTACTTTGGATTTGGAGCTTAAGTGTGGTTAGATATTGTTTAGTGCATCTACAAGTTCTGTCTTTTTATTCCTGCTCAAAGGAATTTCATAGGCTCCAACTTCAACATTTTTACTGTTAAAGCGGTCCACTTTATCCAAGTTGACAATGTAGGATTTGTGAATTCTTAAAAATTTACCTTCTGGCAATTCCTGCTCAAAGGCTTTCATGGTTGAAAGTACAACCAAGCTGTTCTCTTCGGTAACCAATTTAACGTAGTCGCCAAGGGCTTCAATCCATTTGATGTCCTTAATATAGACTTTACGCTTTTTTAAATTGCTTTTAACAAAGATGTGCTCGCCATCAGCTTCGTTGAAGTCGAGTTTTAGTTTGTGCTGTTCGAGCGCTTTATCTACGGCGGTATTAAATCGTTCTCTGGTAATTGGCTTTTGTAGATAATCGGTGGCGTCATAATTAAAGGCCTTAAACGCGTATTCCGTTTTGCCTGTCACAAAAATAATTTGGGGTTTATTGTTGAGAACGTCAAGTAGCTCAAAACCATTAAGAACTGGCATTTCAATATCCAAGAAGATGAGATCTACTTTATGGGTATTTAAGCCATTTTTGGTTTCAAGTGCGCTACTGTATTCTGCAATAAGGTTAAGTGATGAATGATTTTCAATTAACTTTACAATCGATAAGCGTTGTATCGCAGAGTCATCTACTACTACACAGTTTAAAGTCATAACATTTGATTTATTTAGGTTAAGATATCGACAATAGTACGAATAATTCGGACAAAAACCAAATAACATCGATAAACTGTTGAAATTAACATTATTTTTAATACCTGAATTTTGATGGAAAATTACTCAAACTTTTGTTGTAAGAACCATTAATAATGGTTATTTTTGCAGCCATTTTTAATTATTAAATATACATTATATGAATCATTATGAAACTGTTTTCATCTTAAATCCCGTTTTATCTGAGACCCAGATAAAGGAAACAGTAGAGAAATACGAAGATTTTCTTGTTTCTAGAGGAGCAAAGATGGTATCCAAAGAAGATTGGGGCTTAAAAAAATTGGCCTATCCAATCCAGAACAAAAAGAGTGGATTTTACCACTTGTTTGAGTTTACTGTAGATGGTAAAGTCATCAATGAACTAGAAGTAGAGTTTAGACGTGACGAGCGTTTTATGCGTTATTTAACGGTGAAATTGGACAAACATGCCATTTCTTGGGCGGAAAGAAGAAGAACTAAACTTAAACAAAAAGCGTAATTATGTCATCAATAGAACAACAAGCTAAAGGAAAAAAAGATGGTGAGATCAGATACCTGACCCCATTGAATATTGATACTAGTAAAACGAAAAAATACTGTCGTTTCCAAAAGTCTGGTATCAAATATGTTGATTACAAAGACGCCGATTGGTTATTGGGCTTTGTAAATGAGCAAGGTAAATTGTTGCCAAGACGTTTAACGGGAACCTCGTTAAAATATCAAAGAAAAGTATCTGTAGCGGTAAAGAGAGCGCGTCACCTTGCGTTGATGCCTTATGTAGCAGATTTATTAAAATAATAAAAACATAACTATGGAACTTATATTAAAACAAGACGTTGAAAATTTAGGATTTAAAGACGATGTGGTAACGGTTAAGAACGGTTA
This sequence comes from Gelidibacter maritimus, assembly GCF_014062315.1. Classification (GTDB taxonomy): domain Bacteria; phylum Bacteroidota; class Bacteroidia; order Flavobacteriales; family Flavobacteriaceae; genus Gelidibacter; species Gelidibacter maritimus. The sequence continues at coordinate 28,433 of NZ_JACGLT010000024.1, forward strand.
TGGTAGAAACTTTTTAATTCCTCAAGGATTAGCGATAATGGCAACGGTTTCAGCTAAAAAAGTATTGGCTGAAAACTTGAAGCAACGTGCTTATAAAGAGAAACAAATTATTGAAGACGCTAAAAAAGAAGCGGAAGCAATAAAAGAATTGGATATCAAATTAACTTCTAAAACGAGTGCTGGAGCAACTGCAGGCGATAAAATATTTGGTTCTATTACCAATATTGATTTGGCAAATGCATTGAACAATGAAGGCATTTCAATTGATAAGAAATATATCGCCATTACAGGTGGTAATATCAAGCGATTGGGTCAATACGATGCGGTTATCAGACTACATAGAGATGTCACCGTTGATTTGACTTTTGAAGTTATTGCAGAAGCATAATTTTCAAAACAAATTTTTTAAAAAGCCTCAATCCTTATTGGAATGGGGCTTTTTTCATAATTATTAATCTTTATTTTAAAGAATCATTGGCTATTCTATGGCTATTATGCTTGACAGAGCAAGCTTTAGATGTCGACTAAAATAGGCTCCCATTTTAGGGAAATCTTGAGACAACAACTATGAAATATACAAGACTTACTAAAGAACAATTTGAAGAACTGCACCAGGAATTTATTAATTTTTTGGCCACACAATCCATAACTGCCGAAGAATGGGCCGATATTAAAGCCAATAAGCCCGAAGTTGCGGAAGAGGAATTGGATGTGTTCAGCGATCTGGTTTGGGAGGGTGTGTTAAGTAAAGTAGTTTATTTAGAACATATTTCGCCACAACAAATGCACTTGTTCCATTTAAAGGATAAGGAGATGCAGTTAATTGCCATAAAATTAAAAATTGATACGGTTGATCTGACCACGTCTGAAGGGTTCCAATGGTTTAGGGAAAATCTTCTTTCTGATGACGTCGAATTCTTAACCGCCAATAAAGCCTATTCAGAAGATAAGGCCTTAGATAAATTTAAGCTTATCCAACAAGGCGGGGTAATCACCAAAGGCGAACTGTATAAGTATTTTGAAAAACTGGTTTTGAAGGAATAGCTTGAGTAACACCAAGCACGCGGTGTGCAAAGTTATTACCTTCAAATTTTTTCCGATGTCTTCTGATTACTCCATCGCGGTCAATCTCAACTTTAACTTCCCATCTTCACAAGTGGTATGGATGGGAAAGCAATATCATGTTCATCAACCGATAAGGCTTCACATAATTTGTAAAAACTTGTTGGATGGAAGTGTGGTTACGATATCTGTGGGAAAATTAAAAGCGCAGTGGTCCACATTGTTTTCTACTCATAGCGCAACGACTCCACCGGGTCCAATTTAGCAGCTTTTACAGCAGGAAGCAATCCCGCAACCACGGCGACAATAAAGGCAATGGTGAAGGCACTAAACATAGCCAACCATGGTGTTGAGAATTGAAAATCGGCAGCCGCCGAAACGCCATACCCGATAAGCACACCCAATACAATTCCGATGATACCTCCCAATTGTCCGATGATGATAGCTTCCATAAAAAATTGCGACGCAATCACTTTTCTTTTAGCGCCCAATGCTTTCCTAACCCCAATCTCCCGAGTACGTTCGGTCACGGATACAAACAATATATTCATCAACGCAATAGACGACCCTAAAATGGTAATTAAGCTAATCACCCATGCAGCCACATACAAATATTCTGTGATGGACCCGATACGGTTGATGAGGTCGTCACTACGTTCAATTCCAAAATCGTTCTCTTCAATCGGATTTAGATTTCTTATATTTCTAAAAGTCAATATAGCGTCATCTTGCGCGCCTTCCAGCATGTCTTTATTATCGGTTTTTACGCTCAGACTGTAATTGATGTTTGGGCCGGTAAATAAGGTTCTTGCTTTTTGAAGGGGAATCATCATGCGTAGATCCTGATTGTTCCCAAAACTCGAGCCTTTTTCTTTTAATACTCCGATCACTCTAAATTTTGCTCCTCTCACACTGATGGTTTGCCCAATTGGGTTGACATCGCTCAAAATGGCTTTGGCTAAATCGCTTCCAATAACACAAAGGTTTGTGCTGTTTTCAATATCGAAATAATTGAACTCCCGACCTTCGCTAACTTCCAATCCAGAGTTCTGGATATAGTTTTCATTCACCCCTAAAACCATGACCTCCGGGTCTGTTTTTTTATTTTCGTATTTCACTTCAGCAGCTTGAGTACCGACAAAAGAAACAGATACTTGCGTGAATGGAAAATTATATTGGTCTTCAAAGTCCTTCACATTTCTATAGGAAATGATGGGATTGATTTTCTGAACCTCTTTACCGCTCTGGCGTTGGGTAGTAAATTCGTAGCGTTGAAAGTTAAAAGTATTAGCGCCCATTGATGAGAAATCGCTTGAAATGGTATTCTCCAATGCCGATACAGCACTTAAAATCCCAACCAAAGCCGTGATTCCAATCGCAATGATCAGAATGGTCAAAATGGTACGTAACAGCTGGGTGCGGATGGAATTAAGGGCAATCCGAATATTTTCTCTGAATAATGAAAACATAAATACTTAGGTGTTCTTGTTATGGTTGAATGACTATAAGACTACAAACATTCAATAAAGTTACTATAAATTTGAAATAAGCAGGCTATTTTTTTATTTTGCCCTGATAAATCCTGTGGACACCTGTTGATGGCTGGCGAATAATGTAGATGACGCAGATGCTTGGTGCGTAAATCTAATTTCGTACGATACCTAATTTTACCTTCACATTTTTTAATACCAAAACAGCGATGTCTCTTTGAGGCGGCATCTATTGCCCTGATATAGCGAAAATATGCAGCTCTTTAATAGGAAACCAATTACAACTGATAGGACGAGCCATTATAATCAAAAAATACAACACTCCTTGGCTGCGCGGACTAAAGAATAAGCTCACTATTTTTTTGTCCTAATTCCTATAATTATGATATTTTTGCAGCAATACAAGTATTAAGAAAAAGATTCCTGCTGGAGTTCATTTGGAGCGTAATTGACAGCGAGGAATTATGAATATAATTTTAACGAAATCCCCGCTTACGCGAGGAATAAAGAGATTCCCGTATTCGCGGGAAGTTGATATGGCAAAAAAACCAAGCATCCCAAAAGGCACACGCGATTTCAATCCCGAAGAAGTTGCAAAACGTAATTATATTTTCAACACCATCCGTCAGAAATTTGAGCGATTCGGATTTCAACCTATTGAAACGCCGAGTTTTGAAAACTCAGAAACCCTTATGGGAAAATATGGCGAAGAAGGTGACCGCTTGATTTTTAAGATTTTGAATTCAGGCGATTTTCTGAGCAAGGCCAATCAGGAGGCTTATGCCGCCAAGGATGCGCTTAAATTAACACCCTCGATTTCTGAAAAAGCGCTTCGCTACGATTTGACCGTGCCGTTTGCCAGGTACGTGGTTCAGCACCAAAATGATATCGAAATGCCTTTTAAACGCTACCAAATCCAACCGGTTTGGAGGGCAGACCGCCCACAAAAAGGCCGATTCAGAGAGTTTTTCCAATGTGATGCCGATGTGGTTGGATCGCAATCTTTATGGCAGGAAGTAGAATTTGTGCAATTGTATGATGCTGTATTTACGGCCTTGAAATTGGACGGCGTGACCATTAAAATCAACAATCGTAAGATCTTGGCGGGAATTGCAGAAGTCATCGGCGCACAAGATAAATTGATCGATTTTACCGTGGCCCTCGATAAGTTGGATAAAATAGGAGAGGCGAAGGTCAAGGAAGAAATGTTGGGCAAGGGGATTCCTGAGTCCGGGATTGAAAAGTTACAGCCCTTGTTTAGTTTATCAGGGACATTCGAATCGCAAATTGCTCAATTAAAGACCATATTATCCACTTCTGAACAAGGTAAAAAAGGTATTGAAGAATTGGAGTTTATAGACAAGGCTATTTGCGAGTTGAAATTGCAATCGGCTAGCTTGGAACTGGATGTCACTTTGGCGCGTGGCCTTAATTACTATACCGGCGCGATTTTAGAAGTCTCGGCTCCAAAGGAGGTTGCCATGGGCTCCATTGGAGGTGGTGGTCGTTATGACGATCTTACGGGAATTTTTGGATTAAAGGACGTGAGTGGTGTAGGCATCAGTTTTGGACTCGATCGTATTTACTTGGTATTGGAGGCCCTGAATTTGTTTCCAGAAACCATCACCAATACGGTAAAAGCTTTGTTCATTAATTTCGGTGAAACAGAAGCCCTTGCTAGTATGAAAGCCATTAAAGAACTCAGAGAAAATGGCATCAATGCCGAATTGTATCCCGATAATAAAAAAACCGTACGACAGTTTAATTATGCCAATAAACGCAACATTCCGAATGTTGTTTTAGTGGGGGCATCAGAATTGGAGGCCGGAACCTACACGCTTAAAAACATGGATAGTGGCGATCAGCAGTCGGTGGACTTAGAAACTTTGGTGGCATTGTTGAAATAGCTGGCCCATGCTTAGGTTGACAGCCAACTGTCAGGGTGAGCGCTTCCGACTATTCGGAACGACTATTCGGAACGAACCCCTTTGTTCTCACATATTACATTTATCTAATCTTTTATAACGGGCTGGGGGAGGTCAAATTACAAATTCTTATTCTATCTTGTTCTATCTTGACCCCAGCCCCTAAAGGGGAGAATCGGGATTTGGCTTTTGAATTTGGCTCTTTTTTTGGACTTTTCTTAGGTTGACAGCCAAATGTCAGGGTGAGCGTAGTCGAATTCTATTATGATGATCAATTATATTTTTGCGTTTCAAGCCCTTCGACTGCCCTTCGTCTGCGCTCAGGACAGGCTGTTCAGGGTGACAGTATGATGT
>NZ_JACGLT010000024.1:33313-48071 GCF_014062315.1 Gelidibacter maritimus
CCTTCGACTGCCCTTCGTCTGCGCTCAGGACAGGCTGTTCAGGGTGACAGTATGATGTCTGGGGGAGCGCCTAATGTCCGGGTGAGCGCTTCCGATTATTCGGAACGACTATTCGGAATGACTATTCGGAACGAACCCCTTCATTATAACGAATTGTATCTTACTTGACAATTTCTTTGTTTTGGGCTTTACCCTCAGCCCCTAAAGGGGAGAAGGGAGATTTAGCTTTTGGATTTGGCTCTTTTTTTGGACTCTGCTCAGGTTGACAGCCAAATGTCAGGGTGAGCGTAGTCGAACCCTATTATGATGATCAATTATATTTTTGCGTTTCAAGCCCTTCGACTGCCCTTCGTCTGCGCTCAGGACAGGCTGTTCAGGGTGACAGTATGATGTCTGGGGGAGCGCCTAATGTCCGGGTGAGCGCTTCCGACTATTCGGAACGACTATTCGGAACGAACCCCCTTATCTAAGATGAACTATAATTTAGTATATTTAACTCTTACAATTGCGCTCAGGATAACAACACGATGATTAATGACAATATTGAACAAAAATAATCATGTATTTCCAATACTACGTTTACATATTAGAATGTTCGGATAAGTCATACTACACGGGTATAACGAACGATTTGTCTAAAAGGATAGAGGAGCATCAAGCGGGCGTTAAAAGAGATGCATACACCTACAAAAGAAGACCGGTGGAATTAAAGTTCCATCAAGAATTTAATGATGTACTCCAAGCCATATACTTTGAAAAAAAAATAAAACGTTGGACAAGAGCAAAGAAGAAAGCGTTGATTGAAGGTGATTGGGATTTGTTGCAAGTTTTAGCTGAATGTAGAAATGCTACGCATTATAAATATAAACCCGGTAGGGAAGAAGAGTAGTCAATAATGCGGTCCTCACTGTGTTTAATGATTGAGCCAAATATCTGGGTAAGTGCCAACTGTCAGGGTGAGCGCTTCCGACTATTCGGAACGAACCCCTTTGTTCTCACATATTACATTTATTTACTATTTTAGAAGGGCTTGAAACGGCCCTATGGCTAACTCTTAATTCTATCTTGACCCCAGCCCCTAAAGGGGAGAATCGGGATTTGGCTTTTGAAGTTGGCTCTTATTTGGACTTTGCTTAGGTTGACAGCCAAATGTCAGGGTGAGCGTAGTCGAACCCTATTATGATGATCAAAAAAAATCGTCTACCCTTTATTACAGAATAGACGATTGATCATCACTATTAGTTTTATACCATTAGTTTTTATTGAATGGCCACTTTTTTGCTATACCCATCCGTACTGGTTTTGACTTGAATAATATAATTCCCAGTTGCAATATCGGTTACCGGAATGCGAATGGCGTCTGTATATTGGTGGTCTGATATATGCCAAGTTTTGACTGTTTGTCCAATCATATTGATCAAGGCTATCTCACGCACATCACCGTTATTGACGGTATTCAAATAAATCTCAGCCGTTTTTTGTAGGTACTTTACACTAATATCATTAATCGCTTGATCAACGGTTGATAAGGACGAATCTTGACTGAAGACGATGTAAAAACGATCGTCATATTGACCAGCTAGCATTGGCATGCGGAAGTTCTTAGTGTTGATTTGTGTGTAGGTATTCAACTCCGAATCATAAACAAAAACATCAATTGGTGTCTCAAAATTTTCTAGACCAGTGAGAGCGAGCGCAACATTTCCATCAATCTTTAAGGACATATCCAATGGATATTTTTTATTGATATCAAACGCACCAACGCCTTGGATGACAAACTTTTTACCTTCTATGGCGAAAGAAAGATCACTTGGGAAGTCGTCACTATTTAAGCCATCATACCCGTAATCAATACCATCAGTAGCTGAATCATCAGGGGTAAAACCCAACAATAACGACCTTGTGGCGCCTTCTGGGGTTGTGAACTCCAAGCGCACGCGCTGAATGGCAGTGTTGGTTGTGGCTCTTTTTTGAACGTTCTTTGAGCTTTGATCTGTACCTCTTAAAAATACTGACTCGCCGTCTTTTTCTTTGACGAATTCACGTTGGCCATTATTAAATTCAATTTGACCTCCCTCATCACTCACTTCTACATAAAATCCTTGACCTACCGGAATATAACGTCCTGGTGTTTTAAAAGCCTTACCTGAACCTGCAATTCCTGATGATGTGGATTTGCCTGCTGGAGGTCGTGCCGCTTCTACTGAACCTGTTTTTACGTAGTAAGAATAACGGCCTTGATAAGCAGCAAACACGTGGGTTTTACCATCTGGCGATTGCTCCCAAAACTGTAAGGCGCTGCCAGGCTTAAGCACCTCGGAATTATCATCAAAAAACTGATTCGCGTCAATGGCTGATGGGTAAGGGTTACCGATAACGACCGCTTGACCTGGACCGCTAACAGGAACATGAATGGTCCCATTATTAGGTTGACCTTTAAAAGTATAGTTTTTATCGTCGGCGGTAGGTGCTCCAGTACCTTTCATCAAGAATCCAAGACCAACTGACACCTCTGATTTCTCATTAATACGTTTCCAAGCATTATAATCATCCGCGCGGCCTTTGTAAGTATATAACCAACGTTTGCTCAAGGTTACTGCTGGCGTGGTTGGGCTACCATTATGATTTGCTGTCCATTGCACTGGAAAGGCGCCATCGTAAATCACCTCTCCTAAACTATAGGATTTTGATCCTTCAGATCCAGCAGTATGCACTGGACTTCCCCAATAGTTATAATTGTACATATTGCCTGTGCCTTGCTGATCGCGCATAAGCACGCCAGTTCCCCCACCAAGAACACTGTTTTCTTTTTGAATTAATTGCGATTCGCCCACCAATTCTAAAACAGCACCTTTGCTGATATTCAGATATTGTGAAACCTCTAAGCTCTGTCCGTCGTTTTTATCAAGGCCTTGAATGGTCAATTTATGGGCATCAACCAGAAGTCCGGCAACTTTAATGTCTTTTCCTGTTGCTGTAATATTATGGGCAGTTTTTACAATATGCCAATCAACGCGTGTCTTGCCATCAATACCAATTGAATTAGGGGCTTGTTGAACCCTTCCATTTTTCCAGGTTTCGGCTTGGACCCATTCACCATCTTGTGCAGTGGTATATGGTAGTGGAGCGGATTCAAGTTGCATGCTATGCATCCCAGTCAATGAGCCAATATTGCTCGATCCTGAATTATCAGCCAAGGTGTCGCCAGAAATATCCACCCCTTGGTTCATTCGGTAATAGCCATCTAAGTCCTTCCATTTCAAATCGGCTATATCAAGGCCAAGGACCGAACCACGAACCGCAGTGCCGTTTTTCTCAATCTCTTGATTCATCATCTGACGAATATGGTCTTCGGTCAACGTCGTATGCCAAATGCGAACTTCATCCATAGCGCCGTTATAAAAGTCCTGGGCTCTGTTTCGCCAATTGTTACTAGCGCCAAGTAAAACGTCATAAAAGCTATAAGTTGGTGGTAATCTCCATCGTTTTTTTGCAACCTCAATGCCATCAATATATAATCGGTAGTCAACACCATCATAAGTTACTGCCACATGATACCATCTGCTGTTATCCACCGTGTACGGTGATTCAATTGTATGTATATCCCAATTGAAACTAAGTTTTCCATTGGCCAAGCTTATATCATAGCCACTCAACATATTAAAGCCTCGTTTTGAAACTAAAGTTTGCATTGGTGCCGCGCTCATGGTAGGTTTTATCCATAATTCGATGCTAAATTCGCGTCCAAAATTGAATTCATTACCAAAATTGACATAGCTTTCTTTACCATTAAAATCGAAGAAATCTCCACATTTAGCAAATGTCACCGTCATGGTATCTGAAGTATCACCACATGCTGAAGCATTAAATCTCTGCCATTGCAAGGTATAGGTCTCATCCAATTGTCCTGTAAACGTTGACTTCGGATCATTTATATTGCTAAAGCTGTAACTTGTTCTTGGTTGCCCAGAGATTACTGACCATTCTCCACGCGAATTTTGTGCATTTAGATTCACACTCACAACACCACAATTATCACTAGCATAATCTATATCGCTGCCGGCATCGGCTGCGGTATCTGGAACTGTAAAGTACACCTTGATCATCATATAATCCACAGAGGCATCTTTATTCCCGTTTCCGGTAGTTTTTACAGAAAGTACGGCTCCAAAATCAGCATTATTGATGTCGTCTGGAGTCCAATTAATACCCCAATCATTCCTTTTGCCACCGTAAGTTGTTTCATTCTGACTAGTTGGCCAATTTCCAGAGTTTGCGAGGTTGTTAGAAAAGGTGTTATTTCCTTTCACAAGTCTTACTTGAACGTCTTGTATATTTCCATTGCCAGAAGACTTTTGTGCTCTTTTAATGATAAGCTCAATGCCATCAATGGTAGCACAGTCAGGAATTTTAAATCCATAATCAGTTCCTTTTAAATAACCTGAAATGCCTTTAAGTTTAATGGTAGCATAGCTATTTTCGACTGTTATGTTTTCAGGTTTTGTCCAATTATTTTTTGTCATGTTTTCGCCCTTTCCAGCATGCTTTGCTTCTGGATCTTGTCCATAAGACATTCCGACGAAAAACGATAAAAGAATAAATGATAATAAGTAGGTGTAATTTTTTTTCATAATCTGTAGGTACTCTAATTCCGGAACTTAATTCCGAAGGTTGTGGGTAAATTTGGGTTATAATAATGCAGAATTGGGATCTGCTTTTAACGGAGGGAGGTGCAAAAGTATGGCGATACCGTACAGTGTAGAAATAATTTCGATAGGAAGCAATTTTAGTCGTTAGGCACTAAGAACGTGCAAATTTCAACGATGAACAACCGTGTTTTTTAGGATTTAAGTTGAATTATCAACGTCTTGCGGCTCTTTTTATAAGGGGGGAAATCAGTAACCAAAATTGGACGCCAATATTTTTTTTGGGTAGGTTAGAACGTAATTCCAATTATGGTCTTAAAGAAGACATTCCTATTTTAAAGAACGATGGATTTAAGCGCAGAATAAAGCATAAAGGAGGCAAGGGATAGATAGGTGTTATAAAACCAATAGGGATAACAACTCGACGATATATGGTATAGAGTGAAAACCATCTAGTCCAACTCAAATAGAGACAAACAGACTGAATGCTCAACGCTCTATTCTCAGAATAACAGGTCATGACCATAATAATCCATAAATCTTGTAAGTTTACTCGCAGTGCAGAAGGAGCAACGTTGTTTTTTTATAAACCCATTCGGGTCATCATGCCAATGGCTATCGAAACTGGGAGGTTTGGTTCCGAAAATCCCATACAATTCCATTCATTCTTAGCCTACTGTCTATAGATTAACGACAAGTAAAAGTTTCATAGTTTCAGTGTAATCTGTGTAATTTGTGTCCAAAACAAATCCGTGATAATCTCAGAAATCTGCGTCTTCGGCGTACCATCTGTTCCAAAAAAAATCGCCCACTCTGTTTAAAGAGTGGACGATTGATTTAAAAAGCTCATAGTCATCTATGTGCTCATATTTTACTAAAAAGGAGTTAATTGATCAAGATGCGATTATGGCGGTAATTCTGATCAGATTCCAAAACCGTTAAAACCACTTGGTTCTGAAGATGGGCCATACTCAAGGCGTGCGTTTCAGTTGTATGATTTAAGTCATGTGAGCTGATCAATTGACCTTGTAGCGTGTACAGTTTCAATTGGAGTGGTATGCCTTGGGTCTTGATATTTAGCGTTTTTGAATTTCGAAAATAATTTAAAGACACCTCATTTAAACTGTTGTCCTGATTCGAAAGTATTTGGTAGCTTTTATTATTGGAAAAGGCGATAAAGAACCGATCTGTATACACACCACTATCAATGGTATTTTTGTAACTGACTTCATTAATTTTATGGTAGGTTTCACGCCATGCATCATAAATAAACACAGGAATTGGTGTGTCAAAGTGTTCAAGGGCGGTCAACGAAATTTCAATGGGTCCAGAATTGCTCATAAACATCCCGAAGGGATAGCGCTTCAATTCATTATAAGCGCCTACACCTTGAATCACAAAGCGTTGCGAATCAATCAACCAATTCAGGTCATCTGAAAGCTTGTCCCGATTGCGGGCATCATAACCATAATCAATGGCATCACTGGCACTATTGTCTTTGGTAAATGCCAATAATAAATGACGGACAAAGCCTTCTGGGGTTTTAAAATCAATTCGGACACGTTGGATGTTGCTTTTGCTTTTGGTGTCCGTTTGCGCATAAACTGTAAGGCAGCAAAAAAATGCCATACATAAGTAGATTAAATTTTTCATAGCTATTAATTATAGATTTGGGGTATACAAACCTAATTAAAAACCAAAGTTTGTCCTATGAAATACGTACATTTTGGATTAAGTGTAATTCTCTGTAAGTCAACAACTACAAGCGGTGTTGAGATTGTGTTATTTTCCCACATTTTTGAATGTAATAGGTTCTATTATAATGCTTTTGAAGTCTAATTTGTGTCACTAATAGATTTTAAATCCGGGAGGTGCGTTTTCTTCGAAAAAAGTATGTTTTTACACCTATTGGTTAACGAACCTCTTTATGATGATCAATTATATTTTTGCGTTTCAAGCCCTTCGACTGCGCTCAGGGTGACAGTATGATGTCTGGGGGAGCGCCTAATGTCCGGGTGAGTGCCAAATGTCAGGATAAGTGTCTAATGTCCGGGTGAGCGCTTCCGATTATTCGGAACGACTATTCGGAACGAACCTCTTTATTATAACGAATTGTATTTTACTTGACAATTTCATTGTTTTGGGATTTACCCCCATCCCCTAAAGGGGAGATCAGGATTTGGCTTTTGAAGTTGGCTCTTTTTTGGGCTATGCTCAAGTTGACAGCTAAAAATCAGGGTGAGTGCCTAATGTCAGGGTAAGCGCTTCCGACTATTCGGAACGACTATTCGGAACGGCTATTCGGAACGAACCTCCTTTATGATGATCAATTATGTTTGTGCGTATTAAGCCCTTCGACTGTCCTTCGTCTCCACTCAGGACAGGCTGTTCAGGGTGACAGACGAATGTCAGGGTGAGCGGAGTCGAACCCCATTGTTCTCACATATTACATTTATCTATTCTTTTAGAACGGGCTGGGGGAGGTCAAATTACTAATTCTTAATTCTGTCTTGACCCCCAGCCCCTAAAGGGGAGATGAGAGATTTGGCTTCCCAATGTCAGGGTGAGCGCTTCCGACTATTCGGAACGAACCCCATTGTTAACATCAAAAAAAAAATCGTCTACCCCTAGTTAAGAGATAGACGATTGGCAATAATCATTGGTTGGTTAAACCTTTTTAAAATTTAATGATTACTTTTTTGTTATAACTGTTCGTATTGGTTTCCACTTTCAGAATGTAATTGCCTTCAGCAATATCTTTCACCGGAATCTTGAACTCTTGTCCAAAATTCATATTAGTCATGTTCCATGATCTGACGGCCTGTCCAGCCATATTGATAAGGTATACCTGACGTGCTTCAATACTTGCCGGCGTCTTTACGTAGATTTCATCCGTTTTTTGCAGATACTTCACGCTAATATCCTTAAAGTCCTGATCAATGATATCCAAGGTGGTGTCTGGTTGGAACACGATGGAGAAACGACCGCTATAGTTGCCCGCTTCCAAGTTGGCTTGGAAACTTACCGTGTTGATTCTGGTATAGGTATCCAATAACCCATCGTGCACATAGACATCAATGTCTTCGTCAAAATTCTCTAACTCTGTTAAAGAAAGTTCGACATTTCCACTGATTTTCAAGGTCATGTCCAATGGATATTTCTTGTTGATGTCAAAAGCGCCTACGCCTTGGATGATATACTTTTTACCTTCTATTAAAAAGGACATATCACTTGGGAAGGCGTCCCTATTTAGAGCATCATAACCATAGTCAAATCCGTCCGTTGCATCATTATTAGGTGTAAACGCCAATAATAATGGTCTTATGGCTTCCTCAGGTGTTTTGAAAGCTAAACGGACTCTTTGTATTTCATAATCGTCTGTATCGTCTCCCGTGGCAGCAGCAACCTTTTTCTGGTTTTCGCTGCCTCTCAAAAAGACCGATTCACCAGATGATTCTTTTTTGAAAGCCCTCTGACTGTTTCTGAATACAACCTCGTTGGTCACCTGATCGTCGTCATCGGCAGCCGTTACAAAGAACCCTTGAGCAACTGGAATAAAATACCCTGGAGTCAAGTTACCGGCATCACCCACCCCGCCTATCATATCGCCAGGAAATGATGCTGCAGCGGTACCACCACCTAAAGTTAAGGAGGCATAACCGCCCTCATAATCTCTTAAGTAATGAGAATTGTTGGTGGTAGATTGTCTCCAGAAGGTTAATGATCCATCAATACTACCTGTTGACCCTACATTAGCACCCGCTCCTGGCATATTATCCTTGATAAATTCACGGGCGTCAATTGCCGAAGGATAAGGGTTTCCAACCAACGTTTGGTTTTCTGTTCCTGCTGACGCTGTTACAGTATTTGTAATGGTCCCATTATTAGGCTGCCCTACAAACGTATAATTTTGCATGGATGATCCATTACCTGCACCACTGCCTTTCATGGTAAAACCTAAACCAAGATCAAAGTTTCCTGTTGCGCCTTTATGGAGCCAAGCAGAATGATCGCCGTTAAGACCCTCAGAATATTCATAAATCCATCTGCTGCTCATTGTATTTGTAGCATTATTAGCATCAGTTCCGCTTGTCCAAGTTATAGCTTGTAAACTATTTGGATCGGAAGCTTTAAATAAAATACTATTCAAATTATACGTGGCTCCGTCAACATTTACTGGACTTCCCCAATAGTTATAGTTAAATAAACTACCAGATCCTTGTTGATCGCGTTCTAAGTATCCAGTACCAGTGTAATCTACAATACTGCCTTCAGGTTGTAGTAATTGTGATTCGCCAACAAGATCTAAAACGCCGTCTATTTTAAGGTATTTGGTCACCTCTATGCTTTGTCCATTATTAGGGTCAGAATTTTCTATAGATAGCGTATTGTCATTTACTATTAAACCTAAAACTTTAATGTTCTGATTGTTAGAACTAATGTTATGTCTTGTTCTTACAATATTCCATTCTACAGGAGAACCATTGATACCTACAGTATAAGGGATCTGTAAGACCCCTCCATCTTCCCACGTTGAAGCAGCTGTCCAAAGACCATTGGCTGCAGTTTCATAAGGTACGGGAGCAGATTCTGGTTGTTGGGTGGTCATATTTCTTAGTACCCCGTCAACACCTACATTGGCTACTAAATTACCTCCAACAACATTAGGAATACGGTTCATTTGATAATAGGCTGTTAAGTTAGACCAATTAAGCCCTGTGCTTACCAACGGACCGGTGGTGCTACCAATCACGACACCTCCATCATTTTCTACTTCTTGATTCATCATTAACCTTATTTGGGCAACCGTTAAAGTAGTGTTCCAAATACGCACTTCATCCATCCACCCGTTATAATGGTTGGTGGGCGTATTGTTTGGCCGCGACATAGCTCCCAATAAGGTATTGGCAGTATTTGACGCTGGGCTGATAGTTGTATTTCTTGTATTCACAAGAAGACCATCAACATAGAGTCTGTAAGCAGCACCATCAAATGTGACCGCAATATGGTACCATCTACTGGCGGTGATACCACTTCTAGTAACAGAGATGTTATTCGCATGAAATTGGATGCTATTATCAACCAATCTTAAGTCATAGCCTGTGGTCCAATTACCCGCATTACGTTTTGACAGAATAGTTTGAATATTGCCATTTATAGCATTGGGTTTTATCCAAGTCTCGATACTAAAATTACCAGACAGATTATAAGCATCATTGAAATTCACACTATTGTCAATTCCGTTAAAGGTCAAATTATCTTCACAATCCATGAGCGACACAGTAAAAGTATCTGCATCTACGGCACAAGGAGCAGGGTTTGTCAAGGTCCAGGTTAATGTATATTCAGCACCACTTTCACCAGTAAAAGTTGCATTAGGATCAGTTGTATTAGAAAAGCTAAACACACTGCCTGACGTAACTGCTGTTGCAGACCAGATACCATTAGTACCGTTAGCCGTCAACTGAAGGGTTGTATCACTACAACTTGTAATAGCAGTGGTGTTGCTCGCCGCTGCATTGACGAATGGAATAATGGTCACTATTATAGAATCTGCCGCAGGTGGACATACTCCTGGTGGATCATTAGTGGTATAGGTAAGAGTTACACTACCGTTTGCAATGTCTGCTGCACTTGGGGTGTAAGTAGTTCCGGATATAGTTCCGGGAGTACCACTTGAACTCCACGTGGCTGACGTAGCACTGCCACCAAAGTTAGCCCCTGACAAGTCGAGTGTTTGCGTAGAACAAATAGTTTGATTGGTTCCAGCATCAGCTGTTGCAGATTCATTAAAAGTAAACAATACTGTATCTACACCAGAATTACAAACACCTGCAGGATTACTTGAGGTCAATGTCAAAGTAACACTTCCGGCCGCAATATCTGCTGCACTCGGACTGTATGTGGCATTCATGGTATTTGCATTAGGTGTGAATGTACCACCAGTACTTGAGCTCCACGTTGCCGAAGTTGCTGTACCGCTAAAACTACCATTAAGTGCAATAGGTCCGGCATTACAAACGGTAAGATCAGCACCTGCATTGGCAATTGAGGCAGAATTTACCGTGAGTGTTACGCTATCTGTACTTGGTCCGCAAGGCCCTGCAGGATCATCAGTAGTTATGGTAAGAGTAACATTACCTGAAAAACCACTGTTAGGAATAAACGTTGCTTGCGGATCAAGAATATTACTAAAATTACCACTATTAACTGGCGAGGCTGTCCAAGTCACGCCTGTCGAACTGCTACCGTTTAAAACAAATGGTGTATCATTACATATAGTTTGATTGACCACGCCAGTAGCCACAGTTGGTATTTGATTGATCGTAACCACCATTGCATCACTCACAGGTGGACAAACGCCATCACTTGGGGTGTTGGTGTAAGTTAAAGTCACTGAGCCGTTATTAGCATCAGAAATACTTGGTGTATAAATATTTCCAGAAATCGTTCCAGCACTACCAGATGATGTCCATGAACCAGAAGGGTTACTACCTCCTAATGATGCACCTACAGTGCTTAGGTTTAAAGTATCACCTTGGCAAATTGTTGCTCCAGGACCGGCATCTACAGTTGGCGTTTCGTTTATTGTAACTGATTCTCCGGTTATTGTATCTGAGCACCCAAGACTACTTGTATGAAAAGTAATATCAGTATATGCTATGGAAGTTAGAGTATAAGTTCCGACTCCAAGGCCTGTAAAAGTAGAAGTTCCACTTTCATCGATATTAAAAGTTAATGAATTAGTGCCATTTGTTGTATATGTGACTGTCGTGTTTGGAGTACCGCTAACTACAATATCTTCGCCTTCACAAACTACATCAGGATTAGTAATTGTTGCTGTTGGTGATTCTAAAATATGGATTTCAAGATTGTCTACAGCCAAACTGCATAATGTACCACCATCACCTATTAATGAAATAGTAATAATATCTCCTGCTTGGGCGTTTGAAGGAAGCGTATATTCGCTATCCACAGTTTCTGTAGTTATTGAAGTTGTGACAGTGCCATATTCTCGGCAACCTCCCCACCACCATCGACGAACGCAAACTGTTTCTGTAGTTGTGATTGTCGTGGTTGAAAATGTGCCAGAAGTACCGTTAACACCTCCATTGTCATCCCATTCCCAATCTTCGTAATCTAGGCCACCAACATAACCAGCCATAGGAACGGTTAATGTTCCTTCGCAAACATAAATGATGTCAGTGTCACCATCATCATCATCTGGGGTGTAAACTTCAATATCAGCACTACCTAAGTTAAGAATTTCAATATAACCTGTTAAAACACTTGAACTTCCGCAAGGATTATTGGCTCTTATTTCTACTGTGTACGGAATAGGAAGGAATAAAATCCATTGTTGGGGAGCAGTAACTAAAACGTCAATGCTATTAGAGCTTGGGTCAGATACAATTTCAAAGCCATTATTGTTTCTAACGTTTCCATTTAGGTCGTAAAAAGTCCAGGTATATGATTCCACATTAGGGTCTAAAGGAACATTTAGGTTAATGGTTTGGGGAGTATCACAAACATTCGCTATGTTAAACTCATTATTCATTTGGGAAGGTCGAGTCGGAGATCCGTTAAAGACTTTTACCACTCCATCAATAGATATAGCCGGACCACATCCATTTGTCGTTATTCTATATTGAAAAGTACCTACTGTAGTAGTTGACCCTTGTAGAGTATATACCCCAGTTGCAGCATTATAACTTCCATTAATTCCAGATGGAAGTACAGGTGTGCCAATTCGAGTGAGGGTAGGAGCTGGTCCTCCAGGGTTTAATTGAAATTGAATAGGTGTCATTGGAGCTCCATTATTACATAAACCCTCATACGCGTCAGGAGAGATTAATGCCAAAGTTGCATTTGGATTAACCGTTATTGTTCCAGTCCTATAGGCTGAACCACAACCTGTTGGTGTAACCGTATAATTGAATATCCCAGATTGTGTTGGAGTACCATTCAACCGAAATACCCCACCTGAATAATTTCCAGTAACACCTGCGGGTAGTCCTGTAACTGTAGCCCCTGTAGCATTTGTCAACGTGAAATTAATTTGTGCAATCGCCGTATTTATACATCGTGTTTGATTTCTATTTCCAGGGTTACTTATCGTTGCGTTAGGTGATACTGTTATTGTCACACTTTGTGTTTGAGGTATAGGCGTGGCACAACCGGCATTAGAATTGACATCAACAGAAACAACTTGATTATTGGTTAAACTGTTGCTCGAAAACGTATCGGTTGTAACTCCTGTAGAGATACCATTTATTCTCCAAAGATAGGTAGGGTTAGCACCAAAGTTTTGTTGATTGGTGATGAAGAAGTTCGTATTCTCACCATTACAAATAGTGGTTTTTGAAGCATTTAAATTAAACGATACCGGAAGCAAAGGACTAACAGTCATCGTAATACTATTACTAGTGATAAGTGTATTACAAGGTCCGGCTGTGATTTCTACATAAACATCATCGCCGTTATTTAGTCCGGTGGTAGTATAGGTGTTGCTATTTGTACCAACTGCGCTCCCGTTTTGATACCATTGGTAATTTGGCATTGTGATTAAGCCTAAATGGCTTGTTGTTGCCTCAAAAGTAACTGAAGTTCCACTACAAATTGGAGAAGCAACACTTGAGGTAATTGTGGCTGTTGCATTTTGAATGTAATCATTAACAGTTACGGTTGTATTACAAGTTGAAGAATTACCGCTTGCATCTGTAACAGTTAAGGTGACGTTGTTTGTACCAATATCTGCACAAGTAAAAGAAGTTTGACTTGCTGCATAGGTTAATGTGCCTCCACAGGCGTCAGAAGAACCATTATTTAGTGATTCTGGTGTAATAGTCGCATTTCCTGAAGAATTTAAAGTCACCGTAAGAGGTTGACAAAGGGCAATTGGCGCTTGGTTATCTTCTACATTTACAACAAACGAACAGGTTGATACCAACCCATCGCCGTCTTCAGCAACCACGTCTACTGTTGTTGGTCCCACAGGAAAGTTATATGGAAAGCTAATTGCAGTACCACCTATTTCATAACTAATGGTTGGAGATCCCGTACAATTATCTGTTGCAGTAGCTGTAAACGATAAAGTTGAATGACACTGGTCTTGATCAGTATCGTAAGATGCCAAAGGCGTAGGACATGTGATTACAGGTGGTGTGTCGTCCACAACAGTAATGACTTGTTCACAAGTGGCTGTTAAGCCTGCGGTGTCAGTAACGGTCCAAGTTACGGTATGTTGTCCTACTGGAAGTGGTAGCTGTCCTGCCAAATTGTTGGACACAGAAGCCACTGTACAATTATCATCAGTTGTAGGTTCATCTAAAACTAAAGTTGCGACTTGACAATTTGTATCTGCACTGACAGTTATGTCAACAGGGCATACAATTGTAGGCAATTCGTCATCAGAAACTGTCACGGTAAATGAACAAACACTGGTCAAGCCATTGGCATCAGTAGCCGTATACTCTATAATGGTTGTTCCAACAGGGAAAACACTCCCACTTGTTAAACCTGACATGTCGGTTTGGGTAACAACAGCCGTCCCGCAATTATCGGTAGCTGTGGGTATTGTAAAATTAACAACGGCACCACAGGTATTAAGATCATTGCTTAGATTAAAATTTGTAGGACATGAGGTGAAGGTTGGGGGTATGGTATCCTCAACCGATATGGTTTGTGTCTCTGTAGTTGTGTTCCCGCCATTATCCGTTACTGTCCATTCACGGACAATAGTTCCGACACCGTTCACAACAGTATTGCTGATTTCAGAATAGCTGACCGTAAGTGTCGTATCGCAATTATCTGTAGCGGTTACTGTAGGTACCGTTGGAATGGCATCACATTGCACCGTAACATCAGCAGGTACGCCGCCAAGAATTGGATCCGTTGAATCGATAACCGTAATAGTCTGCGTATCAGTAGTTGTATTCCCGCCGTTGTCGGTTACAGTCCATTCACGTACAATAGCCCCCATACCGTCCACAACAGTATTGCTGGTTTCAGAATAGCTGACCGTAAGTGTCGTATCGCAATTATCTGTAGCGGTTACTGTAGGTGCCGTTGGAATGGCATCACATTCTACCGTAACATCAGCAGGTACGCCG
>NZ_JACGLT010000025.1 GCF_014062315.1 Gelidibacter maritimus
TAGTGTGCCAAGAATCAACCACGGCAATAAAAGGTTGAATGCTGTAAATAAGATGATGGTAGGTCCATCAGAGTCGTTGTATAGGCGATGGCTCTAAACCACCTAAAGGTGCTGCAATTAACAGTTGTGGTGCTGAGCGTTTAGGAGAATCTAGTCCAAAGAGATTAGCAGGTACGAATAAAGGAGTTGAACGAAAGTGAACCATCGAAGAGGTGTCGAGAAGTTGCTATCCCCAGTCAAAAGCTACGAAGTATGATACGGAGTGAAAAGTAATGTTAGCAATAACATTAATTACAGAGGAAACCTATTTATTTTCTGTAAGGCTGGCGTCATTCAGATGGCAAGAACTTTATTCAGGCTTATTTACGGAACTTGGGAAACTGCATACAAATGGCAAGGGAAATGCACAATAAGAACAACTTAGAGGCAGAATACCGAAGTTGTATGCAGAGACAGATTAACCCGTAGTAGTGATGAAGTTTCTGTAATGGAAATGGAGCAAAGGGGTTAAGTTGTACAGTTGCATTTTACAAATCAACTTACAAAAGTGAGGATGAATTTATGGAATGAAACAAAATCAATACCGATAAGCCGCCAAATGGTTTGGGAGGCCTATCAAAAAGTGCGTTCCAACAAAGGGAGTGCTGGAGTGGATGCGATAGATATGCAAGAATTTGATGCCGATCGCAGAAGACACCTTTACAAACTTTGGAATCGTATGGCATCAGGGAGTTATTTTCCACCACCTGTCAAAGAAGTAGAGATATCCAAGAAAGACGGTTC
The DNA here is from genome assembly GCF_014062315.1 of Gelidibacter maritimus. GTDB lineage: Bacteria > Bacteroidota > Bacteroidia > Flavobacteriales > Flavobacteriaceae > Gelidibacter > Gelidibacter maritimus. The sequence goes on from NZ_JACGLT010000025.1 coordinate 784, forward strand.
TATCCGTAAATTAGGCATACCTACCATTAGCGACAGAGTTGGCCAAATGGTGGTCAAAATGTTTGTTGAACCAAGATTAGAGGCAGTATTCAGTCCCAATTCTTTCGGCTATCGACCAAAGAGAAATGCCCATCAGGCATTATCAAAGGTAAGAGAAAACTGTTGGAAACAAAACTGGGTCATTGACTTGGACATCAAAGGTTTCTTCGATAATATTGACCATAACAAACTGATGCTTGCCGTAGAGAAACACGTGCCCGAAAACTGGGTAAAACTCTATATCAAACGATGGCTGGAAGCACCCGTTATTACAATATCTGGAAAACGAATCCAAAAGCAAGGAAAAGGAACGCCACAGGGCGGAGTGATCAGCCCTTTACTGGCAAACCTCTTTCTACATTATGCTTTTGACAAATGGTTGGAACGGACAGATAAAAATGTAGTCTTCACACGTTATGCCGATGACGTGATACTACACTGTAATACAAAAGCCCACGCAGAAAAAGTACTTAATCTAGTGCATCAAAGAATGGCTTCGGTAGGATTGGAATTACATCCACAAAAGACAAAAATTGTCTATTGCCGAGACTACAGAAGAAAAGAAAAATACCCAACAATCAAATTTGATTTCCTGGGATATTCTTTTCAGCCCAGGACTGCCTTCTCTAAGAAAAAGAGGAAGCTGTTTTTAGGGTATGATTGTGCCATAAGTATTGGTTCAAGAAAACGAATCGCTGACAAGCTAGAAGAGCTCGGCGTAAACAAACTTACTTTTAAAAGCATCGTAGGAGTAGCCCAATATCTTAATCCAATAATCAGGGGATGGGTGCGGTACTATGGTAAATTTAAGATGTATGAACTTACAAAAGTCTTTCGGTTACTCAGTAAAAGATTGGTTTGGTGGGCAAGGAAAAGGTATAAGCGATATAAAACCAGTATTTCGAAAGGGTACCAATGGTTAGCAGAGGTTAGGAAACAATATCCAACACTGTTTTATCATTGGAACTTCAATCAAATAAATTGTATTGCTTAGATTTGTACAACAAGAGCCGTGTGAGGGGAGACTTTCAAGCACGGTTCTGTGAGAGGCTTAGGGTGAAACTCCCTTTGCCTACTCGATGCCCTGACCGTTGTGCATTTGAGCAACGAACATAAAAAAAAGGTTACCTATTTAAGATAACCTTTACAAAAATGAATGATATATAAAGTTTACAACCTAATTGATTGTAGTTCTTGACCTAATATATGTAATTCTTTTTCAATCTTTTTTGCTCTTTCTTCTGAAATATAAATATCCTTTTTTGTAGAATATTGTCTTAGCAAACTTGGACTGATTCCAATTCTGTTAGCAAATGCAGATTTATTAATAACTTTAAGTTTATTGAATAACTCTGACAATTCAAGTTGATATTCTAAATTGATACCTTCTGACATCAATTTCAAGATTTTTTTATCATCAATATCTTGAGCTGTTTCAAGATATAATTCTAATGCCTCTTGTAAATTTTCTTTCAATGTGATTAAATCTTTACCATCAGCAGTTACTACACCTGGAATATTTTGAGTTGTACCCCAATAAATCCCATCAGTAGTTCTTTCTACTTTGACCTTGATTCCCATTTCTTCTTTTTTAATTACTGTCAACGTGTTTGTGTACGGTTTGTGTGCATAAGAGCACACATTTTGATTTTCTTTTAGAAAACCTGAAATTATGAATATTTTAAATTCTTTGATACAAGTAGAGCTTACTTTACTTCAGCCCTGCTTGTCTTAAAATTGAACTTATTGTTCCTTTCGGAATATCCTTTTTAGGGTGAGGAACAACTACTATTCCATCTTTTGTTAGATGGGTAAAAACGTGGTGAGAACCTCTTGTTCTATTCAATTCCCAACCATCTTTTTTTAGCATCTTTATCAAAGATTTACTATCCATACTTCATAAATCATTCATTTTTTGTTACTGTAAATATATAACATTTTTGCAATATATAACATTTTTACAATATATAACGTTTTTGCAATGTGTTTTTTAAAATAAAACGAATTTACTTATATTTCTAAACAAAAACTATTGGTAAGCCGTGTATAATTTATTGCTATTACTCTGCCTGCTGGCGTGAGCGTCCCGCTCGTGCTCACAAATACTATCGGACACTATTGCCCATAGAATAGATTAAATATACGTAGTTCTATTTATAGGAAAGTTTAGGGAAAGGTGGTAGATTGGAGATTGCAAATTTATAATGATACAATTATTTAATTATAGCTGGTCCAATTGGCACATTGGGGGCAGATGTGAGCACTATTGGTGCTGTTATTTATAAGTTGTGTAATGCACAAAAAATTCAGCTTCAAATTAAATTGGTTTCCTAATTAGGAAACATTTATCTTTGTATAAAGATTGGATTGGATGAACAAGAAATTTAAGGTTGAGTTACTTGAAGAAGTAAATGAGTTTTTAGACGCACTGAACGAAAAAGCTCGTGATAAAATCATTTATAATCTGCGAAAAGCACAGATTGTTAATGATAATGAACTTTTCAAGAAACTGAACGATAACGTTTGGGAATTCCGAACTCTTCACAATAAAACCAAATATCGACTTTTCGCATTTTGGGACAAAACAGACAAAACCCAAACAGTTGTTATATCGACCCACGGAATTGAAAAGAAAACTGTAAAAGACACCGAAAAAGGAAATTGAGAAGACCGAACGGATAATGAAACAATATTTTGAAGCTAAAAAATAAAATTATGAAAAATAACGGAATGAAAACTTATAGCTTGGACGAAGTGACCGACAAGTACATCGGAAAAGAAGGTACGCCAAAAAGAGATGCGTTTGAGAACGAACTCCGACTTGACCTAATCGGACACGCAATCAAACAAGCAAGAAAGGAAAGGAATTTGACTCAAGCACAACTTGGAGAATTGGTAGGTGTTCAAAAAGCACAGATTTCGAAAATCGAAAACAATTTGACTGACGCCCGATTTGATACAATATTAAAGGTTTTTAAAGCATTAAATGCCAAGATTAATTTCAACGTGGAACTGCTAAATCAAAATATGAACTTGACATAAATCGTAAAAGCACTACACACAACACGAGTATAAACGCAATAGCGGAGTTAGTGTTTATCCAATAGTGGTTTTATAAATTTGAAGTTCATTATAAACCGAAAAGTCAATGCTTAAATCCCGCTACTCCGCTTATACCATACGGTTGGCAATAATACCCAAGCACACGAAAAAAATAAAAATGAAACGAATACACTTTGGAAATTTAAATAAAAAAGGTCGTTTGATTTTATTACCTCTAATTTTAATTGGGTTATTTCTAATAATTAATGGAGCCTTTGATTTTATTGAATTTACAAACCCAAAAATGAATAAATATTTGAACGCAATCGGATATCTATTAGTTTTCGGATTTAGTACGCAAATGTTCTGGTATCAGAATTATGTTCAATGGAATAAAAGAGGAATCTTAATCAGAATAAAATCGTTCTTTGGGAAAAACATAAAATTTAAAGAGATAAAATCAACTGAATTGAATGACAAAAAATTGATAATAACAGAAACGTATGGAAATAAAATTGAGATTGATTTAAGTCATATAATAGAATCTGACATTGAAAAATTAATCAATATAATAAACAAAAATACTATTGCCGTATATAATTAATGGCTGGTTTTGGCTTACTTACAAAAATCCTCGCGGATTTTCTATTCGGTTTTTATTTGCCAAATTAGGTGCTTAAAACACGCCACTAATTATATACAAAAACCTTGTGGTTAATGTTGATCCGTCCTTTCTTGATAACCTTGTTGACTACCAATAATTCTTTCTTCCAGGCACATTAAGATAATGACAATTTTAATTTTACGTGATTTGAAAGAGTGTTTAACCAAGATCAATTGGTAATAATGGCGTTTGAGTCTTGCGTAGGGCGGCACTCATGGGCACGGATCGTAACTATCCTTGTGCTTATATTACCACTAGAGGAACTAAGATTTATAAATGTGTTTAATAGCAAGACAAGGCCTCCTTACAGATTGAATGGTATGCTTAAGCTCAATCTTTGGCGGATACATAATAAGCATGCTCCACACACCAGATGATACCTATCTTTAAAAATCAACCTTGACATGATTTTCCTATGGAAAGGATTGCGTCCCTCGACAATTAAAAATGGCTCACTTTAGAAGGGAACTTTATGTTTTCTCCAATAAAACAATCTTATAAAAACACACTACTAATACTTTCTAAAGAACTATTCCAAACGCCAATAAGGAGGTTTAATATTAAACGGGTGAAGCTCCTATGCGAACCTGCGTTGAATGTCAATATGAAAAAAAATTTGGTCATTTAAAAGAGTATTTAGATATTTGTCTAAATAACTAAATTAAATGAATTCCCTTTTTAAAGCTCTTAATGACGAAACTCGTCGAAAAATTGTCGAGTTATTAAAAAAGAAAGATATGAATGCTGGAGAAATTGCAGAACAATTCAATATTTCCAAACCAAGTATTTCACATCATCTTGATATTTTGAAAAGAGCAGATTTAATAACTAGCGAGAAAAAAGGACAATTTGTAGAATATTCATTAAACACAAGCATATTAGAAGATTTAATAAACTGGATACTCACCTTAAAAAAATAAACCAATGACACTAAAAAAGGAATTACCACTAATTGGAATTGTACTATTACCATTTTTATATTTGGCATATATCTGGAATCAATTACCTGAAAAGGTTCCTATGCATTGGAATATTAAAGGAGAAGTAGATAGATATGGAGAAAAGATTGAATTAATTATCATTCCGATTTTATTACCTCTACTTGTATACATTATTTTTCTAGTGGTTCCAAAAATCGACCCAAAAAACAAATTGAATAACATGGGAAATAAACTTCAAACTATAAAGTTCATACTAACCACTTTTATGTCAATTTTAGCATTATTTATTCTTTACACAGCCAAAAATGAAACATATGCTAATCCGAATTACATCGTATTGCTAGTTGGGGTTTTATACATCATCTTTGGAAATTATTTTAAAACAATTAAAGCAAATTATTTTATCGGTATTAGAACGCCTTGGACTCTGGAAAATGAAACAGTTTGGAAAAAAACTCACCAATTAGGTGGAAAACTATGGTTTGCAGGAGGAATAATTGTGGTAATATCAAGTCTAATTTTAGCGAAGGGAATGAATTTTACTATATTTTTAACAATCACAGGAATAATAATCATAATACCAATAATTTATTCATACCTAATATTCAAAAATGAAAGTAGAACAGCATAGAACAATGTTTAAAAAAAACAGCGCAAGAAAGCACTAAACTCAATGTTGTAGGCGTATTTGCGGGTTCCTTATATCTTTTTATTTGGCCTTTCAGAAATAATATAGAACAAAATGCAAAAGATTTGGCTTTTGGATAATCCGAAAGATCATAACTTATTTAGAGACCTTCTCTGTACTAAACGTTGTAGAGCATTTGAAACAAAAACCATACGATTATGAATATCTATTTAAGCAAAAGTTCGGCGTTTGTCAAAATCGCTACGATTGGCACTTTGATTTTGTTAGCTTTAATTCCTATATCTCTTTTTATAACTGACAGTAATTACGGAGTAATTGGTGGTCTTTTATTGACAATTCTGATTGTTGGAACTGCTATTTATTTTTATGCAAACTCATTGGATAGAATCATTGTTGATAACGATTATTTAATATTAAAAAAGAACTTTGGTCAAATAAAAATTCCAAAAAATGAGATCAATGGAATTGCTAAACTGAACTATTCAAACTTGACAATGACTTATGGAAGCAAAGGAGTTTTTGGATTCGTAGGAAGTACGATGGATAATTCATACAGTTTGGTAAAGGACAGAAAAAATATGGTCAAAATACTGACCGAAAATAAAAAATACATTATAAGTACTGATCAACCTGATAAATTAATATCCGAAATAAAAGAGCTTTACGCTTTGTAAAAATAATTGCTGGTTATCTTCTACTTAAGAGCATCTTTGCGGTTTCGTCTATATTTTACCACCTAATTTTAGTGTTAGGCTCAGATACGTTAGTAACAGTCAGGTTAGATATTCCAACTGCGTCGCTCGAGAAAAACAATCGCTCACTTCAGAAAGAATCTTATATTTCTCCAATAAAACAAACTTATAAAAACCCACTATTCATAGCCCTAAGCATTTCACAAACTCCAATAAAATTGTAAATTTATATCCTAATGGCGTTCTAACACCGATCCACATAGTGTATAACCGCAACAAAAACCCGAACAATTAATGGAAATGGTATTTAAAGAAGAACAAAAATTCACACAATGGTGGTTATGGCTGATTTTAATTGGCATCGGTATTTTACCGATTATTGGTATTTATAATCAATTAATCGTGGGAGATGGTTTTGGAAACGACCCAATGTCTGACTTCATATTTATAGTTTTTTGCTTGCTTATTTTTGGTTTAATAGCAGTGTTTTGGTTTATGCGACTTAAAACAGAAATTGATCAGAACGAAATCCGAATGACTTTCATCCCTTTTCTTAAAAAACGAGTAAATTGGAAAGACATAAAAAATGCTGAAATCGTGAATTATGGATTTGTTGGAGGTTGGGGTATACGACTTGGAACAAAATATGGAACCGTATATAACACGAAAGGAAATAAAGGGTTGGCGATAGAGCTTCTGAATGGAAAAAAGTTTCTAATTGGAACTCAGAAAGAAACTGAACTGAATAAAATATTGGACAAGAAAGCTACTTGGCAACAAACACGTAAATAAGCTCTGACTTAAACTGACCTTATGTATAGATACTATAAGATATTATAAGGCCAACTTTTATTTAGAGAGGTTCTTGCCAAAAAAACCACAGCTTATATACCTAAATGCGATAGTAAACAGTTGATAAACATCAAAAACCAGTACTAAATCAATTCTTTTTTGGATTTTTAGATCAAAAATCAACAAAGTACGATGCGAATTTATAAATATTGTAAATCGTAAAATTCATTGAAAATTAATGGAAGTTGCTTAAAACCTGGAAAAACAGTAAAAAAAAAGGGCTGTCTGAAATACAGAACTGACAAGCAGTTTGGACCTAATAGACTTTTCAGAACACACCTCATCCAGATATCAGATGTCAAAAAATATCAAACAAATACTAAGAATAATTTTTATAATTGCAAGCATTGGGTCTTTATGGTTTGTACCGTGGATTTTAGTAAAAGCTTGGATCTTACCATTGCCAGACACGGTACAAGAGCAAGTAGATGAAGCTTTAAATTATGGGTTTGAAGGCATGATTGTTTATGTGGATGCACCCGATAAGCCGGCAGCGCTTTATTCCGGTGGTTGGAAAGATCGTAAAAACAAAATACCTGCCGACCCGAAATCGTTATTCAAAATTGCAAGTATTAGCAAACTCTATACTGCAGTTGCCATTACTAAATTAGCCAAAGCACATCGTTTGTCGTTAGATGATACACTCGCAGATTACTTTCCAGAACTTATAAACAGAATAGAAAATGCCGAAAATATCACCTTAAAAATGATGGTGCAGCACAGAAGTGGTATTCCAAACTATACAGATAGTCCCGCTTTTTGGGAAGATGAACAAAAAAATGCAAAGCATGCCCTTGACTTTGCCCTAGATTTACCTGCCAGTTTCAAACCGGATAAGGGCTATGGATATTCAAACACGAATTATCTATTGCTTCGCAAGATCATTGATCAAGTGTTAGGCTATAGCCATCATGATTATATCAAGGAGAAAATTTTGATACCACTTGATCTTAACCATACTTATTTTTCACTTTCAGAGGTCAACTTAGACGATGTTATGAGCGGTTACTATGTTGGTGATACAGAAGATTATAAAACTCATGAAAATGGCATGTTGGCAACAGCGGAAGATGTTGGTGTATTCTTGCGTGCCTTAAACGATGGTTCAGTATTTGAAGAAGGGGAGCAGGAGCTTTATCCCTACGAGTATAACCACGGCGGTCTCGTTCCTGGTTATCAGAGTCTCGCAGAATACCATCAGGATATCGACACCGTGGTGGTACAATTTATTAATACAACCGATTTTAATGGCTATGAGTGGAATTTATCGGAAATAATCATTAACCGTATCGTGAAAATTATAAAAAGAAATTCAGATTGACTTACTGGAGCGCATATTGTGCGCGTACTTACCAATACTATCAGTCACCGCAATCCAATAAATAGTAGATCTGCTTATTGGAAAGGTTTGGGAAAGTTGGTAGATTGAAGGGTGAAAATTTATAATGATACAATTATATAATCAAAGCTACTCCAATTGGCAAATTGCGGGAGATATGAGCATTATTGGTGCTGCTATATGTAAAACTGCCCACAACTAAGAAAAAATCCTTAAAAAATTAATATGATTAGAACGAGTTTGACTTTATTATTACTTCTTACAGTAAATTTAATTTTTAGCCAAGAAAAAAATTGTGACTGCATCAGTGAACTTGATGATATGTCCAAACTGATTGAAAACTCCAAAAGTTATAAAACACAAATTAAGAAGAGAGGTAAAGAATCTGATTTAGAAACATGGAAAGAAGACATAAAAAGAGAAATAGAAAATGACGATTTGAGTGACTTTTTTTGTGTGGGCTATTTGCAAAAATTCATTTCATTTGTCAACGACAGACATAATCAAGTTTATGTCGTCCCCGATAAAATATCTTTAAATGTCCCTACCTATCCAAAAGCAATCGATACTACCCTAAAAAGTAAGGATAAAGTTTCAGGTATTTATTATGCTGGAAGCGATAAAATTTTAATACAAAAAGAAAATGACAGTATTTGGTTCGGAATCACCTTAAAATCCGATTCACAGGAATGGACAGAAGGTAAAATAAGAATGAAAATCAAAAAAACAACTAAGGAATTATTTGAGATTTTCGAATATTTCCAAAATGGACTATTGCTTTATCAAAAGAATATTGAAATCTTAGACGGCAGAATTCACTCTACCTTTTGGAATAAAGAAAACAAATACTTTTTCAACAAAAATCATCAAGATAACTTCACATATCGATCAATAAATCCGGAGTTTGATTATGTCGGCATCAAGACCTTAAGTAGAACCAATACCCTGATTGAAGAAGCCAATGAGTTTTACGGAAATACTTTAAACAAACTAACTAAAGAAAACCTTATAATAGATCTACGGAATAATGGTGGCGGTGCAGAAAATCAAGCAAAACCATTAATCAAATCATTAAAAAAGAATAAAGCTATAAAAAGAATTTATGTTTTGATTAATTTTAAAACGGCAAGCGCTGCTGAATTAACTACGTTAGCATTAAAAAAGGATAAAAGAACTATTTTAGTAGGGGAAAACTCAAGTGGAATGCTCGCATACGGGTACGGAAATCGATCTTTTTCTACAAATACAAATTGTTCAAAATATAAGGTAGTTTTATCAACTAAGAAAGATAAGAACGAATACAGCCAGTATGAGTACATCGGAATACCACCAGATATAAAATTGAACAACTCAGCGGACTGGATTGATAAAGTAATACAGATTCAATAAGTAGACTAATAATTGTGAGCAACATCATATAAGCGCAATGCGAGATTTATTTCTGAATTGAACATGGTGTTAAGCATTAAAATTTTGGATAAAATCAAAATAACATCTTCGGAAACCCGCACTTCGCTTATCCTTACAGAGAACACATTGTCATGAAAAACCTCCTATTCATTTTATTCATTGGCTTAACCGCTTTAGGTTGCTCAACGGATGATAATGCATCAAACGCTGTTACTGTTATATACCATCAGACCTATTGTAGTGACCCGTGGGAGGCTGTAGAAGATAACAGTGAATTAGCTGCCATAATAACCAACTTTTTTGCGTCAGAAAATATTGTCATCTCCCATCTGAAGATTGATGCTAAAGGAACAGCACAGGACTGTTTGGGGTGTGGGTGTCTTACTGGCAAGCGTGTTATTTTAAAAGTGCATAAATATGATTTAGATGCTATAAAAGCATTTAGATTTGAAGAATATGATAAACCTTATTAATCAATTGCAACGGTATTGATAATAACATGCCGAACTGAGATGATTATTTGAACATACCACCTCAATATAGGTCGATTTTAAAAATGGAAACTTCTATATTCCAGCAGATGAAGAAATGCCACTTTCCTATAAAATCTCCAGAAACGGTACCGAACAATTTAAAATAGTTGATCCCCAACCATTTATTAGGATGACTTTAATAAAACAGCTCATATATAAATTGAATGGATTGACGTGTGTACTTCTCGGCTTAAATATGATGAAACGAAAATGGAATTGAGCGATATAAAACCACTATAAAGAACACTTAGGCTTTTAAAATGAAATGGCAAAGCTTAAAAAAATTGCTTTTATTCCCACCAGTGCGGTTTAATATCCCGAGGCTTACCTCGATAGAAAAAACAATTCCTTATGCATACCTTGCTGGATAGCCCCATAGGTTTTTGATTTTAAAATAACGTTTAATGTCCGCGATTTGGAGGAAGTGATGACAGGAAAGATGTGTCAAGAACACCCATTATGCAATACGCCTCACTTAAGGACCCTACAAAATGAGTATGCAATAGCATATTTTCAAAGTTTTAAAGCTGATTAAACTAAAATTGTTCGACTCCCTAAAAAACAAAACCCTCATAAAGAGGGTTTGCTTTTACAATATTTAATCAGATTCTCAAGTTCTTAGAACGGTAATGGACGCTCGCCCAATTGCACGGTTACCCATTTTAGTTGGGTCATATCCTCAATGGAGTATTGCCCATTTTCTTTCCCATGACCACTACCTTTAAAACCTCCAAATGGCGCATTAGGGTCGTCATCAAAAGAGTTATCGTTAATATGTACGGAACCAGCTTCAATTCTTAGCGAAAAATCAAATGCCTTCTGCAAATCGTTGGTTATAATTCCAGACGATAATCCGTAATACGTGTCGTTAGATAATTTAACGGCATCTTCGTAATCCTTGGCACGGTAAACAGATACTAATGGCGCAAAAGTTTCATCGTCTGACACCAACATGTCTGTAGTTACATCGGTAAGTACAGATGGGCTCCACATTTGGTTCTCCACATGTCCACCGACGTGCAATTTCGCTCCTTTTTCTACTGCGTCATCAATATGTTTCTCAATCGTTTTTATGGCATTTTTAGAAATAAGTGGTCCTACTGCAGTATCTTTTTCATTAGGATCGCCTACTTTAATGGTTTTGACGTGTTCTATAAACGCTTCAATAAAGTCGTCATAAATAGGCGCTTCCACAATAATTCTTGAGTTGGCCATACATACCTGGCTTTGGTTGAAGAAGATACCAAATGCAGCCGAACGTACAGCATAATCGAGGTCGGCATCTTTAAGAATTACCAATGGGCTTTTTCCTCCAAGCTCTGGAACAAAACGCTTTTGGAATTTACCAGCAAGGGCTTGCAATTTATTACCCACTTTGGCTGATCCGGTAAAGGTGATCAGTTTTGTACGTGGATCTGAAAAAAGCGTATCTCCCAAGTCTTCATCAGCAGTAGGAATCACACTGAGTACCCCTTTAGGCAACCCAGCTTCATGGAATATTTCTGCAAAGAGCAAGGCAATAATAGGGGTGTAAGGGGAAGGTTTTAAAATAAAGCTATTTCCGGCCGCAATAGCAGGTGCCAGTTTTTTACTGTTTAGCAACAGGGGCGCATTAAACGGACCGATACCTACCACGACACCTAAGGGCATTCTGTAGGTAAATGAAATTCGGTTTGGTTCTTCAGCTGGCATGGTTTCTCCACGGATTTGTCGTGTTTGTCCAGCGGCAATTCTAAAAGTACTTATAATATAATCGACTTCATACATGGCTTTTCCGAACACATTTCCGCCTTCGTCAATCAAGGCTTTAGCCAACTCAGTGCGTCGTCTTTCAGCAATATCAGCAGCTTTTAAAAGGATGGCTTCACGCTCTTTAGCAGTTGTTTTGCCCCAATCCTTTTGAGCTTTTTCAGCACTTTCCAATGCGGTTTGTAGGTTTGCAGGACTCGCTAAACGTACCTTAGCTAAAACTTTGTTGTTATAGGGGTTGATGGTGTCAATAACCTTCTGATCGTCCGTTTCTAAAAACTCTCCATTAATATAAGGAGCATAGACTTTTTTGTAGTCGAACTTTAATTCCATTCGTTATAGATTTTTATTGATTATTATAATTTGTTCTGACTTCCTAACATACAAGTTTTTAAGAACGATTGAAAACTATGCTTTATAAGGTTCTGTTAATTAACAACTCGGGCATGATAGTACTAAAGTCTTGTTAAAAACCAAGCGCGAGATTTATGGATGTTTATAGGATTTAAAAGAACATTCGCATCAAAGCCTTAGTCTTTGACTATATGGGTAAATGACAGGATCAAAGCTTCATAAGTGGGGAGTGGAAAAGCTTTACTCATCCTAATTCCTTAGAAAGAAATGATACCTTCATGCATGGTATCGGAAAGCCCTGATAGCATCATGTAATTATAAACTTTTCTATCTTTATGCTTCACTAAACGATTATTTTAAACAAGCACCTTTTTATGTTCTCGACACTTCGCAATTACCTCAACCAAAAATCATCACTTTCAGATAAAGAAATTGCGCATATTCTAAGTCATTTTGTTGAGAAAAATGCCAAGCGTAAAGAGATTCTAATAGACTGTAATGCGGTCAGCAACCATTTTTATTTTATTGTCGAAGGTGCTGTTAGAATATTTTCCATTAATTCTGAAGGGGTAGAGCTGTCACGTTTTTTCGCTTTTGAAAACATCTTTTGTACAGCTTTGCCCAGTTTTATAGATCAGCAACCTACCAACGAATATTTACAAGCCATTGAACCTTCGCGATTATTGGTCATCACCAGAAAAGACTTTTACAAATTGGTTGATGAGTATCACGATTTTGAACGCATTTATAGAAAGATCCTCGAATTCAGCTTTATAAACAATCAATTCAGAATATATAGTTATCAAGGCTATACAGCATTAGAACGGGTCCGGTTACTTATAAAAATGCAACCTCAATTTTTGCTACGTGTATCTAATAAACTGGCTGCGTCTTATCTAGGAATGTCACCCTCAACCTTGAGCAGAACAAAGCTTAAACTTTAAAACGTTGACCTATATCAATGTTTTTTAACAATTGCTATATGATATTTGCACTAATAATAAATAACTAAGAAATATGTCAACTATGAAAACTATTAGTGTTGTATTTTATTTCGCATTATTCAGTCTCGTAAGCGTTTGTGCACAAAAAACTAATAATACATTGGAAATGGAACTTATCAAAGCCGCCAAAAATAATGATACTACTAAACTTCGACACTTAATAAAACAAGGTGTTGCCATTGATGCCAAGGATGCTCATCAACGCACTGCTTTAATGGTGGCAACTTATGAGAATCACGTCCATGCAGCCAAACTGCTAATTAAGGCCGGTGCTGATGTCAATGCACAAGATGATCGTTTGGAAAGTCCATTCCTTCATGCCGGAGCTAGAGGACATTTAGAAATTCTTAAAGCCTGTCTCGCCACTGGTAAGGTTGACCATATGTTATTGAATCGCTATGGTGGTACAGCCTTGATTCCTGCCTGTGAAAGGGGCTATACCGAAGTTGTGAAGGAATTACTGAAAATTGAAGACTATCCTATAGACCATATCAATAATTTGACCTGGACGGCACTAATGGAAGCCATTGTTTTGGGTAACGGTGGTAAAACGCATACACATATTGTTCAACTATTGATGAATGCTGGCTGTGATGTCAACATTCCAGACAAGAATGGAATTAGTCCGCTTCAGCATGCAAAAAAAAGTGGGTATAAGGAGATTGTTGCTATTTTAGAAAAAGCTGGTGCCAAATAAAAATATAAAAACCAATGAAAATACTATATTTAATTATAATAAGTAGTATGCTATTAACAGCCTGCAAAAAGGAAGGAGACTCTCTTAAGTTTGATATCCTTATAAAGGATGTTCATATTGTCAATACTAACACAGGAGCTCTTATTGAAAATCAAAGCATAGGGATCAATGCCGACACCATTGCGAAAATAGCTGCCATGGATCAATCAATAAATTGGACGGCAGGTAAGACGGTTATTGCTAAGGATAAATATGTAATTCCCGGTTTATGGGATATGCACATGCATTTTGGGGCGGACTCCCTAATCAGCGAAAATAAAAATATGTTGCCTCTCTATTTGGCAAATGGTGTGACTACTATAAGAGATTGCGCCGCTGATATTAGTCCCAGTGTCCTGAAATGGCGCCGACAAATCGAAAAAGGAGAACTAATAGGACCAAGCATTTTTACCTCAGGACCGAAAATAGAAGGTAAAAACTCAATCTGGCCGGGTGATATAGAAATTGAAAACGAGGAGGAATTGAGTTCTGCTTTGGATTCCTTAGATGAGCTTCAGGTAGATTTTGTGAAAATAACGGACAATGCCCTGTCGCCTGAACTGTTCCTGAAAAGTGTTCAAAAAGCAACCCAGCGAGGTTATAAAACTTCGGGCCACATCCCTTTTGCATTACCAATTAATGACGTATCAAAGGCTGGTCTGACCACCATAGAGCATATGGGATATATGTTGAAAGCAGGCGCAGCCAATGAATTGGAGATTATTGAAAAACATAAAAATGGGGAGATAGATTATAGAACTGCAAATGCTCTAATGAATCAAAGTTTTGATGAAGCAACGGCTTTAAATAAATATAAGCAATTGGCTGAAAATGGAACAGCCATTGTACCCACTTTAATTGGCAATAGAATAATTTCCTATTGGGATGAAGATGATCATAGTGATGACCCAGAGCTGCAATATATTGGACCAGGTATTATAAAAACGTACCAAGGACGAGTCAATAGAGCGAAAGCGGCATCGGCAGAAGCTATAGAAGCACGGCACGAAAACTACAAAAATCTGGTAACTTTAATCCCAATAATCAATGCATCTGGTATGATGATTATTGCCGGAACCGATGCAGGTTTTTTAAATTCTTATATTTATCCAGGCTTTGCTTTGCACGACGAGCTTGAGATTTATCAAAAAGCTGGTCTAACCCCTTTAGAAGTGCTTCAAACTTCGGTTGTCAATGGACCTAAATACTTTGGACTTACGGATAAATACGGAAGTGTCACCGAAGGAAAAATAGCCGATTTATTGATCCTGAACAGCAATCCTCTGGAAGATATCAAGGCCACAAAAACTATTGACTATCTGATAAAGAAAACAAAGGTTTATGATAGATCGCAATTGGATGCAATGCTATTAGAGGTGAAAAACATCTATAATTGAACACTGGCCTTTCGGTATTTATAAAGCGACGACCAATAAATTTTTAAGGTATAAATTAAATATAAAAATTATGAAATTACTCACATTAACATTAGGACTGATATTAACAAGTGCAGTTGTATTTGGACAATCTCACAGTCAACAGATTAAGCTAACAAATAAAACACAAACTATGATGTCTCAAAACAGTACAAACTCGGATCCCGTATATACAGCAACAGACTTAAAGTTTTTACAACGATGCCTGATGCTCGCAGAGGAAGCTTTGGATGCAGGCGATCAGCCATTCGGATCTATTCTAGTCAATGCCGATAATGAAATTATAGCAGAAGCTAGAAATCGCATCAACGAAAAAAATGTATTGGCGCATCCAGAAATTGAACTTGCCGTATGGGCGATGGAGAATTTAAGTCTTGAAGAACGACGTGAGGCAATTATGTATACCACAGGAGAACATTGTCCGATGTGTGCCGGAGCTCACGGTTGGGCAGAGATTGGTTCTCTCTATTTTTTGCATTCCGCAGAACAATTGGGAACATGGTTAAGTGACATGGGGGTAGGGCCAGCACCTATTGAATTTGTTCCTGCTAAGGACATCATGAAAAATGCGGTTATAAAAGGACCGGGACAAGGCGAAATGCTAAAGAAAATCAAGGAGCTGCACCAACGTTATTATCAAGATTAAACTTGCTAATGACTATTTAATCTTAGTTTGTTCTATAAATAATCTATTAAATAAGTCCCCGAAGGCACGAGCATTCCGCTCGTGCCTTTTTTAATATTTTTCTATCACACTTAGTTTGTGGCAATTACATTCTTATGAGTACATCACAAATGGATCACTTTGACAAATTTTTATAATCGAGGAGATTGTACCAAAATTGTCTCACCTATAATAAAGGAGCTTAAACGGAATTTTAAAGGACTTAGATTATTTTAAAGGATTACTTTTTTTAATTATTTAATTTTGGAAAGCACAATTTACTATATGAAAATACGCGTAGACCCCAAAGACTTATAATCTATAATAAATGCAAACATGAAATATATCATCGTTATAATCGCTCTCTTTATATCATATCACCTTTCTGCCCAAAGTGAAGTATATAACAACACTTTTGTTCGAATTTATAATTTAGAAAGTAAAAAAATAAATAAAGGCAAGTTAGAGTCAGTATCCACAACGCCTATGAAATTGTTTTTAAAGAAGACATGGTGACAATTCTTTTAAATGAAATAGGAAAAATTAAAACTAAACGTTCGGACGGTCATAATATTGGAACAGGGGCTTTAACGGGCTTATTATTTGGAGATGATGACGAAGGCCTCCTTTCTTTTTCAGCTACTGATAAAGCATTGTTCGGTTTAATTAGTGGAGGTGCGCTTGATGCAATAGTTGGTGGAATTACTGCTCTATTCTAAAAATCAGACCTTTTCATCATTGATGCAGATGAAATAAAATTGAAAAATTTTAAAGATAAAATGAACAGAACGAATTAAATAATTCCTAAAAAGGCTTATGTTCAATTGGTAGATGGCATTTTGCCGCCGAGAGTGTCCAATACGCCTGTTACTAAACCAATCAAGAGTTGTAAACTCATGAGACATTTCGATAGCTTCTTTGAACAAATTCTCAACTTTAGAACCGCAGATAACACGTCATGTGAATAAAAAATCTTGTATCTTTAGCGTTCCTAATGAAGCTAAAATCCCATACGATTTATGAAATATTTTATGTCCTGCCTACTTGTCGTTCTATTATTTGGATGCAACGAGGTCAATTCTAAAGACGAAAGAGCGGTGCGTAAATTTGTGGAACAATGGAACGACTCTCATACAGAACTAAAGTCGGCTTACTTAGCGCGTGACTATATGGATGTGGTCAATTACTACGGAAAACAACTCAGCCGAGTCCAAGTTCAGCGCGACAAAAATTTGTTGTTTGAACAATTTCCAGACTACAGACAAAACATTCTAAACGACGAGATTGATATCACAAAAGAGGCGGGTAAATACTTGGTAACCTTCATTAAACACGTTAGTTATGACGGTATTGAGGCAGATTACGAATCGTATCTTACGGTAACCATGAAAAACGGTGTGTTCAGAATCTTACGTGAAGGTGTTGCAGAACATTCCGACAATCTTGATGCGCCTATCTTTCCAAAGGCTCGTGAAAACATACGCATTCTGAGCAATAGAAGACAACTGTTTGGCGATTTTGATGGTGATGGCCTCTCAGACTATGCCACGGTCATCTCTCCTGAAGTGACTTCAACTGTAGATGGAACGGTAGAATGTGCTGATGGATGCCATAGCGTCATTGTTTTTAATAACAAAAACTTGGAAGATATTGTCATCGAAGGGGCGTACCAATCGCAGTTAGAAAATCTTAAAGATCTGAATAGCGACGGTGCCGATGAAATTGGCTTTTGGGACATTAAACCCACATCTAAGACCCTCTATGTTTTTGATGCCACCAATGGTAAAATGCTCACCGAACCTATTGTAATCAACACTACCGTCCATAAAAACCTTAAGCTGATTGACGTTTTCAAAAAATCAGGACGCAATAAAATCACTGTTACGCGCAGTGCTGAGGTTGATGGAAAATGGATTTTAGAAACGGAAGTGGTTGTGTTGGATTAATTGGATACTTAAACCTGATGGATTTGGAACGGCAGGATACGAGCGGAAGCTCGCACCAACAGGGTTCATTTTCACACAGAAACGTGGCAATATAGTTACAATCTTTTCTACAAACCCGATTGTAGCTTAGCAGATGTCACAGACTTTCAATCAATAGAAAGCCCGTACTTACAATACAAAAAACTACCACATTATTAGCTATTAACTTCCCGTTTGAGTCCAATAAATAAGATGGTAGACACCAAGAGCAAGCCGAGATACCAAGAGTTCGCAATCAAATCAAAATAGGAGATCTGGCCCTGTGCAAAACTTAAGATCATTAACACTTGCGCGCCATAAGGTAGCAGTCCCTGTGTGATACAAGCGAAAATATCTAAAATTGAGGCGGTTTGTTTATTCTCCAAACGATACTGGTCGTTAATGTTTCTTGCAATAGATCCTGATATAATGATGGCCACGGTGTTATTGGCAATGGCAACATTGATGCTTGATACCAGCGCGCCAATGCCGAATTGGGCGGTCTTCTTACTTCTAATCAAGGCTTTTATCTTGGTCAAAATATAGTCTATCCCACCATTGTAAGCAACCAACGCAGCCAAACCTCCTGTCAATAAGGAAAGCAGAAAAATCTCGGTCATGTCCGTAAAACCCACATAGATAAGTTGCGTGAACTCAATGAGGGAGAAATCGGCATAGAACAGCCCTAAAACCCCTGCAGAAATGATACCCAGCACCAAGGTGACAAAAACATCAAGTCCGATGACAGATAATATAATAACGATAAGATATGGTGCTATTTTTAGTACGGAATAGCTATAATCGACCGTTTCTTCAACATGGGCGTCTAAACGCAAGCCTTCAAAAACAAGGATGGCACTAGTTATAAGTGCTGCCGGGACGGCTATTTTGATATTGGCTTTAAACTTATCGCTCATTTTAACCCCCATAGTCTGTGTTGCCGCAATGGTCGTATCTGAAATAATGGAAAGGTTATCTCCAAACATAGCACCACTCAATAAGGCGCCACAGAGAATGGCCAGAGAGAAACTGCCCGTATCTGCAAATCCAACCACAATAGGTGCCAAAGCAACTATTGATCCAACGGAGGTACCTGTTGACACCGATAAAAAAGCGGCAATCACAAAGATGCCAACATAAATGTATTGGTTATTGATCAGGTCCATTCCCAAATGCACAATGGCATCCACACTTCCGGTGGCATTCGTGACGGCGGCAAAAGCACCAGCAAGCAAATAAATCAAGCACATAGTGAGAATTTTTGGATCACCACAGCCTTCCAGCAAAGTTTTGATCTTAGTGTTTATAGGTTGTTTAAACAGAAGAAAGGCTACAATAATCCCTGCGATTACGGCAATAGGGGCGGGGAGTGCATAGAAATCCTCTTGAACAATACCAACACCCAGAAAGGTGAGGACAAATACGAAAAAGGGCAATAACGCCTTAAAGCTTGGCTTAATACTGGTCATAAGTCTGTTGTTGCAGAATCGAAATAAGAGAGTAACGGCAAATACTTAGAAAGGATAACGTTTTTTCCAAAGTATTTGGCTTATCGCTTTAGCACCTTGCTCGTTACTGCAGGTTGCTACCTCTTATTTGAGATTCTTGATAATTAAGTGTGCAAAAATAATGGTTTAGGAGAGGTAAACCTAAAGTTTTGAGACACGAATTTTACGGATTCTCACGAATCCATTCGTCTTCTGAAAACGGATTAAATAAGAACAATTCATTTCACGAATGTAGAAGGCTTGCAGTCTGCGTTTTTTAGACACGAATTGCACGGATTATCACAGATTCATGTTAACTAAATAATAACTGTTCATGTCACGAATCAGATTGGTTTATCATGATTTACATTTCAAACAAGCTCAATGTAGAAAGGAACGACTTTATTCGTTCTAACGTGATTCATTAATTCCCCTACTTTTAAAGGAGAAGTGGCTTCTACTTCAGAAAAGAAGCAGAAGACTCTCCTCGCCGTCGGGCAGGCGAGGTGGTTCGCACTTTGTTAAAATATGGTTCAAAAGCTTATAGGCTATTTGCCATTTTACTCCGATTCCCAAATACGTTTTTGAGCCGTTCCGAAAGCGCCCAATTGGTAAACCCCAATCGCTGCAGCCTGAAACTTTGTAGCTTTAAAATTATGTTGTGCCAAACTATCCAACAATGGAACCTTTGCCACGCCCAAGCTGATGTGTGGATTGTAATGCTCATAACTATGATCACTCACAAACTTGGGTACGTATGCCAAAGTAAAATCATCTATGGGTGTCCCATCTGAATTTTGTATATACGATTCTTGGGAACCGTCAGGAGTTATATAAGGTTCTAAAAGTGTGATGGTTTGTTCGTGAAGTGCCATTAGCGCCCGACTTCTTTTAATGCCAATGGACGCAAAACTCTCGTTCTTATCCTTGGCGTATTGCAGTTCATCAGCCCAAAGAATGTCGTTTTCTATGGTTTTATAGAGTCCAGTTAATGCTTGTTCAATTTTGGACAAATCACTTTCCTTAATATAACACTGCAATAAGGTGATGTGCGGAATGTGATGGTCGTCCAAAGTGATATTGTCAGAGTGTTTTTCCAATATCGCTTGGTTTAACTGAACGGACTGGTCGTAAATATCCTCAGGAAGTGTGAGCATCACTCCGATGGCGATTGTTTTTTCTTGCTTTGGAGCACAGGAACTGATTAGCGTGATGACTAGGCATATTATGATTAGGGAATATTTATTCATTTTTGACGGTATCAGTGAGTTTCAAGATTTAAAGGCTGGGAATTTAGTAAAGAATTTTGTGGTATGCTTGATTTGAGATGTGGAAATTTAATTTTTTCAGGGAGGCATGAACTATATTATTGCTGGTACGAGCGGGACGCTCGCGCCAGCCAGGTTTTAAATATGCAAAAAGGTTGTTATTTCCTACCCAAATCAATGCTTACAAATCTATCCTTCCACAACAACAGTTTGCTTCTTAGCCGTTTTATTTACCTTGAATTGCAATAATAACAGCATCGCAATAAAAGCAACTACCGTAATCCCCAATAATATTTTGGTCTCTGATGCGATGGATGCCAAATCACCACCATAAAAAGCAATTCTTCTAAAGCCACTCAAGAATTGGGTCACTGGAATGAATTGCGCCACACCCGTAATCCAACCAGGAATAGCTTCTGTTGGCCAGGTAAATCCGCTCAAAATAAATGCAGGCGTAGAGATAACCATCAGTAATTCGGTGGCTTTTAACTGGTTTGGAATGGCTACGGAAAACAACATCCCGATCATCATCGAGGCTAATGTCAACAATAGGGTCAATACCAACATTGGGAAATTGAAAATATCTGCAGTAATCTTAAAATACGGGAAGTACATAGCAATCACGAACCAAATAAATGGCAACATGATTAAGAATGGCGTTGCCTTTAAGAAAATCAAATATAAAGCCGATTTCTTTTTTGCGACAAGATTGGCAAAATAACCATCTTCAAAATCCCTCGAAAATGCTAAAGCCACCGCTAAAAAAATAATTTGTTGCATAATGGCTGCCAAGATGCCCGGGAGCATGAAGTTGACGTAGTTTCCGGCCGAATTATAGAGTTTGTTGAAGTTGATCTTAAAAGTCTCATAAGATGCTTTGGCCTGATCAGGGTGCATGCCCTGCTTTTTGAGTCCGTCGATTTCCATACCCGCATTTAAAGTCATCAAGACCGTATTGATATTATTGCTGGCCGTATTAGCGTTAAGAATGTTGGCCATATTGAGGTCCACCCGAATTTCAGGATGTCTTTTTTGCAAAACATCGCCTTCAAAACCGACAGGAAGCGTTACGACAGCAGCATATTGCTCAAGTGGCATTTCTTCTAATAAATTGCCTGGGGTTAAACGCACATCCTTGACCAATAGACCTTCGTTATCCACAAAAGCATCAATGATCATGTCGGTGGTAGGACTTTGGTCCTGGTCGACAATAACAATCGGTAAATCGAGGACTTTAGCCTGCTGATATACATAACCGAAAATAATACCGTAGCCTATGGGCGCAGCAAAAAAGATGGCCATCAGGACACCATTTGAGAAAATACGCTTAAATTCTACTTTTAGTAAGTTCGTAAAAGTCTTCATCAGTTATTGTTTTATAAGAATAGTGGCGTTGACATAAAATTGTTGATCGCCCGTGTCTGAAGTTGGTACCACTTTCAGTTCATAAATAGATTCTGATAATTCATATAGAGGTGATGTACTTGTGATATCCGCATATTGCGCCAGTTGTTTGATGGCGACGATTTTAGCGGGTGTTTCATCCTTGGTGTAAGGATTGACCAAAGTTAATTCCTTTCCTACTTTATAATCATAAATCCGCGATTCAGGAATGGTGAATCGGAAGTACATACCGTCGGTTTTGTAGCCGTTAAACAAGGCGTAACCTGGAGTCAGCAATTCGCCCTCCTCCAAACTAATGGTTTCAATTGACATGTCGGCAGGAGCAATAACATATTGCTCTTCAGAAGCAGATAAAACCTCTTCCTTTGCTCCCAAGGCTCTGTCCAATTGACCCTGAGCTTGTTCCAGCTGCTCGGAACGTGCCCCTTTTCTTATTTCGTCGCGTTTGGCTTCTAATGCAGCTACTTGCGCTTTTGCCATTTGGAGTTTCATTTTAACCTCATCAAACTGTTGTTGACTTACCAGCGAATCTTGATACATGTTTTGCAATCGGTTGTAGGATTCCTGAGCAAACTCCATTTGCGCTTTTCCTGAATTTAACTGTCCCTCAATCTGATTGAGCTGCTCAGTGGTAGCACCATTGTAAGCTAAATTAAGTTGACCTTGGGCAGCAGTAATGGCGCCTTCAGCCTGCATTAACTTGGCATTAACTTCAGGGATATTGACCAGGGCAAGGGTATCGCCCTTATTAACCCGATCTCCTTCTTTGACGTATATCTTGTCAATCCGACCCGCAATTTTACCACTTACTGAAATGGTTTCAAATTTCACTTTCCCTCGGTTGGGAGTGATCTGGTCGTTTTTACACGCGTTTAAAGTCAGGATTGCAAGACAGCTAATAAAAATGTGTGTATATGTTTTCATGGTTTGATATTGTGTTGGATTAATAAGTGAGTACGCCTTTGGCATGAAGCATTTCAGCAACAGCACGTCGTTCGTTAAAATAGGATTCCTGTAATTTGAAATTGGCTTTTTCAACATCGTTTAAGGCGTCAAGCACATCATTGATAGATGCTAAATTGTTTCGGTATTGCTTATCGACCATTTCATATGTATCATTGGCCAATTCAATTTCCTTTTCAACTATTTTGGTGTTTTGCAATGCCGACTGATACTTCAGTTCGGCTTTGGTGATACTCAATGCAATCATTTCTTCTACATCTTCAATTTGGTCTCTATAGCGTTCACTTTCTAAGCTCGCTTTTTTACTCTTTAAACGAGATTGGTTGCCATCAAAGACATTCCATTTAATGCCGGCACCAATAAACCATTTCGGATCCAATAACGATAAGTCGTCCTCAATAAATTCGTAATGTCCTTTTACCGCAACTTTCGGAATAAAATTGCTTTTTGCCATTTTAGCTTGGTAACGGGTTGCTTTTTCAGCTTCTTCCAAGGCTTTTACCTCGTTCCGTTTTTCTGTACTGGCTGCATCGGTATTAGCAAAGGCCTGTAATTCTGGTTCCAAAAGTTTTAAGTTGGCTTTGGATTCTCCCGTGAGTTGATGGAGCAATTCAATCAACATGATGTTATTATGATCAAATTCCAGTTGTTTGGCTGCCAATTGCTGTTGGGCAAGCTCTAATTTCTTTCGGCTGAGTGGCGTCGTCAAACCATTTTCAATGGCTTTATGAACATAAAAAATCTGCTCGTTTAAATACTTTTCAGAAGTAATCAATACCTTTTTTGATGCTTGAACAAGGGCCAATTTATCATAAGCCTCTATGATTTGTAGGGCGACTTTATCTCTTTCTGCAAGTCCGACATACTTTAAGGAGCTTTCTTTATGTTTACTCGCCTTAAGGGCATTACTGGCTTCAAATCCGCTAAACAACACCCAATCCAAATCCACGGACGATTTTAGAATGTTCTTGTTTTGAAGGTTTGGAACATCTTCTAGTGGGATATTATCGGGAAATGGCGAGTTGAACGGCAAACCAAAAGCATCTTTAATGACCAATTTTTGAGTGGCGATCAATAAGGTTTGGGTGTCATCATCAAAAGTAATGTCATCGTCCAATCGGACAAAGCTCCCATTAAAAGTGATTTTAGGTAAGAAAACAGATTTTGCCAATTGCTGATCTATCTGTGCTTGTTCGGCATCAATTCGGTTGGATTGTATTTGATGATTCTTGTTGAGCCCTTTATGGATCAAGTCCTGTAATACAGGGTCCAGTTGCTGTGCTGCGATGACCAACGGCAGTGCCAGTGTGAAGACCGTCAGAAACATCTTTAAGACGATTGTATTTTGGTTCATTGTTGATTGTTTTTATAAATATAAGGCAAAGTTGAGTGAATTTTAAGAAAATTCCTTTGACATAGGTCAAATAATGGGGGAGGGTTGAGGGGGGACTTGCCCGAACGTTCCTTTCCTTCCACGAATGAATACTGGAGAGGTACGGGCGGGTTAGGGATTAGTTGTTACACAGAGTTTCACGGAGACGACGCGGAGTTGCACAGAGTTATGAGGAGCATGTTATTATTTGATTGAAGTAGCGTTCTGCGTATATCTGCGTCATCTGTGGGAGATTAACAGTTCTTACACAGAGTTTCACGGAGACGACGCAGAGTTGCACAGAGTTATGAGGAGCGTGTTATTATTTGATTGAAGTAGCGTTCTGCGTATATCTACGTCATCTGCGGGAGATTAACAGTTCTTACACAGAGTTTCACGGAGACGACGCAGAGTTGCACAGAGTTATGAGGAGCGTGTTATTATTTGATTGAAGTAGCGTTCTGCGTATATCTGTGTCATCTGCGGGAGATTAACAGTTCTTACACAGAGTTTCACGGAGACGACGCGGAGTTGCACAGAGTTATAAAGCGCATGTTATTATTTGATTGAAGTAGCGTTCTGCGTATATCTGCGTCATCTGCGGGAGACTAACAGTTCTTACACAGAGTTTCACGGAGACAACGCGGAGTTGCACAGAGTTATAAAGCGCGTGTTATTATTTGATTGAAGTAGCGTTCTGCGTATATCTGCGTCATCTGCGGGAGATTAATAGTTGTTACACAGAGTTTCACGGAGTCAACGCGGAGTTGCACAGAGTTATGAGGAGCGTGTTATTATTTGATTAAAGTAGCGTTCTGCGTATATCTGCGTCATCTGCGGGAGATTAACAGTTCTTACACAGAGTTTCACGGAGTCAACGCGGAGTTGCACAGAGCTATGAAGCGCGTGTTATTATTTGATTGAAGTAGCGTTCTGCGTATATCTGCGTCATCTGCGGGAGATCAACAGTTGTTGCACAGAGATTCACGGAGACGACGCGGAGCTGCACAGAGTTATAAGGAGCGTGTTATTCTTTGATTGAAGTAGCGTTCTGCGTATATCTGCGTCATCTGCGGGAGATTACAGTTCTTACACAGAGTTTCATGGAGACAACGCGGAGTTGCACAGAGTTATGAATGGCGTGTTATAATTTGATTGAAGTAGCGTTCTGCGTATATCTGCGTTATCTGCGGGAGATTAACAGTTGTTACACAGAGTTTCACGGAGGCTACACGGAGGCGCACGGAGTTTTAAATGAAAGACACTTAATAATTAATTGAAACCGGTTTCCACATATATCTGCGCGACCTACCCGTCCGGCAGGTGGGTCTGTGGGAGATTAAAAAAATAATTCATCCTTTTCTAATCCTGCTCAATGTTTCTTGGGTCATCCCCAAATAAGAAGCGATATGTCCCAAGGGCACTTGATAGGCGATATCTGGAAATTCTGCCAGCATATAATCGTAGCGTTCTCTGGCGGTCTGGAATTGGATGGCGTTGAGCTTGTTGACCATCTTGGTGAGCATTTCGGTGGCAACCAGTCGGCCCATGGTTTCCATTTTGTGATATTTGGCAAACAACTGATCAATATCAGATTTAGAAATAGAGTAGAGCTCAGTGTCTTCCAAAACCTCTAAGTAATATAAACTTGGCGTTTGCTGAAAAAAGCTGTCCACACTGGACATGAATTTTCCAATTCCAAAAAACCATTGGGTAATTTCCTTGCCGCTTTCATTAAGGTAATAACTACGGCCCATACCTTTTTCAACAAAATATAAGGTTTTACAAATCTCACCTTGACGGACGAGCGTTTGATTTTTTAAAACTGTTTCTTTCTTGAAATGTGAAACGATATCTTTCAATTCCCCGTCTGTAAAGGGAACTATGCTACTTAAAAAGTCGGTAAAGTTCATATATGTAAAGGTAGGTCTGCTAAATATGTTACAAATTAAGTAAAATACGAAATAGAATAAGCAATCTAAATGATGAAATATCTGCGCACTCCGATGTCTCGTTAAATCAGATTTGAAATCCAGGTGCTTTAATAGCGACAGAATTATACTCTTCAGACTCAATTCCATAATAAAACCCTCGGATTCCGTCCGAACGGTACGGGCAGGCAAGCTCACGAAGTATAAAGAAGGAATTGTCTTATTGATGGAGACAAGCCTTGGGTTGTTAAAACCCACTGCTGGGAATAAACAATGCAATCCATCGCTTCTTCTAAAAACAAAAGCCTAATTTTGCTGTCTTTTTAATAGGAATATGCTTTAAGGATAAATGGGTGTTGAATTAAGAAAAGGCATTGGATTCTAAGATGAGTTGTAATCTTTTGCTGAGCAAATATTTATGGACACACAGGATAAAAATGGCTTAAATAAAACATCACGAACACTATTGCTCGTGGGCATTTTGTTCGTATCAATCAATTTAAGACCGGCGCTTTCAAGTATTGGTCCATTAATCGACATGATTCGTCAAGATGTTGGTCTTTCAGATTCGTTGCTGGGCTTGCTTACCACATTGCCTTTAATTGCATTTGGTTTTGTATCAACAATTACACCGCTGTTCACTAAGCGTTTCGGCATTGGAAAGACCATCTTAGGGGCTTTAGTTTTACTAACAGCTGGCATTACCATTCGTTCCATAGGCGGTATATTCGAATTATATTTGGGCACTATTTTATTGGGAATAGCCATTGCATTTGGAAATGTATTGATTCCTGCATTGATAAAAAGAAACTTTCATCACAAAGCTGGATTTGTTACCAGTCTGTATTCCGGTATTATGTCACTTGGCGCTGCCTTTGCAGCCGGATTAAGCGTTCCTTTGGCCGTTGCGCACAACTTAGGTTGGCGGGGCTCCTTGGCCGTATGGGCAGTATTAGCGGTCATGGCAATGATTATTTGGATCCCCAACCTCAAACGTATTAATCGGACACCGCCTCGTAGAAGTTTTAAAGAAGCCATGAAAAAATTAAGTGGTTCGGCGTTGGTCTGGAAAATGGCTCTCTATATGGGCCTGCAATCTTTGGCGTTTTATGTGATTTTAGCTTGGTTGCCCGCAATTCTTATTGACCGAGGTTATGATGATGTTTATGCAGGGTGGATGCTGTCATTATCACAAGCCACTGGAATAATCGGCGCTATTGTAATTCCTGTTTGGGCTGGTTCACGAAAAGATCAACGTTTGGTCATCGTGTCTTTAATTATTGTTGAGGTTATTGCATTGATTGGATTAATGATTCCAGGAATTGGGATGGTTGAGCTTTGGGTCGGTTTGATTGGAATGGTGCTTGGTGGTACATTTGGTTTGGCATTATTGCTAATCGTGTTAAGATCTAAAGATGCCGAAACCGCAGCTGAACTTTCAGGAATTGTTCAATCTATTGGTTATTTTATTGCCGCCACCGGGCCTTTTATTGTAGGGGTGATTTATGATCTTACGGAAATCTGGAACTATGCTTTGGTTTTGTTAGTGGTAATTGCCATCATCAAACTGGTTATGGGCATTGATGTTGGAAAAGACAAGAAGGTTTAGGGGTTAATATGCTATGGCATAAACCTATTTAGAATTATTGTTTTCATTGGATTGAGTACTATTGCACTTAGTTATATTGAGCAACTGATAGTTTAAGTGAATACCTCTAAACGACATGTATCTAATTAGTTACCAGGGGTTCTAAAGTCTCCCAAACTGTATTCGCCAATATCTTATGGCCCTCCACATTGGGATGGATGCCGTCGCTCTGATTTAAGGAAGCAATCCCACCAACATCCTTTAGAATAAATGGTATAAACTCCAAGTTGTTCTGTTCTGCCAAGTCGGCGTAGAGTTGACGAAACTCGGAGGTGTAGTCCTGACCCATATTGGGCGGCAATTCCATGCCTGCAAGAATGATGGTGGTTTGCGGACTTTTATCTTTTACCACATCAATGATGGCTTGCAAATTGGCGCGCGTTTCAGATAGGGCCACCCCACGCAATCCGTCGTTTGCGCCAAGTTCCAGAATGAACAGATCCACATTTTGCTTAATCACCCAATCAATTCGGCTTCTACCGCCTGCCGTAGTTTCGCCACTGACGCCCGAATTGATTACCGTATAATTCAAATCCAAGGAATCAATCTTTTGTTGTAACAGTGCTGGGTAGGCATCATTACTATCGTCCAATCCGTAGCCCGCGGTGATACTGTCACCAAAACACAGAATCGTTTTGTTTTTACTTTCGTTGATCACAAGGTTTTCGGTCTGTTCGGTACTACTTTGGGCCTCCGTTGTTTTTTCCGTTTTACCATCGCCACAGGATAATAGCAGTAATGGCAGAATAAAATAACAAAACTTTATGAGTTTGTGAGCGATTGCGGTTGGTAGAATTGAATGCATTTGTTTATTTTGAGCCTTGGACATAAGTCGCTATTTAAATTAAAATTTATATGCCAAAGATATTAAAGATTACCGGGTTGGAAAAGACATATACCAGTGGTAACAAACAATTAACGGTCTTGCACGACATCTCTTTTGAGGTGGAGAAGGGCCAAACCTTTTCTATTGTTGGTCCCTCCGGAAGTGGGAAGACCACCTTACTCGGCTTATGCGCGGGCTTGGATCAGCCCAATGCAGGGCGTGTGGAACTCTGTGGTCAGGATTTAAATGATTTAAACGAAGACCAACGCGCACAGTTGCGCAACAAGGAAGTCGGTTTTATTTTTCAGAATTTCCAATTGTTGCCAACACTTACGGCCCTCGAAAATGTGAGTGTACCCTTAGAATTGCAGGGCAATAAGGACGCGGTCAAAAAGAGTAAAGTGTTGTTGGAAAAAGTAGGTCTGGGCGATCGGGTGCACCATTATCCGTCGCAACTTTCTGGTGGCGAGCAGCAACGGGTGGCCTTAGCGCGAGCCTTTGCCAATGCACCCTCCATATTATTTGCCGATGAACCTACCGGTAATTTAGATGACGACACTGGTGAAAAGGTGATCAAGTTGCTATTCGATCTCAATAAAGAAAATGGCACCACCTTGGTTATCATTACCCACGATCTGGAATTAGCGAATCGCACCCAACAAATCTTACGTCTTAAAGGCGGAAAAATAGTAACCAATCAATTGACTCCCGTACTGTGAACGACTCTCCATTAAAAACCAACCTACAGACCTTTTGGCTTTTTAAAATGGCCTGGCGTGATGCCAAAGCCAGCAAAGTGCGTTTGTTCCTATTTATGGCGTCTATTATCCTGGGGATTGCAGCCGTGGTATCCATTCAATTGTTCAGTACGAATCTGAAAGACAATATACAAAGTCAATCCAAAGTCTTGATGGGTGCCGATTTTATTATCGATTCCAGACAGGAGCCCACAGCGCGTGCCCAAGCGATTATCGACTCGTTAAATCCTAAGGCTTCCGAAGTCAAGTTTGTATCCATGATTGCCTTTCCCAAGAATGGTGGCACCAAGTTGGTGCAGGTACGTGGCATGGAAGGCGGCTTTCCTTTTTACGGAAAAATAGAAACACAACCTGCCTCTGCTGCAGATACTTATCAAGAATCAGATGGTGCTTTGGTTGATGCTACATTGATGCTGCAATTTGATGTGCAGCCTGGCGATTCCATCAAAGTAGGCGAACTCACATTGCCTATTGCAGGTGCCTTAAATTCAATTCCGGGGAGCTCAGCCATTTCCACCTCCGTAGCCCCACCGGTCATCATTCCGTACCGTTTTGTTGAAGCCACCCAACTGTTGCAGTTTGGGAGCCGGAAGGAATACCAGTATTTCTACAAAACTTCAGATACTTTAGATTTAGTCCAACTCAAAGACCAATTGGAACCAAAACTCGAAGAGGAAAATGCCGACTTAAGCACCCATATCAGCAGCACTAAACGCTTGGGCCGACGTTATGACAATGTGGGCAAGTTCTTGAACTTGGCCGCGTTTATCGCTTTGTTATTGGGTTGTATTGGAATTGCGAGTTCCGTGCATATTTATATCAAAGAAAAGCTAAGGGCCATTGCGGTTCTTAAATGTATGGGTGCGTCCCGACTCCAAAGCTTCGTGATCTTCCTCATTCAAATTGCAGGGATTGGGATTGTTGGCGGCCTTATCGGATCGCTCATTGGCGTTGGGTTACAAGGTCTATTTCCGTATCTTTTAAAAGATTTTTTACCGTTTGCGTTGGACATTAGTATTTCGGCCCAACCAATTGTCATCGGCGTGTTTTTAGGTCTGTTTATGTCGGTGCTATTTGCGCTCTTACCTTTGTTGCGCACCTGGTACGTGTCGCCCTTGGAAGTGTTGCGCGTAGATGAGGAAGCCGTTCAAGAACCCATGAAAGTACGGGTGATTGTATTTATGGCCATTATGGTGTTTCTATTTTTGTTCTCGCTTTGGCTTATCCAAAATTGGCTCTATGCTTTGGCGTTTGTAGGCGCGACGCTCATCACCTTTGCGGTTTTGGCGGGAATTGCGGCGCTCTTTATCAAAACCATTAAACGGTTTTTCCCAAAGCGTTGGGGCTTTACGGCACGCCAAAGCTTGCTCAATCTATTCCGACCAAACAACCAAACCGTTGTCTTGGTAGTGGCTATAGGTTTGGGGACTTTTTTAATCAGCACGCTGTATTTTACCAAAGACATTTTACTAGCGAAAACAGAAGTAGGGCAGACCTCTGAAAACGCCAATATCATCATCCTGGATGTGCAAACAGAACAGCGTGAGGCCGTAGCCCAAAGCATTGTCACCAAAGATTTGCCCGTGGTCAATAATATTCCGATGGTCACCATGCGAATGCACAGTATTAAAGGCCGATTGGTGAACGATATCCGTCAGGACACCACAAACCAAGTTCGTAACTGGATTTTGAATCACGAATTTAGAACCACCTATCGCGATACGCTGACCGCTTCTGAAGAATTGCAGGAAGGCAATTGGATACCGAGATTACAACCAGATGAACCGGTGGTCATCTCCATTTCAGATAACCTCTCGGAAGATGCAAAGGTTACTGTAGGCGATACGATTGTATTCAATGTGCAAGGCGTGCTTATGGAAACCACCGTAGGTAGTATCCGTAAAGTGGATTGGGCGCAAATGCAGCTCAATTTTACCATTGTGTTTCCGGCAGGCGTGCTCGAGGATGCGCCACAATTCAACGTGTTGACTACCACGGTCAAGGACGAATCGAGTTCAGCAGCATTACAGCGCGATCTGGTGTCTAAATTCCCCAATTTGTCCATTATCGATTTACGACAAGTATTTACACTTGTAGAAGATATCTTGGATAAAGTCTCTTGGGTCATCAATTTTATGGCATTTTTCAGTATCCTTACTGGTATTATTGTCTTGATTGGCTCAGTAAGGACCAGTAAATATCAGCGAATCAAGGAAAGTGTCTTACTACGGACATTAGGGGCCAAAAACTCACAGATCTTACAAATCTCAGCCTTTGAATATGTGTTTTTGGGATTGTTGGGAAGTCTGGTCGGGATTTTATTGGCCTTGGTGAGCAGTTTGTGCTTGGCTTTCTTTGTATTTAAAGAACCTTTTGCGCCCTCGTTGATTCCTTTTGTGGTATTCCTTCCGGGGATCACATTGCTGGTTTTGGCCATTGGCTTGAGCAATATTCGTACCGTACTAAAAAGTTCGCCGTTGGAAGTGTTGCGAAGAGAGGTTTAGCCATTAAATAGGTATAGCATTCTTTCGGAAAATGAACAAAATTTATGAATCTATGTTTAATGGAAATGGAATGCTATTCTGTCAATGATCGTTTTCTATTTTGGGAGGTTAGATGTCGTTCCAATGGAACCCTATCCCATGTTTTCACCTATTTCTACAAAGATGAAGATTCTCTGGAGCTGGAAATAATCCCGTAGGGATGTTATCTTTGTAATAAAAAATCGCACAAATTAACAAGCCCCATAGGGGCGACATCAAAAGACAATCTATTAGGCTACCGTTTGAAAGGTTTGACCTGAACAGCATTCAGTTTTTAGATTCTATTATTGAAGGCGCTTCGCTATTAATTTCGTAAATTAGTAACTCATCATTTATAATAAAACAATGTTAAACATACTTTATCCATTATTGATCCAAATTCCATCAAGTACCCCAAATCCGGGCGATTCGAGTACTCTCGATTTCTCAAGTCCTTTTGAGGTCATTGTCTATATAATTGCCCCCATTTTATTGATCATCTTTTACTTTGCCTATAGAAAACAACAAAGGAAGGACAAGGACAATGAATAAAAATCCCAACCCAGTATATTTATAGGTCATCCAATAGCTCAGTAGATATCAAGAACCTATGCGCAGAGCAGGGTAGTGGGAGGTTAAGTCGTAATATACCTTGTTTAAAATCCGATCTATATTTCTTGAAATTTCACACTTGCTACAATCCTTAGCAAGGACTTGCTACATATATGAGTAGCTTTGTCTCATGAACTTTACAGAATACTATTCCCGGATTTTAGAGATCAATGGGCAACATCCCAATCTCAGTTTTGAACAGCATAAGAAAATGTTCAACATCATTGCTTTGGAAATGCGCATGGATGAATTGAACCGCATCGAATATGCACTCAAAGATCCCGATCTCCAACGAAAAATTTATCAACGAAGCCAATCGGTGCAATCGCAATTGGCAAAACTTACCGACTTATCGCACGCTGCCCAACTTTTGGAGCAGATGATTGAGGCGTCGCAGCGGGAGTGATATATTCGTTCAGAACAAAGAAAACCATCGACAAACCATTAATTAAGACGGTCCAAAAACAGAGCACTCTTAATACTTAATACTCGATACTTAATACTATTCAAACTTATGTCGTTTCTCTGCCGTGGACGACGCATTCAGTAGTTCATGGAACAGTTTGATCGAATTAAAATCGCGGGTGATCGCTTCAGATACCGCAAGGCCAGAAATACCGGTAGCCAAGAGGTCATTAACATCTGCTGTGGTGATGCCACCAACGGCAAGCACTGGAGTTTCAGTTTTTAGGACGTCCATAATGGCGGCATAGCCATTGAGACCTAAAACTGGAGGAGTATTTTCTTTGGTAGATGTAAATCGGAAGGGGCCCAAACTGATATAATCAACGTCTTTACCTATTAATGTTTCACAATCTTCCAATCGATATGCCGAGCCGCCAATCATTTGCCAAGTGTATAAATGCGTTCTGGCAATAGTAGGGCAGACGTCGGAGCTTCCTAAATGAACGCCATCGGCTTTAATGGTTTTGGCTATTTTATAGTGGTCGTTGATGATTAATCGGGTTTGAAAATGAGAGGCGATTACCCGAGCCTCCTGAGCCCATTTCAAATGTTTCTTTTCGGAGATATTCTTTAATCGCAATTGTACCAATTCAGCACCCGATGAACAGGCTTTTTGGATGTTTTCCAAATGCTCTTTTGGAGTATTGCCTTGAGAGATATAATGTAGTTTAGGGATGATCATTTCTCGGGTATTTGATTACATATTAATATATGCAAAATTAAGGTTTTACATGGATAAACCCTGTCGTATGTTGATTATAAAATATATATAATGACAAACCTACAAGTCAATAACCTAAATAGGAAGCGTATGAAAATTAGTTAATTATTCTTATAATAAATGATATATTTACTTTCCCAAATCAATAGTATGCCAAAAATAGTTATTCGATTATTTTTTTATTTAATACCATGTTTTATATATGCCCAATGTCCGGTTGGAGATGTTCGTTTAATTAATCAAAATGATGTTGATAATTATATATCAAGTTTTGGAACTTGTGAAGTTATCAATGGATCATTAATTATTATGGGAGATTCAGCAATTGATATCTCTGGAATCACAGCAATAAAGCGAATTGAAGGTTCTTTAATTATTGATTCTAAAATGACGAGTATTGCAAATTTCAGCAATTTAGAATTTGTTGGTGGTAATTTTAAAATTGACCATAATGATGTTATAGAGACTATTGAAGGCATCAATAAATTACATACTGTTAATGGTGATTTTTTAATAACACAAAATTACACAAGTTTAAAAACCATTACAGGATTTAATAGTTTAGAAAAAATTGGAGGTAATTTTCAAATATCTGAAAATCATTCTCTCGAAATGATAGCTGCCTTTGATAACCTGATAACTGTAGGTGGTTGGTTTCTGATAAGAAGAGCAGATAAAATGCAAAGATTAAATGGGTTTAATAAACTCATGAAAATTGGCGCCGGCCATGATGCTTCATCTATGACAGGAGCTCTCACTATTGTGGATAATCATGCTCTTATTGGAATAGATGGGTTCAACGCATTGATTGAAATGGGATTAGAAATGCAGGTTACGAATAATAGAAATTTACTTCGTGTGAAAGGATTTACCAATCTGCAAAAAGTAGGATCACTAATCTTCAGGGCAAACTCATTATTAGTTGAAATCCCAATATTTAACAGCCTGATGACCATCTCTGGGCGTTTAGAAATCAGTAATTCAAAGTTAGTCGATATAGTTGGATTTAATAATTTGCAATCGCTTGATTGGTATCTAAATTTTAGCCAAAATTCTGAGCTTGTCATAATAACAGGTTTTGCAAA
The DNA here is from genome assembly GCF_014062315.1 of Gelidibacter maritimus. GTDB lineage: Bacteria > Bacteroidota > Bacteroidia > Flavobacteriales > Flavobacteriaceae > Gelidibacter > Gelidibacter maritimus. The sequence goes on from NZ_JACGLT010000025.1 coordinate 35,914, forward strand.
TCTTAATAAAATAAACGGCCAATTTAGTATCACAAGTAACCCTGTATTAAAAAGTCTCATTGGGTTCAAGAACTTAGTTGAAACTTCAGGAATTAACATAGCGTACAATGTATCTATCGAAAATTTGAAAGGTTTGGAGAATCTATTTACCGTGGGTGTTATTGGTGGAACTGGCGTTTCAATAAGGTGGAATGATTCTTTGTCAGACTGTACTGCGATTTGCAATTTGCTGTCCAACGGCACGGTATCTGGTGAAATCTATATTGCTAATAACCCTTCAGCATGTAGTAGTGAACAAGAGGTCAGGGCAGAATGTTCTCCAGCTGGAGGAGACGGACGCTTAGCTATTTGTCTGACTAGTAGTCCTGTTGATTTATTCGACAGTTTAACTGGAGCGCCAGATTTAGGAGGTGTATGGACACCCGTTTTATTGAGTGGTAATGGGCTCTTCAATCCATTGGTAGATCACGCTGGAGTTTATACATATACCATTACTACAGGAGTTGGGACTTCAGAATCTTCAGAGGTTACAGTTACAATTGATAATGTACCAAATGCAGGAGGAGACGAAAACTTAACTGTTTGTTCGAACATAACATCGGTTGATTTGTTTGAAAGCTTATTAGGTACTCCAGATAAAGGTGGCGTCTGGAAACCAAATTTGACGGACGGGAATGGACTATTCAATCCCGCTTTTGATGCTGCGGGTATTTATACTTATACAGTTACCAATTCATGTGGTACAGCTACCTCAAAAATAACTGTTGCAGTTGATGTATTTCCAGATGCTGGAGAAAACGGTAGTCTGGATATTTGTATCGCTGACAACTCTGTGGACTTGTTTAATAGGCTCATGGGCACTCCTGATATTGGAGGCATTTGGACACCCCAATTAGCAAGTGGAACAGGTGTGTTTGATCCATCTAAGGACAGGGCAGGGATTTACACCTATACTTTGTCGGGCGGAGTTTGTGGATCGGTCACCTCTGAAGTTTCAGTTGCTGTTAATACGCTGCCAAATGCAGGACAAAATGGAACACTTGATCTTTGTATGAATAGCAGTTCTGTGAATTTGTTTGATAGTTTAGGAGGTTCCCCTGACATGGGTGGCGTTTGGTCGCCAACGCTGTCAAGTGGCACAGGCGTATTTAATCCTTCAGTGGATGCTTCGGGAGTTTATTTCTACACGGTCACTAACGGTGTTTGTGGTACATCTGCAGCTAAAGTTAATGTTCTGGTTGATGCACTATCCAATGCGGGAGAAGACGGGCGTTTAGAGATTTGTAGGAATGGTAATTCCGTAGATTTATTCGCTATTTTGTCTGGAACTCCCGATACCGGAGGTGTGTGGAGTCCTTCATTATCAAGCGGAACAGGAGTTTTTGATCCTAAAATAGATACTGGAGGCGCGTACACTTACGCTGTGGCCAATGGTTGTGGCGTGGTCATATCAAAAGTTATGGTTGACGTCATTAATTTCACCCCCATAAGTGATTATGACATTAAAATTAAAGAATTTAGCGGGAATAATTCGCTGGAAATTATTGTGAATTCTAACGCAGACTATCAATATTCATTGGACGGGTTACAATATCAAAACAGCCCTATTTTTGATCATTTAAGTGGTGGTGATTACACCATTTATGTTCGAGAAATTAATGGCTGTGGAATTTTACAAGAAGCAGTAACCATTTTAGATTTTCCGAAATTCTTTACGCCCAACAATGATGGTTTCCATGATGTTTGGACATTAAAAGGAAGCACCACAAGAGTTTATGATCTTTATATCCATGATCGGTATGGTAAACTATTAAAGCAGATAAGAACTTCAGGAAAAGCTGATTGGGATGGCACTTATAGGGGTGAAAATTTACCATCAGATGACTATTGGTTTAAGGTTGTTTTTGAGGATGGCGTTGTTAAGAGCGGTCATTTTTCTTTAAAAAGATAATCTACATTTTACTAATTATGATTCATTAATAACCCAAAATTTGAAAGTTCCCGTCATTGTTTTGATAGAAATTTAAACGGTGAGTAATCTGAAGCGTAATTCATACAGGATTTTTTCATATATTTACATAATCGCTTAATAGTCAGTGATTAATTCTCCCCTTTTCAAAACATATTAATAGCAACTTTGTTTTTTACCCAGATTATTAGCGTAGCATAAGCTTATGCTCAAGCATCTAATAGGCCTACATAATAAACCCGCTGAAATCAAATATTATGAAAGTATTCAAAGCATATTGGTGGTTGCTTCTAATTTTAATTGTAGTTACTATCGTATTCATTTTAGGCTATAAGGGAGTGATGCCAGAATTACTTTGGACAGATAAGCCTTTGGATGTTTTAGGAGGATTATTTGCCAAACTTCTTATCGTGGGCGCCCTACTTGATCAGTTTATTGCCCTGTTTTTTCCGCCAGAACCTTCTACAGTAGAACTACGGCAAGCTGCGGAAATAAGGATGACCCATCTTAAGGAAGAACAAGAGATGGTCAAAAAGCAATTGTTTTACGCAAAACTAAATAAAGAGCAAGACCCAACCATTGATCTAATGAAAATCAATTCTAATTTATCTGAATCTATCAAATCCAAAGAAGTTGCCGCAAATGAAATTGAAAGAATCGATGGAGAACGTTCAAAACGCGTCAGGATGATTGCTTTTGGTGTTGGTCTTATTTTAGCTATCACAGGAATTACCACTCTTACCGATTTTATCATTATGCCAGAGGATTCAAATATGTTATTAAACCATAAAATATTATCCTATTACGATATTATTTTTACGGCCGCTATCCTGTCGGGAGGTACATCTGGTATTCATCAGCTATCAAAGGTCGTCAGAGATTCTTGGAGGAAAAGTTAAGCATTCCCTACATATTGAATCTTAGCAAAAGAAGTATCGAATTAAGACCTTCCCGCGGTCTATAATTCTGAACATAAACATTAATACATGCACTATGAAACCTATCAAATATATCTTATTGCTCCTGATTGTTTGTTTACTTACTTCTTGTTATACGGTTAGACTTCGGAATGTCAATGGCACGCCACAACCCGATCCATTTTCAGACCGAGATGACTACTACCGCGGGATGGCAGTTGTAGAATTGGACACGACGATTGGCATCAAATTGACCTCCAAAGATTTTACTTACCTCATTAAGGAAAAAGAAGCTTGTGAATCGGGAAAAATAAACATCATAGAGTATCGCAATACATTTGGAGGAATTTTACTTAACACCATCACTTTTGGTAGAAAGCGTAAAGTAAAAATCAAATATGTATGTGAAAAACCCTAAAATAGAGGATTATGGCAAATACAAAATCAAAGCTATTAACAGAGTGGGACACTTTACATAACAACGGGCCTTTTCCTTTAAAGTTATTGTATCAGACGAAATTGGAAGGCGAGCGCGTGATGCCGAAAAAGTTGGACCGTTATAATGATGTTGCCAAAGAAATTCAGAATCTCATCAGGGACAGTCATCAAGCTGGCGAGGGTTTCCGTGCCTACGGTTCGGCTTGGTCCATGAATAATATTGCCAGTCATAAGGACCGCATGCATTTTAATGGCTTTATGAATCTTTCAATGCCCATCCGTGCGAACGATTGTCATCCGCAAAACACCTACGATCCGACAAACCTGTTTTTATTTGAATGTGGCAACACCATTAAAGAGGTCTCTGAAACCTTGGCAGAAAATGGCAAATCGCTCAAAACAACCGGAGCGAGTAACGGACAGACGCTTGCCGGATGTGTATCGACTGGCGTTCATGGTTCTGCTCTCGATTCAGGATCCGTACAAGATTATGTGGTCGGGCTCAATTTGATCATAGGTCCAAATCCCAATGACAATGTCTATCTCGAACCGAAATCCAAACCCGCATTAAGTGATGCGTTCATTCAAACCTTAAACGCGCGAGTGATCAGGGATGACGACTTGTTTTACGCTGCTTTGGTCGGACTGGGAAGTTTTGGATTTATCCACGGGATCGTGGTAGAGGCAGAGCCGGTGTATCTTATCAAGCGTTATGTGAAAAAAATCAGCAAAAGCGTGGCTTTCGAGCTGGCCAATACCATGGATTTTAAAAACTCCAGTTTTACGATCCCAGGCGAAACCGACGCGCAGGGAAAGAGCAACCGGCCTTATCATTATAAAGTATTTATCAATCAATACAGTGATGAACCCGATTGTGTGGTAGAGATCATGTACAAGAAACCCTATAGAGAACCATATCCAGATCCCTTTCCGGTAATCAAAGAATCACTGTATCGCGATTTAATCCATCTCTTTGTAAAGCTTGCCGAGAATTTGCCCAAAAGCATTCCGTGGTTGGTGAAACGTTTGAAGGACACTATTCTGCCCACGGTCAATGAGGAAACGACGGGCATGCTGAAAGAAATCTTTTGGGATGCACCTTATCAAGGTCCAGCGTTTGCCTGTTCTTTTGGCATTCATCATCAAGATTCGGAAAAAGCAATGCAGCTTTTAGGAAAATTGACCCGCGATGAAGGGCCAATCCCGGGCATCTTTGCCCTGCGATTTGTAAAACAGACCAAGGCAACGCTTGGTTTTACAAAATTCCCGATAACCTGTATGATTGAGATTGATGGGGTGCTTTGGAAAAAAACAGCAAGTATTATGAGTTTAGAGGAGTATTCCAGACGAATGATACAGGTCTTAAAAGCAAATAATATTTCATTTACAATGCATTGGGGAAAAAGTGCCGATTGGGAGTTTCCAGGATTGGTCAATCATATGTTCTCTGGTAAAAAAGCGGAATGGATTGCGCAAAGACAAAAATTATTATCACCTGAAATGCAGGTGTTATTTTCGAATGCATTTTTAAAGACGGTGGGTTTGGACGCTACGGCGTGAATTCTTCCCATCTGTAGGTTTTAAAATCTCACGGTTCCTGATTTATATAAAAGCCGCAATTTACTTGTATATAATCATTTACGATGTTAAACACTCAGGTGTTAATAACTACATGATATTATATGAAATAGCGCCTTTTTGGCGCTATTACGTGTAAATTCCTATATAGTGTTCTATAATGTTCTGCGTTATGTGACTTGTGCTTTATTCACTAAATATTCATTTTAGGTTACTCAGCGTCAACGAAAATTATTCGAGATTCACGAGCTCTTATTTATTAAATAAGAGAGGAGCGAATAAACACTTTTATGCGAGCCTGTATCGAGCGGAGTCGAGATTACGTAGGAGAGAACCGTTATGAGTGTAGAACGGAGTTATTAATTAATTATAATTTTAAATTGCACTATTACATCATCAATTGATGAAACTTTTGTATATTTTTACGGCGAATAGTATGATAATATAAAATGGCAGCTGCAGAACAAATAAAAAGTCTAATTAAATCTTTTAGTGATGGAGATGATTCTCGATTCTATGCTACTGCAATGCAAATAGCTGCTGCAGAGGCAAGAAAGGGTCGTCAAGAAATAGCTGAAGAGCTAAAGAAGTTAATTAAAGATTCTAAAAAGTCTAAATTTGATGTTGGAAGTCTAAAAAACTTACCAGTAAATGCTGCTCAAAAAGAGTTAAATGATTTATTAGAATTTACAAGACCTAATGACAAATTGAAAGATATGGTCTTGAATGATAAACTAAAAAAAATCATAATCAGAATTTTAGATGAGCAAAAGCAAATTGAAAAATTAAGACAGCATAACTTATTTCCAAGAAAGAAATTACTTCTTACTGGACCACCTGGTTGTGGTAAAACAATGACTGCAAAGGTGTTATCAAATGAATTAGGAATACCTTTATTTGTTATTAGACTTGATGGTCTTATAAGTAGATATATGGGAGAATCAATTGCTAAACTTCGTTTAGTTTTTGATACAATGAATGAGTTTAGAGCTGTTTATTTATTTGATGAATTTGATAGTATAGGAACAACAAGAAATCACGGTAATGATGTAGGGGAAATAAAAAGAGTATTGAATAGTTTTCTTTTACAAATCGAAAAGGATGAGTCAAATAGCTTAATTATTGCTGCTACAAATATGCCAGAAAATCTTGACGAAGCACTTTTTAGAAGATTTGATGATATTATTAATTATCCACTACCTACAGAAAAACAAATTTATCAATTTTATAAAAGAGAATTAAACGAAAAGTTATCTGATTCAGGTAATATACTTCAAAATTTATCCAAAAAATCAATAGGACTTAATTTTTCCGACTTAAAACGTGTTTGTGAAGATTTCCTGAAAAATATTCTTATTTACGGAGAGGAAAATTCTAATTTAGAATTTATGACTGAAATAATAAATTCTAGAAAAAAGCCTTTCTAATAAATGTCAGATTTAAATCATATTCTTTTAAATGGATACACTTCTTCATTTCCATATAGTACACATGGAGGTGGAGGTTTCAATTTGAAACCTAGATCAAATAGGCAACAGCATGGAACTCATATACAACAATCATTTAATAATGCTGTTACCGAATTTTCAGAAGGAGATGCTGATTATGAATTTGTATATATTGAATTTGAATCAGCAGTTAATTTTGAACTAACATTTGATAGGTTTGAAGATGCTGGAGATAACATTAGATTAGCTTCATGTAAAGCCATATTTACTAACGATGTTGATGGACAGGAACAAGTTGTATATAAAATTGCAGTTTATTTAAACAAAAGAGCTGTTTCTAATTTTCTAACCAAGATTGAACAATATTTAACCGAAGACACCTCTGGTGGAAATCCACGTAATCAAAATTTAATTTCAAACATTGAAAACATTAGAGCAGCAACTCTAGAAAGTTTTTGGCAAGAACCTGAAATTGATTTCCCTTCAGTAGGTCAAGATGTTTGGTGGGAGGTTTGGTATAGTAATGTCGGCAGAGAAGAAGTTTTATCATCTATTAATTCTTTGAGCGATAGTGGACTTATAACAAACGAAAGAATATTAGAGTTTCCAGAAAATATTGTTGGTTTAATAAAAGGAACACCAGAACAATTGGCTAGAACTTTATTATACCAAAATAATTTAGCTGAATTAAGAAAACCTATTGAAACTTCGGATTTCTTTACAAATTTGGATAAAACTTGGGAGTATCCGTCCGAGCAACTACATTAGCTATTGGTCTTCATATTTCGTAGTGAATTCAATATCCTTGCCTTCTGCCCTTGCTTGAAGCACTATTTGTTGTATATGTTCTGGAAGGTTGTCCAAGGGCAATATCAGTCCATCGACCATTACCATGTTGTTAAAAGGGCTGTTCTCCTGCATGGCACCGGTAGAAAATTCAGGGCTATAATACCATAGATCGAACATATCCTTTATGATCCGGGCCTTGCTCGAGACCGTAGCCCCCTTGGTCCCGAAGTATTCGTTCATCTCTTTGGAACTTATATACGGCTCGAAGGATCTGTCGAACAAAAAATTTATCGACCCTATGGCATGGACCACAGCTGCCGCCCATATCTCTAATTTTCCCCTTGTGAACGGGACGTCTCTTTTTCTACCCATCTTTTTGATGAGTTTTTCACAGAGTACGAAGTATTCATCATTGAGTTTCTGCGCACAGAAGGCCCCCGTTATTTCCAATAATTGTTTTTCCTTTTCCTTTACCTGTTCTTTGGTCATATGCTGTTCTGTTTTTGGTATCCGGGCAGGAGTTCTTCGAGTTTTTGTATGCTATGATCTGGGATCCGCCCGAGGGTCTCCTTTAGCCATTCCCGGGGATTGACGCCCTGCATCTTGCAGCTACCGAAGAAAGAATAGAGCATGGCGGCATTTTGTGCCGCTTTATGTGATCCACAGAAAAGGAAGTTCTTTCTGCCTATGGCCATGGGGCGGATGGCATTTTCGATCAGGTTATTGTCAAGTTCGATGCGTCCATCCTCAAATATGGCCTCCAGTTTTGGGTATTGATTGATGAAGTAGGTCATCGCCTTGCCGATGGGACTTTGCGGCAGCACTCTGAATTGTTGCCCTTCGATCCACGTTTTGATCTGTACCAATAGCGGCTTGATCCTTATGTCTCGTTGTCTTTTTCGGGCTTCAAGATCATCTTGGGCCTCCTCTTTGATCTTACGTTCTTCCAAATAGATATCCCTAAAGATGGCCAATGCTTTTTCCGCTTGTTTTTTATCACTGTCCAGCGCGTCGTGGAACTTGCGCCTGGCATGTACCAGACATCCGGCAAGTGCGATCTTGGGGTCGGTACCTATTTTATCGTACACGGTATAGCCATCGCATTGCAGATACCCACTATAGCCCGCAAGCAATTCTTTGGGGCCGTGCTGTCCACGGCCTTTTCGGTAATTGAAAAGCACCAATTTTTGAACGGGATCGTGATAGACCCATTGATATCCCTGATGTGTACTGCCTTTTTTATCGGAATCCAACACCTTGATCGGACTCTCATCGGCCTGGATATAATCGGAGGCCAGTATTTTTTGTTTCAGTGTATTGTAGAGCGGTTCCAGCAGCTGGCAACAACTGGCCATCCAGTCGCTCATGGTGCTCTGTGCGGGTTCCCATCCAAAGTCCCGTTTGAACATTTGGATCTGCCGGTAGAACGGAAGGTGATCGATATATTTGCCCACCAGGATGTGTGCCAGTAAACAGGCCTCGGCTATCGATTTGTCGATGGGACGGGTAGGAAGTGCCGCGATCAGTACGCCCTCTCCATCCGCTTTGGCATACTTGGGCCGGATCGTCCTTCTTTTGATAAGGCTTGCGGGAGTGTATTCCAAGGTTTCGGTGACCTCTTCCCCGATCTTCTTCAGTCCCGTGGTATCCTCTTCGGGCTCGATGGTGATTTCCCTGACCGGCAGATGTTCGGGCAGTGCATTGCGCCCATTGTGTTTTTTCTTGTCCCTGGAATAGGTAATGGTCTCTTGCGGGGTCTCTTCTACGGTTTCTGGGGAATCATCCCCTGAAAAGAGCGATAACTGGTCGACCACAGCTTGGGATATGAAACTCTCGGATTTGAATCCACTTATGAGTTTGTAGAGCTGTGCCAGTTGATGTTCCAAGGAAACTATTCTGGCCGTGGAGGCCTTCTCCTTTTTTTGAAGGTCCCGGTTCTCGACAAGCAGCTCTTGATAGGTCATAGCAGGGCTAAGATAAAAATTGCCCTGTTAAAAAACAACCTAATATCACGTTTTTTTGTAACGTTTTCTCCTGGTTATATTGGTAATGGAGATCCCATCGATGAGCAGGACCAATTGAGCGTAATCCAGCCGTAGACTGCCGACTGATCCATCGTAATCGGGAAGTTCAAAAGTACCGGATTCCAGCCTTTTGTAGTACAGCATAAACCCTCCCGATTGCCAGTGCAACAACTTTGCCTTGTTGCGGACCTTGTTGATAAAGATATATACCGTACCGTCATCGGGGCTCTGGTCCAGATCGTTGATGACAAGTCCACTCAGGCTATCGAAGCTTTTTCGCATATCGGTGGGGAGGCTGTAGAGTTGGAACCGGTGCGAAGTACCAAGTGCGAACATCTATACTGGGATTTCGATCTCGATCCCGTTTTTGCAACGGATCAAAATGGTTCTGCC
>NZ_JACGLT010000026.1 GCF_014062315.1 Gelidibacter maritimus
GAACAAGCGCATCCCCAACCATAGGGTCTTCAAGGGCATCGCCACTACGGGGCGTTCCACCATGGGCTGGTTCCACGGCTTCAAGCTGCACATCATCATAAACGACAGGGGTGAAATACTGAACTTTACCATAACCCAGGCGAACGTGGACGACAGGGAGCCGCTCAAAAATGAACGTTTTCTGGACAAGATCTATGGAAAGCTATTCGCCGACAAGGGCTACATTGGAAAGAGCTTGATGGAAATGCTGTTCATCGATGGCGTACAGCTGATCACATCCATCAGGAACAACATGAAGAACTCGCTGATGACAATGTCGGACAAAATATTGCTGAGAAAACGATCGGTCATTGAAACGGTCAACGACGAACTAAAGAACATCTGTCAAATAGAGCACTCGAGGCACAGAAGCTTCGGAAACTTTTTGGTAAATATCATCACAGGACTGATAGCCTATAGTTTCTTGCCAAAAAAGCCAAGTATTAAATATCATACCGTAAAAACAGATCAACTCGTGCTTTTTTAATCGAACTCAGGTTAATAATAACATTGAACAACAAAGCCTCCAATTGAAATACTGAGAATGTACTAACTTTTCATTAAGTTCAAAGTAAGCGACCACAAAGACCGAGTCATCTAATTCGTGCATATCGGTCTTAATTTGAGAAACAAAGCACCCATCATTTTAGCGAAATCAGGAGTATCTTAAAAGAGAAATTTATATGCAGAAGCATAAAAAGCATGGTCCAAATCAACGGCTTAATCCGTAGGCTAAGGATGATTATTATTCTTACCACGAATTGGTATGAGCGGGGGAACTGACTTACACCTAAAACCTACTATATAGATAAATTCGCTTTATATGGAACCGTACGAAGCTCATTTATTATTTTTTACCGTCAGTCCTCCTTAATAACAGTCCTCTATCTATAGATTGAATCGCAGATCAGAAGCTCAGATTTTTTCATGAAAAGTCCAAGAGCCCTATACTTTGCTCACTTGGAAATAAGAAAAACTTTGCAGCTTAATAAGAGCTTTAAAAATCAATTAAAACGTTCCCACACTTAATATTTAGATAATATTCAGGTAACCTGAAGGAAGTCATTAATCAGTAAATTTGTAGGAAATTTAAATTAACCTAAATCTGAAACTATAAGAATAAAAAACTTTTTGAGTTAGTCCTCTAAATTTAAAGCCCGTTTCTGCTGTAACAGAAACGGGTTCTTTAAAAAAACTACAGTATAAATCCATAGTTAAATTATCATGACATACAATTTACGTAAATTTTTAACACATTTAAAGAATTCGTTTTTTTTCTTTATCTTTTTCCCTCTCCTTTTTAACACCCCTCTAGTTCACTCTGCAACTGACTCTATACCACATTCAATAGATTCTTTCTCTAAAAAAACCAGTTTAAAAAAAATAATTCAGCAAACACTAAAGGGCGTTGTTCTGGATGATACGGGAATGCCTCTTCCTGGAGCATCAATTACCCTGGCCAAAACCACAAATGGGACTTCTACAGATTTTGATGGAAATTTCAGTCTTTCCATAACTGAATTACCTGCTACGATTAGAGTCTCCTATGTAGGCTTTAAAACACAAGAGCATATTATTGAATCTTTAAGTGTCCTTCAGATTCAAATGGAGCCAGACGACAACACACTAAATGAAGTGGTTATTACTGGGTATGGCCAAGAATCGAGAAGAAATATAACCGCTTCCATTGCTTCTATAAAACCATCAGAAATAACTTCAATCCCCACTTCAAACGTTACCGAAATGCTTGAAGGACGACTTCCAGGCGTGCAGATACTTAGTGACAATAGTCCAGGTGGTGGCACCTCCATTCGCGTTAGAGGGTATGGTACTATCAATAATAATGATCCATTAGTTGTGGTTGACGGTGTTCCCGTTTCTAATGGTTTGAATGGAATCAACCCCAATGATATCGAAACTATTCAAGTTCTTAAAGATGCCGCCTCCTCTTCCATTTATGGTTCGCGAGCCGCTAATGGCGTAGTCGTTATTACTACTAAAAATGGCAGCAAAAACGGATCGTATAAGGTTAATTTAGACGTTTACAACGGGGTGCAATCTTCATTTAATTTGCCTAAAATGCTGAACGCTCAACAATATGGAAATTTATTATGGCAAGCTTCAAAAAATGATGGTCAAACACCAGCAAGCGATATTTATGGCAATGATCCCAACACCTCTACAATTCCAAAATGGCTTAATAGTGAGCAAACCATACCTTCGGGAGATGTGTCTTGGATTGATGAAATTATGCAGGTTGCCGAAGTTCAATCTTACAATCTGTCTTTATCTAAAGGGGATGAAAAGGCACAGCATTCCTTTTCTTTAGGCTATTTTAATCAAGAAGGAATTATTAAACACACTGGTTTTAAGCGTTATTCTGCACGGTTTAATTCCAACTATAACATCGGGGATTTCGTCACTATTGGTCAAAATTTTACCGCTTCCTACAAAGAGCGGGTTTCCGTGGGTACCAATAGTGCTTTGGGAAGTATTGTTTACAATGCTTTGCAGTTTCCATCTATAGTTCCCCTAAAAGATAGTCATGGTAATTATGCAGGAAATCCATTAAATGATATCGCAAATCCTTTAGGCAGCTTAAATCGCAGTAAAGATAATAAGCAAAAAAGCATACAGGCTTTGGGTAATATTTTCGCAGAATTAACCCGCTATGATTTTACTGCACGTACGTCATTAGGTTTGGATTATCAAGCAAATAACTATCGTGGTTTTTCACCAGTTTACGATGAAATTCTATCCAAAAACGATGTGAATTCCCTAAGTACAACCAATAGCTTTAACTATCAACTTACCTGGACAAACACCCTTCATTATTCCAAAAAATTTAATCTGAACAGCCTAGATATTCTAATAGGACAAGAGGCCATAAAATACTATGATGAAGGTTTTGGCGCTTCACGCCAAGGTTTTCTATACGAAGACCCAAACTTCCGTTACTTGACTTATGGAACACAAAATCAATTAAATTTTGGAGAAGCCAGTGAATGGAAACTCAATTCCTATTTTGGCCAAGCCAAATACAATTACGATCATAAATACCTGATTACAGCAACTGTAAGACGGGATGGAACATCTAGGTTGGCAAATAACAATTGGGGCACGTTTCCTTCGTTTTCTGCAGGATGGCGTTTAGACCGAGAAGAATTCTTTGATTTTGGTGATACTTTTTCGTCCTTTTTAATTCGTGGAAGCTGGGGTCAAACCGGAAATCAACAGTTACCTTCTTATTCAACAGTAGACAGCTACAGTAATAACAATGCATTTTCAGATTATGGTATTAATGGCGGGCAAAACTCGGTAAGTACAGGTCTTACACAAACACGGGTTCCTAATCGAAATCTGGAATGGGAAACATCAACTCAAAGTACATTTGGTTTCGATCTTGGTTTCTTTAACGATAAACTTCAACTCACGGCAGAATATTTCAACAAAATGACCGAGAATATTCTGGTATACAACATAATCCCACTTACTTATGGTGGTACAAATGATGGCCAATGGATCAATGATGGTAAGATGAAAAATAAAGGCTTTGAACTTGACCTATCTTATGCAGATAATAGTAATGATTTTGGTTATAATATAGCTTTAAATCTCACAACCTATAAAAACAAGCTCACCGAGTTAAACAGCGTTCCTTATTTAGGTATCCCTAGTTCCACCCTGCATAGTGTCAATTTCGACCAAGAAGTCTCGAGAAGTGCCGTGGATCAATCTATTGGTTCCTTTTATGGCTATACGGCAAACGGCTTATTTCAAAATGTGCAAGAGGTTGCTGACCATGGCTTACAGCCTAATGCACAGCCCGGCGATATACGCTTTGAAGATTCAAACGGCGATGGAGTATTGGATAATAAGGACCGCACATTCATTGGTTCTCCGCACCCCGATGCCCTGATTGGTTTAAATTTAAATTTTACTTATAAGAATTTTGACTTAGGCTTGTTCTTCAACGGCAGTTTTGGTAACGACATTTATAATTTGACAAAATATAAAACGCATTTCTTTAATCAGGCGGCCTATAATAAAGACTCTGCATTATTAAATGCATGGACTCCAGAAAACTCAGGGTCTTCAATTGCTCGACTATCTCTTGATGATCCTAACAATAACATCAGGCCTTCTTCTTATTACGTAGAAAATGGTTCTTACTTTAAACTGAACAACGCCCAGCTTGGTTACACTATTAATTCAGATATCCTTAGTGGTATGGAACTTAGAATTTATGGACAAGCCACAAATCTTTTTACAATTACCAAGTATAGCGGTATGAATCCACAAATAGGTTTACAAAATTATTCTTCCAGTAACAGAAACTTGGATATAGGTGTCGATCGCGGTATTTATCCACCGTCACGTACTTTCACATTAGGAATCAATGCAACTTTTTAAAAAACATATTATGAAAATAATTAGAATAACCCAATATATCTGTATTCTTGGCTTAGCACTTCAAAATATGTCGTGCACTAACGATTATTTAGAAGAGACTACTTATGGAGAAGTAGCGCCCTCTGAAATGACTAAACCTGAAAACGTCGAACGCGCCATTATTTCTGCATACAGCGTACTTAATGGACAATTTGATGGTGCTAGCAATGCTTATAATTCGCCAGATTCCAACTGGAGCTTTGGCGATGTTGTATCTGATGACGCTTATAAAGGCGGGGGCGGAACTGGCGACCAGAACAACATTCATCAAATGGAGATCTACAACACAAATTCAACCATTATCGACGTAGAACGTAAATGGATGGCGCTTTATGAAGGCGTTAAGCGCAGCAATGAAGCGTTAAGGCTTCTTAAAACTTCTGAAGATTTTGATGCTGATCTTAAAGTAAAGCGCTTGGCAGAACTTCATTTTTTACGTGGTCATTATTATTTTGAGTTAAAAAAAATCTACAACCATATTCCGTACATTGATGAATCAGCAGAAACGGTTGGAGATTATGCAAAGTCCAATACAGCATTAACCTCAGAAGAGCTATGGGCTAAAATCGAACAAAATTTTCAAATCGCTTATGACGGGCTACCAGATACACAAGCCGAAATTGGACGACCTACAAAAATTGCGGCCAAAGCATATCTAACGAAATGCTATTTATTTCAAGAAAAATGGCAAAACGTTTATGATGCTACTTCCGAGGTCATGCAAAGTAGTTATGGCTTGTTAGATGATTTTCAGGATGTCTTTTTACCCGAAAATGAAAATAGCAAAGAAATTATTTTTTCTGTACAACATACTGTAAATGATGGACAGCCTAGTAATTATAATGGAAGCATTGGAGATCGATTGACGGCACCAGGAGGTCCATTTTATGCACAATATGGCTTTCACCGTCCGTCCCAAAATTTGGTGAACGCATTTAAAACTGATGTAACCGGTTTACCAATAGTTAATAACAATACCAACTTAACATCAACTGACATGGTTGACCCACGACTTGATATTACAGTTGGAAGACCCGGAATTCCCTACAAAGATCTTGGGATTCTATATGAAGAAAATTGGGCACGTGATTTAGCTACTTATGGCGCTTTCGGTCCAAAAAAGCGCATCGTTTCGGTAAACTCCTCGGCTTACGTTAATGTTTGGCCCTACGTCAATGCCTTAAACTATTATATCATTCGCTATGCAGAAGTTATTCTTTGGCGTGCTGAAGCCGCTGTGGAACTGGATAAGCTTGAAGAAGCAAGACACCTTGTAAACCAGATCAGAATGCGTGCTGCAAATACAGCAGCCGTGCAAAACTTGAATGGAACTGCAGATGCTGCCAATTATAAAATAGCAACCTACGAAAACTCGTGGATTGATAAAGTTCAGGCACGTGAAAGAGTTCACCTAGAAACACGTCTAGAACTGGCTATGGAAGGGCATCGCTTTTTTAACCTTGTACGTTGGGGTAAAGCCGGTCAAGTCCTAAATGATTATCTTGAAGTTGAAAAAACAAGAAGAACACATTTAACCAATGCCAATTTTAAAACGGGAACCAATGAATATTGGCCAATCCCACAACGTTACATTGACGGAGCTCCAAGCGGTATGGTAACACAAAGCCCGGGATACTAATCCAATTAATCAGACCAAAAAGTCAATGGAGAATGGGTTAAAAGCATTTCATTAGAATATGCAGCACACCAACTTCAATAACTTTTTGGTCAATTTTTCTACATATTTCAAGTATGAATAAATTTTATTTTAGCCTGATGTTATTTTGTTTCTTTAATATTCAGGCTCAAACCAAAATGCATTATGATGCCAATTTTAAAGCATCTCAATCCAATAATATTGTTCAAGACAAAAACTTTTACTTATTTACAGCGATTCAGAACGACCCAAAAGTCACTGAACTTTTAGAGGTTAATCCTGTCTTTAAGTCACTATTAAAGTCGAAAAACGAGGAAATAGAAAATAGTCTTAAGCACTGCAAGGATAACTCTGCCTGTTTGGTAAAAGCGTATTCGATTTCAGAAGACAACATCGCTAAAATTGGTGTTGAACTTGAAAACTCTCTTAAAAAATCATCGGCTTTTAAACGTTTGGTGACTGAAAACTTAAGACCTTCTGGAAAGTATGAGAATTTCAAAGAACTCTCTGATGAAAAATATCTGTCGGCCTGCTGGAGGCTATGTGCAGCTGGCATGAATCGCATTCTAAGCGTTTATGGCTTGGGTGAATCCCCACAATATAGGACTATGGATTCTATCTCATACGATGTATCTACCGACTATTATCGGGGAGCTTTATGGATGTGGAGTGACATGCTTCATCATAAAAAACCTACCAAAAACAAACTCTTTTTTCAACCAAGCCTTGATTTCTCTTTATCACTTTTATATATGAATCACAGGGATGAAGCGGCTCGTTATGAGCCTTTGGAACTTATGGAGAACCAAAAACCGAGAACAGAAATAAATTCGATTAACTTTAAGGATTACGACTATCCCGCAATTCTGATATTAGGCAACGGTCCTGAGAATTACCGAGATACCCTTTCGGCTTTGGGAAAACTCAATTTACAATTAGGCGCGCTCGAATTTCAACAAAAAAAAGCCCCTTTTATTATTGTTTCGGGAGGTCATGCACATCCGTTTCGAACCCCATTTGCAGAAGCGGTTCAAATGAAAAAAGAACTCATTCAACGTTATCATATTCCTGAGGAGCGCATTATCATAGATCCATATGCAAGGCACACAACTACAAATTTAAGAAATGCAACGCGGCTCATGCTTGCCTACAACATCCCGATTGATCGCCCTTCACTCGTAGTTACCAACAGCATGCATAGCCAATATACAGGTGCTAATAGTTTTGCAGAACGTTGCCTGGAAGAATTGGGTTATTTGCCTGCTGTAATAAAAAAACGTTTAAACTCGACTATTTTAGAATTTCAACCTAAAATTGAGTCGCTACACCAAAACCCTTTCGATCCATTAGACCCTTAGAAATATGAAAAAAATAGCTCTGATTATAGTGGTATTATTCTGCGCCGCTTGTCAAAAGGAAGAAGAAAATCTTGTTATAAATGATTACAAAAGCCCTGCTGATCGCGTCAATGTGTTTTTGGGTACATCTGGAGATCACGGACAACTCTCTCCTGCTGCTTCTTCGCCATTCAATATGATGAGTATCGGACCGCAGACCAACCCTCATATACACACGGGTTATGATCATTATGCTAAACAATTTGATGGTTTTACACACACTCGCATTGAAGGTGTGGGCTGTACCGGAAGTGGCGGTAATATTCTTATAAAACCTGTTTTAGATGAAGATGTGCAGACACTACTCATTAAAAAGAAAGAGCATGCTCACCCTGGTTTTTACTCTGTTTCTTTTGAAAACGGAATAAGTGCCAAAATGAGTGTAAAAACGAATTTTGGAATTGAGCACTATAAATTTCCAAAACAAAAAAGTGGGTTGCTAATTGATCTGTCTTATGCTTTCGCGAACCGCTTCGTCAAGGAAGCTCACAACATCAACGACAACCTGATCTATGGCTACATCGATACTAAGACCACTTGTGGTGCGGGAATTTATCGCATCTACTACGCTCTAAAGATTAGTAATCTTGCGCAACTCACACCTATGGATGAGCACCGCTTAATGGCTGTTCGTCATGACACCACCGCGCCTATGGAGGTGCGTGTTGGTTTTTCATCGGTCAACACCGATTATGCAATCAAAAGGATCGAGCCTATTTCTATTGAAATACTTCAAAAAAATACGACGGTTGCTTGGAACAAATTATTAAACCGTATTCAGGTTCAGGGAGAAGCAGATCGTGAAAATCTATTTTATTCTTTACTCTATCGCGCCCTCCAAGCCCCTTATCTCGTTTCAGAAGAAGATTGTGTTTATCGGGCCATTGACGGTTCTTTGCAAACTTCAAATTTTCCAGTTTATAACGGTTGGGCTATTTGGGACAATTACCGAGAACAACTACCTATGCTGTCACTCGCCTACCCCAATGAATTTGGTCCTATTGCCAAATCAATAGGAAATCTCTATCGTTACGGTAAAAAAAATTGGGCCACCATGAACGAGCCTTCGCCCACCGTGCGAACAGAGCACGCAGTAGTTGTGCTTCTGGATGCACATCAAAAAGGATATCCCATTAATATTGAAACTATAAAAGATTCCCTAATGGCTGAAGCAGTTCGATTGGATTATAGTTCTCCCGATAAAGCTTTGGAATCCTCTTATGATAACTGGGCCATTGCCGAATTGTTGAGAATAAATGGCGATACCTTACCAAGTGCAAAATATACTGAGAAGGCACTAGAATATAAAAAATTCTGGGAAAAGGATTTTGCAGATTTATCAAAGAATGATATCGACCAAATGCAAGCACGCGGTTTGTATCAAGGTACGATTTGGCAATACAGATGGTTTGTTCCCTTTGATATTGCCGGCCTTAAAGAACTGGCCGGTGGCGAAGACGCTTTTATAGAACAGTTGGACCAATTTTTCTCTAAAAACAACTACAATCATGCCAATCAACCCGATTTACAAGTTCCTGGACTTTATAACGCTACGAAACAACCTTGGAAATCTCAAAAATTATTTCGCAATATCATGCTGGATACGGTTGTGCAAAATTACTTTAATGACAACAGTAAAGGAATCGATCCTTATATCGGGAGAATCTATAAAAACCAACCCAAAGCTTTTATACGCACCATGGACGACGATGCAGGTACTATGTCCTCCTGGTTTGTAATGAGAAGCATTGGCTTTTCTCCAGCAAATATTGGCAGTCCTGTATATTACTTGACTGCTCCTATTTTTAATTCGGTTGAGATGGCTTTGGATAATGAAAAATCTTTGAAGATAGAAGTTAAAAACTATAATAAAGACCATTTTTATATTCAGTCGGCGCAGTTGAATGGCGAAGCACTCACTAGAAACTGGCTCACGCAAGAGGAGCTCACCCAGGGAGGACTTCTCATTATAGAAACTGGAACCGAACCCAATAAACATTGGGGTATTGAAAATCAATGGCTATCTCGTTATGAAAAATAAAATGCATATTAGATGTGATTATTAATATCATCGCATACAAAAAACCCAGATATGGAAATTTTAAAGTTTGTAAGTGCAAATTAAATCATTGATGTTAGCTCTCAATGATTAGCCAAGTGCTGAAATCTTCCTATAAAGAATTACAACAATCTATGCATATTCGTAAAATCCCACAACTTTTTGACTTGATCCCTTTCCATACATTTTTCACAAAGCGTTTTGGTTATGACAATGGAGAACGCATTCACTTCGGCTCGACCACGATCATGACAGGAAACAATGAAGATCCTATCAGAGACCATACAGCGAGCTATCTGGAATTGGCAGAGTTTATTCAAATCAATGGTGCTATGGCGTGTGAGAATTTAGAGCAATTATGGCGTAGAATAGTATTTAATATTTCAATATTAAACACAGACGACCACCTTCGTAATCATGGATTTATCTTAACAAGCCAAACTTGGATATTATCTCCTGCCTATGATGTAAATCCATCTTTAGACGAAGATGACTTGGCACTTAATATAGATATGGATAACAACGCCCTAGATTATGATTTGGTATTAAGCGTGGGTGATTATTTTCGATTGACAGACGAACAAATGAACGACATAGTGCACGACGTTAAAGCTGCTATTGTGGATTGGGAAGAATTATCTGATGAAATAGTCATTTCAAAATATGAGCTATGAGCAAAGTTTTTAACCTCAGTCCGATCTAAGGGTTTAACAAAAAAGAATCAATTGTCTTGTGCGTTCTGTTTCAAACTTAATACTTGGTTTTTTTCTTGAAAAGAATAAGCGATCAGACTAGCGACCAAGTTTGCAGTAAAGTTCCAAAACTCCTGTGGCTGGACTGTTCTGCTCGGGCAATATTCCTTAATTGGTCATTAATTGGTTCTATGACAGAGGGTTTTTCTTAGCAATATCTTATCCTCATGGTCATCATTACGTTTTTCAAGTTGTTCCTGATACCGGTCACCTGGTGCATGCTCCGGTCGAATAACAGGGACGCAAGTTCTTTTGAGAGATAGCCCTTGTCACCATATCGGGTGCTGTATATCTTCTACAAAAAGTTTTCTTATTTTAAAGGCATCCTGTCATCCACATTGGCGTGGGTTATGATAAAGTCGAGCAGCTCTCCCTTGTCGTTTATGATGATGTGAAGCTTAAAGCCATAGAACCAGCCCATTGTTGATTTTCCTATGGTGGCTATGTCCTTAAAAACCTTGTTCTGCGCTATCGGCTTGTTGCCACAGGCACGGATGGATGTAGAATCCACAAACGAAATTCCTGTACATTCTCCCAGACAACAGGTCTTCATATATAGGGTCAACGGGAGTATATTGGATTGTATAAGTTCAACAAAACGGTTGTAGGAAACGGTATTCGGGAATTCTTCTCCTAGCTTGGTCCTGAACGTAATGGATATAAAAGTGCTTGAAGGTTCGAATACCACTCAAATGGAACAGAACGATAATGGTAACTATCTCGCTGGGTGACATTATAAATTTACGTTTTCTTGTCATTTTTCCTGTGGAAAGTCGCGCCTTTTGCAGTGCAGAGTCAAATAGCAAGGCAAAATCATCGATAGAACAGAGAACTTCAGTAATTTTCATCTTTAGAAATAATAAACAAAACACCTCTTAACCTACTAAACATTAATACACTAAAAAATCGCCTTTCTTACGTCGAACTCAGGTTTCAAATGTAATTTGGGAAAGACACACCTATTGTACACAATTATTCTCCAAAGATAATATTAGACCATAATGCTTATTTGTAACCTTAAAAACGGTTTTTCCTCTCTCAAGATACTAAAACTACGATAAAACTATCCTTAAGGATAACATAATTTTGATAAGCTGTTTGTTAATATCATACGAATTCAAATGGAATACGGAGTCTTTGTATGTACTATATTACTTAATGAATACACTATATTATCCTCTTTGGATCAAATACTATAATGGAATAGGATAAATGATTAATTTCAATGGACATATTAATTTTTGATTTTTAAATTAGAAAACATGCCTAGCGTTAGAATAGAAGTTCGGAAAGATTACAATAAAGAAGACGGAATAAAAATAATGAATGCCGTACATTTTGCATTACAAACTGCGTTCAAAATCCTACCATCGGATAAAGTCCTGAGATTGGTCAGCTATTCACCAGAGAGGTTTGAGTGCCCAAACAACTTAAGTAAACCTGAATGCTATACGTATGTATGCATAGATGCTTATAGTGGTCGTTCAGTAGAAGCCAAAAGAGATTTATACAAAAGCATTGTTGATAACTTAGAGCCTTTAGGTATACCTAAGGATCATGTTCTCATTCTTCTGAGAGAATCTTCGCAGGATAATTGGGGAATAGAAGGAGGGCAAGTTGCCAGTGAAGTCAAACTCGGGTATAAGATTGATGTATAATATGATGCATGTTAATTATGTGACTAAATCCAAAGCAAAAAATCAGACTTTAAATAGTCCGACTTTTTTAGACCAAACGAAAAGTCTCATTCCAAATGGATGTTTTATACAGTCATATTGGCCGAGACTTTTAGTGGAATTCTCTCCAATTTCACGTTGAAAATTCTCTTAATTTTTAAATAACTTATAATAATGTGTAGCGGCAGCCAAATCTTCTAAAGCATGTCCAACAGATTTGAACAAAGTAATTTGTTCATCGTTACTTCTACCTGAATGGCCTTTAGCAGCCATTAAAAACAAATCTGCTTTAATATCTTGTTCTGCCAAAACTCCGGTGTTCAATGGAATGACGATATCACCACTTTCTTTTAGCCCGCCTTCATAAGTATCTACAAACACTTCAGATTTTTTTATGGCATCATCATCAGCTTCTCGCATATCCGGACGATAAGCGCCAACCAAATCGACATGTTGACCAGGTCTTAAGAACTTGCCCAAAACAAGTGGTGTTGATGAAAGAGTTGCGGCAGAAATGATATCCACTTCGCTAATTTTATCTTCAATATTTCTTATCGCCATTATTTCGAAATTCTCCTCACTTAAGTCCGCACAAATTGCCTTTGCTTTGTCATAATTTCTGCCCCAAACATAAACTCGTTCTATGGGCCTTACACTTGCGTGGGCCTTAATAAGATTTGGAGATAGGGCTCCAGTTCCAATCACTAATAATGATTTTGAGTCTTTTCTACTTAGATATTTTGAGGCTAAGGCTGACGCTGCTGCAGTACGTTTTACAGTTAAACTTTTAGCTTCTATGATTGCTTTGATAGAGCCTTTTAAGGCATCTAAATAAATATAAATGGCTTGAATGGCAGGTAAATCAAACTTTCCATTCGCTGGACTAACCGTCGCTATTTTCACACCAGCTTGCTTTCCTGGATTCCAAGCTGGCATCAATAATAGCGTGGATTCCATACCAACTTCTGGATTAGGAAAATCATGATGATGTCGCATGGGCACCAAGAGTTCTTTGTTCGCAAACATTTTTTCTAAGTCTGCAATTAAATTTGAGAAATTTGTGTTATTCTCAACAAAATCTGCATCAATTTGGACGATATTTTTCATAAAGGTTATGGATATACGGTTATTATTGTTCGTCTCTTATGAATTGAATAAATCAATTTATTTTGAACGCCCACCTTGGGCTTTGACGATTATCATAATATAACATTCAAAACTCACAAAACAAAAAAGTAAAGAAATCCCATTAACTAAAGACAATTAGCTAATGAGATTCTTGAATTCATTCCATTTAATTATAAATGATAATTATTAATTGAAGGATAGGCCTCCTAAAGATTTTTGTAATCTGGTAAAGTAGGCCTGGTTTTTAGACTATCCTCAATTGTTTTTATAGCATATTTTCTTTCGTCTCCAATCAGCGGTAAACGTGGTGGCCGCACATTTTCAGTACCAAGACCGGTATAAACCTCAGCCAATTTTATGTTTTGTACCAATTCTGGAACAATATCCAATTCGAACAATGGCATAAACCATCTATGAATGTCTAATGCTTCTTTAATTCGTCCGGCTTTAATCAATTCGTACATAGCAACAGTTTCTTCAGGAAATGCACAGACCAAACCTGCTACCCAACCGTCAGCGCCAAGAACCATACTTTCAAAAGCAATGGTATCTACGCCTGTCATAATTTTTAATCGATCCCCAAAACGATTTTTTATCCTGGTGATATTCATGGTATTTCGCGTCGATTCTTTTACCGCTTCAATATTGTCATGTTTTAATAACTCATCAAACATTTTATGGGTGATTTCTATTTTATAGTCCACAGGGTTATTGTACACCATTATTGGTAACGATGTGTTTTTGGCAACGGCGTTAAAAAACTCCATGGTCTCTCTATCCGTAGATTTATAGCGCATTGGAGGCAACATCATAAGCCCTGATGCACCATCTTCTTCTGCCATGTTTGCTGCCTTAACCGCCGCTCTGGTAGATTGTTCTGCCAGTGTTATCATAACAGGCACTCTTCCTTTAACCATGTCAACTGTGGTTTTTGTCAAACTACGTTTCTCAGCTTCTGACAAGGTACTTGCTTCACCTAAAGTACCTCCCAAAACGACACCGTGTACACCAGCATCGAGTTGTGCTTTAAGATTGGTTTCAAACATTGCAAAATCTAAAGTATCATCATCATTAAATTTTGTTGTGACTGCTGGCATGATGCCTTCCCATTTTACACTCATAGATTTAAATTTTATTGTTGTTAATATTATTCACCAAAGTTAATTAAGAAAGGCATGACGTAATGGTTCTTATTTATCAAGTGTTAATACTATATTGTCCTACCTATAGTAAATAATGTTTTTTTTGAGTAATATTAGAGTCTATTTTCAACCAAATCTTGTAAACAACAGTTTCGCCACAAAATTAGAATAAGTCCAATTCGCGTAAATCAGCTTTTTCAAAATTCACCTATAAGATCAACCGATATGAGAGTACTGCCTTTTAAAATACCAAAACCGGAACATGACGCTCTGGTATATCAGGAAGATATAGGCGTGTCATTCTATGATCAATTACACCAACATGAAGAAATCCAGGTGAGCTATATTATTGAAGGTGAAGGCAAGTTAATTGTTGGAGACACCATCAATTTCTATAAGCCCAATGATATTTTGGTCATTGGTAGCTATCTACCACATCTTCTTAAAAGTGATACCAGCGTTTATAAGACATCGAAGATGTTAAGTCTGTTCTTTACAAAAGATTCCTTTGGGGAAAAGTTTTTTGAACTGGAAGAGACTAAGAGTTTACAGCCGTTGTTTACAAGAGCCACCCATGGACTGAAGGTCATTTCAGATAAAGAAGATATGGCCAAATTATTCCTGAAATTAAGATCGTCGAACAAGTTGGATCAGTTTTTAATTTTGTTGGAATTGTTAAAAATGGCATCTACCTGTGAATACAAAAGCTTATCCTCTTTTATATATGATAAACAATACACGGACTATGAAGGCAATCGAATGCGTAATATCTTTGAATTCACAATGAGCCACTTTAACACCAATATTACTTTAGAAGCGGTTTCTGAGAAGGCAAACATGACCAAAAATGCCTTCTGTAAATACTTTAAAAAACGGACAAATAAAACCTATTTTCAATTTTTAACCGAATTACGAGTAGAACATGCTACTAAGCTATTGCTCTCAAAAAACAAATTTACCATTGCCGAAATCGCTTATGAATCTGGATTTAAAAACATATCCAATTTTAATAGACAGTTTAAAGAGATTAAGAAAAACACGCCTTCCGATTTCAGAAAAGAAAGAACATGATTTTTTATATCAAAGCAGGTATGGCGAGAAGAACCCAAGTCTTTCCGAAACAAGCACTATATAAAGTGTCAAAATTCACGAATGATTGGTTAAAAATTCCTCCAAAAATTGAGCAGCATCCGAAAGAGCCAAACTATAAAACTTATCACAGCTTCACTAGTTGGCTCAATAAACACTGACCTGAATTTTACAAAGCCTATTTTCAATCGGAATATTCAGATGTCGTCTTCACGAATAAGGTATTGAGAAATAAAGACCTAAAACTATGCTCCAAATGGGTCGTCGATAGACAACATTGGCTCAGTAAACCATTTTGGCCCTTGTTCGGTCATATAAATATGATCCTCAAGGCGAATTCCAAATTGATCTGGCACACAAATCATGGGTTCGATACTAAAACACATTCCTGGCTCTATTAGAGTCTCTTCATTTCTTATGACATAAGGCCATTCGTGAATATCCAGACCAATTCCATGCCCCGTACGATGTGGCAATCCGGGCAATTCGTAATCCGGTCCAAGGCCATGCGCTTCTATCACTACCCGCGATGCATCATCAATGGAAGAAAAAGTATTTCCTAATCGAGCGGCATTAAAAGCGCCCAATTGGGTTTCTTTTTCTATATTCCAAATACGTCTTTGTAAGTCCTTTATTGTTCCGAGCACATAGGTTCGGGTAATGTCCGAGAGGTACCCATGCAATTCACAACCGGTATCTATCAGAACTACTTCGCCGTCTTCCAAATCCTTTGGGGCTTTCACACCATGCGGAAATGAGGTATCCACACCAAACAACACAATGCAAAAATAAGACCCTGAAGAAACTCCATAACGCTTATGCGCTTCATGAATGAAGTCAGTGACTTCTTTTGCGCTGATGCCAACATGCAAAATCCTTGCTACTGCTTTTTGTACTTCTAAAGTAATATTCATGGCATGCTGAATGATCGCGATTTCAGCTTCGGATTTCACCATTCTACATCCCGCAGTGACCGGTTTAGAGTTAACAAGTTCAAATTTCGGATTTGCTTTTGCGATACCATCGCTAATAAAAAACGATGTGCTTTCATCAATTAGAACAATGCCGTCATCCACACCATTTTCAGAGCATGCTTGAGCCAACAATTGATATGGGCTTTCGTGTTCTTCCCAACAATGAATTGGTCCTTCAACCACCATAAAATCTAAAATTGTTCCTTTTTCGAAGTTTGGCGCGATATAGTGCAAGCTTCCATCAGGAAACAATAAAGCACCAACCATACGTTCGCTTGCATTCCATCTGGTCCCGGTAAAATAGTACAGATTTGTCCCTGCATCTAAATACATGACTTGCCCTTTTAGATCCTGCATTAATTTACAGGCTTTATCAATACGTGAATAAAACTCGCTTTTTTGTATTGGCTTCACTAAATGTGCATTAGGCGTGATAGCATTTAATTCGGCTTCAATTGTACTACCGCCGATTCCTGTTGTTTTCATAAATTATTAAATTTTACCGATTTACACACTTAGTTTCTGTTTTATTTGATTTTGATAGATTGGTTTACTTTCGACCATTCTTTCAATTGTTTTATGAAAAATACTAGTTTTATTTTGTGACCGATTTATTCTAAAGCAAAATTCATCAAAGTAAGCTTGAATATGCCATTTACTCACATGGGTTGGTATAGCCCTAAGCCATGATTTAACCTGCATAATTATAATGTGTAATTGTTTAAAGTTTGCTCCGTTATTGCTATAAACTTGCTTGATGTTATAAGCTTCTTTTAAAGGTTCATATCCTCTCCACTTATCAGTGATTATTTTAGCCGATACACTTATAGGTTCTTCAAATATTGGTGTTAATGACTTTGCGGAATAATCGTCAATAGACTTGATATATACTCTTTTTACTTTGTTGTTGTCTGTTAATTCTACTGCGATTACGGCCTTTTTATTTTTTGTGTCATAACTTCTTCCTTGTTTTCCTTCTTCTTTTCCACCTACCGTAAATTCATCAACATGAATTAGCTTCTCTAAAGGGTACTCTTGACTGCTCTTCATGGCCGTACGCACTTTTTGCATAAAGAACCATGCTGTTCCTTGGCGTATGCTAAAACGTTTGCCCATTTGAATACTTGAAATACTTTTGCTAATGGTACTCATCTCAAAAGCAACACAAAATGCTTTTTGCAAGCCAAACTTAACCTTGTGAAAAAGCGTATTTGCTGTTGCGCTTTCTACATGATGGCAGGAGTAACAATGGTAATTGTAATCGGCCTTTTCACATCCTTTTGTAGAACCACATTTACTGCAGGTAAAACCGTCTTGCCATTTTATTTTTGCTAGATATGCTTTACAAGCTTCATCATTTGGTAGTTCTTTTATAAAGTTTAATATATCTTGTCCTTCAAATTGTTCCATATCTCTTATTTTAAAGGATAATAGATAAGGAAACTAAATGACTAACTCAATAATTTTAAAAGCTTCTGTCTGGCTGGAACGGATCAAGATTGAGGGTGGTCTTTTTACCTGAAATCACCTCAGAAACCAACTTACCGGTAGCAGGCCCCAGCCCCCAGCCCATCATCGCATGTCCTGTTGCAATGGTCAAATTTACGCACTTTTTCGACCTTCCTATATAAGGTAAACCGTCAGGTGATACTGGACGCAACCCTGACTGTGCATTGTTTTTATCTTCCTGATCTAACGTGATTTCAGGATAGTACTTGGTTACGGCATGGGCAATAGCATCAACTCTTGCTCTATTGATATCTTGATTGATCCCCGCTATTTCCATAGTCCCAGCAAAGCGCGTGAATCCATGCATTGGCGTTACCGCAACTTTAGCTTCGGACAGTATGGCCGGAATGGATATCCCCGTACCTTGATCAGTATTAATACGATACCCTTTTCCTGCCTGTAATAGCAATTGCAAAGATAGTTTTTTACTTAAGAATGAACTCCACGAACCCGCCGCAAGAACAAATTCGTCGGCTTGATGATTTTTTTTATTTGTTGTAATGGAGGTGATAGATCCATTTACCATTTCAATATCATTCACTTTTTCATTGGTAAAAAACGCCACCCCAGATCCTTTTAAATAGGTTTTCATATCGCTCATAAACTCTTGAGGCGTCATGTGCGAGTCACATTTATAATATGTTGCTCCTTTCACATTTAACTTGACGTTAGGCTGAAGTTTTCTCAAATCGTCCAGACTGATTTCTGAAGCTTCCAAACCAATTTGCCGTGCCAAATCTGCCACTATAATTTCTTCTTCAAGCATTTTTTCAGATTGACACAACATCAATAAGCCTTTATTCTCCAACTGAAACTGAAAACCTTCATCTTGCTTTATACTACTATATAACTCTTGGCTCAACATAGTAATGTCTCTAATTATCGGGACGGATTTGTTCACATGTTTTGCCGTACAGGATTTATTGAACGCCAAGGTCCATTTCATAAAATCAACATCCAACCGTGGCTTGATATACAAAGGACTGGATTTATTAAACATCCATCTAATTCCTTGTCTCATCACTCCCGGAGCTGATAAGGGAATAAAATGGCTGGGCGATAAAAAGCCTGCATTAACGTAAGAGGCGCCCATATCTAAATTGGATTGATCTATAATAGATACTTTATGTCCTTCCTTGTGAAGATAATATGCAGAACATAAACCGATAATTCCGCCGCCAATAATAATGACTTCCTTGTTCATTTATTCTAAATTAAATTCCCAAATTGGCTTTGCTCCCAAAAGAATATACATACTTTTTCATCCTATCTGAATTTTCAAATGACCTGAAATCCGAACGCGTACGGATCATCGTCATCATCAATAATAATAGTATTGTACCCATACACTTTTGCCCAACCTTGTACACTCGGAATAATGGCCGATCTTCCGTTTAAAGTCGTCTCTTCAACAACGCTGCCTATAAATTTACTACCTATAAAGCTCTCGTGGATAAACTCCTCCCCTATTTTCAGAATGCCTTTTGCATAACGTTGTGCCATAACAGCGGAGGTTCCTGTGCCGCAAGGACTTCTATCAATGGCTTTATCGCCATAAAATACTGCATTTCTTGCTGTCGATGTTGGATCTGTTGGTTTTCCGGTCCATAGAATATGTGATACATCTCTAATGGAATCATTTTCCGGATGGATAAACATGTTTGGATATTTTCGGTTGATTGCATCTCTCAGTATCTGAGAATATTGAATCAACTTACCCGCGGTAAAATTTTCTACACCTGAAAAATTCTGCTGTGGATCTATGATGGCATAATAGTTTCCGCCATAAGACACATCAAAAGTCAGTTCGCCCAATTCAGGACAATCAATGCTTAAACCTTCGGCAGCCAAATAACTCTTAACGTTGGTTAAACGTACCCAATCCACTTTATTTCCAGTGGTCTTATAATCAATTTCCACCAAGCCCGCAGGCGCCTCCATCCTTATCTTTCCTGGAACCTTTGGCGTTATCAAACCTTCTTCAATAGCTATGGTTATGGTACCAATCGTACCATGACCGCACATGGGCAAGCAGCCAGAGGTCTCAATAAATAAAATGGCAAAATCATTTTCGGGATCATGTGGCGGATAGAGGATACTCCCACTCATTATATCGTGTCCACGAGGTTCAAACATCAAGCCTCTCCGAATCCAATCGAATTCTTTTAAAAAATGCAATCGTTTTTGACTCATCGTTTCTCCAACCAAATGAGGGCCGCCTTCTTTAATAACTCGTACTGGATTTCCGCAGGTATGTGCGTCAATACAAACAAATGTACTTCTACTCATCGCTTTATTAACTTATTTAGGGTAAATCTTATCATTCTTTTAAATAGTTTCGGTAACCACAAATCATAATTATAATCTATCAAAACCGCATTCCTTTAAACCACTATCGTTTTAAAGCACAAGGTAATAACGCATTAGGAAAAGACTGATAACTCACAGGTCGCACCCATCTTTTTATGGAATTTGTTCCAACGGCGGTAAATCTTGAATCGGTAGATGCCGGATAGGGACCACCGTGTTGCATTGATGGGCAAACCTCAACCCCTGTTGGAACCCCATTAAAAATGATTCGCCCTACTCTATTTTCAAGCGCATCAATAACATCGTGAAGATTGGGATGATCTTCTTTTTCGGCAATAATAGTGCCCGTTAATTGCCCGTCCAATCCATTTATGATGTTGATTAACTCCTCCTGATCCTTAGCTTTAACCACTAATGCAAATGGACCAAAGGCTTCAAGGTGCAGCTTAGGATTTGCCAAAAATTCCTTTCCTGAAACACTTGTGATCTGCGAAGGCCCCTCGTTAGCATCAATTGCTTTTTCAACTTTCCCAACAACCTCTGTTCCTGCTTGAGAAGACACCATATTTACATTATCAACAAATGCTTTCTTAATATCTGGATGCAGCATATACTGTGGAGCGATAGCTATTGTTTTTTTGGCTAAATCTTTTTTGAATTGATCTGTCCCATCACCTTCAACAGTCAATAACAAACCTGGTTTTGTACAAAATTGTCCTGCTCCCATTGTTATAGAGCCAGCAAAAGCTGTCGCAATATTATCCGATCTATTCTCTATAGCTTTTTGGGTAATAATCACAGGATTGATACTTCCCATCTCCGCAAAAACGGGAATAGGCTCTTTACGTTGAGAGGCAATATCAAACAGTGCTCGACCGCCAGAAATACTTCCTGTAAAGCCAACTGCTTTCACCTTATCGTGCTTTACTAATTTAACACCTACAGTTCTTCCGCGACCCATAATATTTGAAAAGACCCCATTAGGCATTCCAGTTCTTTCCGCCGCTTTAATAATAGCCGAAGCCACCAACTCTGCTGTTCCTGAATGCATGGCATGTGCCTTAACAATAACTGGACACCCGGCAGCTAAAGCACTAGCAGTATCTCCACCTGCAGTCGAAAAAGCCAAAGGAAAATTACTTGCAGCAAAAACCACCACTGGACCTAATGGTATTAAGGTACGTCTTAAATCATCTTTTGGTATGGGCGTCCTTTCTGGCATGGCTTCGTCAATGGTGTTCTCCCTCCAATCCTCATTGGATACTAAATCTGCGAAAGAACGCAATTGGAATACGGTCCTTCCCCGTTCACCAATCGCTCTGGCTTCAGGCAGTCCAGATTCTGAAGTATAAGAATCTAATAATTCTTGATCCAAGGCTAAAATTTCATCGGCAATAGCATTTAAAAACTCTGCTCTTTTCACCCCGGCAACTTTCCGATAGATTTTAAAAGCACTCCAAGCCAATTCAACGGCCTCATCAACTTCATCAGAAGTAGCTTCATAAAATGCTGTTTGATTTTGAATATTAAGTCTTGGGTTTATAGTTTTATGTGTTTTATCACCACTCGCTTTTAACGTGTTGCCTATATAATTTTTTCCTGTTATCATTTGTCGTTAATTTTAATTTGTTTAAGGTTTATTTATTTGTAAACCTCAAATACAAAAATATAATTACCCATAGAGTGATTACTTTAAATATATCTAAATCCTATTAATTGACTTCTCTTACTAATATATTCCCACAAAACCGATAACAATATTTTGAATCCATAAATTTAGATCGAACATACATATTATAATAATAGATCATTATCCATAACCAATACTATATAATCTAAATTTAAAAGATTATTAAGTTAATTGAATAGTGTCCATTTAGTAATAAACCACTATAAAAATTCACTCGCAAATAAGAAAACAATAAGAACTTCTCGTAAAAGTCTGGACCTGACAACCATTTAACGAAATCTATCTAATTCAAACAGCGTAAAATATAAACAAACGACTTTCTACCTTTCAACAAATGAAGATCCTTTCCAAAACTCATATAGATAGAATGACCTATTAAATCTACTCGATCGAAAAGGATAAAATCTGATCAAGCTAAACATTTATGAAAAAGAAAAACAAATGAGATTAAGTAGCAGTATTCTTTAATTTTCCAATAACCATATGTTCATTATCTACAAACTCAATCCTCTTGAAAACCTCAATAATAAATATAAGATAAGAATACACAGAGAGCATTCGCTCTTTCCCTAAGGCTAACTACGTAAATTAAAATGGCTGTATTAGGCAGCTATGGACAAAAACAAATCAAGAAAATTAGTAATTAATCCCTTATGCAACATCGAAGTCAGGTTTTCAAGACATCTTGAAGGATTCATCAAAATCTCTGAATGGTGAAAATAAAAAAACCGGAACCTAATTAAAAGTTCCGGTTAAACGAGATAACTAACTCAAAATTAAAACTTATCCCAGAATATTTTTGTGGTCATTAAGTCGCCTCCTATGGCATTTGACGCGGCTTCATAATTGTCACCATTCAATGTTTTATCGAAAATTGAGTAAATATTACGGACAGGCACTTTACCTTTTGCTTCTTCTACAGCAGTTACAGGGGCTTTCAATACCGGAAAATCCAATCGCCTGTATTCTGTCCAAGCTTCGAAGCCACGATTAAAATATGCAATCCATAGCTGGTTTGCTATTTTTTCTTTAGAGGTTCCAGGAGCTGTAGAAAACGCCACATCACTCCTATTTAGATATATCTGAGTATCAGCGTCTGCCACACCCCAAAAACTCATACTTGCTTCAATACCTTTTGTATAATATTCTTCTGGAGTCCCTCCAACTTCAAAACCTCTATTGGCTGCATCTGCCAATAGAAAGCAAGTTTCAGTATAATCAAATAATACACCTGGATTTGATTTTTCTTTCAATCTTTCTCCCATATTGGAATAATCGCCATAAGAAACTTGCTGCGCATATGCAGCTCCAACATATTCCCCTCCTTTTTTTGACTCTGGATTAAAGAAGACATCTCTTCTCGGATCTTCATTAGCATTTAAAATGTTTACAAAAAATGCTGTTGGAACAATTTGACTTTCGTTCACCAAGTTATCGTACAAAGGATTCATATCTGTAATTGAAGTAAAATACTGAAACAACGCAGTTTCACTTTCATTACTCATTACCCCTGAATTAACAGCGCTTTCAACCATAGTTCTAGATTTTTCGAACTCAACATCGGCAAGATGCAACCCCATTTTTAGCTTAACACTATTCGCTAATGTTCTCCATTTGGCAACATTACCTGCATAAACTAAATCAGCTTGACCAAAACTTTCGTTATTTACATCCATATCGGAAATAGCAGTATTTAAACGATCGGCTAAATCAAAATAAATTGTTTTCGCATCATCATATTTAGGATAAGGATATGCATCAATATCCAACGCTTCAGTGTAAACAACGTTTCCAAACAAATCCACCAGGGCTTGATAGGCCATTATTATTTGAACTTCAAGAATTGCAATATTATTTTTCTTAACTGCAACCTCAACTGAACCTAAAGCCTCCTTATCCTGCACCATTTTTTGTGCATTAATTAAATCTTGCAAAACATCACGATATAAAAGAATTGAATGTGAATTTCCTAGATTTCTTTTTACCTGATTATAATTTACCTCATCCGTATAGGTTGTGGTTGTCCAATGTTGGGCATATCCTCTAAAATTATTATCATTTACCGATGCGTTTGTTAAAAAATAAGCATAATTAACTTGTGCACTTGTCATTAACGCGCTTGGCAAAGTTGTGGTATATGATTTTTCATCTTCGTTTAAAGTATCCAAGCTATCACATGAGGCCATTGAAAGTATAATCGCTCCTGCAAAAAATATTGTTTTTAAATTTTTCATCTTTATATTGTATTTAGAATTGAACTTTCATATTAAAACTAAATTCTTTTGACGTTGGCAAAACACCTGTTTGGAAACCCTGCATATTTCCTGAAGAACTTCCTGCTTCTGGATCTGCATAGGGCAAGTTTTTACTAATTATCCATAAATTGCTACCGTTTATCGCAAAAACAATATTATTTATAAATGTACTTGCTAACAATCTTGAAGGAAGTCTATAGCTTAATCCAACTTCCCGGAGTTTTACATATGAAGCATCATAAACATATTGTTGCTGTGGCATTGAATTGTAAAAATAATATCCATTATCTCCTTCAACACTTACTACAATATCATTCTTAGTCCCATCTTGTTTTACTCCATTAAGTAAAACCCCTCCACCATCTGCAATTGGATCTCTCTGTGGATTTCCCAAGTGATTGTTTGAAACTGTGCTCTGATAAATACCTGCGGTATGCCCGAAGCTCTGATCTAAAGAATAGACATCTCCACCTTTTTTAACATCAATTAAAAAGTTAAATGAAAGACTTTTATAAGTGAATGTGTTGTTAAATCCACCTATCCAATCTGGATTAACATCACCGATTGTAGCTCCAGCCGTATGTTGATAATTCCCTCTAGAATTGATCACTTTTTCACCATCTAAATAAGTAAATCCTGAACCTATTAATTGACCAACCGGTTTTCCTACCTCAGCAACATATCCAACACCTTGAAAAGAGCCAAGCGAGATTCTATCTGCACCATCTAATGAAATTACTTCATTTTTATTTGTAGACCAGTTGATTGTAGTTTCCCATGTAAAGTTTTGAGTTTTTATCGGAATTGCAATTACAGACAATTCATAACCCTGGTTTTGAACATCCCCACCATTTATCCAAGCATTCGTATAACCCGTTTGTGTTGGTGTCTGAATTGATAAAATTTGATTTGTTGTATTTGTTCTGTAGTATGATAAGTCTAAACCTAATCTGTTTCTAAAAAATTTAACTTCAATACCTGCTTCAACACCTTTAGTTAACTCACTTTTTAAATCAGTATTACTTTTACTGTTTTCTGTAGAAAAACGAATTCCATCAGGTCCAAAATTGTTGTTTTTAGAATATCTTGAGTTGGTAACTGCAAAAGGAGCATCGTTTCCGGTTTCAGCATAATTTAAACGTAGTTTACCAAAAGATAACCAATTTGCTTGGATATGATTACTGAAAATATAAGTTCCCGTAATCGATGGATATGAATACGTATTATTATCAGTTGGTAAAGTTGATGATTGATCTACACGGTATGTACCTTCTAAGAAATAGGTTTCAAAGAAATTAAAACTAGCATTAGCATAAATACTATTTGTACCTAATGTTACTTGTGATTCGCTTGGACTATTTATTCCGTCAATTGAGTTATTCAAGGCATAAATTCCTGGCACAACCAACCCTCCACTTGTCGCTGCAAATATTGAATTACTCATCGAGCGTCTTGAATTCACTCCGAGCATTCCATTAAATTTAATTTCTTGTTTTATATCTGCTTTAAAGTTTAAAATTAAATCCAAATTGACTTCTCTAAACGTTTTATCATATCTCGTATACTGACCTTTAGCGTTTCCAGTTCTTTTAGAACCTACGGCAATGCGCTCTTCTTGAAGTTGGTGGTAATAATCTACTGCGCCTTTTCCAGTAATATCAAACCAACTAGCAATCTCAGTATTTAAAGCGAGGTTTCCAAAAAAACGATCCCTGTCTAAAGTATTGAAATTATTCTCGCGTTGAAAATAAGGATTATCATGAAATTGTACTGATACATCATCAGGCCCTCCAATACTCCAAGTCGTATTTTGTCCTGTCAAATTATATGCGTTTTCTAAATCTTTGAAATCAACACTTGATGAATACCATTGTCTAACACTACTCAAATAGTTGTTACCGCCATCACCATAACCCGTTTCATTCATACCTTTTGCATTTGCTTTTAAATAGTTTGAAGAAACCGAGATTTTAGTCTTTTCACTTAAGTTATAACTTACCGATAAATTAAAATTGTCTTTACGACTATTACTATTTGGTAATACACCCTGTTCTTGGTTGTAATTCGTATATCCAAATCTCAAATCACCATTTTCATTCGAACCGGAAATAGCAATACTATTTGTGTATGTTAAACTGTTTTGATAAAAACTATTTGGGTTGTTTTTTGGTGCTGTCCAAGGAGTTGCCTTACCGTAAGTAGGTAATTCAGGATAAAACGAGTTCCAATTGTAAACTAATAAACTTGAATCAAATTTTGGCCCCCAAGCTGCATCATCTGTTGCAGCATAAGGATAAAGTCCATTTCCTAAATCAACATTGCCGTAAAAGTCACCATATCCACCTCCATACAGATTTTGATATTCGGGCAACGTGTTTTTATCAACAACACCAATGTTAATTCCTGAGCTGAAACTAACACCTAAACCACCTTTTGTTTTACTTCCCTTTTTTAAAGTAACTAAAATCACACCGTTGGAAGCTCTTGAACCATACAGTGCAGTTGCCGCCGCACCTTTTAAAACGTTAATCGTTTCGATATCGTCTGGGTTAATATCCGAAGCGGCATTTCCGTAGTCATATCCGCCAACATTCCCACCACTTTTTTGGCTGGCTGTATTTGTATTATCATTGTTTAAAGGAATACCATCAACAACCCACAGAGCTTGATTGTTACCCGTGAGGGAAGTTGTTCCACGAATAACTACATTGGTAGATCCACCTATATTATTATTACGTCGAATCTCAACACCTGCAACTTTACCGGAGATATTGTTGGCAACATTTCCTGTGTTCACTTTTGTAAGATCCTCCCCTTTCACTTCTTGAGTTGCGTAACCAAGTGATTTTCTTTCTCTTTTAACTCCCAAAGCCGTTATTACAACTTCATTCAATTTTTGAGAGTCTTCTTTCAAAATTACATTTACCACACTTGTTGACGCCGGAAGTTCTTGAGTTGCCATGCCGATATAACTAAATACCATAACGTTGTTTGTTGACGCCTTTAGTGAGTATTTCCCATCAAAGTCGGTTTGAGTTCCTTCTTTGGTTCCTTTGACTAATACGCTCACACCTGGCAAGGGTACTCCTAAATTATCTGTTACCGTTCCGGTCACTATTCGCTCCTGTGCGAATGTTAATTGCGTTACAAACACAAAAAGCATTATCGCTAATTCATTTTTAAATAACTTAATTTTCATACAATGGTCTTTAAAATTAGTATGAGCAAATATCTTTGTTTATTGATGACTTTAATGATAAAATATTAACGAAAACAGCGCATATATTACCCAATATTTACATTTTCGTCAATTTTTTAAAATATCATCTTCCTTTTTTATATAAAAATCATTTTATGTTATTAAAATTTTCTTGGGAAAACAGAAAGAGATACCTTATTTTACAGAGTTACTCCTTCCCTAATATTTTAATTATCCATTTTGCTCCTATTTAACATCTAAATTTGGATGATCCACTTTAAATCTCTTGAATACTTTATTCCCTGTAGAGATCAATAACATTGTCCGAATCAAGGATAAGACAAGGAGATTAAGAGGGATATACATTAAAAACCGCCATTTAATCATCTGCATACGTCTCAATTAAACACAATTCACGAATCCTGTAAAGAACATAATGATTTTTAATTTTTGAATTTCATTTAAATAAACATTTTTAGATTTTAAAAAATTATAACGGATCAATAAGAGACGTCTTTTATCCTGTGGAAGAATCCTTTTTATTACTCATCACAATTTAAGGAAGGGCACTCTTCTTTGAAGAAGTCGTTTCCTTCAGACTAAAACTTTCTTGGAACTTGGAAACGATTGTAATAAGATTTCTTTTCTTGTATGCGGTATGCCTATTTTTTATTATGCTATTAATTTTATTGATATTTAGTAATAAATATTATTATTTTACCTCGAGTGACCTTACAAATTAATAAAAGTAGTTACAAGGAAATAGAAACGCACTCAATTTGTATTAATTCCCATCAATTCGAATCGTAATCATTAATAAGTATATTTAATCAATATAGGCAAGCTCCCTCCATTTCAATCCCTAGTTATTGAAACTATCAATAAATTTTATTCATAAACGCGTTGACAGCAATTAATCACATCTATTTCCAACTCACTATTCGCTTTTCGAGAATTTTATTTTCTCGATATCCAGCTCTTAATATAGACTATAGTTGCTTGCTTCATATTAGTATATCGGATAAGAATAATATTTCTTATTTCGAATCTGGTTGGTTATATAAGTTATTCCTTCGAAAACTTTATTAGCTTAATCTAAATTAGTGTTTTTTCATATCTAAATAATATCATTTCGGGTC
Organism: Gelidibacter maritimus; assembly: GCF_014062315.1. Classification (GTDB taxonomy): domain Bacteria; phylum Bacteroidota; class Bacteroidia; order Flavobacteriales; family Flavobacteriaceae; genus Gelidibacter; species Gelidibacter maritimus. The sequence goes on from NZ_JACGLT010000026.1 coordinate 28,468, forward strand.
CATAGGTGGAATTCTAAACTAACGAGTGGGCTGTCATAATTGCCTTAGTTTAGTTAAAGACTAACATAAAAATCAATTTATCGAATTATAAAAATCAATCTAAAACTGTATGAGCTTCCTTATTACAAAGATGAGCTCAATCCAATCATCATGGAGGAACCTTTTGACTATCAATACGGCGAGCGTCATGCTGCTTATGTCAACAAATTATCTAACCTCATTAAAGACACCTCATTAGAGGATATTGGCAGACCTTAACGCTCTCTACCAATAGTTTATTTGACTATGGAGATTTTAAACAAGTCCTATCGGGAAATGAAGAAGCATTGTACAGAGCGGAAGTTCTTAACGATAACATTTCGAAATGCTTAAATCTAAAAATCCCTTTTTACAGGTGAATATCATTTCCTGCAATAATCTCGAAAATACGTATATAGCACTTGGTAAAGATAAAAAGCAGAAAAAATACTGAAGCGTAGTGTTCATTCCATATTACATCTTACCAATAATAGAACCTCATCAAAATTGAACTTCAAGTCGAACTAAAGAAAGCTGCCTTAGGATATATGTATTTTGTACCGAAACTTGATTCGGGAAACGTAAAACAAAATGAATTTCATCAAAGACTACAAAAGAACTTTTAGAAAAAAAAATAAGGTTCGGTCAAGTATAGACATGATTATTTAACCCTCAATACGAATTATAGATAAATTTGCGGCCACCAAGCTCTTATAAACTTAAAGTCAAATAAAGATTGAGAAAAAATCAGGAATATGGTATTGGTTTTACCGATGTGTTTTAGATTACTATCAATCAAAATACTCAACATAAAGAATGATCGATCATATGAACATTATCTACGAAATGTATTAATAAAGACAAACTACTTCTCCATGAAATTAGTAATGACAACTAATCAATAAGAAACGATAAAATAATTTTTGTATTTAATTTGAATGAATTCGATTCCTCTTCGATACGTTAGGTATATCAACGATGATTTAACAAAAAATTGATACTTAATTACTCGCACATAATACTAAACTATCCAACTTACAGGACAATAGGAATTAAATGAGTGTTATTTTGCTATATTTATCATTACTACCCTATTAAAACTTAAAACTGTTCTTTGAAATATTTGAAATTTAGTTATTTATAGAGGTTTGTCAGCCGAACGGACTTGAAAACAAAGCTTTGTTGCCAGATGAATCTGCCAGCCTATGTTCCAAGATAAATATGTCTTCGCTCAATTGGTCTCCTTTCTCAACTGGAGTAAGTTCAATCGAATTGTATCCAAGTATAAAGGAGACAAATACGTCAAGCATTTTAGCTGCTGGAACCAGCTGCTTGTTTTAATGTTCGGTAAGCTCTCCAATCGTGAAAGTTTAAGGAGCCTGATTGTCGCCTTAGATGCCCATTACTCCAAATGTTATCATTTGGTAATGGGGAAGAACCTCTCAAGATCATCTTTGGCAAGAACAAATCAGGACAGGGACTATCATATCTTTGAAGATTATGCCTACTACCTGGTCAACCAAGCAAGAGAGAAGAAAGCTGTCAATATCATCAATCTCAGCGGTAACGTTTATGCTTTCGATTCGACAACGATCGACTTATGCCTTTCCGTGTTTTAGTGGGCAAAGTTCCGTAGGAATAAAGGCGGTATCAAAATCCACAAACTGTATGATGTGGAAACACAGATTCCTACATTCTTTCATATTACTGAAGCTTCCATGCACGATTCAAAAGCGATGAAAGAGACCCCTTATGAACCAGATTCTTACTATATATTTGATCGAGCCTACAATAATTTTAAGATGTTGTATAAGATCCATCAAATAGGGACCTATTTTGTGATCAGAGCAAAGAGTAATCTTCAGTACAAACCCCTCAAATGGAAACGCAGATTGCCCAAGAACGTGCTTTCAGACCAAACGATCGAACTGACTGGATTTTATCCAAAACAGTACTATCCCCGGTCACTTCGCTTGGTCAAATACTGGGATGAGAAGCAACAACGTGAATTTATATTTTTGACCAATGCCATTCACATTTCAGCTCTGCAAGTGGCGGAACTTTAAAAAAACCGCTGGCAGGTAGAACTCTTTTTTAAATGGTTAAAACAACACCTTAAGATCAAAAAATTATGGGGTACTACCGAAAATGCTGTCCGGGTTCAAATCTATGCCGCCATATGTACCTATTGCCTCGTGGCAATTGTTCAGCACGACATGAAACTCGATAGAAGCACGTATGAAGTGCTACAGATACTAAGTATTTCCCTAACTGATAAATCGAATCTTAGAGAACTTTTCAGCAAAACTAAATTTCAAAATGACAAAGAACGAGATAGCCTTAAGGGGCCAAATTTATTTAATTTTTAACGTCCCGATTTTAATGGGACACTAGTGATATTTATATTTAGCTAAGTTGTCATGAGAATATTACCTTTTAAAATACCCAAATCGGAGCAAGCCACATTTATTTTTCAAGTAGATGATGATGAATCCTTTTTTGACAAACTACATAAACATGAGGAGATACAAATAAGCTTGATATTTCAAGGTTCTGGGACACTCATAATTGGGAGTACAGTCAATTTTTATAACCAAGGTGACATTGTCGTCATTGGAAGTAATTTGCCTCATGTTTTTAAAAGTGATTTAAAAGCCCATAAAGAATCTAAAATGTTTACTTTATTTTTCACAAAAGACTCTTTTGGAAAACATTTTTTCGAACTTGACCCTTTAAAGGAAATGTCACCATTTTTTGAACGAGCCAAATATGGATTTAAAATACTAACAAAAAAAAAACAACTCATAAAGCTATTTCATAGCCTAGAAAACAATAATAGACATAATCAATTTATCGTACTTCTGAAAATAATTAAAATTTGTTCCACAGTCAACTATATCAGTTTATCTTCTTTTGTTTATATGAGAAAATTCTCAGAACATGAAGGGAAGAAAATACGTGACGTTATTGAATACACAATGAACAACTTCCAAGATGAAATTACTTTAGATTGTATTTCCAATGTAGCTGCATTAAACAAAAATTCCTTCTGTAAGTACTTCAAAACACACACTAACAAAACGTATTTCGAGTTTCTAAATAAAATAAGAGTAGAATACGCTAGTAAATTATTAATAAATAATACGGAACTGCAAATAGCCGAAATAGCTTTTGCATCTGGCTTTAAGAATATTTCCAACTTCAATAGACAATTCAAAAAATTAAAGCACCAGAGCCCTTCAGGATTTAGGAAAAAAAGAATTTAAAGGCTGCAAGGTTTTCACCCATTTTATTGGGGAGCCCATACCTGTATCCAACACTGATATTCACACGGCCCACCAGACCATAAACAACTTAAAATGTGGGTTTGGATAAAATTAAAACATTTTTTCCCAATATCTGAATCATATCTATTATTTTCATATTAAATAAGCCACTAAAATGGATTGTCAAAGGCTTTAGCTTCAAAAAAAGCTCAAAAGTATTCTTTGGTTTTCTAAAGAGATTAGGATCTAAATGATAATCTTTTTAAATACCAAAACAGAAAAAAATGGAAGTTTCCCAAGTGTAAATTATTCTTCACAACAATTACACAGTAATTAAATCCGTGTATTTGCCATTGCAGAGAAGAACTAAACAGAAGTAAATGCATAATGGAACTTGGCCATTATAATGATATCAAATGATTTATGAAAAATAAAGGGTCGAACTTTAAACAAGTCCAACCCTATTATTTTAAGTCAACCCTTTTAATGGAATAGGGTCTTATTTTACTATTAATTTTTTTGTTTCAAAAATTTGACCATCAGAAACGACAATAATGTACATTCCTTTCGCAAGATGGCTAACCGAGTAGCTTGAAGCGTTTTTAACCCTGTCAATTAGCACACCATTGGTATTGTAGATAGTCAACGTTATTTCATCAGCATTTTGTTTGAAACTAAATTTCACCAAATTAACTGCAGGATTAGGATACATGGTAAATATTGTATTATCCAACTCATAATTTTGTGTAGATAAAACAAGTGTTAACTCGTCTAAATTAACAATCGCATAGCTCCAATCACTGAATTCAGTTTCATTTTTAGCTCTAACCCTAAATTCATAAATTATCTGGGATTCAACTTTACCTATCCAATAATAATATTCTGAAGTACTACCTACAGTTATCCATTCTCCTAAGTCATTTTTTATTTCTATATCATATTCTGTCGCATCATCAACCAGTCCCCAATTAGCATAGAAACCGACGTCATATATTCCTCCATCAGTAATGATTGGGCTCGATAAACCAGACGATGAAGCCTCCGTAAGTGTTATAGAAACAACATTCGAATACTCTGAATAATCTGAAAATGCTTGAGCGATAACTCTATATTGATAAATAACATCTCTCAATAAGCCCATGTCGGTATACGTGGTTTCTGTGCTTGGTAGATTGGCTATTTCTGTAAAAACATTATCAGCTCCTGATCTTTCTACTATAAGGTTTGTAGCGTTTGAAGCGTAGTTCTCCCAAGTAATGGTTGCACTCAATTCGTTGTTATCTCCCTCCACAACTAAGTTCATAGGTGCTAAAACTGTCACTAATTGTTGGTCGGCTGCTATTGGATCGTTTGGTTTTGTATTATAAGCAAAGCCCAACACAGTAAAACCTTCCCCATCAGCATCAACTGTTACATACATCCAACCATAACATACCCGCCCTCTACGTGTGTATTCAAAACCTACATATCCAGTTTGATCATCCCAAGTTGTATATGTATCAGTTCTTAAGTCCAAATAATTTGGATATGAACCTGGGGCAACAAAATTACTGTTTGAATCTATTATAGATCCTTCTGTGAGAAGAGTTATATTTCTGGTGCCATCATCACCGACCAATCTTTTACCATAAGTTTCAATTTTTAAATTTTTCGGAGAAAACAACCAGGCTCCATACTCTGTTTCATCACCTATGCCTAAGTCGAAAAAATCCCATGGCTCTGCAGCAGAAGCAGAGGCAATGTAATCTTCATTGTTTACATAATAGATGCCGTAAGGAATTTCAAATTTCAAATTAATTGATTTGCTAGGGTTTTCTAAAATGGCAACGCCTCCAGAGATTGCATCATCAAGAAAGCTGATGACTACATCTGCATCGTTAGCAGGGAGGTGTGAAGTTGCCTTACCTTCAAAAGAAACCACCACAGTTGAATTACTCTGAAGGGTTAAAACCGCGGTTAAGCCATCAGGTATTCCAGCTACTGTATAGTCAGTATCCAGAGTAAATGTACCACTATCTTTTGTAAAAGTGGCGTTGTTAGTTGATAAAGAGATCTCACTCGTTGTTGATATAGAACCATCGTTTTCATCTGATTCATAAACGATATCTGGCGAAATAACGACTCCTACTTTTGGTGTTACACCAGTATAGATTGTTGCACCGGGTTCTGTATTATAAGCATATTCAGATATGGTATAACCATCTCCATTTGCGTCAACTGTCACTTTAAACCAACCATAACATGTAGCCCCATCAATTAAATAATCAAAACCAACATATCCTGTTTTCCCATCCCAATCTGTATAGCCAGCATTTCGTAGATCAAGTTGATTTGGATAAGCTTCTGGGGCAGTAAAGTTACTTGCAGCATTAATAGCAACATTTGAAGCTAATAACGAAATGTTTCTCGTTCCCGTTTCACATACTAAATTTTTATCATATGTCTCAATTTTCAATTCATTAGCGTCAAATCTCCATCCTCCAAATGCAGGATCATCACCCATAGCAATTTCAAAGTATTCCCATGTTAACGCCGAAGATATTACTACATCTGGCATATCTACAAAAAAGATTCCATAAGGGTCTGCGTATTTAAGATAGAAAAACAAAGAATTACATGTCAAATCATCCGTACCACCCGTAAATGCAGCAGGTAAAAACGAAATTTCCCCAGTTGCATTGTCATTTAGATCATGGTTCATTGCGTTTCCAGTAAGAGTAATGGTAACTTGATTATTTGAGTTGACCGTTAAAACAGGGATAATACCTACTGGAAAGTTATGAGTAAAGTGTGTATCCGAAACCATTGTTCCAGAAGTCATTACAAACTCTTTAGATCCATCTAAACTTATTGTTGACGAAGTGTCAAAAGAACCATCATTGATTACGGCTTCTTTAAAGGATGTTGCTGATGCCAACAAGGAACTGCCTGTTGCGTTAACTCCTGTATCTATCAAGTTTTGTGGTTGCCAGAGTGTTACACGCGCTGGATGCTGTAAAGCAGCAAGCATGCGATCAATTTGTCCTTGGGTATACATTTTGTAACAACCTTGTGCTCCGTTATAACCCATGTAGTTTTCAATATTCACTTTATCCCCATTGCAATTTGTGCCTGGAGTACAGCCGAGATCATGATAGCCGTCTTCTGCTGGTGTATCATCTACTTGATCAGTTCCAGAGCAACCTCCCTCAAAAGTATGAATCAGATTCAGGAAATGACCAAACTCATGAGTCAGAACTGCGGAAAATTCCTTGTTGCTCGAGTTGTCATACAAATAAGCACCATTATATACTACGCGCGCTGTATTGTTATTAGTCATGGAGGTGCTAGGATACCAGGCAACTCCTGAATTGGTTAATTGACCATCGTTATATAAATCATTTTGAATATAAACATTCATATACTTTGTGTTATCCCATGCGTCTACAGCAATTTGTGAATCATAACCTCCGCCATTACCGTATCCATTTTTTGCTGGATGGAAAACAACGCCATTGGTACAACCTCCGTTGGGGTCAATTTTGGCAAGTTTAAATTCTATACCCAATGTTCCTCTACGATCTTGAAAAAATGGCTCCACTGTATTAAAATCATCATTTCTGCCGTTAAAATCATCATTAAGATGTGCTAGATGATTGACTATTTTCTGGTAGGTTACCGTTTGACCACTTTGCACATCTCCATATATATGAAATACAACCGGTATAACGTACGATTCCCCATCTGCCTTTGAAGATTTTTTACTTTGCTGTAAAGCAAATCTTTTACTGAACATATCAAAGTCCATTTTCTCTTGAAGGGCACTAGGGTTATTTCTGTAAACTTTTGCGTTTTCCTCACTTGCTCTACAAGGCAGTCCTTGCGCACTAACTTTCAATGAGCTAAAAATAAATAAGATAAATAGTAGTTTAAATTTCATATTTTTTTAGTTTTTATTAATATAAATCAAACTTAATGTTAAAAGTCATATTTCATTGATACTATTTTAGGGCATTGTGCTACAAAATTATCATATTACTATGCTTAAAAAATATCTGAGATTAGATGTGGATGATTTGCTAAAAGCAGAAGTTAATTTGCTGATGAGATTTGAATTATTATATGCATATGATTAAAAAACTTGCTTCTACTTGGGTTAAGTTTGATCTCGCAATTAATAAGCCTTTGCAAAATTTAGAAATTTTTCAAAAACTCAACTTTGATAAGTTGAACCAATAATCTGAAATATTGAGAAGTGAGGTTAACAAAAGTTTATTGGCACATATGCCATATACCTAAAAACCAACTGAATATAAATAAATAATAACAAAAGCTAGGGTTTCATGGTTCCAATTCTTGTGATAAAGGATATCCAGCAAAGAAAAATCTGGAGTTATGCCTATGTTTTGAGAGAGAGAGAGAGAGAGAGAGAGAGAGAGAGACGAAAAAAAAAGAAGTTTTTCCTATCAAAGATTTCCTTTTTCATACAGCTGTATCTTGAACCTACCTAAAGTTTTCTCAACATTTGCTATTCATTATGTCTTCACATATGAATAAGCACAGTTATAATTCAAAAAAATAAAATGAGAATGTCAGAAACTCAGTTCAGTTTAAATCAATTCTTAATTTTCATTATTTTTATTCTATGAATGTTTCTTATTCTCTTCATACTCTTAAGAATCCATTCTGAGTATTTTAAGCGAACACTATGGAGTGAGTACACTTTCGATAAATGCTCTAAAAGAATAAATATCTATTAACACTTATTGAAAAAGCCCCCGACAAAATGTCGAAGGCTCCAATCAATTAATCAAATAAAATAAGCTATTAACTCAAAATTCTTTAACACATCTCTTAATGTTTTACAATAATTTTCTTGGTAAACGCCCTCTCATTATGTTTTCCCCTAATAAAATATAATCCATCAGTAAAACTATCTAATGGTATTTTAATCAAGGATACATTCTTGTTATAAGTCTTTTGAAAGACCTTCTGCCCTATCGAATTGAAAATCTCAAGAAACATTGTCTCTTGGCCATTTGTTTGAATGTACAAATTAGATTGAACAGGGTTCGGATAAACTTTCACTTGAAAATCATTTAAATCGGACACTCCCAAACTGGAGGATTTAATGACAACTCCATAGTCCAATGCGTTCCCACTATCGAAAACACCGCACGCGGTCTCACCTCCCCTGCCATCAACATAATGACCTATTATTCTAAGTCCAACTTTATTTCCTGCCGCTGCATATAATGGTACGGTTATGTTTTCGGTGAACTCAAACTCTCCATTGACATAATCCGTAAACGCCACGTTTTTAGAAATAATCAGTTCATCTTCGGAAAACTGCCCATC
>NZ_JACGLT010000027.1 GCF_014062315.1 Gelidibacter maritimus
GAACAAGCGCATCCCCAACCATAGGGTCTTCAAGGGCATCGCCACTACGGGGCGTTCCACCATGGGCTGGTTCCACGGCTTCAAGCTGCACATCATCATAAACGACAGGGGTGAAATACTGAACTTTACCATAACCCAGGCGAACGTGGACGACAGGGAGCCGCTCAAAAATGAACGTTTTCTGGACAAGATCTATGGAAAGCTATTCGCCGACAAGGGCTACATTGGAAAGAGCTTGATGGAAATGCTGTTCATCGATGGCGTACAGCTGATCACATCCATCAGGAACAACATGAAGAACTCGCTGATGACAATGTCGGACAAAATATTGCTGAGAAAACGATCGGTCATTGAAACGGTCAACGACGAACTAAAGAACATCTGTCAAATAGAGCACTCGAGGCACAGAAGCTTCGGAAACTTTTTGGTAAATATCATCACAGGACTGATAGCCTATAGTTTCTTGCCAAAAAAGCCAAGTATTAAATATCATACCGTAAAAACAGATCAACTCGTCCTTTTTTAATCGAACTCAGGTATTTAGGATTTTTTGCTCCCTTTAGTCCCGATGGTTATCGGGAGGGAAAACAAAAAATCGCTTTGTATTATCAGTTTTTAGTCATAAGACTAAAAGCGGATATGCGATTTATTTTATATGGGGTTGCGACTTCAGCGCTTAATGACAGAATTAGAATCAAATAAATTCTTAAATTTGATACTATGAAGATATATAAGTTAACTACCGTAACCGATCAGGTATTGGATGCATTTACGAGATTAATTCCTCAGCTTGCTCCAGACTGTGCCTTGCCCACAAAAAAAGACTTAGAGTCTATTGTCAATTCTGGAACGACATTGCTTTTTATGGCAGAAGAGGATAATGACATCTTAGGTACTTTGACCTTGGTGTTCAATAAAATACCAACCGGCGATAAAGTTTGGATAGAAGATGTTGTGGTCGATAAATCGGCGAGAGGAAAAGGGGTTGGCGTAAAACTGATGGAATTCTCCATTGATTATGTCAGGAGTAAAGACATCAAAAGTATTAACCTCACTTCTAGTCCGGACAGGGTTGCTGCCAATCATCTATATCAGAAATTGGGATTTGTACAAAGGGAGACGAATGTTTATAGGTTGACGATGGGGTAGGATTGTCAAAATCTCAGATTATGATCTCTAAATTTAAATAAAAAAGAGATTAAACTGAGTACTCTGTTATCTTGATGCAAAGTTAAATATCTATTGTTAACTACACAAAAATCCCTACTTCATGCTTGTTTAAATACTCATCAATGCCAATCTTTTCGGCTTCATTTTTAAAATTTAGTGGACTCTTCTTAAACTGTTTTTTAAAACATTTTGAAAAATACTTCGGATCATTAAATCCGGTCATAAATGCTGTTTCAGAAATTGTGAAACCATTCTTGGTTATTAAGACGGCTGCTTTTTTTAATCGCAAAATTCTTACGAAATCAACTAATGTATGCCCTGTTAATGCTTGGCATTTTCTGTAGATGGTTGAATAGCTCATGTTCAATGGTGCAGCCAACTCTTCCATTTTGAAACTGGCATCTTCCAACCTTAAATTAATATTAGCAACCAGGTTTTCAAGGAATATTTCGTCTTGCGATTTTTCGAATGGAACTTCTGGATTCGAAATAGCTTCTTTCCGATATTTTGTGATAATATGCTCTTTGGCAAGAAGAATATTCTGAATCTTTAGTAATAATTCATTCGTATTGAAAGGTTTGTTGATGTATTCTATAGCGCCGGATTTTAGCCCCTCTATTTTAGAATGGGTCGAGTTTTTCGCAGTCAATAAAACAATAGGAATATGTTGGGTAAGTGATTCGTCTTGTAATTTCTTGCACATTTCGATGCCATCGAGTTCAGGCATCATGATATCACTTATAATAAGATCAGGAATGTTGCTTTTAGCGTAGTGATAACCTTCATTGCCGTTTTCAGCTAAAATAATATTGTATTGATCTTGAAGTAATTCCTTTAAAAAGAGCTGTAAATCCAACGTGTCTTCCACGATAAGGATGGTTTTTTTCAACACATTTAGATGATCACTTTCAGCTGGACTTGCATCGCTTTCTGCTATGAGTTGCGTGGAGTCTTCTTCAGAATCGGACATTATTCTTTCCTCATCGGAATAAGCGGCTTCATGTATAGGGAAAGTAATCGTGAATGTGGTGCCACTTATGGCAGAGGAATCTACTTCGATTTTACCTTTATGGAGGTCAATCAATTCTTTTGTAAGCGCCAACCCAATCCCGGTTCCTTTATTTTTCTTACCAAATTTCGATTGGTAAAATAGTTCAAAGATAGTGTTTAGTTCATCCTTTGAAACCCCTGGACCTGAATCGGTAACAGAAAGTCGCACCATTTTTTTTGAATTAATTGGAGTAACGGTCAACAAGATGTTTCCTTCTTTTGGAGTGAATTTAAAAGCGTTGGAAAGTAAATTATATATGATATGTTCCAATTTTTCTTTGTCATACCATGCTTCCGTTAGATTTTTCGGACAGTTAATTGTGAAGTCTATATTTTTTTGTCGTGCCAACTCTTTAAACGATTGGGCTATCTGTTCAATGTTTTTGTATAGATTGGATTTTGTCACCATCAGTCTCAATTGATCAAGTTCTTTATTTCTGACCAAGGTCAACTCATAGGCAATTTTTGAAAGACGCTTAGTATTGTAGGCGATAATATTAAGACGTTGTTTTAATAGTAGATTTCCGTTTTTTTCAGCGTTATGAATCATGTCTTGAATCGGCCCCAATATCAGGGTGAGGGGTGTTTGAATTTCATGAGACATTTTAGCAAAAAAGTTCATTTTTAATTCATGCAATTCATTTTGTTTTTGAAAGCTTATCTTCTCCAAGAATAACTTCTTTTTTAAGGCATACCAGCGTCTGACGCCGAAAATTCCCAAAACAAACAGACATCCATATAAAACCCAGGCAATGGGCTTGTTCCAGAATGGTTGTTCAATTGCGATGTTTATACTTTTCGGAGGAATGTCCCAAAGGTCGTCCCTTGTGCCTGCCTTGACTTCAAAAGTATAATTGCCGGCGGGAATATTAGTATAGGTTGCAGAACGATCCTGATGATTATAGATCCAGTCGTCGTCGAAACCTTTTAATCGATAGGCGTAAAAATGCTTTGGATATAATATATTGTCCAAAGCGGCAAATCGGAAAGAAAATGAAGATTGGTTATATTTTAGTCGTAATGAACTTAAGTTGGCAATACCGGTGTCAATTTGTTCTTGCAATAATACTTCTGCAGGTTGGTTGAGCACCTCTATCATGTTGATTTGTAGCTTGGGCTGCGATTCTTTTTTGTTGAGATCTTTAGGATAGAAATAATTAAAACCTTTGGATCCTCCAAAATACACCATATTTTTATGATCTTTAAAGGCGCTTCGAGATAAAAAGACATTGTCTTGCAGACCATCTGTGATATAATAAGTTTTTATGATGGAATCTCTGGTGTTGAAATTAACAATTCCGTTATTGGAGCTTATCCACAAATTATCATTTTCAGTATTGATTACTGCAGCCAAAGACCGACTCGAAAGCGTCTTAATGTCCTTAAATGACGAATAAATATTCTTTTTGGTGTCGTATTTCAATAGTTCCCCCGAATTATTTATGATCCATAAACTGTTAAAAGTGCCTTCCGACATGGATCTCACACTTTTCAATCGATCCAATTGATCGTTTAGAATGGAGAAGTCTAAAAAAGTTGAGGCGTTTAATTGATTGTAGTTTTCATTAAATTGAAATAATCCTCCTTCATATAAACCAAGCCATAATTCGCCGTTTCGCGTCTCCAGCATACTTTCAACAATAACGCCTTTTAAACCATTTTCATGGTTCTCGAAGGAGGCTAGAAGCTCCAAACTGTCTGAATAGATATTCAGGCCGATATTAGACCCTACCCAAATGCGACCTTTACTGTCTTTAAAAATGTTCCGGACATCAGATGCTTTTTGATTTTTTGCGTTTAGAACTTGTATCTTACTAAATTCATTATTTTTTGAATCGTAAAGCCATAAACCATTCTTATATGTTCCAATCCACATATTACCCCTATTATCTTCTTCAATGCTTTGTATATAAAAACCTTTGCTAGTATCAGAAACAGTAAAAAATTGCTTTTCATTAGTGCTCCCTCCATCATTGAATGTAATTTTTGTAAGACCTGAACCATCAGTGCCCGCCCATAGCACCCCATCAGAGCTTTTATGAATGCTCAATATTCTAGTGGGAGTAAAGTTTTCGGAACCTTCGTGATAATTGATGTTGTTGTCTGCATTGGGCAAGATGTTTAAATTTCCGTAGTTGGGCGTGATCCAGAGGTTTTTGTGATTGTCTTCATAAATATCTAAAATAGTATTGCTGCTTAAGGATGATCCATTATTAGCTTGTTTGGTAAATAGACTAACCTCGCCTGAAGATAAATTTACTTTATACAATCCACCGCCATCAGTTCCTGCCCATAAATATCCACTTGTATCGATATAGAGATTTAGAAACATTTCATTTGTAATATGATGGGTATTGCCCTTGAAGAATGAATCTTGAATGAATGTTTTGGTATTGATATCATATAAAAAAAGCCCTTTTGTTTCGGTGCCAATCCATAATCTGTTGTAATTATCCGTCAATAGTCTTAAGCTTTCTGGATAATTATTGAACGGGGCTGCGAGAAATTCTTTCTCTTGAGTGGATATTGAATAGGATATAACGTTACCATCTGACGTACTTAAAAACACATTTTGGTTCGGTACTAATGCGATATCTACAATGTCTCTTAATGGATTGGCCAATTCAGGAAAGGATGTAATGCTGTCCATTTTCGAATTGGAGTATTTGAATAGGCTGCCTTTGGTTGTGGCCAACCAGGTTTCATTGTTCTTTGAATTAATAACGCTTATTTTTTTTTGGTCAATCAAGGGAGTTAGATCCTTAAAATCACCGCTACCAGGGTTGTGTTTTGTTAATGAACCTTCAGTGGACAATAACCAAATATTTCCTGAATCATCCCTTAGGATGTCTTTTATCGACTCATAGCGTTGGGCGGTTGGAAAAATTATATCGTTGTTGATGTGGCTATAGCTATAACCATCATAAATGTAAATACCCTCTCTCTGCACCATCCAAATATTGCCAAAAGTATCTTGAATTATTTTATTTACAGCAATTGCTCTGTTCTCTGACGAAGGCGCTAAATGTGTGAAATTGACATGGTGTTGAGCTCCTGCAGAAATTACAAATGCTAAGATTAAAATGAATGTAAAAGGATGTGTTTTCAAACTGTACATAGGTCAAATTGTGAGTTCTAGGCGCTTATATAGAATGAATCGGTATGATGGGTAACTGCCAAAGTAGGCTTCTTAATTATGGTAAATATATTAATAATAAATATGCTATTTGGCCTGTAGCATAGTGGATTGTCGATGCAAACGGTAAAATTTCGTCAAATAGGAGGAATATTTAATCACTTAAAAAATATTCCTCAAATACGCCTAAAATCTCTACCGTATTATATAAGTAATGTATCACATTTGGAAATAAGATTGTTTAACGAAACATTAACGATTTCAGAATATGAGTTCAAGAAGAGATTTTGTCAAAAAAACAGCGCTGGCCGGCGCAGGTTTAATGATGCTACCTAATATGTCGTTTGGTGCCATGTTAGGTTCGGCTGATCAAAAATTAAAAATGGCATTTATAGGCGTTGGTCTTAGAGGTGTTAATCATTTAAACAATGCATTGCTTAGGAAGGACGTAGAAATCACTGCCATTTGCGATGTTGATCCCGCTAGAATTGAAGTGGCTTTGAAATTGATCAAAGATGCGGGGTTTGCAAAACCTCATGTCTTTAGTAAGAATGATCAGGATTATCTCAATCTTTTGAACTTAAAGGAGGTTGATGCGGTTATAATTTCCACCCCATGGCTATGGCATACCAGAATGGCCGTTGATTCTATGAGAGCTGGAAAATACACTGGCTTGGAAGTTTCTGCTGCCAATACCTTGGAAGAATGTTGGGACTTGGTCAATACACACGAAGAGACAGGGTCACATTTAATGCTTCTTGAAAATGTGAATTACCGTAGAGATGTTTTGGCTGTATTAAATATGGTGAAACAAAATGTCTTTGGTGAATTGGTTCATTTTAGATGTGGGTATCAGCACGATTTACGAGGCGTAAAATTTAACGATGGTAAGACCGCTTACGGTAAGGGTGTCGAGTTTGGAGAGAAGGGTATCTCTGAATCTGCATGGCGTACTCAACATTCCCTTTTAAGAAATGCTGATGTGTATCCAACCCATGGTTTAGGCCCCATTGCTGTTATGTGTGATATCAACAGAGGAAATCGGTTGATGTCCTTGACCTCAAATGCCTCAAAAGGTATCGGATTACATAATTATATCGTTGAACATGGTGGCAAGGATCATCCTAACGCCAAATTAAAATTCAAACAGGGCGATGTGATCACCACGACGGTTGAAACCACCAATGGCGAAACTATCATCATCACCCACGACGTTAACTTACCAAGACCTTATTCTTTAGGGTTTAGAGTGCAAGGTGCCAATGGTTTATGGGAAGATGACGGTAACCGAATTTATATTGAAGGACAATCAAAACCGCACCGATGGGATGATGCCGATGAATGGCTCAAGAAGTATGACCATCCTTTATGGAAAAGGTACGGTGAGCACGCAACTGGTGCTGGACACGGCGGCATGGACTTTTTTGTAATGAATTCTTTTGTAGAATCGGCCAAGGAAAAGATTGCGCCACCTATGGACGCCTATGATGCGGCAGCATGGAGTGCCATCACGCCACTTTCGGAAGCCTCTATAGAAAATAATGGTGCACCTCAGGAAATTCCTGATTTCACTCGGGGTATGTGGGTAAAACGCCAGCCTTATAATTGGATGAAGGATACGTATTAAAATAGAGAAAACAATTAAATTTTTTTAAAATCGGGAATACTTTTAAAATAAAACTTATGAAGAAACTATTATCAGTCCTATTTTTATCCTTGTTTGTTGGGGCGGCATATGCGCAGCAATCAACCATTGAGGTAAAAGGGACAATAACTGAAGCCAGTACTGGCATTTCTGTTCCGGGTGCAACTGTTTTAGAAAAAGGCACTTCGAACGGAACGGCAACTGATTTTGATGGAAATTTCACTATAAATGTTAGTAACGATGCGACTTTGGTCGTGTCCTTTATGGGCTTTGTAGGACAAGAGGTTCAGGTTAATGGTCGTACTACAATAAATATTAGTCTTCAAGAAGATATCGCCAGTTTGGACGAGGTAATTGTTGTAGGTTATAGCACTCAAAAAAGAGAGAGTTTAACAGGTGCATTGAATACCGTTAAGGGAGACGACTTAAGAGACGTCACAACGCCATCAGTAGAAAACATGCTTAATGGAAAAGCTCCAGGTGTTTATGTAGCTTCTGGATCAGGACAACCAGGTTCAAGAGGTGCTGTGGTCATTCGTGGCCAGGCTACTTTAAGTGGAACTACAAGTCCTCTTTGGGTTATTGACGGTGTCATCGTAGGCTCGAGTGCAGGAGAATTAAACCCTGACGATATTGAAACAATGACTATTCTTAAAGATGCGGCATCTACCTCAATTTATGGTTCTCAAGGAGCTAATGGCGTTATTGTGGTCACTACAAAAAGAGCCAAAATTGGAAAGACCACAGTCAGCTTATCAACCAAAGTAGGTATCAGTACGCTTAATAATGGAAATACTGAAATGATGAATGGCGCCGAATTGTATGATTATTACGCGTCGTTCTCCAATGCTGATCAAATATCATTTCCACGTTGGAATGCAGATTTACGTAACAGTAATTTTGATTGGTGGGATTTGGCCAATAAAACAGGGTTAACTCGTACCTACAATGTTTCTATTCAAGGAGGTACTGAGACTTTACGCTCTTATATGTCTCTCGGATTATACGATGAAGAGGGTGCGGTCAAAGGTTACGACTACAAACGTTATAATTTCCGTTTCAAAACAGAATATAAACCTTTGGATTGGTTAACTATAAAACCTGCTATTACCGGATCTATGCGAGACGTAGATGACCGTCAGTATTCAACAACGGCTATGTATTCCAATCTGCCATGGGATAGCCCATATAAAGAAGATGGAAGTTTGGTAGGACATCGTTCTGAAGATTGGGTGAATAGTGCCAGCACCAATTACCTCTACGATCTGCAGTGGAATCATGGTGCCAGTAAAAACTATGAGTTTATGGGGAATATGGATTTTGACGTGAGATTGACAGATTGGTTAACCTTCTCCTCGGTTAATAATATCCGTTATGGTAATTATAAATCAAGCGGCTATACAGATCCACGCTCAAGCGGAGGTGAAAGTGTAGGTGGCCGTATTACAGAATATCGTTCAGATTATACACGTTTATATACCAACCAGATTTTGCGTTTCAATAAATCTTGGGATAAGCACGATGTGAACGCTTTGGTTGCCTATGAATATAATGATTACACCAGCGAAGGCTTAGATGTTGCCGGAACCGGATTTATTCCTGGATTTGAAATCTTGGATGTGGTTGCTATTCCTGAACGAACTAAAGGAGGCATTAGTGAATGGGCAGTACAGTCAATTCTATCCAACATTAACTATTCCTATGACAATAAATACATGGCTCAGTTGTCTTTCCGTAGAGATGGTGCTTCCAATTTTGGAGATAATGCCAAATATGGTAATTTTTTCTCCGTGAGTGGCGGATGGAATATCCATAATGAAGATTGGTTTAAAGCTGACTGGGTGGATAATTTTAAGCTTCGCGCATCTTATGGTTCCGTAGGAAACCGTCCAAGCGCGTTGTATCCGCAATATGATTTATATGCGGTGTCCAGTGGTGCGAGCTACAATCAAAATCCAGGAGCGCTGATCAACCAGATTGGGAACAAAGACCTAACTTGGGAAAAGACTTATACCACAGGTGTTGGATTGGACGCAAGTATGTTAAGTAATCGGGTGAGATTGACCGTTGATCTCTACGAGAAAAATACAGACAATATTCTTTACCGTGTTCCAATCACCGGCTTAACCGGGGTGACGAGCATATGGCAGAACATTGGGGAAATGGAGAACAAAGGAGTAGAGGTTGCCCTTGGCGGTGATATTATTCGAAATCAGGATCTCACCTGGAGCGTTGATGTCAACTTAGGACATAATGTCAATAAGCTAACTAAACTTTACAAAACCAAAGATGCCAGTGGCAACTATGTGGTTCGACCTATAATTGTAGGTGATGGATTAGGGATTGCTGGATCGGCACAACGTATGTTAGAGCCAGGTCGTCCTGTAGATACTTATTATTTAAAAGAATGGGCTGGTGTAAATCCTGATAACGGATTGCCAATGTGGTATGTGGTTGAAAGAGATGCGGACGGCAACGAATTGTCACGTGAAACTACGTCTAATTATTCCCAAGCAACCTTTGAAAAAACAGGAAAAGTATCTCCTAATTTATTCGGTGGATTTTCAACTGCCTTAAATTATAAGAAATTTGACTTCAACGCCGTATTTGGTTATGCCTTGGGAGGCAAAATTTATAACTACTCACGTCAAGAATACGATTCTGATGGGACCTATACAGACCGTAATCAGATGAAGTTAAGACCAGAATGGAACCGTTGGGAAAAGCCAGGCGATATTGCCACGCACCCAGTAGCGCGATATGATAATCAAGATAAAGGGAATTCAACATCTACACGTTATTTAGAAGACAACGACTTCTTAAAGCTACGTTCTTTAACCTTAGGTTATAATATTGACTTAAGCCATCTTAAAGTTGATAATCTTCGCATCTCATTATCGGGAGAGAATTTATTTACAATCACGAAGTATTCAGGGGTAGATCCAGAAATTCCAGCTGTCGATGGGGCTGTGATGGGATCCACAGGACCTGCAGTATATCCAGCGACAACGAAATTTATGCTAGGACTTAATTTACAATTTTAAAAAAGAAACACCATGAAAAAAATATTTATAGCCATATTGGTCGCGGCAACCTTCACAGCGTGTGATATCGACCGACTACCCCACGGAAGCATGGCCTCAGAGTCCATT
This sequence comes from Gelidibacter maritimus, assembly GCF_014062315.1. Taxonomy (GTDB): domain Bacteria; phylum Bacteroidota; class Bacteroidia; order Flavobacteriales; family Flavobacteriaceae; genus Gelidibacter; species Gelidibacter maritimus. The sequence continues at coordinate 10,154 of NZ_JACGLT010000027.1, forward strand.
GTTGGAGATCCTGACGCTTCTCTTGACGCCTTGCTAAATGGAACTTATGCACAGTTGAAAGCATGGTCTGATCCTATGCACCGTATGGGGGAATACGCCGGAGACAACATGATGATCCGTGGCTCATCAACTGATGCGTTTTATGAATTCTTATCGTATGCTCGTACTCCAAACAATTACCGTTTGACCCAAATGTGGGATTCGGGGTATAAAGCTATTGCTCAAGCTTCCAATATCATTGACATGATTGATGAAGGACAAAGTGCAGAAATTGATAATAAAATTGGAGAATCATACTACGTTCGTGGGATGATGTACTTTTACTTGACCCGTGCCTTCGGACGTCCATACTACCAAAGCCCAGAAACAAACTTAGGTGTACCTATTGTTAATGGAACTCCAGACGACGTTCTAAATATGAATCTTCCAGATCGTGCTACCGTAAAAGAAAGTTATGATCAAGCCATAGGTGATCTTAAGAAAGCAGAGGAGTTATTAACTTTAGACAAAACCTCTATTTTCGCTTCAAAAGAAGCGGCTCAAGCCATGTTGTCGCGTATCTATCTTTATATGAGCGGAACATACACGGCTCCAAATACTGAGTATGCACAATTATCTGTAGACTACTCTAATAAGGTCATCAATTCTGGGAAATACTCCTTATTGGCAAGAGAGCAATTCATGAAATACAATACGTTTATTCCAGAGAACAATAACGAAACTATTTTTGCCATCAAACGTGTGGCATCAGAGTTTTCGGGTTTTGATCACTACTACGGTGTTGGCGGTATGTATGCCAATTTAGGCGGCATGGGCTGGGGAGAAATGTATGCCAGTGCTAAATATATTGATCTGTTAAATGAAACGGGTCGCAATGACTGGCGTGAAGATAGCTACCATTTAGTTGATGCCCGTGCAGCGTTTATCAGACCGACTTATTCTGAAGAAGACAATGAAGTCTTCCGTTTCATTAAGGAAGAAACAACTGGTAATTTAAATTACGTGCAGGCAGAAATAACACGAAGTGGTAGTAGAATCACCGCAACAGAAGGAAGTGATTCTTATACGCTTACCCCTGTAGATGCTTCTCAAGGTGTATATTCTATTAATTACAAAAATGGACAAACGTACGAAGGTGTCATCGACAACTATATTACCTTAAATCGTGCCTATCCGCAATTTTACATTACTAAAGCGTCATTGGAAGGTGAGGAATCTCATTTGCATTCGCCTGTAATTAGTCGTTTAGGTGAAATTTATCTGAATCGAGCTGAGGCATATGCTAAATTGGGCAACTATGATCTTGCCTTAGAGGATTTGAACACTATCAGAGAGCGATCAATTGTTGGTGGTGGATACGCGACATTAGATGCTTCTAACGCCGATACTTTGATTGATAAAGAGCGCCAATTAGAGTTAGCCTATCAGGCTGAACGCAGCTACGATGTATTCCGTAACGGAAAAGAATTGACGAGACATTATCCGGGACCGCAAAATCAAGATGAAGTCATCTTAGCTACTGATTATCGCGTCGTTTTCTACATTCCTCAGGATGCCATTAATTCTTATCCAGGAACATTGACTCAAAATCCAACACAATAGTTATTGTAAAAGTCAATATTTTGAAAAGAATAGACATATCAGAAGAAGCTTGACCTAAAATCAAGCTTCTTTGGTTCTAATTTAGATTTAAAGTTTTATCCGAAATCAATATCAACTTTATTAACATCATTAAAAAATTTAAAACTATGCTCAGAAACGGGTGCTTTTACTTTTTAGCTTTATTTGTTTCTTTTTATCTAATAGGTTGTAATACTAATAAATCGGTAGAACAAAAAGATGATAAACTCGATTTGTCCATTAAAATTCCCGCAGGACCAAACAGTTGGCTGATTAATAGCACCGCCGAAAGTGCCAATATGATCAGTGATTCTGGAATTAAAAATTGGACCGATTTAAAAACGCAGGTACATACTTATTTCAAAACTGATACCTCAGGGAAGCTTCATCTTGGACTGAATTTGAATGTGCCAGAGGGTACCTCAAGAATTAAAGTCACTTTAGCCGATCAAACTAAAAATATAAAATTAAATACATCTGTAAACCAAACGGTTGACGTAGGTGTTTTTGAAATCCAAGCAGGATATAATGTTATAGAAATTGTGGGTGTGGAAAAATCGGGCCCTGTAGTTGCAACTATCAATGAATTGCTCATCGGCGGCCCTGCCACTGATGGCAACGTTTATTTCATAAAAGACGATTTCTATTTCGGTCGTCGCGGACCATCGGTTCATTTAACTTATGATTTGCCTAAAGAAAAGGACGTCGAATGGTTTTATAATGAAATCAATGTGCCTGAAGGGGAGGATGTCATCGGTTCGTATTTTATGGCCAACGGTTTTATAGATGGCTATTTCGGAATTCAAGTCAATTCAGAGACGGAGCGTCGCATCCTTTTTTCGGTATGGAGCCCTTTTGATACGCAAGACCCGAAAGAGATCCCCGACGATCATAAGATCATCTTGTTAGGTAAAGGGGATGGCGTGACTACGGGCGAATTTGGCAATGAAGGTTCTGGAGGGCAAAGTTATAAAGTGTACCCATGGAAAGCGGATACCACTTACCGATTTTTATTAAAAGGCGTCCCCGCTGAAAATAAATCAACGGATTATACGGCTTACTTTTACACGCCAGATGATGGTAAATGGAATTTAATTGCCAGTTTTAGAAGACCACAAGGCAGTCGCTATTTAAAACGCTTGTATTCATTTTTAGAAAATTTTGTACCTGCAACTGGCAACATATCACGTAAAGCCAATTACAATAACCAATGGATCTATACAACCGATAATGAGTGGGTAGAATTGACCAAAGCTAAATTTACTGCCGATGCTACGGCTCGAAAAGAATCGCGGTTGGATTATGCAGGTGGCGTCAATGGCAATCAGTTTTTTATGGAGAATTGTGGGTTTTTTAATGAAACCACCCCAATGGGAAGTGAGTTTATAAGAACCGCCAACGGCGTTGCGCCCAAAATTGATTTCTCTCAATTGGAAAACCCAAGAAAATAGTTTATTAAGTTGATTTGATTATTTTGAAGGCCCGAAGAAAATTACTTTTTCGGGCTTTCTTTTTAGTGAAACCCAAACTCAGAAGCAAAGCGCATTGAGTTTTGATGGTTGTCCCGATAGTTTTCGGGATAATCCCTCCCGATAGCTATCGGGATTGGCGAGACCTCAAAATCCCTATCTGCACACAAGCCGACAAAACCTATAATGAAGCAGATAAAATCCTCAAGTAGACCTAAGGCATAATAAATGTCCTTCCCGATACCTTCCATAGAAGAGTAAGCATTTAAGTTTGACTCTGATCAGCATCAAACTCTTTCATAACGCAAGTAAATATGTTTGGACAAAAATCATCCTGAAAGACAAATCCGATATTGCTTAGCTCTGATTTTTAAATTCAAATTTTATTTTTCAAAATTTAATTTCAGTTTTTATTGATAGAGAGCATTTAAAATGCGAAATTGTACATTGAATTCAATAGTCTCTAAAATGGCCAAATTATCCGAGAGTATAGAAACGTTTTTCAAACAACCATCCGCGCCTGGAATATTATTAATTATTGCTACTGCATCAGCATTATTTGTGGCCAATACATCCTTAAATAGTTTTTATCACACGGTAATGCAATACAATTTCGGGATGGGATTTAAAGACGTCTATATTTCTAAGTCGTTGCACGATTGGGTAAATGATGGTTTGATGGCACTATTTTTTTTGATGGTGGGTCTTGAAATAAAGAGCGAACTAAAATTTGGCAGCCTTACCTCATTTAAATCTGCTATATTTCCTGTAGCTGCTGCTGTTAGTGGCGCCCTCTTTCCAGCTATTATTTATCTCGCGTTCAATTTAGGGACCGATTACGTAAAAGGTTGGGCCATACCAATGGCTACAGATATCGCTTTTGTTATAGGCATCATTGCCATGCTCGGTTCTAGAATGCCCTCTTGGGCCAAGGTCTTTATAACCACAATAGCGGTAGTGGACGATCTTATTGCGGTATTGGTCATCGCATTTTTTTATACTGATCAAATACAATGGCATGCTATAGGAATAGCGGCCGGGTGCACTTTAGTACTGCTTGTTTTTAATCGGAAAGGTGTCAATAGATTGACGCCCTATCTCTTAGTGGGTTTTGTCTTATGGTGGGCCATATTAACTTCTGGCGTTCATGCCACAATTGCTGGCGTTATTTTGGCTTTAACAGTGCCACTGCGACGTGAATGGGAGATTGACCAAATAAAAAAGGCTTCTTTAAAAGGGTATCGGCTTTTTAGGGAAGCAAAGGATGATGCGTATGCCATGACAAGTCCGCAAGTCCACCATTTTCTTGAAAATTTACATAGGGAGATGGAATCGCCCTTAAAACGATTGGAACGAAAACTGCATGGACTCGTTTACTTTATAATAATGCCGCTCTTTGCATTTGTAAATGCAGGAATTATTTTTGATGCTGAGATTTTAAACGAGGCATTCCATCTGTCCATCACCTGGGGTACCATGTTGGGGCTCTTAATTGGAAAACCAATTGGAATTATGTTTGCCAGTTATATTTTCTTGACCTTCTTTTATAAAAGGTCCAAAAAAACACCGGAAATTTGGAAGCTGCTTTTCGGGATTTCGCTGCTTTGCGGAATCGGTTTCACCATGTCCTTATTTATTGTGAATCTTTCTTTTGACGATCTAATTTTGCAGGAAGAGGCCAAAATCGGAATTCTTTTTGCCTCAGGACTAAGTGGTTTATTGGGGTATCTCGTGCTTCGCAACGCCACACGTAAACCCGAAGCCATTACGGAGGATAAGATTAGAATGAACCTTTCTGAATTGCCGAAACCTGAAGAATAAACGCTTCAGAATATGACGTTGTAAAAATAGGTGTACGCCAGTATATTAAGTAGATGTAGATTTAGTGGAAGTCTCTGACGCCCTGATACAGTACTTGCTCGACGATGTTTTTAAAATTTATTGGTGTTTCATAAATGGATATACGCTGAGAGCTGCCATCTTCTAAATTTTTCTATTTACCTATCTATGATTAGTGTTCTTTTTTGTAGCGATAAGATACTTTATGTTAGAACAAATCCGTAACTTTAAAGGGCTTAAATAAGACACTGATCATTTTTGAAACGGTGTCTCAGGCATGTAGACTCTGGAGATAATGAATTCTCCTTCACTTTGGTTTTTAGTAATGCTATACTCCAATCATTCCAAAAACAACATGGTGCTCCAATACTACTGCTTAAATAGGCACTAAATATTAACAATTTAAATCAGAAATACTATGGGTAATGATCTTTTTAAAACTAAAAAACAAATCGCTGTAAATGGTAAAAACTTTACTTATTATAGTCTTGAAGAACTTTCAAATCAAGGTTATGAAATTGATAAACTACCGTTTTCAATTCGTATTTTATTGGAGAATGCCTTGCGTAATTTTGACGACTTTTCAGTTACCAAAGAAAATATAGATACACTTCTTAACTGGAAGCCCAAGGGTGTGGACAAAGACATACCTTTTAAACCTGCACGTGTGTTGATGCAGGATTTTACTGGTGTTCCTGCCGTTGTCGATATTGCTGCGCTCAGAGCTGAAGTGGCTCGTAAAGGTGGAGATCCCGAAAGTATTAATCCCTTAGTGCCTGTAGATTTGGTTATAGATCACTCCGTTCAGGTGGATTATTTTGGAACGGATTATTCCTATCAGCGCAATATGGAGGAAGAATATAAACGAAATAAGGAACGTTATCAATTTCTAAAATGGGCACAGCAGTCGTTTGATAATTTTAGCGTAGTACCTCCAGGAATGGGTATTTGTCATCAAATTAATCTTGAATATTTCTCTAAAGGCGTCATTGAACGCAATGGCGAACTCTTTCCGGACACAGTGGTAGGTACGGACAGTCATACCCCAATGGTCAATGGGATTGGGGTGGTTGCCTGGGGCGTTGGTGGTATTGAGGCGGAAGCGGCTATTTTAGGCCAACCGCTCTATTTCATTATGCCAGAAGTCATCGGATTAAAACTGACAGGTAAATTACCATTAGGATCTACAGCGACTGATTTGGTGTTGACTATTGCAAATGTCCTAAGAAAACAAGGTGTAGTGGGCAAATTTGTTGAGGTTTTCGGACCAGGACTTGACCATTTATCGGTTCCTGATAGAGCTACGATAGGAAATATGTCGCCAGAATTTGGCTGTACTATCACCTATTTCCCAATTGACGATAAAACATTGACGTATATGCGGGAAAGTAATCGGTCAGAAGAACAGATCAATGTGGTTGAAGCTTATTGTAAAGCCAATATGCTATGGCGTGAAAATGAAGATCGTATCACTTACACCGAAGTTGTCGAATTAGATGTTTCTTCTATTGAGCCCACGGTAGCAGGTCCGAAAAGACCACAGGATAAAATTCTCTTAAAGGATTTTAAACCTACCTTTATTGATTTATTAAGTGCTGGCTATGAGCGTGAATATATTGAGCATGAAGAACGGGAATCGGTTATCCGATGGAAGAACGAAGGAGGGAACCAACTTACGCCACCACCACGGGCGATGTCTGAAGGAACGAAAATAGAAACCAAAGAGCAAAACGGACTTAAAACGGTTTGGATTGATAAAGGCGAACAGAAATATTCATTATCCGATGGTTCAGTCGTTATTGCAGCAATAACCTCCTGTACCAATACATCCAATCCATTTGTGATGATTGGCGCTGGCCTGGTCGCTAAAAAAGCGAGACAGCATGGCATAGATGTCAAGCCCTGGGTAAAAACCTCATTGGCTCCAGGGTCTAAGGTGGTTACGGATTATCTCAAAAAAGCCGATTTATTAAAAGATTTAGAGGCGCTTCAATTTCATTTGGTGGGTTATGGCTGTACTTCCTGTATCGGAAATTCAGGACCATTGCCACCTGCTATTGGCAAAGCGGTAGATGATCATGAACTGGTCGTTTGTTCGGTGCTTTCTGGAAATCGGAATTTTGAGGCAAGGGTTCACTCCCAGGTCAAAATGAATTATTTGATGTCGCCTATGTTGGTTGTTGCTTTTGCTATTGCGGGTCGTGTGGATATTAATCTCACCGAAGATCCTATCAGTTACGACAAAAACCAATTGCCAGTGTATCTAAAAGATATTTGGCCAACGGATGATGAGATTAATGCGGTGCTTAAGGAAGTGCTTACGCCGAAAGATTTTCAAAAAAACTATTCCGAAATTTTTGATGGAAATGAGATTTGGAGAAACTTGGAAATTCCAAAAGGCAAGTTGTACGATTGGGATCCGGAATCCACATATATTCAGGAAATCCCATTCTTTAAGGATATTTCTGATAAGGCACCAGCACTTCAAAACATAGAAAATGCCCGAGCACTTTTGGTGTTGGGAGACAGTATTACTACCGATCATATTTCTCCAGCGGGCGCATTTGACGAGCATTCGGCTGCAGGAAAATACTTGATAGAAAGAGGTGTTAAGAAAGAAGAATTTAACTCTTACGGTAGCCGAAGGGGGAATGATGAAGTCATGGTGAGAGGGACTTTTGCCAATGTCCGTATCAAGAATCAACTGGCTGGCAAAGAAGGTGGATATACCACACACTTGCCATCAGGAGAAGAGATGAGCGTTTATGATGCCGCAGTTAAATATCAGAAAGACAATACACCGTTGGTAGTGCTTACCGGTAAGGAATACGGAAGTGGTTCGTCAAGAGACTGGGCTGCAAAAGGTACGTTCTTATTGGGCATAAAAGCAGTAATCGCTGAGAGCTATGAGCGTATCCACAGAAGTAACTTGGTTGGTCTTGGTGTGTTGCCATTACAATATAAAGATGGTGATACCGCCAAAAAGTTAGGTTTATCGGGAACAGAAACGTTTACTATTTCAGGAATCTCAGAAGGATTGACACCACATAAACTGGTGGACGTTGTGGCAGAAAAGGAAAATGGTGAACAGGTTAACTTTAAAGTTGTAGCCCGATTGGATTCGTTAATAGATATTGAATATTACCGAAATGGAGGGATACTTCAGTATGTGCTCAGACAGTTTTTGGATGGGAAATAGGAGGTAGCGAATTAGGATTGTTCATTGAGGATTGTTCATTGATAATTGATGATTGTATGTCCCTAGTATAGGTTGACCACTTTAAACAAAGTGTAAACTTATGAAAGCAAACATTAAACTATTGAAAAAGCAACGCATTTATTCGGATGAGTTTAAACTACAAATTGTAAAAGACTTTGAATCGGGAGAATTCAGTGTAACTCAGTTGGAGAAATTGCATAATATAAGTAATGTATCGATTTACAAATGGATTCATAAATTTTCTACCTTTAATGAAAAAGGTTCAAGAATTGTAGAGATGAAAAACAGTAGCACCCAGAAGATGAAAGAACAACAGGCTCGAATAAAGGAGCTTGAAGCCATAGTTGGGCGCAAACAGATCAAGATAGATTATTTGGAGAAGATGATTGATATCGCAAAGGACGATTTAAATATAGATATCAAAAAAAACTTCAGCACTCCACAATCAACTGGTTCAGGACACATAAAGAAAAAATAAGCTTTAGTATGAACCAGCTTTATCACACCATAGGCATAAGTAAACAAGCTGTCAGTCAGTATGCACGGCGACAAGCAGTTTTCGATGGCCGAGTGTCTCAATTAATTTTAGAGGCAGATGATCTTCGGGAGGACCATCCTGGTTGTGGAGTTGAAAAGATGTACGATATATTAAATCCGGATTTTATAGGTAGGGATCGGTTTATAGAAACCATGATGGATCTCGGTTACAGGATAAAAAGGAAGAAGAATTATAAACGTACAACAATAGCAGGCAAGAAGTTTTATCCCAATCTAATAAAAGGCTTAAGAATAAACGCACCAAACGTATTATGACAATCGGATATAACCTATTTGCCACTTAATGGCAAACACTATTACGCTGTGTTCATAATAGATGTTTATACAAAAAAGATTGTTGGATTTATAGTATCGGATAACATGCGGGCCCAAGCCAATTTAGAAGCTCTTAAAATGGCGCTAAAGGAAAATAATGCACCTGAGGTTCATAATTCGGACAGAGGAAGCCAATACACTTATCATA
>NZ_JACGLT010000028.1 GCF_014062315.1 Gelidibacter maritimus
CTGCATGCCCTTCTATTTAGAAAGTGGCTAAATAGAGTTAAAGGAAGGGATTGGTATGATTTAGAATGGTATATCAAAAAGGGAATTCCTTTGGATGTGAATCATTTCTTAACGAGAGCGAAAGACACCAATGACTGGCCAGACGATACCATTTCCAAAGAACAGATCATCGCGCTATTGGACACCAAAATAGACTCTGTTTCATTCAACAGGATTAAAGAGGACGTCATTAAGTTTATCCCAAATGACGATGTTTTAAATATCTGGAGCCCAAAATATTTCAAGGATTTAATTCGAAAAATTAAATTTGAGACTACTTGATCTTAGTAAAAGATCACTGTTTTAACCATTCTTGGATATAAAACAAAAACGATTGCCCAACAACGTACAGGGTTACGAACAAGACATCTCAAGCTGTAACTGTGATCATGCTATTCAAAAATTGACCTGGCTTCCTCATAAATCCGTTCAAAATTAGCTGCCAAATCCCCATCAGAAAACCCAATTGTTGGTTGCGGCAATTGTCGCTCCATTGGCCGCAATTTAAATTGAACCCTTTTATCCTTACCATCTGCATACGTAATAAACTCACCTTGTTTCAATCTAAAGAAAACATCAGCCCTAATTTTAGGGATCTCCTTTTCACCAGTAGTGACGCGTGTATCAAAATCAAGACTGTAACCGCGGCTCACACTTTTGGTAGGGTCTTTAATGAACTCAAAGAAACGTTCATAATATTTAGCCGTATCTGGGTCGTTAACCTTTCCAAAAAATTGGTAGGACAGGTTGCTCAATATCGCCTTGCTCGCCTTATCTCCATACATCATATCGTTTTGGATCTTGTCCTGCATCACATAGATGGTAGAAACATTATAGCTACGAAGTGTTGCGGGAATGCGGTGCATATTCAACAAGCGAATGGTCGGTGCCTCCTCCATCAATAAAAATGAAGGTTCTTTGTTTCGAACACTCATTTGTTTGGTAATGGTATGGATGATCATAGCAATGACCGGTGAATACGACGTTTCAAATTTCGGATTGTTCACGATCGAAACCACAGAAGGATTATCTGGACTATTGATATTGAGCGGCACCTCATCCGCTGATAAGGCCATGAAGATGCGCTGGGTACTGATGCGCTTCAACGCGTTGGCCAAGGTGCTTTTTACGCCTGCCGTCTGCCGTTCCGAGTCCTTTCCGCTGATAAAGGCATCGGCCATTGCTCTTGATGTAGTATTGGTTTCCAAAAACCTGATCAAGCTGTCCGTGTCCAGATATTGGTAAACAGCAATCACGTGCGGAAGCGTACAAAATTCAGGATAGGTTGTTTTCAGTTTCCAGATCAGGCCACCAATCAAGCCTTCCGCTGCGTCGTTAAAGAACTTGGTCGTTCCAGTCGCACCCGATTCCCGATGTTCCAAAAGATTCTCGACCAAGACCCTGGACACCTCATTGACACTCTCCTCGTTCTCTAAATACCGTGGCGCAATAGGATTTACCCTATGAATGATATTATCAAAGGAAATGACATTAAACGGGATATCGCCATCCTTGAAAAGTGGATATGCCATTTCAGTCAATTCAAAATCTTTGTAGTCGTGAATGATGCCGCAAAAACCTTCTTTTTGGAAATGTTTTAGGAATCCATACACAACACTCTCAGTCTTTCCACTTCCCGCAGAACCGATGATGGACGCGCCACGTTTGATATTGTCCAATTTGAAATCTCCTTTGGTAGTTACAAAATTGACCTGATATTTAGCATTTCCATTTTTAGGAGTGTCCGTTTTATGCAAGAAAACATACATTCCTATATTAATCAACATCAAAGGACAAACCAAATAAAGTGCTATTTGCACCAATGATAATTGTGCATTTAAATAATACACAAGAGCGCTAATCAATATGAAATTGACCACAAAGGCATATCTGCTAACCCGAAATATTCCATAGAAACCACCGCTGGCCAAACCAATAATAAAAAGTACTCTTACGAGATTGTCCATTTGCATAGTTTTAAATTAGATTCCGATGGAACTCGATTTAATGGCCACTTCCGCACCACGTCGCAGCCTATTAAAAATTTTCATCGCCAATTGTGCCTGTGTGACAGGAATACTCGGCATCATTGGGATGCCACTTTTTCTCATTATTTTGAACGCCAATACTTTTTCGTTGGTGGGCAGTTTCATTAGTGAAGCAAAATAGATTTTCGGATTCTTGATGAAATCCTTTCTTGCCTTATAGGTTTCGGCAAAGTTTCTTTGATAGCTAAAAGTCTTGTCAAAAGTCTTTTCCGCTTTCGTAAAAAATCCATCTCTGTCAAATCCTCGTTTTACCGTTTTACCATTTAATTCAACATCGGAAGCTTTGTATTTACTTCCTGGGGACAAACTGAATTTATTGGAAGCATCCTTACGGCTCACAATAATATGGATATGGCTTTGGTTTCCTTCTTTTGGCATTCCCTGTACGATTCGTTTTCCATTCTGTTGATGCGGCGCTTCTCTTTCTAGTTTCCCAATTTCTTTTTCCAATTTTCTCACATTTCCTTCTGCTCGTCCCTCTTGCACATTTCGGATTTCAGTTTTAAGCTGAAGTATTTTAGTGGCATAGGGTTGGTTTTCCCTTATCTGAAAATCCGTTCCTTTGAACGTTCGTTGATGTTCAATTTTTGCATAGTATTTTATATCATCTATGGTAATGGGTCGTCCATTGATTTCACGATTAAATGAAGTCACATAATCCTTCATAATCTCACGGGTGTACTTTCGCAAATCCTCACTATGGTTCTGCAACTGTTTCAGTTCGTATTTTGACGGACTTACGGTAATAGCATAAAACCTTGGTTCGTGCTTTTCAAGTTTTGCGGTATTGCCATCAATTTCTCTGACCACTTCCTCTGCTGAAATCTCATCACCATACTGGTTAAAAAAATGTTCCATACCTGCCTGTCCGGCAGGCAGGTCCTCCTGTTCCAAACTCTGATTTTCCTTCTCCAGATAGCAGACAAAATCAGCCGAACTTTTTGAATAATTGCCGCCCATTTTTTGAGCTGAGATTGTGATGTACATAGTATAAAATTTTAAACTTCGTTTTTGTCATTTTCCTTTTCTTGTTTGTCTGCCGTCGATGCAACAGACCGAACGTTTCCTTTTTCTTCCATAACTTTTTTTTCCAAAATCAATGGTTTCCTTTTCTGTTCATCAATCTGAAAAAGTGATTCCAACATTGCCACCGTGGGTTTAGTTTGTGTTTTCTCAACATCCCTCATTATTGCGATGACCGCATTGATTCTTTTTAATAATTTGGCTTCTATGGTTCGTCCTGTCGGACCTAATTTTTCTTTTGGTGATATCTCGTTATAGAAGAAAAAATCAAGAATAGCTTCCATCGTTTCCGTATGGGTCTTGAAGTGTGTCTTTGAAAATTCTTGAAAACGTTTGGCGGTTTTCCTTTTGAACCTGATAGTCATGAATGAATCCATTTTCTTTCGCTTTTTTGTGTGTTTGACGTAAATCCATCCCTGTTTACCGGCTGTTTGGAGGCATTTGACGCAAATCGAAGAAATTAACACAAACCATTAACTTTCAAGTAATTGAAAATCAATGACTTATACGCTAAAAGGAATATGTAACGCGGCTTTGCCCGTTACCCTCTTGCTATTCCTTTTCGTCACGCCAAAGCGTGACAAAATTTCATACAATCTGGCTAAAAAGCCAATTGCCCTTTTAGGAATTCGGAAATTCCTATATGTAAAATATAGATGGATACAGCTATCAGCGAAAGTCAAAAATGGGATAACCATATAAATTATGTGTGCTGAATTTCAGCGAAATAAAGATACGTTTTTTTATTGAACTGGAATTACTTGAAAAGAAAAAACACCTCCAAAATTTAGAGGTGCTTGATTGTTAAGTTTAGAAAATTAGATGTTGAATATGAACTTAAGGGAATATAAATTTCGTAATGCTTCTTCCTCTATCATCGTTTCAAAACTGATATAATTTTCTCCTACGTATTTGCGAATACTGTCACCAAATTATCGTTCCACATCTTTTTTAGAAAGTTCCAAAAGTCGGTTTTGAGCCTCTTCGCTCAGGTCTGTAAAATTGAGATATAACATATCTTGGATTTTAGTATTCGCTTGGCAACATGAGCGTATCATTCACAAAATACAACCGCAGTTCATCCAATGGAAAATCTGTGGCACGATAGCCCTGTTTTTCCAAAATATTATCATTGCCATCCGTATAGATTATTACAGCTTCATAACCTATGACTTCCTGTTTTTCCATGGGCAGTCTTTTAAAATCTATAGTGATAAATTCACTACGGTTTTTCAAGCTTTTTGCAATTACAGAAGTATCCGTAATGAGCCAAAAACAATCCGTCACCTCAGCGAGATATTTTAGTCCGTCCGTAAATCGTGTTCTTAATAATGGGATCTGGTAAAACATTTCAGTTCCGTGAAAGCGTTGCAATCCTTCTTTGATTTCTTTAACTTGTGTCTTCATGATTTTCTAATTTATGTCGTGAATAATGAATAAGAGGGCGCATCTTTCGTATAATACGCCCTCTTAAATTTTAAAGCTTATTGCTCGTTTTTAGTTCCGAGCAAAAGAATTTCCCTTGCCTCAACTTCCGTTACATAGCGCTGACTGCCATCCTCAGTGGTATAGGTTCGGGTTCGTAGTTTCCCGGTAACACCTATCTCCTTGCCCTTATCTACATATTTTTCGATAATTTCGGCAGTCTTGCCCCAAGCCACAACCGTATGCCAATTGGTTTCTGTTTGCTTTTCGCCTTTGGCATCCTTGTAATACTCGTTTGTAGCAAGTGAGAAACGGACTACTTTCTTACCGTTTTCAAGGTTTGTAATGGTTGGATCTTGTCCAACGTTTCCGATTAACTGTACGTGATTTTTTAAAGTGCTCATAATAAAAGAATTAAAGATTAATTAAAATGCTATCTGAACCCCGCCAATGTCAATTTTCGGGTAAACATTCAGACAGTAAGTTTTTATATTTTTTTGAAGTGATTTACTTATTATATCTTGAGCGCTTTCCTTTTTTGTTTTTTTTGGTGCCGCTTCCTTTTGTATGTTTTTGTAAGATTTCATAAGATTCATTTTAGATTTACTTCCCATAGCGCCCTCGCTGTTACCTTTTTTTGTTGCCGATACATTTTCAATATTTGGAATTGTTGAGGACTTATAAAAAAGAGCGAGGGACGAGCCTGGTTTATGCAGTCCGGTCAAGTTCCAAATGTTGGTATTTTGCTATCAAAAAAAGGTTGGGCAGTGAGGGTGCGGCTGTAGGTCTAAAGGCTTATGTGAAGTATAAAGACATAGGAAGCGGTACCAAATCATTAAATGGAATTCCGATTTGGCGGACGCTATTCACGATTTCGGATTGGGAATGAAACGTCCCGTTCCAGCGCAGCGGACCGGGTTAGTGAAATGGAAAGTAGAAATTGGGGATGGTGTCCAAGACTTTTGTAGGGAAGCTCTTTTCTCGGAATGGAGTATTTCACGAAATGTAGAGGAATGGGCTTCCCATGTTATAAAAACGGATCTATCTTGTTTAGCCGAGTTTAAGCGGACGTGACTTCAAAGTTGGAGATTGGAATGGAGTTTGCGTTCTTCCCACTTTCGGGAAGCGAACAAGTGGAATGGAAATCGGAAGCTTTGGAGTTGGGTCCAAGACTTTTTTAATGAAGCGCTTTGCCTGTAATGGAGCTTTTCGCGCAATGGAGCGGCAATGGGCTGAGTGGGTTTCAAAAGCTAAAGACTTAGTTAGCTGTAGAGACCGAAAGACAAAAATCTACTGTTAAATTTATTTTTAGTCAAAGCAATTTCCACCTCTATTAAAGCAATAAAATCCATCTGTCTAACTACATTTTTTCTTAAAACTTTATAGGTGTAGCAGTCCATATCAAATAACCTGATTTTCTGTTTCGTCAGGAATTCAAAACCCGCTAGCCAGTTATTATGAATCACGACAAACCAATTCGCCACAGCTATAATATATTCAGAACTGTTTCTTTTGCAACACCTGAAGGAAAACGGTATCAGTTGGCTTGGATTATTTCACTCAACCTCTATTTCACTTTACCCAATAATCTACAAATTGATCATAGACCTTTTTATAGGTTGAACCTATGGGAATGTTCTTTTTGCCAATGCGAACGCTGTTTTTTAAAAGAGCATCTACCCGGGCAAAAGAAATGATATAAGACCGGTGAATTCTCAAAAACCCGCTGACACTCAGTTTTTCTTCCAGCATTTTCAAACTCATCAAAGACAATAGAGGAGAAGCACCTGTCGATAGATGAATTTTTACATAATCTTTATACCCTTCAATATAAAGAATGTCAGCAATCTCTACCCTTATAATCTGGGCATCTACTTTTACAAAAATAAAAGACGGATTTTCGGTAGGCAGATTCTCCTCCCAATCCGATTGCACCTCCAACCGATGTCTCACTTTGGTCGCTGCTGTCAAAAAATCTTTATAATCATAGGGTTTGAGTAAATAGTCAACAGCATTTACGCGATATCCCTCAAGGGCGAATTCACTATAGGCAGTCGTGAAAATGATAAATGGCTTATTCTTACTGTTTTCTTCCGAAAGTATCCGCGCCAGTTCCATTCCCGTAAGATCCGCCATTTGAATGTCCAGAAATAGCAAGTCAACCTTGCGCGTTTGAAAATAATTAAGAGCATCTATAGCATTGTCAAAATTGGCTACAAGCTCTAAAAATGGCGTTTGCTTTACAAAAGCACTAATCATTTTTAACGCCAGCGGTTCATCGTCAAGGGTAATACATTTAATTTTCATCTAAATCAATTTTAAGCCATACTTCAAAGCCCTTTTCCTGACGAATGGATAATTCATATCTGTTGGCATAAAGGAGCTCCAGCCGACGCCGTGTGTTTTTTATGCCTATTCCTGGGTGTTCATTTTGACTGAAAACATCTAAAACCTTGTTGTCAAAAAGTCTATTTTTCGATTGAAAAATCAGCTGAGAATCTTCTTGGACAATCGTTATAGATATTGGGCTCTCGGTTTGGGTACTTACACCGTGTTTAAAAGAGTTTTCAATAAACGGCAGAAACAGCATTGGTGCAATCTTTTTTTCAGGGGAATTGATATTCGTAGAAAAATCAACGTTGACACATCGGGGAGAACGCATTTTCATCAAGTCAAGGTAGTTTTTTATAAACTTGACCTCCTCGGCCAGTGTGGTTCTTTCATCGGCAGTGGTGTACAACACATAACGCATAATTATCCCCAATTTCTTTAATGCACTTCTGGATTCTTCTATATCGGTATAGGTCAACGCATTGACTGTATTCAGACTGTTGAAAAAGAAATGTGGATTGATCTGCGATTTTAAGAAAGACAGTTCCATTTCCACTTTGTCTTTTTCTGCACTTAACCGAATACTTTTTTCTTCCTCCCATTTTTTCACCAAGATGTTGGCAATGTTTACGCCCAGCACCAATATTTCGACCAGAAAAATATAAAACGACACAAAAACCCCACGATTTCCGTGATGTTGTTTGGTAACTTTATTGCCAGCCATTTCAGCAAAAGCTTCCGCAATTTCTAGCCAACTTTCTGCTTGCCGCAACACAACGATAATTAAAATACAGCATACAAATAAAATCAGGTAATACCGAAAAAATTTTCGTTGAAAGAGATAGGCAGGCGCCAACCATTTTATATTGATAAAGGTAAGACCAAGGAGAAAAGCAAAAAGCAAAAATTGATGAACCCAATAAACGAAGGGCAAAGCTGTGCCATAAGAAAGCGGAATCAATAAAAATAACAAGATAGCCAGTAGCGCTATCCCCACTAATGGTATTAACAGCACGTGTTTTCTCTGTTTTATTTCCATAAGTGGCTAAGTTCTTGCTAAAATTGAAATAACACAAGGTTTTTCGACAAACCTACTTCCATTTCGCGTGAAATAGCGGTTTTTATCGATAAAGCCCATAACAATTTCATCTACCAATAAACAACGTTCATCCGCAAAAGAAGGACTTCCATATAGTATCTTTTCGATCCAAGCTTTAAAAAAATACTTTTGCTCATAGAAATTAGCAACTTATTTTATGACAAATAATTTTAATGTGCTCTTGACACTTGGCTTGGTATTCTTTCTTTCCCTGAATGCAGTTGCCCAGAAAACCGGAAATATTATCGGTACTGTTGAGGATCCAGCAACTCAAGAAATGTTAATCGGCGCCAATATTATTGCGGAAGGAACCTCCCTTGGAACGATAACAGATTTTGATGGGAAGTTCAAATTAAATTTGCCCGTTGGCACATATTCCATTACGGTTTCTAGTATGGGCTATCGCACTTATACGCAATATAATGTTGTGATCAGTTCTGGAAACGACCAGATAGTACGTTATGAACTGCATCCAGATGCGGCAGTTTTAGATGAAGTAATAATAACAAACAATCGAAGCGCTACTGCCGTTGCAACGGATATGATTACTCCAATGTCGGTACAGCGCTTGACTACTCAGGAAATCAAAGCCAGTCCAGGAGGAAATTTTGATGTTTCCAAGGTTGTTCAAACCTTACCAGGCGTAGGGCTTAGCAATGGCGTTGGAGAGCGAAACGACATCATTATTAGAGGAGGTGCACCCAATGAGAACGTATATTATTTGGACGGTATAGAAATTCCCGTGCTCAACCACTTTCAAACCCAAGGAAGTTCGGGCGGCGCACAAGGAATTTTGAACGTCTCTTTTATTGATGATCTTAAGTTGACAACCTCTGCTTTTGATTCGCGCTATAACGATGCGCTTTCTTCTACTTTTGTAATCAACCAACGCAACGGAAACCCCGATCGCTTATCGGGAAATATCCGGGCCAGCATGACTGAAACCGCGTTGACTTTGGAAGGACCGCTGTCATCCAAGACCACATTTTTAAGCTCCGTTCGGAAATCGTATCTCGGGTTGTTGTTTAAAATCGTCGATTTACCCATTCGTCCGGATTTTTACGATTTTCAATATAAAGTGCAACATAAATTCAACGACAAAACCACTTTGACCGCTATTGGACTTGGCGCGATCGACAATTTTAGCTTTGCGGAAACTAAGGAATCCAGCCCAAAAAACATATATATTTTGCGCTCTACGCCCTATGTCAATCAATGGACTTATACGATGGGGTTTACGCTCAATAGGAAAATCGACAATGGGTTTATGAATTTTACGTTAAGCCGAAATATGTTCAATACCAAGTTGGACAAATTTGAAGACGAAAATAAGATCGAAGCCAACAGGACATTACAACTTAACTCCGACGAGATAGAAAATAAGTTTCGGTTAGATTACAATAAATTCATCAACGGATGGCGATTTTCAACAGGCTTGGATGTTCAATATGTGGGTTATTCAGGCGATGTATTTAGTCGTATAACCAATGAAATTACTGATGAAAGTGGAGCTGTTATTGCTCCCACCAGAACCATCGAATTTGACAGCCGTATCAACTTCTGGAAATACGGTGCTTTCGCCCAAGCTTCCAAACGCTTTTTTGACGATCAATTACTGCTTTCGGGAGGAGTGCGAACCGATATGAACAGTTTTACCAAAGAAGGAAACAATCCAATAAAAACCCTTTCGCCGCGCCTATCGGCATCCTACCGATTGACCGACCGCTGGAACCTAAATGCTTCGGCAGGAACCTATTTTAAAACCCCTATTTATACAGCTTTGGGCTTTAAGGATGAAGCAGGCAATTTCATCAACAACGATATGGATTATACCCAGTCCACTCATTACGTTTTGGGAACTGAATTTATAACTGAAAGATCCTTGCGATTCACAGTGGAGGGCTATTACAAGCGGTATAACGATTATCCCATCTCGGAATCTTCAGGAATTTCAATGGCCAATCAAGGTACGGAATTCGGATCCGTGGGCAGTGAGCGTTTGTTGACCCAAGGAAAGGGAGATGCCTATGGCGTTGAATTATTTATGCAGAAAAAGATGACCGATAGACTGTTTTACGTTTTAAGTTATTCGTATGTAGTCAGTAAATTTTCTGGTTTGGACGGCGAACTGAAACCTTCCTCCTGGGACAACCGCCATTTGTTTTCTGCAACCGCTGGATATAAGTTGAAAAACAATTGGGATTTAGGTGTGAAATATCGTTTTGCCGGTGGAAATCCATATACCCCTTTTGATATGACCGCTTCCCAACAAAACTATATGTTGCTGGGCCAAGGAATTCCAGATGCCGCTTTGCTAAATCAAAATCGATTATCCAACTACAATCAATTGGATTTCAGAGTGGATAAAAAATTCAACTTTAACAAGACCTCTTTGGGAATCTATCTGGACGTGCAGAATTTGCTGATTCAGAAAAACGAAACCAACCCTAATTACACCTTTAAACGCAATGCCGACAATACCGCGTTTGCCACCACCGATGGTCAACCAGTAAATATGGACGGTAGCAATGCAATTCCAGTACTTATAACCAATAAAACCGGCCATCCGCTGCCATCACTGGGATTGATATTTGAATTCTAACTATTAACTTATGAACTCTTAATAATAAAACTTATGAACTTCACTTTTATCATTATCCTTGGGATGTTAATCCTTTCTATTCTTGCACCTTTTGCTGCTCTTTATGCTGTTTCACTGATCAAAAAGAAAGATTACAAAGGCCATATCAAAATTCAAAAAACACTTTTCTGGATTTGTGTTCTGGGGGTTGTTATTCTGGAAATACAAATCAGGGTTTCTGGCGGATCGGGAAGTTTGGTGGCCAACAGTGACTATACGGACACCAGTTTTTTTAAGTGGATTTTAATCGCTCACATTGTCGGTGCGGTTTTAACGTATATCATCTGGGGAATAACAATTTTTGTGTCGAATACAAAATGGAAAAAACGAAAGACTTTGCCCGGTAAATTTTCGATTACACACCGTAAACTTGGCTATGTGACCATTGTTGGGCTGTTCTATACTGCGGTTACGGCTTTGATGGTTTGCATGATGGCGTTTTTCCTTTAACATACATAAGTTCAAAAAACCAAAAATGGTAAATTCAATGCCGCTAACCATTATATTATCGCACAACTGGAATAGAAAAATGAACTCTAAAAATGGGATCTTTTCTGATAGAAAAATAATCAGCAAACACCTACGCAATCTGCGTGAGGAAACAACATGAGTTCTTAATGACATTTAAAATAAAAAAACACTATATAAAACTATTGACTCCATGAAATTAAAACAAGTTATCACATTGTTCTTTGTTACTTCGCTTTCTTACAGCGCTTTGGCACAATCGCCCAAGGCACGTCTTAGCGGAAAAGTAATTGACGCCGCTACTAAAGAAGCTATTTATTACGCGACCATTTCCTTACATCCGATTACTGATGCAAGCAAGTTAAACGGCACCATTGCGGACGAAAATGGGAATTTTTATTTGGATAATCTATC
This sequence comes from Gelidibacter maritimus, assembly GCF_014062315.1. Lineage (GTDB taxonomy): Bacteria > Bacteroidota > Bacteroidia > Flavobacteriales > Flavobacteriaceae > Gelidibacter > Gelidibacter maritimus. The sequence continues at coordinate 11,489 of NZ_JACGLT010000028.1, forward strand.
GCCCGGAAAATACAATATCTCGATAAGCTTTTTGGGATATAAAACCAAAACCTTTACCGACTACACTTTAAAACCGGGAGCAAACAATCTTGGAACCATACTAATCGAAGTCAATGAAAATGCTCTCGATGAAGTGGTTATACAAGGCGAACGCCCAATTATAGAAAACAAAATTGACCGAATGGTATTTAACGCCGAACGGGACGTTACCTCTTCGGGCGGCGACGCCACTGATGTTTTGCGTAAAGTTCCCATGCTTTCTGTGGACATTGATGGCAATGTATCGATGCGAGGCGATCAAAATGTGAAAATCCTGATCAATGGAAAATCATCAGCGGCGATGGGTAGCAATGTGGGCGACGCTTTGAGAACCATTCCTGCGGATCAGATAAAAAGTGTGGAGGTCATTACCAGTCCTTCGGCAAAATACGATGCTGAAGGCACCTCGGGCATCATTAACATCATTACCAAAAAGAAGGATATTGGCGGGATAAACGGATCCATTTCTGGAGGTGTCGGAACAAGGCACAACAACGGGAATGCGAGTCTTAATGCCAGATCAGGAAAGCTTGGCATTATCGCCAATTTGGGAGGTAATTATATGTGGCCACAAATTACCACCAATGAATTTGAGCAGTTTACCATCGCGGATGATCCTATCGCAAGACAATATAGTGAAAACGAAACCACCCGTTCCGGACTTCGCGGATCGATAGGATTGGATTATGATTTGACCGAGAAAGACTTGTTGACCACTACTTTTTCTGCCAACGGATTTGAAATGGGAATGGATGGAAATACCAGTTCACAATTCTTCTCAAATAATAACATCACAACCTTGCTGTCTAACCGTGATCAAAAAACAGTTTCCGATGGTTTTGATTGGTCGGCAGATTATACCAGAAAATTTGAAGACCCAAAACAGGAATTGTCCATTGCCGGTCAGTTTTCCAGAAGCAACAGCGATACCGATTATACAACGCTTTATGAGCAAGGCGTGCGTTTGGACGAAATGGGAAAGAACAAAAGCCATAATGACGAACTCGCATTTCAAGCAGATTATGTACAGCCCATTGGCAAAACTACTTTGGAAGTGGGCGCCAAAACGATTTTCAGGGATATCAGAAGTACCTCTTTGATCAAGGAAGGTGTGAATGGAAATCATGAAGTTGTGGACGCGCGTTCGTATGAATTTAATTACAATCAGGATGTGGTGGCTGGATATGCATCGTATGGGTTTGAGTTTGCCGAAAAATACGAAGTAAAAACAGGTGTGCGGATGGAACATACCATTTTGAACGGGGATGCCGTAGGCGATTTCCAAGCCTTTAAAAATGATTATACCAATGTGTTGCCCACTGCTATTATATCGAGAAAACTTGGCGAAATGTCAAATTTAAAACTGAGCTACAATCAACGCATCCAAAGACCGAGCCTTTTTTATCTGAATCCGTTTAGAAACACAGCCGATCCAATAGTGCAACGCCAAGGAAATCCAGAGCTAAAACCCGAACTTTCACACAATCTTGAATTGGGATACTCTACTTTTAAGAAAGGTACTATCATCAATGCGACCGTATTTTACCGCAAGACCAATGACGTTATCGAGAGCTTGAGCCAGATTGATAGCCTGACTACGCCGGGACAGCAGATTTCTTTGACGACTTTTGACAATATTGGCACCAATGAATCCTTTGGAACCAACTTTTTCGTGTCTTTTTCCCCGATCAAAAATCTAACTTTAAGAAGCAACATTAGTTTGTTTACCTATGAAGCAAAAGGCAATTCCTTTAATGAAGGGATCAGTACCGAGACCGACAAAATACACTTAATGTACCGTGCGTTTATAAATGGGAGCTACAAAATAAGTAATACTTTTATTGCAGAAACGTTTTTGATGCTGAATTCGTCGCGACGTACTTTCCAAGGAACTTCGCCATCTATGAGCATGTGGACCATTGGTTTGAAAAAAGAACTGTGGAATAAAACCGCCAGCATAGGTCTTAATATTACTGACCCTTTCTGGGAAAACAAATATTTTGAATCAGAAGTATTTACTCCTGATTATACCCAAACAAACAAGATGAAACTTCCGTTCCGCTCTTTTGGATTGACTTTTAGTTATAACTTTGGAAAAGCAGATTCCAAAAACAAGGTTCGAAAGGAAAGAGGAATCAAAATGGACGATCAAAAAAAGGAAGAATCTAACCCGACCCAAGGTTAAAATTCTGGTGCATAATGCTTCATTTGCATCTATTGATAGTTAATTTCCAAAAGTTGTGAATGCTGTATCTCTTGAGTACAGCATTTTTTTATCATTGGAATAATTTCTTCCATATTAACTATAGATGTGCATGACAAGGCTATTACGGGAGTGTATCATAACGCCCCGAAACACAATTGGCTTTATCGCTAAGTGCTCTAAAGGCACATTCGTTTCAAGCGGCTGCCCTTAGCTAATCTTACAATGATATTACCACTGGTCTCTGAGACCATATCTTCAAGCATTGAGACAAGCCTTGAATAGCATCAGAATTAAATTCAATGAATCCGTCAAAAGATCTGACAACGAATAAGTAATAAAAATAGACTTCGCTACTTTATAGAGTCTAAACATTCTGTATTAAATAGAAAAAAGACCTAGTTTGATCAAGGTCATTCTCTAATTCCCCACTCTTTAAAGATAAAATATAGGTAGGATTTCTTTAAAACAGGACAGTTATTAACTCAAATTGAAGCGATATAAAAACCATGACGGGCCTGTGCCGACTTTTATTCCCGATAACTGTTGGTAAGCTGTTTTCAAAAGACTGTTTTTCCTTGAAGAAGTTCATAATGAAACATGCCAACTCTCATAAAGTTTAATGTTAGCCTATATTGAATATACTTATCAAGGAAGAAGAGATAAACTCTACGCCTATTGCTATGACAATGAATCCAATGATTCTTGATAATGCATTTATACCTGAAGCCCCAAGTGCTTTAACAATATAAAATGAGCTTTTTAATATAAGATATATAAAAAATGTTGACACTAAAATCGCTCCAAGAATGATTAAAATATTGTTCGTCCCACTATATTCTTGATTATAAGTTATCAATAAGGATATTGTTCCTGGACCAGCAATCATCGGAATAGCCAAAGGCGTTAAAGAGATTTCTGAACGGCTATTAATATCCTTTTGCACCTTGTCTTTTTTCATTCCTTTATGCTTACTAAATTCTCCTGTCAATAAAGCGAAACCCGATGAGGCAATTATTAATCCACCTGCAATTTTTAAAGCGTTTAATGAAATCCCGAAAAACGATAATATAAATTTCCCGAAAAAGAACGAGATGACTAATATTATTAAAACATTTAGTGAGGTCCACAGCGCTATTTTATTTTGCTCCAACTTAGTGTTTTCTATTGTTAAACTAACAAATACTGGCACCGTTCCCAGTGGGTTCATTACTGAGAACAATGCTCCAAAAATCATGATAAATAATTCCATTTTTTTTGAAGTAAATCTAGGTTTGTTTTGATTACCTCAAATTAAACAGAGATCAAGGTTGTGTTAAGTTATTGAGCCAGAATGTAATAACCTGAGTTCGATTGATAATATTTGATTTTTTTGTATAAAAAAAGATAGATTTTTAGTAAATTAAAGTGTTGAATCTCAATTTATTAATCTAAAAATCTATCCATGTTAATCTACTCTAAAGTTACTGAAATTTTTTGTATCGTCGATGAATTTTGCAAGGAATATTCCGAAGTGATCGATAGATCCCTAATCGGCAACAAGCCCAAACGCCCTCCCGTTATGTCCCAGAGCGAAATAATAACGATAGCGGTTATTTTTCAGTTGAGCGGTTTTAGGTGTTTCAAGCACTTTTATCTTTTTTACGTGAAGACCCATATGAAAGATGATTTTCCCGACACGGTCTCCTACAATAGGTTCACTGAGCTTATGCAACAGAACCTTATGGCCATGACCCTGTTCCTAAAGACCTGTTGCTTGGGCGAATGCTCGGGCATCTCCTTTATCGACTCGACCCCGGTAAGGGTGTGCAGGAACAAGCGCATCCCCAACCATAGGGTCTTCAAGGGCATCGCCACTACGGGGCGTTCCACCATGGGCTGGTTCCACGGCTTCAAGCTGCACATCATCATAAACGACAGGGGTGAAATACTGAACTTTACCATAACCCAGGCGAACGTGGACGACAGGGAGCCGCTCAAAAATGAACGTTTTCTGGACAAGATCTATGGAAAGCTATTCGCCGACAAGGGCTACATTGGAAAGAGCTTGATGGAAATGCTGTTCATCGATGGCGTACAGCTGATCACATCCATCAGGAACAACATGAAGAACTCGCTGATGACAATGTCGGACAAAATATTGCTGAGAAAACGATCGGTCATTGAAACGGTCAACGACGAACTAAAGAACATCTGTCAAATAGAGCACTCGAGGCACAGAAGCTTCGGAAACTTTTTGGTAAATATCATCACAGGACTGATAGCCTATAGTTTCTTGCCAAAAAAGCCAAGTATTAAATATCATACCGTAAAAACAGATCAACTCGT
>NZ_JACGLT010000029.1 GCF_014062315.1 Gelidibacter maritimus
TGGCTATTTCGGAGTGACCGTGCCACCCTTTTCGGTCAAATTGTGCCACTTTGAAAGATCATACAATAATACATTTTTTTAGTTAAATAGATTTAAGTTTTCCTTTTCTTAATGATTCTCCTTCGAGTTTTATTCTGTGCGAAGAATTTACTATTCTATCCAAAATTGCATCGGCAATAGTTCCTTCCCCAATCAGTTCGTACCACGCCGATACCGGTATTTGCGATGCGATAATAGTAGATGCCCCATTGTGCCGGTCGTCAATAATATCCATCATTATTTCGCGACTTTGTTGGTCAAGCGCCTGCAGGCCAAAATCATCAAGAATAAGCAGATCGGTCCTTGTCACCCTTTTTAATTCTTTCAAATAGGAGCCATCCATTTTACTTAATATTAATTCATTAAGCAGCTTCGATGTATTGGCATAGAGCACTTTATATTCCATTAAACAGGCTTCATATCCGAGTGCCTGGGCCAGATAACTTTTGCCGGTCCCTGAAGCTCCGGTGACTATCAAGTTCTCTTTACGCCTGATAAAGTCAAGTGTTCCAAGTCGGACAAAACTATTCTTATCCAAGTTGCGCTGGGGATCGTAAGTGATTTCAACCAGACTTGCTTTTTGCTTAAAACAAGCCTGACTGACAAGGCGAACAATCTTCTTGTTAAGTCGGTCCTCCCACTGATGATCAACCAATAAGGCCAAGTATTCATCAGTTGTCATTGATTCAATGCGATTGTCCCCAAGGTGTTGTTTATGCAGGGATGCCATTGCCGACAGACGCATTTGTTGTAGTTTTTCTAGTGTTTGATTGTTGTTCATTATAATTTATTTTATGGTTTAAATAATTACTGATAGGCTGATGCCCCTCTTATATTATCGTGTTTAGGGATATGGGATTGCTGATCTTCGAGGTCTTTGAAAAACAAGGAATTTTGATCAACATTGTTCTTTAAGATGTTTTTGATACGGGCATAAGAGACCATGTTGGCTGCCAGCGCTCTTTGACAGGCCCTATCAAGCCTCTGTGATCCATAATCCTTATGAAGCTGCAACAGGCCCATAACTCGTTTATAGCCTATTTCAGGATAGTCCAGACCATTTAATATTTTATCTACGCAGGCTACCACGTAGTTTCCGTGAACGGAGGCTTTGTTTTTAAAATATTCCGGACTCCAGTCCATGTAGTTTTGATGTGAGCTCGACAGGTGATCTTTATTGGTGTTGTAGCTTCCTTTGGATAAGTTTCTTTGGTGGAGAGCAATACGTTGATGATTGTAATAAACTTCCACAATGTTTTTAGTGTAATGGATCAGGGTTTGTTTTCCGATGTACCGGTAAGGAACGCTGTAATAGCTTTTATCGGGAGAAAAATAAACATATCCCATCTTTTGAACTTTTGCTCTTCGATAGTCTTTTATTTCATAAGATTCTGCCGGTAATGGTTTTAGGTATTCCCGTTCGATAGTCTGAAAAAGTTCTGCACGGCTGGTTTCTTTTCGTTGAAACAAAAGCCTATTATACTGTTCCAGTAAACGATGGATCTCTTTGTTAAGTTCGGCCAGTGAGAAGAAGGTCATTTCCCGAAGCGGATAATAAATGCGCTGATAGACCAGGTGCACGGCGTTCTCAACCAAGGCCTTATCTTGTGGCGCATAGGTTCTGGTAGGGTTAATTACACAGTTGTAATGCCGGGCAAAGTCTTTAAAACTTCGGTTGATGTTGGCCTCATACTTACTGGCACGGGTCACGGCGGATTTTAAATTGTCCGAGACAATGGCTTTGGGCACACCGCCGTAAAAATTTAAAGCATTGGCGCAACAAGCGATAAAATCTTCTCGCTTCTGACTCCTGCAGGCTTCGATATAAGTATAGTGGCTGTTTGGCAAAATGGCTACAAAAACCTCCACCGGTATAATTTCTCCGGTTTCTTTATCGATGACCTCAAGTTTGCGTCCGGCAAAGTCCACAAACAATTCTTTACCTGGATCGTGCTCTAATTTTAAAGAACCCTTGACATCGGCATACTTACGTCGGTAATGTTCCAAAAACTGGGTATAGCTGTACGGATGTTCTGCACTATCCCTATATTCTTCATAATGATATTGAAAAGTAAAACCGGGATGATTGCGAGCTTTATTTACCCGTTCAAAATATCTCATCAGTTCATCCTGACGATTGATATTCAAGGTTGTTTTGAAGGTAAAGAGTTCTTCGAGCTTACTGTTGTCAAAGTCCAGCAAGGCATCAATACTATAGCTGCTTCCTTTAAGGCGTTTAATATAGGAGTTAACCGTATTGCGGGATATACTTAGGGTATCAGCGATTTTTCGATTGCTCAGTCCGTCTTTATAGAGGGTCAAAATTTGTTTTAAGTCCATAGGATCAAGTGTGTTTGCCATAACTTATCTTTTATTAAAAAAGGACAAGCTACTTGATCTTTCAAAAAATGGCACAAATCAAACCGTAAATCCGGCTAAACCCATTTCAGACTGGCACAAATCGAACCGTAAAAAATGGCACAGTTTGAACCGTTATCACTGGCACAGACCCACCGAAATCACTGGCACAAATCGAACCGGAATATCCAGGAGGTACGGGACTTGGTCTTCCCATAGTAAAAAAGATACTGACCATGTTCAACAGTCAAATCGAATTGGTAAGCAAGCCAAATGTAGGGACGAAAATTTTATTTGACGTAGTCTTTAACTATGAATCGTTACCGAAAACAATGGTTGTTGACGGCATGAACCAGGAATCTGATCTCGGCCATCTCAGAATTTTAGTTGTTGAAGATAATGAAGTAAATAAGTTAGTTATTAAACAGACCCTGCAACGATGGAATGTTTTACCAGTAATTGTAGATAATGGTGCTATTGCCGTACAAAAAATAGAAGAGGAAACTTTTGATTTAATTTTGATGGATTTATTTATGCCAGTTATGGATGGTTTCCAAGCCACGGCCGCTATTAGGAAGTTAAGAGATCCAATGAAGTCAAGTATCCCTATTATAGCTCTTACGGCTCAAGTTGATGAAAACATGGTTCAAAAGGTCTTAAATGCTACAATGAATGACTTCCTGTCTAAGCCTTTTGACCCGAATCATCTACTTGAGAAACTTAAAATGATAGCAGATAGAAATGTTGAATTGTACTCTTGAAATCGTTATTCGAAACATTTAAAATGTCAAAATCTAAAGTAAGTGTGTTTTGAACGCTATTGATGTTAAAATTTAACTGCAAATTACTCTATTGTTATAAGGATTTCGTTGTAGATATACTTTCCGTTAGAAGGCGCACATTCCTTATTCCCTAAGAAATATTGGTCAATGGCTCTTTTAAGGAAAATAAATAGTATAACTAAGATGTTATTCAAAACTATTCCTGGCATGCCAATGTTTTGCTGTCAGAGTTCTCAAGCCGGAGTACGTCTAGTGCTTTGTAGTTTGCTTTGTTAACAACTAAATAGATTATGAGTATTCGACACTCTGCAACATCAAATTCCCTTTTATTGGTCTCAAAAACAGTTAAAACTATGCACTTTCGTGCTTCTCACTTTAGCTTCTAAAAATAGCTACCTTTGTTTTATGACAGATCAAAGGGTAAATGGTCATACGGTTTCGAGGTTGAGCGTACATATAGTTTGGATTACGAAATATCGCTATCCTGTTTTTGATTGTTGATGTCCAAAAGTAATGCCGTAAGCTTTTGATACAGGCTTGTGATGTAGAGGGTGTGAATATTTTGAAAGTTGTTATGAGCAAGGATCACGTTCATATGCACAACGAATACCGTCCTTACCAAGATATAGGCAGTCTTCTAAAAAAGTTAAAAGATAGGAGCTCAAGAAGGTTGCGGTAAGAGTTTCCTAAGTTGAACAAACGGTATTGGGAGCGCCATTTTTCGGCGATAGGATTTGGATGTTGGAGTACAGGAAACATTACTGACAAAATGGTGAATGAGTATTTGGAGCATCACCGAAAATCGGACAGCGACACAGATGCTTTCATACTTGAGTAATCACGTACTACTGACTTTAGTCAGATTTAAAACCTATGGTACTTTAGTTACCTGTCAGTTTAAGTTCGCTATTGTCGCCAATTCGAGTACTTAATTGCCACAACAAACTGTCGTGGTTCATTTGGTCAAAGAATTTTGCCAAGTCAATATCGACTACACAATTCTTGCCATCTGGTACTTAGTCTCCTGCTTTGCGGAGTGTCTGATGGGCATTGCGCTTGGAGCGAAAACCGTAGCTGTGGTCTGAAAATGTGGGATCATAGCGCGTTTTGACAGCACTTGGCTTACCGCTTGTTGTACCAAGCGCGGTCTTTGACCGTGGGAATACCGAGTTGACGTTTCCTGCCATTCGGTTTGGCTATCCATACCTCTTTAACTGCCGTAACGCGGTAAGTACATTTTGTTTACTGGCGCTGAAGTTCTCGGTGATGGTGGCTGAACCAACCGCCCAGATCCTCAACGCTTATCCCGTCAATGCCTGCACTTTCCTTGTTACTGATTACTTTCCACAATGCGGTGTCAAGATTCTTTAAGTCCGCTATCTAACTCATCAAATCATGGGTTAAGGCCCCGTTCCTTTCTGCACCTTGACAACCATTCACGCCGTACCAGGCAGCTTCAGAAACTGAATACGTCAGTACCCTTCACCGTTTGGCTACATTCCCATTCGTCAAAATGACCCATCAGTGAATTCTCGTAATCTCCTGGCTTCATCACAGTAGTAATAATTTGCAGAACTACTGCTCCCTAATTGAAAATTCATCCCTTCCCTATATTGGTGTTACCCAATATTTATAATGGTACAATGGGTTCTGCTGACTCCTTCAGCTCTCTCGCGTTGAAGACCCCCTACGTTAAGTTCATTGTCTTCCCGTCAATAAAACTGCATTTATCACCCCGGTTTACGGACGATTTTCGGGCGTCTGTGTCTATTGCCACATGACCCACCGGGTAAGGTGGGTCTTGGTATACAGTTTCTGTTTGTTGGTACAAACTTTTGTTTTAGGCTTCTTTTAGACTTTACCTCGCGGTAAACACTCTTGCCATCAACTAACCGTTCTCGTCAAAATAAGCCCGTTCGGGACTTTAACCCTATAGATAATGAATGTGCATAGCAGACAAAAAATGGTCGGAATTTCTTCCGAACATAACTGACCGATTAGCGCATCTTTTATATGATATTAAAGAAAATTCAAAACGCCGATAAACATAATATTTATCGGCTTTTGTCGTTATTTTATCCTGTTTTCAGCGGAGAAGAGGGACTAATGATGTTGTTTCAAATAACTGGAAATGGATAGGTTTAATTTCAAATTAAAGATTTATGCACCGAATTATGCACCGGTTTTGATTTATACTATTTCAATCCAAATAATTATACCAAAATTTATGAATAATCATATTCTAAGAAGTTCTGTTTCATCGGGTAAAATGGTATTTCGATTTCCGTGAAGTATAGATCAATTATCCAAGATTTGTTTTTAAAGAATAGTATTAATTGATGTGGCAATCAAGAATGTTTTCCCTGAAATCCAAGAAATTATTTGTTTTTCAATTTTTTTGTGTTGGAGTTTTTGCTACTCAAATTAAATAACACAGCAAAACCATTATATGCTTAATAGTTTATTTGAAACTTATCTTTTTAATCATTTCAAGGTACTAAATCCATTACTGTTTCAAAATAGCAAATTGTGCATTTCTATTCATTATAGGGCGAAGTTCACCTTTACTTGACCTTACAAATCTACATTTCGTAAAACGATTAAATTAAAAATGTAGATATTTGATAACACACAAGTCTTTATAACGATGTAGCATAATTTGTTACTTAGAAATTCCGGCTCATGAAAAAATTGACACATCTTATTATTTTTGCCTTTATATGCACCTGTCATTCAGTACAGGCTCAAACGAATATATGGGATGAGAACCCTGCTGATTCTCAAATAGAGCTCGATAGTCTGTTAACCGTATTGCCTACGTTAAAGCGTATTGATAAAGCACCCTTGTTAAATAGGATTGCAGAGATATACTGGGCAATCAATCCTGACAAAACTATAGACTATGCATCTGAGGCATTACAATTGTCGAAGGAATTTAAACTGAAAGTACAAGAAGGTCTGTCGCTCATTAATCTTTGTCAAGGCTATTTGTTTAATGATATATATGATAAAGCTCTCCAATACGGGTTGCAGTCTCTAGAAATAAGAAAAGAGATTGGAAATGACCACGATTTGGCCTTCACCTTACGCACTCTTGGGTGGCTGTATTATGATATCAGATATCTTGACAATGCGCTTCAATATCACACTGAAGCATTAAGAATTCATGAGAAACTAAATGACAAACAGCGGATTGCTTATAGTTATAATAGCATAGGGTTAATTCATGAGGCTAACGATGATTGTGATTTGGCATTATCTTTTTTCAAGAGATCCTTAGAACTCATAATAGATTCTAATAATAAGGACAGAATTGCTGCAACTATGAAGAATATGGGAGTGTGTTATCGTAAAATAAATAAACTTGATTCAGCGATCGTGGTTTTAGAGTCTTCTCTGAAAATTATAAACGAAATTAATTTTGAAAGAAATAAAGTTGAGATTTTGAATGAACTTTCAACAGTAAATTTAATGTTAAATAACTTCGATAAATCTTATGAATTGCTGATTGAATCAAGAGCAATTTCAGAGAGTTTAACAAATAATAGAGAACTGATATTAGAGAACAATAAGATTATGTCTGATTATTATTTCGCCAAAGAAAATTTCAAGGATGCATTACATTATTATAAGGAACATATCGAGGGCGCTTCCGCAATGTTTTCTAGTAATAAAAGTGAAAGACTCGCCGAAATGAGAGTTTTGTACGAAGCAGAACGACGTGAAAACGAGATTAAACTATTAGAGCAAGAACGAAACTTACAAGCACAAAAAAGAACCTTCCTTCAGATTGGCGCTCTATTGTTGGCAATTATTGCAATTCTAATTATTGGAGGTCTCTGGAATAATATAAAAAAGAAGAAAGCTATTTACTTACAGAATCAGAATCTGTCAAAAGAGAAGTTGAAAATAGAATATTTGGAACGAGAGAATCTTGAACACAAATTAGAATTTCGCCAGAAGGAGCTTACAAATCTGGCGCTGTTTATCTCACAACGCACCTCTATATATAAGGACTTTACCAAGTCTTTGATAAATCTAAAATTCACTGATTTAAAAGAGCTTAAAAAAAACATTGATAAACTTATAAAAGACTATACGTTTAAGTTTGATTTCAATGAAGACATTCAACGATTTCATGCGAATATAGAAAACCTACAGAGCGATTTTATATTTAAAATCAGAGATGCATACCCGAATTTAACAGACAAAGATATTCAACTAGCTGTAAAAGTCAAAATCAAACTGAGTTCAAAAGAAATTGCCAATATCAATAACATTTCTCTAAACTCTGTAGAAATTGCGCGGCATAGATTAAGAAAAAAATTGGGTTTAGATCAAAAGGATAGCTTGATTAATTTTCTGGAAAATATATAGGAATTAAGTTGATTTTTTATCCTTTTAAATAAGCTACCTCGGGGCGGATCCCACGAGGTATTCAAATTCCAAAAAGAACAAAACGGACCCAGGCCTCAAGAAATCAATCCCGAATACCTCAATTTTCAGCGGGATTAGTTCTGCTATCAATTTTTAAAATTGAGTTTCACTAATTAAAATTCATCTCTTATATATCTGTCTTGTTTTGCTTATAGTTTATCGATTTATTTAATCTAAGAACACCTTTGAAAAGTGAAGTTTTCTCGGATTGTCAAGGTTGAGTAAAGGTGTTTTGTGTTACTTTATATCAAAAAAATCTAATATTTGACAATATTAAATTTAACTTAAAATGACGTTTGAAGCTAACTTTTTTAAGATAGATGAATTATTGAAATATAATAAAAATCAAATTTCAAAGAACGGTTTTTTATTGCCTTGTGAATCGTGTCTTATTTGGCTGTGAAGTATTTATTTTAATTCGGTGAAAGAATAATCTCATATCCATATATTCTATGGATGATCTGTAATTGGGGTCCAAATTATCATATCTGCTTATAAAAATTTTAATAACCTTTAATTAATTTTAACATGCACAACTTTAAACATTACAGCACCCTTCTTGTGTGCTTTCTATTGGCTTTGTTTTTCGGCCAGCCCATGTTGTCTCAGAATACTGACGGCAAAATTTGTCGTTCTGAAGAGCAGATGGAACTTCTTTACCAGGCAAACCCGAGTTCCAGGGCAGAACAAAGGATCCTGTCGCGATTGGTCAACAGTTCAGAGGAAATCCAGCGTAGAGATCCGGGGGCATCTTATGTGATCCCTGTGGTATTCCACGTTTTCGGAACGACCTTCAATTCTGGGACCGTTGTCAACGATGCACTTATAAAAGACGCCTTGATGAAAACGAATGAAGACTTCCACGGACTTAATGCTAAGTACTCAACCATTGCGCCACCGTTTGATGTCATAAAAACACCATTGGACGTGACGTTCAGACTGGCACAGCTGGACCCGCAGGGAAATCCGACAAGTGGGATCATGTACTATCCTGAAGCTGGGGGTATGGGTAACTATGATTCTCCGGTAGTGGCCCAGGTTGCCTGGGACAACAGTAAATACATGAACGTATATATCACCAGGGACCTTTATAATGATGGCGACTATTACAATTCCGGCGTGGCATGGTTGCCTGACACCTATATGACCAACAACAATACTGCGCGCGTTGTTTATAACGGGAGCTATCTTGGCACCAATACAGATGATAACTTCAGATCTATTTTGACCCATGAATTTGGACACTTTTTAGATCTGCACCATACCTTTAGAGGAGGAATCTGCAATAATAATCCATTGGATGGTGACGAGGTTGCGGATACGCCTTCCCATATCAACAATTCTTCCGGGACTAACTGCCAGGTGATCTACAACTGTCTGAACCAACAGATAAACAATGAGAACTTCATGGATTATACGGATTGTTATAAAATGTTTACCAGGGGCCAAGTCGACAGGATGGTGAACGCCCTGGACAACTCACCGGCACGGAATACCTTGTGGACGGCATCAAATCTTGCTGCCACGGGTCTTGATGTCGAGCTTGGGCCTAGGATAATTGCTAGCAACTCTTTTTTTGAAGAGCGCTATCTCAATGACGGTGTCGTGGAATCCGTAATAGAGCTCATGGCTACAGAGGCCAATTTTGCACTTGCTGCGGGTGAGTATGAGGAGGGCCTGCATTATATTGCGAACAATGTGCCCGTGGGAATGACAATGAAAATATCTGCTTCAAATAGTACAAGGGCAATCGTTGCGTTGGAAGGTATTTCGGAAAACCATCAGGCAATCAACACAGTATCGGATCTGGAGATTGTCTTTTTAGATCCTATGATCGAAGGAGGGGTTTCTTTATTGTATGCCGATACCTTGAGCAACCTTGTTGTGAACTTCAGCGATGTTTATACTGAAGCCTGCCAGCCTACAATTGGCTATTCAGGTTACACCTATATATCCAATGTTACCTTTGATGGGAGAAGTAATGAGACAATAAATAATTATTTCTCAGATTATACGGAAGAGTTATCCTATCCAGTCATTCCGGGCGCAACTTATCCGCTGTCGGTTACTACCAATAGGGGAGATGGCGGTGATCCGGATAACCTAAGAATCCAGGTCTGGATCGACTGGAATTCCAATTTTGTTTTTGAAGATTCAGAGTTGGTGGCTTCACAGGCCTACAATAACCGAGAGACGGACGGAGATGGGGATTATACTTATACGACTGACATTCAGATACCTGCCGATGTGGATTTGGGGAAGATAGCCATTAGGGTCATGGCCCATTTTGTAATGGGTACAGATGGGGACACTGCCTGCAGCTATATAGATAGTGGAGAGGTCGAAGACTATGGCTTGAATATTCTTGATGAAAGTACAGAGCTTACTGTTGAGTTTTCTGGAAACCCCAAGGCTGTGAACTTTTCCGAACCAGTTTCATTTGCTGATCTGTCGATCCCCGATGCCGGAGATAGCATTAGCTCCTGGTTATGGACCTTTGAGGGAGCTAGCACCCCAACATCTACGGACCAAAACCCTAAAAATATATTTTATACTGAAGGAGGCGAGTTCGATGTCACATTGGAGGTCACAACAACCAATGGGAAGGTGGGGACCCTGACCAAACCAGATTACATAAAATCCGAGTTAAGGTATTGTGAGACAAGTCCTGATTATGGTTCATATTTCAGTGTTAACAATGTCATATTGGAGGACATCAGCCACAATCCGGGAAAAAGTAACTATTATGATTATTTCGATTCTGTGACTACAGACCTTGCAGCGGGAATGACATATCCTATGACAATTACCTCGGAATTGGGTGATGGGGGAATAAATGACTATAACAGGGTTAAGGTATGGGCTGACTGGAACTATGACAGTGAATTCTCTGAAAGTGAATTGTTGATAGACAGATTGGTTTCCGGTGAAGATTATGATGAAAATGGCAACTACACTTTCACTGCGGACATACTAGTGCCGTACGGTGCATCGGTTGGCAAAAGAGTGGCTTTAAGGGTTATAGGTCACTATGAAGATGGGTTCACTGGACCATGTGGGAGTTTTGATAGCGGAAACGCAATTGACTATGGGATTGATATCGTTAGCGGGGTTTCTGGAATTACGGCATTGGCAACCTCTAGCTCTGAAGAGTTTTCTTTTACGGAACCGTTGGTGTTCACGGACCGATCCTCAAGTTCATCTGCCATTACAAATTGGGAGTGGACTTTTGAAGGTGGGACCCCAGCTTCATTTGCAGGGCAAAATCCACCTGAAATAACCTACGACGAGCCAGGGATCTATAGCTACTCCTTGACAGTTACAAATGCCGAAGGGGAAACAGGTTCATATACAGGCAGTGTGAG
>NZ_JACGLT010000003.1 GCF_014062315.1 Gelidibacter maritimus
AAGAGGCTGTCTAAAAAGGCAGTCTCTTTTTTTATGCTTTAGATTTAGAAAAAAGCTTTGATTTTCGTATCTTAATGTTATGAAAAGCAACGTTATATGGAAGACCAATAGCCAGTCACAATTGAGTCTTCTCCCACCCAGTTATAATGATTTTGTTCCAGAGCATCATCCCGTGCGTATCGTCAACAGCATTCTTGATCAAATAGATATCAGTTCCATAGAAAGGACCTATAAAGGCGGTGGCACCTCGAGCTATCATCCCAGGGATCTGCTCAAAATTTTGGTCTATGCTTATCTTCGCAACTTATATTCATCCCGTAAGATCGAACAGGCCTTGGGTGAGAACGTCCATTTTATGTGGCTCGGCGGCTGTATCCAGCCTGACCATAATACCATCAGTAATTTTCGATCGGGAAAACTCAAGGGAAAGTTCAAAAAGATCTTTAACCAAGTTGTCATTCTGCTGGCAGAACAGGGCTACCTGAGCTTAAAGGACATCTTTGTTGATGGCACCAAGATCGAGGCCAATGCCAATCGCTATACTTTTGTTTGGGGAAAGAGCATCAAGACCTCGCGCACGCGCATTGAAAAACAGCTCAAGGATTTATGGCGCTATGTAGAGACCGTATATGCAGAGGAAGAACAAAAGCCCAACCAGCCTGATAATTTTAAAGCCATAGATCCCAATGAAGTATCCCAAACGATCGATAAGATCAACCGGGCTCTCCAGGGAAAGGATGTTGATAAGAAAGTAAAACAAAAGCTCAATTATGCCAAGAAGAACTGGCCAAAGAATATTGCCAAATACAATAGCTACGAAGCGCAGATAGGCGGGCGCAACTCCATGAGCAAGACGGATCCCGACACCACCTTTATGAGGATGAAAGAAGACCACATGCTAAATGGCCAGCTCAAACCAGGTTATAATCTACAGGCAGCCACCAACAACCAGTTCATAGCAAACTACACCCTTGCACAGACCACGGCAGACACTGCCACACTTATCGAGCATACCGAAGATTTTATAAAAGGTTATGGAAAACCGCCCGAAAGACTGACGGCCGATGCAGGCTATGGCAGTGATGAAAACTACACCTACCTCGAAGACAATGATATTGAGGCTTTTGTAAAATACAATTACTTCCACAAGGAACAGTTGGATGAAAAACGTGGCAAGAACAAAAATCCTTTTGCAGCAGATAAGCTGTTCTATAACGATGAAGCAGATACCTATTATTGCCCTATGGGGCAGCCGATGGATAATATAGGGAGCTATGTGAGAAAAACAGCTACCGGATATGAACAGAAAATAGACAGATATCAGGCTAAAAACTGTATAGGCTGCCAGCTTAGAAGCCTGTGCCATAAATCAAAAAGCAATCGTATTGTAGAGAGGAACCACAAGCTGGTCAGGCTTAAGGCAAGAGCGAAACAAAAATTATTGAGTCCACAAGGTATTGCCCACAGAAAACAAAGATGTTGGGATGTGGAGGCAGTATTTGGTAACATAAAACACAATATGAACTTCAGAAGGTTCATGTTAAGGGGCCTTGATAAGGTAGAAACAGAAATAGGCCTCATTGCCATGGCGCATAACCTTAAAAAAGTGAGTTTAGCGATGTAAGAATCGCTTTGCCCAATTTTAACCCAGAACTAATTGCCCAATTATCCGAGCAAATCCATAATGAAACCAAAAGAACCAAAAAAATAAAAGGTCGCCTAAATAGTTTTTAGACGACCTCTTTTTGTTTTAGGTGGGTTTTGACTTTTCGATTGAGTCAACTTAGTGCGTAAATCGCATCATAACACAATACGGTTTTTATGGGTTTGGAAGCTTTCGGGATTCCGCGAGCGAAAGAAGTAGGATCCAGCAAACTATATCAAACTGTAAAGAATTAATTTATTTCCTTTACTTGTTTTCATGCACTATCCATACTTTATCCATACACTATCCATGGAGTATCTACGCTATACCTATTTTGTAAGACCCATCCTAGAGGCATATCCAGAGAAATATTTATGAAGCGATTTTATCTATAAAACAAAAAAAGTCCTACCGAAGCAGGACTAAAGATTTTCATCTACGGCATATAGCCTTATTGTGATAAGATTAAAGATTAGAAGTTTTAATCTGAGACAAACATAATAAAATGTTTTCAAATAAGCAATAAGGTTTCCAGTACATTAGATTCAACTTAATGTGTATCTTGAAGCAATTAAAATTGAAAATATCATGGCAAAAGTATTAGGTTTGGATTTGGGGACGAACTCGATTGGGTGGGCAGTGGTTGATGATGATAAACAAAAGATATTCGGTATGGGGAGCCGGATTTTTCCGGAAGGTGTTGTTGCTAAAACAATAGGAAAAGGAGAAAAGGAAGAATCGAAAAACGCAGCGCGAAGGAACAGTAGGCAACAAAGACGTCAGTATTACAGAAAGCGTTTAAGGAAAATAAAACTGTTGAGAACACTTATTGATTTAGATATGTGTCCATTAACTCATAAAGAACTTGATTTATGGGCAAAATGGGATAAATATAGAGGAAAGGCTGGGCGAATTGCTCCAAGTTCAAAAGTTTATATTGAATGGCATCGACAAAATCCTTATCACTTAAGAGATAAGGCCCTAAACGAAGACTTAAGCTTACATGAAATGGGGCGTGTTTTGTACCATTTAATTCAAAGACGAGGTTTTTTGAGCAATAGAAAAGGAAAGGATGATGGTAAAATCTACAAAGGTAAAGAAGGAATGGTTGGTATCGACCAAACTAAAAATAGTATCGATAACGGTACGTTAGGCAGTTTCTTAAATTCAATTTATCCGCCAGAAGGAGAACCATTCCAATTAATAACTGACGAAAACGGCAATGAACTTCGTGTGAGAGCAAGATACACGTTGCGGGATATGTACGTTGAAGAATTTGATAAAATATGGGAGCGACAGGCAAAGCCATTGGGATTGTTGGAAAAAACAGGAGAAAAAAAGAAGCTGACTTTTCTAAAAGGAAATTTGGATGCCAATAGAAACAAGAAGAAAATAGAAAAATTATATCAAAAGTATGGGGAACCAAACGTTACCATTACAGAAATAGAAAATAAAGATACTAGAAAAAGTATTTTTAAGGTTGTGGTTAAATCGATTGTGCCCTTAAAGGAATTTTTTGGAGGAGAAATCGAATATGATAAAGAAGGAACAATTAAACACAAAAGTCAAGATAGTGTCTTGTTCTGGCAAAGACCCTTGCGATCTCAAAAAGGGCTATTGGCAAAATGCCGATTTGAACCAACTGTAACTAAAAATGGTAAATATCTGCAAAGAGGAAAATCTCCTTGCCATTTGTCACATCCAGTTTATGAAGAATTCAGAGCCTACCAGTTTATAAACAATATTGAATACGGTCGAAAACAAAAACTTAATGAATACCAAAGATTGCAAGTTTTGGCTTTGATGAATGGCAAAGACAGTAATTTTAATTTTTCGGAAATTCCTAAAAAGCTCAAAATGGAATATGAAAAATGGAACTACGCCGATGACCAGAAAGTGCCAGGAAATTATACCACAAAACATTTGTCGAGTTTATTTTCTAAGGAAGTATGGGAAAAATACAAACATGAGATTTGGCACTGCTTTATGGATTTTGAAGACAATGACAATTTAATTGAAAAATTGATTTCAGATTTTGATTTAAATGAAAAACTAATCGACAAAGTAGAAAGAATTAATCTTAAAGAGGGTTATTCCAATGTGTCGTTAAAAGCCATAAAGAATATTCTGCCTTTTCTAAGAGAAGGATTTCAAATGAGTGATGCCACTATTTTCGGAGGTGTAATGAATGCTTTTGGTGATCAAATAAACTATTTCAAAGATTCAAAAGAACAATTAAAAAAAGATGTTCTGAATATTGTAAGAGACAAAACCAATAAAGAGGGAGATGCCATTGAGAAAATCAAATCCTATTTGGTTGAAAACGATTTTGGATTTACACCAGATGATAAACGGTTTATAAAATTGTATCACCATAGTCAGGATATAGAAACGAAAGAGTTGAAAGACAAACTGGATGCCATTGAAAATTTAAGAAACCCGATTGTTCAACAAGGACTCAATGAAACCAGACGGCTTGTCAACCATTTGATTGATGAATATGGGAAATTTGATAGAATTCAAGTTGAATTGGGTCGTGATGTCAAAAACAGTAAACAAGGAAGGCAAAATCAGTCGAATAGGATCAAAGAAAATACAACAAAAAATGATGCTGCCAGAAAATTACTTACCGAATACGGGTTAAGGCACACTAGAGTTAACCTCCAAAAAGTCTTGCTCTATAAAGAAATGCAAGATCGTGGCGTTGTCACTGTTTGTCCTTACACAAACATTTCCATCAATATAAGTGACGTCTTGGGAAGGGAAAACAAGATACAGATAGAGCACATCATGCCCAAAAGCACCTCATTAAATGATAGTTTTGGAAATAAAACTTTGTGTGATTCTAAATTCAATGGACTAAAAGGTAATCTTACACCCTATCAATTTTACTTAAAAAACAATGATCCGAAAATATGGGGTGGCGCAGAAACCTGGGAAGACATCGAGCAAAGGATTTATAGGTTGTTGCCATATCCTAAAGCAAAACGATTTACTTCAAAAATAAAGATCGAAGATGCTGATGTACAAAATAGCTTTATCGAAAGACAGTTGAACGACACCCGGTATATCAGCAAAAAGACCAAAGAAATCATGAGTCAGGTTTGCGAAGATGTGAGAGTGCTGCCCGGAGGGCTTACTTCGGAATTAAGGCACTTATGGGGTTTGAATAATATCTTACAGCCGGTTATGAACTTGGACATCAACCTCAAGAACATGGAAGAGGATCGAGTCTATCCACATTATGTTGTAATGGACGAAAACAATAATCTCATTTCGTCATTACCAATTTATAATGAAAAGCCAACATTGGAAGCTAATCAAACCACTATCACAGGGAAAGTAAATAAAGGTGTATTCAAAACGTTAAACAACTATGTCAATATAACTGTTAGTGTGCCAGAATTGACCAATGGAAATTATTGGTTAAAATTGAACATTTCTGAACCCAAAAAAGTGGTGCGTATCTTTAAGGAGCGACCGGAAAGTACAGAAAACACGATTGTATTAAGAGGGAATGTAGAACGGGAAAAATTTAAAAATAATAGTATCGGACTAGTTTCTGCCAAAGCTATTGACAATGGGTCATATTGGGCGAAATTGCCAGTTATAGATAAAAAATTCATTGTTCCAGAAAAAGAAAAGCAACCCAAAAAAACAGGAAAGCAGATTCTGTTGTTTGGCGAAGTAAAAGATAATTATTTCAAATCGTACATCTATGAATGCGAAACTAATACGACGGATGGAAAATATTGGCTGCTATTGGATCTTGATACAGAGCATCCAGTTTATGAGAGAGCCATTAACGAAAAACCGAGCTTTGCTTCAAACCAAATTTGTATTGAAGGAACGGTAAATGACCAAGGTGTTTTTGTTTCAGAGATAGATGCAGAGCATCAATTTGCTACCAACGAAAAGGAAGGAAAGTATTGGGTGGTGTATGACATCGTAAATGAGCCAAATGAATTCAATGCCATTGAGAACCAAAAACCCCCGATAGAAAAAAATCAATCGTTGATAGAGGGAAACATTTGGGTGGATAAATACACAGGGGAGATAAAATTTGACCCCAAGAAAAATAGGGATGATCATAGGCACCATGCCATAGATGCCTTGGTTATTGCCTTGTCAAAACAAAGTTATTTTCAACAATTAAGCACATACAATGCACAGCGGGTGGCAAAATACAAAGGATTGCCTTTTGAAAAAGACCAATTAAATTTCCCTGTACCATGGTTGAATTTCCATACGTCGGCAAAAAAGGAAGCTGAAAAGATCTTGGTGTCACACAAGCAAAATCGAAAAGTGTTGACACAAGTAAGAAAACGCATTACTAAAAATGGCAAAACTTTTACAAGTGTAGGAGACGCCGTAAGGGGTCAATTGCATAAGGAAAATATTTATGGGCAAAGACAGGCACCTGCGGAAGTTAGTAAAGGATATCACATGCGGAAGAAAGTGAGCGATTTAAAAGACAACCAGCTAAAGAAAATCGTTGACCCAGAAATACGAAGAATTATTACGAAAGCGAGAATAGAAGAAGTTAAAATCAATAAAGAAATCGCTTTATTGGAAAAACAAAAAAAGCAAAAAGGAGTTAGTGATGAAGAGGAATTGGTTATCGTAGATCAAATCAACTCGTTAAAAAATGACATCCAACAACTCTATACTTTAAAAAATAAAAACGGAGAACGCGTTCCTATTAAAAAGGTAAGGTTAAGGGAAGAAATGTCCAATGCACAAAAATTAAAAGAGGCAAATCAATATGTGAATCCGAGGAATAATCATCATATAATTATCTATGAAGATAAAATGGGAGAACTTAAAGAAACTATAGTTTCTTTTTGGGAGGTTGTAGAAAGGCAAAAACAAAATCAAGAAATTTATCAACTTCCTGAATTTGATAAGCACGGTAAAATTATAAATACCTTACAAGAAAACGATATGTTTGTGCTGGGCTTGGATGATGAAGAGTTTAATGAAAATAAATTAGACTCTAAGTTTTTAATACAATATTTATATCGCGTTCAAAAAATATCAGCGGGAGATTATTCGTTTAGACATCATTTGGCATCCACCCTGAGAAACAAGGAAGAGGAAGTTAGAGTTACAAGTTTAAAGAGATGGAATGAAATAAATCCTATAAAAGTAAATCTGACAGAAACAGGTTCAATAATTGAAGCCTAAAAAAACTTACAAGTTTGTTGACTTGAAATTAAACCTTTTAAATTTTAAATGATGGCACTTCAATGTATTACATTGACCAAACAAAATAATGATTGGTTAGAAAAGCAAGTAGATGCGCAAGAATTTCTCAGCAAAAGTGAAGGGGTAAATTATTTAATTAATCAAGCACGAGAGAAACAAGAATACGACGATTTTGTTCAAATAAAAATTAACAAAGGCTTGAAAAGTGGCTATACAAAAAAGCAGACAAGAGAAGAGATGTTGGCTGAAATTAAGAGTAATTTGAAATTTTGATCGTTGTAAGATGGTAAGATTTTGCAAATAAAAGTTCTTTGACATAAATGGCTTTATCTTAAACAGCCAAGCCACAACGAAAAATTGACGCTTTTTAATTTTTGTCAACGATTTTTCGTTGTGGTTTACAAACATATTATTCTAATATTATTTGAATGTTTGTGAATCTCCTTCGTCGATTTTATTGAAGATTAGAAGATACGATATTACCGTCAAGATGGTTTCGCAAGGACACGCCGTTGTGGTTTGACTAAAGATTAGAAGACACGATATTTTAAATATTTAATCGTAATAAAACTCGTACGTTGTGGTTTGATTAAAGATTAGAAGACACGATATTCTGTTTTATTGAACAGCAATCCAATGTCCGTTGTGGTTTGATTAAAGATTAGAAGACACGATATTTTCTGTCAGCCGTAGGCTTTGGATGATGTCGTTGTGGTTTGATTAAAGATTAGAAGACACGATATTGATTTAGGAATTGTTACCTGCTTTAAACCGTTGTGGTTTGATTAAAGAATAGAAGACACGATATTATATCTAACAAAGTCATTTAGGTACTTTGTGTTGTGGTTTGATTAAAGATTAGAAGACACGATATTTATTCCCGCAACTCTTAAACCTTCTAATTTGTTGTGGTTTGATTAAAGATTAGAAGACACGATATTTCCTTCTCGTTTACACATGTTAAGACAGGCGTTGTGGTTTGATTAAAGATTAGAAGACACGATATTTAGACGTTTAAAGAATTATACAACGTTTGGGTTGTGGTTTGATTAAAGATTAGAAGACACGATATTGGAGTTTCGGAAGTGAAAAGAAATTAAGTTGTTGTGGTTTGATTAAAGATTAGAAGACACGATATTTGTAGTTATACTGGCTTCGAGTTGGAAAGTGTTGTGGTTTGATTAAAGATTAGAAGACACGATATTACAATGCTGTTATCTGTGATGTAGTAGCCAGTTGTGGTTTGATTAAAGATTAGAAGACACGATATTACCTTGCCAAATGGACCACTCGTATCACGGTTGTGGTTTGATTAAAGATTAGAAGACACGATATTTGAAGCAGGAGGTTGAGCAGTATCTTAAGCGTTGTGGTTTGATTAAAGATTAGAAGACACGATATTCCTAATGAATATAAAAATATCAAAGTTACTGTTGTGGTTTGATTAAAGATTAGAAGACACGATATTAAGAATACACAGGAGATATTACAGCGGTTAGTTGTGGTTTGATTAAAGATTAGAAGACACGATATTGTTTCGGGTTCAACTCTTAAAGCAATCGTTGTTGTGGTTTGATTAAAGATTAGAAGACACGATATTGCATTGGCAGAGGGCACATCCTTGACCGATGTTGTGGTTTGATTAAAGATTAGAAGACACGATATTATGGTCTGTAAGTTTTAGCCGCCCGGCATTGTTGTGGTTTGATTAAAGATTAGAAGACACGATATTGGACGAAAATAAGATAGGTGTGTTTAACGCGTTGTGGTTTGATTAAAGATTAGAAGACACGATATTACAACAAAAACTTTGCTGTCGTCATCCAGGTTGTGGTTTGATTAAAGATTAGAAGACACGATATTGAGGAAGATGATTTGATTGCTGGGTATATTGTTGTGGTTTGATTAAAGATTAGAAGACACGATATTTGAGTCCGACGAGCGCCGTACATCGCTGTTGTTGTGGTTTGATTAAAGATTAGAAGACACGATATTCAAGTTGGGCCATTAATTCAGCTTCTTCTTGTTGTGGTTTGATTAAAGATTAGAAGACACGATATTAACGCAACGGTTAAAGAATTAGCCGAGTCTGTTGTGGTTTGATTAAAGATTAGAAGACACGATATTCCTCAATACTAACGTCAAACGTCAAAATCAGTTGTGGTTTGATTAAAGATTAGAAGACACGATATTAGTTGGTCTTGTACCTTCTGATAGTCATGTGCTTAAAGCAAGATATCGTATAAGAAAATGCTTCTTTTTTGCAGTGATAAGGCAAGATTGAGGCATTTTTTTGTTTTAAAATAACTCCAGTTGTGTGGGTAATGGCTCTTTTGGGACTTCGGCGCGTCCCCAAAAGTTCATAATATTGCCAAATTGTTTATCGGTAATTCGGAGGACGCTCACTTTCCCTAAAGGAGGTAATAGGCGTTTAATACGTTTTTCATGCACATCAGCACTTTCGCTACTGGCACAATGCCGCATATAAACTGAGTATTGCATCATAGTGAAGCCATCTTTTAATAGGTTTTTTCTAAAGCCTGCAGCATTTCGTCGGTCCTTGGGCGTTTCAGTTGGTAAATCAAAAAATACAAATAACCACATAATTCTATAACCGTTTAGTTCCATAATTTTGGATATTTAATTTTCTTTCTTTCACCAGTGTAACATTGTTGAAGTGAACTGGCTGTTTTTTGAAGGCCAACCATTAAAGGGCTTTTTTCGTTTTTGAAATAAACGGTTCGCGTCAGCACCTGAAGCAATTCGGATTTTATCTCTGTGGTCAAATCTTGCTCATCATAATGTTGCATGATGAAATGAACAGCTTCATCTACGGCCGGCCGAAAAGGTTCCATAATATCATCGGCCAGAGCAAATGCGTTGTACTTACTTTTATGATGTATGCCCAATGTATTCAGTAATCCACTTCCGGATAATGCTCTTGCGGTTGCTGCACGTAAAATAGCATATCCGTAATTGAGAAAATTATTAGGGTAATTGCCAAATCGTTCTCTTTTAAAATCGATGTTAAAAAACGATTTCCAATAAAAATTAGCGGCTACGGCCTCCATATTTGTAGAATCTCCGCTTAAGACTTTGCTCTCCAAAAATTCGAACGAATTTTTTTTATTTGTTATTTTCTCTAATAGAATGCCTTGATTTCTGATTTTTTCCTTGATGGTCTGTTGCCACAATTGTTTTTTAAAGGTAAACTAGCGGCTATTTGATATTTGAAAATTTCTTGTTGTATATGATGACTGTTGAGGTTGAGAAGCATTCCATTTGGAAGATGTTTGTCATCGCAGATAATACAAGCACAATTATTATTAATTAATTTATTAAGCGCGGGAATACTTATATATACTTCATTATGATCAATAACGACATAACCGATATCTTCTATTGGAATAGTTCTGTTTATACTGTCTGAAGTGATTACAAGCTGCTCATTAGCGGTAGTTATGGCGCATTTGTTTGCAAAGAACAATGTTTTTTTTAGCATAATTGGTCAGTAAGTTAGGTTGGAATTTTGCCAAGCATAAGCGGGAGGGAACTTTAAATATATAAAATTCAGTTGTTAAAATGCTGAAAGCCAGCAAGATTTTTTAAGGCAACTACTTCATCCTTTGGTTATAAATCTAAACCACACTATTAAAGCACACCTTACAAGCCAAGCTGCCAAATTACAATGACCGTGTTTTTTCTACTAAATAATACATCTTATAAGTGCATTCTATTTTTGCCATGCGTGCAATGATAGAACCCATTATGTAAGTTTATTGCACCATAATAAAAAATGTTAAAAGGGTATATCTTTCAATAGTCTAAACCAAGATCAAATAGCTTTACTCCCATCAGTATTTTTTAACACCTCCGAGCCTATTTCAACTAGTAAAAGACAATTTTGATTCATACCTCGTGCCCTTATCCGTCCGTTCCATTCGGATGGACCCCAAGGTTCTTGCATAATGTATTCGGAGAAATTTCAACATTTAGTCCAGCAGAAAGAGTCAATTTAATTTTTATTGTTTAAAATTCTAAAATTCAGTGTGTTGCGATTTTGATTGACATATTTAATACTAAAAAAGATGATTTTTTAAAACCGACCCTTTGAAAATCTCGTAAGTAGAGTTCAAAGCAAAATAGTTTAACAAAAAATCAAAAACATGAAAACCAAAATTTTAACTTCACTGTTAGTCACCTTCTTAATGTTCACGAGTTGTAGTAATGACGACGACGCTGCTATGATCCAAGAAACGGGAGAGCGCAAAACCTATTCTTTAATGGCTGTTTCCGATCCGTCAATTTCAGGAATGGTCACGTTTGTAAAGAACACCGATAATTCAACTACTGTAAAAGTAGATTTGGATGGGACCTCATCAGGAATGCATCCGGCCCACATTCACATTAATACGGCTGCCGAGGGTGGTGCTATTGCCATTAGTTTAGAGCCAATAAATGGGGCTACGGGCATGAGTTCTACAACCTTTAGTACAAAGGATGACGGCACACCGATTAGTTACGAACAGCTATTGGATTTTAATGGCTATGTCAATGTGCACAAAAGTGCCGACGATCTTGGAACCTTGATTGCTCAAGGCGATATCGGTCAAAACGAATTGACCACTATGTCCAAAACCTATGCCTTAGGCTCTAAATCAGATCCAAGTATTATGGGCGATGCCAAATTCACAAAACGCGTTAACGGCACCACATTGATTGAGATCATGTTGGAGGGTACGTCTGCCGGTGATGAGCATCCAGGACATATTCACATGAATACTGCCGCTGAAGGTGGAGACATTGCCGTAACCTTTACCCCGTTAGACGGAGCAACTGGGATGAGTAAAACGCAGGTTGCAATGTTGGCTGATGGGACAGCAATTTCTTATGATGAACTTTTAGATTATAACGGATACATCAATATTCACAAAAGTGCCGACGATCTTGGAACCTTGATTGCTCAAGGCGATATCGGCCAAAACGAATTGACCACTATGTCCAAAACCTATGCCTTAGGCTCTAAATCGGATCCAAGTATTATGGGCGATGCCAAATTCACAAAACGCGTTAACGGCACCACATTGATTGAGATCATGTTGGAGGGTACGACTGCCGGTGATGAGCATCCAGGACATATTCACATGAATACTGCCGCTGAAGGTGGAGACATTGCCGTAACCTTTACTCCATTAGACGGCGCTACAGGTATGAGTACAACGCAGGTTGCTATGTTGGCCGATGGGACAGCCATTACCTATGACGAACTGTTAGAATTTGATGGGTATATCAATATTCACAAAAGTGCCGACGATCTTGGTACCTTGATTGCTCAAGGTGATATCGGTCAAAACGAATTGACCGGCGAAGCTAAAGCATACACTTTGGTTACGGTTGGCAGTTCTGGTGTTGACGGTGAGGCCACGTTTTATGAGAGAACAAATGGTGAGGCTTTATTGGTTATTGCCGTGATGGGAACCATGAACGGAAACAGTCATCCGTCTCATATCCATATCGGCGATATTAATAATCCTGGTGCTATTGCGGTAAGCCTTAATCCTGTGGATGGAGATAGTGGCATGTCTATGACAAATATTGCTAAATTGGATGATGATAGTGTATTTGGCTATGAAGACGTATTAACTTATAACGGCTATATTAACGTCCATAAAAGCGCTGCAGAATTGGATGTTTTATTAACCCAAGGAAATATTGGTGTCAACTAAACTTTGGTTTGTTGTGATTGCTGAAAGGCTGCCTACTAATGGGCAGTCTTTTTGTTTGATCCGTAATTCATATTAAGCGTCAGATAGCCAAGCACAAATTGGTTAAAAAAAATCCCACAGATGATGATATCTGATGGGATTTTAGGTTGTGTTGCTACTATTGATTTTAGCAGCTCCAGATTAATTAAATAAGGCTTTAATTCTTACTGATTTAGTTATCAAATCGTTGTAAATGTAAGATGTCAATTTTTGATTTATCGTTCCGTGAGCGCACCAAGATGGTAAAATAATGTTGTTCTACATTATCATAATCTGCTCCAGCGCTGTAGCTAAGCGGTTTCACATCTATCATGGTATGCCAATTGCCGTCAGCATTGGCCTTTACGGGTCTCCAGTCTTCAATTACCTTACTGTAATAACGATTGGTATCGGTATAGTTATCAACCGTCCTTTTTCCTGATTGCACTCTAATTTCAATCCATTGGCGTTTGTTTGTACGACCTTTTACGGTTATTTTTCCATTCAACCCTTCGCCTACCGAGAGATTGCTTTTTGGTGATGTAATGGCTACGTAAACTGCTTCCGTTGTTGGCGTGATGACTTGTTCTCCCGTAATGGGGTCAATGCGGCCATGCTTTACACGTTCTTTAATTGGGGTCACCTTGGCTTTAGACCGTGGTATCACCTTCATTTCCTCCATAGTCTTGGCTTTTTTGGTTTTTTCTACCTTGACTTTTTGTTCCACCTTTTGCTTTGAGGTTTTCTGTGCGTATAATTGAGAGGTCATTACCATCAATACTACTGTTGCTGTCATTAATAATTTAATTTTCATAAACTGTTGTTTTAATTAATATTCTATGTTAATCGATGTGTTTGCTTTAACTGAAAGCAAGTCGGTTTTCTATGCTCATGCCAGCTTTTGGTCAAAATGCAAAATTTTTGGCGCAGTCAGTTTTTTTTTAATTATTGACTCTTGACATCTCACATGTTGTTAATAAAGTGGTATCACAAATCAAGCGTTAATGGACGGCGTTCTAATTAATTGTCGTGCATATCTTGAGAAATCCTTAACAACGAGAATTCTGCTGGTCTCGATGGTGATATCCCGATGTCTACAATCATCTTTCCGTTATTTACATCGTGTTCTGTCATGGTTTCATTCAGACCCACCCTTACAAAATAAGCCTGTTCTGGTTTAGCACCCATTAATGCGCCCGCTCGCCAGAGCTCGATGAGGTAATTTGTGATCATTGCTTTCACATTGCTCCACGTTGCAGGGTTGTTTGGCGCATTTTTAAATTGTGCCAGAGCATTTTTTACTGAGGTTTCAATGGTCATGCCCATTCGCATCACAGGAATATAGCGCCATTCGTAATCATTGCTGGCCAATGTGCGGGCACCCCAAACCATAACCCCTTTGCCTTTAAAACTTCTAATGGCATTAATGGATTTTCCTGAGCTGTCAACATTAAGATTGGCCTGAGCATTGTTATCAATGGCTAGTGTTGGTGCTGTAACCTTATTCAGGGATATATTGGCTGGTGCTTTCCAAACGCCTCTGGAGGCATCAGCCTTGGCGTAAACACCAGCAACAGCTGCACTGGGCGGTAATTTGAGATGGATTGTATTGATCCTCTGTTTTATCTGTTGGTATTGTGTTCTATAATTTCCATTATCAGCGTGATATAAAGAGGTCTCAGCTTTGCTTGGATCTCTTGCAATGAGGTCTTCAGGATGCTTCAACACCATGGTTTTATTGTTTTGATTTAGCTTTACTTGAATCTTATCTTCAGAAATATGGTAATTAAGGGTTGTTTGCAAGGATGGAAAGTAAGCCGCTCCATATTTAAGATTTTCGGTCCCCATCGAGAATCGGAATTTTTCTACCGAATCTGAAATATCACTATTTGATTCTTTGACATCGCAGATCAGAAAACGATCCTTTCTTTCGGCACATTGGGCAAGTGCGGTCTTATAGACTTCGGCTGGGTCTCCAATGTTTTCAGAACTGCTGATATCCGGAAACAGAATCAAGGTTGGTATGTCTTCGTTTTCCAGCAATGCTAAACCCGACATAAAGTCTTCATTTTGTATGAGATTATCATAATGGCCAACCGAGGTAATGAAACAATCGTCACCGCCATTGGCAAAAAAAAGTTCCAACATATAGTACATCTTGTATTTTGGAGTAGTCAATAGCTCTGGGGGAATGATGCTTCCGTCATTGGTTATCTGAAACACACCTAAATCAGCTGGGTTAGCGCCACCAAATTTAGATATATACTCCTGCATAGAACGGATCCGTGTTGGGCTATTGGAGCCTTTTTCAGTATACCCTATAAAAGCAGGAATAGACGTCTCCACTTGTGTAATTGAAGGGATGGCACTTGAAACTTCTTGAACATAAACGCCTGGAGTGCTTCTGTTTTTATGAGCATTGCTCCCTTTGTTATCCTTACTAACCTTAGGCATCTTCTTTAGCCGTTTGTGAGGTAGGCTACGTTCTGTTTTTGTCTTTCGATTTGTGATCTTGTTTTTAACCTGTGAGAAAGATCCATAGGAAAAAATGAAAAGAAGGATAATACAAAAAAGGTGTGTTTTGTTCATAATTCATTGTCGTTTTTGATGATTATACTCGCATTTCTATAGCTTGCTTCGAATTCCACTTCCAAATGTCGTCATCATCTCTGATAGCCCTACGGGATAAGGACACTCCGCCAAATTTCACTTTTTCGTTTAAGGTTCTGTTTTTCGTTTTATCAAGCACCTATTCGAATACTTCAAAAACCCTTCAGATCTTTACTATCTGGAGGGTTTTGAATAGAGGAGATGATTAATTGTTTTAGTCAACGAGTTCAAAACGCATCCAAACAAAAGCTTTTCTATTGTTATGAGCGTTTCTCATGCGGCCTCGAATAGGTCCCTCTAAAATTGTCCTTCCTGAATAACTCACCTTTCTAAGAGGTAAGGATGCATTGTCAAAATTATCAAATTTCAAGGATTGACTCACATCACCATCAAAATATGTATGGGATGCATTTAAGTCCTTAGTGCCATTTAAAATGGCAAGAACGTCGTAGATGGCAACTCTCATTTTTCGAGGATCTTTGTTGAGTACATTATCATAATCTTCTCTTACTAAAATATTGGATAGTGTTGTACTACTGTATTCTTTAATCCAGGTGTCTATTGTGAATTCGGCATTCCTGTCATTGGCTTCGTCAGGGGTAATTTCAAAAATAACAGAGTTGTTGATATTTGGCGACCGTCTATCAGTTACTTTTGATTCTTGTACTTGAATTTGCCTATCTCTATTGCCGCAAATCAGAGCTGTTGACCCCGCCCAATAACTATTTTGGTCTCCCGGTTTACATTTTCTATTGTTACGAAACTTTTTGATGTCCCTGCTAATCGGACTTTTTATCTTTCCATTAGCCTTATATTTCACATGCTGCGTGATGCCATAATCATCTATTTTATCGTCATCTTTTGATACTGCACATTGAATTTCAAGCAAGGTTACTTTTAATTTCACATTAGGAATGGGTTTCCACATCGTCTTGGTGGTTGGTTCAGAATAAATGGTTCTGGTTGCTTTGTTACCTACTTCCTTACCATTTTCTTTTCGTACTGCTGTGATATCGTGAGTCACCTTACCATCTGCTTTGTCCACCTTTATAGAATAGAGCTTAACCCTGCCCCATTCGCCTTTGTTGTCTGTAGATAGATTGGTTTTTGTTCTTTTTGTAATCGCCTCGCCATTTTCTTTATAGGTAGTTGTTATCATGAGTTCGATATCACTATTCCTTTTGGCGGTGCCCCCAAATACAACGGGAATTTTGGTGAATGATGAAATTTGCGGTGGAGAAATGATGCGTGTTTCTGTATCCTCAAGATCTAAATTGAGGGTGTTGCCAACATCTAATTTCTTATCTACTTTTACTGGCGTCTTCATTTTTGCAGGCTGTTTAACCAGGCGCCGCTCAACCTTGGATGATGGGACTTCTTGAGGCACCAAGGTGAGCTTTGGATTGAGTGCCCTGAATTTCTTTTCAGTCATCTCCACTCGAGAAATCATTTGAATGGGCTGATTGGTTGAAACACTGATTTTCTTTTCACTATCGGTCCTTGAATTATCTGTAACTATAATTTCAAAACGGAGATTTTTTGAGCCCTCTGGAGCCCACAAATTAACAGGCGTACTTTGCCATTTCCCATTGTTGCTGGCTGTTGCTGTAAATGTACCCAAGCCTTGATCTCCACCACTGTAAATTGCCTTAACCTTTATGGAAACGGTTGTTTCTTTTGGCGCTGTACCAGAAATAGTCAAGGGTGATGAGACTTTTGACTTGTTCTTGGGAGAGGTGATAGAAAGGTCAATACTATTTCGGAATTTAACTTGCGCTTTTTTGCCCCTAATTACTTGAGCATGAAAGGGCGTTGAGGCCATTAGGAAAAAATAGACTCCTAAGAATAAAATTGCTTTTTTCATGATTAATATATTGTTATAATGATTATTTTATAGGATAACATTTCACTTGAAGACTTCAGAATCCAATTCATAAAAATGGACCTGATGGAATATTTCCTTATCGTCTCAAATGCAATACTGTAATTTCAGACGGGTTTCTTTTATCGCGAACCAATACGGTGAGTTTGTACTCTTTTTGTGATGCACGGCCGTTATTGGTTTTTGGTGTTCCTGTATTTAACTGTGTGCTCCAATAGCCTCTGGAATCTACAGAAACTGAGGTCCAATCTTTAATCACCCTCCCGTTGTTCTGTTGCTGATAGTTTCCAGCACTGCCTTGCCCTGTTTGTACGCGGATTTCCAAAGTGTGGTTTTTCATTGCGCGTCCCTTGACCGTAAATGGTGATCTCACTTTTTCGCCTTGATAAAGATTACTCTCTGGTGAGGTTATCTTCAGTCCCAATTTTTCTTTGGCTTGCGAGTTGACCGTTACCGAGGCTTTATTCCCTTGTTCTGAATTGTTGACAACCCTGACTGCCGTAATCTCAAGAGTGACATTGTCATCGGCGGCGTCCGCTTGAATGGAATAAAGTTTGCCAGATTTCCACTGACCATTGGCGTCTGTTGATGCATTTAATTCTGTGCTTTGCCTAATGTCCTGACCGTATTGTGTGTAATGGCGATTAATAACAATTTTAACCTCACTGTTTTTTTGTGCAGTTCCAGTGATTATCAATGGAAAGTCAACATTGGTATTACTGGTTGGCGAGGTGATATATGTATTGGGTATGTTGCTTGACGGTCTTTGAGGGCGTTGATGTCCAGTTATGGGATCAATTGGGCTCTGAGTTACTCTTTCTGGCATCTCAGTCAACTGAGGATTGAGTTCTTTTATCTTCTTCGCCGTCATTTCCACACGTTCAATTCTTTGGATATTGCTGGTAGGAGAAACGATTATTTTTTTTGAATTTGGTTTCCTTAAGCGTTTCATCTTCGATTTCTCTACCACTGATTCTGAAGCCATGATTTCAAATTTTAAGTTATTTACGCCCTCTGGAGCCCACAGATTGATAGGTGTGCTTTGCCAAATTCCATTGCGGTTGGAGGTTATTTCAAATGTCCCCAAATCTTGATCGCCTTCCGCGAAGGTGGCTTTGACGTTGAGGGTTACCTTGGCGTTTTTTGAAGCCGTACCGGCAATGGTAAGCGGTGAAGAAACCTTGGCATTATTTTTTGGAGAAGTAATGGACAGCTCAGCGCTGACGTTTTTTGGAGATTTGATAGTTTTGCCTAAAGTTCTTTGCGCATACATCTGGGTGGAGATGATTAAGAACACAAATGATGCTAAAGTTAAAATTGGTTTTTTCATGATATATGGGTTTAGGTGTTACTGTTTATTTTGGGGTAATCCCTGATTAAGTTTTTTTAATTTGAAGCGGTTATGATGTGTTTAGTCGGTTATTGATCAGTCGGTTTTTTATGTATTTAGAGATAATTTGAATATGCTTTTAGCTTTTGAAAAAGGTTTTAATCCACTCGCATAAAAACAAAAACCAAGACTTCTGGGCCCGATGCTGTGCCTTGATATCTCTCGCGTCTTGCCGCCTCTGGAATCTCTTCAAGCTTTAGGGTTGTTTGGTTAATTTGAATGATCCTGAATTCTCTAATCGGCGGGAACGGACTGTCTTGATAGGGTCTGCTGTCGGACAAATCAATTTTTAAAGTATTGCCTTCCACATGGTATTGTCCAATGAAATATTGATAGATGGCGCAATGGTCATCGTACCAGCGTAAATTCATTTTACCGTCTGACGAAAAGCGCAACTGATCACTGTTTCTATGGCATACATTCTGATAATTGTAAAGCCGCTCATTAGAGCCATTGATAATGGTGCCCGTTTTTACAAAGGCCCAATCACCCCAAAGACTTCCTGGCAAAGGTTGTTGCAAGGTGACACAACTCATGGTCATGCTACAAATGCTTAGAACTAAAATGAGGTTTCTAAATTTTATGTCTTTCATTAGGTGTTTGTTTTTGGGGTCATTATAAATAATTTGGAACTTTCACCACCACACGACCTTTAATTTGGGAGATGTTCTCTTCATAATCTTCAAACTGACCGTCAAACACTAAGGTATAGCCTAAGGAGCCACCTTCATGACTCTTTAAGCCGTAAGTGATATTGGATAATTTGATTTCGCCAGACATACTATTCTGTACGTCAGAGGAAGGCGGTGCGATTGAAATAATCAGATTGGATTTTTCTTCAGAATCATCTTCTGAACCATCAAATAAGTCGGCAACGGAACCATCGGCATTTTGAAAAAGGAGTCCGTGAAGGAGTATATCGTCATTGCCTATTCGTAAAACAATGCCCTTACCATTTTCAGTATTGCTATAGGCTGAAAAGTTGTTCATGCTGCCTGCATCTGTTGATACATTTTTAATGTCTCCCTTTAAGTGGCGTTCGTTGGCACTTCCTGGATTTATGGTAATATCATAGGTGTGATTTTCGCTTTGCGCATCCTCTTGACGTTCTTGGACAGGTGTTTCAGAAGCCTCTTCAACCGTATCTTTTGATTTATTGTTATTGCCACAACCAAAGACCAATGTAAGACAGATGAGAAGTAGGAGGGGCGTTGTTTTTTTAAAGTTGTTCATGGTTATTTTGTTTCATTATTAAAAATTAATTCTGAGGTGTTTAGGTTGTGTTAAGTCAATTCATCGCTTATATAATTTTGGAAGGGTGTAAATTTCAAATCGGTTTATAGCTTTTTGGCATCCCAACCAGTTTTTGTGGCTTCGTCATCACAGTAGCCCCATCGGCCTTCAAAGTCGGTAAAATCTTCATTGAACTTAAGCACCAAAGAGCCCCAGTTTTTTCTGCCGTAAATGTCTGTTTTACATTTTTTAGCCGAGCCATTTTCAACCCACTGTCCAACCATGGTATGGGAATCGGTCATTTTTCCTAAAATTTCGCCACCATCGTTTTCATACCAACCGGCAATGACATCTCCATATTTATAGATACGGAGATTTCCCTCTGCGGTTGTTTTCCAAGTTCCTACAACACCTTTTTGCTCTATTTCGTTGTTTTGGAAAACAATGAGCTCTACTCTTCTGTTTTTCGCGCGTCCTTCTTCCGTAGTATTATCGGCAACGGGATTTGTTTGTCCAAGCGCTTTGGTTTCAATGCGGTTGCGGTCAATTCCAATGGTTTCAATCAAATAAGTTTTTACCGCATCCGCTCTGTTTTTGGATAGTGTCAAATTACTTTCAGCCGAACCGACATTATCGGTATAACCTTCAATAAGCACCATGCCGTTGAGCTCTTTTATTTTTTCGGCCATGTCAGCCAACTCCTGTGTGTCTTCTTTAAGCGTGTATTTTCCGGTATCAAACGATACTGCCGCATTTAACTGAAAATTGATACTAGAGCCAATAGCGCCTATGGCATCAATATCAGCACCGGGCCATTTGCCGCTCTTTTTTTCTTTAACATCTACCACTTTGACATACCTAAACACATCCGATTTTTCAACATAGTCGGCAATGTCAATCGCCGAAAATCCGCCACCGGTACGCCCTACAGAAATCCATGCTTCGCCATCTTTGGAGATGTAGGCATCAACAGGTTCGGTTAATGCCCCTATTTCCAAGATAAATAAATCAGGACCTTCAATGTCGTATAGCACGTTATCGGTAAATTTCACAACCAACTCTCCGCCATAGCCCAGGGTGCAAAAGTTGCTGTAAGGTGAGGTTTTAGAATCTGGAATGCCAAGGGCTTCCTCTGGACCAAAGCCTTCAATCGGGCTTGGATTGCCAACCTTGAAACTGACCACTTCATCGGCAAAGGATATGTCGCCATAAGGGAAAAACACCCTGTTTCCGTGACCGTCGGGATAGGTTCTTCCTATTTGAGAGTAACATAATGCCGAGATCATGAGCATCAATGAAGTTATAATATATTTCATCTTATTTTGATTTTGAGCTTGATTTTTTACATTTTTAAATTCTAAATATTGAATTTAACTCCAGCTGCAATAACCAATTGTCCGCCGTCAATAATGACGTATTTGAGTTCAGCAAAGGGCATTATGCCACTGTTGCTTATATACATTTTGGCACCTGCACCTAGATTAAGGCCAAACCTTCCATCGCTGGCACTATAGCTTCCAGGAAGTTCTTCATAACCAGCTCCGTCATATTTAGCTTTTACGCTGCTATAGTTTAAACCGGCAAGCCCATAGACATGAAATTCCCCGTCGTTTACAAAGTAATAATTGGCATTTCCGTTGACTTCAAACCAGTTGACCTTAATTGGTCCTTCTGTTTTTGGAAAATAATAGATGAGACTTGGTGATATACTGAGGTTGTCGGCGATGCCAAACTCGGCGTTGGCCCCAATTCCAATATTTTCAATTTCAGTACCGTAGGCGAGCATGACCCCAAGTCGGGTGTCAATTTCCTGCGCATTTGCAGTGGTCGAAAAGAAGCCAATAAAGGCTAAACTAAGGGTTGCAATAATTAATTTTTGAGTTTTCATGAGTATTGATTTTAATTTAAAGAGTTATAATTTTGTGCAATAGTACGTTTGTGTAGAATTGGTATTAACGTTTGTTATAAGTTGTTCTTTCAGCCTCCTTCCGTTTAAGTGAGTTGCCTATTAAATTTGGAATTTGTTGTACCTGACGGAACCAGTTCAGGCGATTGAGCCATAAGATAGGTGACCAAAAACAAACTCAGAACTATGTACACTATGGTTTTAAGGTTTTTTGTTATCATATTAATTAGTTGTTATTTCTTGGGATGCTTTAAGATCTTTCTTGGTTATCTGTGTGTCCAATTATTCCAAAACTTGTTTATTCCACTTCATTTCTTTTAAATTTTACGTTTAAAGTTTATCAATAATAAGCTTCGCTAGAGCCAATGTTTGTGTCTTGTTGGAATCAGCATCCGCAGAGGTTCTTGCGTGTACGTGAATTAAATTACCCTTGTATAAAAAAGTAAGTTGGGTTTTTTTCGTGCTCCAGGTCGCCATATCACCAATGTCATCAACGGATTCACCATCTTTATAATAAGATACAGAAGATTTATACTGTGCTTCTTTAATGTTAGAAACCTGTACAATGCTCATTTCGGCCGCATAGTTTGCCATGTGGCCGTTCATCACTTCATAAGGCCAGGTGATAGATTCCCATTTGTAAAAACAGGTAGGAAAAGTGGTGTTTTTTTCTTTCATACTTGTTTCAGTTTCTGTAGGAATAGACAATGTGTTTTTGATTTCTGTTTCGGACAACAGTTCACAAGGCGATTGAGCGCGCGATTTATCTGAGCCATCCTGAATTTTATCAGAATTGGATTTTTCAGAGTTTCCGCAAGCAAAGACACTTAATACAATGGCAATTAGGACTAATGATTTTTTCATTGTTTTCAATTTAATTATTCGCAACTATTTGACGTTTTAATACAGGAAAATTGGTGCGCCAAGATGTCTTTTGCTCTATAGTTGCTTATAAATCAACAGGAGTTAGGGCACTATTTCTAAATTCAGTTAAGAATAGAGGTGGTGGTTAAATGGAATATATAGTGTTTCAATGGCATCATGGACGAGTTCATTTTTAAAGGTTTTAAAAATAACGAGCGTAAAGCATAGGCTTTTAACTCATTTCTTGAACTGGGGATTCAACTCTTAAATGCAATGGATAAGCTAATCGTCATTAATTTTGAAATTTAACGACAGTCAATTTTTCATTTTTAGGAAATAAACTAAAATTAGTTATACCTGCAAATATAATGGACGTATTTTCTTACGCAAGACCAAGTCAGAATTTGGCAGTTCATACTTAGTATTTGACAAGGTTGACTTAGAATTCAGTAAGAGGGATGTTTCAAAAAGAAGCTAATAAATTAACAAATACATAAAAGTGCGGTCTAGCACTATAACATTATTGTCTGACTAACCAACGGTTCATACGCTGCTTCCGATTGGGATTCATATCAGCTACTTTCAGATGTCTTAACTACGAACTTCGCCCGAACAGCTTGTGGTTTTACACCAATAATATTGTGATTCCAAATTATTTTTACCAGTTAGTTCACAAAGCCGACTTTCAGTGTACAAGTATAAAACTGTCAATTTTCAATGATCTGAACCCAGTTTTAGGATAGGGTCTAATGAGTTTGGAATCGGATTTCTTGTATTTTATCTGTGTCAGAAATTAAATATTTTACAACGAGGTTGCCCTTGAAATCAAAATGCGCAATACCTTCATGATCAGCATTGATATATCTATAATAGCCTTCGTTTTCTGAAGGCACTAATCGGGCGAAAGTCTTAGAAGAACCGTTTTTGTAAAGGTTAAACCCATTTTTACTTTGTTTCAGCTTGTAGCTTATATTTTTAAAGCGCAGCTGTGTTGGTGCTTTGATCACCTTAGTTTTAGAGGTAGGGTTCTTCATGAAATCTGGTACATCCAAGCCTTTCCCTGCTGTTTTAGCATTGACATTATGCCAATGGTCAGGCGTTGCGATGCCTACTTCTTCTGCTTTATCGTTTGGATTGTGAAAATGGTCAGGAACCGCTACACCTTTTTTTTCCGTATTGTTGTTGGAGAGTTTTCTCTGTTGATGCTTATGAACTTTTATGGATTTAGCTTGTGACTTCATTTTTACATTTGAAAAACTATAATTCAATCTTTTGATGGGTTCAAAGGCATTCACCAGGGCGTCCTGATAGGCCGATTTATTTTCTCTTTTAATGAGACCTTCTTGCCCGCTCTCAAAAACGACCTTGCCATGACAATTTTTCAAGGTTGATATGAGTTTGTTTGCGCTGTCTTCGGAAACTTTATCTACATCCGCATGAAGTCCAAAGCACGGGTTCTTTTTAAGTTCTGTTGGCATTTTACTGCCTTTTATAATTGTTATGAAACCTTCTTTCTGAAATAATTTAGTGGTGAGAGACGTTAATTGGTAGGCCTTGACGTTAATCCCAAAAGTTTTTGGAACAATGATATATTTATAGCCGTTAAGATCTTGTGCATTAAGCGCATTTAATCCGACGATCAGTGCGATAAGGAAAAATATCTTTTTCATTATTTATACTATATAGTTAAAGGTTAACATTCTGTTCCTTATCGAGATTCATTTCAGTTTTTCTTTTTTGCCACGTCTAGATTAAAATTGAAATGGGTTATATGATTATTTTTTAATGCACAGTAATTATAAACTCTGAGCAGTGTTTTAATCATTATTCTTACGAACTTTCAAGCGTAGGAATCTCTTTTCCTTTCCAATCAGAGAACAGCTTTGGGGTATTATCCAGACTGAGATTGGCATGTTCTAAATGAGATTTTTCTGCATTTTGTATACTTATTCCATACTCAAAACAATTTTTAAATACCACATCATGGATCTTTAAAAACCTTGAAGTTTCCAGAAAAATGGCACCGTTAGGTTTTTTGGTGGTTCTGCCGGCATTTTTTATGATGACGTGTCCAATTTCATTTAAAGGACTGCTGGATCTCACATTGATTTGTTGCCAAAATCCAGCAATATCATGTTCTCCACGAATAGTAATGGGATTATCGGTGGTGCCCACCATAATCAATGAGGCGTTGTCATCTACGTGAATCCATTTTTGTGTAGACATGATAACTTCAGTGCCAGGCGCTACCGTAAACACGCC
The DNA here is from genome assembly GCF_014062315.1 of Gelidibacter maritimus. Lineage (GTDB taxonomy): Bacteria > Bacteroidota > Bacteroidia > Flavobacteriales > Flavobacteriaceae > Gelidibacter > Gelidibacter maritimus. The sequence goes on from NZ_JACGLT010000003.1 coordinate 24,745, forward strand.
ATCTTCAATCCTAAAGTTACTTTGAATGAAGTAGGGCACATCCAATTGAGCCCAAGTAGCGTCGCCGTGTATGGTTCCACCATCTAATTCAATATAATCCTTTTCATTTCCAACGAATTTATTGGTGTCATTAAATAATCTTAAACGCGAGACATCCGTTTTAAAAGGAATTTTATTTTTTGTGAAGGTGCAGTTGGTCATGGTTATATTTGATACATCTTTTCCTACCCGTTTATTGGTAAGCATTCCATAGTTTTTACTATTTGAAAACGTACACCGATCAAGCGTTAACGTGCTAGTATCGTTTTGAATGTTCAAAGCCGCTTTTGAGTTGCCACCGGCATAATCAACAGTAACATACGTCATGGTATTGATCATACTTGAGCTTTCCGTATAAATGCCTCTCCAAAAGCCTTTTATTTTTTCTTTGGCAGTAAGTACAATTGGTTTTTCGGCAGTTCCTTGTATTTTAAAGGAAGATTTACTCCCAAAATTCAGTCCTGCATCCTGTTCAAAGGCAATAACTACACCTGGTTCTATGGTTAACTTGCCATCAACCCTAGCCATACAAGAGATGACATAATCTATTTCGGCTTTTGGGTTGTCCTTTAAGATGGCATTGGGGTGTTCATTAAAATAGTTGCAGTCCAATAAAACGGCCGATGTGTCGGCCTCCGAGAAATCAGGACTCGCGGTGCCTGGAGCATCTGGAGCAATTTGGGATCGATCAGCCTGTTCCGAATTTGAACTTATCGCCTCACTTTGGCTAGCAGTGGCTTTGTCAGCTTGGCTTGGATTTTGCTCTGACTCTAAATTTTTTGTGTCACCTTTTTTATCATCGCCACAACTGACAGCAGCAAAGCCCACCAAAAGCAAAAATAATACGATTTTGAATTTTAATTGGATTGTTTTCATGTGTAATGGAGTTTATTGAGTTTTGTATCTTTTGTAATCATTTTATATTCATTTATTTTGGACAGAAAAAACCCGCCTAATCCTTCGTTAAGGTGAGTGCTTCGCCGTCTCTTATAACTACAAGTTCTGTTTTTGTAAGCAGTTGGATTTCCCAAATAGTACTGTTTCCATTTTCAATCACCTTGATTTGATCGTCAGCGATAAACTTAAAAGTTGCATTTATCGTGGCACCAGCTATACATTTGTCACTACTATGGTCTTCAGCATAGGGTTTTATGTGTAAGATATAATCGTCTGTAAATTGAAAAAAGGTTTTTTTAGTGCATACGGATAAGGCCGGGTGTCCTTGAATACGTTCATAATACCATTTGCCAATAATAATGTCTTCAGGAGGCAGTTTAACAATTGAAGAAGATGCAACACCGCTTAGGGCAGGATCTCCTTTTATTGTAACCCGGTCACCGGTAACCATGAAAGGCTCTCCCGGAAATCCATAGACTGTGATTTGTTCAGTGCTGACCTCCTTAATAGGCATAGCACCCATGCGGTGATCATTGTTATAAAAAGACAAAAAATAAGTGGTGTCCAAAACCTCCAATTGGACCTTTTTTTCAGAGTCGTCTTCTGTTGAATTAAAACTTATTGGGAGGGTTTTATTTTGATAAGTTACTTCATAATTCAGTTGCTTTATTTCGGCCCTGGTCAAGCATGTTTGCGTGGGTTGCAAGCGTACAAAATCAATAGGTTGCTTTGCGCGATCTGGTATTAAACGCAAGCGATTGGGATTCACAAACAGAAACTCTCCTCCAATTGGAATTGAGCTGTCCTCCACAGCGAGTCGATTATCCTTGATATGGTAGGTAGTTGCCGATTGACGTTGGTCAAAATCATAAAATATCAAACTGTCTCCGGAGAACTGAATCACAGTGGAATGTCGGCTATTTATTTTAGAGATATACCACTTCCCTTCCAAGCTTTGTGCTAAAGATGGCGTGCTTGTAAAAACCGTAACCAGAGTTAGTAAAACCAATATAGATTTGAAAATAGAGGCGTTTGTTTTCATATATTAAAAGCATTTCTGACAAATAAATGGCCAGTTTCATAAGCTCTATGCGCTTTAGGCGCTATAAGCTTGTGATTAAAACACCTGCCATACTTTTCTGGCGAGATATATATTTATGCGCACTTAGGAAAACTTTAGATATGTAAAAGTTTTCTTTCGATTTAATGAAAGGGATCCAATTGTTTTATGAAATATTATTAATGCAGGGGGATTCAGGTGAATAGTTGTTTTGAAAAAACACTAGGGTCCAAAGATAGTCGATGTATTTTCTTACACAAGTCGAAATCAGAATTTGGCGGCTAAGACTTAGTATTTGACTACTTTGACTTAGAATTCAGGCATACATCTATTTATAGAATATTTTTTATTTGTAAGTGAATGGAGAAATGGAGAAGAATACACACTCTGAAAATATTGCGTTTGAAAAAGACGAATGGAGGACTGAAGCGTGTTTTTTAGGTGTATTATTTAAATACTATCACCATAACGGATAACTAATTACTTAAAACGGATCATGGTTTCCAGGATTTCATTGATCTGTTGTCCTTTTTGTCTTGATACAGGAATTTCCACATTATCATGCATTATAAGACTACCTCCATCTTGTTTAAGAATCCCTTTTACAAACTGGGGGTTTATTAAATGCGATTGGTGTACCCTAACAAAACCGTGGTCCTGCAAAAGTTCTTCTATTTCCTTTAAGGTTCTGCTGATTAAAATTTTGTTTTGGTCCTTACAGAATATATAGGTGTAATTGCTATCGGATTGACACCTGACAATATTCTGAATCTCCGTTATTTGGTAACCAACACCTGTAGGCAAGGCAATTTGAGAACAATTTTTATTATCGTTTTTTAAATGATTTTGTAGGAGTTGCCATTGCTCTCCGCTCGTTTGTTTACGTCGCTTTTCCCAATTGGAAAGTGCTTTGACAATATTTTTTTCTGTAATGGGTTTCAATAGGTAGTTGATAGCACTATATTGAAAGGCTTTAATGGCATACTGGTCATAGGCGGTGGTAAAAATAACATCAAAATCAATGGGTAGCAGATTGTCCAATAGTGCAAATCCGTTGAGGTTGGGCATTTCTATATCCAGAAACAGCAAATCTGGAGGATTATTTTTTATAAATTCCAATCCAGTGAGCGGATTCGTAAAAACACCGATAATATTATAGTCGGCGTGCACTTTCTTAATTAAATTTTCCAAGACATTGGTGCAATGGTCTTCATCGTCGATAATAATTATGTTGGTCATGTCTCAATATTTATAAGTTAATGTAATACGCGTACCCAGTGCTCGATTGTCTTCTTCAAGATCAGTAATTTGAAGATAAATGGCCAGGTCATTCAAATGATTATATAGGGTCAATCGGTCCTGAACAATGGTTGTGCCCATAGAGTTATGCAATCTTTTACTCTTCTCACTTGCTTTTCTGCCAATACCGTTGTCTTCTATAATGATTTTTAAATCCTTGCTGGTGTCGAAAGTAATGGTCAATCTTTTCTCGGCTTTTAAACTGGGGTGTAGGCCATGCCAAATAGCATTTTCTACAATAGGCTGTAAGAGTAACGGTGGAATTTCAAATTGCGAGAGCGCTTCTTTGGAATCCACTTCTATGACATAGTTGAAATTCTTGCCCATCCGACTTTGTTCCAAAGAAAGATACAATTCTAAAATTTCCAATTCCTCCTCCACAGTTATTTTTTTGCGGTTGCTATTTTGCAGGATCTCACGAAGCAAACTTGCAAAATCGTCTAAATAGATTATGGCGTCTTCATTTCTAGAGGTCATAATCAAATTTTTTATAGCGTTCATGCTATTGAAAATAAAATGCGGATTCATTTGAGAGCGTAAGGCCATCATTTCGGTTTCCTTTATTTTCTTCAGAAAATCATCCTTTGTTTTTTGTGTCTTTTCACGCTCTATTTCGGAGTAAAGACGAATGAGTTCTTGGGTCTTTTTTTGTACTATTTCATCGAGTTTACGATTCATAGTTTTTTGCAAATGTTGATTCTCCTTAAGTTGGTCAATAAGTTCTTTATTGGCTTTTTCTTTATCTTGTTGAAGTAAAAACGTGTTTTTTCCTAAAGCGAGTGAAAAACAATACACCTCCGCCAATAAACCGATCTGAAAAATAATATTGGGAGATTCTTTAAAATTAAAGAAATGACCAGGGATGAAGTTCATTCCAGTGTATGCAACATAAGTGCTTAATAAGGCACCAATAAAGAAGAAGGTCTGTCCGATGATAAAATAGATCAACAGTGGATGCTTCACTTTGTAGATGATCCAGAAAATCAAAATGAAATTTGCGGGAAGAATTATATAGCGTACGATATAGAAAATTCGGACCGCGTATTTTCCATTAAGCAGAAAATAGCTCACGGCAAAATTAGTTATTGCGTATAGAAAACAGAGAAGTCCGAGATAAAAAAGAATTTTGGCAAGTAGCTTATCATAAGATTCAATCTTTAAAAGCTGCAAAATAAACAAGACATAAAAACCAATAAAAAGAAATTGAATGGGTTCAAATAAATCGAATGCCAAGCTCGGGTTATACTCAAAAAAATTGCCGATTGGCGCCATGGTATTCCTGAGTGTCAAGAATCCATAAACAAGCTGAAAAAGTAAATAGCCCAGATAGTAGAAGTAAAGTTTTTCGCGCACTCGTAACCAAAATACAAGTGCGAAAATGGATATTGTGATTAGTGATATAATGTAGAAATAGATAAACCCTATGGCGTAGGTTTGATCATCATAATGGCTAACGTAGGCCTCCCAATAGCCCAATTCTGAAAAAAGAACTGGTGTATCTCGAGGTTTTAAGTTTTCAATGTCAAGTTTGACATAAACCAGTGACGATTGGAGGGGGGATAAGCGTAATTTGGTAAACGTTGGATCTGATGGATTGGCTCTTTCGGATAAGGGAACATAATAACCATTGATCAGGGTTTCCTTCTGCCGCCCATTTTGATGGTAAACAGTTGTATAATCATAATTGCTATATAGATGAATGTCTACGGGTTCTCTCGATTTATTTTCAATTTCAACTTTAAGCCATAGCGAAGTTTCTAAGGAAGCTGTGTGTGTTGCTTCATAAGGGCGCCAAGATGAATTTTGTCTGATATCGTTAAAAGATGCTGCTCTATCAGCTTGAAGAACTTGTACATTTTTATTCCCGGCTAATGTTACTTGTTCAGGAAGAGAATCTGCCATAATCTGCCCAAAGAGTTGAGTAAAACCCAATGATAAATAGCAAATTATAAGCGCAAGTATTTTCATTGTAGCTAAAATACCATTCTATTTTTAAATGATTGGCTGTGGCTTAGAATTTAGCTCCTTTGATTTAGTATTTGGTATGTTTTGAGTTTTTAACCGCCCATGGAACCGTCCAAACTAAATAATCATTATATAATTAATGATTTCTAAGAATTGTCTTTTGGTGTGCTTTTCAAATTAATCATGGATAAAACTACTGGAAACAAGGGGAACTTGTCATTTATTGTGATTTTCACTTGAATTTGTTTTATAGACCCCACAATATGGGTAGGATATAATAAACAAATAAGGTTAAAACTATAATTGATATCAGATTCATCCAAAATCCAGATTTCATCATATCAATGATTCTTAAATAACCAGAGCCAAAGACGACGGCATTTGGTGGTGTAGCTACTGGCAACATAAAAGCACATGAGGCAGCTGTAGTTGTTGCTACAATTAACACAAAGGGGTTAACGTCTAAACTCACTGCAATTGGTGCCAAAATTGGTAAGAGCATAGCTGTAGTCGCCAAATTGGAAGTTATTTCCGTCAAAAAGTTTACGGCAACGATAATAATGAAAACTAATAAAAACAGAGAAACTCCAATCAATAAATCAATCTGACTTCCCAACCACAACGCTAAACCAGTTTCTTTAAAACCTGCAGCTAAAGCCATTCCTCCACCGAACAATAAAATTATTCCCCATGGAATTTTTACAGCATCTTCCCAGCCGATAATTCTTTGGTTTTTATTTTTCGTAGGTAAAATAAATAAAATCATGGCAGCACTCATCGCTATGATCGTATCATCTATTCCTGGAATTATGGACTGAAGTACAAAGGAGCGTGTAATCCAGCAGATTGCTGTGAAAATAAAAACAATTAAAACAAGTTTTTCTTCAAATTGCATTGGTCCCAATTCTTTTATTAATCGATTGATCTCTCCTTTCCCTCCGGGAAATTCCTTTTGTTTAAACTTGAAAGCCACACGTGTTAAATAAAGCCATGCAATTGTTAATAATATGATTGAAATTGGCAGTCCATATTGAATCCACTGCCCAAAGGTGATTTCTATGCCGTAGGCTTTTTGAACAAACCCTGCCATTACTAAGTTGGGTGGTGTACCAATTAGCGTTGCAATTCCACCAATGGACGCTGAATAGGCGATACTGAGCATTAAAGCTTTTCCGAAATTAGTATTCTCATTTTCTATAGTTGTAGGGTTGTCTTTCAATTGAGCAACTATGGACATCCCCATAGGTAGCATCATGACTGCCGTAGCAGTATTCGAAATCCACATGGATAGAAAAGCAGTGGCCACCATAAAACCAAGAATTACCTTATAGATATTGGTTCCTATTCCTTTGATAATGTATAGAGCGATGCGTTTATGTAAATTCCATTTTTCGATAGCAATTGCTAGAAAAAACCCTCCTAAATAAAGAAACACATACTTATCACCATAGGCGGCAGTAGTATCTTCAATTCTCATAATACCTGTTAAAGGAAATAAGATTAAGGGTAACAGTGCTGTTGCAGCTATAGGGACGGCCTCTGTTGTCCACCATATTGCTACCCAAATAGTGACTCCTAACATAAAATGGGCACTCTCAGGCATGTCTTGAGGTTTGTCTATAAGTGTTAGGATAAAAAAGGATAATGGCCCAAGGATTAGAGCTATAGTTTTTTTTGGGAAAGTCATGAATGTGGTTTTTATACTCTGTGAAGCTTAGGACGATGAAAAAATCATAATTACTAACAAGCCATACTACTAAGTATGGCTCATTGATGATTTTTACCGTAAACTCATTTTATTTAGAAACTTTCTCTTTGTCAGTTTTTTCTAACCAATACAGCAAATAAGGAATGTTGTTTGCATGCGTCCATCCAAAAACTCGAAGTCCCATATTCAGCTCCCAAATTGCAGCTCTATCTGAATCTTCTGGTAGTCTCGAGATTTCCAATAAAGCATCACTAAATTCTTTTTGAGTGGTTGCGCTACTTATTGTTATTGGAAGTTTTGACACTTTTAGGGTCTCGGCTCTTTTTTGGGCTTCATCAAAATAAGCTTTGTTTCCACTTAATTCATATCCAAGAATTAGTGGATAGATAGTAGCTAAATAAGACTCCATTTTATGGTTCAATGGCGGTACGTTTTTAACCCATCTGGCATGATCTATAAGTGCTTTCTTCACCTCTTCACTTCCAGTTAATTGATAGTATTTATTTAAGCCTTGGGCCACATAGGTTTGTGAATAACCATATCTGTCCAATAAAATATTCCCGCCTTGTTCTTTTTGAAGGTCCAGCAAAATTCTTACACGATCGTCCAGTTCAGTTTTATATTTTTCTAATTTGGTAGCGTCATAGAGTTCCATTAAATTAAGTACAGACAAATATAATCTTCTGCCTCTTAAGTCGTGATCTCCCCAAATTCTCTTTATATAGGTGTCTCCGGTCATTTTCGCAACCTCGAGCGCTCTTTGATCTCCTGTTATATAATATGAAGCTATCCAACCTTGAATCCAAACATGGGCACTAAGGACGGCATTCCAGTGCTCACTAGCGTGTCTGAGACCAACTCCTAAATAGGGTGTGGATTCTGGTTCATCTTGATAATTCCAAAAATCAATCGACTCATTAATTTCTCCTATGTAAATTCTTTTTTTAGGCCAATGAATATTGTCGACATCCATGGTATGCTTACTCATGCTCTCGGCCATGTGATAGTATTTAGGATTGCCTGTTCGCATAAAATTTGTCCATAAACTAAAGTCAGCAGTCGGTTCATTGTTGTTCCACATATACCATTGATCATTGAAATAATATGTTTTCATATCACCATAATTAAACATACCGTACCAAGATTCCCATTCTTGATTAAAGGCCATCCAATCGTACTTATATTGTAAGGCATTTTCAAATTCTGGAAATTTGGTGCTATAAGGCGCCATATTTCCATAAACTTTAGAATCGGTATACCATTTTGGACTTGCATGGGCAATAGGAGGGTCTAAAACATAATCCATGGTGTTTTCAATGATTTCTGTTTTTTGGGCAGTATGAAAGTAATAAATGAACTCAGTAGTTTTAGTAATTCCTTGAGCGAAGTTGGCTAACATTTCACTATCTACCTTTGTATTGGCTCGTTCGAAACTCATAGGATCAATACTGGCTGGCCATACATATGCATTAACCGAGTTAGTAGTGGGGTCAATTTCTAATTCTTTGGGATATTCTTGAAGAAAGTTCTTTATTCCTATGCTAATTCCTTTTGACTTATCAGAAATATCAATCCATCCTTTCGCCCTTTCGGCATATACAAGTGGTGATTTATCATTAAAAACCGTTGCAGAGAACCCTTTTTCTTTTTCTGTGGAAGTAGAAGTTTCCATAGCTTTCTTTTGCTGAGGCCCTATCTGTAAAACTCCCATCTTCTTATCGGCAAGTGTCGTATCAAATGCGTCGTCAGCTTGAATTGTGTTTAAATCCCTGTCGGTGTTGGTTGAAGTAGAAAATTGAACCTCTTTATCTAAATGGTATTTAAACGTTAAACCACATCCAGCAATTTGATCATTAGGTTGGGTCCATCCTATATCATCAGTTGAGGCTTCTGAAATAATGTTTTTGTTTTGAGTAGCAATATTGGCATATTCGCCTTCTTGAATTTTATGTTTATCTGGTACACCGGTATAGGTGAGTGTGTGCAGTACTTTAATGTAACTTTTTCCTGCATAGGCGTGAATTCTTAATGTGAAAGGCGAGTCGTTATTGTCGCTTTGATTATATTTATATGTGCCTTCTATTCTAAATATGATATGTAAAGGTCCAGAGCCTTTTTCTCTGAAAACTTCATTGACGATGGCTTTTGAAAGATCAATTCCAGAATCGTCTAATATGTCTAAAAAGGTGCCTCTATAGTTTTCTGGTGCCGATGCAATCAATTCATCTTTTGAGTAATCTTTGTCACCGTTTTTATCTATATATACTTCATCTAAAAACCCATGTCCTTTCTTATTAATATTAAATTTTAAGGTCCCGGTGTTTACCATTATACCTCCAGTAGGTCTCATATTGTTTGAAGAAATAATTCGCTTTTCTGGTTCCATAGGATAGATACCTTCGCCATACTCCAGAGTATAATCAGAGGCTTCATCTGCAAAAAAGAATACCCAAATCCATTTAATACTGTCGTCTGCCGGTTCCCATGTTGTAACTTCTGTAGTTTGAGATACAATTTCTTTCCCCTTACTATTTAGCATCCTAACATTATCAACTGAAAATAATTCACCTTTCGGAAACGGAATTCCTAAGGTTATCGGAGCCCCTTTTTTATTGTTTTCAATTTTTATAGGGATTTGTTTTTGGATTGCTGCGCTAATATTAAATGTTATGATTAGTGCTAGCAACAATAATATTCTATTTTTCATATTCTAAGTTGTCGTATTGTTATTTGATTTTTGGATGCATAAAGAGGCTGCACCTAATATTGCCGATCCTTTTGTAGTTGATACTTCAATTACTAAATTTTCGATTTGTTTTTGATAAGCAAAAGAACTCAAACTTTCAAGCATGGCATCTTTAAAATAAGGATAGGCCTTACTGATGGAGCCTCCTAAAAAAATGGCATCCGGTGCGAACAAATACAAGATATATTTAAGGGTTTCACCCAAATGTTCTCCGTATTCTTTAAAAGCCTTCAATGCTATTTCTTGTCCTTTTACTGCTTTTGTCGCCACATCTCTGGCTGTTGAATTATAATGTTGGGAAAAGAAGAAACTTCCAGCGTAGTTTTCGATAATACTATCTTTATAAGGCAACATTCCTATTTCGCCAGCCCCACAAAGCACACCGTTATAAAGAACTTTATTAATTATTATTCCCATACCAACACCTGTGCCTAAAGAAAGTCCTATAACATTTCCGTACTTCTTGGCTTGACCATATGTAAATTCTCCCAAGGCGAAACAATTGGCATCATTGTTTATAAAAACGGGAAGATTAAATTCTTTTTCAAGGATTTGTTTCAATGGAATTTCCTTCCACGCAGGTATATTTTGCACATCATACACTATTCCATTGACAGGATCTACTACTGCTGGAACGCCAACACCAATGGCTATCACTTCTGAAGTTAGATTTTCGCGTATAACCTGTGTCAAATTTCGCAGAGTAACATCTGCAGTGGCAGTGCTATCAACTAAAATATGAGCTTCATTTTTAATCGAATTACCTTGAACTGTACCGACATTAATTGTCGTTCCTCCTATATCTACACCTAGTATTTCCATTATCCCAATTTTAATTGCTCTTTTTAAGGCTTATGGTTTTATTGTTTACTAAGGGTTTGGCCCAAAAGCCAATGGAAAGGATGAACAGTAAAGGGATGATAAGGAAAAACAATGCTGCTCTTAAACTTATAAGTTCACCCAGCCAGCCGACGATAAAAGGAACAATAGCACCGCCAGCTATCCCAGTACATAAAATCCCTGATAGAGACCCATGGTGGCTCGTAACCGAGTTAAGTGCCAGTGAGAAAATAATGGACCACATAACTGAGATAAAAAACCCAATAAGTGGGAAAGCTATCAACGCTACATTAAGTGAGCCAGTAATAGCTACTATAACTGTAACTATGGTAATTGCAGTCGCCAGGATAAGGAGCTTTCTACTATCCATAATTTTTAAAAGCAATAGTCCTAAAAGACAACCTATAGTAAGCATTGCCCAGAAATACGAGACTGTATCTGCACCGATGGTTTGTGCATCAACATTGTGATATTCCAGTAAAAACTGAGAGATCCAGCTGCCTATCCCTTGCTCAGTTCCTACGTAACAGAAAATTCCTAAAAAATAAAGTATGGTCCACTTATTTTTCAAAAGATTCATATAAGAACTCTTATCTCCGGCTCTTTCATCTTCATTTTTTTCAACTTGTGGATACTTTATAAAAAGAACCACGATCAACATAATCAAGGCGATAAATGAAAAAACAAAATATAAGGATACCCAAGGTAGGTTTGAGGGAACAAAATCTCTCAATAAACTAGCTACAGTCTGTGTGTTTGAGCTGATATCACTTACTAAATACTTATATAAATAAGGACTTGCAAAAGACGCCAAGCCAAATATGAGTTGTGCTAATACAGAATTGAATGCAAAATGTTCTTCCCCTCCCGCAACTCTAAGCATTGGGTTAATAACCACTTGAAGGACCGCCATACAACATCCCAAACTAAATAAAGTGATGGTAAATGTGATATAGCTTGGGTTGATCGCAAACAAAAACGAAGCGAGAGTCATCACAAAAAATGATGCTACCAATAAGGTTTTGTTGCCATATTTTTCCGATAAAAATCCTGCAGGAATGGACATTACCCCATAAGCAATAAAAAACGAAAATGGGAGCAAGCCTGTGAGAGTTAGACTTAAATCAAAACTCTGCTTAACGTCTACAATTATAGAGTTAAGTATGTTTGTTATAAAAGAGATCACAAAGAAAACTAACATTACCAATAATATGATATGGTAGAATCTCTTTGTTGCTTTATCTTGGTTAGTCATGTTCAGTTATTAATTTAGTGTGATAGTTAGGTGTTTATGTGTAGTGCTTCTATTGCTTTAGCATAGGAAAGAAGTGTTTAATTTCTTCATCAGTAGGTTGTTTGCCATACTCACAGATTTCAAAAAATTCTACGTTTTTTACTTTTGACACATCTGCATTTGGATACCATTTATTTAAAGCCTCTGAGCCGGTCTTATCTAATGGTCTTCCCTTCAGAAAAACATTCTTCATCCATTCAAAACGTTCGTTTTCTCCTTTAGGAATCTCGTCCATATTCATTCCCATGACCCATGGCATCCATTCAAATACTTGCGATTCATGAGCTGCAAAAGCTCTTTGCTTTTGTTCCATAACATCATCAATAACCACAGCGATGTCTTTAGAGAAAGGATAGGGTTTTTGAAAGTTATCTTGCATATACAAAAAGATTGGATTCTTTTGTAATGGTGGTGTATCTGGTGTGACATTTGGAACAATGACTAAGTACGCAGCATCTTGAACGGCAATCCCGGCATTTCTATGATCCGGATGATAATCATTAGGTCGTAAACCAAGAACAATATCTGCATCCCATTCTCTAATGGCCCTAATGACTTGATGTCTGACCGCTAAGGTTGGAAATAATTCGGCGTCATGATTATCTAAAACTTCATATTCAATGCCTAATATTTCTCCTGCCTTTTGAGCTTCTGCACGCCTTCTTTTACCTAGTACGCCACCGCCCATATCTTGATGACCTGCATCACCATTAGTGAGTGCAAGAAATTTAACCTTGTGTCCTAACTTCGCATATAATGCAGCTGTTCCACCAGCACCAAAATCACAATCGTCAGGGTGGGCACCAATGGCAATGATCCTTAACGGAGTATTTGATTTCTCTTGAGCAAAGGTGTAAAGGCTCATTAAAAGTGTGAATAATAAAAATGCTGTTTTTTTCATTTTGTTTTATTTTAGTTGATTAACATTGGGAAAAGTCGTCTGATGTCTTCATCAGTAGGTTGTTTTCCGTATTCACACACCTCAAAAGATTCCACATGTTTTGCTTTTTTTGCTTTTTCTGATCCGTACCATTTCGTTAAAGATGCCCGTGCATTATCAGAAACTGGTCTACTCCAGGCGTTGATCAGAAAGGTTCTCTTGTCCTTTTCGTTCTTAGGAACTTTTGAAAGCATTCCTGCTGTCCAGGGCAACCATTCATAAAACTGGGAAGTGTGTGCATCCAAAGCATCCATCTTCTTATCAAAAACACTGGTAATATCAACAGTGATATCTGCTTTAAATGGAGTTGGTTTTTGAAAATGATCCTGTAGGTAAAGAAAAACAGGATTCTTTTTTAATGGCGGTGTATCTGGTGTGACGTTAGGAACGATAACCAAATAGGCTGCATCTTGTACCAGAACGCCGGTATATCTGTGGTCTGGGTGGTAATCTACTGGTCTATGTGTAAGTACGACATCGGCATTCCATTTCCTTATTTCTCTGATAACTTGATGTCTTACTTCAATAGTTGGAAACAGTTCACCATCATGATTATCAAGTACGGTGTACTCTATGCCTAATCTTTTGCCAGCTTCTTGTGCTTCAGCGCGTCTGATTTTTGCAAGATGACCACCACCTTTTTCATAATGGCCTGCATCTCCATTTGTTACTGACACGAATTTGACCCGGTGACCCATTTCGGCAAATAATGCTGCCGTACCGCCCATTTTATTATCACAATCATCAGGATGCGCACCAAACACAATAATATTTAGTGGCTCGTTCACTTTCTCTTGTGCGTTGATAGTTGTAAGGCTAAATATAAAGCACGACGTAACCATCAATTGAATAATTTTATTTTTCAAAATTGAAAATTTAGAGGTTATAATATGATTTCATAGAAATTGGTCACACACTATTCATGTGTGACCAATTAGAAGTAATTTTAGTTTGTGTTTTGAACAAAACCTGTGTTGATGTCCATTTCCCTTTGTGGGATGTAGAATAAATTTCTAACAGCAGCTTCTGCAATGAACGGTTCTGCCTCGTGAACTTTTTGAGCAGCCACACCAAATCTTTTTAAATCTGGCCATCTATGATTCTCAAAAGCTAATTCCACTTGTCTTTCATTTAGTAATTTTTCTGTGAAAGTACCGGGAGATGATGCATCAATATCTGCTAAACCTGCTCTTGTTCTTACTTCATTAATTAAATCGTAAGCTTCAGTAGATTCTCCAATAGCCTCAGCAAGCATTAATAGAACATCTGCATACCTGAAAACTACGAAGTTATTATCTGCATCATTTTCAGTTGGTGGATCACTCCAAAACTTTTTAATGTATTTGGCTAATACCGTATCACCAGAAGCATTGATGTATGAAGTTCCCAAAGAAGGATCCAGTCTTAAATCGCCAGGAGCGTATGCGGCAACCAAAGCATCTGTTGGTCTGTTTCTACCAAAACCTTGACCTGTCTGCAAAAATGCACTTGGAGAAAAATCATTGGTAAATGAACTACCTTGGCCTATACCGCCACTCATAAATTCCACTTCAAAAATAGACTCCTTGTTATTTTCATTAGCCTGTCCCCACAGATTAGCATAATCACTTACTAATTCATAGCCATAGGAGGTTTTAATCCGTCTTAAGACTACTTCAGCTTCGGAATTTTTGTTGAGCGTCAATAAAACCTTTGCCAATAAAGTGGCTGCTGCACCTTTGGTAGCTCTTCCTTTATCTCCAACAGAATAAGAAACTGCCAGATTGCTTTCAGCTAACGCTAAATCTGAGCTTATTTGTGTTAAGACTGTATTCGCATCCACTTGAGTCAATTCATCTCCAACAGAAAATGGGGTTAATTGTAATGGGATATTTCCATAAGCGATGGCTAAATGATAATACATAAGAGATCTTAAAAATAAGGCTTCGCCAATAATTCTATTTTTAACATCAGCATTCATTTGTATGCCATCTATTCGATCTAAGATGACGTTACAATTTGCAATAACAGAGTAGGAATCTGTCCATACGGCAGTAATCTGCTCATTCAAAGGGTCTTCAGTGAATGCGTTTATTTCAGCATATACCCTTGCTAAACCTGTAGCGTCTGGACCTTGGTCGGTATTGTCACCTCTCATTTCAAACATTGTCCAATAGCCTCGTCCATATACACCGTTGTTTTGTAAACCGGCATAACTAGAGTTAATAGCGGAAACGAAGTCGTTTTCGGTGTTATAAAAGTCTGCCTCATTCCGGTTAGAAATAGGTGCTAAGTCAGTAAAATCACTGCTGCAAGAACTTAAGACTACCATTGATAGAAATACTATAATTATATTTTTCATTTTGATTCGTTTTTAAGTTAGAAATTAAGATTCAGTCCCACAGTAAATGACTTTGTCAATGGGTAAGCTCCATAATCTTCACCAGGAGTTAAACTACTATTTGGACTTGCACTTACTTCTGGATTGTATCCTAAATAGTCAGTTTTAGTAAACAGGTTTGTTCCAGTCATATAAATTCGAAGCTTGGTAATGTTAGCTCCAAAAAGATCTTTAGTTGGTAAGGTATAACCAAGGGTCATGTTTCTTAATCGTACAAAAGATCCATCTTCTACCTGAAAAGATGAAGGTCTTGCATTGTTTCCATGATTTCCTGATAGCCTATCAGCTCTATGAATCTTTCCGTTTCCTGGTTCGGCTTCTGATTTCCATCTGTCATTGAAAACTGCGTACGAATTGAAGTTTGCCTCACCATTTTTCAAGTGTCTGCTAGTTAAGTTTAAAATTTCATTTCCTTGAACTCCTTGAATTAGGAAGCTGAAATCAAATCCTTTGTAACCAAATCTGTTCGTCATTCCCCACGTATAATCTGGAAAATAACTCCCTGTTACAGTTCTGTCGGACGGCGTAATTTTTCCATCACCGTCGACATCTTTAAACTTTAAATCTCCAGGTGCAGGATTTGGTGCTTGAGTATCTACAGGAGAGTTTGCGATATCTTGGGCGTTTTGATAAATCCCATCAACAACGTAACCATAATAACTTCCTATTGGATCGCCAACACGAGTAATATGTCTGATTCCTGCCTGACCTGATGAGAAAATAGGCTCACCTTTGGAGTTAAGAGATAATACTTCATTTTTGTTTGTGGAAAAATTAAGATCTGTTTCCCATGTAAACTCTCCAACAAAATTTCTGCTTTTTAAAGCAATTTCAAATCCTTCATTCTTTACCTCTCCAATATTCTGTAAGGTAGTTTGAAAACCTGAAACGCCCGAAATTCCGACATTTAAAAGTAAATCTGAAGTAATTGTTCGGTAATAATCTGCCAATAAAAATATTCTGTTATTAATTAAGCCTAATTCTAATCCGATGTTCGTTTGTTGAGATTTTTCCCATGTTAAATTTGGATTAGGAATCGTTGATTGAATCAAACCGTTGATTTCATTGCCACTAATGTTATAGTTGTTTGGTGAGAGTAGGCCGATAGCGCCATAATTCGGGATCTCAAAATTCCCTGTTTCTCCCCAACTGAATCTAAATTTCAACTCTGAAATAGATTCTATAGATTGCATGAAGTCTTCTTGAGTAACTCTCCATCCCACAGAAAATGATGGAAAATATCCGGTTTGATTGTCCTTTCCAAAACGAGAGGATTTATCAGATCGAAATGTTCCTGTAAATAGGTATTTGTCATCATAACTATAATTCAGTCTAAACAATGCAGAAACTAAAGACCATTGCTCTTTAATTGAATTACCTGCATAGACTTGCCCGCCACTGATAGTATGCACCAAATCATCTGGAAAGTTGTCTGCCATCACTTGCTTTATACCAATATTGTCTTTTTGGGCGGTATATCCTGCAATAGCATTAAAATAGTGTACGTCAATTTCTTTTTCCCAATTTAGGGTATTTTCCCAAAGCCAATTAACTTCTGTAGAAGATGAGGCCTGGGCATAAGAGACGCCTTCTGTTGCTTCTCTAAAAAGAAGTGTGTTGGCTCTATAAAAATCCCTGTTGTAAACATTAACGTAAGTACCTCCAAAAGTCTTGAATGTTAATTCTGGTAGAATTTTATAGGACAAGCCTAAAGACGCTCTTGTTTGAAATTGAAATAACTTATCATCAATAGCATCAATAATCGCTAAAGGGTTACTTGCAGAGGTGGTCCCGCCTCCTAAATGAGATTGATTGTCTGTTTGATTATACGATCCATCGGCATTATAAGGATTAACTGTTGGAGAATGAACTAGAGCTGAATAAACTATTCCAGGAGGCGTTGCAAAATATGGTGCAGACCCTGGTTGTCTTTTGTTTTCTGTTATGGTTGGTGCAATTCTTAAATCTAAATTAAGTTTTTCACTCACTTGAGAATTTAAATTAAGCATCAAGTTATATCTTTCGAAATTAGATTCTGGAATAATACCATCTTGTTTAAAATAGCCAGCAGAAGCATGGTAGCTTGTTTTATTCTTCAAAGGAGAAGCATAAGAAAAATTATAACTCTGTGAATTTCCAGTCTTAAAAATTAGATCTTGCCAATCTGTATCTGTGCCATCCCAATTAATAAAAGAAATTGGCATTTCATAATTGGCGTTTCCTCTATCTCCTGGGCCAATTGGATCACTTGCTGATGCACCTGGGTTATCCTGCAAATAGGCGTTATTTCTTGCATCTCTTGTAAAGTCTATTAGCTGTTGTGAGTTCATTAAATCAACTTTTTTAGCAACATTTTGAGTACTATAAAAAGAATCAAAGGAAAAAACTCCTTTATCAGAAGATGTTCCGCTTTTAGTTGTAATTAAAACTACACCATTACCACCTCGGGAGCCATAAATTGCTGCTGCAGAAGCATCTTTTAATATCTCTATTGATGCAATGTCGTTAGGGTTAATAGTTGCCAATGGATTTACTGGAGGCGCTTGAAAATTGCCGCCTCTTTTAGCCAAATCTCCTTGAATTCCTATAGTTGTTAAGTTTTTTGAAATGGGAATACCATCTACTACAAATAATGGATCATTACCAGCTGATATGGAACCAGAACCACGTATCCGTATGTTTGGACTTGAACCTGGTTCACCCGATGTCTCTTGAACCTGTACACCTGCTACTTGACCAATTATTGCATTCTCTGCACTTATGACAGGAATGTTTACAATGTTTTGTGGCGATATCGACGAAACCGCACCTGTTACTCTTTTCTTAGATAAAGTTCCATAACCAACAACTACAATTTCATCTAAGGCCGCCGCATCTGGAATCATGGTTATGGTGATGTTCGATTTTCCTTCAACATTTATATTCTGAGTTTTGTAACCAACGTAAGATACTATGATTTCTGTACTATTCGTTATATCCACTTCAAAATTACCATCAAAATCTGAAACGACTCCTACGCCAGTACCGGTTACTTGAACAGTTGCTCCAATCAATGGCACGCCTGATTCATCCAGTATAGTTCCTTTAAGCTTGTTCTGAATTTTAATAATAGTCTTGTCTTTTATAATTTCAGGAACAACTGTATTTTCAGTCTTTTTTGTTACTACAATTTGGTTAGAAGTGATTTCATAATTCAAATTTGAGTTTTTAGAAAGTTCTTTTAGCAACTCTGATAAATGAACTTCATTAGATACGAGATTTACTTTCTTCTGGGTCTCAATATCTGATGTTTCATAAAAGAACATATATCCTACAGAATCTGTAATAGTCTTAAAGACCTTTTTTAAAGGTTCGTTTTTGATGTTAACAGACACAATCTCATTCTGTTCGCATAAAATGTTTGCATTTGCATTTATGCAAAAAAGCAGTGACAAGAATAGAGAGGCTCTCGTCAAGTTTTTTACTCTTGGTGTTGTAATTATTTGCATCATACTTTTTATAAATTTTGAGTTTAGTTATTGATTAGTGTACTAGTGATAATTCATTTACTTCATAATCATTGAGGGTTTTTAGGGTTATTTATAGTAATGATCTCATCTTTTCTTTGGAAGGAAAAGTTAGTATGGGTCTTTATAGTATTTAGGATTTTTTCAATACTATCATTTTTAAAAGTTCCATTATATCTGAAACTATTAATGTCGTGAAAGTTATTTATGATTTTAACATTATAATGGCGTTCTAGAGTTTTTTGGATCGTCTCAAACTTTTCATTTTCGAAAGTCAATATCCCTTCTTTCCATGAAATATATTTTTGGATATTTACAGTAGTAATCTCTACATCTTCCGAATTGCTTGAGAGTGAAGCCTTTTGAGATGGAATCATCATCTGATAGTTCTCTTGGCCTTTTATCGAGGAATTTGTTTTTACCCCTACAGAGCCTTCAACTAAAACTATTTCTGTCTTATCATCTTCTGAATAACAGGACACATTGAATTCCGTACCGTAAACCTTTGTAATACTATTTTTCGAATTCACAATAAAAGAGGAATTTGGAGCCGTAGTAACTTGAAAGAACGCTTCACCTTCTAAAAAAACTTCTCTTGGTTCATTTTTAATAAAAACATTTGGATATTTAAGAAGACTGCCAGAATTTAATAGTATAGATGACCCATCTGACAACACCACATTAAATGTTTTTCCATAGGGAACTTTAAGGATGTTTTGAAGTGGTTTGTTCTTTCTGTTAGTCGGCTCGGCTACATAGGTTAAGACGCCATTCTCCACAATGGCAACTTCGTGACCGGTTTTAGTCTTAATAGTTTTGTCTGTATCAATATTAAAATATTGCTTGTCACCATTGATAAGTTGTAATGTGACCTGATCTGTCATTTCCACAAACGGACTGACGTGGTTTTCTTTCTTTAATAAATACAATGTTGATAATAGAACACCTACAATCACAGCTGCATATTTAAAGTAACGAACAAACCTTTTTATTCTGAAATTAGATTTGGATTTGGAAGTACGTATTTGCCTTAAGAAATCATCAAAGGCAGTTTGGACTTCACTACTGTTATAGGCAATATTAGAAAGTTGATGTGCCTGAACGAATTCTTTAAATATCTTTTCATTTTTCTTTGAGCCTACCCAGCGGAGAAGTTTCTCTGTCTCCTGAGGTGTCGCTTCATTTACCAAATACTTGACAATGATTTTCTTGGCATTAAATTCCTTCATACAAAACTTAAACAATTGTTAAACTTATTAATAAGACGTAAGAATTTTAATAAACCCCCACTCTTGTTTATACAATTATAATAAAACTATAAGTTTATTGTTAAAAAGGTATGTGAAGGTTATGGAGTAAGTGAAAAAAAAGGATAATTATTTTGAGACCTTTTCTAAGTCTCCGTAACGCCTTAGTCATATGTCTTTCTACGGTTTTTATCGAGATATTTAATTCTTCAGCAATTTCCGAATATTTAAGGCCATCTTTTTTTGCGAGTAAGAACACGTTCTTGCACTTCTCAGGTAATTTGTTTACTTCAGAAAGCACTAAGTTGATTTGCATATCTAATTCGTAATTGGTGAAATCTACTATTTCATGAATGGCATTTTGTTTTAATTGCTCTAAGAGTTGAAGTTCTTTTTTGTCTTTTCTTTGTAAATCTATGTAGAGGTTATAGCCAATTTTAAATATATATTTCTTTAAGGAAGAATTAATAGATAGCGATTCCCTTTTATTCCATATTTTGATGAAGACTTGTTGCGATAATTCTTTTGAAATCTCTACACTACCAGAAATGGATGTGAGATAAGCCCTTAACTCGGAGTAGTAAAGAGTGTAGAGGTGTTTGTATGAAGTTTCATTACCTTTTCTTAAGCCTTCAATAAGTGTTTTTTCACAATTGTTATCCATTTAGATTACTTAATTCGATTTAATTTGAATGAGAAAAATAAATAAATTGTAATTTATATTTACTTTAAAACTATAATTCCATTTGACTTTTTCGTCTTAAAATCCTAAAAATTAATGTCTTAATGGATTGTTTAATTCATTTAGGTTCAGATAGCATTCTTTACAATATATAGATATTGGTAAAGAGTTAAACAGCCACTGTCTAAATGTATAATAATTATCTTGATTTTGAATAATATTATAAGAAAGAGTAGATTTTCGTAAGTAAAACATATAGTTTTGGGATTAGTATAGGTAATGCTCTGTCTTTAATAAATCCTCCTTTCGACAGAAAACTCCAAAAAATTAAAAGAGCCCTAATTTTCATCAGAGCTCTCTTCAATTAAGTACTAAAATCCCTTGAAGTACGTAATAAATATATATTATGCTGAAACAGCTAACTTATTTTTCTTGTAATCGCTTGGCGTACAGTCAAAACGTTCCTTGAATATTTTTGAGAAATAGCTTCGGCTTGTAAATCCAACAGTATAAACAATTTCTGAAATATTCAAATCAGTATTGATGATCAGGTCCTCTGATTTGGTCAAGCGTACGGATCGGATGTATTCACAAACTGTCAATCCGTGTTGGAATTTAAAGCCTTCCTGCAACTTGGCAGCCGACAGACCAACTTTGTCACTCAAATTTTCTACCTTATGGTCAAGATCTGGATACTCATTGATGTATTCGGTTAATTTTGCAATGCCATTCAATTCCATTTTGGTTAAGGAGGTAGGCTCCATTTCCAAACCTTCAATATCATTATTATGGTGCTCTATTTCAAGCGCCAAAATGACGTTAACTATACCTTTGGTCAACAATTGCCTTACCAGGCCTTCCTGCTTGATGCTTTGAAGTTGTTTGATGCTTTCGGCTATTTTAAGGTTGTAAGAACCAATGTATAAATAGTCCTCCTTTTTATTTTCTATAAAGGCTTCCTTTAAACTGTTACTCCATTGGGAGTTTTTACTTTCGGCTGTGTTGACAGAAATTAAAGTCGCCACAGTTTGTACATCCTTCTCAATAAAAACAACATTATGGCCGGATATGATATTGGCAACAATGCTGGTTTGAAAAGCGTCAATATTCTTGATTTGATCTGGGTTGCTTTCTCTATCAGCATCTTTATGGAAAGCATGGGAAAGTTTTCCTTTTGAGCAATACATAAAGTTGACATGAGTGGCGAGAAGCGCTTCAATGGAAATTTCTATAGTCTCACTGGCAAGAATATCAAATTCAAGTACAGAAAGTCCATCTTCTAAAATAATGGAACGAATGCTACCGTTTGCCAGCTCATTTTTAATTTCAAGTTTACATTCTGTCGTACTTTTTGCTAACGTACCACCAATCTCACTTTGAAGTGTGTCGAAAAAAGAATAAAAATCGTTTACTTTGGATGCAATTGTTATCATGGCGTGTTATTTTTATGGTTAATTAATGTTGATTGGTTCGGATCTATTTTTGACCCTTTATTGTTTTTAATACCCTAATACGGGCATTGGTTGCAGAAAAAATGTTCTTTGGAAAAACTCTTGCGACTTTAGCATATTGTCTTTCTGACGATGTTAGATTGGTTTTCATAACTTTTAGTTTTTATTGATTTTATATCTTAATTTTTAACGTTTCTCCAACATTCCAGCGACTCCTAAAAGAGCAGCGGTCAATAGTAAAAAATGAACTGGAGTTTTAAGACCATACACAAAGTAGCTTACTGCCCATATAATGACTACGAGAACTGATACCGTGTAAAAAATCGTCTTCATACTAAAATCGGCTTCTTTCTTTATCTTCCTATTCATCTGCAATACAAAGATGCGCCAATACACTGCCTTTTTTCTTACAGCATTTTCCGAATTGATTATAGAATTCCCATAAACGCATAAAAAAACACCTTATTTGGGCAAAATAAGGTGTCAGATTGAAGCAACTAAAAAGTGATTAGCTGGTAATTGGAAGATACACAATAAATGTAGAGCCTTGATTAGGGTAACCTTCCGCAGTGATATAGCCGTTATGGTTTTCAACTATTTTCTTGCAAATAGAAAGTCCGATGCCAGTACCGGAGTATTCGTTTTTGTTATGCAATCTGCTAAAGAGCGTGAAAATTTGCTCGGCGTATTCTTGGTCAAACCCAATGCCATTATCCTTAATAGTAATTGTATGATAGCGACTGTGCTTTGAATATTTCAGATTTGGCACTTCGCTTGCGTGAGTTTCCGAATATCTGATGGAGATGACCGGTGCCACATTTTCTCGACGGTATTTTAAAGAATTACTGATCAGGTTTGAGAACAGTTGCTTGATCTGAAATGGGATGACCTTCATGGACGGAATTGAATCTGATGAAATACGCGCTCTTGTGTCCGATATGATTTCAACTAAATCATGTTTTGCGGTTTCTAAAAGGATGTTGATGTTAGAATCCTCAAAAGCTTCTTCCGATTTGTTGGTTCTTGAAAATTGAAGTAAGTCGTCAATTAAAGAACGCATCCGAGCCGAAGATGATTTGATGCGCTTTATATATAGTTTTCCGTTGTCAGTTAAGTTTTCTTGTTCTTTATCTTCCAAACGTGAGATAAAGGTTTGGATCTTACGGAGTGGCTCTTGTAAGTCGTGGCTGGCAACATAATTAAAGGATGCTAACTCTTTATTGTTGCGTTCCAATTCTAGGTTGCGTTCTTCAATCAAACGGTAGTTTTCAATTTCGTCGGTAATATCGGCAGTAGTTCCCAACAGCTTTTTATGACCATCGGAATCTATAAGAACCTTACCATAAGCCTTAAAATGCTTTATGCTGCCACTTTTTTGAATAATGCGATAATGGATGAAAGGTAAGTCTTCGTTTTCCATCATTTTATTGACTTGCTCCGTGAGTTTATCCAAATCTTCAGGATGGGTGAAGGCTATGAAATTTTCAAGGGTAGGTTCAAAAGATTGAGGCTCTTCACCCAACAATCGATAAAGGTTGTCTGAATACTCAAAGGTGTTGTCGTCAATATTCCAAATCCAATTGCCATGTTTGCTTATAATTTCAGATTGTGTGGTCGACTCCTTAAAGGTTTCCAGAAGTTCATTTTTTTCTTTTAGAATCTTTAAGTTCTTACTGATTTGTAAATAGATCAATAAAAGGATTAACAGTGAAAAAATTAAAACATAATAGACCACCATTGGTGCATTTGAAAGGCTCTTTGAACTTCTTTCTTTTTTGGTGCCCAACAGGTCACTTTCATGAGTGGTTATTTCAAGGACTTTAAAACGCACACTGTTCATGTTTTGTCTTCCTTCTTTGAACGCCGAGATAAACTCCGCCGATTCTATTTCATTCTTTTGGGCGAGTTGTAGGGTTTTTTCAAAGATGCGTAAACTGTTATCTATTTTGATTTCTAAATCCGCTATTTTCTCTTCCTGATCAGGATTGCCTTGAGTAAGCGCTTTCAATCGTTGTAAACTAAGGTCAAGCTCTGAGCCACTCACCCATAAAGGTTCTAAAAATGTGGAGTCCTTGGAGATTATGTAGCCGCGTTTGCCACTTTCAGCATCTTTTAAAGCAGACAGTAATTTCTCCAATTCAATGTGCAATTGGTAAGCTTCTTGAACTTCATCAAAGGAATCAGAGAGTTCCTTGATATAGCGATACGCCAAACCTCCCATGACCAAAACAATGAATAAACTCAAACCGAAAATGATTTTTAAGAAGCGTTCAGAATTGTATAAGGATTTGAATTTCATGGTCATACCAAGTTAAGTTTAAGTGGTATTATAAACGTAATAGGAAATTATCTTTGTTCAATCCGCTGGTATGGTATTGCCAGTTCATGGTGACTACGTCGGATAGGATTTTCTTGAGCACCTTAAAATCATTAGGTTTTTTGATGTAGATATTGGCACCACTTACAAAGGTGTCTTCTATATCTTCTTCTGAGGCAGAAGTAGAATATATGGCGATGGCAATATCCTTAAACCTCGGATTGCTTTTAATTTCTGTAAGACATTCCAAGCCGGATTTCATGGGCATGTTCAAATCTAAAAAAAGAATGTTTGGCAATGTTGATTCCGACTGGTTTAGTGCGTTCATCAAATCCACGCCATCTTTATAGATATCTACTTTGGTCTTCATCTTCAATTCGTCAAAGGCCTCCGTAAAAAACAAGCGGTCATCTTCGTCATCATCGGCTAATACCACATAAGTGTAATTTTCTCGCATAGTTTTCAGTATTAGTTCTTATTGTCGCTCAAAGCTCTTCTTTTAGCAATAATTCGTTGAAATGTGGTAGGCGTAATGCCAGTTGTATTCTTAAATTGTGTACTTAAATGGGCTACACTAGAATATTGCAGCCTAAACGCAATTTCCGTTAAAGATAAGTCGGTATTGATCATCAGTGATTTTGCATGTTCAATACGTTGCAGGATGATAAAATTCTCAATAGAAGTATAGGTCACTTCCGAGAATACATTGGACAGATATCCATAGCTATGACCCAATTTTTCTGAGAGATATACCGAACTTTTTACGTTGACGGTATCATCTGTATTTAAGACCATCTCAATGATGGTGTCTTTTATTTTTTGAACTAAAATAACTTTCTGGTTTTCTATTTTTTCTATCCCGTATTCTCTGAGGATAAGGTCAAATGCTTTCAGTTTATCAGATGGTACGTCTTCCAAAAACTCAATCTCGCCAAAATTCAACATCCGATATTTGATACCAAGTTCCTCCAGTTTTTCATCGATGACTCTGGTGCAGATCTGGGTAAAATCAAATTTAATAAAGATTTTCATAACGTACGAAATAGATTACAAAAGTAAACATTATTTTTATACTGTAAACACCATAATTCCTTAGTTAAACACACTGAAAACAAGAAGTTTTAATGGCGGTCCAATTTAAACATTTTTTATATTTTTTAACGGTTTTTGTTGTCTCAAAAACTTAGAAGTTTAAACCTATTCCTATTAAAATACAATATAATACCACTAGTGGGTTCTAATACTCCACAGCTCTTGATTCCGTTGGCAGATATATATCAAACTTGGCGCCTTGGTTTAACTTTCCATTGGCGTGAATAATACCTTCGTGATTTTCAATGATTCTTTTCACGATTGCCAACCCAATTCCCGTGCCTGAATATTCATCTTTACTATGTAAGCGTTGGAACACTTCAAATATCTTTTGGTTGTATTCAGGTTCAAAACCAATGCCATTATCGGTATAGCTGATATGGTAAAAATGAGCATGATCTGAGGGCAGTGCAATGTCCAAGCTTTTTGCTTCAACTTTCTCACAATTAATTTCAATAACTACGGGAAGTTCTGCCTTTGCAAATTTTATGGAATTGCTGATCAAATTATGCATGATTTGTTTAAATTGTACAGGGATCACTTCAATAGCGCATATATTATTGAGTTTGATAGTAACCTGATGCTCTTCCAGTTCTTCGCTTAAGGTTTCTTTCAGTTCTTCAATTACCTCACTGAGGTCTACACTTTCAAAATTTGATTCTTGAACATTGGTTCTTGAATACGAGATCAGATCTTGAATTAAATTTTGCATTCTGTACGCCGACTTCTGCATCCGGTTAAAATGTTTCTTGGCCCGATCAGATAGGATGTCATATTCGGTTTCAAAAATCCGGGAAGAAAAGGTCTGGATTTTTCGTAAGGGTTCCTGCAGGTCATGACTGGAGATATATACAAACGACTGTAATTCTTTATTTATTTTTTCAAGATCAAGGTTCTTTTTTTCCAATTCATTGGTTCGCAATTGGACCATATTTTCCAACTCCGTCGTAAACATTTTTTGCTCTTGGATATCGGTACTTGATCCCACCCACATTTTAATATGGCCATCAGCATCCTTTTGCGGGATTGCCCTGCTCAATTGCCATCGGTACTCGCCATTGTACTTCTTAAATCGGTGTTCTATTAAAAAGTCATTGCCCGTGCTTATGGCGTCGTTCCATTGTTTCATATTCTCTTCCCAATCGTCGGGGTGCACAATCTGTATCCATCCATCCTTAATAATTTGTTCAGGCGTCAATCCGGAATAATCATAAACCGATTGATTAAAATAATTAAGGTTGCCATCAGGATCTGAAGTCCACACATGTTGCGGCATGGAATCGGCCAGAAGCCTAAATTTTTCCTCGCGCTCCAGCAATTGTTGTTGAAAGCTGCGTTCTTCGGTAATATCTCTAACGGTACCCAATAATCTGAGAGGCTCGTTATTATCGTCGTAAAACACTTTGCCTTTGGCGTCTATCCAATGTAACGATTGGTCTTTCCAGATTACCCTTGCCTGGTAGTGAAGTGTCCCTTCTGCAAATGCTTTTTTGAAGGCCTTTTTCCTAACGATATGATCCTCAGGATGGAGGGTGGTAATAATATCTTTATGTGATAGCTGGGCTTTTTCTGGAAAACCTAAGATCTCATAACAGCGTTCAGAAGCGTTAATTTCACCCGATTTCAAATTGGCATCATAAACCCCTAACTCGCTAGCCTCAATGATAAGTTTAAGCTTTTCTTCGTTTTCCTCAATCAGATGCTTGGTCTTAACCATCGCGGTGACCTCCGAAGCCACTACCATGACCCCAATGATGTTGTTGTTTTCTTTTAATGGATGGTAAACAAAATTGTAATAGCCTGTTTCAGTCGTACCGTGTCGGTCAAGTTTGATTGGAAATTCATATCCGTAAAAAGGTCTTCCGGTTTTATAAAGATCGGTAATAATGGGCGACATCACATCCTCTACCTCTGGTAAGACTTCAAAAAGTGGCTTGCCTACAAATTGTGCTTCAGTTTTCTCTATTAACTGTAGATAGTTGTCATTGGCCATTTCAATGACATTCTCTTTACCACTAAAAATAACAATGCCCAAAGGAGCTTGCATTACCATATCGCGGAAACGCTTTTCACTTTCTTCTACTTTCTGTTTGGCTTCATTGAGCTCTGTAACTTCAGCGGCCGTATTCATTACAGCATAGACATTGCCAGAGGCATCAAGTAAGGGTGTGAAACTGTAATTATAATAAAAGGTATTTAGTTTGCCGTTTATAACAATCTCGACCCTTTGATTTTTAGTGTGAAAAGGAATACCGGTACGCAGCACTTTTCTTATCTGATCAAAAATATGTTGGCTGCCAAATTCTGGTAGGATATCGGCGTATAATTTACCGATAACGTCGTTTCCTTTACCCCAAGCATCCATAACCGACTGATTGGCAAGTAGTATTCTCATATCATCCCCGGTGAATACCGCAATTGGAAATGGTGCACTTTCTACTAAAGCCCGCATGTTCTGCTCACTTTCTTCCACTTTCTTTCGCGCCTCTACTTGCGGTGTAACATCAGTACCAATAGCCATAACGCCATTAATATGGCCATCAGTATCGTAAAGTGCCTCGAATGAAAAACTGATATAGATAAGGACTTCTTCGTCATTTTTGGTAAATTTTACTGGCATTTCAGAGGTTGAAAAGCGTTGTCCAGTAGTATATACGCCATCCACAAAATCCTTTATGCCTTGTGATACAAGTTCAGGCAGGGTCTCAAAAACGGGTTTATTCAAGACTTGTTCCTCAGTCCGTCCCCATAGTTGGAGTGCTAATCTATTGGCAATTTCAACCTGGTAATCGGGTTCTCTGAAAATGGCTATGGCCACAGGGGCTTGAAGGATCATTAGCCGAAGACTTCTTTCGCTTTCTTCAATCCTCTTTCTTTCCAGCACTCTATTGGTGACATCCTCTATAGTACCGGTCAGTCTGTAAGCAATTTTCGCTTTATTAAACCATGCACGCCCTCTGGCATGAACAATAATGGGTTTGCCCGAGTCAGGATTTATAAGGCTGTATTCGATATTGTAACTTCCAGAAGAGGATGGCTGTAAGACGTCAGAAATGGCTTCTAATACACGTTCTTTATCTTCTTCTGCAATGACATCTATGGCGTTGGAGAGTTCAATACGCTCTTCTGATGGTAATCCAAACCAATTCTTCAATCGGTTGTTGGCGGTAAAATTTTTGGTGATGGGATTGTAATCAAAAGTGCCCAATTCTGCGGTATCTATGACAAACTCCAATTCATTTTTACTTTCTTTTAAAGCCTCTTCAGCTTTCTTCTTATTAGTGGTCTCAACAATGGTTACCAACACGCCGCCCACAGTGCCATTGCTCATTCTTATAGGGCTGTAGGCAAAATCAAAGTAACAGACTTCTACTTGTCCATTTCGGTTTAATGGCAACATAAAGTCCGAAAAGCCTATTGGTGTTCCTTCCATGACGCCATCAAACATTGGCCTCACGATGTCCCAAATTTCTAAGAAGGTATCTTTTGTGCTAGTGCCTAAAGCCTGTGGATGTTTATTGTCGGCCAAGATAGGACGGTAAGCGTCGTTATAAATTTGAGTATAGTCTTCTCCCCAAGCAATATACATCCCAAAAGGATTGTCGAGCATGACGTTGACCATGGTCTTTAATGTTTCCGGCCAGGTTTCGGGATGGCCCAATGGCGTTTGGCTCCAATCCTTGGCTCTGATGAGTTGACCCATTTCGCCGCCACCTTGCAGAAAGTTATATGATGTGCTGTTGCTATCCATGTATTGATTTAAGGGTGAATTATAAAGTGTTCTCTTGAAGGTGGTTTAACTGTAGTATTGCCAAATAATGCCACTACTTTTTCAATAACGCTTTTTATACTTGCAAACTCCGCGGGTTTTTGAATATAATGATGGGCTCCCATATCGTATAAATTATTGACAACCGTTTGATCAAGAGAAGTAGAGTAAATGACAATGGGGATATGCGATAAGCTGTCTGAAGCTTTGATTTCTGCAATACATTCCATTCCCGATTTTTTTGGCATGTTAAGGTCCATAAATATCAGATTTGGTAGATGATCCGGTGCAGATAGTAGAAATTCCATCAGCTCCACCCCATTGTTCAAGACAGTGAGTTTACAGGCATGATATGTTTCATCAATGGCATCTCTAAAAAATTCGCAGTCGTCTATATCATCATCCGCAAGTAGCAAGTGTAGCTTTGTGTTTTTCATTTTAGTCCCACATGTTGGTTTTAGAACGTTGAGATTTACTATATCAAAAATATGGTTTTTTATTTAGATCTTTTTGACATACCCACCTGAGAAAGTTCGGAAGGACCCGGAGGTTCTTGGTTAAAACTCGTTTAGGTTTGTTAACGGTCAGCTCTACATAAGTATTAAAAACCTTTAAAGTTAATATTAAAATCTGTTCGTATGTAATTCTTTTTGAACATACAATTCGTCCGTTGTCCGATCAACTCACATATTGTCCGTACTACAAAATTCATTATATTAGTGTCTTGTAAATAAACGAATTTTCTATTTTAAAATGGAATTTTTGTTAAAAACCACCTGTTTATGATTGGATATATTGTTCTGGGCGTTATTGTCCTACTTGTTTTTTTAATGGTCTCAGTGTTTAACAACTTTGCCAAGAACCGTAATGTGGTAAAGGATGCCTGGGGTAATATTGATGTGGCTCTTAAGCGCCGCTATGATTTAATCCCGAATCTTGTTGAAACTGTTAAAGGCTATGCCACTCACGAAAAAGAAACCTTAGAAAGCGTCATTCAGGCTCGAAATGTAGCAATGCAAGTGCCCGATGGCGATATTAATGCGCAGATAAAGGCAGAAAATCAATTGCAACAAACCTTGAGAAGTATTTTTGCACTTAGTGAAGCTTACCCCGATTTAAAAGCTAATGCAAGTTTCCTCGATTTGCAGAATAAGCTTAATGAAATTGAAGAAAACCTTGAACGCAGTCGCCGCTATTACAACGGAACGGTACGCGAAAATAATACTTATGGCGAAAGTCTTCCGGGTGCATTGTTTTCTGGAGTGCTTAAGTACCAGCATTTCGACTATTTTGAGGCGGATGCTGCTAGTCGTGAGAATGTAAAGGTGAGTTTTTAGCATTTAAGTAACTATTGAATCCCCTCGGCATTTTTTTACTATGCCAATTTTAAATACGTACTAGTTCTGCGTATTTTAGACCTGTATCAATGAAACAGCTATTATTTTTACTTCTTGCTTTACTGTGCCTGAATTTTGGCTATGCGCAAGATTTTACCGTGGATCATTATAAAGTGGAAATCACCCTTCATGAGGACGGTTATTTTGATGTGATTGAAAATTATGACCTCACTTTTGAAATCCCAAAGCACGGAATTTATAGAGATATCCAAACCAAATATGATCTTTTGACCGAATCTGGTAATCAGGAGATCCGAAAAATTAAGATTAGTGATGTTGATGTGCCTGGGCACAATTTTGAAAAGCCATCCGGATTTGAGCAAAAATTCTCGTCGGCCTACCAAATAAAAATTGGTGACGCCAACAAGACCGTCGTGGGACCGCAACACTATGAAATCAGATACCGAGTTCACAATGCTTTCCTGCATGAATCTGATGGCGTGAAATTCTACTGGAATTTAAAACCCAACAACTGGCGGACCACCTTTAATGCTATAGAATTTAAAATACACCTCCCGTCTTCAATTACACTAAGTTCAGACGATGTGTTTGTGTATTCGGGAGCCTTAGGTGATACGACCGAAACCCAAGACATTGATTTTGTTGTTTCCAACGCTATAGTTGAAGGTAAAAGTCTACCTACTTTTAAGTCCCATCAAGGTCAAAGTGTGACCATCTTAATTAATTTACCACCAAACGCCATTGCCGAAATTAAACCATTCTGGCCGTTTTGGACCGATTACGGATGGGTGTTTGTTTTGGCTGTGTTGCTAGGTGGATTTTACATGACTTGGTTGCGTTACGGTAAGGACGATAAAGTAGTGAGCATTACCAGCTATTTTCCACCGGAAGGGATGGATCCTGCTATGGCTGGGTTTCTGATCAATGATGCCGATGATATTTCTGATTTAATTGCCTTGATCCCCTATTGGGGTTCAAAAGGAATTTTAAGAATAGAAGAGATTCCTAAAAAAGGTTGGTTCTCATCATCTGATACCAAACTGATTGCCTTAAAACCACTGTCCGAGGATGCCACGAGTTATGAAAGAACCATTTTTGATGGATTGTTTGGAACGTCCATTGTTCCAAATGAAACCGAAGTACTCATTAGCAGTCTGAAGAATAAATTCTACACCAAAATGAGCAGTGCACGCAGTTCTTTAAAGAAAGCTGCAAAACCGTACTACGATGGAGGAGCCAAGCGCGTACAGATCATCACTTACGTGGTGCTTGTTTTACTGGTTTTAGGATTGGCGCCATTGCTATTATTTGTTTGGGGTTTTATTGCCATGTTTGCTGTGATCATTCTGATTATGTTCTTACTCTTTATGAATAAATTCATGATAAAAAAGAACGTGAAAGGAAATACAGCCTTCTCCGAATTGAAAGGGTTTAAGCAATTTATAAAAGTGGCTGAACTAAATAAGTTGAGGATGTTGATTGCGGAAGATCCTTCCTATTTTGAAACGACTATGGGCTACGCCTTGGCATTTGGGCTGTTTGATAAATGGGCCAATAAGTTTGATGCCTTAAATGTGCCACCACCACAATGGTATAGTTCAACCTCAACAGTGCCTTTAACCATGAACAGTTTTTCCAATTCTTTTGCTAATACGATGTCTTCGGCAAAATCGACCATGGTCAGTTCGCCAAGCAGCAGTGGGTCTTCGGGAGGCGGTGGTTCGTCCGGAGGTGGATTTGGCGGCGGTGGAGGTGGGAGCTGGTAAGCAGATTGTTAT
The DNA here is from genome assembly GCF_014062315.1 of Gelidibacter maritimus. Lineage (GTDB taxonomy): Bacteria > Bacteroidota > Bacteroidia > Flavobacteriales > Flavobacteriaceae > Gelidibacter > Gelidibacter maritimus. The sequence continues at coordinate 57,113 of NZ_JACGLT010000003.1, forward strand.
TTGGACGGTGTTACTTATAGGTATAAAAAAACCCCCTGATGGAGGTTTTTTCAATGATCTATTTCAATTTGTGATTATGAAATATCTTCAAGGGTTTTGACGCGGTTAAGCGTTCCTTGTATATCTCTTAATTGCGATTGTAGAACGTTTTGGATTTTTGGAGCTAACGTGTTTTTCTTCATGACATCTTCATATTCATCAACACTTGCTTTTTCTCCGCGAATCACTTCTTCCAACACAGCTTCGTCGTCGTTTCCGGCCACAGAGCTTTTAATGTCAATCCAGGCACGGTGTAAAGATCCGGTAACGCTTCCGCTTTCTTTAGGCGCTTCGCCCAAATCGCGCAATTCTTTATCAATAGCCGTAGCAAAGTTACTACGTTGTACAGCCTGTTGCTTTAGAAAATTTTTCAACGCTGGATTTTCAGCATCCTGCATCGCTTTTTTATAGCCTTTTTCGGCGTCGTAATTCTTTTCAATGATACCTTGTAAAACATTAACGGTATCTTTATGTGATTGTTCTCTAGCTTCTTCTAATGAGGTTTTCATGATTCTATAATTTTTAAGTTCATCTCTAAATTACAATTATCAGATCTAAAATTATCTTAAAGAAATCTTATTTAGCATAGGATTAACGTTGCGAATTAGTTTTCTTAAAGAGTGTTAATGCTGGTCTAATCATGTCACCACAGAAGACTGTTTTGAAGATATTGATCAAATATATTGCCTATCCTATTTTAGGCTGTAGGTCTTTTATACGCTTTTTAGAATTCAGAAACACCGATTGAGTTTTATGAAAATTGTCCAGAATGTGTGTATTACTATGAAGCGATTAGGCATAAAAAAACCTCCAATTTGGAAGTTGTAAAATTTTATGATCTTGGAAAGATTAATTGGCATTAAAGTGCTTTACATCTTGTAGCGTGTTTTTGATCGCTTTTAATTGAGATTGCAACAGATTATGGGTCTGTGGTGCCAATAAGTTGTTTTTTAGAGCATCTTTGTACTCTTTGACTTTAGCTTTCTCACCCCGAATGACCTCTTCAATAATAGTTTCATCAGCATTACTGGCAACACGAGTCTTAATATCAATCCAGGTACGATGTAAGGTTGCTGCCATACTGCCATTTTCTATTGGCGTGTCACCTAAATTCCTAATCTGTTGATCAATTTCGTTCGTAAAGTTACTGCGCTGACGTGCTTGTTGCTGCATAAAGTTTTTTAATTCAGGATCCTGTACATCCATCATCGCTTTTCTGTAGCCTTGTCGCGCATCATAGTTCTTTTCTATAATGGCTTGTAACACGTCAATATTATTTTCGTTTGTTTTCTGTCTAGCTCGTTCTAGGGTTGTTTTCATTGTAAATAATTTTTTGGGTTAACCATAGAACATAAGGATTTATAGCCCTAATTCTCTTAAAAATTTCACATTTGTGAGAGTGTTAACATATGGCATTCTGAATGTTAAGGTTCAATTGTATGGGTTAGTCCACACGATGTGATGTGTTTCACGTATGGAATAATAGAAAAAGGATAGCGTCTGTTCTGCTTCCAATTTTTGATCGAAGGATAGAGAAGGCCTTGGTTATATGTGCTTCTACTGATTTGACGGAGACATTTAAAAACTCAGCAATTTCAATATTTGTTAAGCCTTCCTCTTTACTTAGCAAGAATGTTTTTTTACATTTTGGAGGTAAGTTCTGAATCTCATTTTTTACGATAGTTATTAGTCGCTCCAGATCGTTGTCATCTTCATATTCTACGAAATGACTCAAGGCTTCTATATGAATTTTCTCAAGTGTTAAGACTTTTTTTTTGTTTCCTATAGTGATCGATAAACTCGTTGTAAACGGATCTATAGAGATAACTTTTAAAAGAGAAATCAGTTTTTAGGTTGTGGCGTTTTCTCCAAATGCGCACCAATACATTCTGGACAATATCTTCTGCTTGATCATAATCGCGGGTTAGTCCATAGGCATAAACACAAAGTTGATGATGGTAAGTATCCATCAAAAATGAATAAGCGTGTTCATTCCCATTCCTGAGTGCCTCAACTAAAATAAAATTGTCGGAAAAATCCATTTCCATTGTGGGTTCCACGTGTTTAATATGAAAATTGTCACAATGTATAAAAAAAGTTAAAGAAAAGTTAGGGTTGAGCAAAAGTATAACGTAATAGTTATAAATCGAATAAACTAATGTTGACACCTGTCATAGAAAATATCATCGTAAAATATCTAAACAAGGAAGCCTCTCCATCTGAATTGGAGACTTTGGATTTTTGGTTGAAGGATGAGGCCCATCTGGAAATTTTTAAAAGTTACATTAAAACCAATCATCTTATAGATGCCAATGTTTTGAAATTTGATACCGATACATCCAAAAAGCAGTTGTTAGAATTGATCTCAAAAGAGAAAAAGGTGATTAGATTAAAAACTTTTTATCGAGTTTCAAGCTATGCTGCGGTGTTATTGGTGATGCTTGGCATTGGATATTTATTTAAGGATCAATTGTTTGTTACGAACGGGGAGGGGTCTAATCCACCGATAAATATGGTTAAAAGCACCATAGAAATTGGAACTGATAAAGCTACTTTAACGTTGGAAGACGGTTCTGAGGTTGTGTTAAACAAGAATACTTCCTACAAAACAGCCTATGCCAACAGCGATGGAGAGGCTCTTGTTTACAATGATGATGATGTTGATGATGAGAGCTCTGCCGAACCGGTGTATAATGTATTGACCATTCCGAGAGGCGGGCAATTCTTTATTCAGTTGGCCGACGGCACCAAGGTGTGGCTCAACTCCGAGTCGCAGTTAAAATATCCGGTTGCCTTTGCAAAGGGAAAAACGCGAGAGGTGACCTTGGTTTATGGAGAAGGCTATTTTGAAGTGTCTCCGAGCACCAATCACAACGGCGATGCCTTCATAGTGCAATCGGAAATGCAAACTGTAGAAGTTTTGGGTACGCAATTTAATATCAAGGCTTATAAGGACGAATCGGACATTTACACCACCTTAGTGGAAGGAAAGGTGATGGTAAATGGCGCGCATGACAACACGGTTTTGAAACCAGGGCAGCAATCTATTAATTCTCCGAATTCAAGCATGGTCGTTGTGAATGCCGATGTGAATATGGAAACAGCTTGGCGCCAAGGCCTATTTAGCTTCAAGGAAAAGTCGCTTAAAGACATCATGATAGTCTTATCAAGATGGTATGATGTGGATATTGCGTTTGCCAATAAAGATCTAGAGAAAATTAGATTCAAGGGGGTGTTGAGCAAGGAACAAGAGCTTGAAGATATTTTATCGACCATAAAAAACCTTAAAGTAATTAATGCTTATGAAATCACTAAAGATGCAATCCTTATTAAATAAAAATTAGGGGAATAAAAGCAACTACCGTCCAAAGTACACTGCTTCCTCCCCCTTTAGTAGAAAATGATTAATTAGTAACTAACCAAAATCAAGTAAATTTATGAAAATTAATTTAACTGACGGTTTCCCTAACCTGCGGAAAACGATGCTCCTATCACTTATGAGACTATTTCTCTTATTGTTTTGCACAACCGTGTTTAGCTTTTCATCGGTTGATTTACTATCTCAAAATGCAATCATCCGGTTTGATACAGATAAAGAACTTACTGTAGATCAGGTTTTTGACGAAATCATTGATCAAACGGATTATACTTTTTTATACCAGATTGGGATATTTGATGGCTTACCCAAGGTGAAGGTTAGAAAGGGTAAGATCAAAGCCAACAAGCTTTTGGAAATTAGTCTTCCAGAGGGGTATTTTAGGTTTGGTGATGGAGGTAGAAATGTTATCGTAATTGAGAGAGTAACTCAAGAAGATGATCGTGTTAATGAGATCACTATGCAACAAATTATTAAGGGGAAAGTTACAGATGAAAATGGCGCTCCTCTAAGTGGTGTAAATGTATTGTTAAAAGGTAGTCGTAAGGGAACTATGACTGATATTGATGGTGATTTTGAGTGGACTTTGGGTGTGCAGGATGAAATCATATTAGTGTTTTCTTATATTGGAATGGTTACTAAAGAAGTGCTTATCAAAGACAATACGCAGCTGTCTATCGTAATGAAAGCGAGTACTGAAGAAATGGATGAAGTTGTGATAACAGGTATCTTTGAAAGAAGAGCTGAAAGCTTTACCGGATCCACTACCGTGATTAAAAGAGAGGAACTTATGAAAAGTGGGAATCAGAATTTGCTTCAGAACCTAAAGAATATTGACCCTTCCTTTAGAATTCAGGATAACATAGATTTCGGCTCAAACCCAAACCGTATGCCCGATGTGCAAATTCGGGGTCAACAAGGACTTCCTGATTTCAAAGGGACTTACCAAGGGAATCCAAACCAACCACTTTTTATCTTGGATGGATTTGAAACCGATATTTCTACCGTTTTTGATATGGACATGAACAGAGTGGAGACCGTTGTTTTGCTAAAAGATGCTGCTGCGAAGGCAATCTACGGATCAAGAGCTTCAAATGGAGTAGTTGTTATCGAAACTCATAAACCTAAACCTGGACAACTGAGAGTATCCTACAAAGGTGATTTAAATATTACGGTTCCAGACCTAACTGGATATAATCTTACTAATGCTCAGGAAAAATATATATTAGAGAGAGACATTATGACTCCCGACTATGATTATCATCATGAGTACGCCTACTATTGGGAACAGCACCTTAATAATATACGGGCTGATATTGCTCGAGGAGTGGATACTCACTGGCCTTCAAAACCCCTTCAATTAGGAGTAGGTCATCGTCATTCTGCATATGTTGAAGGCGGTGATGAATATGTGCGTTATGGTGTCGATCTGTTTTATAACGATATTAAAGGTGTTATGAAAAGGTCTGAGCGTAAGACGTTTACTGGTAGTTTTTCTTTTTCTTATCGTTATAAGAATCTTATGTTTAGAAATCTGTTTAGTGTCTCTCTGAATAGAGGTGATGATTCGCCATATGGCTCCTTTTCAGAGTACACACGATTAAATCCTTATTGGAGTCCATATGAAGAAAACGGACAGCTCAAACGGATCTTAGGCGTTGTAGGGGGAGGTGGGCTAATGGAGACCCCGATTGGCAATCCAATGTGGAACGCGCAGATTGGTACAAAGAATTTCAGTGAATACACCGGACTTACCAATAACTTATATATTGAATGGCAGGCGATGGAAGCTCTGAAATTGGTAGGTCGTCTTGGTCTTTCGAGAACTCAGAATACACGTGATGATTTTTATCCTGCATCTCATACCCGGTTTGCAAATTGGGACGAGAATCGTTTTTTCGAAAGGGGCTCTTACGATAAATCTTTAGGAGAGAATTCAAATATCCGTTTTGACTTAAATACACATTATTCACATCGAAAAGGAAAACATCAGCTTTTTGTTAATGCAGGTATAAATGCTCAGCAAAACTCATCGGAAAATGTGGGTTTTTCAGTGATTGGTTTTCCTACCGACCGTCTTGATTTTATTGCCTCAGGCAGAGAGTATCCTTTGAATTCCCGACCTAGCGGAAACGAAAGTATAAGTAGAGAGATTGGGGTGCTTTCGGCTGCAAACTACTCGTATGATAACCGCTATTTGGCTGATTTCTCATATCGAGCTTCTGCATCTTCTATGTTTGGTAAAGAAAATCGCTGGGGACATTTCTGGTCAGCAGGTGCAGGCTGGAATCTACATAATGAAAAATTTATGGAGAATTTTGATTGGTTAAAACAATTTAAGGCTAGAGCCTCAACCGGATACACAGGTTCTCAGAATTTCAACTCTTATCAGTCATTAGCCACTTTTGGATACTATCAGTCCCAAGCATATGACAATTGGGTTGGATCTTATTTGTTCAATCTACCTAATGATGACCTGAGATGGCAGAAGACAATGGATTATAACGTGGGTTTCGATGCCAATTTATGGGGAAGGCTTAGCATCAGTTTTGATTACTATATCCAGAAAACGAAAGATCAGCTGTTGGATCTTACCATTCCTCCTTCAATGGGGTTTCTCACCTATAAAGAAAATTTGGGAAGCACTCAAAATAGAGGTGTGGAGTTGAGAATTAATGGACGTCTGATATCAGACCCTAAGAACGACCGAAATCTAAGTACGTTTTTCTCTATTGCTGGAAACAAAAATAAAATTGACAAAATATCAAATGCCCTAAAAAGTTTTAATGATACCAATGACGATAATTTAACCACTGGAAGTGGTTCAGCTGCCAATAGACCTTTACTCCGTTTTGAAGAAGGGCAGTCTTTGAATGCGATCTGGGCTGTACGTTCTTTGGGCATTGATCCTGCCTCGGGAGAAGAGCTTTTCCTGACTAAAGAGGGAGATATAACTACCGAGTGGAGAGCGCAAGACCAGGTTGTATCTGGAGAATCAATACCCTCTTTCAATGGGAATTTTGGATTGAATGCAGATTTCAAGGGAGCTTTTATTAATATGTCATTCAACTTTCAATTTGGAGGACAAATTTATAACCAAACCCTTGTCGATAGAGTAGAAAATGCCTATTTGCCTCTGAATGTAGATAAAAGAATCTACGATTCTGTATGGAAAAAACCCGGCGACATTGTTGCATTCTCCTATGATAGTAATAAAACCACTAGACCCAGTTCACGTTTTGTACAGGATCTAAACGAATTGAGATTGTCAACTATTAATATAGGCTACGATTTTAAACACTCGTCCTTACTTTCAATACTAAAACTAAAACAACTTAAAACGAGCTTTTATATGAACGATGTTTTCAGGGCTTCCAGCGTTAAAATAGAGAGAGGACTTGATTATCCTTTTGCGCGAACTTACTCAATTTCAATTCAGGCAACCTTTTAATAGAAGATAAATTATGAAAATAAAAAAAATAAAATTTATACTCGGCATATTTGCAATATGCTTGATAAACGCATCGTGTGAAGATGCGTTATCTGTGAGTCCAAAATCTGAGGTTAAATATGATGATTTGTTCAGTAATAAATATGGCTTCAAAGATCAGTTAACCGGAGTATATACATCTTTATGTTCGGAAGATCTTTACGGTGCAAACCTTACGTATGGTATGATGGATGCTTTGGGGCAGCAATATGTTTGGACTCAGGAAACTGGGAAGTATTATTCTTTTAATCGATTTAATTATGATAATATAAACAGTGTATCTGTTATAGAAAATGTGTGGAGCAAGATGTACAATACAATTGCAAACACCAACATCCTTTTAAAAGGACTTGAAGATCACAAAGGAATATTGCTGGAGGAAGAGGAGAGAATATATAAGGCTGAGGCTCTTGCTCTACGTGCATTTTTGCACTTCGATCTGTTACGAATATTTGGAGGGAGCTATGCAACAGGTGCTAATGAAGAGTCAATACCTTATGTGAAAAGTATCTCAAAAGAAGTAACTCCGTTTTCGACAGTATCAGAAACAATTAATTTAATTATTGCTGATCTTCAAGAGGCAGCGTCACTATTAATCAACGATCCTATCAAAGGAGAGGTAGAGAACACCACTTTCTTGGGGAACAGAGAATTTCATTTAAATTATTATGCAGTACGAGCTCTTCTCGCTCGTGCATATCTCTTCAAGAACGATAAATCTAATGCATATCAAAATGCCATGGAGATAATAAATTCTGGGAAATTTCCTTGGGTTGCACGGACAAAAGTAACCACACCTACCAGAGAGACAAGAGACGGCATTTTTGTAACTGAAGGAATTTTTATGCTCAACAATTCAAAGATAGACGAACTTACCGGTAAATATTTGAGGGAGGGACAGTCAGAGGATAAATCTAATCTTCTTGTTATCAAACCCTCTGTTCTAAACGATATTTTTGAAACTGATAGGTATGGGGGCTTTGACTGGAGATATACATACTACTTTGAGACCCAAAAAGAAAACTTCTATGGAAGCACAAAGTTGTGGCAATTCCGCACAATGCCTACTGAATACAAAAACCGTCAACCACTTCTAAGTATCAGTGAAATGTACCTTATTGCAAGTGAATGTGCACCAGCAAAAGAAGAAGCATTAAATTATTTTAATACGCTGAGACAGCATAGGGGTTTTGATTCTGGCTATGATTTACAAATTGAAGTAACAGACAAAGTTTTGCAAAATGAAATCGCCAAAGAGTATCGAAAAGAGTTTGTAGGTGAAGGACAATGGTTTTTCTACTGTAAAAGGACTGATATGGATATTATTCCAAATACGATAGTACCATTTGCCAAAAGCTATTATACACTCCCAATTCCGGATCAAGAAAATGATTATGGTACCAGAAATTAAAAAGATGAATATGAAACAAATTAATAAAATATTTGGTGTGTTGTTATTGTTAATTGCTTTAAGTGGCTGTAACAATAAGTATTTAGAATACGATGAATCTCTTTCTACAGTAAGGTTTATATACAATATTGCAGAACAAGACAGTGTTACATATTCCTTTGCTTTGCATCCAGGTGTAAGTGAAGATGTTATAGATATACCAATTCAATTGATAGGGCTTACCTCTCCAGTGGACCGAGAAGTTGGAGTTGAAATTGACAAAGAAAAGACTACTGCAAAGGAAAATGATAATTTTATTATTGGGCAATCTGTTATTCAGGCAGATTCAATAACAGGAAAACTGAGAGTCAACGTAAAAAAAACATCGAACCTCGAGGATGAGTCTTTGGTAATAGCTTTTAAACTCAGTGAGAACGCGAACTTTGCCTCAAGTCCTATAGATAAATCAACATATAAAATTATACTTACCAGTAAACTCATTGAACCTTCTGACTGGCCCTTCAATGAATATAGCAGAGTAAAGCATGAATTTGTTATTAAGGTTACTGGAAAGGGAACTAATTATAGTGAATGGAATGCTCAAGAATTGATCTATTACATAGGAGAGCTCAACAAAGCTCTATATGAATACAACAAAGAGCATCCTGGAGATTTTCTCACAGATGAAAATGGTCTTTTGGTGACCTTTTAAATTCAAATTAATAATATAAAAACACTCTTATGATGAAAAAAATATTTATTTTTTTATTGAGTGTAGTCATGATAATCGCTATTAACTCCTGCTATAATGATACAGGTAACTATGACTACTCTCAACTTTCTAATGTTACGATTACAGCACAAGATACTGTATATGTTACTCAGTTCAATACTCTAACAGTTCCTGTTGAGATTGATCTTGATGGAATGGCAGAAGACGATTATACTTATAGCTGGAGGCTGTGGTCGAATGAAATAGGAAACAAACTAAAAAAATCTATTTCTGATACAAAAGAGCTCTCTTATGAAGTAGTTGAGGTTCCTGGGTCATATACTTTAGTATTCACGACTACCAACAAACTTACAAACGTGAGTGAATATAAAACTATTGACTTGATGGTGCAGGGAGTGATATCAGAAGGTTGGATGGTTTTACAAGAAAAAGACGGTAAAACGGATTTTGATTTAATAATGTCTCCCTACTTTTCAGAGCGGCATCAAGAAGATATTATTCTTCGCAATCTATACGAATCTGTAAATGGAGAACCTCTTCAGGGACATGGCCTAAAAATTTCGAATTATTTTGCATTGGGCCGTTATCAGTATGTTGTTATACTTACGGATGAAGGTGGGGTTAGGCTCTCAGCTACTACTATGCAGAAAACTTATGATCTTTCTACCTTGATGTTCGACGAAAAGCCTTTGCAACCCGAAAATTATTTCTATTTCGACTACTATTGGTGTCTTGGACGAGGGAATGAGGTTATTATTTCAGATGGAAGATACTACATTAACGAACTTCTAGGAGAAGGCTACACAGAGCCAATACTCAAAGATGGAGAAACTTATCGTGCCTCCAAATGGGGACCAAAGCAATTGTGGACTTTTAAAGGAATGATATACGATGAGTTGAATGGTCGGTTTTTGGGAATACAGAATCCATACCTTACCGCTACTCCTTTACCTGAGGCAGTAGGAAGAAAGTTTGATTGGAACAATATGGGAGCAAAACTACTCTATATGGATACAGGTTTCAAGCATTACGACTATGGTCTAATGGAAGACTGGGACACTCAAGAGCTCTCCCTCTATGTTCTCAATTTTGATGTTAAGAATAATTTTGATGTTGCCATGTACAGTGCAGACAACATTCCTGAGTTGGCTAATGCCAAGTATTATGCGATAGGAGAACGAGGAAACGTGTTCTTCTATGCAACAGATAAGGATATATATCTCTATGATTATGCAGGTAGCAACACAGGCAATAAGGCTCATAGCGTCCCAATTGATGAAAGAATAACAAATATGAAGATTTTCAAACCATTGGTAGATAGATATATTACAAGTCATCCCTACGACAACAAAATACTGATACTTTCTACACATAATGATAATACTGGAGAAGGTAAGATATATATGTATAAATTCAATGAAAGTGTGGGGACCATTGAAAAAGAATCGGAAAAGGTATTCGACGGATTTGGAAGAATTTTAGATATGGATTATAATTATGCAAAATATGGCTCATAAAGTATCAATAATAAACTTGATTGCATTGATTGGTATGTTGCTATTGCTCACTGCATCCTGTAAGAAATCGCGCTTTCAAGACGGATTGAACAAAAACACTGATATCATACTCAATATTAATATGGGACAGCATGGGAGTAGCAGGTCGGTAAGTGTTTTTTTTAAGGATTCATCTTATAGGGTGTCACTGGATAGTCAGGGAATAGCTAAGTTAAATATATCTGGAGTCTCTGGCTCTGGATATGCATCTATATATGGACCGCGAGAAATTCGCTCTACATATCTTGAACCAGGAAAAGAGCTTAGTCTTTATAGAGATGAAAATGGCGAATATAGCTTTACAGGAGACATGGCAAAAATAAATAACTATCTTAATAATTACATACCACGTTTAAATGTAGATTATAAAATGCAGGAAGAAAAGTTTTTAAATCAATGGGGAAAGCTCTCAGGCTTGTTAAAAATGCATTTTGATACACTCTCTTTACCAGACAATTTTATAAAGATTGAAAAGAGGAGAATGGATTTCATAGTCAACAATATGTTGCTCGATTATTCACTTTATTATTCAAGATACCATGGAATAGACCACTCCCCTAGTGATGATTATTATAATACTTTAGTAGAAAAAATGCAAGAAGATTCAACACTGAGTGAACTTTTCGAGTACAGGCAATCTTTCAAAAAATGGGTTCAAATGCTTGCAAACAGAAACAGTCTTGACAACAAGCCTATTAGCAAGTTGAGGAGCCAACTAACTTATGTAGATGATAACATTGAAGGAGCACGTTTGGCAGAGTATCTTACACACTCTTTCATATTTTATTATGTTAGAGATAATGGTATAGCAGGTATCGATGAGATGCTCCCTTTTTATAACTTAAAGGTTGAGGATCGGAGTAAAATAAGCGAATTCCAAAAGATGTATAATGAGTATTCAAAACTAGAGAAAGGAAATCCTGCTCCTGATTTTAAATTTACTAGTATCGATGGCAATAGTTTTCAACTTTCAGATTTTTATGGAAAATATCTTTATATTGATGTATGGGCTACTTGGTGCGTTCCTTGTTTAAAGGAATATCCTGTACTAAAAAAATTAGAGGAACAGTTCGAAGGAAGAAAAATTAATTTTGTGAGTGTTTCCATAGATGAGAATATGAATGATTGGAGAGAGAAGGTAGAGAAAGAAAATATGAAAGGTTTTGTTTTACATATTGGGAATGATACTACATTTCGTAAGAATTATATGATAGACTTAATACCTCGTTTTATCCTTATCGATCCTCAGGGTAATATTATAGATTCAAAAATGACTCGCCCATCAAATTTAAAGACTTCTCAAAGCTTGAGTAAGTTGCCTGGAATCTGAAAAGTCAAAAATGACTTTGATTTAATAACTCCAGGCACTACAGTGACCTTCCACGGCCTTCTGATCCTAATCCATAGAACTATTTAACGAGTTAAATATTTATACTTATTATGAAAAATGGAATAAGATCAATATTAGAAGTTGTCAGGAGCAATAATACAAATAAACCTTATTTATAAAAACTCACTTCTACTATGAAAAAGCTATTTCCATTAATGTTTGTGATGCTCACAATGATCTTACAAGCCCAACACAAAGCGACAAACTATGTTATAGCCGCAAGTGAAGCAGTTAAGAATGACGCGGAATGGTTAAAGGTCGTTGATGAATTACAAAAACTTCATCCAGATGCAGTGGTTATAAGCTATCAAGATTCTTTAAATCAATTGCTGCCTTCATTACGAAACTTGCGACCGCGCTATCTCGCTGTTATTGAAAAGCCGAAAAATATAAATAGAGATTTTGTGATTGAAGGAAATCGGATGTCTCGCACCATTGATGATGATAGATACGATGACTATATTTGGGGTGTTATCACGGGATATTCGCCAGAGGATGCCCTCAGAACAATACGCCAAAGTGCCGAACCATTTATAATAAAATCGGCTCTATCGAGTATAACAGAAGTGAGCAGCGGAGAGTGGTTCGATAAATTTGCCTGGATTGATGATCACGTAAGAGGACGATGGGGAGAGAAAACGAACCCTCAAGACCCTGTGGCTATATATAAAACGGATACCCTCGGCGATCTGCTTTCGATTTTTCATAAAAAGTGGGAGGAGATCGATCCCGATTTAATCATCACTGCTTCTCATGCCACTCAATATAATCTCGAGATGCCCTATTCGGTAGGTAATCTTGTTGCAAAAAATGGCCAACTTTATGCGAAATACAAAGAGCCAGAGGCTATTGTAAGCACAAACAAGCCACGCGTTTTTTTTCCGGTAGGCAATTGTCTTATTGCGGATATGAATAATTCTGACCAATCTATGGCGGCAGCATTTCTATCGTCGGGCGGATCAACCGCGATGATTGGATATGTCGTATCTACTTGGTATGGAAGAAACGGTTGGGGAGCATTGAAGTATTTTTTGGCGAATCCAGGGAAACATACATTGGCAGAAGCGGCTTTTTTAAATAGACAAGATATGTTAACCCAAGAATACCGTAAAGATCCACGCTATCTTGATGTTATACCTAATTTTAAAACTTTTGGAGATGCCGCTCGAAACGATATTGCTAAAAAAATGGCAGAGCTTCAACCTGACAATCTCACAATGGACGATATTGGTTTTAGCTTCGATAGGGATGTGGTTGTTTATTATGGTGACCCGGCGTGGAATGTTAGAAGTAAAAGTATTTTGGATTCTCCTGGGTATCATTTTAAATTCGAAAATAAAGGAGACAATTACACCATAACTTTAACAACTGAAGACAACTTCTCAATTGACAAAGCTAAAGGAAAAGGATTTAAAGAAGAGCATGTGAAAGATATTCCTTTGGCTTATTTTTTACCTCAACGTATCTTTAACCCTGGCATTTTTGAAAATAAACAACACTTGGATGTTGCATTCGATGAAAACTTTTTGTTGATCTATAATCAAGATATTAAACCTAATGAGGCTTATACGATAATCTTAACCAGCAAGGTTGAATAGTGGTTACAATTGCCTCCCAATAAGCAATCCCTACCACAAAACTCAGGAGTTTGAGTTAGTCTGAAGAACACTTTGGCAAAAAAGCTAGAGTGTTTCTTTTTTTAGCCACATTAAAATATGCGATGACGATAATTTTACCCAAAATAAGTCCCATCCATACTCTAATAAATTTATTGGCTCAGGTAATAAAAAATATTGATTAAATGATGACTGTAAAAACCGAAAATTCTTGGTGTTTATATTTTTAGTCATACATCTACTATGTATGAGATGTTCGTGTCAAAATTTTAGAAATATGTTATATACAAAATATCACCTAAGCATTATTTTCTACATTGGTGTCTTCCACCAACAAGAGCCCCACTCGTCACAAATCCGATCACTCCATCATCAACAAAAACAGCAACAAATCCTCCTTATAGTCTTCTCTTATTTTTATAAAAGTCACTCGCATTTGGGACTCCACGGTTTTCACGGAAAGGCCGAGGGCATCTGCGATTTCTCGATACTTTAGTCCCTCCATTTTAAGTTTTAGAACCTCTTGGCAACGCTCTGGTAATTGATCAATAACGCGCCAGAGTCGTTGGTTTTTCTGTTCCAATTCTGCTTCAGTAGGAGTGGTTATGGTTTGAAGTGCCTCGTATTTAAGCTGTTCCAAAATTGATGCTTCCTTCTTTTTTTTTCGCAAACTGGTTAGAAATTGATTGTATCCCATCTTATACAAATAACTTTTGGGCGACGAATGGATTTGAATGGTGTTGCGTTTATTCCAAAAATCCACAAAAACCAACTGGGCCAGATCTTCTGCCGCATGGCTATCCGAAGTAAAATTAATAAGGTATAGATATAATGATTGGTAATAGCGATCAAAAAACTGTTTGAATGCTAGTTTGTTGCCTTCCTTAATTTGTGCTATTAAAGTGGTGTCATCCATTGTGGACTCTCTGAAATTTGCGATGAAGTTAAGGATAATTCAAAAAATTATTTCAAATTAATAAGGGTAAATCATTTTTAGTGCATCATAGATGTAAATAAGGAAAGCATATTTTGAAAAAGATTATAATTAAATATTTAAACGATTCTATTTCGGATGATGAGTTGGACCGTTTGAAGGTGTGGATTCAGAAGCCTAAGAATGAGCAAAAATTCAAGGAATATGTGCGCATTAACCATGAATTGAATGGCTTAAATACCAAGATAAATACTGATAAATCATTTCAACATGTTTTAGAACAACTTCATGATACTAAAGGTTCAAGTGCTGGTCGACTTCTGAACGTTTTGAAATATGCCGCTGTCTTTATTGGCATTTCCCTTATAGGCTATGGTGTTTATAAAGGCGGTACTCAGAACGTCTATCTTCCGGATGTTCCCCAGATAGTCTTGCAATTGGAAGATGGAACGACTCAAATTGTCGAAGAAGGGCAGAGCATGGTCATTAATAATGCTGCTGGACAAAGGGTGACGCAACTAAATCAACAGCAATTAATTTATTCATCTTCGGATAGCGCTATGACCGAGTTGCGTTACAATACCTTGAAGGTGCCTTACGGAAAAACTTTTGGACTTGTATTGTCAGACGGAACCAAAGTCATGTTGAATGCAGGGTCTGAATTGAAATATCCTGTTCATTTTATAGAAAGCGAAAACCAGCGTACTGTGTATCTGAATGGGGAGGCCTATTTTGAAGTCGCTAAAAATGAGGCCCATCCATTTATCGTAGAAACCCATGATATGGATATTGAGGTTTTGGGGACAACATTTAATATCACTTCTTATACCGATGATGATAAGTCTTATGCTGTATTGGTGGAAGGACAAGTGGCGGCACATAATAAACTTCAAGCTCAAAGTCCGCTGCTTATGAGTCCAAATCAAAAAGTGTTTTTTGGCCAAGATGAATTGGAGATTAAAGCCGTATCAGTTGACAAATATATTGCTTGGGTTCAGGGCCAATTGATTTTTGTGGATGATTCATTTGCAGTCATCAAAAATAAACTGGAGCGTAAGTACAATGTCACCATTAAGAATAACTATAAAGAACTTAATGATGTCAATATTACCGGCACCTTCAAAGATGAAAGTTTTGATCAGGTGTTAAAAACATTTCAAACTTATATAGAATTTGACTATACCATAAAAAATGGTGTGGTGACGATTACAGAACCAAAGTAAAAATAGATCCCTGCCTTCGCAGGGATAAAAAAAGGAAGATGCGCCAACACCTTCCTCAGTATTAAATAGTGATTCAACCGTTTGTTAACCAATTAAATCGATGTAAACTTATGAAAAAACAACGAATTAGAAATGTACTTACGTGCATTTTGAACCAATCCCATCTTAAGATGAAATTTACCCTTCTCTTTTTATGTATCAGTCTGTTGCAGGTCAATGCCTCCAACAGTTATGGTCAAAACCAAAAAGTAACTTTAAACGAAGTGGATGTCTCCATGGTACAAATTTTCCAGCAGATTGAAAGTCAGACCGGGTTGCATTTTTTCTATAATAATAAAGATTTGGATTTTCGTCAAAAAATTTCTGTCAATGCCGATCAGCTTCGGGTGTTAGAACTTTTAGCTACCGTATTTCAGGATAAAGGAATGACCTATCAAATATTGGGCAATCAAATTATCTTGAAAAGATCTGGTGTGCCTTTAGAGCCGACTTTGGCTAATGAGAAAATACAGCAACGAGAAATTAACGGAATTATCAGTGACCAGATGGGAATGCCTATGGCAGGTGTAACCGTAGTTATTGAAGGCACTCAAAAAGGTGTGGTCTCCAATTATAATGGTGAATATTTCATCAAAATTGATACTGGAAATGAAGTTTTAGTGTTTTCATCTTTAGGTTATGAAACACAGCGTGTTGTCATTGGTGATGACAATATCATTGATGTGGTCATGAAGGAAGATTTCAGCCAATTGGAAGAGGTTGTTTTAATTGGTTATGGCGAACAGA
The DNA here is from genome assembly GCF_014062315.1 of Gelidibacter maritimus. GTDB lineage: Bacteria > Bacteroidota > Bacteroidia > Flavobacteriales > Flavobacteriaceae > Gelidibacter > Gelidibacter maritimus. The sequence continues at coordinate 73,646 of NZ_JACGLT010000003.1, forward strand.
AACGTGAAGACGTTACTGGTGCGGTATCCTCCATTAAACCTGAAAACATTGTACAGGCCGCAACAGGAAGCGTAGGTTTTGATCGTGCGCTTGGTGGTTTGGTTAAAGGCGTTCAAGTATCTCAAGGTTCAGGTCGTCCTGGAAGTCCAGTGCGTTTGAATATTAGAGGGGTGACATCGCCGTTTTCTTCATCAGGTTTAAACCAACCCTTATACGTTATTGATGGGGTGCCTTTTAATATCGATGGTATCGCTGGTGCCAATCCGTTATTAACGCTTAACCCTGTTGATATTGAAAGTTTTAACGTTTTAAAAGATGCTGCTGCAACTTCTATTTATGGATCTCGGGGGGCCAATGGGGTCATCATTATTACTACCAAGAAAGGAAAACGTAATCAAGCGGCTACCGTAAATGTATCGATGGCAACCACTATGGCTCGACCTATCAACACGGTAGATGTATTGGATGCTAACCAATATCGCAATTATTATGACCTACTCCTTAATAATAGTGTCAACGCTATGAATGCGGGACAATTAGATCCGTTCTTTGCTTTCGATTTGGATAATATTGGTTACGTCAATCTCGATTTTAATACGTTTACGGTCAGTTATGATGGTTTGCGTGAAGACTATTTTGGCGATGCCAATACGGATTGGAATAAGGAAGTGTTCAGAAGTATGGCTGTAACCAATCAAGCCAACGTAAGCGTAAACGGCGGTACTGAAAAGACCAATTATGCTTTAAGTCTATCATTTATCGACCAAGACGGATTGACTGTAAAAGATGGCTTAAAACAATATACTTTAGGGATGTCTTTGGATACCGACGTGTCCAAACGTGTTAAGTTTGGTGGATCTGTTAATTTGGGTCATACAGAATCCAACTCAGGTGAAGATGATCTCTTTGGACAATATACCGTCAATACGTCAATTGCGCGTGCTAGACCAGATTTACCCGTTTATGATGAGAATGGTCAATTAATGGGACAGACTGATTATAGTTACGGGTTTCAAACCATTGAGCCGAATCCTTTAATGCGTTTGCAAAATAAAACCAACAACAAGAATTATAACTTTATAGGAAATTCGTATATCGAAATAGAACCTGTTAAACATTTAAAGGTTAAAGCCGACGTAAACGCAGCAGTTTTTTATACAGACAATAGTTCTTTTGTTCCTAAAGTAACTCAGACGGATTTCATTTTCTTTCCAAACGAATCTTTTTTAAGTGAATCCAGCACTTTAGTGTCAAATGTTACTACCAATTTGACGGCCAATTACGATTTCACATTTACCAATAATCATTTTAATATTTTGGTGGGTGCTGCATGGGACCGTACAAATTTTGATAGAAACAGTCAGTTCTACGCAGGATTTCCAGATGATGATATTCTTATTAACGGCACATCAGCAGAGTCTGTCCAAGCCTACAGTAGTAATCAAATGGAAACAGGTTTAAATTCTCTGTTTTCTCGAGTGACTTACAGTTACAGAAATCTTTATAATGCCACTTTCAATTTTAGAACAGATACCTCTTCAAAATTTGGTCCTGGTAATAAGCGCGCTTATTTCCCTTCACTTTCCACAAGTTGGAATATTGCTAACGAGCGTTTTCTTTCAGAAAGCAATAGTGTTAACGTCTTAAAATTAAGAGCAAGTGCAGGACGCGTAGGATCAACTAACGTATCTGATTTTGCCTACCTACAGTTTTTCAATACAGCATCCAATAATATCTATAATGGAAGCTCCGCGGTGGTGCCAAGTAATACCTTTCCTAATAAGGATATTGGTTGGGAAGAAACCAATGAGATTAACTTAGGGTTGGATTTTGCATTTTTCAATTCAAGATTAAGAGGTGGCGTTGATGTGTACAGCAGAAAAACCAAAGGCGGTTTGGTAAATACGCCAATCCCTTATGAGTTGGGTGCTGATACGTATTTTGCAAACTTTGTGGACGTCAGCAATAAAGGTATCGAATTAAGTTTGGGTGGAGACATACTGAAAAACGACGATTTCTTATGGTCAGCCAATGTTAATTTTTCAATAAACAGAAATAATTTGGATAAGCTGAACGGCGCAAATATCAACCCGTTCCAACTTGATTATTTTGTTGAGGGCGAGCCTGTAGGAACTATCAAAGGTTATAAAGTGGTGAAAATTTTCCAATCGCAGGACGAGGTGGATGCTTTAAATGCAGCTTCTCCAGATGGTACATACGATCAATTTGCAACCGGAGCAGGAGATTATATGTATGAAGATATTAATGGTGATGGAAAGATTACAGCAGATGACCGTGCCATTATCGGTGATATAGAGCCAGATTTCTTTGGCGGAATTTCAAACACTTTCAGATATAAGAGCTTTAGCTTGACGGCTTTGTTTCAATATTCTGTGGGTGCAGAATCACTTTGGAGCCCGATTCCTTTTGGCACTTTTAACCAATTGGGAGAAAATAAATATAGCGAGTATGCGCTTAACACGTGGACGCCAGAGAATCCTGATGCCCGTTTTGCAAGAGCAGTTTATTTTGATCCAGGTGCAAGTGGACGAACGTCTGATAGATATTTGTACGACACTTCATATTTGCGTTTGAAAAGCCTTCAATTTGTCTATGATTTCAATCCTCAATTATTAAAAAATATCGGGGTTTCTAATGCAAAATTGATGCTTACCGGATCTAATTTAATTACATGGACCAAGTGGCCAGGTATGGACCCAGAAACTTTTTCAGAAAGAGGAGGCATAATTGACCAAGTCAATAACGAAGATCCATACCCACTGTCTAAGTCATTCTCATTAGGCCTACAAGTTCAATTCTAAAAAACACATATATAATGAAAACATATAGCACTATATTTAAATCAATACTTTGTTTGTCGCTCGTGGTTTTGGCCAGCAGTTGCAGCATTGATGACGTCAAGCCAATCAATCAATTGACTGAAGAAAATGCCATCAGAGATGCCGCTTCAGCGCAAGCTATTCTTAATGGCGTATATGACCTTGGTCGCGAATTTGACGTGAGCAACTTTCCTTTATATCTGGCCGGTTATGGCAATGAAGGACGTATTTTGAGTAGCGGTCTCTCAGGAAGTAAAGGGTATAACACCAATGAGGTTCCTGTTGAAAATAGATTTTTGACCAATCTTTATAACGGGTTTTACAAGATCATCAATTTGAGCAATTTTCTGATTGAAGAGTTGGAAGCAGGAAAGGCGGTTGATATTTCCGAATCACGTAAAATGGAAATGATTTCCGAAGCCAAATTTCAACGGGCATTTACCTATTTTAATTTGTTGCGCTATTTTGGACAGTTTTATGACTTAAATTCCGAATATGGCGTGGTGGTAAGAACCGAATTTGCAACCAATCTAACAGCACAACCAAGAAATTCAGTTCAGGACGTTTACAATCTTATCCAATCGGACTTAGAATATGCTGCTGAAAATGGCCCTATGTATATTGAACACTTCTACTCTGGAAGTTTGGCGGCTAAAGCACTATTGTCAAAAGTAGAATTGTATTTGGGTAATTATGATAAGGCTGCCTTGCTTGCTGAAGAAACCATCAATAATGGCGAAGGCTATATGCTTGAAGCTGAGTATAACAGTATTTTTACAAATAGTTTTAATTCTTCAGAAGTTATTTGGGCCCCGTTAACTGGTCCCGGAGCAGAAGGAGGAACTCAAATGGATTTGATTGCCAGAACTACTTACAGTGAAAACCTGAGAAAGTTGGCCGATGCACAAGTGGGAGACGCTGCCGATGGCGTTTTGGATGCTAATGGGTCAGGATACGATCCGCGTTTTAGCTTTGCTTATTCTGAAGATACGAAAGGTCAAAATACCCAGGCAAAATATCCTTTTGGAAACCTTGCTGGTGGGCAAAATAATACACTCTACCATTTGCGTTTAGGTGAAATTTACTTAATCCATGCCGAAGCTGAAGCCCGTAGAGAAGGCGGTGATCTTGATGTTGCATTGGAAAGCCTAAATACCATCAGACAACGTGCTGGCGTAGATGATAAAGTACTTTCAGACCAAGCAACCTTACTCGAAGATATCCGTCAGGAAAAACTATTGGAATTGTTTTTTGAAAATGGCGAACCTTGGTTTGATGTGGTGCGATATGATATTTTAGGTAACCTTGATGCTTCCGCTGTAAAAGAAACTTTAACCTCTGAAAATAAATTTATCCTACCCATGACTTCACAGGTGATGATTGGTAATAATACTATAGTCCAAAATCCTGGCTATTAATTAATAAAATTTTAAAAATATGAGAAATTTAATCGCAATTGCCATCCTTGTTCTGGTGGCATCCTGTAAGCAAGAACCCCAAATACCAAAGGATTATGCAGTAGTTCACGGGACTATTAAGAATGTAAAAGACAGTATTAATTTTAGACTTTATAATCCTGAAACCTCCAAATCGTTTGTTATTGAGGTGGATGAAAGCGGTAACTTCAGAGATACCTTAAAACTCGAGTCACCTGCCATGTTCAATGCGGTGTATAACAATATTTTCGTTTTATACCTTCAAAATGACATGGATCTTAAAATTGATTTCGATTCGGATAAAATTAAAGAAACTCTCACGTTTCAAGGGAATGGAGAAGAAGAAAATAACTTCTTAAAATTTAAATCAAAACATGTCAGCGGACTTTTTGGTGATGATTATAAGGCGTATTTGGGATTGAATGAAGATGATTTCAACAAAACTACCGATAAGTTCTTAGACGATTTTCATAGCGAATTGGATAAAAAAGCCGCGGTGTTAGATTCTGTTTTCGTTGCCAAGGAAAAAGCCGATATGGCAGAGTTTAAAAAGAGCATGATTGCTCAGCACCAAGAGCAATTGGAGATCAATGCAAAACTTGGGAAAGGGAAGCCATCTCCAGACTTTAAAGACTACATCAATTATAATGGCGGCACGTCTTCTTTAGCCGATTTTAGAGGCAGCTATGTGTATATTGACGTGTGGGCAACATGGTGCATACCCTGTATTTATGAAATTCCATTTTTGAAAAAAGTTGAAAAGGAATATGCCGACAAGAATATCAAGTTCATGAGTATATCTGCCGATCAGCCTAAAGATGAACAAAAATGGCGCGACATGATTAAGGACAAAGATTTACACGGCATTCAGTTATTAGCTGATAATGCCATCGAATCGCAATTTTTGATGGACTATTATATTTATGGTATTCCGCGCTTTATTCTTTTAGATCCACAAGGAAATATAGTGTCTTATGATGCGCCAAGACCTTCTGAGGACAGGTTGAAAGAGCTCTTCAATAGTTTGAATATTTAAAATCAAGCTTATATATAGCCATTGTCTTCTTTTGAGTTAGTCTTCAAAAAGTAATTAGAGGTTGCCCATTGTGGGTAGCCTCTTTTTTTATGTCGTATTATGATCTTTTTCAGCTAAATCTTAAATCCATAAAAAAATCCTGATGACATTTTTAAAATGCACCGATGTGTTAAAGTAAACCTCATAAAGCTATTAATCAGCTAGGGAAATAAAGGGTTTATATAAGGGTGAGGCTACCAGAAATGGTGGCCTTTTTTTGTTTCAGGATTTTATAATCCAAACTCTTCAACTCGCTGTATTGTCAATGAGTATCCATGTTGAATCTCAGTCTCAATCCAATTATCCTCAGCTTTTTAGTTGTTTTCTTGTAAAATCTTGCTGACATATCCAATTGATTCCGATGTCATAGCATAAACCTTATAATTATGAGACATATTTTACTAATTTTTTCACTGTTTTGCGTTACCTGCACTACGGTCAAGGCACATGCCAACATCAATAGGAACACCGTTGCCAATTGGAGTTGGGAAGCCGTACTAACTGATAGCAATAACGTGGTTGGTTTTGATTGTGCAAGTATTGGAGAGAATACAAATAATTGGATTACAGAAGGTCAAAATAGGGATGTTTCAGCTGACGACGTTTCGGTTGCCAATCTTATGGGCGCTCTGGCCTATAATCCAACCAATGATGCATGTTCAAACGCAATCGCGCTTTCCTGTGGTGATGCTGTTACTGGAACTACAGTAGATGCAACGCTTAGCGGTATGGGTAGTGCGAGTTGTTCAGCAGGTACACCAGCTGATGTATTCTATTCGCTTAACGTACAAGAAGGAACTGAATATATAATTACTGTTTTAGGTGATGATTATGACGCCGTGCTCATGCTATATAATGGGTCTTGTGGTAACTTAATTGAATTTGCTTGTGCTGATAATGGTTTCTCCGCTGGTATGCAGGAAAGGATTGCATTTACGGCTACTGCTACTGAAACGATCGTAATTAGGACCTATGACTGGAGCGCTTCTGCTGGGAGTTTCACGATAAGTGTTGACTGCGACGATTTTGCAGATTGTGAAGATCCTTATAATGAGGATGCCACAAACTCTGATGTTTATATTTCACAAATTCAAATTGCAGGGATAGGAGTAGATAAAGGAAATACAGATTATGATTTCCTATATACGTCTAATCGTATGTCAACTGACGGATATGTTGAGGTCACCAATCCTATGCTTACTATTTACCCTGGATTGGAAAGCCTGTATACACTAAGCAGTGGTCCTGATGGAAATACCGACTCCTATTACTATTCTTTATGGATTGATTCCAACCAAAACGGATGTTTTGAAGCGGAAGAACGAATATTATGGACCGATGATATGAATTTGGGTGAAAATGTAACGGAAGTGCCGCACACCTTCTCAACAAATTTAGTTCCAGGTACCTACCAAGCCAGAATTCGAAACAGTATGAACGACTTTCCTTTGTCTGAAGGAGCCGGTGATGGGGAAGCATTAGATTTCAATGTTGTAGTGATAACTGAAGCAGAGGCTGGTTTAATCTTAGGGGTAGATCATCAAGTTTTTAGCGACTTCAATTTTTACCCTAATCCGGTAGGGCATGAGGTGAATCTACATGCCAAGACACCAATAGAGCAGGTGGAAGTCTACAGCTTATTGGGTCAGCAATTAATTCAAATTAAACCAAATGCTCTAAAAACAAACTTGAATGTCAATGGCTTACAATCGGGAGTGTATATAATGAACGTTACAATCAACGGAGGTATGAAATCCTTCAGAATTATGAGAAAGTAATGTTTGAGAAACCCCAATGGATAGGAAATCCGATACTAATTTATCTTCGTTGGCATGAAAAAGGGAGATGAGGATATTTTTTAAATAGATCACAAAATTATTTTAATAATAGAGTAAAGACTCATGATAATAAAAATTGAATTGTAAAACTAAGTTGATCCTTTGACTTCTGCCGGTAAGTGTAACCTGCACTTTTTTCAACCTTTAAAAAATCATATCATGCAAAAATTAAACAAAGATAGCGTTCTTAAGTGCACGGTTGTGTGGAAAACACTTTTGGCCACCGCTGTAATTTTCGCCTGTTCTTTTACTACGACGAATGCACAAATAGCAGGTGAAGTTTGTGAAAACCCATTAGTAATCTCCAGCTTGCCTTTTATGCACACAGGAAACACTGGAGATTATGGAGACAACTATGACTCATCAGATAAACCGCGACGTGCAGATGGTGCGATTGGTGATCCTTCCTCAAGTTTTTTGCGTGGAGATGATGTGGTTTATGCATACACGCCCTCCGAAGATGGCACTATTGATATTTCCGTGATTAACAATAGAGAAAATACTGGTTTCTTCATATTTACTGGTTGTCCCTTTGAGAGTAGTGTTGGTGGTGATGCGAGCAGAAATGAGGAAAATTTACATGTATACCAGCTTCCAGTTTCATCAGGTGTCACCTATTATATTGTAATTTCGACTGATCGGTATCCGCAAATGACGCCTTATACCTTAAATATAACTTCTTGTAAAAGACCAACTGATTTGGTAGTGGAAAACGTCATGCATACCAGTGCAGAGCTCAGCTGGGCTTCAGATGTTGACCAAGGTGATATATATGTTATGAGGTCTTATAGACTGGCGCCAAATATAAGCAGTTTACCAACTGAAACAAGCGTAAGTTCTCCATTTACTATAGATAATTTAATTCCAGGTGTAGAATATCATGCTTATGCACGTGCTGATTGTGGTGACCAAGACGGCGTGAGTGAATGGTCAGAACCAATAAGTTTTTCCACGACATGCGACGCTGTTTCAAGTTTGCCATATATAGAAAACTTTGATGCGTATAGATCAGGGACTTATTGGTTCCCAGAATGTTGGGAGAGACCGGTCATATTTAATAGTACTGCCATTAACATTTACCCATCTATTAGTGGACATTATCAAACTTCAAGCTACCCGAATACTTTACGATTTTATTCTCAGACTGGTACACCTACCTACGCAGTATCACCATCATTTGCAGAAGACATTTCCAATTTGCGTGTTAAATTTACCTTGAAACGAGAGGAATTACGTTCAGGAACAATCGATGTTGGCGTGATGAGTGATGCCAACGATGTCAGTACTTTTGAACTCGTTGCAACCATTGATCCTGATAATAATGATTTTAATGCGTATTACTTTGATCTCAATCAGGTATCGCTTTCAGGTTCAGGAAACTATATTGCCTTACGGCATAATTCCAATTCGGCTAATTATGATTATCACTTAGATGATTTTAAAGTAGAACTAACACCTTCTTGTCTTGAACCAACCAATGCAGTTATTTCCAACATCACAACAACCAGCGGCATCTTCAGTTGGGAAACAATTACCAATCACAGTGACTTTTATATTGCTGAAGCCGGCGGAACAAGTCCAGACGAAAACACAACTCCTACTTTAAGCAATGTGAGTTCTCCCATCACATTAAATCAACTTACGCCCAATACAGAGTATGACGCTTACGTGCGGGTTGATTGCGGAGCAGAAGGAGGCCTAAGCGCGTGGACGGGACCAGTTAGGTTTTTTACAAGATGTACAGCTACCAACACGCCTTTCCTTCAGAACTTTGAATTTGTTACAGTGCCAAATATCTCTAATTGTGAATCTTTGGAAACAAATAATGGTAAAGGATGGGAAACTCGTTCACTTAACACTTTTGGTTTCAACGGTAATGTTTTAAGCCATAAATATACCCGTATTGGTGATGGTCCGGTTGATGCATGGTATTTTACCCAAGGTATTAATTTAAAGGCTGGCGTAGATTATTCAATTTCTTATGTTTATGGCAACAATAGCGAGCAAGATATAGACAAGCTAAAAGTAGCTTATGGGACCTCTGCAAATTCTTCGGCAATGATCGTAGAGCTGGCAGATCACGAATTTCAAGTCACGACGCCACAATCAAGTGAGGTAATTTTTAGCGTAGATAACGATGGTGTTTATTATTTTGGATTCCAGGCACATTCTGATAAACTTATGTCGTGGATATACGTGGACGATATTTTTGTTGATGTATTACGGACCTGCCCAGTCTCCGCTGAGGTAGTGGTTGATAATATAGAAACAAATCAAGCGCAACTAAGCTGGACCTCCACAGGTCAAAATCAATGGGAAGTGCTTTACGTGGAGTCTGGTTTTAACCATTTGGAAGATGGAACGTCCGTTACAGTTCAAGGACTTCCAAACACTACCCTTGTAAATCTAACTTCAGAAACCACCTATGATGTGTATCTAAGAAATGTCTGTGCCGTAGATGATAAAAGTTATTGGGTCGGTCCTCAAACTTTTAAAACCGAAACTAGCTGTCCTCGTCCTACCAATATACAAATAGATAACGTCGGCCACGACAGCGTCCAAATATCTTGGGAAGCTGGAAGCAGTGAAAGTGAATGGATTGTCTATTATGGAGGAGTTATTGGTTATGATCCTGTAAATGAAAGACTAATTAGTTTTGACCCTAAAAAAGGAGAAGGAGAATCGGTCACTGTGCAAGGCAGTCCTCAAGTTACCTTGACAGGTCTAAAATCTGCAGAAGAATATCAGGTATACGTGGAGGCTGTATGTGCTGAAGAGGATCGGAGTTCGATTCCACCTTATGTAATGGCCAGATTTATTACGGAACTGGAAGGTGGTTATTGCATGGTGTATCCTGAAAGGGTTCGTCCAATTACGAATGTTGAATTCGCCACTATTAAAAATCTTCAACTTGGCCGTGGTTCGGGGCCAGGTTTTCAGGATTTTACCGACATGGTGGCAGAGGTTAATGCCGGAGATACCTACACCATTAATATCGAAGGAAATACGATAGAACTTAGAAGTTCCTTTACGGTATTTATCGATTGGAATCAAGATGGCGAATTTAACAATGATGATGAACGCTATGAAGTAGGCACCATTTTCAACTCTAATGGTTTTGATGATAAGGTCATTTCAATGGACATTCAAGTCCCGACAGAAGCAGTTAATGGAATGACGCGAATGCGGGTGATAAGTAGGGGAGAGGATCGAAACTCTGAATATGTTCCCAATGCCTGTGAACTACCGAGATCTTTAGGTCAAGTAGAGGCTTACACCGTAAACGTGAAATCAGATGTTGACCCTGTAGATTGTCAAATTCCCACAGCCTTAACTTTGGGAGCGGTAACTTTTGATGGAGACGGAGCGCAGCTTGTGGTGTCTTGGATGGCCGGCGGGATTGAAACCCAGTGGGAACTCTCTTATGTCAACGCCAATGACGCCGCTGATAGTGGTTCGGCAATGGTTAACACTACCCCGCAAACTATACTTGACCTCACAGCAGGACAAGGGTACAGCATAAAAGTACGTTCAATCTGTGATGGTGCCAATAGCGCCTGGACAGAAGTTGCTGAGATGACTTTAGGATTTGATGATATAATGTTTACAAACTTTACTTACTATCCAAACCCTGTCACAAATCAACTCACGCTGCAATCGGCAGTTTTGATTGATCAAGTTGAAGTTTACAACCTACTGGGCCAAAAAGTAATTCAAATGAAGCCAGGTGCCGTAGAGGTCCAATTGGAAACTAAGCAGTTACAGTCGGCAATTTACTTGATGAAAGTCTCTATTGGCGGAAGTCATAAAGTCTTTAGAATTGTGAAGAAGTAGCCATCTAACAATATTCTGGGTGATGCTTGAGAAAATTCTTTAAATAAAAAACTCAATACTAATTTATCCCCGTCTGCATGATTTATGTAGATGGGGATGGTTTTTAGGCCGTACTCAAACCCTTTGAAAATAACTGATGTTTTCTTCTGAAAGCTCAATTCCATCGCATTTGGTAACCATTCGCCATGCAGCTTAAGTTCTCTCGTTTTTCTCTAATCCTAATGGAAATCAAGATGGTTTCTACCATTTCACCTTTTAGGCAGGGGAAAAAATGGTAGAAATTAACTTAATTAGATATTGACTGAATATTTGCTTCATTTGTAAGCTATTATGCCTGGTGGATTTTCTTAACAGATTAAAAATTTTCATTTTAAGGCTTTTTTATGCTCACATTTTAAAATTGCTCCGATGTAGTGATTTAACCTTATAAATGCTATTAATCATGAGACAAATTTTACTGGTTTTTTCACTGTTCTGTGCTTCGTACATAACAGTAAATGCACAAACTAACACCTGGACAGGTGCAGGAGCTAACACCAATTGGAATACTGTTGCCAACTGGAGTTTAAATGCGGTGCCAACGGCTGCGCATGATGTTGTGATTCCCACAGGATTTAACGTTATCATTAATGTTGCGGCAACGACAAAATCGATTGTGGTACAAGGAAACGCTACCTTGAATATTGCGAGTAATTTAAGTTTTGTAAATGCTTCTTCTTTTACTGAAAATGTTACAGTTAATTGGTCAAACTCGAACTTAACTGGTGGTGGTACCTTGACTAATAACGGAACGGTTAATTTATTATCGACTGGGTCGCGCTATATTACGAATGCTACAACAATTGTTAATAATGGTCTGTTTACAATGCCGGATGGCGGTTATTTATACCTCTACGATACGTCTATATTTAACAATACTGCGGAGGGTGTTTTTGATATTCAATCAAACGGCGTTATTTATAGAAATGGCGACGAGCACAGTTTTAATAATGATGGACTGTTGAAGAAAACGGGTGCGGATAATAATTCTCAAATTCAATGTCGTTTGACAAATTCAGGAATTATCAGTGTTGAAGATGGCACTTTAACCCTGAATGGATCAGTAAAAACGTTCAATTCTGGTGTTTATAATGTAGCTACTGATAGTGGGTTAATCTTAGAAACTCAAATTAATAGTTCTGGAACCTTTACTGGTGTGTTGAATGGTGCCTTAATCTGGTCAAACAATCTGTCAGTTGAAGATGCTGTTACATTTAATTTTACTGGAACTTCAGGTGTTCAATGGAGAGGAAATAGTTTAATTGGTGGAGGTACTTTGACCAATATGAGTAGGATTGATCTGTCACTGTCGGGGAGTAGATATATTTCAGATGGTACAACCTTGAATAATCAAGGCTTGGTTACCATGCCATCTGGTGGCTATTTGTATTTGTATGATACCTCAGTTTTTAATAATACATCAAGTGGTGTTTTTGATTTTCAATCAGATGGCGTAATTTACAGAAATGGCGAGTCGCATAGTTTCAACAACGTAGGTTTACTGAAAAAAACGGGTGGTTCGGGGAATTCCCAAATACAATGTAAACTTGCAAATAGCGGGACTATTAGTGTTGAAAGTGGTACTCTGACCCTAAATGGCTCCATTAAGACATTCAATTCTGGTGTATATAATGTGATATCCAATAGCCAACTGATTTTGGGAACGCAAATCGATGTTTCGGGGACACTTTCTGGTGTGCTTGACGGTGCATTGACTTGGTCTAACGACATATCTGTTGCTAGTACGGCGACTTTTAATTTTACTGGAGAGACGGGTGTGCATTGGACAGCGCGTAATTTAATTGGTGGTGGAACGTTGACGAATGCGTCCACAATTACCTTGGCAACTTCCGGGAGTAGATATATTGTCAATGGCACAACCTTGAACAATCAAGGCTTGATGACCATGCCATCTGGTGGCTATTTGTATTTATATGGTACCTCAGTTTTTAATAATACATCAAGTGGTGTTTTTGATTTTCAATCGGATGGCGTAATTTACAGAGATGGCGAGTCGCATAGTTTCAACAACGTAGGTTTACTGAAAAAAACGGGTGGTTCGGGGAATTCCCAAATACAATGTAAACTTACAAATAGCGGGACTATTAGTGTTGAAAGTGGTACTCTGACCCTAAATGGCTCCATTAAGACATTCAATTCTGGTGTGTATAATGTGGTACCCAATAGCCAACTGATTTTGGGAACGCAAATCGATGTTTCGGGGACACTTTCTGGTGTACTTGACGGTGCGTTGACTTGGATCAGTGATATGTCTGTTGCTAATGCTGCGACGTTTAATTTTACTGGATCCACAGGCGTAAATTGGAACAGTAATAGTTTAATTGGTGGAGGAACCTTGACCAATGCAAGTAAAATCAATTTAGCTGGTAGCGGTAGTAGATATATAACAGGCACCATCACAACCTTAGTCAATTCAGGAACTATAACGATGCCTTCGGGTGGCTATCTTTATCTTTATCATGATACTACTTTAGATAATCAAGCCTCAGGTGTTATTGATATTCAATCCGACGCGCAGATTTATAGTAACGGGAACGGAGCACTTAGCATTAATAATGCTGGACTCTTTAAAAAATCTCTTGGGAACGGTACAAGCAATGTTCATCCACCTATAACAAATTCAGGTGTAATTGAAGCCAACTCCGGTACATTAAATTTCCAAAACGGTGTTAATTTCAATAATACTATTAATGGTATTGTTAAAGGCACAGCCAATATCGATATTCCTTTAACTGCTACGTTCACCAATGACGGCACCTTCGCTCCAGGAGGCTCTCCAGGAACATTAACTGTTTTAGGTGATTACAAATCTTCTGATACTTCTGTATTGGATGTAGAGTTGAATGGTTTGGTTCAAGGCACAGAATATGACCTTTTGTCCATTACCGGAACCAATGTGGTATTTGATGGTGATGTTAATGTAACCATGGGTTTTGATGCCGCCGTCGGAAATTCGTTTACCATTGCAACAGTTTCTGGAACCATTGCAACAAAAAGCTTGACCACCCCGTTAACTGCCGATTATGATGGTTTTAGATATACATTTGATGTCACCTATCCGAATGATAAGGCAGTAAGGTTAACCATTTCATCACGAGTGGATATTCAGCCGCCTACAGTAATTACACAGGATGTTACTTTACAATTGAATGCCTCTGGAAACGCTACGCTTACCGCTTCACAAGTAAATAACGGTTCGAGTGATAATGGCACAAGCAGTGCCAATTTGGTTTATGAATTGAGTAAAACCAATTTCAATTGCGGTGATCTGGGCAGCAATACAGTGACCTTGACTGTAACGGATGAAGCAGGCAACTCAGCCAGTGCTCCCGCCACCATAACTGTTGAGGATGTCACAGCACCAACCGTAACCTGTCCGGCAGATCAAACCGTTGAGGTGAATGCCGTTGAGTATATCCTACCTGATTATCTTGCAACAGGCGGCTTGACGGTTTCAGATAATTGTAGTTTTACAGTGGTACAATCGCCAGTGGCAGGAACCGAGTTGACCCATGGTGTTCATAGTATTACTTTTGCAGTTACCGATGCTGGAGGTAATGAGGGAACCTGCAGTTTTGATCTTACGGTCAATGACCTTTCATTGGGTATTGAAGACCATGAATTAAATGATAGCGCAGTATTGTTATATCCTAACCCCGTGCATCATATATTGACTATAGAAAATGTTGGACATTTAGAGTTATTGAGCGCTGACATAGTTGATATTACCGGAAAGACTATGAGCACTATCAACCTTGAACACATGGGGTTGACAAAAGAAGTTTCCTTAGAGAGTTATGCCAGCGGTATTTATTTTATGAAAATAAAAGGAAAAACTGGTATGTTGACCAAACGCATTATCAAAGAATAAGTGAGTGGAGTTAGTTTTAGTTTTTTGCAGGGCCATCAATCATGGTTGGTGGCCTTCTATAATTATAAACGCCACACCTCAATTAAATAAAATCAGAGATTATGAAACAAAAATTCATTTTTAGTTTTTTTTCAAGGAAAAATAAAGTCTCTAAATTTTTGGTTATTCTTCTCTGCTTGGGTAACACCATGGTCCAAGGCCAAGACTGGGAGCAAATGGGAACTGATATAAATGGGGTTAACAATGGCGACCATAGCGGGGTAAGTGTTAGTATGAGCAATGATGGGCAGACTATTGCAATCGGTTCATTCAGTAATCAAGATAACTCTACAACCACTGGACATGTGCGGATTTTTAGCCATACGGGAATCGATTGGGTAATAAAAGGAGATCCTATAACAGGATTAGACACGGAAAGAGGTGTTGGGAGTTCTGTTAGCCTGAGCGGGGATGGTAATAGAATTGCAATATGTATAACCAGTGACGGCACGCCTGCCCGCAATGGCAAGATAAGAATCTTTGACTGGAATGGCACGTCCTGGGGGCAAGTGGGTAATGATCTTCTATGGCACGGTGGAAGTGTTTGGATGGGTTCTGTAGCTCTAAGTAACAATGGGCAAGTAGTGGCTGTGGGTGATTATTCCTATTCTACAAGCGAGGACTTTTCCGGACAAGTTCGGCTTTATACCCTAAACGGAAATACTTGGCAACAAAGAGGCTCTTCCATTACGGGTACAGCTGGTGGCCTAACTGGGTCCGCGTTGAGCATCAGCAATGATGGGGATGTTTTTGCCACTAACTTACAGGATGAGATTCAAGTGTATAGATGGAATGAGACAGATTATGTTCCAAAAGGAACTATTTTGAATCCATTTTCACTTAAACATGTGACCTTAAACGGAAACGGAAATTGGGCCGCAGTTTCTGGTGAAAATGCAAATGGAGAGACCGAGAATAAGGGTGCAATTCAGGTTTATAAATGGGATGGATCTTCTTGGAAACCTGAAGGAATTCCTATTCAAGGCGAGCCTGAGTCTCGTTTTGGACATGCTTTGAGTTTTAGTGATGATGCCCAGGTGTTGGCAATTAGTTCAATAAGTAATATGGAAACAACTAGTCCTGGACATGTGCGGGTGTTTGTACAAAATGGTTCTAATTGGGAGCAGACCGGAAATACCATTATTGGACCTCAGTTTTTAGATTATTATGGAAATTCCATAAGTTTAAATGCAAGAGGTAATATAATAGGGATTGGCGCACCCGGTTATTTAGTGTCAAATTATGGATTTAAAGATCGCACCCAGGTTTTCCGCAATGATGAAGTTATGAGTGTGCCAGAAGTCAATCAACCTGAATTTGCACTTTATCCCAACCCGACCACGAGTAATTTCACCATTGAACTCGGTAAGGAATATTCAAACGTTAGTATTCAGATTTTGGATATGCTCGGTACAGTTATTTCGAGCACAAATTACAAATTTGTAAAATCAATCGAGGCACAAATTAATGGTCCAACAGGTACTTATTTTGTGAATGTAGGTACCAGCGAGGGATTTTCAAAATCATTCAAGTTCATTAAAAATTAAATGCGATGACCTATCAAAAATGCTCCGATGGTAAAATATGAGTTTTCATAATTGTAGGATTTTAACCTTTCTTAGTTGTATAATTTCTTTCGAACGAAATAAATCACACCTAAAAGCGCTAATCCTGCAAGAATCCAAAGAATATGGTTAGGAGAAGAAGACAGTTCAATAGGAGTGGTATCACCAATAAGCACCAATCCCGCCCAATATTGAGGATGTGCCGTACGTCCGTCGGCAGTAGAAATATAATCGAGCTTAGCTTGTTGTAAGGCTTTGTCTTTTGCCCAACCTTTTTTGAGATACTCATAAAAAGACTCAATAATCTTGGCGCTCGATTGTTCATCTATTTTCCAAAGACTGGTCAAGATGCTTTCACTTCCTGCATAATTAAAAGCGTGTGCCAAGGAGATCATACCTTCACCTGCTTGATAACTTGGCTTTCCCGTTTCGCAAGCCGTTAAAATGGCAAGATTGGATTCTAAATCAATATCGTAAATTTCGTAACTATAGAGCGAATTATCCTCAGCATTTAAACTGTCCAGTGATTTCGCGAAAACCAATCTTGAAAGCTCGGGCGACAGGTTGTTGGATTCCGCATGGGTACCGATATAGATGATTTTATGGTTCTTTGCGTGTGTTGTAAAACTTCGTTTCAAAGCCATGTCATTCACAAAATATTGTCCATTGAATTCTTTTGAAAATTTCTTGGCTAAACTGATGCTGAAAGGTTGTGGCAATAAGGTCAAATAGCTATGATCTAAAGTCAACGAATCAGAAATGGTTTTTTTGTAGCTCTTTTTCATGGCGTCGTTGAACTCTGGTGCAAACGCCACGAAATTATTATCAAATGAATTAGGTTGCTGATTTTTATTTAATAAGAGTAAACTATAGTTGTAGGAGATGATGTGTTTTGATAACAAACTAGTGGTCGCAAGATCTTTCGGTTTAATTATTTTTGAAGGCGTCAAGCTTTCAAAGCTTAAATTGAATAATACGCCATCAGGAATTATAATGATATGCTCATTGGTCATTTTGGTTTCGAATGGAAGCCAAAGTTGAGTGTATAGTTTTGAAAGTAAAGCGGCGGTTTTTGAAAATTCAAGATTATTTTCACTTAATTCCGTAATGTTTTGCTCTATTCCTTTAGAATTTAATTTAAACATCTGGGTGTCATTTGCATCGGCAACAAATGCATACAATACGGTGTCAACATATACATATCGGACTACCGTAGTGTTGACTGGTATGTTTTTTTGTAGCTCATTAAGTGGTTCTTCAATAGTGGCGTAGCGCATTTTATAATATTTTGGATGCTGTTGTTTCAAAGAATCCAAAAAGTGTTTCCAATCTGAATTTGAATCAAAAAAAGCGACCATGTTTTCGCTGTCCTCAAGTGAACTCGCCATGGTGTTTTTAAGTTGAATTTCACGTTCTAAAATATTTTTAGGAACATCACTAAAAGCAATATTGTTGCGAAGGTTGAGACGGGAACGGATGCGATTATAAATTCCCGATTCGTGCAATTTCATCATCTGACTCAAATACTTTGAATTCTTAGTAATATCAAATAATTTTAAATTCAGTTGTATTGCCAAGGAAGAAATCGATTGGTAGTTTGATACTAAAACATTAATGTCTTCGTATTTGTAAAGTGTGGTTTTTCGTCGCTCCAATATATCCGTAGCTTTATCCAAACTTTTGAGTTGTTGCTGCAGAAATATGGTGTCCATTTGATCATTTAACTTATATTCTGCCTGAGCTTTTAAAAGAATCAATTGGGGTTTATGGAATTCAATTTGAATAGAGTCGGCTGTAGTGGAGCGTTTATTTAAAAAATCATCGGCCTTTTGCACCCATTCCAAGGTTTTATCGTAGTTGCCGATTCTGTAATTGACCTCGGCCAAATTTAACAGCTGTTTGAATTCCGAAAAATTATCATCGCCGCCATGCTTTATAACATATTCATAGGCGTCTGTAGCAAACGCAACTGCTTCTTCGGATTCTCCGTTATCAGCTAAAAAGCAGGATTTATTTCGCAAAAAGTTTAAAAATTCAATATCGTAAACGTTATCCAATGCTTTTTTAAAAAGAGGTTCGCTCTCTGAATAATACTGAGCGGCTAAACCAGGGTTGTTTGTTGCACTATGAGCCTCTGCCAAGGCGTGTAATCCGGCAGCTTTCCAATACGGGTTATCATCTTCAATACGGTTCAATTGATCTAATCCCAGGGTAAGGCTTTCAATGGCCTGATCATACTCACGGAGCGACATTTGCGATTGGCCAATTTGTATCCACGATGCACCGAAGCTGGGATCTCCAGCTTCCACAAATTTCTTTCGCTTATTATGGGCGAAGATGAGAATGTCATTGGCTTTTTTTAAATCGCCTTGTTCATTATAAAAAACGGCAAGATTGGAAATTGCCCGCGCCTGAAAGCGTTTAGCCTTCGAAACAACATTTTCATCGGTGTAGTTTTGAATGACTTTTTCGTAATTGGTGATGACCACATTTTGGATAGTGACCGCTTCCGCTAAATCGCCCTGTGAATACTCTAATAAAGAGAGATTGGATTGGATAACGGTTGCTAAATATAAATTGTATAAAGGATTCCCCTTAGCAGTTTCAATCGTTTTCAACGCTTTTGTGTAATAATATTTGGCACTGTCCAGTTTTGTTGACATCCACATCGTTGCACCAACGGCATTATAACCATCTGATAGTTGGCCTCTGTCGGTAGATTTGTACGATTCAAAGTTTTGTAGAGCACGCTTAAAATACTTTTCTGCCTCTCTGATATTACCCAGTGCCAGCATGGTTGCTCCAACGTTATATTCCACTTTGCCGATTTCTTCTGGTGTGGCATCCTGCACCTTCTGAATGGCGGTGTAAGCTGATTTGGTGAGCTCCAAGGATTTTGCATTATTTCCTATTTCATCATAAAAATTTGAGAGGCTTAAAAGCGACTTGTAATGGGTTCTTTGATTATTGGTTGCTGAAAGAATATGATCCAAAAAAGCATCGGCCTTGATGGAGGCTTTGGTTGAATTGGATTTAAGAAGCTCAATTCTACCCAGGTAATAAGGGTATTTGTGTAAAGAGTCGTTGAGGTTTTTATTTTCTAGATAAGTAATTTGAGCGGTCAACGCCGAATCGGCCTTCTGAATGTATTTATTCAGCATAAAAGAATCAATGACCTTCGTGTTTAGGCGGTTTTTTTCTTGAGCGACAGTTGAGAATTGAAAGAGAGAAAATGCCAAAATAATGGCATAGTAGACATAGCATGAAAAGTCCTTCATAATCAGGTTGGGATTATTAAAATGAAGTTTAAATAAAGGGTTTTGCTATCATCAAGTATGAAAGATACTAAATTATATCTTTCATTTTCTCCTTTTTAATGTTTTTTTCCTGTTATCAGCCGAGCTTTCATAATTAAGAATTAAACAGAACGCATATAAATATCATTAATGGGGCCATCTATTTATATTGGACTGGTGGCATATAATCAAGAAATGGGTTCGTTATTCAGAATTGAATCGGACACCTTTACTTAAAAGAAAGTAAAATAGTTGAATACATACCTTGCTTTCTCAAGTTTTGATTGAAGATGAGAGATTTTGGCTTATAATTCTGGAAATAGGACGCTCATGCCCAAGAATGTTGAATAAAACAATACAGTCTTTAAACTTGTTACGGTATCACTTTAAGTGTTTTAAAATAGCATTACTTTTCTCAGAGCCGCTTTTTTTAAATTCCTGGATAGCTTCTTCTGTTCTATCTGATTTTAAATAGGCCATGCCCAAGTAATAATGAGCGTCTTCCAAGAATACACTTTCTGATCTGTCTAAGGTTTTATTTAAAAAAGGAATGGCTTTTTTTGCATTTTTATCTGCCAAGTAAGCAACGCCCAAAAAGTAATTGATAGTGTCGTTTTCAGGAGTTTTAACCGCTAATTGCTGCCATTTTGAAATGGCAGTTTTATAATCGCCTTGTTTGTAGTTGACCATGGCATCATAAAAGACGAAACTGTCTGTAGAACTCATCGTTGTAGGTAACCCAGGGTCTGCTTTGAAATGCTGGTTGAAGAGCTTGTCATTGGATGAGCCACTGAACATCCAAAACATGCCGAGCGCAATGATGATTCCTGCTGCAATGGCGAGTTTGGTAAAACTCAAAAAACGTACTTTTGTAGTACTCTTCTCAATTTGGGGAGTTTCAGGAATTTCTTTATGAAATTCATCCAACTGCTCTTTTAGTGCTTGGGTTTCTATGCCTAAAAGCGTCAATCTAATATTTTCAACCAATATTTTGAAGTCAGCATCACTACGAAGCTGCTCTTCAAAGGCTATACGTTCTTCTTGCGCCATTGTTCCGCTTTCGTAGCGTTCAACAGTTTCAAGTAATTCGGGGGTAATGTTGCTATAATCTTTCAATTGTCTTATTTTTTCGAGGCTAATGCCAATTGACGAAGCTTCTCCATGCATCTGTATTTTTTCGTCCTTACACTATTTTCCTCAATTTTTAATTTATTTGCTATCTCACGTAATGAGGCTTTTTCATAATAAAAAGCAGTCAATAATTCTTTACACGGGGCCCCAAGATTTTTAAAGGCCTCCATGGTTTGTTCTAATCTTTTTTCGAAAAACTCTTGTTTTCCATCTTTTTCATGATCATTTAAGTCGATGCCTTTATCTAAGACATTCAGTTCGTGTTGAATTATTTTTGTTTTTTTAAAGCTTGGTGATCGTAAGATATCCATCCACTTATTTCGAGCTATCCGATATAGGTACCCTTGCAGGGCAGTTTCATTTTCCGGAATAAATCGGTCGTTTTTTACGTTTTTCCAAACAACAATAAAGGCCTCTTGATAAATATCTTTTGCGTGCTCTTTTGATCCATTATTCTTCAGGACTAAAGTTTCAATCTTATGATAATTATTGACATAAAGCTGCTTTAGAACTACTGAATCATTGGCTTTGATAGCTTTGAGAAGTTGAAGTTGTGAATCGATATTGTGAACGTGTTCCATAAATTATAGCAAAACACGATGAATATACAATTAATTCAAATTACTTCAAATACGGAAACTATCAAATGAACCATTTACACGATTAACGACTTTTTCAATCTGTATCTTTCATAGTTTCTGATTTATAAACTTCATATATTTATTTTTATTGTTAATGTTTTGTTGCCAAATCCCATTGCTGATTATCATACAGCGGATCTTGATTTGGATTGTAAAACTGGTCGCTGGTGGCAATGTACTTACCGTCACTATTCATCCAATAGTTTTCTGCACCTGCATTTACCTTGAAAGTTTTTCCGTTTAGGTTCACATTCTGTTCTTCTCTGATCATGTCAATAAAGTTGCTATGACTGGAATTTGAAGCGTAAGCTGGTGGCGCATTGGTACCTCTAATATTGTCTAAAAATCGCGCATGATTAGCATCTCTTGCGTTGTTAAAATCCCTCATTCTACGCTGATGTAATATGTTTTTTTGCTGCTGTCTGTAGTTATTGACTTGTATCTGATATTTTTCCCAATAGGGATTGTCAACCTTATTGAAATCGGCATTCATGGCAATTTTCAAATCAGTTTCATAGTGATCCGTGGGGGCAAGGAAAAAGTTCAACTGATAGTTCCATATAGCCATGACCTCTCCTCCAATGAGCGCGGGGTCAGTGTGCAATATCAATTGGCTGAAAAAAACCAATGCTTTAACATTGTCATCATTGATCCATTCTGTAGGATATACGGTATACTCTACATTTTTAAGACCCAGCTTGGCCACATGTTGTTGAACGTAAGCTGTTAATTCGGGAAACTCCCGGTGCGATAAGAATTTAAAGCCTTCACGGCCCATAAGCGCTTTGAGTTCCTGTTCAACAAAACCAGCGGGTGAAATCAACGGCCGTTCATTGGTAACCCCGTAGCCACGCATCGCTTGCGCATAATACGGATTTTGAAATGCCACAAATTGTTGCATCGGCGTGTTAAAGGCCTTCATGCCATTTTTATTTTGCATGAGATATAGAAACGAAGGGAAATCGTTGTCAAGATTGTAGATTGGTCTGCTCATAACCTCCCAATCTGATGGAAACTCTTTTTGATAGACAACCAATCCCGTTTTACCATCAACAAAATAATGTTTCTGTGCCGAAGACTCAAAAAACCCAAGGTCTGATTTAGAGCCACTCCTCGCATCTTGAGACTGAGATTCCAGACAAGAGGAGCATATCAATAATGTAAAAATTAATGGAAATAGTGCTTTCATGATGCTTGCTTTCTACATCATCGCACTTAAATTAAAATGTCATCACTTTTTTTTGAAAAAAGTTTTGACGTTGGGAGCTTAGAAGTTTAAGGTATTGTACTTGTTTGATTGTTGCGGAGGCTTGATTTAAATGTGATAACAAAAATCATCAATCATCAATCAACAATCAACAATCGTTAATCACACCTTGAATGTCTCTGAATAGAGTTGACCGTTTTTACGAATATGAATTTCCATGACACGTGTAGATTATTATTCGCGATTCTAAAATCAACAATCAACAATCAAAAATCATCAATCAACAATCCTTTTCGCCTAACTCTCAGATGTCGTATACTTCTCGCCCAACTGCGTTAACATTTCAGCACTCATTTTCTTAAGATCAAATTTATGATTCCAATTCCAATCAGATCTGGCCACGCTATCGTCAATTGATTTTGGCCAAGTATCTGCAATTTGTTGCCTAAAATCGGGATTATAGGTAATGATAAAATCTTTAATATGATTTTGAATTTCAGAGGCAAGGTCATTCGGTGTAAAACTCATGGCCGCCAAATTATATGAAGATCGTATGGTTAATTGATTGGCCGGTGCATCCATAATTTGAATGGTGGCATCAATGGCATCATCCATAAACATCATTGGCAATTGGGTATCTTCAGAAAGGAAACTTGAATAATGCCCATCTGTGATGGCCCTGTGGTAAATTTCTACAGCATAATCGGTCGTACCGCCCCCTGGAGGTGTTTTCCAACTGATAATTCCTGGGTAGCGTAAACTCCGCACGTCAACACCGTATTTATCATGATAATACTCGCACCATCTTTCGCCAACCTGTTTGGTGATGCCATAAACTGTTGTTGGTGCCATAACGGTATGTTGCGGCGTATTAAATTTAGGAGTAGTAGGACCAAATACCGCAATACTTGAAGGCCAAAATACTTTTTCAATAAATTTGGCTTTGGCAAGGTTTAACACATGAAATAAGGAGTCCATATTTAAATCCCAAGCTTTCATCGGATATTTCTCTCCAGTGGCACTCAGCATAGCCGCCATTAAATAAATGGTGGTGATGTTATATTTTTCTACACAATGTAAGATAGAACCATAATCCTGGGCGTCAACAATCTCAAAAAGACCTGAATTGACCACATCAAGATTATTATAACCAATGTCAGAAGCAATGACATTGTCATCGCCATGAATACGCCGTAATTTAAAGGTTAGTTCTGAACCAATTTGACCACAGGCTCCAATAATGAGAATTTTTTGAGACATTGTTGTTTAAATTTTAATGCAAAAGTACAAAGTTTTTTTAGGAAGAATGGGATGTTTTCAGGAATGAATTTTCCATTATTCCCACCAGTGGGTTTTAATACTTCGAGTTGCCCTGAGTAGAAAAGACAATTCTTTATTCGTACCTCATGAGCTCGCCCGCCCACGCCAATCGGATAGCCCCCCGAGGCTCTTGATTTAGATCATAAAATCCTAATAAACCTTAATAAAAAAATAAAATTGTGTAGAATTTACACGATGTGTGGAACTAAAACGGGTGATTTACACAGTTGCTAAAATTTCAATAAAATCAAAAGATCAAATTAACTTGCTGATTTTCAGCAGTTAATCATTGACAATGGTTTTAACTCTCTCAGTGGCATGTTTATTTCTAATTAAAACAGTAATACCACAGAACAACAAATAAACAATTAAACTTTAAAATTAAATATTATGAAAAAAGTAGTTTTAACAGTCGCTATTATATTAGGAGGATTTTCAACATACGCAGTCTCTACAATACCTCCAACACCTCAGGTTGAATTGATAGCACAAGAAGAATATAAAGAGATCAAAGTTGAAGCACTTCCACAAGCCGTGAAAGATGCCTTGGCAAAAGATTTTCCTACGGCCACACTGACTAAGGCTTATGTAGGCGAAAAACAAGAATTGGAATACAAATTGGATCTTACAATTGAGGGAGAAGAATTATCGGTGTATGCTGATAAAGATGGAAACTGGGTTGAAAAGAAATAAGGTTTTGTTTCCTGAATAATTCACAATCAATACAATACATAAGAATCAAATAAAATTTAAATATTATGAAAAAGTTAGTTTTAACAGTAGCAATCGCTTTAGGAGGATTATCAACTTATGCAACGACAGCATTTAATATGAATCAAACAGAGAAATTTGAAATCGTTGCACAGGAAGAATTTAAAGAAATCAAAGCTGAAGCACTTCCACAAGCTGTGAAGGATGCACTGGCAAAAGATTTTCAGACCGCCACTCTAGATAAAGCTTATGTAAATGATAAGCAAGAATACAAATTGGAAATTACTCTTGATGGAGCGGCATCAACAGTATATGCTGACAAGGATGGGAACTGGATTGAAAAAGAATAAAGTTTCATCACTTATTTAAGCAGGAAAAGGACGTTTTTAAGGAAGCGTCCTTTTTTTTATGTTTTTTTTAAATGGTTTAGTTAGTTTAACTTGATATTTTTGTAAAAATGAATAAATTATGAGTGCCATTCTTTTGGTTGAAGATGATGTGAGCTTTTCTGAGATGTTACGACGTTTCTTGGAGCGGCACCAGCATTCGGTGACCTTGTCATATACGCTTGAAGACGCCAAAACCAAGGTGAATATATCGTCTTTTGATTTAGTATTTGCTGATCTCAGGCTTCCCGATGGCGATGGAATTGCGCTACTCAACCATATCAAGACCAAGGATGCCTCGGTTCCGGTGGTATTGATGACAGGTTATGCCGAGGTGTCCACCGCAGTGAAGGCGATGAAGGAAGGTGCATTTGATTATATCTCTAAACCTTTCAATCCTGAAGAGGTGCTGCAAGTGGTCAAAAACGCACTTAAGGAGAAGCAGGATCTTAAAAAACCGAAAGAAGACTCAACTACCGCACCAAAGGGCCAGTCTACCGCGACACCCGGTTTTGTCTCGGGCATAAGCGCCGCTTCTAAAGTACTGCATGACCATATCAATTTGGTGGCACCCACAAGCATGTCCGTTTTGATTTCTGGCGAAAGTGGCACGGGTAAAGAAGTAGTGGCAAAAGCCATTCATCTAAAAAGTTCAAGAAAAAACAGACCTTTTATTGCGGTAGATTGTGGAGCGATTCCGAAGGAAATTGCTTCAAGCGAATTTTTTGGCCATAAGAAAGGTTCTTTTACCGGCGCTATAAACGATAAAATTGGTCATTTTGAAGCCGCCAATCATGGCACATTATTTTTAGATGAAGTTGGGAATTTGTCTTACGAAAATCAAATCCAATTGCTGCGTGCGCTCCAAGAAAGAAAGGTCAAGCCTATTGGAAGCAATGACGAAATTGAAGTGGACATAAGATTGTTGACCGCAACTAATGAAGATTTGTTGAAGGCGGTGGAGCAAGGCGATTTTAGAGAGGATCTCTACCATCGACTGAATGAATTTTTTATTAAAGTTCCCAATTTGCAAGAACGCCAGGATGATTTAATTCTCTACGCAGATTTCTTTCTTGAAAATGCCAATCAGCAATTGAACAAAGCAATCATCGGATTTTCTTCTGAGGTCTTGAAAATTTTCCAGAATTACACTTGGCCGGGTAATCTAAGAGAACTTTCCAATGTCATAAAACGTGCTACCTTGCTAACTACTGGAGAGGTCATACATAAAGAAGTACTACCTCCTGAATTGTCTGCTGCACCTGCTAAAGAAACCGAGACAGCATCTTTCTCAGCCAAATCAAACGAAAAAGATTTGATTATTAAAGTCCTTGAAGAGGCCAACAACAACAAAACCAAGGCGGCCAAACTTCTCAATGTTTCGAGAAAAACACTTTATAATAAACTTAAGGAGTATAATCTGGAGTAATATACGCTTGCATGTCTTTATAAAAGGCCTTGAGTTCTTTCTCCAAAGCTTCCAAAATCTCATTATCTGCAACAGTCGCATGTTCTAGTACTTCTAAATGTGGTACTACTGAAGTGGCTTTTAATTGTTTGAACATGGTCAGCATGCGGTGGCTTAAATCGTTGATGGTTTTAATATCATTTTCTTTTTGTGCCAACTTTAATTCGGCAATATGTTTTTTGGTGTCCTTTAAAAATAGCTCCAACAACGATTTTAGCGCTTCCTCGTCATGATTTAAGAAGCCCGCAATGGAATGCGTGTCAAAATGTTTAGAACGGTACGATGTCTTACTGTTTTCTTCTTCGGGTTTGGTGATGCGTTCAGGAAACAATTCACTTAAAATATCAACCCAGGTATGAGCCTCAAAAGGCTTGTAAACCACTTTTGAGAAGCCACTTTCTAGATAATCTTTGGTATTGATGTCCATCCTACCAGTCATAGCAATAATAGGTTGCTGTTTATAAAAAGGCAACTGTTTGACGGTTTCCATAAAATGGAACCCATTCATTTTAGGTAATTGAATGTCGGTAATGATCAAGTCATAAGAGAGTGATTCCAATGCTGAGAGCGCCACCATGGCATCTTCAAAAGTATAGGTGGTAACTTGGTGCTGTTCCAAAATATCAGCAATAAGTTGTCGCAGTGAGGCATCGTCATCAACTACAACTGCCTTTAATTCAAATTGAGAAACTTCAGTGGCAATGGGCTTGGTCTCCACTTCTTCATAAGAAAGTTTCACCGGAAAGGAAATTTCAAAAGAGCTACCTTCCCCAACAGCGCTTTTCAAGGACAATGAGCCTTTTAAAAGATTCATTAATTTTTTTGAAATGGCCAAACCTAATCCAAAACCGGAGTGTTTGGTATTAGTGGATTGATTGACTTGTGTAAAGGCATTAAAAATATCCTTTTGTTTTTCTTTGCTAATTCCAATTCCAGTGTCAGTAATGGTTATGCTAACGCTATATTTATTATTTGACGCGTGTAATTTTGTGCTGATGCTAATGCTGCCTTCGTCGGTAAATTTGTAAGCATTCCCAATCAGGTTATAAAGCACCTGTTTAATCCTAAATGGATCAGAGACAATGGTAATGTCAAGTGCCGGATCATGCTTGACAAGGAGCGCAATGGGCTTATCCGCATAAATGGCTTTGATGTTTGTGCTGGTCTCGTCCAAGACAGTTTTTAGGTTAAAGGGGATGCTTTCAATAGTGATATGACCATCCTCTAATTTTGAAAATTCCAAAAGATCATCCACCAATTGGCTCATATAGGCAGAAGCATTTTTAATATGGTCTAAATAGTTGTCCTCTTTTGCATTTTGTGCCGTTTTTTGTAGTAATTCACTATAGCCCGAAATAGTACTTAAGGGCGATCTCAAATCATGGCTTACCATATTGATCAGTTGCTCCCTGCTTTTTAGAAGCGAATTGGTATAAGTGTTTGACTTTTCAAGCTCTTCACGATAACGCTGACTTTTCCAAAAATCGTTTAATATAACGATGGAGAAAATGACCACTAGGATGAAACTGATGATGGCGGCCATGTAAATAATGCTAGTGCCACGATCTAACGCCTCTTGTCGTTGTGCAATGATACTTTGCGATGAGGCTACCATTTCTCGTTCTAAAGTGCGGAGTAAATTACGTAACTGTCGTGAGGTCTTTAGATCGCTTTCAACCAATTCGCGTTCCTTTAGCATCAGGGATTGTCTTTGTGATGCTACTTCCTGTTGGATTTTTCTCAACATGTCTCGGGAGGTGGTCACAATGGAATCAATTTGTTTTTGATCGACCTTGCTTACGGAATCCTTTGCTTTAGACTCATTTGAAAATTGAATAAAACCTTCCAGGACCTCTTTTACTTTAGGGTTGACTTCGGTCGGGTTTTCTACATAATCGTCCAAGGTTAATTTCCCTAAAATAGGATCGATACTCTTGAGTTTGTTGATGGTTTGTTCAATCGATTTTTCGGAGGTGTTTCGATCTTTTAGACGACGGAGTTCGCTTAAGTCCTGCTGTTTTTTATCAAAGATTACTTGAATACTGTCAAGCAATGCCTGTTGATATGAGTTATTCACCAAAATACGTAAAGTATCTATGGTGTTGATAAGACTGTCATTTTGCGACACATAGGCGTTAAATTTATCTGCAGTATTAAGTTGGAGTGCTGCTCTTGCCAGACTTTCATTTTCGTAGATGTCCGTGACCAACCCACTTATTTTTATGAGTTTCTGACGTTCTTTCAGGTCGTCAGTTTGGGTGGCTGTAAAATTACCCAATTCAGAAAAAACCAGCCATCCAGAAATTGCGGCTAAAACTCCAAGAGCGATATATCCAAAAAGCACCTTAAAAGTGATTTTTCTGCTAGATGATCTCATATAAAATTGAAAAGGTAAGGCAAGATAAAAAATGTACGCCAATGCGGAGACCATTAAAAGTGATTTATGCCAAAAATAAATTTTCCGGTTTGGCCAATAATTGAAATATGAATAAAAGGAGATACGTTTAGATTAATTACCTTTGAACTTTAATTATTTATCTTAAAACATCTCTTGTTGTATGAAACAACTCTTTTTATTAAGTTTTTTAATCTTTATGGGTTGTAAATCGGAGCCAAAAACTGATGTAATTAATATACAAGATCAGGAAAAATCCTATGTTTTTACCACAGCCGATATTCAAAAAATGGATTATACAGAGTATGTTTTAAGCGCAGATAGCAATCAGGCTATTTTGGATTGGCAAAAATTCCAGGACTTACAAGCGCAGATTGAGCTTTTAAAGAATGGAGATCTTTCTTTTTTTAAGGTTGAGAAAAACATTATGCAAGAGTTTATTGCCGAATTAAAATTACAACAACCTCCAATCGTTATTACTCCAGCCATCCGATCGCGAATGACTGTTTTGGAAACTAATTTGTTAAGACTGCAAGACCTTGCCAATCTTGATAATATTAAGAAACCTGATCTTCTTGAAAGTATTAAGGGCTTGCTTGAGGCAAATGTGAACCTCATCCTTCAAATCAACAAAAAGTTTGAAAAAGAGGCACAACAGATTGAACTTCCGGTTAAAACAGAGTAGTGGTGAGAGAGTGAGTGGTGAGAGATGAGTCATGTTGACGATAATTTAGATTTTTGCTTAGAGAAGTTTTGAATATTGAACACAGAATATCAAATTATGAAGTTTAATTAGGTTTGAAACTTTGAACTCGAAACTTTGAACCTGAAACCTGAAACTCGAAACCCTCCTCATTTCTCTTAATCTTTTGTTAATATGTAACAATTGCAGGGAACAAGCTTCATATTAATAACTAATTTTATTCAAATAAAACATTTAAACACTATGAAAACCAATCTTAAGTATGCCTTGGCCACTACTGGATTCGTATTTATGACCGTAGTTGGTTGTAAAGAAGAACCGAAAAAAGATACCGCCATGGCAGAAGAAAAAATTCCCGGAATTGTTCTCGAAAATATGGACACTACGGTAAGTCCAAAAGACGATTTCTACAATTACGTCAACGGAAATTGGGCAAAATCCAATACCATTCCCGATGATGAAACCCGTTGGGGTGGTTTTGGAGTTTTACGAAAGCAAACACGCCAAGACGTTTTGAACATTGTAAAGAACGCCCACGAACTAGGGACCTATGCTGATGGCACTGACCAGAAGAAAGCGCTATTGCTTTTTCAGAGTGAGTTGGATTCTGTAGCAAGAAATAACGCCGGAATCGAGCCGCTCCAACCAATGCTAGAAGCTATTGAAGGCATTGAAAACCTTACCGACATGCAAACCGTTTACGCTACGGTTGATGGGGTAGGTGCGCCTTTTGCGGGACTTGGTGCATCACCAAACCTTAATAACAGTAGCATGAATATGGCTTGGATCTATCCTGGGAGTCTTGGATTGCAAAGAGATTACTATTTAGATCAAGATGCCAAATCAAAAGAAATCAGACAGCAATATGTTGATCATATAATCAGAATGCTTCAGTTTATTGATTATGATGAAGCTACAGCAAAATCGGCGGCTGATAAAATACTTGCCATGGAAACCAAATTGGCCGAGCCAAGATTGGATAAGGTAGCCATGAGAGATGCACGTAACTATAACAACCCAGTTCCTTTTGCAGAGCTACAAAATATGACCTCTGCCATAGATTGGAAAAAGTTGATTGATGACTTGGGCATTGAAAAAAAGATTGATACGGTAAATGTGATGCAGCCAAAATATATGGCTTCTTTGCAAAACTTCTTAAAGCAAACGCCAATTGAAGATATCAAGACCTTAATGGTTTGGAATACGCTTAACGGTTCAGCGAATTACTTATCAACCGAAATTGAAAAGGCCAATTGGGACTTTTACGCAAAAACGCTCAATGGGGCACAAAAACAACGTCCGGCAGAGGAGCGCGCTTTAGGGACTGTTGATGGTGCCGTGGGTGAAGCGATCGGGAAATTGTATGTGGAAGCAAAGTTTCCACCTGAGGCAAAAGCCAAAGCAGAAGAAATGATTGATGATGTTATTGAAGCTTTTCAAAACAGAATCAAGAAATTGGATTGGATGACCGAAGATACTAAAGAAATGGCCATCGAAAAGTTGGATAAATTTACGGTCAAAATTGCTTATCCTGATGAATGGGAAGATTATTCAAATCTTGAAATAAAAGAAGGGAATACCTATGCGGAAAATATGAGAGCGGTGAGCAAGTGGGCAAGAGAAAAGAATTTTTCAGAAATCAATGAACCAGTCGATAAAAAGCGATGGGGCATGGCACCACAAACCGTGAATGCGTATTTCAATCCGCGGAACAACGAGATTGTATTTCCAGCAGCTATTTTACAACCTCCTTTTTACAATTACACTGCAGATGATGCCGTAAATTATGGTGGTATTGGTGCGGTTATTGGACATGAAATTTCTCATGCGTTCGATGATTCGGGTGCACGTTTTGATGGCGATGGAAATTTGAGAAACTGGTGGACAGATAAAGATTTGGAGGAGTTTACCAAACGTGCTGATGCCTTGGCAGAACAGTATAGCGGCATTGAAGTTTTAGACAGTGTCTATATTAATGGTAAATTTACCTTAGGCGAAAACATTGGCGATCTTGGTGGTTTACTAGGTGCTTATGATGGTTTACAACTCCATTTTGAGAAACACGGACGTCCTGAAAATATTGACGGATTTACGCCAGAACAACGTTTCTTTATGAGCTGGGCAACAGTTTGGAGAACCTTAATCAGAGAAGATGCCTTAAGGACCCAAATAAAAACGGATCCGCACTCACCAGGCGTTCAGAGAGCAACGCAGCCTTTAAAAAATATTGATGCGTTTTATGAAGCTTTCGATATTCAAGAAGGTGATCCGATGTATTTGGCACCTGAAAAACGAGTGAGAATTTGGTAAAATTCTCAAGTCGATGATAACAAAAAAGCAGCCTCGTTAAAAGGCTGCTTTTTCGTTTTATATGATGCTGTGTTCTACCAATTAGTTTTAACTAATTAATTGGTGTTGTTAATCTTCTCCTTTTTTACGTGATAGTAAAGCTTCTTTACTGATCCTGGCCAAATTGAAGTTAGGATCAATGGCAAGCGCACGATTTAAAGTGGCAATGGCAATTTCCTGATTGGCATCTTTATCTTCACTATAGGTGAGAATTCCTTTTAAATATAAAAACCCTGCTCTTAAAGAGGTTTGATACGGTTGTTGCGTCTCATAATAAGTACGTCTCATCTCGTCCGTTACGTTGGCCAGACCGTATTCAACTTTTTCTTGAGCACCAGCAATATCACCAGTCTGAAGCATTAAATCGGCTATTTCATAAGCTAACACCGGACTGGCTTCTTTTTTATAGAGTTTTTGATAAAACTCCAGCGCACGGGCACGTTCGCCCAAAGCATTTAGGGCAATAGCCTTAATTTCAGTATTTAAGTCAGAATCTGTGGCATTTGCCTCAATACCAATGGTATTTAAAGCTTCCATGTTTCGGCCTTCAGAAACATAAATATACGCCAGAGTATCTTTTCTGGCCTGAGTTGGTGCAAGCACGTCAAGATGCGTCATGGCATTGATGACACCTTGAACGTCGCCTTGCTTTTTCATTTGTTGGTAGTACTTTTCAAAGTGCTTTTGAAGTTCTGTCTGGGTTTGGGCAGCGATATTTAATGAACTCATCACAGCCACAAGTAGAATTAGTTTTTTCATTTTCAAATTAGATATTCTCGGCTTTATATCAGGCCGTTATTTAGTTAATTGCGCCAAATCTATAAAAATAAATAAAACAAACCCTTAAAAGCT
Source organism: Gelidibacter maritimus (assembly GCF_014062315.1). Taxonomy (GTDB): domain Bacteria; phylum Bacteroidota; class Bacteroidia; order Flavobacteriales; family Flavobacteriaceae; genus Gelidibacter; species Gelidibacter maritimus. Next base: position 106,663 of record NZ_JACGLT010000003.1, read on the forward strand.
TGCTAATTGTTACAGATGGTGTTTAAACTCATATTTCAAAATCTGTTCCACTTTTTTGCTGGAAATAATTTTCCCGCGACTTTGGCTAGCGGAATCAAATTGTGGAATGGGAAGGTTTTGCGATTTACAGAGTGATGTATAATACGCTTTTCTTGTAGGATGTTGAGGTGCAGCGGCATTGAAATCAGTATTCCAATGTTGACCTTGGATGATCCTTTTTATTATGGCAATACAATCGTCTTGATGAATTAAATTGATTGGGCCTTCTGGACTCTTTATGTCGGTTTTTCCCGATAGAAATTTTGCTGGATTCCGATTGTCTCCAAATAACCCGCCAAATCTTAGAATTGTTGTTTCAAAATTTTGATTGGTTTTAAAAACCTGTTCGGCAGCGATGAGCTGCTTGGCAGATGCCGATTGTCCGTTTTTTGGACTTTCTTCTGTAATAACCGGCATTGACATATCATCTTCATAAACAGCAGTGGAACTGACATACAGGACGCTCTTTATCGTCGAACGTTCAATGTGCTTACAAAGTAAGTCCATCTGTTTGACAAAGTCTGCATCAGGGTTCTTGCGTAATCCGGGCGGAATGTTGACGATAAGAATCTCGCTCTCCTCTAAACAATGGTCAATATTCCCGTTGATACCTTCTTTAGAAATGGAAATCAAAAACGGTTGGATGCCTACCTTTTTTAATTCTTCTAATTTATCAGTAGAGGTTGTGGAGCCTTTTATGACATAACCGTCTTTTATCAATTCTGCCGCAAGCGGTAGTCCAAGCCAACCACAACCGATAATGCTTATCTGTTTATTCAAGAGAGATGGTTTTTTTTATGATAATGGCATCATTTAAAACAAATGGTTTTGGAATCATTGATTTCGATCGTTTTGCGATGTTGAATAAATCGTTTTCCAATAGGTCAAAAGACACTTCAAAAATCTCGAAAGTTGTTGTTTGGGACGCAGGAACAGTAAAGTTCAATTCGATGGCCTTCTCTTCAGTAACCACATAACTGAACAGTCTGTTTTTGATACGTTCTTTAAAAACTTGGGTTTCATCCTCTCCTTTTGAAATTTCCAATCCGTTGATGTTAAAGCTTAGAAAGGTGTTGGAGGCATCAGCATAAAACTCAAAGGTGTTCACGTTGCGCTGTGGCGAGACAAAGACCTGAAGATGTCTTACATCTCCAATAATAGTGTCTTTCTGTTTATCAACATAGGGTTTTTTGAGTGGTTTTATTTCGGCTTTTTTGCTGTAATATAATTTTGTGCCGTATTTACTATCAAAATTGATAGTGGAAGCGTCAAATTTATCAGGGTTATCGGTAAGTTGCGTTTTTGTCCAAGCGTCTAGAGTTTCATCATAAGTTGCCCATTGAGCTGTGTCGTTATCTGCGTCGTACAGATAGATGAGGCTGTTTGGTTTTGGTCGCTCTTCATTAAAGTCCGATGTGGCGTGTGCTGCCATGAAAAATCCCAAGGCTGAAATGAACAGTAGTAAAGCCCATCGGTTTTTATAACGCGAAAATCCGAAGACGGTAATGCACAAAGAAAACATAATAGATATTAGCAGCGTGGTGGCAACAATGGTCTTTAATCCCAACCCTACCGGAAACATTTTTAGAAACGGCGACATGATCATTAATAATGGAAAGAGTAAAAAGGTCATCAAAAGAATGTCAGGATGTCTTTGCCTGATCAGAACAAAAAGACTGATCAATCCAAAATAAACCGGGATGATAAAAAAGCTGGCACCTTTAAGTATAAATGCCAAAGCGGTACAAATAATTAACCATAAAAGCAATGGCGGAACCGCTAAACTTGCCGTATTTTCAGGTTTATAAACTTTGTTGTAAAGCCACATGCACACGGCTGTAGAAAACAGGGCGAAGGCCCAAATATAAAGATGGCCATTGTACGGAAAGCCATGAAGTATTTCGGCGTACTGGGGGTAGATTAACAATAGTAATTTCCATCCAAAATAGCCAATAATACCGTTGATGAGCAAGGCGCCAATCCCCGGAAGGAAAGCTAGTGCCATTTGTTTGGAGTTTAATCTCCTTTTTTGAATGCCGTAAAATACCAAAGCTAAAAATATAAGCCACGCCAAAATTAGCATTGGAACTATCCAAGAATTTGGATAGCTGACCATTTTAAAGAGTGGGACATTAAAATAGACCGAGTCTTTATCACTCTTTAAACTGCTGAGGTCGGCATTTGAGAAATAGTTGAGCAGTGGCATCAAATAACTACCTTGATGCTCTAAAGTATTTCGGTCCAATCGGTCGTAAGTATCTAAGGCCGTATGATAGTCAAAGTGATCATCAATAAAGGCAAAATTCAACCCGTCTATATCACCATCTTCCCTAAAATAAGTCAGATCTGTATCGTTGGGCAGCATTTTATAGACACTATAGGCCAAAGAATTGGCAACAGGGTAATCAGGATTTGCGGCTTTAAAGCCATTGATCAATTTTTGATTGCCACCATTGGTTTCAATCAACATATAGCTTGGTCCGCCGCTACCACGTGCTTCAAAATTTAGAACAAGACCAACATCCTCGGCCCATGGATGCTGATTCACGAAAATATCAGCACCATTTAGACCTAATTCTTCAGCATCGGAAAATAGGATAATGATATCGTTTTTTGGAGTTTTACCTTCACTTAAAAAAGCACGAATTCCTTCCAAAATAGTGACCACGCCAGATCCAGCATCACTTGCGCCATAAGAGGCGTGCGATTTACTGTCGTAATGTGTGAGCAACATTAAGGCTTTAGAATTGTCGCTGCCCTTAATTCGAGCTAAAATATTTTTGGGTTTGACAATGCTGCCCCATTTTTTGTTTTGGCTATAGGCTTCTTGAATTTGTGTTTCGAGACCTAAATCGTTCAATGCCTTGACCAGATAGTTTTTAACCACTTCATGTTCTTCAGAACCCACATAATGTGGCTTTTTGGTTATTTTTTTGAGATGGACCAAGGCGCGCTCAGAAGAAAAAGCGGTGGGATCAGTATTTAAATCGGTAATTTTTGAGGGCATTAATGCGAAAAAACTCCAATAAATAACTAAAACAATTAAGACGACGGCAATGGCTTTTTTCAGCATAAAAGAAGGGTTTGGTTGGTAGTATAAAACTACAAAATAAATTTGGTGTAAATGAGTGTTAGGTTAAATGACGAATTTTTGCTAAATTTAAAGTTCACTAAAATATAAAATTATGGCTATCAAGAGTTTTCAAGGTTCCCGAAGACAACAGCAAAAACTAAAAGCTGTTGATCAGTTGCCAGTTAGGGTTTGTGATTACATGACCAAAGATTTGATTACGTTCAGAACGGATCAAAAGATATTTGAGGTGGTGGAAATTCTGATCAGACATAGAATTTCAGGAGGGCCTGTGGTTAACGATAACAATGAATTGGTTGGGATTATTTCTGAAGGCGATTGCTTAAAGCAGATCAGCGATAATAGATACTACAATATGCCTGTTGAAAAAGATACGGTTGGGGATCGGATGATGACCAATGTAGATACCTTAGATGGCAATATGAATGTTTTTGACGCGGCGAGTATATTTTTAGAATCCAAACATCGTAGATTTCCAATTCTTGAAAATGGAAAATTGGTAGGACAGATCAGTCAAAAGGATGTTTTAAAAGCGGCCTTGGAAATGAAAGGTCACACTTGGGATCCGAAAGAGAAGTAGAGTGTTTGTAGGTGTTTAACTCTCCCGTTTAACCAAGGCGTAAAAATCACCTTCAAGCGGTAAATAGCCTTGATCATAAACAAAGTAATACACGGTGCCAATTTTAGTGGTGTAGATACTTGTGAAATAATTAAAATCAAAACCTTTTTCAATCAGTTTCCCTCGGGAAACTTTTGTTTTTTGATCTGGATTTAAACTTTCCAAGATCCGATAGTTTTTACGCAACCTGTTATTCGTATTTCTGATCAGGTTTTTATTGTCCTTGTTGATGGTGTTGTTGTAAGAGTTTCTGCAGGCATCACTGCAGAATTTTTTATCGGCTCTACCAAAAATCTTCTCACCACATTCTAAACACTTTTTGCTCATAATTTAGAAGTTAACAAACAACAAGATACAAATTATTCCTATTTGATAACTTATAAGCCTTTTGATAGAATAAGGGTATTGGTCTGATTTACTTTTTCAAATACTTCTGTCTGATATTTATGCGATTTTAAAAATTCGATAACCTCGTTTAGCGCATGGCTTTTTGTTTTGGCCAAGGAAGCATTAAATAGAATAGTGCCATTAGTAGATGAGGCTTTCAGAATGTCCTTCCAAAACGGAATCATTAAAAATGCCTTCGGCACATCGGTATCAATGAACAGGTCGATGATGATCAAATCAAATTGAGTACTATTTACCTGCATAAATACCAAGGCATCTTCACAAACAATTTTTAAATTTCCATCTTCCTTAAGACCGAATTCATTCTTGGCAATGTCTATAACAGTTGGATCGATATCTACTGCGGTAATTTGCTTAGTATAAGAAAAATCTTTCCGAAGGGTTTCAATTACACTTCCCCCGCCGAGACCCAAGAGTAAAACGGATTTCACTTTGTTTAAATCGACGTGCTTTAATCCAAATTTCAAAATTCTTTGAAGAGAACCATAAGAATAATTGGCGTTTTTGGTATTGAGATGCTTTTTGCCGTTGTACCAGGTGATTTCCAAGGTCCCGCTAAAGTCAGATTGAATTTTCTTTGTAATGGGATAGAGATAGCTTAGAAGTTTGGCCATACTTCAAATATACGCTTTTTTGATGTTTAAAATACCCGTTTTCAAACGACTACAAACATTTACAAACGAGTTTAAGTAGTTAATAACCGAATAAGATTAGGTTACCATCGCATCTTTGTGATGTTGAATTGACCGAATGATATTCAATAGTATTAACTGTTTAACCTTTAAATTTTAGAAATCATGAACGCATTAAGAAACACAGTACAGTTGATTGGAAGATTAGGACAGGATCCTGAAATTGTAAGTTTTCCTGACGGGAACAAATTGGCAAAATTCTCTATGGCCACAGATGACAGCTATAAGGCTAAAGATGGCACCAAAGTAGAGCGCACTTATTGGCATAATGTGGTGGTGAAAGGGGGATTGGTAGACGTTGTTGAAAAGTACGTCGCCAAAGGCAAGGAAATCGCCATTGCAGGCAAATTAACCAACCGTTCCTGGGATGACAAGGACGGCAAGAAGCAATATATGACCGAGATCCATTGTAATGGTCTGTTGCTCTTGGGCGGGAAGTAGGAATTAAAATTCCAATTTGCCCTATCTACCCACTGGTAGAAAATTCCAAATTCTAATGCAAGACCATTGGGATTTGGAATTTTTTTATTCGCATCTGTGGGTTTTATTGCTTCAGGGCTTGTTTCAATCGAAAAGATAGTCCCGAATTCATACCTCTAAAACTTCATTCATGGTTCTTGATTGGGGTTTTCCACCGACGATATCTTACTCTGTAAATCAACCTTTAATTCCAAAAGAGTAAGCTTAGGTTTTTTTAATAGTAAATAAGGCTGTAAATTTCATTTTTGGTAAAATTTTTTGAGGTTTATGAAATTATATGTGCTTTTTTTATCCGTCGTTCTTGGATTAGTTTCCTGTGCAGGAAATGAAAATTTACAATCTCCAGATGAGATCTTGTCAAAGGCTTCGGAAAAACTCACTACATGGGAGACCATAAGTTTTACTGCAACTACAAACAATCCTACCAGACCGACCACAAAAACCGTTTACAAATTGAAGAAGGTTAATTATGAGCCTCATTTAAAACTGTTCTTTTTTAAAGAAATGAACCAGGAAACGGCCATCTATTACAAACTCGCTTCTTTAGCTGTGGTTGAAGATAAAAAGAATAAAATTACCGTCTTTGATTATGGCAAGGACCGTTCCATTCCAAGATATCTGGAGGCCTATATGGGAGATGATGATAATCTATTGGTGACGGCGAGACTAATGAATCAATTCAAAGATAACATCGACTACGTTGAACAAACGAGTTTTAATGACCGGGAATCCTATGTTTATACTTTTGATAAATACAAAATTTGGATCGACGCCAAGTTAGCAACTCCTTTAAAACTTGAAATAGCCAATGGGAAATCAGCTAAAAAAGAAATAATCTATGACGCACTTGTTTTCAATGAGCCCATGGATGACGCTGTTTTTACTCATATAGAGAAGGAAGGCTATGTTTCGTCTGTTTTTGGCATTAAAAAAGAGCCAATGCTCAATGTGAAAGCACCCGATTGGAACTTGTTGGATTTGGATGGCAAAAAAGTGTCTTTAGGTGATTTTCGAGGATCGCCGATATTTTTGGAGGCCTGGACCTCTTCGTGCAACCATTGTATGGCGTCTCTTCCAAAAGTCAAGGAAATTGAAAGTGAATTTGGCGACAAGGTGAAAGTCATCACCGTAAATTTTGATTACGACTTAAGTGAAACCAAAAAAACCGCTAAAACTGAAGGGCTCAATTATATGATCTTACAGGGTGATGCAAGCTTTGACAAGCATTATGATTTGCGTTCATTTCCATCTTATTTTGTTATCAATAGTGAGGGCACCATAGTCTATTCAGAACGCGGTACCATTGAAGGTAAGAAAGCAAAAGCACTTTTTGAAGCGCTTAGGCGGGTTAAATAATAGTTATGATTATAGAAATTAATTAATTAAAAGGGCGCTTTGCAGATATTAGAGAGCTCTTCATTTATTTCAAAAACTTTCCCTCTGATATTTGAATATCCAAATTCGCTCAATCTTTTCGAATGCATTTTTAAATAGTTCTCTGCATTTTCTCGAGTATCAAACATATAAACACCTCCGGCCATGTTGTCTTTCTTACTTTCTGTCCAGAATTTCCAGATAAAACCAGGTTCCTTGTTTATGCTTTTTGCAAGCTCTTTCATTTGACTTGCCATTTCCTTTCCCCATACGTCTTTATGCGGGAAATCTACATGCATGATAACTGCCATAATATTTGAGTTTTAATTTAATTGTAAAGTTAGAGATAAGTAATTGTTTTTCTACTATGAATTTCCTGTAAGAAACGGGTTGTTTAAAGCACATCATATCCGTTTACAAACGACTACAAGCATTTACAAACGAGTTTAAATAGTTAATAACCGAATAGTATTAGGTTACCATCGCATCTTTGTGATGTTGAATTGACCGAATGATATTCAATAGTATTAACTGTTTAACCTTTAAATTTTAGAAATCATGAACGCATTAAGAAACACAGTACAGTTGATTGGAAGATTAGGACAAGATCCTGAAATTGTAAGTTTTCCTGACGGGAACAAATTAGCAAAATTCTCTATGGCCACAGACGACAGCTACAAAGACAAAGATGGTAACAAAGTTGAGCGGGCCTATTGGCATAACATTGTGGTGAGAGGCGGTTTGGTAGACATAGTGGAAAAATATGTTACCAAAGGTAAAGAGATTGCCATTGAAGGTAAATTGACCAACCGTTCCTGGGAGGACAAAGATGGCAAGAAGCAGTACATCACGGAAATTTTCTGTAATGAGCTGTTGTTGTTGGGAGGGAAATAGAAATTTAAAACCCCAAATTCCGCTGTCTGCGGACTGGTAGAAAATTCCAAATTCCAATGCACGACCATTGGAGTTTGGAATTTTTTATTTCCATTTGTTTCAATCAGCATCTGACTCTAAAATCAGGCTTCTAATTTCTATGGTGTTCGCATTGGTCAAAATTCTCTGCCCTTAACACCCTAGCGGAGAAATAATCTAATCTTTATCCAATTCATATCTCAGATCTTTCCCTTTCATTATATGTGGCAAACCTTCAGTCATCCAAAGTGGAGCCGGCGCATCTTTTAAATAATGATCAAAAAACTGCATCATCCGGATGGAGAGATCTTGCTTGTTTTTTAACTTACTCAGATTGTGCGCCTCATTATTATAAACCAAGAGCCACACCGGTTTGTTCAAACGCCTCATTCCCATAAACATTTCGATGCCTTGGTAATACGGTACAGCGCCATCAGCGTCATTGTGCATCATTAATAGCGGTGTTTCAATATTGGGAATGCCAAATAAAGGGGAGTTCTTCAAATACAGATCTAAGCCATCCCAAAGATTTTTTCCAATTCGGCTTTGCGTTTTCTCATATTGAAAAGCTCTGCTCATCCCGCTTCTCCAACGGATGCCGCCATAAGCCGATGTCATATTGCTTACCGGGGCACCAGCCATTGCAGCTTTAAATTTGTTGGTGACCGTGATGAGGTACGCGGTTTGATAGCCACCCCAACTTTGTCCCTGTAATGCCATATTATTAGAATCAATAAAACCTTTGGCTTCCATAGCTTCTACGCCTGAAACAATCGAATTGTAGGCATCCGGACCAGGCTGCCCCAATTTATAGACAATATCCGGCACAAAAGCAACATAACCGTTGCTGACCAAATAACTCATGTTTACAGTTGATGCACTCGGCTTTGGTGTATGGTAACGATTATAGGTGTCACTTCTTCTTTCGTAAAAATAAGCAATCATTGGATACTTCTTATTAGGATCAAAATCTTCTGGCTTGTATAAGAGTCCCTCCAATGTCTCTCCGTCATAAGCCTGCCATGATACCAGCTCTACACTGCCCCATTTAAAATGGTTATGTTGCGGATTGGCATCCGTAATTCTATCGGCTTCCGCTCCTCGCTTATTGATAATATATAGATCTGGAAAGTGTTGGAAGTTTTCTTTTTGAAATACTAAGGTGGTTCCATTTTTAGCCTTGTCCACACCGGTAATCAAAAAGTTATCAGTTTCAATCAAAGACTGTTTTTTGCCGTTTTTAGGGTTTAGGCTAAATAAGGAACTCGACTTGTTGGTTTTGTCAAATGCCGAAATCAAGATGCCTTTATCGTAATAGGTCGTTTTTGTACGATACTCTGGGTCAAGTCTAAAACTGCGGAATTCAATATTGTTTTCTCTGCCCGTTCTAGTGATGTTTTTAGGTTTGTCAGTTCCTGAAAGTTCCAAACTCCAAATATCATATTGATCGTAAACCAAAGCCTGACCGTCTTTTGTAAATCCACCAAACCCATAAGCTCTCGGAAGCATAGGTCGATCATTTTTTTCGTCAAAGAAATTGACTGTAAGATTCCTGGTGAGATTGACTTTTGTATTGGTTTCGAGATTTAAAGACCACCAAGATTTTTCTTCTTGGTCATAATAAACAGCATGTTTGTGATCTGGCGCTAAAATTGGTCGCCCAGAAGTCCCTTTTAAGGCCAAGCGTTTCTCTCCAGTATGGGTATCTACAATAAAGTAGTCCTGTAACGATGGGTAGTCCCAAGAACGCTCAATCTGGTAAGGTGAATTGGTGTATCCCAGAACGTAACGCTGTGTATGTTCTTGATCAAAACTTATATATTCCATGCGTTGATCGTGCAGCGAAATAATTTTTTGGGTATCAGTATTATAAAACGATTGATAAGCCTTGTCTTCCAATTGTTTCAACTTAGCTTTTTGTTCAGGTTGGATAAGTTTATCGTGATAGGACCAAATATCAACCTCTGGAATTTCATCGTCCAAAAATGTAGTGTCTCTATGGAAATGGCGTTTTGGTCTTGAATAGAAAAAGAGCCGTTTGCCATCTTTCGAAAAATAGGGACGTTGTACGGCACTCAGCTCCCAATCTTTTCTCAAATTTTTCCCTAAACTGTCCACAATCTTTATGGGCAATTTGTGGTTGACATAGAACAATTCGTATTTCAAGGAATCGGATTTAACGGAATCTTGTGCTGCCAAGAAAGCCATTTGCCTACCAGTATGATCAATGCTCAAACCTTTATAAGTATAATGACTACTGTCCAAAAGTGTTTGGCTGCCATTCTGAACGTCATATAAAAACACCCCTAAATCCGTTTTCTTTTCACCTTCGGAAGTGGAGAAAATAAACTGCTGCCCTTCTCTTGGAAGCTGAAAATCCTTGAGTTGGAATAGGGTATCACGCGATTGTTTTTTGATATTGTAAACAATCCCATAATCTGCTTTTTCTGCCAAACGTTTAATAGGTTTCTTCTGATCTTTTTTCACTTCTGAAGAGTCTGCTTTATCCTTTTTCGGAGGTTCGTTTTTATGGTGCTCCAACACCACCCATCCAGAAGATTCTTTAGGAATTTTATAAGACTTGATGCGCATCATGGAATCAGTCAGCTGATTCTTTCGAACATCATAAACAAAAAAGTCATCTTTGGTGCGTTGGTCTTTTTTAACATCTTCTTTTCTTTCTTTTCTCTCCAATCTATAAGCTAGTTTTCGTAGAAAAAACACATAATGGCCATCATGCGAAATGCCTGTTTTATATCCATTTTTAAATTGAAAGGTTTTACCCGTTCTTACATTGTGGATCTTTAAATACCCATCGCCTCGACCTGTGCTTGTTGAGATGGTGGTTACCACAATATCACCATTATTGGAGACTTGCGTATGGTCAATTTTTTTCCAAAGATCATAATCCTTGTGGCTAAGAGATTTTTTTTGTTGTGCGTGGCTTGCGCTAACTGCAAATATCAGAGCAAGCAAGAGAAATCTTGTAAACATATAACTTAGTTTTGGCAGTGAGGATTTAAAGCGTTTCAATTCCGGATTCAATCGGTTTTTAAGTTTCGAAAAGGAATTAACGTTGAAATAATCACTTATTTCGTTGAATAAATTGGAAAAAACCTATGAATTGTAAAACTACAATTTATTTTAAATATTGAGAAGTTAGCCATGGCACTGGTCCACAACTTTAATCTTTGGTATAGTATACAGAAAGTTTAAAGCAATACCAGTCAAAAAAATATGCTTTGCGCCAATCTAAATGTATTGGCATGTGCATCAATAATGGTTTTGATCTCAGGTGAATAACCGCCGCCCATACTACACATTACCGGTATTTCATTGTCTTTACAGGTTTGCAGTACAAAACGGTCGCGTTCTTTACAACCTTCAATAGATAGGCTTAGTTTACCCAATTTGTCAGTTTCAATCACATCTACACCAGATAAATAGTAAATGAAATCTGGATTTTCCGCTTGAATCAATTTTGGTAAAGTGTCTTTAAGAATAGAAAGATAGGTATTATCATCGCAACCATCCTCAAGCGCAATGTCCAAATCGCTGACCTCCTTTTTAAACGGATAATTACTTTTTCCATGCATGGAAAATGTAAAAACGGAAGGGTCGTTTTCGAAAATTTTAGCCGTACCGTTGCCTTGGTGCACATCCAAATCCACAATTAGAATTTTCTCAGTCAACTGCATCTCTTGCAGATAGCGCGCTGCAATGGCCTGATCATTTAAAATACAAAACCCCTCACCGCTATCGGCATACGCATGGTGTGTGCCCCCGGCAATGTTCATGGCAATTCCGTGGTCTATGGCCAATTGGCTGGCTTTTACAGTGCCATCGGCAATAATTATTTCACGTTTGATCAATGCTTCACTTAGTGGAAATCCGATTTTTCGAGCAGCCCTTGCATTTAAAGTGAGGTACTTTAAATCGTTTAAATAGTCGGCAGTATGGACATTCAGGATATAGTGATCTTCCAAAGTAGAAGGTTCAAAAAAATTATCTTGAGTGCAGGTGCCTTCATATAGTAATTGATCGCGGAGCAATTCATATTTGAGCATTGGAAATCGGTGACCTGCGGGTAATGGGTGTTTATAAATAGGGTGAAAAGCGATTTTGAGCATCAGACAGTCTAAGTTATCCGTCAAAGATAAAACATCTTCATGGAGGCACAAGTGCTTTTCAAAGTACTGTTGTTCCGAATCTGAATTTAACTACAACCCATATTAAAACTGCATCAATTCAACTAAGGTTTAGCACTACACTTGATAGACCTGACAGATTTCTTACGAATACTAAGTCGTTATCTACGAATCCTAAAACACCCCCAATTTAACGTCAAGTTACTAATACATTAGTACTATAAATCAAACCATTAAAACCATTTATCATGAAAAATATCGTTCCATTTCTCGTTTTGTTGATTAGCATTTCCTTTGCAAACGCACAGGAATTCCAAAAAACCGATGCTTACCAAGTTTCAATAAATCCCATAGTCAATGACAAAGAACACACGCTCTACAATGTGCGTGTGGCTCTCACCGATCGGCCGGAAAACCTTGTGACCAACTTTAGAATCATGTCACCAGAAGGCATAAAATCGATTTCCATACAAAGTCTTAAACAACCAGATTTGTTAGATGTGGAAGAAATTATAAAAATGGAATTGACCTATTTTGAACCTCAAGCCTGCACCATTTCTAAATACGTTTTGGTAAAAGAAAATGGTGCCTACATCGATTTACCAGCTATTGTAAATATGAAAGAAAATTATCCAAAAATCGAAACCACTTATGTATTCCCAAATCAAGCATTGGGGCAAATCAATAAAATTATCACCTTGGAAATTACGTATTCTGATGCGTTTTCAATTGAAAATATTGAGGTGATAAAGGCATTTGCATGGCAGGATAATTTTGACACCTCGCATAAAGTCTCTGCACTGTATTAATTATAAAAATCCGACAGGTATGAAATCACTTATAATCCTTTTATTATCATGTTTTACTGTCATGTCTTGTGATGATACTTCAACTGATCATCTTGAAGAACCTACAAAAACTATTCAAAAACAATCGGTGGTTTTTATCGTTGGAATTGATGAGGATGACAACTCTTTTTACAAGAATGCAAAAGCGCATTTCAGTCAGCAGAACATAACTGTTGTGGAAGATATTCGTGCACTTGATGCTATTATTTTATGGCTTAATAACAATGCTGACGACAAAATTTATGACCAAATCCATATAGCGAGCCATAGTAATCCATGGGAAGAGATGACATTGCTAACATCTGAAGATGGTGAGCGAATAACCGCAGCATCTCTTAAAAATAAGGCACTGCCACAACCAAGTGATGGCATCACAGAAAACACAAAAATCATCATTCATTCTTACGGATTGGGTGCAAATAAAAACTTGATAAAAGCGTTGAAATTGGTTTTCTCATCAGATGTTATGCCAAGTATTTATGCTTCTGAATACTTTAGCGTTTTTGGAGGTCAGTTTGCTTCACATTATTTGGCACAACCATTTTATGTGTTTTACTCAACGACAAACTCCCCTGGAAACAAGGCGCTTTCCAACGAAATAGCTCAGAAATATCCAAACGCAAACCTTAATTGGTTGACGGCCTTAGGTACTCATGAAGAAACAACAGCAGGAGCAATCTATTCTTATCGTTTTAATATTCCTATCGATTGGGAAATTGTTTTTGATGATGCATCCGAAATTCCGCAGTTGACTACTGCTGACAGCATAATGGATTATATTTTAGAAAATGATGAATTTTCCTTTGCTCTATACGATTTGGGAATTCCGATGGAAAAATTCCAATGGACCAGCAGCAGTGAGGAAAATATTTTAAAAATACAAGGAAACACAACAGTCCTCACGGTCCTTATGCCAGTAATGAATACTTATGAACCAGCCGAATATACAGCTCCAGAGTTTACGCATGCACGTTTGTTTTCTCAATTTTAGGATTTTATACCGCAGAGTTAGGCATAGTTGATAAGTTGTTATTTAAATTATCAAAATCGGCTTTTATAAAATCGTTTTAATAAAACGTTTAGAATACGATATTAGAAAAACACTTCCAAGTCTACTTTGTTTATATTTGTTTGTATCATTTCACAACTATGACATTACCCATTTCCCGAATCTTTTGTGTTTTTCTATTCTTAATTTCAATAGGAATTGGCTTTGGACAGAACAACCAATTGCGAGCATATACCTTGGAAGATGGCTTGCCACAATCGCAAGTTTATGCCATTGAGCAAGATGCCATTGGGTATTTGTGGTTGGGGACACAAGGCGGCGGCCTGGCACGTTTTGATGGCGACACTTTTAAAACCTTCAATGAAAATGATGGTCTCGCTTCCAATTATGTTAATGTTTTGAAATTTGCCAACGACACTTTATTCATTGGTAGTAGGCGCGGACTTTCAATAAAAACAAAATCTGGTTTAAAAAACTATGAAGGGCCACAAGTCACCCATATTTTTCGACATCAGAACCATACTTATTTGGGAACAAAAACTGGTGTCTATCGCTATACCACATCAAAATCACTGGAAAAGTTAATATTGAATCCCACTATAGATATCAGCCAAGTCAATGCGATGCACTTTGATGGCTCCTATTTTTGGATAGGATCCGACGAAGGGCTTTTCAAAAGTAAGTTGCTGACTCAAGACTCAAATTTTGAGAGGGTAGAAAAATACAACTTTACGTCTCTTGTTCAGTACAATTCCAAGTTGATGGCTTCAACGTTTACCCACGGAATTCTGATAAAAAATCTTGAAAATGGTACTGACGAATGGATTGAAGAGTTGCAGCGCATCAATAGTCTATCCATTATAAAAGATCAGCTTTGGGTTGGTGCAGAGGGTGATGGCGTCACCGTTTTGGATATGATAAATTATCAGATTCAGAATTTCATTGATAGTCGCTCTGGGCTTGCGGTGTCGCACGTTCGCGACTTTATACTGGACCAACAAGGCACGATTTGGATTGCCACGAGTGGCGGTGGATTTTACAAATATTTTGAGGATAAATTCACTCATTTTGATAGTGAAAGTGGCTTGCAGGGCAACCAAATCTATGCGGTTCACAGCGCCGGCAAAGCATTATGGATATCCAATTCAGAAGCTGGTTTGGTGAAAATTGACTCTTTGGGACTTCATCCTGTTCCAAGAATCAGAGGTTTTGATCATGTAAAAATTAAAACTATCAGGCATGATGCGAATGGTAATATTTGGGCAGGATCAGATGGAAAAGGCTTGCTGTTTCGGGAGCATACCACGCGTGATAGTTTGATTTTAAATCGTTCAGATTTTAATAACCTAAACTTTCATACTGTCCAAATTCCCGAAATTAAGAACCATGTCCTTAATACTTCCACTGGATTTCCTTCCGATTGGATTAGACAGTTGCAAATTGAAAAAGATACAATTTGGGTAGCCACCCATAGTGATGGAATCGTGAAAATGCAATTTGATTCGGCTATGGAAAAAGCTGAAATTCTAAAAATCTATGGTAAAGAAGATGGGCTTGAGGATCTTTTGCTAAAAGACATGAAGTTAGATGGGCAAGGGCGACTTTGGTATGGCACGCAAACGGGACATGTTGGCTTTATTGAAAATGATCTTGTCAAGGATTTGGGGCAAGTTTTAGATGATAAAACAGCCATCAATTCTTTGTTGTTACGAGGTAGCACAATGTATCTGGGAACCGCAGGAAATGGCGTGTGGTTTGCTGATGTTAATGATAGGATGGTTTTTAACAAATTGGTGGGCGATAAGCAATTGACCTCGAGCAATTGTAACCAGCTTATTTTTGATAGCGAAAACAATCTTTGGGTTGGTTCTGAAAGAGGGGTTGATAAGGTGGTTTTAAATCAGGATAACAAGATTGTTGATGTCTTTCATTATGGCAGAAATGATGGCTTTTTAGGTATCGAAACCACTTTAAATGCTGTGGATATGGACCATAATGGCAATTTGTGGTTTGGCGCCGTTTATGGGCTTAGCAAATATGAGGTGGGTCAGGATCTTGAAGAAGTACATTCCAAACCTACTATCGATTTTGAATCCGTTGAAGTGGACTATCAGCCTATTGATTCCATAGCGTATTATACATCTAACAAAAACGCCATGGTTTTGCAGTTGAATCCTGATCAAAATCAAATAGCATTTGTCTATCGAACGGTCGATTTGACCCATCCAAAAGATATTCAATATCGGTTTAAACTGAATGATGATTCTTGGAGCCCATGGTCCAAAATCAATCAGCAAAACTTAGTGGGTTTGAGTTATGGTCCACATATTTTTTACGCACAATCACGGGATTATCGCTGGCAAAATAGTGAGGTTATCGCATTTCCTTTTAATATTGAAACGCCTTTACATCAGAAATCATGGTTTCAATGGTTGGTCATTGGGGTGGCATTAGTTCTGATTTTAATGTTTGGTTGGATGTATTTGCGTCGCTTGAAACGGAAAAATATTGAAGCACAAGAACGCTTACAAATCCAAAACCATTTGTTGACCTTAGAACACAAAGCACTGCAATTGCAAATGAATCCGCATTTTATTTTTAATGTACTCAACGGAATTAAAGCCATGGGAAACACCAATCCCCAAAAAATGAACACGACCGTCAATACTTTTGCGACCTTGTTGCGTGATGTTTTAAACAATTCCAGAAAGGACAGTATTACTTTAGCGCAGGAAATAAAAACCTTAACCCATTATATTGAAGTGGAGCAATTGATGTCTCCCAAAGCTTTTGTTTATGACATTCAAGTGGATTCCAATATTGATCCGGAAGAAATTTTGATTCCACCCATGTTGATTCAACCATTTGTTGAAAATGCCATCAGACACGGAATATTGAAAGGGCCGAGAGATGGCGAGTTAAAGATACTATTCAAGACGGAAAACGACTTTTTAACTTGCACAATCATGGATAACGGTAGTGGTATTTTTAATTCGCAAAACAATAAAACAGCTACCGATCATCAATCTATGGCGTTGACCGTAACAAAAGAGCGTATCCAATCACTTTCTGGAAAGGATACCCTGAAATTAGAGGAGATCACATCAAATAACCAAATTTTAGGAACAAGAATTAGCTTTCAGATTCCGCTTAAAACAGACTTTTAATCACTATGCTCACAGCAATTATTATAGAAGACAATCCAGACGCACTTCAATTACTGAAAAGTGACATTGAAACGCATCATCCCGAAATTGAGGTGATCAACACTGCCCAGAGTGTTGTGGAAGCGGCTAAGATACTGCGAAAATCACAACCAGATATTTTGTTTTTGGACATCATGTTGGGTGATGGCACTGGATTTGATATTTTAGAGATTTTTCCAGACCTGTCAAGCAAACTCATCTTTGTGACTGCAAGCGACGAATATGCCATTCGTGCATTCAAATTTGCTGCCATCGACTATGTCCTGAAACCCTATTCTGAAGACGACTTAAACAAGGCCATTCAGCGTGCCAAAGCACAATTGCAACCCAACAAGGAACGACTCACTATTTTAAAGGAAACCTTGGCAGCTCCAGAAGCCAAACCCGATAAAATTTCGTTGCACACCTTGGATAAAATCATTATTGTCAATCTTGATGATATCATACGATGTGAAGCCGATAACAACAATACCATCTTTTATCTAAAAGATAGCCCAAAGGTTTTTGTGACCAAAACGCTCAAATATTTTGCCGATATGTTGGACAGTTATGAGTTTTTACGTGTACATCAAAGTCATTTGGTCAACATTCAATTCATCAGTGCATTTATCAAAACGGATGGTGGTTATTTATTATTGAAAAATAAGGAGACCGTACCAGTGTCTGTTCGAAAAAAGGCGGAAGTGATCGAGATCTTGGATCGAATGCATGGATAGGACCTGGAGGTTTGGCTGATTATCGCTATTAGTCTGTGCTGAGTAAGTTTTATGATGTAAAAATTATTATTTTTTTAACATCATAATAGATTATCTTTGTAATCTAAAATTAGCATGATGTTTGCGTTAAAAGCTGCCATACTTTATTTTTTTGGATGGTTTGTGTTGTTTGGATCAGCTGACCCCACGACATTGCCAAGTGCATCTTATACGCCTGTAGATAGTATTTCTGCACCATACGATCAAGATCATAGTCCGTTGTTTTTGGATGCTGTTTTTGAGGTTAATCAGGCATCTACACATGAAACACCATCCGTAAAAACCTTTTCGCAGCCAACTGATGCGTACCAACGAACAGTAGCTGCATCCTCTTATTCCCTTTCATATTATAATATTGGCCAACAAATTGTGGTCAACTTCACTATAAAGGATATGATTTTTCCTTTTCATTGTTTTACATAGGCTGATTTTTTTCTCGTTTAAAATCTTATAGGTGTCAATCACACCTCTTCAAGTCTATAACATAATACCAAGTTAACAATGTCATGTTGTATTCAAGCTTGTTCATTTTCCGTTCTATTTCCTTGTTTATAATTCCCATAGCTAAGACTATGCAAATTAATCACAGCGAATAGAACAAAAAGGCAACATCGCTTTCTGTACGACATTACAAGATTAAATTGGTATAATTTAAAAATATAAAACAATGGATATATCATTAAATATGGTGATGCTCATCGTAGTACTCATCGTTATCGTTCCTTTTGCCTGGTTTATTTGGGCAGAAAAAAGTGCCGTTTCTAAAAAGAAGAAAACATTCCAAAAAATTGCACAGTCAGAAAATCTAAAATTCACGAAGGTTGAATATTGGAACAATCACTGCTTGGGTTATGACGGCCAAGAAAACATCTTGTTATATAACAATTTAAGCACTTCAGATTCTGAATTTCAAAAAGTGGAATTGGATGATGTCAGAAAATGTGTTATCAATAAAATTAATAAAGATTATAAAAATGGTGATAAGCATTATTCTGAAATGGTGCGTCTGGATTTAGAGTTTACTTTTGTGTCCAACAAGCCTCCAATGACCATTACGCTATTTAATGTGGACGATAATTTTTCACAAAATCAAGAAGTAGCACGTGCCGAAAAATGGTTGGCATTGATCAATAAACATAAATACAACAAAAACAATATTGTAGCGGCATAAATAGCACAGACTCATAAAAAGCCATCTCTTATAGACCTTTTGATCATTTTTAATTGGAAGTATTACGGAGATGGTTTTTTTTACTTTTATCTCTTTTAAATTAAAACTGATTAGGTAATAGTTGGAGCCATATTGAATTTCTGAAATTTAGTTTATAATGACCTCCATTTTTGTTTTATTGGGTACAATTAAAGTTAAGACGATATACTTATGTGCATCTATTTTTGCTTCCAAAATTTTGACACGTTCTGATAGCTATCGGATTCACCAATTTTCACGGATTCCTTCCTGAAAAGTTGTAAAATTTTTTTGCTATCTATTTCACGAATGCAACGGACTTTTAGTCTGTTATAAAAACCCCTACAAGGACATCTGTCTGGCTGACCCGCGAAATGGCGTCGAAAAAAAATATGGTACTTTAGTCCCTAGTAGATTAGTTATAAGTAAATCCGAAAATTAAGTTTTTAATCCAAATTCAAATAGCGTGTAGTCAATGTTTTAAGCTTAAAGTCTTGAGTCTTGGGTCTTTTAGCGCAGCGGTCCTGTTTCTTTTCTCTGACATTATTTATCTTTCATAAAAATTTTTCCTTGGCGATATTTCGTGTCAATTAATCGTCTACTTTTGACAAAAATTAATTAGGCTATGTTGCTCGCTAGTTTTCTTATTGTTTTAGGATTTGTTCTTTTAATAAAAGGTGCAGACTGGATGGTCAGTGGTTCTACACTGTTGGCCAAAAAGAATAAAATTCCAGATTTGGCCATTGGATTGACCATAGTAGCCTTTGGAACTTCCGCACCTGAATTGGTTGTAAATACAGTAGCCTCTTATGAGAACCATTCTGATATCGTGTTGGGAAATGTTATTGGAAGCAATAATTTCAACCTGTTTATGATCTTGGGTATTGTGGGACTCATTTTTCCAATTGCTGTCCAATCGTCTACGGTTTGGAAAGAAATTCCGATTTCATTTTTTGCGGCTTTAGTATTTTTGGTATTGGCCAACGGCTATCTGTTTTCTGATATCGGCCTGTCCAGAATTGATGGAAGTATCTTGCTTATATTGTTCTTACTCTTTTTATTTTATATCTATAAACAGATGAAAGGTGATACATCAAGCGATGAAATTGCTGTGATTACAGCATCCAACTTTAAAATCTGGGGTTTGATTGTTTTGGGATTGATTGGGTTGATTGTTGGAGGCAAATTGATCGTGGACAATGCGGTGACCATCGCTAGCGATTTGGGCGTGAGCGAAAAAATTATTGGATTGACTATTATTGCTGCTGGAACTTCGTTACCAGAATTGATGACCTCCGTAGTAGCAGCCATGAAGAAAAACAGTGATATTGCCATCGGAAATATAATCGGCTCCAATATTTTTAATATTTTTCTAATCCTTTCAGTGAGTTCGCTTGTGCGCCCAATTACTTTCAGTTCAGTTTTCAATACCGATGTTTACCTATTGTTGGGCGGAACCATATTCGTGTTCGTGGCCATGTTTACAGGTAAAAAGAAAACATTGGACCGATGGGAAGCCGGACTGCTCTTATTGGTTTTTATTGGATACACTGCATACCTTGTAAGCAAAGAATTGCAGTAAATTCCTATTTATGCAATTTTAGCTGGATACGCTTCCGCGGAATATCTACATCCAAAACCTTAACGATGACCTGTTGGTGTAAGGCAACATGTGCGTTCACATCAGAAACGAAAGTATCCGATAGGTTGGATATATGAATCAAGCCACTTTCTTTGATACCGATATCTACAAACGCTCCAAAATTGGTCACGTTGTTGACAATTCCAGGTAATAATTGGCCTTCCTTCAAATCATTAATGCTTTTAATGTTTTGGTCAAACGTAAACACTTTGGCTTGCTCTCGAATGTCCAATCCTGGTTTTTCCAACTCTTTGATAATGTCCTGAAGCGTCGGTAACCCCACAGTTTCTGAACAGTATTTCTTTAAATTCAGTTTTTGAAGTTCTGTTTTGTTGCCGATTAAATCAGATACTTTTTTACCTAAGTCCTTTGCCATCTTTTCAACTATCGCATAGCTTTCAGGATGTACTGCAGAATCATCCAACGGGTTTTTGGCCGATTTCACCCTTAAAAATCCAGCACCCTGCTCAAAAGCCTTATCGCCTAAACGCGGTACTTTCTTGATGTCTTTTCGTTCTGAAAACGCCCCGTGTTCGTCGCGGTAATTGACGATATTTTCGGCCAATTTAGGACCGATGCCTGATACATAGCTCAATAAACTTGCACTTGCGGTGTTGAGATTTACGCCAACGGCATTCACGCAACTTTCAACTACTACGTCTAATTCCTTTTTTAGTTTGGATTGGTCCACATCATGCTGATATTGACCAACGCCAATGGACTTGGCGTCAATCTTGACCAATTCGGCCAAGGGATCTTGCAATCGTCTTCCGATAGAAACCGCGCCTCTAACCGTCACATCATAATTGGGAAATTCATCACGTGCTATTTTTGATGCCGAATAAATACTGGCACCAGCTTCACTGACCACAAATACTTGAATGTCGTTTTTAAATCTTATTTTTCGTATAAAAGCTTCAGTCTCTCTTGAGGCTGTGCCATTTCCAATAGCAATCGCTTCAACATTATAAGCTTCCGATAGCGAGCTTATTTTTTTCATCGCACCAAGTGTATCATTTTTAGGTGGATGTGGATAAATGGTTTCATTGTAAAGCAATCCGCCTTGGGCATCGATACATACCACCTTACATCCCGTTCTGAATCCGGGATCAATGGCGAGTATACGTTTTTCACCTAAAGGCGAACCCAGAAGCAATTGCTTTAAATTCTTTGCAAAGACTGAAATGGCAGCTTCATCGGCTTTTGACTTTGCATCTTGAAGTGCTTCGTTGGAAAGTGATGGCAACAGTAATCTTTTGTAAGCATCCTGAATGGCGATTCTAATCTGTTCAGTACTTTCGTTGTTGGAGCGGATGATTCGGTCTTCAATTTTGGCCAGAGCTTTGTCATCATCAATGGTGATTTTATATTTAATAAAGCCTTCGGTTTCGGCTCTCAGAATAGCTAACAACCGATGCGATGGTATGCGACTCAATGATTCTTCCCAATCAAAATAATCACGGAATTTTTGTGCCTCATCGCTTTCTGCTTTTGATTTAACGGCTTTTGTTGAAATCATCGCAAAACGTGCCAATTGATGACGGATATTATTTCTGATATCGGTGCGTTCGTTGATCCATTCCGCAATAATATGGCGTGCGCCTTCAAGTGCTTCTTCCGCTGAAGCGATATCACCTTTGATATATTTATAGGCAACCGATTCTAGGTCCGACGCATTCTGGCTCATCATAATTTTAGCCAAAGGTTCCAATCCGTTTTGTCGCGCCGTGTCGGCTTTGGTTTTTCTGCTTTTTTTAAAGGGTAGGTATAAATCTTCGAGCAGAGTCAAGTCTTGTGCCGCCTCAATCTTTTGTTTTAATTCTGGTGTTAAGGCCTCTTGCTCTTCAATTGCTTTTAAGATGGCTGTTTTACGCTTTTCCAGAGCTTCAAATTGCTCCTTATATTTTACGATATCACCAATTTGAACTTCATCAAGATTGCCTGTGCGTTCTTTTCTGTATCGAGAAATAAACGGAATGGTGGCATCTTCATTTAATAATTCGACCGTGTTTTTAACTGAAGATTCAGGAAGTTTTGTTTGGGAAATAATATATGGAATCAGCTGCATGACTTGGGTTTTTATTTTATTGAATTGCAAATATAGTTAGATAATATGTGATAAAAAGATACGACAGATGCCGTATAGGAAAACAGGATTACAGTTTTTAAATTTGTGAGTATGCTTAGGAAACTTCTTTTTTTTAGCCACTTTTTAGCACTCCTGCTCGTCCTACATCATATATTGATGCAATGGGTTTTTGATATTGGATTTCAGCAATCCTTATTATTCTGGATAAAAATGATTGTGGTTATTTCAGGTTTGTTGATTGCGATTCGATTTTTCAAGACCTTAAAATGGCGGCAGTTTTATTTTGCGCTTTACCCTTTGGGAGTGGCCATTTTTTCGTTTGGTTTTATGTTTCGTGGTATTTTGGGAGGGATCCTGATGTCTACAATCCAATATCCCATAATAGCAGATGAGGTAGCTTATCAAAAAGAGAATATCACCATTTATACCAAATACACAGGGTTTTTTAGCAGGTGTTGTACCTATAGAATAACAGCTTCCTATTATAAGATTTTAGAAAAGGAAATTGGAGATTTTAGGACCGAAGGGCAGGATAGGCTAATTGTTAAAAGTTTAAAGAATACAACGACGCAACTCACGGTGACTTTTGAAGATTATCTATTTGATGAGACGCTTCAGGAGCTTGAACTTCAAGATCGTGTTTTGGTTTTTGATAAGTAAATATACGGCATTTGTCGTATGGTGTTGAATGTGTTTGAAACCTATGTTTGTTGTCAATAACATGAAATTATGAAAAAATTACTACAGATGGTGATGCTTTTATCACTGACGACGACAGGGTTCTCCCAAGGAAAAATAGATTTAGAGTCATTCTCTTATCCTGTACTCACTAATTACCTCTATTACGGTATTGGGAATGCAGAGCGCACGAAGGATGTCAAAGAACTACACCTGAATTTTATGGATGGTGGTCGCTATTTTTCTTATTATTTTGATGGTCAAGGGCGTTTGTTAAAATATATTAGCAAATTCAGCAATGAGCTGATTCAATATCATTATGAGAATGATCGTATTACCCATGTGGAGAAGAAAGATAACTATGGGAGTTTTAAAAAACCAGTGGTTTATAGCCCAGACGGGAAGGTGTATTCACATCCGAGTCTCATAGGTAGCTCAGGCAATCGGGTCTTATATTACGAATATGATAATCAGGGCAATGTTGCGAAGATTTGGGAACATTCTAAAAATAATTTAGAGCCATCTGATCTAAACGATATAAAGCCAAGCTACAGTTTTAAATATGACGATAAGAATCGTCTTATTGAAGCTGATTATGGGTTTTCCGTTGAAACATACACTTATAATTTCATATACAGTACTGTTGTTGAGGTCACGGAAAGATCTGTTAGTACTTCTGGAAACAGAAAACCAATAAGTAATGCATTTAAATACAATGATTATGGTCTTTCTGGTAGTTACGCCATGGACCAAAAGGGCAATTGGATTGCTCGTGATATAAACAGGAAAAAAGAAATTGTATTTCGAAGAGTGGTGTACGCTGACGGAACAATTTCCGAATATAAATTGAAATAATATCCTATAAAAACCCTGTGGTTTGTAATCTCCCATTAAGTTTCTTTCAATTTTCCAAAGCCATTTATGCTAATGATAGGGAAAGGATGAGCAATTTTATAGAGACCGAAGCAATACCATTATTTTGAAATATTTTGTTTAAAACCATCAGAAAATAAAACCCTAAAACCCATGAGACAATTAACTATTCTTTTTTCATTTTTTATTTGTGCAAATGTATTTCCACAAAAAATAGATTGGATCAATGCACCAAATAACCCGATACCATTAGCATACACTCTTAATCACTTTCAGTTGAAGGACGATGTCAAAACAAGTGAAGTTTTTGGATTCAATAGTATATTGTTTACAAGATTTAAATATCATTTTAATCAAAATGGATTTATAGAGCAGTCCGTTTATGTTAATAAAAATGAACCTTTAAAAAGTACTTACACCACCTACTTATATAATAATGATGGGACCGTTGCCTCTAAAACAGATACAAGAGAAAACCAAATTACCTTAATTGTAACTTATAAATACAATAAGAAAAAGCAGCTAATCGCGTCTTATTTTGACAATAAAAAGAATCCACAACCCAAATACTATGATGAATTTGAATATCACAGCAATGGATTTCTTTCAAAGCATACGCAATTTAAAGATGAAAAGGCAATTTCAATGGATACTTATGATTACGATAAATTGAATAGGTTAATACAAGAAGAGTCCTTTAAAAATGGAAAGCTGACAAAATCAAGTGTTTATCATTATAACAATACCTCAGATACCATTCTCGAAGTTACAGTAAGCAATTCCAATTTTAGGGATTCGCGCACTGATGAGGTTACTGAAGTAAAGACCTATAACAATGGGTATTTGGTAAAAGAATCTTGGGGCACCTATACCTTGAAATTTGATTCACAGAACAATCTTTTGGAATCGTCATTTAGAAAATTGGGAAATAATTTTGGAGGGAAACGATTTATAAACATCTATTATAATCCTGCTCACAATAATGCCGATAACTTTATAGAGATAGGATGTGTGGCCGGGAATTGTTTGGATGGGTATGGCACTTACCTGTCAGGAGATGGATATATAAAAGCATTTTTCTCTAATTCAGCAATTAATGGTTTTAGTTTCTCTGTTAAAAACGACGATCCAGAAACAACCACTCTACTTATTGCAAATTCTGGTCAGCCTGTTAAAACCATCAGGTTTTCTAAAAATCGAATGCTTGAATATGTCAACTTTATAGAGGGAAAGATATCAGGTAAGTATTACTATGTCAAGGAAGGAAAAACAACCATTGCTGAAGTTGAAAATGGCAGTATCCGAACAAAATACGATAACAATAAAAACGATGGTTCTGTCCGATGCATCACGGGCGATTGCGAAAATGGATTTGGTAGCATTCTCTTTGAAAACGGAGATTTATTTGAGGGTTTCTTTAAAAACGGACAATCTACAGAGGGAATTCTGAAACTTTCAAGTGGCCATAGTTATATAGGTGCTTTTGCAAATGGTAAGAAATTTCAGGGTTCGGGGGTGCTATTATTTCCAAATGGCGATAAATATATGGGATTTTGGGAAAATGGACTTCGACACGGACAGGGCGTTTATCAATTCGCAAATGGAATGGAACAAGCAGGCATATGGAACAATGATGAGTTAAAAACTAAAATGTAAATCTGATGAAAAAACTTTCTTTTATCACACTGGTTTTATTTATCACAACTGGTTTTGCTCAAAAAATAGATTTGATAAACGCACCAAAAAATCCGGTTGCTTATAATTATAAAAAAGAACATTTTGATTTAAAAGGTCCTGTTTATTCCTTTAAAAATAAAGTCTTCTCAAAGGCAGGCTTGTTGATTTTTGACAATGTTTTTGGCGGAAATTCCTTTTATTATGATGCAAATGGACGTCTTACCCATACATCTGAAGGGAATGAATTTAAGTATGGATCCAATGGTTATATCGAGTCTTATACTTATGCTTCTTTGGGCATAAAAACAACGCAATATTTTTATAACGACAAAGGCTTGTTGGTTGCGGAAAAATTTGATAAGGCATCAAAAACGAATGATTATGAATATACCTATGACAGCCAAGATAGAGTCATTAAAAGCTATAGGAATGATAACAACTATACCACCTATGCCTATGAAAAAAGGGGAGATGATCTCATTATTCAAGAAAATGACGTAAGGGACGGTCTCGCAACACTAAAAACTCTTAAATATACCAAAGGCATACAAGTATCCTATGACGATGTTTTGATGAGTACTTATAATAAGATGGATGCCTATGGCAATTGGACAAAGGATTACAGTCCAGTGATTTTTTATGATGACCTCAAAAGCAACGGCAATGTGTTTACAATGATATATACCAAACAAAACAACTATACAATAGATAAACTAATGGACTGTGAATTCTTTTTAAATGGTAAACAAACGGATGCTATATACAGACGCTCGTCGAAGGCTAATGAAGTAATCATCTATAATCCATTTGATGAGAAATATTACATCATTAAAAATGCGGTAGATGACTCCCGATCTGGTCAAGTACAAGCCTTTACGGAAGTAATTATATCAACACCAACTTATCTTGAGTTCATCGAATCTTCATCTTACAAATTAGTTCATAGGGGTGCAGAGTATCAAAATAACCTTTATTTGAGGTCAGGAAGTCTTGTGGTGAGAACGTATCAGAATAATTATATCGTTTATGATAAATTTGCAGATAAAACTTTTTTTGCACCATATGATCCTGATGAAAATTTTAACATCTACGGACTCAAAAATGTTGAAGGAACCAATATCATCTACATTAGGAAAAACAAGGAAAATGGCTTTATTGCATTCGATAGAGGAAAGCCTGTCGAATCAACATATACCTTCGGTTATGATGGGAATGATGGCGTTTTATACAACGGCCAAACGCCAGAATATTATTTGCCTCAACTTAAAACCAGCAGTGTGGGAGTAGTACATCCTGGGAGAAAATATAATGCGTCAACTGACAAACGAGCTGGTACGGATTACTCAAATACGGCGACTTCCACATCATCTACTTCTGCCTGTATTACTGGAAACTGCACTGAAGGTTTTGGAGAGATTAAAACCCAACACGCCACACTTACAGGGTTTTTCTCAGGCGGGAAAGCCAATGGTTATGGCAAAGAAGTCTATAGCGATGGAACAGGATATTATCAAGGAGAATTCGTTAGTGGAGAACGGCATGGTTTCGGAATGTACACGTGGAATAGTGACCAAAGCTATTATATTGGACAGTGGAAAGAAGGCCAGCTTCACGGCTACGGCTATTTAAAAAAGGGAACTCAAGTGCTCCAAGCAGGGTACTATGAAAACGGAAAACTGACACGTAATCTGTTGAGCCAAGATTATATCAATCAACGAGCGGTGGGAAATTGTATTGGCGATTGCCAGAACGGATTCGGGTATTACCAATTTTCAAATAATGATAAATATGTGGGGTTTTTCACCAATGGACAGTTTAATCATATTGGAGCCTATACTTGGGTTTCTGGAGATGTTTTCATTGGAAATATTAGAAACAGTGAATTTAGTGGTCAGGGCATACTCTATTATAAGTCTCTAATGACGACGTATTATGGCAATTTATCAAATGCTACAAGACAGGGCATGGGCGTTTACTATAATAAATCGGGAAACATTGAGAGTAAGGGCTACTGGGATAAGGGCATACTCAAAACTTCATTTTAGGGGTTCAATATTGCGATGAGGCTTTTGGCGAGTTGTCCTTTATTTCCATCACTTCAAAAAATATTTTCAATAATAGGAATGGGATTATAGAAAAAATGACGGCATGGTCTGTAAATAAAATGAATTTTTTAGAAACTAAAAACCAAAGCAATATTCCGAGAACTATTGATACGTGCAAGGTGATTACTCCTTTTGATAATGATGTATTGAGATTAATTTGTTCAGAACCAATGCGATAAATAGCAATTTCTCTTAATAAAAAGGTAAGCAAAGTAATATTAAAGAATGTGTTTTTAAAGAAGAGCACTTCTAAATTCATGATGATTAAGTCATGATCTTTCCAATTGATTACCAATCCAAAAATTACAATGATAAAAACGATATAAATAAAAAGGAAAAACAATCTCGGCTTTATTCCATTAAGAACTTGAGCTGGGTTTTGGAATAGGTCTTTTTTAAAGTGATACCGTAATCTATAAAACACGGTCTTTAAAAATTCATCCCACCAAAACAAGTAGATAATATAGAATACAGAAATGTTCTTATTGTAAATGGCAACAATGGTGATAAGGATCATTGCTGCTAAGGACAAATATTGTGATAAGCGTGCGTGTGGTTTGTGCATCAATAAATTAGCTCTGGGTTTTAAGTGTCTAAAATAACCCAAATTCAGTTCGATGGCCTAAATTTTATTGAATTTTTGTCTTTTTGTATAAACATCACGATGTCCTATTCAATAGTTCAAGGAACGTCGTTAGGTACTCATGCACGACTTTCAGAACGACTATTTTTCACTAAAAAACTAATCATAGTGCTGTGTTGTTTTCCAAAAGATTAATCCCTTACTTTTTTCAAAACGTAGAGATCTTGTAAGTCTCCAGTGTTTTTATTGCCTTCACTGTCCAATAATGTCAGTGTGTTTTCACCAACAAAAAACGGATTTCTGTCATTGGATAATAGGATTCTTTGGCCTTGATCATCCCATTCAAAGGTGCCTTTGGTTTCAATTGGCGTCGTTTCTTTTCCTAAATAGGTTTCCTGGATAATATAGGTGTTATCACTGTTAATGGTAACAACGGTTTTGATGCCCTCACAATCGGCGCATGGCAATTCGCCTTCATATACGCCATCCCAATCTAAGGAGGTCATGCTGTTGTCTCCCGTAGCTTTCATCTCCACTTCCTCTATTTGAGGCTCCTCGATTGCTTGTGTCTCTTTTTTCTTTCCAGAATTACAACTTGTAACGAATAAAATAAGCGTTATACATAAGGTGTTTATAATATTGGTTTTCATTTTTAGTGTTTTAATTATAGTTAATCTATTGAAATTTATTAAAAAGGGAATTGATTTAAAGGAACTTTAACAGTCTGGTTAATTAGCATTTTTATCTGTAGAAGGCTCGAATGACGCTAAAATATAGCCGTTCTCATCTACAAATGTCAATTCGCCGTCGGTAATAGTATAACTGACCGCTTTTTTTAAATTGCTCATAAAAACGTTCTCAATACTGCTTCCTTCACAATATCTCATGGTGGCCATCATTTGGGAGAATTCTATTTGTTGGTTATCTTTAAGGATATAAGTACCGCCAAAAGAATTACAGCCCCCATTCCCACCGATACCATTGTCTTTGGACGATAGCTTTATATAAGGCTGTTCCAACTCTGTTTTGCTCAGATTCAAGACGTCTCCATTGAGTTTGGTCAATACCCATTTTGTGCCAACAAAGGCAGTCTCCGAAGTGCTTGAAGGCTCTTTTGGGGGCATTTGCGATTTGCAGTTAAATAAAAGAAAGCAAACCAATACTGATAAACTAAATATATATTTCATGATGGACGAATTTAAAATGTGTTTATCAAAGTTAAGGAACTATTTTAAGTCATATCCGAAATAAAATAGCTGTTTTGCTATAAATCGTAAATTAGCTAATCTGTAAGCCGTTAGGAACTTTGGACTTAGTGGCTGTGTCAGGATTTACAAATACCAATTTTCCGTCTTCAGATTCAGTCATCAATATCATGCCTTGACTTTCAACACCTCTTAATGTTCTTGGTGCTAAATTGACCAATACCGTCACACGTTTTCCAATAATTTCTTCAGCAGTAAAGGATTCGGCAATTCCAGAAACTATCGTTCGCACATCAATTCCAGTATCAACTTTCAAAACCAATAACTTATTGGTTTTTGGCATTTTTTTGGCTTCTATAATGGTCCCTACCCGCAAGTCTAATTTTGAGAAATCTTCAAAACTGATGGTTTCTTTTTGTGGCTCTACTTTTTTGTTAGCGGCTTCATTCGCTAATTTGCTGGCCATAAGTTTATCTAACTGGGCCTGAATGGCCTCATCTTCAATTTTTGAAAATAAAAGTTCTGCCTTGCCGATTTTATGTCCTGTAGGAAGTATTACAGTCTTAGATGAAATATCCGTCCATGAATTTTTGGCTTCACCTGAGTGGATGTTCAATATGTGTTTCAGTTTATCAGCAGTAAAAGGTAAAAAAGGCTCGCTCAATGTTGCCAATGCTGATGCTATTTGAAGCGCTACAAACATGATGGTTTTGGTGCGTGCTTCGTCGGTTTTAACCAATTTCCAAGGTTCTTCATCTGCCAAATATTTATTGCCCAATCTGGCCAAATTAATGAGTTCCTGACTTGCTTCCCTAAACCGGTAGCGTTCAATGGAACTTGCAATCACATCAGGGTAGGCCTTTACTGCCGCCAATGTTTCTTGATCAACCGCACTAAATTCTGATGGTTCAGGAGCAACGCCATCATAATATTTATCGGTCAAGACCACGACACGATTGATGAAATTGCCAAAAATAGCCACCAATTCATTATTGTTTCTTGCCTGAAAATCTTTCCATGTAAAATCGTTGTCCTTGGTTTCTGGCGCATTTGCAGTCAATGCATAGCGCAAGACATCCTGTTGATTAGGAAAGTCTTCTAAATACTCTGGCAACCAAACCGCCCAGTTTTTTGATGTGGATAGTTTGTTGCCTTCCAAATTCAGAAATTCGTTGGCAGGAACGTTATCCGGTAAAACATAAGAGCCTTCTGCTTTCAGCATGGCAGGGAAAATGATACAGTGAAATACAATATTATCCTTTCCTATAAAATGCACCAATTTGGTGTCTTTATCTCTCCAATACGGTTCCCAATCTTTTCCAACGCGTTCGGCCCATTCTTTGGTAGAAGAGATGTAACCAATTGGCGCATCAAACCACACATATAAAACTTTACCATCAGCGCCTTTAAGCGGCACTGGAATGCCCCAGTCTAAATCTCTGGTCACCGCTCTTGGACGTAAGCCATCGTCAATCCATGATTTCACTTGTCCGTAAACATTAGATTTCCAATCTTTTTTATGGCCTTTTAAAATCCATTCTCTCAAAAATTCCTCGTGCTTGTCTAAAGGTAAAAACCAATGTTTGGTTTCTTTAAGCGTTGGTACATTACCACTTATAGCCGATTTCGGATTGATCAAATCAGTAGCATTTAAACTGCTTCCACATTTTTCGCATTGGTCGCCATAAGCTTCCTCATTACCGCATTTTGGACAAGTGCCCGTTACAAAACGGTCAGCTAAAAACTGGTCAGCTTCTTCATCGTAAAGTTGTTCGGTGATTTCTTCAATAAACTCACCTTTATCATATAAGGTTTTAAAGAATTCTTGAGCCGTTTCATGATGGACTTTAGCCGTGGTACGTGAATAGTTGTCAAAACTGATTCCGAAATCCTCAAATGATGTTTTGATAATGCCATGGTATTTATCAACAATATCCTGAGGTGTCACGCCTTCCTTTTTGGCTTTGATGGTAATGGGTACACCGTGTTCATCACTTCCGCAGATAAAAATAACATCTTTTCCGATGAGTCTTAAATAGCGGGTGTAAATATCAGCTGGCACATAAACTCCGGCTAAATGACCAATATGGATGGCTCCGTTGGTATAAGGCAATGCTGCGGTAATGGTATATCTTTTAGGTTGATTCATCAACTAATAATTTAATGGTTGTTGCAAGTAACGAGACGAAATAACAAAGTTTAGTTTTGAATTTACAGATTGCTTCGTTTTACTCGCCATGACGCTTATTTTTAGAAGCCACAAAAGTACACATTTTGACCTCGATTTGGAAAAAAAATGTATTTTTACATTATGTCGAAAATCTCATTTACCCTCGTATTAAGTTGCCTTGTTTTGATTTTAGGAATTCAAGACTTCTCGGCACAAGAAAAACCAGCATTCATGAAAGAGCAAACGCTTGTGCGTCCTCCATATTTAAAAGCTGGAGACACGGTTGCCATTGTTGCTCCTGCAGGAATTTTAAAAAACAGACAAGCAGATATTCAACGCGCTCAAGAGTTAATGACCAGTTGGGGCTTGCATACTGTTTTGGGCGATCATTTGTTTTCTACAGCCAATCATTTTGCAGGCACTGACGAGCAACGTTGTGCCGATTTCCAAAAAGCTATGGACGACCCTACCATTAGTGCTATTTGGGCGGGACGCGGTGGTTACGGAACGGTAAGGATTATAGATAAATTAGATTACACCAAATTCAGAAAGAAACCTAAATGGGTGATTGGTTATTCAGACATCACAGCACTGCATAATCAATTGCACAATCAGGGATTCGAATCTATGCATGCCATGATGGCGGCAGGCGTTACAGAAGATCTGAACGATATCAAGGAAACGGTCGCTACCTTTAAAGATGCTATTTTTGGGAAACCTTTGGCTTATACATTAGAAGGTTCAAGCTATAACAAAGTAGGAACGGTATCGGGCGAATTGATAGGTGGTAATTTAACTTTATTGCATACCATGTTGGGCTCTAAAACTAGTATGGATACCTCAGGGAAGATTCTTTTTATTGAAGAAATTGGGGAGTATGCTTACCATATTGATAGAATGCTACAAAGTTTAAAGCGTGCAGGTTATTTTGACAATTGCAAAGGAGTGATTGTGGGCGATTTTTCCAAAATGAGAAAAAATACCACGCCTTGGGGAAGCTCCGTTGAGCAATTAATTTTGGATGTACTGGCAGACTATGATTTTCCAATTGCGTTCAAAATGCCAGCGGGTCATGAAGATGATAACAGAGCCATGATCTTTGGTCGAAATGTTGAACTTTCGGTTGGGAAAGAGGTGTCAACATTGAAATTTGACAAGTAGATCTGTTTTAAGCAGAATACTACTGCTGGTTGCAAACTGAAAACTCGTGATTTTATATTAATTTATATCAGGATGGCCCTGAAGCTTCGGGCTGCTATCGCGTGAATTATGGCACACCACAACGAACTCGGTAAAATTGGCGAGAAACTTGCCGCCGAATACCTTCTCTCAAAAGGGTATGAAATTGTGCGCAAAAATTACTATTATCAAAAAGCTGAAATTGATATCATAGCAAAGCACAATAATATAATGGTCTGTGTAGAGGTCAAAACCCGGAACTCCGACTTTTTTGGTGATCCTCAAGATTTTGTAACACCCAGCAAAATAAAATTATTGGTAAAAGCAATGGATGCGTTTATTGTTGAAAATGATATTGAATTGGAATCGCGATTTGATATTATCGCCATCTTGAAAAATAAAACGAAAGAAGAGTTGACGCATTACGAAAATGCATTTTATCATTTTTAAACCTCTACGAAGCATGGTGCTTATGAAACCAATCTATACATCTATTTTCGAGTTATTTTTTTACTTGTAATTTAAGAGAATGAAATCTACAATTTGATTGCAGTTACTTCAATTTCTACTGCTGTTTTATCCACTGGACTTAATTGTGAGTCTTTTTCTTAATTCTCTGTAGAAGGCTTAAATACTCCAAAGCTTGCCTTAATCGAAAAAACTATGGTTTATTCAGAACTCGGGTTAAGTTCACAAGGTTCTTGATTCTTAATAGTAATTATCTGTTAATAAAAATTATAGACCGAAAATTCAAAGTAACATATTTTCAGTGTAAAGCGGTTTTGATTATATCATCAATTAACATTAAAAAATTGATTTTCTACACAGATCCTTTTAGGGGTCTCAAATTATACAGCATATTCTGAACCTAGGTTCATCTTTATGAAACTAAGGCAATTAATACGGAATAACGCATGACAATTGTCATCTTTTGGGATATAATATTTGATAACATTTGGGGCTTATTTATTAAAAAAAGAATACATTATGATCATATCTAAACAAATCCATAGTTTTCATATTCCTGTTATGGGTTTAGCTTACACTATTGATAGCCCAATTCGTGTTGCCCATTTCGGAATTTCATCCGTCATTTCTATTATTGATGATGAATTAATCGAAAAGATGAACGCTTTTTATAGTCAAAAATTTAGCTTGCCTTATCAAGAAATATCGAAAAAAGCTGAAGATTATCGTGCTAAGCGTATCACTGCCTATTTGAATTTAGTGGACACTATCGTGAAAGATAAGTTTGTAAAATTCAAGGAGGAATTATCAGAAAGCAAATCGGCGCTGGAAAACTTTGTAGCAATGCTTCCTAATAAGTCAAGCATTAAACAAGGCCTTTCAAAGATGTTGGAAGAAGGGGTTTTCATTAAGGAAACAATTAAAAAGTATATAGATGTCCATTTGTCTCCTGGAGAGATTGATGTAAACATCATGACTAAAATTGATAAAGACAACTTTAAAGGCTCAGAGCAATTGCCAATCGAATTTAATGACGCCCATGCATCATTGCGCGGTTTTGCAAATAGTAATTTGTCGTCATCTGTTGTGCTTTCCGCAGGAATGAACCCAAGATTATACAGCTATTTTGAGAATTTCAAAGATTTTTTTCCCGATGCTGAAGGACATCTAAAAAAGAAAATTATTTTAAAGGTGAGCGATTTCCGTTCTGCTTTGATACAGGGAAAATACTTAGCTAAAAAAGGATTATGGGTTTCTGAATACCGAGTGGAATCTGGTTTGAATTGTGGTGGGCATGCATTTGCTACTGAGGGGTATTTACTGGGACCTATTTTGGAGGAATTTAAAACAAAAAAAACGGAATTGTTACAAGACACACATGATGTTTTTGTGAAGGCTTTGGTTGATAAGGAGATTGCTGTCCCTGAGCATCCTTTAGAAGTAAAGATTACGGTTCAGGGAGGTGTTGGCACCGCAGCTGAACATAACTTCTTGATTGATAATTATCAAGTAGATTCTGTGGGTTGGGGGACTCCTTTCTTATTGGTTCCGGAGGCGACCTCTGTAGATGATGAAACGCGAAAATTGATGACAGAGGCTAAGGAAGCCGATTTGTATTTAAGTAATATTTCGCCATTGGGTGTGCCTTTTAATAC
Organism: Gelidibacter maritimus; assembly: GCF_014062315.1. GTDB lineage: Bacteria > Bacteroidota > Bacteroidia > Flavobacteriales > Flavobacteriaceae > Gelidibacter > Gelidibacter maritimus. The sequence continues at coordinate 141,757 of NZ_JACGLT010000003.1, forward strand.
ACTGAAGGGGACCTCCAATGAGTTCTATAAGCAAGCCCGTATTGATAATAATAAAGCGGGTAGTTCTTGTCCTAAAAAGTTTTTGGCCTTAAGTAAAGAGTTTGGACCTGAAGGTATTTGTACGGCTTCAAAGAAATATCAAGATGTGAAACTGTCAGAACTTGATTCCAAAAAGGAAACTATGACCGCTTCACATTATGATATTGATAGAAATAAAATTACAGAAAAGGCTTGTCTTTGTGTTGGCTTGGCTAATGCCTCCTACCTTGAAAACGAAATTCCAATAAAAGGACAGCAACAGGGTGTGGTGATTTGCCCAGGACCCAATTTAGCGTATTTTGATCGGGAAGTTTCGCTATCGCAAATGATACAGCATATTTACGGTGAAGCTTCTGTGCTTTCGGAAACGTACAGACCAAATATGTTTGTAAAAGAATTGAAAATGTATGTGGAGTATCTAAAAAATGATATTGCAACCTTTACGGATCAGTTATCTGCTAAAAACATTAAAAGATGGTCGGCCTTTAAAAGTAATTTATATGATGGAGTTGCCTATTATCAAAATTTATTTAATGAAGCGTTTCATTCAAATTATGATAAGATCCAATCGGATATTATGATTTATAAAAACGAAATTGATAGAATTGAAATTCCTGTTCCGTAAATCGGACAAAAAAATCAGTTTTTTTTGATGAATTTGCGATACAGATATAAACCTAACTTCTCCTACTTTTGAAGGAGAAGTGGGTTCTGCTTTCGGAGAAAAGGGGAAAATGAGGTCGTAGGTGGTTTTTTAATTATCTGAATGTAGAGATCCCTGTTGTAGTATATTTTTGAGCACCGTAGATCGGCAGGACTGAATTTACCTGTAAAAATTCATTTCATCCACATATTCCCATACGTGCTCCGGTAACATGGGCTTGACATTTTTGTTCGCTTTGATGGATTTCCTAATAAATGTAGAGGATAGCTCCATAATAGGAGCCTCCACACGATGAATTTTTGGATGTTCATCAAATTGAGTTTCAACTTTTCCTTCTGATATTCTTGGATAAACATAAATATGGTGATTGGCCAAGATCAGTTCGTAATTTTTCCATTTATGGAGACTTTTCAGATTGTCTTCTCCCATGATCAGTGCAAACTCATGCATTGGGAATTTTTCCAGTAAATAGGTGAGTGTATTGATTGTATAATTGGGTTGCGGCATTCCAAATTCAATATCGTTGGCCCGCAATTTAGGATAATCGGCTGTGGCGCGATATACCATTTCAAAACGATCATGATTATCTAGCAAGGATGCTTTTACTTTAAACGGACTTTGGGGCGTGACCACAAACCAAACTTGGTCAAGATTACTATGCTCGGCCATGTGGTTGGCAATGATGAGATGTCCAATATGAATCGGATTAAACGTACCAAAATAAAGTCCAATTTTCATTTTTCTGTCGTTATTTTACTGAATTTGGTTCATTTACAAAATCGGATACGAGTTTGTAGGATTCAGCAAGTGCTTTCTCAAGATCATCGTTGATTACAGTGACATCAAACAAAGGTGCCGTCGCTAATTCTGCTGAGGCTTTTGCAATTCGCATATTGATTTTGTCGTTACTTTCCGTTTGGCGCTTTTTTAAACGAATTTTCAATTCGTCAATACTTGGCGGTTTTACAAAAATGGCGATGGTTTGGTCAGGGAATTTACGTTTGATACGTAAGCCTCCTGAAACATCAATATCAAAAATGACATTTTTTCCTTTTGCCCAAATACGTTTGACCTCAGTTTTTAAGGTGCCGTAAAAGTTATCACGATAAACTTCTTCCCATTCTAAAAATTCGTCATTTTTAATCCGGTTTTTAAAGGCTTGTGCGTCTAAAAAGTAGTAATCTTTACCATCGGTTTCATTGTTTCTTTTTTCTCTGGAAGTTGCCGAAATTGAAAACTCCAAATTCAATTCTTCTTGCTTCAGCAAATGCCTCACAAGTGTTGTTTTGCCGGAGCCCGAAGGCGCTGAGAATACGATGAGTTTGCCTTGACTGGGGATGTCTTTAAGTTTTGTCACTAATTTATTGTTTTTAATAGATAACTTTCTGAGTACAGGAAGTTCGATTTTATATATTTATCATCTTTCAATCCACTACAGATTGTTTGCTGAAGACTACTCACAGAACATTTAGTAGTTGTTCTTTAATCTTTTCCAATTCATCTTTCATCTGAACCACCAATTTTTGCATCGGTGCATGGTTACTTTTTGAGCCAATGGTATTGATTTCTCGTCCCATTTCCTGGCTAATAAATCCTAATTTCTTACCGTTGGAGTCATCACTGTTGAGCGCTTTGATAAAATAGTCCAAATGGTTTTTTAGACGTACTTTTTCTTCCGTAATGTCAAACTTTTCGATATAATATACCAACTCCTGCTCAAAGCGGCTTTCATCTACTTTTTCCTTTAATTCTGCAACACCTTTGTGTAGACGTTCTCTTACTGCTTCAATCCGATCGGGATCCATGGCAATAACTTCATCCAATAAATCTGATATGTTTTGAACCCGATCAAAAAATTCCGATTCCAAGCTTTTGCCTTCATCCACCCGGTATTGCTGAATTTTCTCCAATGCCGAATTGATTTCTCTAGCAATTTCCTCCCATTCGTCTTCATCCATCTCGTCGCGCTCGGTAGTGACAGCATCTGGCAATCGAATGGCCATTTTTAGTAATTCAGTTTCATCGCCATCGACCACTTCCTTCAATTGCTTGATGTACTGTTTTACAACCGTTTTGTTGATTTGTGTTGAGGTTTCTTCACCAGTAATTTCCATATACAAGGTAAAATCAACTTTTCCACGTTCAAGTTTTGAAGCAATCAGTTTTCGAATGGCCAGCTCTTTCTCTCTGTATAAAGATGGCATTCTCGTATTGAGGTCGAGGTTTTTGCTGTTGAGCGACTTAATTTCTATGGATATTTTTTTTGTTGGAAGCTGAATTACAGATTTTCCGTACCCGGTCATGGATTGTATCATGGACTTATTTTAAAAGTTGCACAAAGGTAATGAAAATCATCAGTTCTATTGAGCTAATAAGTGGATGGAATTGTGGCCGAGACATTTAAAAATTCTAAATTTGCATTCTTAAATTAATAACCAAGAGATAGGATTATTGAATTCATGGTGATTTTTTAATTTCTTAAATCAGATCTATGTTCTAAAATCTGTTCTCTATATTCGATAAAATATGTATCTAAAGAATTTTGAAATACGTTGGAGTGATGTTGATGCCAATAGACATTTGGCCAATTCGGCCTATGTAAATTTTATGAGTCATACGCGTGTGGCTTTTTTTGAAGACCATGGATTTTCATTGACAAATCTCGCCAAATTTCAAATCAGTCCTGTCGTTTTTTATGAGCATATCTTTTATTTTAAGGAAGCCTTTTTAGGCACGCCCCTAAGAGTAAGTCTTGAAGTTACTGGGTTGAGTGAAGACGGTATGTTTTTTAGGATAGAACATAATGTCTATAATGACAAGGGAGAAAACTTAGCCAATTGCGAACTTTTGGGCGCATGGATAAATTTAAAGTCTCGACAACTAACTGGACTGCCATCAGAATTTTTGGAAGAGATGGATACTTTTCCAAAATCAAAAGACTTTAAGGTTTTAACGAAGGAAGACACCCGTAAATTTGGAAAGAAACCCGTGAATTTAAGTTGAGACTTTCGGCCTTTTCGTCACCAAATAAATACCTAAAAATATTAAGGCGGAGGCTACGACTTTTACGAGAGTCAAATTATCGCTTCCCATCATGATTGCAAATATTCCTGCAATTACGGGCTGTATATAAATAAAGATACTCACCGTTGATGCCCGCAAATGCACCAGTGCCAATGGATTTAACAAATTTGCAATATAAGTGGCGCCAATGATGACGAAGGCAACTGCAAAAAACACATACGGACTGAAACTTGGGAAGTCAATTTCCATAAGCTCAGAATAACCGAATGGCACGACCATAAAAAATGAAAAGAGAAACAACCATTTCAGAAAGGTCAGCGGATGGTATTTGGCTGTTAATTTTTTTACCAGAATAAGGTAAATTGCAAAAGAGGTGGCGTTGATAAATATCAGGGTATTCCCTAAAAGAACATTATCTTCACTACGAAGAGATTTTCCATAAACGGTCAAGATGATAGCACCGGCAAATCCGATAAATACTCCCAAAATCTTCATTGAAGTGAGTTTTTCATTCAGAAAAATGGCAGACAGGATCAGCACTAAAATCGGAGAAGTGGTTGAAATCACGGAGGCATGAATAGGTGTGGTATGTTCCAAGCCTTTAAAAAACATGAGCATGTTTATGGCTATTCCAAAAAGAGCGGCAATAAAGAAATGGATATAATCCTTTTTATCAATCTTTTCTTTGGGCCCCATAAAACTGAATAACCAAAACAGTAAAGTAGCACCGCCCACTCTTAGCACTATAAATGCGAATGGTTTGACAAAACCACCTGCCATCACATCTTTGGCAAAGGTATAATTTAGACCATACATTAACTGCACAATAAAAGCAGCAATGAAGGCATAAGTTTTAACTTTCATGAATTGCTTTCTTTGCAGCCTCTATGGTTTTGGCACTATTGCCAATAAAAATTTGATCATTATAAACCACAACCGGTCTGCTTAAAAACGTATAATGGTCAAGAATATAGTTTTTGAAATCTTGCTCTGTCAGGTTTTGGTCTTTTAGCCCCAAAGCTTTATAGCGTTGCGCCCTTTTGCTGAATAATGCTTCATAACGCCCCGATAAATTATACAGTTCTTCCAATTGTGCAGGGGTAATGGCATCGGTCTTGATATCTTGAAATTCAAAATCTGTTGGCAATTCTAAGGCTTTGATGATTCTTGTACAGGTGCTACACGATTTCAAGTAATATATTTTTTTCAAAATAAGTGGTGTTACAGGTTAAAAATAATCTGTCAAAATAAAGCAATCTTAACTACAATACCAACTGCTTAAAAAGTCTGAAATAGGGTAATTACAATGGATGAGCTCCGTTTTAAATTGAAGCATTAGAGACTTACTTTTAAATGGTCTTTTATTTGATCATAAGGCAAATTTATTTTTGTCGTGCCTTGAGCATAGGAAGCAACTTCGTAATTATTGTAGAGCAGCACCAATCCGTTGGTGGAAAACCCTATATTGGATGGTAACTGAAAATCCTCACCAAAGAAAAAGTCTTCCATGGGTTCATCGTTATCCTTTGGTTTAGTTTGTTCTCTAAAAGCTTTCTCTGCAATTATTTTAAACTGGTCCAGATTCTTGATGAGATCCTCTTGTTCTAAAAGAGTGCCTGTTTCTGGATTGAAATTCAGATAGGTTGTCCTGCTATTGCCATGGGCTCCACCGGTATCAGTATAGGTTAATAGACTTATACAAATAATCTCTGCCGATTCATACATCACTTCACCATTCACTCTGACTTCCCATTCTTGGCTGCTGTCTTGAAAATCCTCTTTAAACGATCTAAACTCCCTGTCAAATTGCGCAACGGCTTCAGAAACGGAGATGTCATTCTCTGGTGTATCGGCCATGTTCATCTCATTGGCAATGACGTGTTCTATCTGTTGGTTAATTTTAGTGGCAACAGATTTTGTTCCGATGGCTTTTGGATAGTCAATAGCAATTTTCGCAGCTGTTGTTTTTTCGATATGCTTCGTTTCGAATGACAATTTCACGTCTTTATTACAAGCTGATAATATCAATGCAGCAATCAGGATGAGGCTTAGTTTTTTCAAATTTTTGAGGTTTGGTTAAACAATCAATAAAGGTATTACATCCTTTTGTAACCAACCACTTAAAGGTTAAATTTGTTGTGAACAAAATCAGATGTTATGAAATTCAATACAAAAACCATTCACGGCAATCAGGAGCATGATAAGGCTTATGGTGCTGTGATGCCGCCGATATATCAAACAACAACCTATGCGCAATCTACGCCTGGAGGCCATAAGGGCTATGAGTATTCAAGATCTGCCAATCCAACTCGTACAGCATTGGAAAATTCATTTGCAAGTATAGAAAACGGTACACATGGTTTGGCCTTTGGATCTGGCTTGGCGGCTATTGATGCGGTAATGAAGCTTTTAAAACCCGGTGATGAGGTTATTTCAACCAATGATCTTTATGGCGGAACTTATCGGTTATTTACAAAAATATTTGAAGGGTTTGGCATTAAATTCCATTTTGTTGGGATGGAGAATGCCTCAAAGATCGAATCTTATATCAATAAAAACACCAAGCTGATCTGGGTGGAGACACCCACCAATCCAATGATGAATATTATTGATCTTAAGGCCACAGCCGCGGTATCAAAAAAACATAATATTTTATTAGCGGTTGACAATACTTTCGCAACACCTTACTTGCAGCAACCGTTAGATTTGGGTGCTGATATCGTCATGCATTCCGCCACCAAGTATTTGGGGGGCCATAGCGATGTGGTTATGGGAGCACTTATTGTAAAAGACAAAGCCCTTGCAGATAGATTGTATTTTATCCAAAATGCAAGTGGTGCGGTGTGTGGTCCTCAAGACAGCTTTTTAGTGTTACGAGGAATTAAAACCTTGCACATTCGTATGCAGCGTCATTGTGAAAATGGAAAGGCTGTAGCCATCTATTTAAAGAAGCATCCGAAGATTGAAAACGTATATTGGCCAGGTTTTGAAGACCATCCTAACTATGATATTGCAAGAGCGCAAATGAAAGACTTTGGCGGAATGGTATCCTTTACAACAAGAGGAAACGATTACAAAGAAGCCGTCAGGATTATTGAAAATTTGAAAATTTTTACCTTGGCAGAGTCTTTAGGTGGGGTGGAATCTCTGGCGGGGCACCCCGCAAGTATGACGCATGCGAGTATACCTAAAGTGGAGCGCGAAAAGATAGGGGTGGTAGACTCCTTAATAAGATTGAGCGTTGGAATTGAGGATGAAGAAGATTTAATTGCCGATTTGAAACAGGCGATAGGTTAGTTGAAAATCTTTAGAATTATGGACGGTTCTCTGTAGTTGAGGATTTTAATACGCCATTAAATGTTAATCAAAGTAATGGATGTAACCAATATTTAACCATAACATATAATCATTGGATTTATTGGAAGACAATTTATGGTTTAAACCATCAACCTCATCACTAAAATATTGCTGCCACCTTAAATCGAGCATTAAATCTGAGTAATAAGAAACTTTGTATCGTGTACCGATACTTCCCACAAGGGAGAAAGTGGTTCCTTTTTGGGCATTTACAAATTCGGTATCCCTAATAGTGCCATCGGAGTAGCGATACCAAGGCCCATAAAAATTATCTAAATTTCTTGGGTTTTTATCACCATAGGTCGTGTAAACCTTGGGGTTATAGGCTGTAAAATGCACGCCAAAACTCACGAACGGCGTAAAGGAGTTTGTTGCGTAAGAAAACTCTCTAAGACTGAAGGGGAAGTAATCCAATTGGACTCCAATATCGAAATTTTCGGTTTCGCCGGTGTGCGCCCTTAACTTATCAGCATTCACGCCTGGTCGGGCGGGGTCTGCCCATTTCCCAAAGTGTTTTAGTTTAGCTGTATTGTAAGAAAGTTCACTACGTAGTTTAAAGTGATCATTGAAATATTTGAAAGGTTTAAATCCAGGAACATCTTCAAAATTCATGAAGTGGACAATACCAATGCCAAAACCTGTATTGCCAGTAGAACTCTGAAAATCACGACGCTCACCAAAATCTGATTGGAAGGCTACAGGACCAACTATGATACCAAATTCATTAGAGAACCTATTTTGGGCAAAGCCTGATGAGATACCCATAATAAATACAGATACTATGGATAACTGTTTCAAACTAAGCGTCATATAGTTTTGTTTAATTGGGTGGAATAGCTGTTAACAAATATATGAAAACAGATTTAACTTGCAAACAAAACATTAGCTACCCGAAGATTAAGTCTTTAAATTTATTTTATGTGTTGAGATATTGATTTTTTTAACCCTTATTTCCAACAGAAATATACTAATCGCTTAATGAATCTTCTTTAAATTACGAATATCATAATTTTCGAATATTGATATAATAATTTATTGAGAAAAATGCATGAAAACTTTTAATATGCCTATATTTGTGAGACAAAAACCGACAAAAACTGATAATAAGTTAATAAATGACAGATAAATTAGTATCCTTTTTAGATTATGTACAAAAAAACAACCCAAACGAACCAGAGTTCTTACAAGCCGTTCACGAAGTAGCAGAAACCATATTGCCTTATATAGAAGAAAATCCAAAATATCAAGACAAGATGTTGTTGGAGCGCATGGTTGAGCCTGAACGCACTATTATCTTTAGAGTGGCTTGGGTGGATGATCAAGGTAAGATTCAAGTAAATAGAGGCATAAGGGTTGAATTCAATTCGGCATTAGGGCCTTATAAGGGTGGGTTGCGTTTTCACCCAACCGTAAATCTAAGTATATTAAAGTTTTTAGGATTTGAGCAAACCTACAAGAACTCGCTTACTACACTGCCTCTAGGTGGTGGAAAAGGAGGTTCTGACTTTGATCCAAAAGGTAAAAGCGACAATGAAGTGATGCGTTTTTGTCAATCATTTATGAATGAGTTGTACCGTCATATTGGCGAAAGTACAGATATACCTGCTGGCGATATTGGTATTGGCTTTCGGGAAATTGGATATATGTTTGGCCAGTACAAAAAAATACGGAATGAATTTACAGGAATATTGACAGGTAAGGGCTTGTCTTATGGCGGATCCTTGATCAGGCCAGAATCAACAGGCTATGGCTGTGTGTATTTTGTAAGAAGTATGTTGGCCCTTCAGGACGAAACATTGAAAGGAAAAACCATCTCCATTTCAGGAGCGGGAAATGTCGCGCAATATGCTTGTGAAAAAGCCACTGAGTTTGGAGCAAAAGTACTTACAATGTCGGATTCTTCGGGGTATATTTATGATCGTGACGGTATAGATGCTGATAAATTAGCTTTTATCATGGATTTGAAAAACGTGAGACGTGGCAGAATAAGCGAATACGCAGATGCCTATAAATCGGCAACATTCCATGAAGGAAGACCTTGGGCAGTTAAAGCGGATATTGCTTTGCCATCGGCAACACAGAATGAGCTGAATGAGGAAGAGGCCAATATGCTCATAAAAAATAAAGTCATGGTTGTTGCCGAAGGGGCCAATATGCCATGTACACCAGAGGCCATTGAAGCCTTCCAAAAAGCTAGGGTTTTGTTTGGACCAGGAAAAGCTGCCAATGCCGGTGGCGTTGCCACTTCGGGATTGGAAATGAGCCAGAACGCCTTAAAGCTATCCTGGGATAGAGAGAAAGTAGACGGAAAATTAGTGACAATTATGGAAGATATCCATCAATCTTGTGTGACTTACGGACAGCAGGAAGATGGTTTTGTTGATTATGTTAAGGGAGCTAACATTGCTGGATTTGTAAAAGTGGCAGATGCTATGCTGTCACAAGGGGTCGTATAATTTATCAAGAGAATAATAATGTTAAGGCCTCAATAAAATTTTATTGAGGCCTTATTTGTGTTCTTAATATATGAATAACCTAAAAATGTCGTTAGTAATAAATATCTTTGGCATCTATTGGTATTCTATGATAAAACAGATTACATCCGTTTTTTTATTCCTTCTTGCACTTTCATCACATGCACAGGATTTTTCAACATTATGGCAAGGTTATTTTTCCTTTTATAATATTAAAGACGTTGTGGTTGGTGATAATAAAGTATATGGCGCTTCTGAAAATGCAATTTTTATCTATGATTTGTCAACCAATGAATTAGAAACCCTAACCACCATCGAAGGCTTATCGGGCGAAACCATTTCAACCATTGCTTATAGTCAAACTTATGAAACCTTATTGATTGGCTATGAAAATGGACTCATTGAAATTGTTTTAGGCTCTGAGAATAATATATTGTCGGTGGTAGATATTGTTGACAAACAGACTATTCCGCCAAACCTTAAACGCATCAATCACTTTAATGTTTCTGACAGTTTGGCCTATATCTCTACTGATTTCGGCATTTCGGTCTATAATTTGGAACGCCTGGAGTTTGGAGATTCTTATTTCATTGGAAATGGTGGAAGTCAGGTTGCTGTGAATCAAACCACATTGTTGAATAATGTTATTTATGCGGCTTGCGGAAACAATAATGCCATTAAGATGGCAGAATTATCAAATTCAAACCTCATCGATTATCAGCAGTGGCAAACCTTAGGAAATGGAAGTTTTCTTTCGGTTGAAAGTGTTGGAAATCGGCTCTATGCCGTCCAATCCAATCGTGTTGTTTATGAAATTTCCAATGGTGGATTCAACGCACTTTTTACCTATTCAGATTTACCGTTGGATACAAAAGCGGTCAATGATAATTTAGTAATTACTACTGAAAACAACGTTTATGTCTATAATAGTAGTTTTGATGCTTTGGCCACGGCGGCATTACAATCAGATTTGAATACAAAATTTACCGCGGCTACAGTTGCTGACAATGTAATGCTTATTGGAACCAGTAGTATTGGCGTGTTAAAATCCACTCTCTCAAACCCTACGTTTTATGAAGTCATAGGTCCGGAAGGGCCACTTATGAATGATGCTTTTAAAATTGAAGCTGGTAATGATAATTTATGGGTAACTTTTGGAGATTATAGTGCGTCGTATAATCCATCACCCATACGCAGTTATGGTCTCAGCCATTTGGTTGAAGGTCAGTGGATCAATACACCTTTTGAAAGTCTATTGACTGCCCAAAACTTAAATTATGTCGCTGTTAATCCTTTCAACCCATCCCAAGTATTTATCAGTGCTTTTCAACAAGGCATTTTGGAACTAAATGATGATGTGCCAACAGTATTGTACAATCAGAACAACAGCGGATTAGAAACAATAACAGCTAACAACCCTTCAATAAGGCAATCAGGATCTCAATTTGATAGAAATGGTGTGTTATGGACCTTAACCAGTCGCGTGGATAGACCGTTGAAATCCTATGATCCAAGTACTGGACAATGGCGGGGCTATAGCTTCAGCGAAATTATTCAGGATCCTATTAATGACGAGTTTGGTTTTGGTGATTTAGTGATTGATAGAAGTGGCACCAAATGGATAGGCGCATATAAAAAGGGTATCATCGGTTTCAATGAGAATGGTAGCAAAATCAGGTTCTTGAACTCTGAAGAGCAGAATATGCCTGATAATACAGTAATGGCAGTTGCCATTGATAATAACAATCAACTGTGGATTGGTACTCGAAACGGATTGAGGGTGCTTTATAATACGAGCAGCTTTTTTGAGGCGCCCAATCCAAGTGTAAAGGAAATTGTAGTACTTGACGATGGTATCCCTCAGGAATTGTTGTTCAACCAATTTATTACAGATATCAAAGTTGATGGCTCCAATAATAAATGGATTGGAACTTTAGATGCTGGACTCTTTTATTTCTCTCCTGACGGACAACAAACCATATATCACTTTACTACAAAAAACTCACCATTGCCTTCCAATGCTATAAAGGATATTTCTATTGATGCGCAAAATGGGAAGGTTTATATTGCAACTACAAAGGGCTTGGTGTCTTTTTATTCCGGTGGCTCCAAGCCAGAAGAAGAATTGTCCAATGCTTATGCTTATCCAAATCCGGTGAGACCAGAATATGATATTCTTGGAGCTAACAATCTAAATGATATTAATAAGGGCGTTAAGATCAGGGGCATCACAGAAAATGTTAATATAAAAATTACGGATATTGAAGGTAATCTGGTGGCTGAGGCACAATCAAGAGTTAATTTAAGAGCTACTCGTTCCAATTATAATTTTGCAATTGATGGCGGAACTGCAATTTGGAACGGAAAAAATTTAGCCAACAATATTGTGGCCTCTGGCGTCTATTTGATTTTGATTTCTGATTTGGATTCTTTTGAAACCAAGGTCATAAAATTGTTGATCATCAGATAATCCTCTTATTCAAACCGCTTATGTTAGTTAAAACCAACGCTATTGTTCTTTCTAAGATAAAGTATAGAGACCACGACGTCATTGTTAAATGCTACACCAAAAACAGAGGCATCGTCAGTTATTTATTGCGAGGAATTTTAAAAAGTAAGAAGAGCAACTCAAAAATTGCCTATTACCAACCTTTATCACAACTGGAAATTGAAGAGAACTATCGAGCCAATCAATCTTTGCAATATATTAGAGATGTTAAGTTAAGTGTGCCGTATCACAGCATGCATACCAATATTCTCAAAGGGGCTATTGTTATGTTTTTATCAGAAGTTCTATCGGCTACGTTGAAAGAAGAAGAGGCCAATCCGTCGTTATACGAGTTTTTGGAAACCACGCTGCAATGGTTGGATCACGAAACCGAATTTGCTAATTTTCATTTACTATTTTTATTGGAACTTTCGAAACATTTGGGGTTTTATCCAGATGCCACACAATCCACCTTTCCCTACTTTAATTTGCGATCAGGAAGTTTCGAACTTTATCCGCAAAAACCTTATACCATCTCAGGTCAAGATTTATTGCTATTAAAACAGCTTTTAGGCATAAAATTTGATAGTTTGAATGCTTTAAAGCTGCATTCAAAACAACGACAATCTTTTCTGAATTTATTACTGTTTTACTTTGAACTGCATCTATCAGACTTTAGAAAACCAAAATCACTTCAAGTATTTAATGAAGTATTCCACTAAAACAAGTTTTACACTATGAGATTTTTATTTTTGATAAGTGTGTTCCTCTTCATTTTTGCCAAGGGCCACTCACAGAATATTAAGATCTTAGAACCATCTACAAACCTACCCATTGCTGGGGCCGCCATTTATAATGCTTCTAAAAGTAAATCGACAATGTCAGATATTGATGGTGTTGCCAATTTAAGTCAATTTACATCAGATGAAGTGCTTTTTATTGAACATTTGCTTTATATAAGTAGCAGTTATGTCGCGGCGGACATAGCAAATAAAACAATTTATTTAAGACCAAATATTGAAGGTTTGGATGAAGTTGTGGTCTCGGCTTCAAAATTTCAACAGAGTAAACGTGATATTCCTCAAAAAATCATCAATATCAATGCAAAGTCCATTGCTTTTTCAAATCCCCAGACCAGTGCGGATTTATTGGAAAATAGCGGCAACGTATTTATTCAAAAAAGTCAGATGGGCGGAGGAAGTCCGATGATAAGGGGATTGTCCACCAATCGACTGTTGATGACAGTAGATGGTGTACGCATGAACAATGCCATTTTTAGAGGGGGCAATTTACAGAATGTGATTTCTATAGATCCATTTACCGTTCAGAATACTGAAGTTACCTTGGGTGCAGGTTCTGTGGTTTACGGAAGCGATGCCATTGGTGGGGTGATGAGCTTCTACACGCAAACGCCACAACTCTCTTATTCTGATTCGCTCTATTTCAAAGGACATGTTGTTGGAAGATATACCACGGCCAATAAAGAGAAAACAGGCCATTTGGACTTCAATTTAGGAATTAAAAAGTGGGCTTTTCTTACTAGTTTGAGCTATACTGATTTTGACGATTTACGAATGGGAAGTCATGGCCCCACGGACTATATCAGGCCAGAATATGTGCAGACTTCTGATGGTGTTGATAAGGTTGTACCCAATCCTGATCCTTTAATACAAATCCCTACAGGTTATGATCAGATCAATTTTTTGCAGAAGATAAGGTATGAGCCCAAGGAGGATTGGAGCTTTGATCTGGGTTTATATTATACTACAACCTCAGAGTATTCGAGATACGACAGATTGATTCGTTACAAAAAAGATACTTTGCGGTCGGCCGAATGGAATTATGGGCCACAGCGTTGGTTTATGGGAAATTTGCAGGTGACCAAATTGAGTAGCAACTCCAATCTTTACGATAAAATTCAATCTACAGTAGCCTATCAGAATTTTCAGGAAAGCAGAATGGATAGGGATTTCAATAATACCAAACGGAATATCAGGGAAGAGGCGGTGGATGCACTTTCGTTCAATCTTGATCTCGAAAAACAACTTGGCAAAAGAATGGAGTTCTTCTATGGCTTGGAATACATTTACAATCAGGTCCTGTCTACCGGGATGCAAGAAGACATTCAAACAGGAATTAGCGTGCCAACAGTATCACGTTATCCCAACGGCTCCGATTGGCAGTCTATGGCCGCCTACACAAGTCTTAAGTTTAAACCCAATCCAAAATTTGTATTGCAAACAGGTATTCGCTACAATCATGTGATGATTCATGCTGATTTTAAAGAAAACAATGACTATCTCAAATTGCCATTTACCACGACTAAGATCAATACCGGCGCTTTTACCGGAACAGCAGGTGTCAACTGGAATCCAAACCAAACCTTAAATATGAGATTGAATGTATCATCGGCATTTAGGGCGCCTAATATTGATGATATTGGAAAAGTTTTTGATTCTGAGCCTGGAGCTGTAGTCGTACCAAATGACGATTTGAAACCTGAATATGCCTACGGACTTGAATATGGCGTCAAACTCAATTTCGAGAATGTGTTTATTTTGGACATGGCCACTTATTATACACATTTGGACAATACTTTGGTCCGTCGGGACTTTGAATTAAATGGAGCGTCCGAAATCATTTATGATGGCGAGATGAGCACCGTACAGGCCATACAGAATGCCGCGGAATCCCGCATTTATGGTTTTGAAGTCGGAATGCAGGTCAATTTTACCAAAGCATTAAAATTGAAATCTCATTATAATATTATCGGAGGTGAAGAGGAAGGCAATGATGGAGAAAAAAAACCATTGCGCCATGCCGCTCCACAGTTTGGAGCCACCCATCTGATATGGCAAAACAACAAGTTCCATATTGATGGTTTTGTTAAATATAATGCGGAATTGTCTTATAATCAATTAGCGCCTTCCGAACAAAATAAAGATTATATCTACGCATTGGATGCCAATTCTAACCCCTATTCACCGTCATGGTACACACTGAATTTAAGGACCCAATATGAATTTAGTGATGCGCTATCTCTAACGGCAAGTTTGGAAAATATTACCGACCAACGCTATAGACCATACTCTTCGGGAATTGCAGCCCCTGGGCGCAATTTGATTGTGGCTATAAAATATACGCTTTAAGAGTTAAGACTTTAGATTCAAGAACCAAGAACCAAGACGGTTCAATTGAATGCCAAACTCGAAACTTGAAAGCTCAGAACCCAGAACTTAAAACAAAACGTTTGGAAATTATTTGTCCGTTGGAGAGTTTGACACGGGCGATATAAGCGGCTTGACTTAAGCTGTTGAGGTCATAGATTTCAGTGGCTTTACTCCCTTTTAAATAATTAAGAGTTCTACCCATTACATCTATAATTTCAACGGATTTAATGTTGAGGTTTTGCCCAACAGAAAATTCGACATGCCCGTTTCTCCGTTCAATGATTGAGACTTCATTTGTATCTAAAATATAATCAGAGATAGATAGGGTTTGACTTTTAAAAACAATAACGAAACGATCATTGAATTCGCCAGTTTCTGAAGTGAAATGATAATCGGACACTGATAAATTATGATGAATATTCAGTAAATTATCCTTTAGAAAGAGTTCATTGTCATCAAAAAACTGACCTTGCAGTTGGGCAACGGACAATGAATATAGGGTTGGCTGTGTTATGGAGGTTTTAAATCCGATAGATACTTCTTCATCCGAAGATAAGCTGGAAACAGCTTTGCCTTGAATGGCATATTTCTTATTGCTATCTGTGATTTCTGTGTAGATAATAGCGCCCAATCCCGTTGAACGGTTACGTTCAGCATCATAGGCAAATCCATCAACGCCATCAGTTGCGCCTTCTACGTAAGCCACTAAGATTTGATTAAAGATGCCATTATCTGAGGTAAGGTTGATCCAGAATTTATTAGGTACATCAGAAGGAGCATTTCTAAAAAACTGAGAGTTGCTAGTAGCGTCTGCCATTCTCATGGAATTTTTGAAGGTCAGTGTGCCACCGTCATGAATTCCAATTACAAAAAAGCCTTGGCCCGAAGGAATGAAGTCAGAAGGCATTTCGTCTTTGCCCCCTGCTATGTTTCCGCTTCCAACCGTAATGATGGCGTAATCATTTCTATTAAAGTTGAGCACTTGATTACCTGGATTGCTTGCTAAAGGTGGACTCGCTTGAGACCAAAGATAAGCGGCACCAGAGATGACATCAGAATTCTGACTATGAACGAGTTTATAATCAATAGCAGATGGGTAAGGATTACCAATAAAATTCCAGTCATTATCGGTTGCAATGGTATTGGTATGAATGGTGACAGAAATATTTCCGTTATTGAATTCACCATTAAAAGTCGTTGTATCAATCCTTGGGAAAGTTCCAGAATTGTTTGAAGTGGATGCATAGCCTACTCCCGGAATCATCCGTCCGGTAGCCAACTGCCAATCGTCGCCATTATCATCTACGTCGTCACCATTGGTATCTTCATAGTTGGCTGCCTCAAAATAAAACCGTCTGCTGGGAGAAGCCATGCTCAATACAGATTCGACGGTTTCATTGGTCACGGGTGAACTCCAATAGGTATAATCATACCAATTTTGTTTTTCTGCTGTATGTTTTCTCACGCGCGCGGAAGCTGGTATTTCCAATGTGAAGGTTCCTGCATTTGCATCGTCACCACGCTGAATAAATGCTGCATTACTATCGACAAAGATGTCTCCAAAATTTGTAGGCGAATTGCCTTTGACAAGCACATCGGTAATGACTTCTACGTAATAATCTTCTGTGATATCTAAGGTAAATCCGGAATTGACCACAAGATTACAGGCCGTAAAACTTCCCGAGGTGGGACTTGTTGTGTAATTCCCGTTAATAATTGCCGTGGTATTTTGGTCTGGAATTGATGGATTCCAAGTGAAACCATCCCAAGTGGTTTGATTGAGTTTTAATCTTACGGCATTGCTCGCCGAATAGCATGTGGCATTGTTCTCACGGATTTGTACGTAATATTGATAACCGTCCAAATCAAGAGTACTTAAGATATTTAAATGGTCAGATTGTTGACCGGAGTAGTCAAGATTGGTCGCAAATATCTCAACCCAATTTGCGGTTCCAGGAGCATTATAATACCACTGATAGGTCAAGGGATGTCCACCTGGAACACCTTCAACACCCGAGACAGTCAATGTTGCATTCAAAACACAACTTGAGCTTGGTGCCATTGGTTGAAGGGTAACCAAAGGCGATGCACCGCCTGAAAAATCAAAATGTCCAATATCTGAGTAGTCGTTTGTAGGGCAGGAGCTGGGGCCTGAACCTACCCAGTCAATAACATTCCAATCGCTCAAATTAAAAATTGGATTCGGTAGGAGCAACGCTGTATTCAGTCGTCTAAAGTTAAAGCCACGGTCACCGGTAATCAAGGTAGCATCCATCCAAGTATTATCCATGTAAACCCCAAATTCATCCACAACTTCTGTTCCGTTGGACTTTAATAATCGGATAACATCGTGTTCATTATCTTTTTTGTTGATGCCGCTAATAAGAGTGCTTGTTAGTGCCGCAAATTGACCATTTCCACCATCTTGTGGACAAGAGTTTGAATTGGTCGGATTTGCAGCAGCTCCAATGGCTACAACATAGGTTGAATTGTTTGCTAAAGCGACATCTTGAAGTGGAATTGTACTAGTAGGATCGCTTGATCCATTGTTATAAATACCTAAAGAGTACTCTCCCAGTGGCACCGAGACACCGGTACCATTATAGATTTCTATATAACTTAATCCGCCTACCGTAGCGTCAGTAACCTCGCTGATAAATAGGTCGGAAAGCGCGGCGCTTCCTTCGCATCCTCCAACTTGGCTGTCTATAATGGTAAAGGGAATTGAACTTGTACATCCAATACTGTTCACAACTACAATATGGCCTGTTGCCGCATTTTCTGGAATGGTCACTTCAATAGAAGTCGAATTAATTAGTGTGGTTGCCATAACAATGCCGTTCATACTTGCGGAAGTAGCGCCGTCAAAATTGGTTCCGGTTACGGTAACGATGGTTCCTGTAGGGCCATGTATTGGACTTGCCATATGGCTTGTAGTGATGCAAAGTCCTGTCCCTCTAATGGCGAAAGTATAAGGATTTTCATCACTGTCGTTGTTGACTATGGAGACGATTGCGTTTCTTACCCCAGCTGCCAAAGGAGAGAATTCAATTTCTAAAATTGAAAATGTCCCAGGAAAGATTGTTGCTGTTGGATGAACAGTGATGGTAAAGTCGTCAGGATTGGCGCCTATTATACTCACGCTTGGCACAGAGAGATCTAAATTGCCAAGGTTCAGAATTCTGTAAGATTTAGACTGTGATGCCCCTACGTATTGCGCCGCAAACAGTGTATTTCTTAAACTAAAAGGTGACATGTCGCCATTGACGATCTCTAAAAAAGGATGGACGTTGGCCTCAACTCTAATTTCAGGAGCCATAACATTCAATACCCCTGAAACATAAGTGTTCCCATCCCAAAAGTTACCTGCTGATCCATCTTCCAGAATACCACCATATAACCAAATCCCACCATTCAATCGAAAACGGGTGGCGTAGTAGTAGGTTCCAGGACTAGTGATAGCAGCACCTAAATTAGCGCTGTACTCATCATTCTGTCCATCGTTACAGTCAAAGCAAGCTGCATTATAAGTGGCAGGAATCCAATCGGTCCAGGTATTCGGATTTGAATTGGTAAGACTATAGCCTATCTCTGCAATAATGCCCAGGCCTTGTCCAGCACCGGGAGTGATGCCCTGTTCATACACTTGTCCATAGACATCAAAAGCTTCCCCTAAGTTAATGGTCCCAATACCTGGGAATTGCAGATTGCAGAAATCGACGGTATCGACACTTAATTCGCCGCTTTGGTTGGAAGTTCCATTCCAAAAGCCACCGCCAGTTTCACTATAACCACCATAACGGTATGGACCACCATCCAATTGAAATCGGCTGGCGTAATAATAAGTGCCTGACGGCAATGTTGGCCCGATGTTGGCAACATACTCATGGTTATTACCTGTTTGTGTGCTATAAGTAGCGGGCAGCCAAGTCCAATCAGGTGAATTAGGGTTGTTGTTCACAGTGTTATAGCCAATCCAAGCATTCATCCCAGAATCTGGTCCCGCTGTTTCCGTAACGCCTGCCTTGTAAACTTGGGCATAGACACTAAATCCGGTCCCAACCGTAATATTTCCATTTTGGGGAGATTGCAGATTACAGTAGTCTACTGTGACTGTTGATGCCGCAGTCCATGAAATGTCATCAATAACAACCTGATATGGGGTGATGTTTCTTATTTCTATGATGACATCGCCAGTGATATTGATGGCGTTGACTGTGAAAGTTTGTACTGTTGTATTGTCCCAAGTTATAGAAGTGCCCTGAGAAATGCCGTTGACAAATAGTTCAACTTGTCTGTTTCCAGATCCAGTAAATCCTTTTAAAAGTCGGCAAGAAAAACTACCGATGCCATTGGGTACCGAAGAAGAAGTAATTCGACTTTGGTCTGAAATTCGTCTCAACATTAAGCCGCTTCCTGTGATAGGAAAACCTCCTTCGTTGCGAGACTGAACATAGGTCCAGGTTAATCCGTTATCACCAAGAAAAACGCCGTCAGAATAAGATGCAGAGGCATTAGAATTCGTGAAACTCTCTGAGCCTTGCCCATACCCGGACAGACCAATGCATAAAAATGCTACCAATAAGAGGGCGTATTTTTTAATCATGAGAAAAATTAATTAATACGTATTGCTAACACAGATCACCAAATATAAGCTAAAATGTCTTACGTTCAACAAGTTACAATTTATTAGGAATTATAAAATAGTTGTTATTTTTGCATATGTTTTCGAAAAAAACCTATACCGTCGATGAAGCTTTAAAAAGGATGGAACGCTATTGCAGTTATCAAGAGCGCTGTCATAAGGAAGTCATCCAAAAACTACGAGGCATGGACATGATTCCTGAGGCCATTGACCATATTGTGGTAAAATTGATGCAAGACAATTTTCTAAGTGAAGAACGCTACGCCAAAGCTTTCGTCAGTGGGAAATTCAGGATAAAAAAATGGGGGAAACTGCGTTTGACGCGTGAGCTTAGACAAAAGGATATCGGAAAAACTCTTATTAACATGGCGCTTCAAACCATAACCGATCAAGAGTATATGGAAACTTTCCATGCGCTTGCGGAAAAAAAGGCAGAAAGTATTAAGGAAACCAACGTTTTAAAGAAAAAGAAAAAATTGGCAGATTACCTTTTTTATAGAGGGTGGGAAAGCCATTTGGTGTATGATAAGGTGAATGAGGTGTTTTAGGCAGGAGGCATGAGGCATGAGGCATGAGGTATTGGGGTTTGTGGTGAGAGACGATTAGCGATTAACGATTGGAGATTTTTTGAATATCGAATGATGAATGATGAATATCGAATGATGAAGTTTGAATGATGTCCCTGACAATCCAAACTACTCATGCAAGATCACATGGTTCAAAAGTATCTGCGAAAATCTGCGTAATCCGCGGGAATCATTTCTGAATTTAAAGATATGAGTGATGAGAAAATCGCGAAGCTTGATTGACGATTAGCGATTAACGATTGAAGATTTTTGATTTTTGGATGACGAATAATGAATGACGATTAACGATTGAAGATTTTTGACAACCAACAACCAACAAACCGACAACAGACAACAGACAACAGCCAACCCACAACAGCCAACCCACAACCCACAACAAAAAAAAACTGCATCATTCCGAAGAACCATACAGTTTTAAATATATATTAAATTATCGATTATAAGTTGAAAGAGGCACCAAGATTAAGCACAAATTGGTTGTAGATATAATGCGCAGGATTGGTGATGTTGGTTTTATATTTTGCAATTGGGAAAACAGCTTCTGTAAAAACCCCAAAGCCATCGGAGAAAAAGTAACGTGCGCCCACATGGCCACCAAAATTTTTCAAACTCAAGTTCAAACCTGGGTAAACGTCAAAGTTATCGTCAACATTCAAAACGCTTCCTAAATGGGCATTGAATCGGCCTTTAATATCAAAACGGTCTCCAAAATTCGCGTTCAATTCCTCTCTCACCCCTAAAGCGTATGCTCCTGTAATACCCACAGAGATGTTTTCGCCAAGGCCATAATCATAGCTCACGTCAATTCCAGTTGCCTTATCTTGGAAGTTGGCTCCAATTTGGAATTTATTATCAGTATTTCCTATAAAGGCTTGGGCATTTGCAAAGGAAAAGCTTAAGACGCATAAGATTACAAATAGATTTTTCATGGTAAAAGATTTGTATTTAATTTTCGGGCAAAGATAACTATGTTTTTTAATAATGTGCTAAGTATTTAGTCTAAACTCTTTTGTGTTCTGCTAATGGCTTTTTCGTTTTTCCAATCAATCCATTTCTGACCTTTTAGCTTGCGCATCAACGTATCAAAATGGCGCATGATCACAATATTATAAATGGCTTTCCCAAGATTCTTAGGGTTTCTGGCAATAGCACGTAAGCTCATCGAAAAGCCGGGAGTGAGGTATTTCATATAATGCCAATAACCTTCTGGCATATACAAGACTTCGCCGTGGTTCAATTCAGTTTTATAACCTTTTGCTTTTCTAAGCGCTGGCCATTTGTCCAAATCAGGATTTGAGAAATCAATATCCTCACGGGTAATCAAGGAATGCGGGATTTTATAGAGGTAGTCATTTTGCTTCTGGTCAAATAATATGCACAACTTTTTTCCTTCAAAATGAAAATGGAAAATATTGGCCAAATCAATATCATAATGCATAAATGTATGCGAATTCTCCCCGCCAAAAAATAGCATTGGCAAGCCTTTCATCAGTTTTAAACCAAAATCCGGATAGGAATAGTCCTTTTGTAGCTGTGGAACTTCCTTTAACGCATTCCATAAAAAAATCCTGAACTTCGTAGGTTCACGTTTCAAAAGATCAATATAATCTGCCATTTTCATCGTGGCATGTGGCTCATTAAAACCGTCCTCATGATGCACTGGCCGATCATCATATAATGGTACAACTTTGTCTCCGGCAATGTCCTTAATATAATTCAGGCGCCACTTTTCATAGGCGGGCCAATCTTCAATAAAGCGCTCAATCACCACAGGCTTTTGAGGCTTGAAATAATGGTTTATAAAATCCTCTTTGGTAATGGTCTTTACACGAGGGATGTCTTGTAGGTCTAGTGCCAATACATTGAGATTTAGCCTGCAAAGTTAAGCATTCGAAAAGGAATTTAAAAAAAGGAATGTTAAATGTTCGGAGTTTCATGATTAGGTGCAGTGGTGGTGTAAGCGCTCATAATTCCCATTAATAAATACGAAAAAGGAAACTTTTCTATAGATTGCATCCATTCACCACGGTCTAATCATTAGGACGTTCAGCTTTGTTAGAATATTTGATACTCGTTTTTTCCACAACGGCCCTCAAAAAAGAAGACCTGCCATTATTTGAAAGGCAGGTCTCCAATTCAATATCTTCAGGAGGCAGCGCAAGTTTAATTGACTTTAGGCCGGCGCAACCCATATTGGCAATTATCTGTTTAATACTTTATTTCTTAAAGAACTAAAAAAAGCATTACTCTTCCTGTTTAGTATCATTTTTAGTATTGTCAATAGTGTTTTCGTCAGTTGTAGTGGTGTCCTTACCTTTTAAATACCCCGGTAAGTCCATTCCAGCCATGTTAAACATGTCTTGTAATGGTGGCACCGACTTGTACATTCCGGAAAGGAAATTGGCCGTTGATGATTTACCATCGCCATTGCTGCCGTTTTCCCAGACGGTAACCTTATCGATTTTGATGTTTTTAATAGCTTCTGCCTGTGTTTTTACCAATTCCGGCAGCTTATCGGCAATCAATAGCAATACCGCATCTTTTGAATTGTTTCCGGCAGCTTTCACAATTTGGTCTAAACCTGCCGCTTGTTTGGTCAAGACTTCATAGAGACCTTGGGCCTCTGCTTGTGCCTTGAACAGTATGGCATCAGCTTCACCTTTTGCTCTTCTACGGATACGCTCTGCTTCAGCCTCAGCGTCAATTTCAACTTTTTGCTTGTCTATTTCAGCCGGTACAATTATATCGGCCATTTGAGAGGAACGCTCGCGCTCTGCTCTGGCTATTTCAGCTTCTTTTTCCGCAGCATAAGATTCTTCCAAACCTTTTGCTGTCTGCACTTTTTCCGCTGCTGTAGCCACACGCTCCGCTTCCGCTTCACGTTGACGTCTTAAGGAGTCTGAATTGGCCACAGCAATTTTAGCCGTATTTTCACCTTCAACAGCTTGAGCATTGGCAGCAGCAACTTGCGATCTTTGATCCTGAACCGCGTTGGCCTCACCAATAGAGCCGTCTCTTACTTTTTCAGCCACCGATTTACGAGCAGCATTTATCGCATGTGCAGCAGCTTCTTTACCTAAGGCTTCAATATATCCAGATTCATCAACAATATCAGTAATATTGACGTTTATCAATTTAAGACCTACTTTTTTCAATTCTGATTCTACACTTTGTGAAATGTTTGTCAAGAATTTATCTCTGTCGTTGTTGATTTCTTCAATGTCCATCGAAGCTACGACCAAACGCAATTGACCGAAAATAATTTCTTTTGCCAATTCTTGAACATCAGACATGGCCAATCCCAATAAGCGTTCAGCCGCATTCTGCATCACACCTGGTTCTGTTGAAATACCAATGGTAAATCTGGAAGGGACGTTGACCCTAATGTTTTGTTTGGAAAGTGCATTGACCAAATTGACCTCAATGGACATTGGTGTCAGGTTCAAAAACGAGTAATCTTGAATAACTGGAAATATAAAGGCGGCACCACCATGGATACATTTGGCAGATTGGCCACCGCCAACTTTACCGTACACTACCAAAATCCGATCGGATGGACAGCGTTTATAACGTCTGATAAGGATAATTAAAAATACAAAAATAAAGAGTATCGCAACAATGACTGCAATGGGCAGCCCTAAACTAAACGTCTCTTGTGTCAGCAGGAATCTCATAGGTTGTTGGTTTAAAGGGTTCTATTGGTTTAATGGTTTGATCGACAATAAGAATGCCGTTGCTGGTAACATCAACGACTTTAATAATGGTGCCAGATTTTAATTCTGTGAAGGAATCCGTAAGCGCCTCAAGTTCGCGCAATGTACCTTGGACTCGTACACTGACCTTACCCATTTTTGAACGGTTTTCGCCAATGGTGAGATAGACTTCGCCAATGGCACCAATGGCATTTTTGTAATTTAATGTCCCGCTATCGGCGAGTTTTCTCATATAATGGAACATGGCCGCCATAATGGTCATCATGGCGAGACCTGCAATTACGGAAATTAAGACGGTGATGGATTTTGAAAAACCTTCGCCAATGCATGCAATGCCAGACCATCCAAAAATTGTGAAAAAGCCAATGAGATTTTTAAGTGAGATGAATTGAAATTCAATGCCAGTATCTGCATCAATGGACGTGTCAACATCATCAAAATCTTCACCACCCTCAATGCCTATAAGGGTCATAATAACAATGATCAGAAATACGAGAGATCCAATAAGGGCAATCACCCAATAAAATTTGGCGAACAATTCTAAATCTGAAAACCACTCCATCATAATCGGATAATTTTGAATTTATATTGAAATATAAGACCTTTAAAAATCTTAGACCATTTTTTTCGATAAAAGACGATTATATTTAAACCGATTTCTCAAAGCATGGTACGGTATGACCCCATAAAATTATAGTCAACCTTTTAATTATATGTAGATGATTGGAAGCTTTTGTTACAAAATTTATTTTTTTTAACCAAATGCTGTGATAGACGCTATTGACTTTATTTTAAATCAAACTCAGTGTCGCACATTTCACATCTGTATTTGTGCTTGGTATAAAATGGCAATGAAGAGAACAGAACACCAAATAGGAACCAAAAAAGTGATTTCAGGTCTTTGATAGTGGAGAATAGTTCTATATAAGAACTTTTACAATTAGGACACCGGATGGAATTTCCCGCATCATCCAAGGAATATTTTTGAATGGCATTCAGTATGTTTTGTGCCTCTGCTGCTTGATAGGATAATACTTTCAATTTGATTCCACCAATAGCTTTGCTTACCAACGGATCTGTATCAATGGTAAGATTATCAGATAAAAAAACTCGAATTCCATCAGATTCCAGTCGGCCTTTGATAATCTGTGCCTCCGTAGAATATTGGAATACGGCAACAGTTGTAAAGGTTTCGTTTTTCATAGGCCTAAATGCGCTAATTTATAAATTTTGGATCAAAGACGACAAGTATTTTTAGACATGTAATAACCCTGAATTTCTATCTTTTTTTAAATCATTTTGTAAAGATACGAAGCCCTCAAAGGTTTTAAAAACCTGTGAGGTCTATTCTTTACAGACAGATCTTAAATAATTAACACAGAAATTACCAGGTCTTAATAATTTTTTAAAATCATCGTATATTTACGAATCAAATTCTCAAGCCCATGATTCGTATTGTTTTCTCCCTCGCTTTTTTTCTGTATGCTTTCGTTTTACAAGCGCAAGTATCTTCAACATACAGTATTTCTTTTGAAAATGCCGTACATCACGAAGCCACTATCAACGCAACCTTTACCAATCTAAAAGAGGATGAAGCGACATTTGCCATGAGCCGATCTTCTCCTGGTAGATATGCCTTACACGAATTTGCGAAAAACGTGTACAATGTAAAAGTGACAGATGGCAAGGGTAATGAGCTTAGCCCTACAAGACCAGATCCATACTCCTGGCGGGTCAAAGGCCATGATGGGACCATAATGGTCAGTTATACCTTATTTGCCAATCACGGCGATGGTACCTACGCGCAGATTGACGAAACCCATGCGCACCTTAATTTACCAGCCACCTTTATCTATGTTCCGGAACTGGAAGCACAAGAAATTGAAGTAACGTTTGAGGTGCGTGAGGATTTGAATTGGAAAATTGCAACCCAATTAAAACACCAAAAAGAGAATACCTATTACG
Organism: Gelidibacter maritimus; assembly: GCF_014062315.1. GTDB lineage: Bacteria > Bacteroidota > Bacteroidia > Flavobacteriales > Flavobacteriaceae > Gelidibacter > Gelidibacter maritimus. Next base: position 167,883 of record NZ_JACGLT010000003.1, read on the forward strand.
CGAAAGATTTTCAATATTTTATGGATAGTCCGGTAGAGATTGCCAATTTCAGAACACGTGCTTTTAAGGTAGAAGATCAGACGATAACTTTTGTATTGCATGACGATGCCGCTAGCGATGCACAATTGGATGCGTATTTTGAAAAAGTTAAAAAAGTGGTTTTGGAGCAAATGCAGGTCTTTGGCGAATTGCCTAATTTTGATTATGGTGAATATATATTCTTAGCTTGCTATATGCCAAATGCCACTGGGGATGGAATGGAACATCGAAACTCTACGTCTATTCCGAGTTCAAGGAGCTTATCTAAAGGCGGTCTTGAACTGAATATTGGCACGGTAGCCCATGAGTTTTTCCATATTTGGAATGTGGAACGTCTCCGACCAAAATCTTTGGAACCTTTTGATTTCTCAAGAGCGAATATGAGTGGCGATTTGTGGTTTGCCGAAGGGTTTACCAGTTATTATGATGATTTGTCTTTAGTGAGATCAGGAATTATAAGTCGGGAGAAGTATATTCAAGGACTGGTCCGAACATTTAACTATGTGTGGACGTCTCCTGCAAGGCAATTTTTTACGCCAATAGAAATGAGCTACCAAGCGCCGTTTGTGGATGCCGCACGGTCAGTGGATGCCACTAACAGGGAAAACACTTTTATCTCCTACTATTCTTATGGAAGTATGTTAGGATTGGCTTTAGATCTTTCCTTAAGAGAAAGAAATTTAAGCCTTGATGATTACATGACTATGGTTTGGAAAGCTTATGGTAGAACGGAAATACCATATACGGTAGAGGATTTACATGAGAGCCTGAACACTTATGCCGGAAAGGAATTTGGCGATCATTTTTTCAATAACTATGTTTACAAAAGTGGCATGCCTGACTATGAAACTGTAATGGAGCCGATGGGCATGACTCTTATAACCAAAAATGATATTGAGTTCGGTGCATCGGTCAGAAATCAGCGTTTGGTGAGTAATGCTAAAATGGGTTCCTCCGCCTATGAGGCCGGTTTTCAAAAAGGTGATAAAATTCTTAAGATTGGAGCAATCACGATGGACGGACAAGCAAGCATAAATGCTGTGTTAAGTACGTTTAAAGTCGATGATAAGATTCCGGTAGTATATGAGCGATTCGGATCTGAGCATGAAAATATGCTTACTATTTCTACAGCTATTTCCTATGATATGAAACTGATTGAAACCGACGAGAAGAAACTCACAAATAAGATCAAAGCGAACCGGTCGGGTTGGCTAAATTCTAAAATTCAATAAAGTTAAATCGAAAAAAATCACGCAAAGTGCGTGATTTTTTTTATTGATATTGAGCGTATTTTGATTAGTCAACCAAAACAATCACTTTGTTATCTTTCATTTCTACAGTACCGCTATTAATGTACATTACCCAACTGCCATCTTCTTGTGTGAATTGGGCTTCTTGGCCTTGAGCAATCTCTGCGTTGCCCTTGAACTTCACGGGGCCTTTTCCAAGAATGGAAACAATAGCGTCGTGATTGTTCAGCATTTGGAATTCACCATTGATACCCGGTACGGTAACGCTTTCAACATTACCACTTACGAGTGAGGCTTCTGGGGATACAATTTCTAAATACATAGTTTTATAGTTTGCAGTTGCAGTCCTCAGTCTGCAGTCACTGAAGACTGAAGATTGAAGACTGCCTACTTTTTTTAGGCTTCAGCAAGCATTTTTTCTCCAGCCTCGATAGCTTCTTCAATAGTTCCTTTAAGGTTGAAGGCGGCTTCTGGTAGGTGGTCTAACTTACCTTCCATGATCATATTAAATCCTTTGATGGTTTCTTTAATATCAACCAATACCCCTGGGATTCCTGTAAATTGCTCGGCAACGTGGAATGGTTGTGATAGGAAACGTTGTACACGTCTTGCGCGTCCAACGGCCATTTTATCTTCTTCAGAAAGCTCTTCCATTCCAAGAATAGCGATAATATCCTGTAGTTCTTTATAGCGTTGCAATAACTCCTTTACGTTTTGTGCGCAAGTGTAATGTTCTTGTCCTAAAATTTCGGCGGTTAGGATACGTGAGGTAGAATCCAATGGATCTACTGCTGGATAAATACCTAACTCAGCAATTTTACGAGACAATACCGTGGTAGCATCCAAGTGGGCAAACGTTGTTGCCGGTGCAGGATCCGTTAAGTCATCCGCCGGAACGTAAACCGCTTGTACAGATGTAATGGAACCTCTTTTTGTAGAAGTAATACGCTCTTGCATGGCACCCATTTCAGTGGCCAATGTAGGTTGGTAACCTACCGCAGATGGCATACGACCCAATAAGGCCGATACTTCAGAACCCGCTTGTGTAAAACGGAAAATATTATCAACGAAGAATAAAACGTCTTTTCCTTGAGCTTCACCAGCGCCATCACGGAAATACTCAGCAATGGTCAATCCTGATAATGCTACACGAGCACGAGCTCCAGGAGGTTCGTTCATTTGTCCAAATACAAAGGTTGCTTTGGATTCTTTCATGATGCTTTTATCCACTTTGGATAAATCCCATCCACCATCTTCCATAGATTGCATAAAGTCGTCGCCATATCTAATAATGCCAGACTCCAACATTTCTCTCAAAAGGTCATTTCCTTCACGAGTTCTTTCTCCAACTCCAGCAAATACTGAAAGTCCACCGTGACCTTTTGCAATATTATTAATCAACTCTTGGATCAAAACCGTTTTACCAACACCAGCACCACCAAACAAACCAATCTTACCACCTTTTGCATAAGGCTCAATCAAATCGATTACCTTGATTCCTGTGAATAAAACTTCTGTTGAAGTTGATAGATCTTCAAATTTAGGTGCTTGTCTATGGATAGGTAAACCAGCTTCGCCAGCTTTAGGTAAATCACCTAAACCATCAATAGCATCACCGATAACATTAAACAAACGTCCATAAACATCTTCGCCAATTGGCATTTGGATAGGAGCACCGGTAGCATGTACGTCAGCACCTCTGCTTAGTCCATCAGAAGAATCCATCGCAATAGTTCTAACAGTATCTTCTCCAATATGAGATTGGACTTCTAATACCAATAAAGAACCATCAGGTCTTTTAATTTCTAAGGAATCATAGATTTTTGGAAGCTCTGAACCTGCTTCAAACGCTACGTCGATTACTGGGCCAACGATTTGTGCAACTTTACCTGTAACTTTTGACATTACTTATCTGTTTAATGTTGAATTAACTATAAAAGAAAAACTTAATTGTCCAATCTTGTTGGGCAGTCTGTTTTTCGCGCTGCAAAGATATGATTTTTTAACTAATTATAAAGTGCTTTTATAGGCTTTTTTAATCAAAAAAAACACCTTCTTTTGAAAGGTGTTTTAATCTTTGGCGCATCATCTTTATTATCTTAATGCCGGATTATAATTTGTTGGATATTCACCTGGCTTTGCTTTATAACCAGCTGCAACAAAATTGGAACCGTATTTGGCGTCAATAGCTTTTAAGAACTCATTTGCCATAAGCGAATAGCCTCTTGATGTTAAGTGTACACCATCCAAACTTATTAATCCACCAGTAACTAATGCTGTAGTGAAAGTAAAGTCACCATCAGAAAATCCAGTTTCTGTTGCGGTTTGTAAAATACCTTTAAAATCAACCAAGGCTAAATCTTTTTGGTCTGCTATAGCTGCAATGGACTGGTTGTATAAATCAGTAGCAGCTTTGATATCTGCCTGCTCACTCGGAATGAGGACCCACTTGTCAGCTAATGGCAAGGTGACGCCCTCTACTGAAAATTGTCCTGCCAGTTCTTGAGGTAAGCCTTGAGCCATTAAGGCTTGAACCGAAGCCATATTTACGGTGCCAATAACACTGCTGCTTGGTAGTACTAAAAGATCATCGGCAGTAGCCTGTCTTGCTTGACCATAAGTATTTGCCAGCAGGCCTGCCACCAATGGTGCAGCTTCTGCGGGTAAACCAAATTGAGCTATAAATGCTGGAAAAGTAGGACTTGCATTTAATGCGCCTGCTATTTGTGGCGCGATATTAGTTAAACTTTCATCGTTAATGACCACGGCACTTGCCGCTGTTTCTGAAAATTCAATAACTCTTGAAGGGTCAATGACCGTGAAAATTTGATTCAAAGCTCCGAAAATTGAATTCAATAATGGAATTTGAGGACCAAAAGAAGGGTTGGATGGATCTAATGGATTGTGTGGTACGGTCGTAAAATGCGCTAAGTTTGTAACGTAAGGCACATTAGTGACAACCCCTTTAGCGCCATTACTTGTTAATGCATTCACTGCAGCTGAGAATGAAGCAGTAAACACATCAGGATCTGTAATATCGTTGCTTCCGTAAGTTGAAGGGTCTAAGTTGCCCAATTGGTAAACGCCTGTACCTCCAGAAGTAGCATAAGCCAACACGTCATTACCACCAATTTCTGAGAGTGTAAAAAATGTAGGGTTTTGTGCAACAGCATCTCCAAGAACTGTGGCTGTCGCGCTTGAAGCCATACGTCCAAAATAAGGGTTTAAAGCAGCATAGCCAGGAATACCTAAATGGAAACTTTTGGCGCCAGGAATACCATAATTATTAAACGGGCCTGATAAGACCTCTGTTATTTGAGTTGTTGGTACGGCATTTAAAGGTTTTGGTGCTGGACTTGGCCCTGTTAAATCTAAATATAATCGTGGTGCTACCACAATATCAGAACCCAAAACAAAACCTCCAATATTATCTTTCATTAATGGTTGTGAAAAGGTACCACCACCGACATTTGAAAATATTCCAGACAGAATATTAGGGAAAGAGTTTTCCTGCCCCTTGATAAAGAGCGCATTGTCTGTGTATCCAGCAGAGAAAGAGGCGCCTACTGCTACGTACGTTGATAAGTCAACAGAGCCAGCAGTCAATTCCGGTAATGGCTCGGGCGCTGGGTTGTAATCATAGTCGTCATCACTACAGGCTGTAAAAGCAATCAGGATAGCGGACAGTAGTAAATATTTTATATTTTTCATTGTGAAATTTGTTTTATAGGTTGTTGATAGTCCATGATACATAATACATAGATCCGATTGATCCTGGACCAATAGCCGTAAAGTACTCTTTGCCAAGAACGTTGGTTGCACCTGCCTTGAATGTAGATTTCAATGAAGGAACGGTAAAGTTAATCTGTGCGTCAAGTGCGTGGTAGGCCGGAATGTCTCCGTCTCCAAAGGTAGCTTGCCAGTAGTAATCGTCACTCCATCTCCATGCGGTATTAAAACCAAAGTTTTTAAACAACTCCGTATTTCCGAAATTGACTTTTACTTTATGTTCTGGGGTATTAAAACTTGTCTTAAAATCTGGGAATGCGGCTTGATCGAAATCTTGTTTAGTGTAGGTATAGCTGCCTCCTAAATCGAAGTTTCCAAATACTTTTGTAGAAAGCCCTATAGACCCACCGTAAGAATTGACATCTGCTTTAGAATTTGTATAGGTTTGATAGGCTTGATAATCGCCATTAGCAATAGCCATAACAGAAAGTGAATTATCGCCTACAGTACCATAAAATGGAGCAATGACCACTTCACCGGAAATAAAATCTTGATACTTGTTGTAATAAACGCTCATGTCCACAATTACACGATCAATTTTACCTCTATAACCTACCTCAGCCGTTGTAATCTTTTCTGGAGTTACAAGCGCTGAATTTCCAATCTCTAAATCGGCAGGATTTCCAGATTGTGCAAAGGCAGTTGCCGAAGACGCCAAATAAGAATTTGTATAAGCAGCACCTCCTGACTGGGATATTTGTGCAGGCTGTCCGAATCCAATTTGACCAGCAGCACTGATATCATAATCTCTAACGTAACGGTCTAAGTTACTTGGAGCAGATCCTACTAAGATAGCACGACCGGCATCAAGACCTATAAATAAATCCTGAGTGGTTGGGTTTCTGAAACCTGTTTGTACAGAAGCTCTAATATTATGGTTTTGATTCACCGTAAAACCAGCTGAGATTCTTGGAGATAAGAAACCGTCAAAAAACTCAGACTTGTCATAACGTGCAGAACCTGTCAATTTTAATTTCATTTCAGCACCTAAGTCAAATTCTTTCTGTAATTGGGTATACACTCCAAATTCTGAATACGGGATAGAGCCGTCAAAATCTGTGTAGATGGTTCCTGAAGAATTCAATTCATATTTTCTGTAAGAACCACCAACTTGGATGTCAATGGCATCCCATAAGTGACTGAAGTTGTAATTAGCATCAGCGTGATAATACTTAGACTCATCTTTAAATTGAGAACCGGTTGCAAAGTCAGGATCTTTAATAATTCTATCAAAAGCTGCTTTAAACTCCGGCGTACCAGGCACTAAGCGTCCCGTTTCTGCGACGGCTCTTGCTGCAGCATGTGCTTCCGCTTCCGTAGCACCACTGAAGGTTGCGCCAGCAAAAGTTTGAATGTACTCGCCAAACCATTGCTGATCTGATTTCCACGCCCGGTTAATATTAATTCCAGTAAAGACCATGTCGTAAGAATCACCCGCGTTATCGGAAACCACATAACCTCTAACGAAGAAATTGTCATTTCTTACTTCGAGTTTATGTTGTTGCTGGGTAAAATTTGTAATGGCATATCTATTGGTACCTTGATAAATTGTGGAGCCTGTTCCAATTTTACCAACATATTGAATTTCAAAATCATTGGCCCAAGGTCTTAAGTATAATCCCCAGTCTGCTTTGACACTTTCTGCATTATAATCGGTTAGATCACGCTCTTCATATCCCGTTCTACTGACGAGAACATCAGGAATAACACCTAAACCACCCGATGCGGCTCTAATATTGGTAGATACCTCATCACCATAAATATTGTAGCCATCGTAATCGATACTTGCTCTAGTGGCACCACCGCCCGGTTTCCCGTCGTAGTTATTGGCAGTCCAGTCGGTTCCTTTCAACCATCCAAAGTTTACTTTTGCAGCAAAATAGTCGCTGAATTTATAGGCCATTCTTATTCCGGAATCTCTATAAGTGTTATCGCCACTAGCGTCTTGAGAAGTGATACCTTGTTTGTGATAGCCGCTAATTCCTTGAAAATCGAAAGGATTTTTACTACGCATAAAAAGTATACCGTTAAAAGCATTTGCACCATATAAAGCAGATGCAGCACCTGGTAGTAATTCAACACTTAAGACATCGGTTTCATTCATGCCCACTAAATTCCCTATTGGGAAGTTCAATGCTGGCGATGAATTGTCCATCCCGTCTACCAGTTGCATAAAACGCGTGTTGGCAAAAGTTGCAAAACCTCTGGTATTAATAGATTTAAAGGTTAAACTATTCGTGTTGACATCCACACCTTTTAAGTTTTCCAATCCATCATAAAACCCAGCCGATGCTGTGTTTTTAATCTCCTTAAGACCAAACCTCTCTACCGTTACTGGCGATTCAAAAACGCGTTCTGGTGTTCTGGAAGCCGAAATGACCACCTCGTCCAAGGATGTTCCTTCTTGAAGTTGAAAGTCGATGGTTTGGGTGGCTGAAGTCACTTGTTTTGTTACCGACTCAAAACCGACACTACTTACTTGTATGGAAAATGGAGGCGATTGGGATGTGGTTAAACTGTAGTCTCCATCAAAGTCTGAAATAGTCCCAGTGGAAGTTCCTACAATAATAACATTGGCACCGGGTAAGGGTTGACCAGTTCCATCGGTTATTTTTCCGGATACTGTAGTTTGCGCATAAGTGAGCGTAACACTTAACAGCATCATAATCTTAAGAATTGTTTTCATTTTAGGGAATTAGTTAATTTTGGTTACCAATATAAATAATTAAATGGTATTTCGAATTGTTTTTTATTAAAAATTATGCATGCATAGTATTAATTGGGCGGAGCTATGCTTAGCTGTTTGTATACTTTAGACATAAAAAAAGACTAAAATCTACTCTTCTGTAGTTCTTAGTCTTTTGGGTTATGCTTAGAAAAATCAGTTGCTGGACTATTATTCTACAGTCACTGATTTTGCAAGGTTTCTGGGTTGATCAACATTTTTGCCTAACATAACTGCAATATGATAAGACAATAGCTGCAATGGGATAGTTGTTAGTAAAGGCGATAGGTTCTCTAAAGTCTCAGGAACTTCAATCACATGGTCGGCAAGCTCTCTCACACTAACATCACCTTCAGTTACAATACCGATAATCTTTCCTTTTCTGGCTTTGATTTCCTGAATATTGCTGACTACCTTTTCGTAGTGCCCTTTTTTGGTGGCAATGATAATGACAGGCATATTTTCATCAATTAGCGCAATAGGACCATGTTTCATTTCAGCGGCAGGGTAGCCTTCAGCGTGGATGTATGAAATTTCCTTTAATTTTAGAGCGCCTTCCAAAGCCACCGGAAAATTATATCCCCTACCTAAATAAAGCATGTTGTGGGAGTCTTTATACAATTGTGACACGGCTTGGATGTGCTTATCTGCTTCTAATGCTTTAGTAACTTTTTCAGGAATGAGTTCCAATTCATGCAAATGTCTACGATAATCTGAACTTGACATCGTGCCTTTGGCTCTAGCCAATCGTAAGGCAATTAAAGTGAGAACCGTAATCTGGGTGGTAAAGGCTTTTGTAGAAGCAACACCAATTTCAGGTCCTGCATGCGTATAGGCTCCGGCATCAGTTTCTCTAGCAATGGATGAGCCTACCACATTACAAACGCCAAATACAAATGCACCTTTTGACTTTGCCAACTTGATAGCGGCTAAGGTATCTGCTGTTTCACCAGATTGAGAAATGGAAATCACAACATCCTTTTCAGTAATGACAGGGTTTCTGTATCTAAATTCTGAAGCATACTCTACTTCAACAGGAATCCTTGCTAAATCTTCAAAGATATACTCTGCAACCAATCCTGCATGCCATGAAGTACCGCAAGCTACAATTATAATACGGTCCGCATTTAAAAAACGCTTCATATTATCTTCAATGCCAGCCATTTTAATGATGCCTTCATCGGCTAATAATCGCCCTCTATAAGTATCTTTTATAGCTAAAGGTTGCTCGTATATTTCCTTTAGCATAAAATGGTCATAGCCACCTTTTTCTATTTGTTCTAAGTTTAGTTGTAACTTTTGAATATAAGGATTGACCAAGGAGTCATCTTCTATTTTTCTGATTTTAATATCTTTATCCAGCCTCACGATGGCCATCTCATGATCTTCAAGATAGATGGCGTTGTCTGTAAATTCAATGAAAGGTGAAGCATCACTCGCAATAAAAAATTCATTTTCTCCAATGCCTATGGCTAATGGACTACCTAATTTGGCAACGACAATCTCATTAGGTTTGGTTTTATCAAAGACGGCTATGGCGTAGGCTCCGATAACTTGATTTAAGGCAAGCTGAACTGCTTTGCCGAGTTTGATATTTTCGTTGGTCATTACATCCTCAATCAAGTTAACCAGTACTTCCGTATCTGTATCTGATTGAAAGGTGTAGCCGCGTTTTACGAGTTCTTTTTTTAGCGAATCATAATTTTCAATGATTCCGTTGTGAATGATCACTAAATTACCAGAATTGGAATAATGAGGATGTGAATTCACGTCATTAGGAACACCATGGGTGGCCCAGCGGGTATGCCCAATGCCCAGTTTTCCACTGGTGGATATTTCCTTTTCCAAACGTTCCTTTAAATCGGCCACCTTACCTTTAGTTTTACATAAGTTAAGATCATGACCATCATATAAGGCAATGCCTGCACTGTCATAGCCTCTGTACTCTAAGCGTTGCAATCCTTTTAAAACAATAGGATAAGCCTCTCTGTGGCCTATATATCCGACAATTCCGCACATCTTGTATTAGGTTTTAGGTTGAATACTAATTATTTGGTTCTGTATAAAAGATCTCCAAATATAACTTTTTATTCTCATCTGAAGCCGCTGTATTATTACCGTATAGAACTGTGCCTTTGGGTGATAAAATAGAACTTACCGGCAGTTTTTTCACGGCATTGCCATCAGAGTTCAGTATAGAGCCTTGCGCTACGGAGCCTTCCAGATTTACATTTGTAGACACTGCCAGTCCTAAAGTAACATTTGTGGAATCCTTCATTAAAAGGTTCTTGATATGTTCGGTGATTTTGATTTTGTATTTAACGCCTTGTGAATTTTCATCGTCACCAGCATGTTGTAATTTCCCAAGGTGATTAATTCTGGCGTTATCTGCGGAGTCAAAATCGTAATCCAATAAGGTTTTATTATTTTTGGTATCGTAAATATAGAGTCTTTCTGGTTCTTGACCTTGTGTAAGGTTTTGATCTACATAAAAAACCAAATTGGCTTCATTGATCAATCTTTTCGCTTTTACAAATTTTCCCGAAGCGTCCGTTTGTACATAGTCATTTTTGAATGCTTCAAAAGCAGTCATTGTGCCCTCATCCGTATCTACATCTGTGCCTCCAAACAAATTGATCACGGCCATGGCGCCCTGGCCTCCTTTAAGATAAAGTCGCTCGTCGCCTGTAGTAGGATTGCCTTCAGGAATTGCCATTGTAAAATCGTTATCTAAAAAGTTGATAATATTGCTCGATGCAGTAATTGTACTGGGATTGAAGCTTGGGAAACCCAATCGGTAAGTTCCCGTTATCCGATCAGCATCTGTTGCCCCTCCGGCAGGGGGAGAGCTGTAATGAAGCGTAATATTGGCATTGTTTGCACCAAAATTAAGCAACATCATCGTGCCATCATTGTTCACGGCTTCCGCTTCAAAGTAAATACCTCTAAAGTAATTTTGAAAGGTGTTGACGTTGTTTAGTACGGGATCACCTTCTTTAAGCATGATTTTATTTTTCCAAAAGGTGGTGTCCATTTTAACGCGTAAGGCCGGAGCCAAACGTGTAATTTCCTCCCCTTTTTTAAGAATGATTTCTTTGTTGCTGGGTTTAAAGCTATCAATGGCTTTTATAACCGTGCCCTGTAAAGATGCCAGGGGAATTTGACTTGAGGCCGATAACGAACGGTCAGAATAATACTTCTGAGGTTGATCAAACCCTGAATTCGGATCAAAATTCCTTAGGAAATAGTTGTTTTCATAAAGCTTAAGATTGAGCATTCCATCACCATAAACAGAGTCTAATTTATAAGACGTGACTTCATTTTCAATACCCGTTGATTTGCTGAAATAAGGAATGGTCAACACTACAGAATCCAATCTTACATCCTCAGGAAATGTTGGCGCTAATGTAGTTGGCGACAATTGCGTTACCAAACTGGCGGTGGTATTTCCATAAGTAAGGTCTTTGTAAAAACCAAATAAATTGGATGGTAAGTTGTTGGTCTGAATAGGCTTTAGCTTGTTGGTGTAGGCAATAACGTCATATTTAGCGTCAGCCACACCAAAATTATTAAGACCGGAAATGTCTGAATCTAGTGATACAAAATCTTTATCGCAGGCCATAAATGTTGTCATTAATATGGCAAGGATAAATAGGTTTTTCAAGGCGATTTTTTTGTTTCTCATTACAATGTGTAAGTGGATTTAGAAGCGAGTTGTAGGTTCCGAATTATTTGAGCACTTTGGTATTATAGAACTCGGCGTAAGGCTCAGCAAAATCTTCCTGAGAGAAATAGTCCAAAACCGGTTTTTCTGATGCTTTTAAATACTCCTCCAATTCTGGGTCCAGTTCATAAGAGCCCTTTATAAGCGCATCGGAGAAGTCAATAGCAATCTTCATCATATTAATAAAACTGGGCTTTTCTATGACTTTAATTGCCGATTCATCGATATTATCAAATTTTACTTTCTTGATCATATCTGTATTTAACGTCCCGTCGAAGCTTTGATTGTATATGGAGGTCACAATTTTGCTATCGGCAAACAACGGCTCATTTTTATAATACTCCTTCAGGTAGACAGGCAATAGCGATGCCAACCAACCATTCACGTGAATGATGTCTGGTGCCCAATTGAGTTTTTTTACAGTTTCAATGACCCCTTTGGCAAAGAATATAGCGCGTTCGTCATTATCTGGATAAAGATTTCCATCTTCATCGGTCAGTGTTGCTTTTCTCTTAAAATACTCTTCGTTATCAATAAAGTAAACTTGAATTCTTTCCTTAGGAATGGACGCCACTTTTATAATCAAAGGCATATCCAAGTCGTTAATGACCAAATTAATCCCTGACAGTCTAATAACTTCATGCAATTGGTGTCTACGCTCATTTATGTTTCCATACCTAGGCATGAATATCCGTATTTGTCCACCTTGTTTATTCACCATTCTTGGAGCTTCAAATGACATTGAAGAAATTTCAGTTTCAGGCAAATAAGGTACAACCTCGGAAGACACGTACAATATCCTCTTATCTTTCATAAATCACGGAGTTTAAAAAAAATTAAAATTAAAACACGCAAAAGTACAAAATTTTATGCAGATTGATGGTAAAATCTTAAGTTTGCACGCTGTTAATTTTTTGTTATACAATGATAATTTGCCATAAAAGAGAAGAGTTAAGACAGGTTGTTGATGGGCTGAGGCTTAAAAACCAATCCATTGGTTTTGTGCCTACAATGGGTGCTTTACATGATGGGCATTTGTCATTAATAAGAAAAGGATTGGAGGAAAACTCGCGAATGGTGGTCAGTATTTTTGTAAATCCCACACAATTTGACAACAGCTCAGATCTTGAGAAATACCCCAGGACCATTGAAAGTGATTTGGAACTTTTGCACACCTTATCTGAAGAATTGATCGTTTACGCGCCGTCGGCGGAAGACATCTATGGCGATACGGTTTCTTCAGAACATTTTGATTTTAATGGCTTGGAAGACCAGATGGAGGGGCAATTCAGAAAGGGCCATTTTGATGGTGTTGGTACGGTTGTAAAACGATTGTTTGAAATTGTACGGCCAGATACGGCTTACTTTGGAAAAAAGGACTTTCAACAGCTTCGAATCATTCAAGAGTTGATAAAAACACATCAACTTGCTGTAGAAGTGAAAGGAGTTGATATTTTTAGAGACCAAGATGGTTTAGCGCTGAGTTCAAGAAATGAACGTTTAAGTAGAGTTGAACGCGAAGCGGCGCCATTTATATATAAAACATTAAAAGCTGCCAAAATGCGTTTTGGCACGGAAAGTGCAAATAAAGTCACGAAATGGGTTGAAAAACAGTTTGCTCAGCATGATGTGTTGGAGTTGGAATATTTCACCATTGCTGATGAGGCAAGTTTACAAACCGTTCAAAGAAAATCTAAAACTAAATCATACAGAGCGTTTATTGCTGTATTTGCCGGAGATGTCCGACTTATAGATAATATAGCGCTTAATTAATTATCTTTGCCAGATGCAAATACAAGTTGTAAAATCAAAAATACACCGTGTCAAATGTACCGGTGCTGAGCTAAATTATATTGGGAGCATTACCATTGATGAAGATTTAATGGATGCCGCTAATATTATTCAAGGCGAAAAAGTACAGATTGTCAATAACGACAACGGAGAACGCTTAGACACTTATGTGATTCCTGGTCCAAGAAATTCTGGTGAAATCACCCTAAATGGTGCTGCTGCTCGAAAAGTGGCTGTTGGCGATACGCTGATCTTGATTACTTATGCGTTTATGGAACTGGAAGCGGCCAAGACTTTTAAGCCGTCACTCGTGTTTCCTGACGAAGCGACCAACTTACTCAAATAAGATTGAACGCCAAGACCAAAAAAATATTAAGGATCGGACTCCCGATTTTATTGGCCGCGTTTTTTGGTTGGTACACCTTTTCAAAATTACCCATTGATAAAATTATCCCGTATTTCAAATCGGCCAATTATGGTTGGATTGCTTTAGGGATGTGTCTTGGGTTACTCAGTAATTTATCACGTGCTTTCCGATGGAACTATCTATTGGCTCCTATGGGTTACCGAGTCAAGTTGCCCAATAGTGTCATGGCGGTTTTTATTACCTATTTGGCCAATTACGGCATTCCAAGATCAGGGGAAGTGCTAAGAGCTGCAGTTTTGACAAATTATGAGGAGGTCCCATTTCAAAAGGCATTTGGTACTATTATAGCTGAGCGAATGGCAGATATGATTATTCTATTGAGTATTGTTGCTATCACACTTTTGATCCAATTTGATTTTATTTTTGAACTGTTACAGACCTCGTTTCAACCAAATAAATTGATTCTTTTAGGAACCGTTGGGATTGTCTTTTCAGTGCTTGTTTTTTTATACCTTAGAAAGAGCCAATCTAAAATTGCCTTAAAAGTGAGGCAATTTGTGCGTGGTCTTTTGGAAGGGGTCTTGAGTATTTTTAAGATGGAACAGAAATGGCTATTTATTATCCATACTCTATTTATTTGGACGATGTATGTGTTGATGTTTTATGTGACCACTTTAGCGGTAGACGATTTAAAAGGCGTGTCTATGGGGGCATTATTGATAGCCTTTATTGCTGGTAGTTTTACAATTGCTGCTACAAATGGTGGCATTTTTGTATATCCATTGGCTATTGGTGCTGCGTTTTCAATCTTTAACATTCCAGAAAACCCGAGCATTGCGTTTGGATGGATTATGTGGGCCTCCCAAACCCTTATGATTATTGTGCTTGGGAGTCTGTCTTTCTTGTTTTTACCTATCTATAATGCCAAGAAAAAATTACAATAAAAAGCGCGGCGCTTTGTTAAACATTTAAAAGGCGTGGTGGAACAATCCGAATTATTTTTTACCTTGCCATAGCTAATATTAATCCCTAATGATATGCAAAAGATTACCTTTCTACTCGTGTTTCTCATCGGCACCTCAATGGGGGCGCAGGTTATTTATCAACCATTTGATTCCGAAAAACTTGGGGAAAGGAGAGAGCTAAAAATTCAATTACCTCGTAATTATAACCCCGAGGATAAATCGCAATACCCTTTAATTATTGTTTTGGATGGGGATTATTTGTTTGAGCCTTTTGCTGGAAATGCTGATTATCAAGCGTATTGGGGAGAAATGCCTAAAGCGGTAGTGGTAGGAATCAATCAGAAAAACAGTCGTGAAAAGGATCTGTTTTACGACAAAGAAATCTTTTTTCCTGCTCATGAAGGGGCTTCTTTTTTTGAATTTATTGGGATGGAGCTCATTCCATATATAGAAAGCAAATACAATGTCTCAAATTTTAGAATTGTGGCAGGGCACGATCTTAGTGCAAATTTTATCAATTATTATTTATTTAAGGATTATCCCATTTTCAGGGCGTTTATTTTGCTAAGCCCAGATTTGGCACCTGAAATGACCATAAGAGTACAAGAGCGCCTTTCGACACTTAAAACCGACACCTTTTATTATGTAGCAACCGCTGAAAATGATATTGTCGATTTGAAAGAGCGGATTATTGGGCACAACTCACAATTGGAGGCCCTTAGCAACCCGAAAGTCCATTATAAGTATGATAATTTTGAGGGTGCCGACCACTATTCATTGGTGGGGATGGGTATTCCTAAAGCACTAAACGACATATTTTCTTTATATAAACCTATAAACAGACAAGAATATACAGATCATGTTTTAACCTATCCTGAGGGGCCATTTAAGTATCTTGAAAAAAAGTATGCAGACATCAAGTTTTTTTACGGATTTGAAAAGAAAGTGGTGGAGAACGATATAAGAGCAGTAGCATCTGCAGCGCTGCGAAATGATGATCGAGATGCTTTGCGGGATTTATCAAGATTGGCAAGAAGGGAATTTCCGGAATCCATGATCAGTGCCTATTATACAGGCATGTATTTTGAAAATGAAAACAATCTAAAAAGAGCTCTGCACAACTATCAATCTGGTCTGCTTTTAAACGCTTCCGATTTTATTGACAAGGATATGTTGTTGGATAAAATCTACTCTATTAAGGATAAAAATTAGCACAATCGTGCATTTCATCGAATAATTTATACAGATCAACTATATTTGTATATATTTACCATCCCAAACCTTAAACCTACTTACGATGAAAAAAGCCCTACTTTTTCTCTTCATCATGTTGTGTGCTATATCTATAAATGCACAAACTGTTTATGAAAGCTTTCAATCGCGAAAACTAAATGCGACGAGAGACTTAAAAATCCGGCTTCCTAATAACTACGATCCTGAATCCAATTTAAAATATCCTGTAATTATCGTTTTTGACGGCGATTATTTGTTCGAACCAGTGGTCGGACAGGTGGCATTTCAAACTTATTTTGATAAAATGCCTGAATCCATTGTTGTTGGATTGTTGCAAGGAAAAGAACGTTTCTATGATAGCTACCATGATGAGGTCACCGGACTGCCCATAGAGTTGGGAGCAAGGTTTTACGAATTTATCAGTACAGAGCTGATACCACATATTGATAGGAATTATAAAACCAGTAAGTTTAAAGTGGCTGTTGGTCATGATCTCATGGCTAATTTCATGAATGCTTTTTTGTTAAAGGAGGATCCGATTTTTAAAGCCTATGTCAACTTGAGTCCTGATTTTAAGGGCGAAATGGATGATAATGTCAGCAGCAGGTTAAAATGGCTGAAGGATGATGTGTTTTATTATATGGTGACCAGTAGTGATGATGTAGCACCGCTTCGTAATGGGATTCTTGATGCCGATCAAAAACTGAAACAGATAGACAATAAAGCCTTAAAGTATTATTTTGATGATTTTGAAGGGCTTTCCCACTATACTTTGGTTACGGGTGGATTGTCTCAAGCATTGGATAAAATATTTGAGCTTTATAAACCAATCAGTGACCGGGAATTTAAAGAGGATATTCTTACTTACGAAGGGACATTAGATACTTATATCAGTAAGCGTTACAAAAAAATTGAAGATTTATTCGGAATTTCCAAACCTATTTCTGAGGATGAATTTGAGAAAATTATAAAAGCTGCCGAACAACGGGATGATGTCGCATCGCTTGAGAAAATTGGAAAACTGGCCAACAAACAAGATCCAACAACGTCTTATGGCACCTATTATATGGCGCTTCATGCCGAACGGATTGGAAAAACCAAACGCGCTAAAAAATTATATGAATCTGCATTAGACTTGGAGTCGACCCCACATATCAACAAAGATCTTATTCTTTTAAAAGTTGAAGGGCTTACGGTGGCTGGTGATGATAAAGAAAGTGATATTGATTAATATACCTTTAATTACATTTTATAATTAGAACTAATATCACAAATAGTTTTAATTTAGCTCAAACTTTTAAGGATGGCTAAAATTAAAACAACGTTTTTCTGTCAAAACTGTGGCAGTCAATATTCTAAATGGCAAGGACAGTGTACGGCCTGTAAAGAATGGAATACCATTGTTGAGGAGGTCATTCAAAAGGAAGAGAAATCCAGTTGGAAAACGCCATCCTCGGCCGTAAAACGTGTATCGAAGCCTCTGCGCATCAATGAAATTGACGTTTCGCAAGAGGCACGTATGAATACTGAAGATCAGGAATTCAATCGGGTGCTTGGCGGCGGCATTGTTCCAGGATCCTTGATCTTGTTGGGTGGAGAGCCAGGAATTGGTAAAAGTACACTTCTGCTTCAAATCTCTTTAAAGTTACCTTATAAAACTTTATATGTTTCTGGTGAAGAAAGCCAACAGCAGATCAAAATGCGCGCAGAACGCATTACTCCCAACAGTGCCAATTGCTATATTCTGACCGAAACCAAGACTCAAAACATCTTCAAGCAAATTGAGGCCGTGGAACCAGATATTGTGGTGATTGATTCCATTCAAACTTTGCATACTGAATATATTGAATCGTCTGCTGGGAGTATTTCACAAATTAAGGAATGCACCACAGAGCTCATAAAATTTGCCAAGGAGACTGACACTCCGGTTGTTTTAATCGGCCATATTACCAAGGATGGCAATATTGCAGGTCCAAAAATATTAGAGCACATGGTGGATACCGTCTTGCAGTTTGAAGGCGACCGAAACCACGTCTTTCGAATTTTAAGAGCCCATAAAAATCGTTTCGGATCGACCAATGAATTGGGCATTTATGAAATGCAAGGCTCTGGGTTACGAGAAGTTTCCAATCCGTCAGAAATCTTAATATCCAAGAAAGACGAAGAGCTCTCAGGCAACGCTGTGGCATCCACTTTAGAAGGCATGAGACCGTTGATGATCGAAGTCCAAGCCTTGGTCAGCACCGCTGTTTATGGTACGCCACAGCGCTCGGCAACAGGATTTAATGCCAAACGATTAAATATGCTATTAGCAGTATTGGAGAAACGTGCAGGATTCCGATTGGGTGCTAAAGACGTTTTTCTGAACATAACAGGAGGCATATCGGTAGATGATCCTGCCATCGATCTCGCCGTGGTGGCTTCAGTATTATCATCCAATGAAGATGTGGCCATCCCTAAAGATTATTGTTTTGCCGCCGAAGTTGGGCTTTCTGGAGAAATCCGTCCGGTGCAACGCGTGGAACAACGCATCTTAGAGGCTGAAAAATTGGGTTTTTCGATGATTTTTGTCTCCAAATACAATAAAATCGCTCTTAAAAATACGGGAATCAAGATCCAATTGGTTTCTAAAATTGAGGATTTGGTGAGTTTTTTGGTTTAGAAATTATAAGCCAGAATCCGATTCTGTGCCTACTTATCCTTATTGAACACATCCAATTATATGCTAGCGCCTAAATTAAAACGTAATTATGAAAAATACATGCGCTCTTTTACTAATTGGAGTTTTAATTTTAAGCTGTTCCAATAGTAATGATGACGGTATTGACTGTTCGCTTTTTGATCCAGAATTTCCACAATTGTATATTCGGTTGGTTGATGAGGCTGGTATCAACTTACTTGAAAATGGCACATTCGACCCCGAAAACATAATTGTTGAAGCTGACTTTCCAAACCCCGGATTTCGATACATTCCACCAAATAAATATGCTGAGCCCGATGCTGATATCAGAAGATATGATAACACTATTTTCTTGTTTATTGCCAATAAACTGAATTTTGAGTATGTAATTAATTTGAACGATACCACCGCTGTCATTTTGGAATTTGAGTCAAGATTTGCTGAACTTCCTTGTGGAGTATCCTATTTCATTCCGACTGAACTTAAGTTTAATAATCAACATATAGAATCAGAAAACGAAGCATCTGAACTTGTCTTTTTAGCAGAAATTAAACTATAAAAAACGGCTACAACAAAGATGCGTATAAACAGTGATTGGTACCCACTGGTTGAAAAAACCTTAGCTTTGTTGGTGTTTTCTGATAGTAAATCTAAGGCATTAAGTAGGCCTTTTTAATAACCAACTCTTCGGATTTCTTTTTCCAACATTTAGGACTTCTAATTTATCAAAAATCATTAATTTCGCACTTCGATTAGAATAAAGGAAATAATGAGATTTACTGAGTATAAAGGACTTGACTTACCGAAAGTTGCAGAGGAAATTGGCGATTATTGGAAAGAAAACGACATTTTTGATAAAAGCGTGACCACAAGGGAAGGCAAAACACCATTTGTGTTTTTTGAAGGACCGCCTTCGGCCAACGGGCTACCTGGGGTGCACCATGTTTTGGCACGTGCCATAAAAGATATTTTTCCACGTTACAAAACCATGAAAGGCTTTCAGGTAAAGCGTAAAGCAGGATGGGATACGCATGGCTTGCCAATTGAATTGGGTGTTGAAAAGGAACTTGGGATTACCAAGGAAGATATCGGTAAAACCATTTCCGTAGAAGATTATAACGCGGCCTGTCGTAAAGCAGTCATGCGTTACACAGATGTTTGGAATGACCTTACTGAAAAAATGGGTTATTGGGTTGATATGGACAATCCGTACATTACCTATGAGCCAAAATATATGGAGAGCGTTTGGTGGTTGCTCAAACAAATCTATGATAAAAAACTGATTTACAAAGGATACACCATTCAGCCTTATTCACCGAAAGCGGGTACGGGTTTAAGTTCTCATGAGCTCAATCAACCAGGAACCTATCAGGATGTCACGGATACAACAGCGGTGGCACAGTTTAAAGCTAAAGCCGATTCACTTCCAGATTTTCTACAAGATGAGGGCGATATCTACTTTTTGGCTTGGACGACCACGCCTTGGACATTGCCAAGTAATACCGCATTGACCGTTGGGCCTAAAATTGATTATGTGTTGGTGGAAACCTATAACCAATACACTCATGAACCACTAAATGTCATCCTGGCAAAACCTTTGGTCAATAATCAATTTGATGGGAAGTTCAAAAGGATTGAAACGAAACCAGAGTTGTTGGAATATACCTCAGGCGATAACCTGCCTGCAGGCAAGGCGGGAAAAATCCCATATTATATTGTCAAGGAATTTAAAGGAAAAGATCTGGTTGGAATTACCTACGAGCAATTATTGCCCTATGCGCTTCCACACGAACATCCGGAAAATGCTTTTAGAGTAATTGCTGGCGATTTTGTAACAACGGAAGATGGTACAGGAATTGTCCATACGGCGCCAACTTTTGGTGCGGATGATGCCTTGGTAGCCAAACAGGCGGTTCCAGAAATTCCACCAATGTTGGTAAAAGATGAAAATGGAAACCTGGTGCCATTGGTTGATCTACAAGGGCGATTTAGAAAGGAAGTCAAGGATGAGCTTTACGGTTTTGCTGGAGAGTACGTCAAATCAGAATATCTGAATGATGACGAATTGGTTTCTGAATACGAAAAGCAAAAAGTGAGCTTACAATCGGTGATCTCCAACCTTAAAGAGTATTTGAGTGTTGATGAACGTTTGGCGCTCAAATTAAAAAATGAAAATAAGGCCTTTAAGGTCGAAAAATATAAACATAGTTACCCAAATTGCTGGCGTACAGATAAACCAATTCTGTATTACCCATTAGATTCTTGGTTCATTAAGGTAACGGATGTCAAGGATAGAATGTTTCAATTGAATGAAACCATCAATTGGAAACCGAAATCTACTGGAACAGGTCGTTTTGGGAATTGGTTGGCCAATGCAAACGATTGGAACTTGTCACGTTCACGGTATTGGGGAATTCCATTGCCAATTTGGAGAACTGAAGATGGTAAGGAGGAAATCTGTATCGGATCGGTAGCTGAATTAAAGGCTGAGATGCAAAAAGCTGTTGAGAAGGCATTTATGTCATCTGACATTTTCGAAGATTTTGAGGTCGGCAACCAATCGGAAGATAACTACGCAAAAATAGATTTACATAAGAACATAGTTGACGAGATTGTTTTGGTGTCTCCTTCAGGAAAACCAATGAGACGTGAAGCTGATTTGATTGATGTGTGGTTTGATTCTGGTGCTATGCCCTATGCACAATGGCATTATCCGTTTGAAAATAACCAACTCATTGATGGAAAAAAAGCCTTCCCTGCCGATTTCATCGCAGAAGGTGTTGACCAAACCCGTGGCTGGTTTTATACACTGCATGCTATTGCTACCATGGTTTTTGATTCCGTTGCTTATAAAAATGTCGTTTCTAACGGATTGGTATTAGACAAAAATGGACAGAAAATGTCCAAACGATTGGGGAATGCCATAGACCCTTTTACCACTTTAGAAGACTATGGGGCGGATGCAACCCGTTGGTATATGATAGCTAATGCCAATCCGTGGGATAATTTAAAATTTGATTTGGAAGGTATTGAAGAGGTCAAACGTAAGTTTTTTGGAACGCTTTACAACACCTATTCCTTTTTTACATTATATACCAACCTTGATAATTTCAATTATTCAGAAGCTGATATACCTTTAAATGATCGACCAGAGATTGATCGATGGATTTTATCAGAATTACATACTCTAATCCAAAAAGTTGATGAGTATTATGCAGATTACGAACCGACAAGAGCGGCTCGTGCTATTTCAGATTTTACTCAAGACCATTTGAGTAACTGGTATGTCCGATTGAGCAGAAGACGTTTTTGGAAAGGCGATTATCAACAGGATAAGGTGTCGGCATATCAAACCTTATACACCTGTATGGTGACCATTGCAAAATTGGGTGCACCAATTTCACCGTTCTATATGGATAGGCTTTACCTTGATTTAAATGCAGTGACTAAGAAAGAGACTTTTGAAAGTGTTCATTTGTCAGATTTTCCCGTCTATGATGAAGCGTATGTAGATAAGGAATTGGAGCGTAAAATGGAGGCCGCGCAGAGCATTTCTTCTTTGGTATTATCGTTAAGAGCGAAGGAGAAAATCAAGGTTCGGCAGCCTTTGCAGAAAATCATGATTCCTATTTCCAATGATGCTCAGAAGAACGAGATTTTAGCAGTGGCAGATTTAATAAAATCGGAAGTCAATGTCAAAGAAATTGAAGTTTTGGAAGATGCTTCAGATATTTTGGTAAAGCAGATAAAACCTAACTTTAAAGTGCTTGGACCTCGTTTTGGAAAGGACATGAAAGCTGTAGCTCAGGTGATTAGCGGTTTCGACGCTGCAAATATCAGAGAAATAGAACAAAACGGTACTTTAGATATGGAAGTTAATGGAAAAAGTATTAAATTGGAGCTTTCTGATGTAGAAATTACCTCACAAGATATTGAAGGATGGCTTGTTGCAAGTTCAGGCCCATTAACAGTAGCCCTAGATGTGACTATTACAGATGAATTAAGAAAGGAAGGGATTGCAAGAGAATTGGTAAACCGGATCCAAAATTTAAGAAAAGATTCGGGATATGAGCTTACTGATCGTATTGTAGTTCACTTCCAGAAAGATGAACCTATTATTAACGCAATAAACAAGAACTTAGATTACATAAAAACCGAAACCTTAACCGAAGAGTTGGAAATTTTGGAACACTTAAATGACGGTATAGAAATTGCTTTTGATGATGTAAATACCAAGTTGTTTATTAAAAAATTTTAAAATTATGGCTGTAGATGCAAACGTTAGATATTCTGATAAAGATTTAGCAGAATTTAAAGTGTTGATTCAAGATAAAATTGAAAAAGCAGAACGAGATTTAGACCTGATCAAGAGTGCGTACATGAATGACCTCAACAATGGTACAGATGATACGTCGCCTACCTTTAAGGCCTTTGAAGAAGGTAGCGAAACGATGAGTAAAGAAGCCAACTCGCAATTGGCAATTCGTCAAGAGAAATTTATTAGAGACCTCAAAAACGCCTTGATACGCATTGAAAACAAAACCTACGGGGTGTGTCGAGTTACTGGGAAGCTTATTGGTAAAGAGCGTTTAAAGCTGGTGCCGCACGCTACCTTGAGCATTGAAGCTAAAAACATGCAACAGTAACATTCTGATAAAAATAAGAAAGCGAAGATCTAGCACCGCTGATCTCATAAAGATATTTGGGCTTTTAAAATAAAAAACACTTCTTAATACAGGAGTGTTTTTTTTATCGGCCATACCAAGTTATACACTCAAATGTCTCACAAAATGAGGCGCTTATAGTTGGTTGGATGCCAATAATTGGGCCATAGCTAAAACCTTCCTTAATTTTTATTTAAAAAACCTGCCTACTATCGATAGCTTTAGCCTAGGGGGAACGTATCAAGTTAAAAGTGTTATGTAGTATTTAAAAGCGACCTTACTTTCTGTATGACATGGTAAAATAAAATTAGTATTAAAAAAAATCATATTTTTAACTCGACAATTAAAAAACTAATGGGTATAATACTATTTTTACACTTTAGAAAAAGCTTGCTACTATTGAAACTGTAAGAGTTTCAAATATAATTGTCATTAACAAAGATTCCACTTTCGTAGGAAAAACTATGTCCCTAAAAAAAGCGACCCTTTTAATCATCATTATTTTATTGATTGATCAAATTAGTAAGTTTTATATTAAAACCCACTTTGTCCTACACCATAGAGTTGAAGTGTTCGACTGGTTTCACATCTTATTTGTTGAAAATGATGGGATGGCTTGGGGTACAAAACTGAGCGATTTTATAGTTGGTATTTCAGATCGTACGGCAAAACTGGCATTGACCATTTTTCGTATTGTAGCGGTAATTGGCATTGGCTATTGGTTGGTAACTTCGGCAAGAAAAAGGGGACCTCATATCCTCATTGTGGCCATAGCCTTAATTTTTGCCGGTGCCTTGGGCAATATCATCGATTCGGTTTTTTATGGGATCATTTTCGACGATAGTTATAATCAGGTGGCGTCGTTTCTTCCAAAATCAGGATATGATACCTTATTTCACGGAAAGGTAGTAGATATGCTGCATTTTCCAATTTGGAAAGGCATTCTGCCCGATTGGATCCCGTTCTGGGGAGGTGATTATTTTACTTTTTTCGAACCCGTCTTTAATGTAGCCGATATGGCCATTAGTACAGGAATTGGAATGTTGATTGTCTTCAATAAAAAAGCATTTCATCAAGATAAAGAAGAAATTATCGAGACTGTTTATGTTGAGAAAGAATAAATAGTATTTGGAGTTACGCAATAATCTAAAGCCACATCACTTTCAAAAACATCGTCAATGCTGTCTTCGGCTTCAAAGAAAGATAGCCCTATTTTAAGAGTTTCAGGTTGACACTCTGAAAGAAAATTATCGTAAAATCCTTTGCCATAGCCAACACGATGTCCGTGCTTGTCAAAGGCTAAAAGTGGCACAAAAACTACATTTATTTTATCAGAATCAATCTCAATTCCGTCAACTGGCTCAGGAATATTCCAGTCGTTTTTTTTGATCACAGTAGTATCCAATAAGAGATAATGAATCATGCGCAAACTCTCAAAATCAGTTTTTGAGATGACTATGTTTTTATCCTTTCCTGATAAAATATTCAGGATATAATCAGTATTGATTTCTTTGTGCTCCGTAATGCTCAAAAAAACGTGATAAAACGATACCTTCCAAATGGGAAGTTGCAGCAACTGGTTGGCAATGGTCAGACTGAACGTTTCAATGGCTTCTGAAGAAAGTGCACTACGCTTTTTTTTATACAGTCGTCTTAATTCTGATTTCGTCATAACTATTCCATTAATCACTTACCACTTTTGTTATGTGAAAAAGTGCATCACCTTGATAAACCAAAGAGGCTTCGTTTACATTTATAACATAGCCTTCAAGTGTCGTTTTGACTTCGTGGTACACCTTGCCGTAGGGATCTGTAATTTGACCCAAAACATCATCCACCTTTACTTTGGTGTTTACAGAGACTACAGATTTGAACATCCCAGATTGCTTAGCTCTGATCCACTTGCTCTCTTCAATAAAAACGGTGGGCAACTTTGGTCTATTAGCTTTAATACGATGATGTAACATATCATAATGTGCCAAAATACGCTTCACACCTTCCACGCCAACTTTGGAGATGTTATCATCCACAAAAAATGACTTCCCTCCTTCATAAAGTAAAATCGGTTTGCCCAGTTGAAAGCAGGCATTTCTAAAGGATTTCGCGATATGGTTGGAGTACAAGACAAATGGCGCTCCAAAAACACGGGCTAAATCATCAAGTTCTGGGTGATTTTTAACAATTCGTATCTGTGCGGCATTAAATCGGCTCGCGCCACCGGTATGGAAATCGATAATCAAATCCACATCTGGAATAATCTCATGCATCAACCTATGGGCAACACGGCTTGCCAAAGACCCATTGGCAGATCCTGGAAACATCCTGTTCAGATCCCGTCCATCGGGAAATGCGCGTTTGCTATTTAAAAACCCGAAAATATTTAAAATCGGCATACAAATGATGGTGCCACGTTTTGGTCGATTGATACGTCTTGCAATCAATTGCCTAACAATATCAACACCATTTATCTCATCACCATGGATGCCCGCAGAAAATAAAATGGTAGGTCCCGGGGTTTTTGAGCGTTCAATAATTATCGGAATTTCAATCTTTGTGGCGGTGTGGAGTTTCGCAATATTAAAATTAATTTCCCTTGAGGCACCTAACGGAATTTCCTCACCTAAAATGGTGATACTATCTTTATTTTCTTTCAACATAATTCAAGTTAAACGTTACGTTCAATATATCTTATGATGCTTTTGGCGATATCTTTTTTTGTGGCAGATTCAATGCCTTCCAGTCCAGGAGATGAATTAACCTCCAAAATTAATGGACCTCTTGCCGATTGTAACATATCCACGCCGCAAACCCCCAATCCGAGTGCCTTAGCCGCTTTTAGGGCGGCATTTTCTTCTTCGTCAGTCAGCTGAATGATTTCTGCACTACCACCTCTGTGGAGATTGGATCTGAACTCCCCATCCTTCCCTTGTCGTTTCATGGCCCCTACAATATTGCCGTCTACAATAAAAGCTCGGATATCTGCACCTTTGGCCTCTTTGATGAATTCTTGGATAATGACCCGCGCCTGCAATCCGTGAAAAGCTTCAATTACAGATTCCGCCGCATTGTTGGTTTCTGCCAGTACAACACCCAGACCTTGGGTACCTTCTAAAAGCTTGATCACCAAAGGTGCGCCACCCACCGAGGCGATGACCTCAGCAACATCTTTAGTGTAATTTGAAAACACCGTTTTAGGCATGCCCAATCCCGCACGCGAAAGCACCTGAAGACTTCTCAATTTGTCCCGAGATCTTACCAAGGCTTGAGATTCTACCACAGAAAACACTTTCATCATTTCAAACTGTCGTACTACCGCCGTCCCGTAAAATGTAACTGAAGCACCAATTCTTGGAATGATAGCATCGATATTTTCTAAAATACGCCCCTTGTACAGGATGGCAGGGTTTTTCTTTTCAATAATGATATCACATTTCAATGGGTCAATCACCTCGCATGTATGTTTGCGTTGTTTGGCGGCCTCCACAAGCCGTTGAGTAGAATATAAATGAGGGTTTCTGGATAAAATAATAATGTTCATTGGGTCTAATTTGCTTTAAATTATTAGTTATAAGTATTAATGTGAAGACATAACGGTACTCACCCAATGCTTATTTGTTTTTGTTGTTATAAGATATGTTTTTTTGGGTTACATCCACGATAAACTTTTTGCTTATAAATTTCCGACCAATTAGAATCGGAAATCGCATGTCCTCTCTCGTGCTTAAAGTAAGCGAGATACGGTATTTTTTTTCAAATAAAATTATGGTGGTCTTTACTTTATAGCGTTCTTGGACAAGACCATTGCTACTCTTGACTTTTGCCAAGGTATAGTCTTTAAATCGGATTTCCTTTCCGTTATAATGCGGATGGCCTTTATCATAGAACAAACACACCAATTCGTCATTGTCAATCCAAACTTTATGGGTATGGATGGAAGAGGTATAGGCACCTGTGTCTATTTTGATGTCAATATCAAAAAGATCAAGTGCAGGGAAATCTGCTTTATCTGTTCTGCCTATAGTCTTTTTGGGCATCTTTGGTAATTTCAATTGGGGTCGCAAGATAATAAAAAATCATGCCTTTATAGAAAGTCTTAAAATCCTTTCCATTGAAAAGTTTTGAAGATATAGTATCTTTGATTTATGAGTAAGCCTACTTTAGAAATCCAATTGCAGACCTTGCCCCATCAACCTGGGGTGTATCAATATTTTGATGCCAATGGTAAGCTTTTATACGTAGGTAAAGCCAAGGACTTGAAAAAACGAGTCAGTTCTTATTTTACTAAACAGCATGATTTTGGGAAGACCAAAGTACTGGTTAAAAAAATAGCCACCATTAAACATATTGTGGTTGAGACGGAGACGGATGCCTTGCTTCTTGAGAACAATCTCATTAAAAAATACCAACCACGTTACAATGTCTTGCTCAAAGATGACAAATCCTATCCGTGGATCTGCATCAAGAAAGAGCGCTTTCCTAGAGTGTTTTCTACCCGTCGGATGATTAAGGATGGTTCAGAATACTTTGGACCGTACACGAGTATGAAGACGGTAAAAACACTTCTTGATCTCATTAAAGGCGTCTATATGCTAAGAACCTGTAATTATGACTTGGCGCAAGATAAGATCGATGCCGGAAAATTTAAGGTCTGTCTGGAATATCATTTGGGCAATTGCAAAGGTCCGTGTGAGGGCTATCAATCGGAAGCCGATTATCAAGAAGATATTGCAGCCATAAGGGAAATCTTAAAAGGAAATTTCAAGGATTCGTTATCGCAATTCAAACGTCAAATGAAAGCGCATGCTGAGGTTATGGAATTTGAAGCGGCTCAACGCATCAAGGAGAAAATTGATATTCTTGAAAATTACCAGTCAAAATCCACTGTGGTCAATCCCAAAATCAGTAATGTTGATGTGTTTTCAATAGTTTCTGATGAGGGTTATGCTTATATTAATTTCCTGCAGCTGTCTTACGGGTCCATCATTCGTTCGCATACTATGGAAATCAAAAAGAAACTGGACGAAACAGATGAGGAATTGCTGCAGCTGGCCATTACTGAAATCAGACAGCGGTTCCACTCTATCTGTAAGGAGGTTTTTGTGCCTTTTGAAGTTGATTTAGGTGAAGACCTTAAAGTTACCGTTCCGAAATTGGGTGATAAAAAACGAATTTTAGATCTGTCAGAACGCAATGCCAAATATTACCGGATGGAACGTTTCAAGCAAGTCAAGATTATTGACCCTGACCGTCACGCCAATCGGATCATGGCACAAATGAAGACCGATTTACGTCTTAAGGAAGAGCCGCGCCATATTGAATGTTTTGACAACTCCAATATACAAGGTACCAATCCAGTGGCGGCCTGTGTCGTTTTTAAAAACGGTAAACCGAGCAAAAAGGACTATCGCCATTTTAATATCAAAACCGTTGATGGCCCTGATGATTTTGCTTCCATGGAAGAGGTGGTGTACCGACGGTACAAACGCTTATTGGAAGAAGAACAGCCCTTGCCACAACTCATCATTATTGATGGAGGCAAAGGTCAATTGTCCTCCGCCTTAAAAAGTCTGGAGCTATTAAATTTAAGAGGAAAAATTGCGATCATCGGAATTGCGAAACGTTTGGAAGAATTATTCTATCCAGATGATCCAATTCCCCTATATTTAGATAAAAAAAGCGAAACCTTAAAAGTCATTCAGCAATTGCGGAATGAAGCCCATCGGTTTGGGATTGAACACCACCGTAATAAACGCAGCAAAGGAGCTCTGACCACAGAGTTGGAGTTGATACCTGGAATTGGAGAACAATCTATTGTGCAATTAATGACGCATTTTAAAACAGTTAAACGGATCAGTAAAGCGAGCTTTGAAGAGCTGGAACCAGTTATAGGGGCTTCAAGAGCAAAAAAGATACTTGACTTTTATAACAAATAGAGTACCTTGTTTGTATATAGATTAATCAACAAAACCCTCATAATAAAGTGTTGGAGACTGTAGATTCTAATAATAAAGCATTTGAAAAAACTCACATACATCATTGTTTTTATGTTGTTTATATCCTTCTCGGTGGAGGGGCAGGACAGCCTTGCGCATAAGTCGCAAAAAGCGCCCAAAATAGGATTGGTGTTGAGTGGGGGCGGCGCTAAGGGGTTTGCACATATTGGGGTGTTAAAAGTGATTGACAGCTTAAATATTAAGGTTGATTATATTGCTGGTACCAGTATGGGTGCCATTGTTGGCTCATTGTATGCGTCAGGGTATTCCGGCAAACAATTGGATTCCATCTTTAGTTCACTCTATTTTGATGACGTGATCAACGATAATCTTCCAAGGTCGGCCAAAACCTTTTACGAACGGGACAATTCAGAACGGTACGCCGTGACCTTGCCCTTCACTAATTTTAAGTTAAAGCTGCCATCAGCCTTGTCAAGGGGTCAAAACGTATTTAATCTGCTATCAAAATTGACCTTACCGGTAACCGATATTTCAGATTTTGATAAACTGCCAATCCCGTTCTTTTGTATGGCTACCGATGTAGAAACGGGCAAGGCCATCATTTTAGACCACGGAAATCTGGCCCAAGCCGTTACTGCCAGTGGAGCGTTTCCTTCCTTGTTTCAACCGGTAATTATTGAAGACCAGGTGCTTATTGACGGTGGTGTCATAAATAATTACCCTATTGATGAGCTCAAAGCCAAAGGGATGGATGTCATTATTGGCGTGGATGTCCAGGACGGATTGGCCAAACGTGAAGACTTGAATTCAGCACCTGCAATTTTGCTCCAGATCAACAATTATCGCACGATTAGTGATATGATCGAGAAGGTCAAAAAAACCGATATCTATATTAAACCAGACATCACTGATTATACGGTAGTCTCTTTTAGCGAAGGCAGAAAGATAATTGAAAGTGGGGCAAGGGCGGCACGCACCAAACTTAACGAAATTGAGAATCTTCCAAAATATAAAAACTCAAGAGGTGTAACTGTAGATCTCACGTCCAAAGACAGTATCGCTATCAATGAGGTTAAGATCTTTGGGAATGACAGATATACCCGTGCCTATATTTTAGGTAAAATGAAGCTTGTTGAAGATTCTAAAGTCAGTTACCCCGATTTTAATGAAGGTGTCAACAATTTGGTAGCCACCAATAACTTTACCACATTTTACTATGAATTTGAAAAGACAGACAAACCAAATGTCTATAATTTATTGGCGACGGTAGATGAAAGTGACGTGACCAGTTTTTTGAAATTTGGACTGCATTATGATGATCTCTACAAAAGTGCGGCCTTGGTCAACTTTACTAAAAAACGAGCTTTATTGGATGATGATGTGGTTTCTTTAGATTTGATATTGGGTGACCATGTGCGCTATAATTTTGAGTATTATATTGACAAAGGATTTTATTGGAGTATTGGCCTGCGTTCAAGATTTAATCAATTTAGCAGAAATGTAAATGTCAAGTTATTCTTGGATGATTATGAGCAATCACTTACCGGGTTGAACAAAATTGGTGTTGAACTTCAGGATCAAACCAATCAGTTTTATTTACAAACCATGTTTAGAAAGGACTTTGCACTGAGTTTGGGTGGCGAGCATAAGCGACTGAAAATAAAATCGGAGACAGTTTTAGTGAATGTTCCAGGTAAGAAACAATATTTTGAAAACACCGATTATCTATCTCTTTTTGGAACCTTAAGATTCGATACTTATGATAATAAATACTATCCAAAAACGGGGATTTATTTCAGTGGTGATTTTCACCTATACCTGCACGCCTCCCATTTCAATAAAGAATTTAATAAATTCTCTATGGCCAAGGCAGACATAGGCTATGCTTTTAAGTTTTCTGACAAACTATCGACTAATATTTTCACCCAAGGTGGATTTAAAATTGGCGACACTAGCACGCAGTCACTCGATTTTGCTTTGGGCGGTTATGGTAATAATTTCATCAACAATTTTATTTCTTTTTATGGCTACGACTATATCACGCTTACCGGAGATAGTTTTGTAAAAAGCACTTTGAGTTTAGATTATGAACTTTTTAAAAAGCACCATATTACCGTAGCAGCCAACTATGCCAATATTGGTTATGGACTTTTTGAATCTGGTACTTGGTTCTCATCACCTAATTATTCGGGATATGCACTTGGTTACGGATTGGAAACCTTTTTGGGGCCATTGGAAGCAAAATACACCTATTCTCCTGAACTTGGTGAAAGTATTTGGTTGTTTAATTTAGGGTTTTGGTTTTAACACTTCGACTGCGCAGTGTGACAGTCCGATGTCAGGGTGAGAGCAAAGTTAAGGGTGAGCGCTTCCGACTATTCGGAACGAACCCCTTTATGTTCCCAAACCATAATTCAGCCTATCCAGCCCTTGGACTGCGCTCTGTGACACCACTATTTCAAGATTTTAGAGTTTGTAAGCTACTTTGAACATTATAATTCTCGGCATTATAAAGGTTTTACTGTCACTGATCAAAAAACTGTTGAATGAATTCTGTTGCTTAAACCGCATATCGAATAAATTAGTAGCGTTGATTTCAAAGCCCCACGGACTATCCTCCAATTGATAAAATAAGGACGCGTTTGCTGTATCAAAGGTGTTTTTGGTGTTGTTACTTTTGTTGTGATAGCTATCAAAGGCATAATCTGCCTTAAAGATGAAGTCCCTTAAGAAATCATATTGTAGAATGGCAAAGAAATTATCGTTTTCAAAATTACTGATCACATTGGACGATCGGTAGGCATTGAAATCTTTTTTATAACCGATTTCTATATTGGGAAATTTTTTAAAGAAGGTCTCCGCACTGACTGTTGAGGAAACGGATTTTGAAATATTCAGATGTGTGTCATCATTCAAAATTTGGTAAAAGTCATTATAGTTGAAGTTGCTTCGCAATTTGTAACGGATCTTATTGATTTTTTTTGAAATGCCCCCGTTAACGCTCCATCTATGTTCTGGCAAATCAAAGAAAACTGGCGTGCTGTATTGTTCAATGCCCTGTAATTGGGTGACATTCTTAAAGTGCTCCACCTTTTTATTGAAATTTGTGCTGAGGTTAAGGTTCAGGTTTTTAAATAGACTGAACTTGTGATAGTTCAAACTCACCGAATGGTATAATTGATTTTCCAAAGTGGCATTGCCTTTATAAACACTATTGAAATTGTTCAATACGAAATGGTTGGCCAATTGTTCAATCCCCGGGAAACGTGCATTGAGGCTGTATTTGAAATTGATTCTTTCGCTGTTGTTGAATTCTATTTTTGTGGTGAATTGGGGCAATATCAGAGCCTTGGTGTGATTGCTTTTCTCCTCAAACTGTTGCGTCTGCCAATTGTAAAAATGGGCGTAGAGCATCGGTTTGAACGTGGCAATCCCAATCTGGAACTTGTATTCCAAGCCCACAAAGGTGTTCAGGAAATCATATCCAAAATCATTGCCAAAACCTGCCTTGTTGAAGTTGTTGATGGTGCCATTGCTCAGCTGTTGCAAATCCTGATTGTAAAATTTCGTAAATGCCGCATTAACGCCCACACTTGTATAAATATGATTAAAATTATTGAGTACCCAATAGTCTTTTACAATAGCATTGAGGTTGTGTGCGCTACTGCGTTTGGTTTGTAAAATATCATAAAGTTCATCATCTTCCAAGGGGATCAAACCTTGTAGGATTTGTTGGTTGGTCAGCCATTCCGTTAGCGGTTTGTCATTTTGAAACGTATAAGTGGCTTCTAAAGTACCCGTATGGTTTTTGGATAGTTTCCGACTGTAGGTGATGTTCTGTTTAAGGTTCAGGGCATTGATATCAGTATTAGTGGCAATGCTATTGTTTTGAATGGGGTTGATGGTATTTATCAATCCATGACTGTCATTATTGGTGACTTTAATAAAACTATTGTAGGCAAAATCTTCCTCAAAACTTGGCTTATAATTCAAGGTGAGTTTGCCAATGGTAAAAAAGTTATTGAAGTTGTTGGTCGTGCTTCGATTTTCAAAATAGGGATCTTCGTTGTTCAAATACTCACTTGTAATATGGCTCTCGGTATCGGTCTTACTGTTTGAACTGATGATATACCCGCTGATATCCGTTGCCGTATTGATAGCCTGCCTAATATTTAAAGCCCCAAATTGGTTGGTGTTTGCAGTATAATCTTGATTGTTGAGGTAGCGTGCAAAATCACTATTGAACAAATCAAAATAACTGCTGGCGTCACTAAGGAGTTTACCAAAACCACCTTCAAACTCCAAATAATCACGAAAACCAAAGCTTTTAATGCCTTGATTGTTGAGGTCGCCAATAAAATTGACGTTGGTTTTAGGGCTGTAATAAAAAAGATTAGGATGTACTAAATACCGATCCTTAATGCCTGCGCCAACCTCAATATCTCCAAAAGTAAATTTCTTCTTGTCTTCCTTTAGTTTGATGTTCATGGCCATGTCTTCATTGTCCTGTAAGCCTTTAAGCATGGCCACCTCGTTGTAATTGTCAAGTATTTCTACTTTTTCAACCGCGTCTGCAGGAATATTATTGACCGCCAATTTACTGTCGCCTGTAAAAAAGGTCTTGTTCTCCACCAAAACCTTGGTCACTTTTTTGCCCTGTACGGTAACATTGCCCGCTCTATCCACTTCCACTCCTGGTAATTTTTTCAGGGCATCCCGTAGTTTTCGCTCTTCACCGGTAACAAATTTGCTTACATCATAGGTGATCGTATCTTTTTTGACCACAATGGGAGGCGTGTAGTTAATGGTGACCTCATCCAATTGGTCTGGATTTTCTTTAAGGACGAAATTCTGTATGAGATTGTCTTCCGTGGTGGTCAACACCTTTGTATAAGGTGTAAACCCAAGAAAGCTCACCGTTATGTTATAGGTTTGGTTTTTGGAGAGGCCAAGTTTGTAACTGCCATTGTCTTGGGTAATGGCGAAGCGCACTTCTTCCTTATCATCATCAGGGATGGCTAATACATTGGCATAAGCCAATGGATTTTTAAGGGTGTCTGTGACTTTGCCTGAAATAAAAGTAGTTTGACCTAATAGCGAAAAAGAAAATAATAAAAACAGATATTTGAGTTGCTTTTGAGCTACGATTTTAGAAAATTTAATTTTCAAAATGAAATTTTTAGTTCTCACCTCTCATTTGCATCATAATCTTTCTACCGATTTCGTTAAACTCCTCCTTGCTCACTTTTTTACCTTTGCTTGGAACAATTATTATTTCTTCTTCGTTAGATAAAATTATTTTTTTTGCATAAAAATAGTGCCCTCTTTCTATAATTGCTAATATAAGTCCGGGCAAACCACCATAATTTTTTGGACCAAACTGAAATGGCAACTCGGGGGCAAACCATGCTATAATTTCAGATTTAACATTTATATGGTTTTCTACTATCGCGATAGCCTTATAACATAAATAATCACCTATTTTTTTTGATTCATTGGAGATTTTCCAAACAAAAGGATTAGATTCATCTTTAATTAAATAATATTCATCGAAAGCATATAATTGATGTAGACTTGTATTTTTTTCAATGTTGTTATAATATATGCCATATGAAACCGCTCTTTTTAAATTGGGATTTGCATCATTTTCTAGAAACGGCATTAATTTAAAATTTGATTCTATGGTATTAAAACGCATTTCATATAATTCTAAATCTGAGGAAAGAGCACTCTTAATTGCTGAGTTTTGTTGAGAAATAATCGATTTTATTTGTGAGTCTTTAATCTTAGAAGTATCAATAGGCACGGAAACTATGGTCTCTCCATAAGTAATATAACCACTTTTTACTTGTGCAGATAAATTAATCGAATTTAAAAAAAGTATTAAAATCAGTATGTTTTTCATATTTAAAAAAAATGCTCTTAATAAATTTCACGCCTAATAAGGGCTTGTTTAAATTAATTAATTGTTACAAGTGAATCACCCGCACTACCTCCATTTCCAACACACCCATCATATGCCCAATTACCTGCTTGCCATGCTTCATAATGGGTGTATCCTGCGTTTTCGTAAACATTTGCCACAGCAATAGCCAAACTATTACAATCTGCCTGTTGGGAATATGCAGTTGCATTTAAAGCACTCCCCATAAACAGTATTAAAGCTAAAACACTAAATATTTTCTTCATAATTTCTAAATTTTTAAAACCTACATTTTTTAATAGGTTTGGTTATTAATTTGTTTTTCCTACAAAGTCTTAAAAATTACAAAGTCGTGTATTACAAAGTCTTAAAAAAAATAAACCAGCTGGCTTTTGGATCAATCCAATGTCGTCTTTAATGGCCAAGAAGCGACTTTGTAATGACTCCAAAAACCATCATCAACAATGTAAACATAAAAGAAAAAAAATGCTTGATACAAATTTTTCTTACATTTATTTTAGTGTTTCATATTGACAATAAATTGGTTAGGTTGTTTAGCCTTACCAAGTATTGTCAATGTTGAGAACTACGGGAAAACCGTAATCTGAATTATTTTTAGACGTTTTCTTAATTTTTATTAAAGTATGGATTAATAGGGTTGATTTTATGGTTTATGAAAACATAATTCATATTAAATAACCAGTTTATAAAATTGATTAAAAACTATTATTTCTATAATAACAAAACGGACATCTTGACTATCATCTTCAGGGATGGCGAGAATGTTAGCGTAGGCCAATGGATTTTGAAGGGTGTCTGTTACTTTACCTGAGACTTTGATTTGTTGGGCATAAGAAGAAAATCCTGCTGTTAGAAACAGGATTTTTACTTTCAAAAAAAAATTTCATTTTTTGTTTTTGCGTTTTGGACGTCTGTTTTGCATTGCATTAACTGATAATTCATCCAACACTTCTTGAGTAATTAATTCTCCCTTAGGCAAATCGCCAATGATTTCATCTTCTTTATAAAAGGAAATATTCTTTACCACATAGGTTATCTTATTGTCTGTTAACTCTAAAATTAATCCAGGTAATCCAGAATATCCTTTAGGGCCAAATCTATATGGAACTTCGCTTGTATACCAAGCAGTAACATTTTTTTTAAACGTCCCAGAAGGATTAACTATCTCGTATGAGCAGTAGGCTTTATAGCAAGTATATTTGCCTATCTCTTTCTTTTCATTTGTTAGTGTCCAATTTAAATCACTAATTTTATTATTAATAATAAAATTTCGTCCAAACATTTCGCACCATCTTGAGGTTAAATCATTCTTCAAATCGCACCTATATTCAGAGTTACTTTCGACAAAGACCTTTGCCAGTTTGAAATGAAGTTCATCAACATCAGAATTCATATCAGTTGTTGCCCAATAATAGGATTCATTCTGTGAAGCTTTCAATCTCATTGTCAATAACCTGACAACTTTAAATGCTTCGTTGAGTAAATCCTTGTTAGAAGAATTGTTATTTTTGTCTTTTCCGTCAATAAAATCACCGTTTGGAATGGTTTTATAATCTACGATGATATATTGTGCATTAACAGAAAAGTTAAAGCCAAAAAATGAAATAAATAAAACAAAAAACCTTAGTTTCAATTGCTATTTTTTTAATGAGTTGCCCAATATTCGGCTGCTGCGTTGTTTACATCATTGATACAATCTTCCATCATGGCAGTCCCTAAATTGTATGAAAATTCTGCTGAATTGCCTCCGTCCATAGCATCTTGTTCAATCGATTCGGCTAGGTCATAACAATGGCCATAGCCAAATGATTGAATTAACATTGAAGAATTTTCAAAAGAACTTCCAGCAAAGAGAATGACTGCCAAAAAACTTAACATTTTTAATTTCATAATTTCTAAATTTTAAACCAGAACATTTTTTAAATGCAGGTTAGTTAATAACTCGTTTTTTCTACAAAGTCTTAAAAATTACAAAGTCGTGTTTTACAAAGTCAAAATCTACAAAGTCTTAAAAAAATAAACCAGCTGGTTCTTGGATCAATCCAGTTTGTTTCAAACAGCTAAGAAGTGACTTTGTAATGACTCCAAAAACCATCATCAACGTGTCAAACATAAAAAAAAAAAAAATGCTTAATACAAATTTTTCTTACCTTTATTTTAGGTGTAATCCGCTGTTGCTAAGGGTTGTGTGTTTTTCATGCCTTACAACATAACGCCATTGTTGAAAACTACGGGAAAACCGTAATCTGAATTATTTTTAGATGTTTTCTTAATTTTTTTTAAAGGATGGATTAATAGGGTTGATTTTACGGTTTATGAAAACATAATTCATATTAAATAACCAGTTTATAAAATTAATTAAAAACTATTATTTCTATAATAACAAAAAGGACATCTTGACTATCATCTTCGGGGAGGGCCAAAATGTTGGCGTAGGCCAATGGATTTTGAAGGGTGTCTGTGACTTTGCCAGAGACTTTGACTTGTTGGGCATAAGAAGAAAATCCTGCTGTAAAAAGCAGGATTTTTAAAATTTCTTTAACTTTTGATAAAATATTAGCCACCAATATATTCTTTGAAATTTTCTTTTGTGATTACGGGTTTTAGACTAAAATATTCATCTCGAGTGATTTCTTTTCCTTTTGTCGGCTTAACTATTTCTGTACCAGCTTTAGGGTTAAAGTTTAAAGATTCTATGTAATACGTGAGCATACCAATCTTTAATTCGAAAATTAAGCCGGGTAATCCACCAAAATTGTTAGGGCCTAAATTAAGTGGTATCTCAGGACAGAACCATGCTTGAATTTTCTTAAAATGATCTCCTTTTGTTAAACTTCGAGCTTTAATGGTCGTCACCGCCTTATAGCATAAATACTGATTTATTTTTTTTTCTTCATTCGTGATTTCCCATTTTAAATCTTTTGTGGATGAAGTAATTAAATAGATACGATCAGTGCTGACTTGTTCAATAAGTTCCTTTGTATCATTGTTTCTGTAAAAGACGGAACTAAAAGACTTTATTATTGAATTGTAACCCCTCTCATTTGACATGCCAACGTTTTTACCTTTATCCAAATAGAATAGTGACTCAGAATCTTTAAAATCTAAATTGAAGTACAAACTATCTCTGATAAGACTCATAGAGTTCATTAGTTTATAAAAACTCTGTTTAGCCTGAGAATGATTTTCTTGAGATTTCAATTCATCAGTTACAATTCTGTACACAATGTTGCCTTTATTCTGAGCATCAATAGCTGAGAAATAAAAAAAACAAAAAATAAATAAGTAAATCGGTCTCATTAATTATTTAATTTACACATGAATCCCATAAGTCATCGACATTCCAGCCCATACATCCTGCGTAAAATACATTACCTAGACAAGTTACTTGGGCTTCACTAAAACCTTGGTCATCCGCAACCTCCATCTGCTCAAAAGTTGCGTCAACACAATCATTGGCAGTTACTTCTTTAGCCGTTTGATTTTCTTTCACAATAGAATTATCCAAATTGATCATTCCAAATGTTAAGCCGAAGCTAAATAAAAATGTAACTAATACGATTTTCTTCATAATTTCTAAATTTTAAAACCTACATTTTTTAATAGGTTTGGTTATTAATTTGTTTTTCCTACAAAGTCTTAAAAATTACAAAGTCGTGTTTTACAAAGTCAAAATCTACAAAGTCTTAAAAAAATAAACCAGCTGGTTCTTGGATCAATCCAGTTTGTTTCAAACAGCTAAGAAGTGACTTTGTAATTACTCCAAAAACCATCATCAACAATGTAAACATAAAAGAAAAAAAATGCTTAATACAAATTTTTCTTACATTTATTTTAGGTGTAATCCGCTGTTGCTAAGGGTTGTGTGTTTTTCATGCTTTACAACATAACGCCATTGTTGAAAACTACGGGAAAACCGTAATCTGAATTTTTCTTGGTGTTTGTTGTCTTAAAAATCTTCCTTGTTTTGTTTTTAGGAATTTGTCACTTTCACGACATGCAGTGTGATGTTTTGGCGTTTAGGATTCGAAAGTTCAATTTTAACACTTCGACTGCGCTGAGTGTGGCAGTCCGATGTCAGAGTGAAGACAGATGTCAGGGTAAGCGCTTCCGACTATTCGGAACGAACCCTCTTCAAATTCCCAAACCATAATTTAGCCTATCCAGCCCTTCGACTGCGCTCAGGGTGACAGGTGAATTGAGAATTTGGTACTTTGACTGAACTCAGTATGACCACTATTTTGAATTTTTCAAAGGTTATAAACGACTTTGAGCATTATAATTCTTTGTGAAATAATATTCATCACATTTCAAATTCTTTTTTCTATATTTGTGACATGACCACACAGTCCTGGACCGGTTTACTTCTTTACCTTCAATTCCTTATGAAAAGGAATCCAGAATAATTATACCGCATTGTATCGTTCTTAATCAACTAAGAATAGCATTTATTTCATATCTTTATAAGGCAGTTTTGTTGTCATCTAATGTTGAGTTTTGATACCCACAACCCACAACCGACAACCCACAACCGAAAACAGATAACCCACAACCAATAATAACTCAAAGACATGCCATTTTATCATAAACTCGGGAAAATTCCCC
This sequence comes from Gelidibacter maritimus, assembly GCF_014062315.1. GTDB lineage: Bacteria > Bacteroidota > Bacteroidia > Flavobacteriales > Flavobacteriaceae > Gelidibacter > Gelidibacter maritimus. The sequence continues at coordinate 207,613 of NZ_JACGLT010000003.1, forward strand.
CAAAAAGACATACCCAGTTCCGTAAACCGGATGGGACTTTGTATGCGGAACAGTTGTTTGGAACCATTGGTTTTGATGGGATGTACACCAACTCCTATCACGAACAGCGCCCAACCCAAGTCAAAGAAATTAGAAAGCAATATAATGTGGCGCCTAAAATTGCCAAAGCCAATCATATCCAATCCTATCGTCTGCGCGGATTTGAGGTGAAACCAGAAAACGATTATCTGGAAAGCCGTAAAACCGTACTTACAAACTCAGACTGTAGTATTATATTGGCCGCACCAAAACACTCTACCAAAGATTATTTCTATAAAAACACCGATGCTGATGAATTGATTTTCGTTCATAAAGGCACTGGTAAATTACGTACACACCTCGGAAATCTCGATTTCAAATACGGCGACTATCTGTTGGTACCAAGAGGCATCATCTATAAAATGGATTTTGATACTGAAGACAACCGCTTGTTTATCGTAGAATCCCGCCGACCAATTTATACGCCCAAACGTTACCGAAACTGGTTTGGACAATTGTTGGAGCATTCGCCGTATTGCGAACGGGATATCCGAAAGCCGGAAGAGCTGGAAACCTATAATGAAACGGGAGAATTCTTGATCAAGGTGAAAAAGCAAGATGATATTTTCGAAATGGTCTATGCTTCGCATCCATTTGATGTGGTAGGTTATGACGGATACAATTATCCGTATGCGTTTTCCATCCACGATTTTGAACCGATAACCGGACGCATTCACCAACCGCCACCGGTGCATCAAACTTTTGAAACTGATGCCTTTGTGGTCTGTAGTTTTGTGCCGCGGTTGTATGATTACCATCCGTTGAGTATTCCTGCGCCCTATAATCACAGTAATATTGATAGTGATGAGGTGCTGTATTATGTGGATGGCGATTTTATGAGTCGGAATGATGTTGGCCCAGGCCATATCTCGTTGCATCCCGCAGGTATTCCGCACGGACCACATCCAGGATCAGTAGAACGCAGCATCGGAAAAACCAAAACCGATGAATTGGCTGTGATGGTTGACACGTTCAAGCCTTTGAAAATTACGGAAGAAGCATTGAAGATTGCCGATGAGGATTATTTTAAGTCGTGGCTTTGAAGAAGAAAATAGAATATAGAGAAAAGAACAAAGAAAATAGATCCATGATTTAAGAGTCAAGAGTCAAGAGTCAAGACAGCGAAAACTAATAGATGGCATTATTAGGGAAGCGCAATAAGGATCAAACTAAAACAAAAAATTAGGCCATTGCCGCATATTTTAAACTAACAACCATAAGAAGAAATTGAAATATAGAATAAAGATCAGGGAGGTCTCTTTTCTATTCTCTTTTTTCTATGGTCTTAAAAAAACAATCATGAGTAAAGACATATCTTCCGTGGAATACGGACTAGAAAAAATTTTTGAAGGCGCAGAAGACTTTTTGCCGCTTCTCGGAACTGACTACGTAGAGTTTTACGTGGGAAATGCGAAACAAGCAGCACATTTTTATAAAACGGCTTTCGGATTTCAATCCTACGCCTATAAGGGTTTGGAGACAGGGTCAAGGGATACCGTGAGTTATGTGCTCAAACAGGATAAAATCCGATTGGTATTGACCACGCCACTAAATAGCCAATCGCCCATCAATGACCATATTGTCAAGCATGGCGACGGCGTAAAAGTGATTGCCCTTTGGGTGGACGATGCCCGAAGTGCCTATGAAGAAACCACCAAACGCGGTGCCAAATCTTATATGCAACCGAAAGTTGAAAAGGATGAGCATGGTGAAGTGGTCACGGCCGGAATTTATACTTATGGAGAAACCGTCCATCTGTTTGTGGAGCGTAAAAATTATAAAGGTACTTTTATGCCTGGGTTTAAAGAATGGAAGTCCGACTACAATCCTGAGTCAACCGGATTAAAATTTATTGATCATATGGTCGGTAATGTGGGCTGGGGCGAAATGGATACTTGGGTCAAATGGTATGAAGAGGTCATGGGCTTTGTTAACTTTTTATCTTTTGACGACAAGCAGATCCATACCGAATATTCAGCCTTAATGAGTAAGGTGATGAGCAATGGCAACGGCCGTATCAAATTCCCGATCAATGAACCTGCAGAGGGTAAAAAGCGCTCGCAAATTGAAGAATACCTCGATTTTTATGAAAGTCCGGGGGTGCAGCACATCGCTGTGGCCACGGATGATATCATCACTACAGTTTCGCAATTGAAATCACGGGGCGTAGAATTCTTATCTACCCCACCAGAAGAATACTATAAGGCAGTGCCCGGACGTTTGGAAACCTATAGTCATGAATTGCGTGAAGACATTGAAAAACTAAAAAGTTTAGGGATCATGATTGATGCCGATAAAGAGGGCTATTTGTTGCAGATTTTTACAAAACCTGTACAGGATAGACCAACCTTGTTTTTTGAGATTATTCAACGCATGGGTGCCAAAGGATTTGGAGCAGGCAATTTTAAGGCGCTCTTTGAATCGATTGAGAGAGAACAGCAATTGCGAGGCACTTTATAAGCCAAACGCTAACAAATATTTAACGTTTAAAACTCCGCATTAATTTGACGGAGTTTTATTGTTTTAATACTTTTGGAACGCTAATTGTAATTCTTGAGGATATATACGAAATCTTAGTAATTAAGGTTATACTTACAATTATTTAAATTATGAAAAAAGTAAATTTAGTTATAGCGCTATGCTTCGTAATCCTCAGCGTCTCTGCGCAACAAAAACACGCCTTTCAGGAAGGGGAGTGGTTCAAGTTCAGAATGAGTTACAGTGGGTTCCTAAAAGCAGGGAACGCAACTTTAGAAGTAAAAGAATCTCGGTTAAACGGCCGCGAGGTTTTTCATGTAGTCGGCAAAGGTTGGACTACTGGAGCAATCAGATGGTTTTTTAAGGTCAAAGACCGTTATGAATCCTATTTTGATAAACAAACCGGAATGCCCTATAAGTTCATCAGGAATATTGATGAAGGTGGCTACACCAAAGATATTGAAATAGAATTTGACCATGTGGCCTCAAAAGCACATGTCAACAATAAGAAAGAGAAAAAGAAAGCGTCATTTACCATTGAAGAGAATGTTCAAGATATGGTTTCAGCGTTCTATTATTTAAGAAACAATTATAATACTAATACCATCAGTGAGGGTGATGTTGTGAGTTTGAACATGTTTTTTGATGAAGAAAATTATAATTTTAAGCTCAAGTTTTTAGGAAGAGAGGAACTAAAAACGACATTCGGCACCATCAAAACCCTTAAGTTCAGACCCTATGTGATGGCTGGACGGGTGTTTAAAGAGAAGGAAAGTTTGACTTTATGGGTCAGTGCTGACGACAATAAAATTCCGTTGCGAATCCAGGCCGATTTGGCGGTGGGCTCCTTGAGAGCAGATTTAGAAGCTTTTAAAGGCTTAAAACATTCATTTAAAGTACAGTTTTAGAACATATGTCCAATTCAGAAAATTTCGATCCGATACTGCAGGAACTTCAGAAAAAATATACTGCAATTGAGCAGGACACTCACACCTATTTGGAAGGCTTACTCTACAGTAAGCCTATTACGTATTGGGATTATATCCAAACCGATGCTTTGTTGAATCTACAAATCCAAAGAACAACACTTCCTGATGAAATGGTGTTTATTGGCTACCATCAAATTAACGAATTGCTGTTTAAGATGATTCTTTGGGAAATTGAACAGGTTTCCGAGAGTACTGCATTGACGGCTGAATTCTTTACCTCTAAATTGATGCGGGTGAGCAGGTATTTTGACATGCTGACCACCTCGTTTAACATTATGAGAGAAGGTATGGACGTGGACCAATACATGAAATTCAGAAGTACCTTAACACCGGCCAGTGGTTTCCAAAGTGCACAATACCGACTGATTGAATTTGCCTCTACTGAGTTGATCAATCTTATTGGTTATCGCTTCCGTAAGGATATTGACCGCAATACACCTTACACTCATGCGTTTGAACATTTGTATTGGCAAGCGGCAGGAAAGGATTACCACACGGGGAAGAAATCCATTTTATTGATCAATTTTGAAAAACGTTACAAGGCGGAATTCCTAAGATTTATGGAGGCTCATAATACTAAAAATTTATGGACCAAGTTTAAGGAATTGCCAAAGGCTGATCAGGAAAATGAGGAATTGGTGAAGGCCATGCGTCATTATGACCATACGGTCAATATTACCTGGGTGTTTGCGCATTATAACGCGGCGAAACACTATATTGAAAGTGGTTCTGGCGATGCTGAAGCTACAGGCGGAAGTGATTGGAAAAAATACATGCATCCAAAATACCAAAGACGCATATTTTTTCCTCAACTTTGGACCGAAAAAGAATTGGAAAATTGGGGAACGGAATAATAAAAGTGAAAGCGTTAATGTATCAAAAAAGTTTAATAGTATTAGTTTTATTGGCATTGCTTATGTGGTCGTGCAAAGAAGAGCCTGAACCAATCAATCCAGAGCCTTTTCAAACCTATATACCACCGGTTGAGTTAAGAGAATTTGGATTTAACCTGAATGATTATGTGGTTAAACGCGATACGATAAGATCGGGCGATAGTTTTGGAACCATCTTGCAAAGAAACAACATGAACTATCCCAAAATTTATCAAATTGCCGAAAGTGCCAAGGATTCTTATGATATCAGAAAACTGCAAATAGGTAAACCATATACCATGTTGTTTTCTAAGGATAGTTTACAAACCCCGCAATGTTTTATTTATCAAGAGAATAATATTGATTATGTGGTGATTCATTTTGCGGATTCGATTGTGACCTATAAAGAGAAAAAACCTGTTACCATTGTGACCAAGGAAGCTTCAGGTATTATCAATAATAGTTTATCCGTAACTATGGATTCTCAAGGCTTGCCACAGGCGCTGATTGGAGAAATGGCCGATATTTATGCTTGGAGCATAAATTTCTGGAAACTACAAAAAGGCGATAAGTTTAAGATCATTTACAAACAGCGTTATATTGAAGACTCTATTTATGCAGGGTTGGAAGGTATTGATGCCGCTTATTTTCAGCATAAGGATGAGGACTTTTACGCGTTTAAGTTTCAGACCGATACACTTAGCAAAGGCGGAGATTTCTTTGATGAGGAAGCCAAAAGTCTTAAGCGTGCCTTCTTACAGGCACCGGTTAATTTTGGCCGTATCTCTTCCCGTTACAATCTTAATAGACGTATTGCCTATTATGGCTATGCATTGCGCCCACATAAAGGCACTGATTTTGCGGCGGCCATAGGGACACCTATTTTGGCTACGGCTAATGGGACTGTTACAGAATCTACACGAAGAGGTGGGAATGGAAAGTACGTTAAAATCAAACATAATGAAACTTACAGCACCCAGTATTTACACATGCGGAACCAAGCGGTTAAAAAAGGACAATACGTGAAACAAGGCGATGTGATTGGTTATGTGGGTATGACTGGGAATACCAGTGGTCCTCACGTATGTTACCGATTTTGGAAAAACGGAAAACAAGTGGACCCATTCAAGGAAAAATTGCCTTCAGTAGAGTCCGTTCCCGACCATCTTATTGATAAGTACAATGAGTTTATTAGTCCGTTAAGAGATCGACTGAAAAGTATTCCATATGAATATCAAAATGAAACAACTATAGAACAAGGCTATTCCATAACTAAAAACTAACTCATGGCGCTACCAAAAATCAACCCAATCCATACCAAAGCGTGGACAAAACTTCAGGAACATTTTAAAAGTATTAAGGAGGTGCACATGGCGCAATGGTTTTCAGAAAATGAGAACCGTGCCTCAGAAATGACCATCAAATGGGAAGATTTTTATGTGGACTATTCTAAAAATAGGATGGACGCCAAAACCATGGACTTGTTGTTGGAGCTTGCCGAAGAAACACAATTGAAATCGGCAATAGATAAGCTATTTCAAGGCGATATTATTAATGAAACAGAAGGTAGGGAGGTCTTGCATACGGCTTTAAGAAGCCCAAAATCTGCCAAGATCATGGTAGAAGGTGAAGATATCATGCCTGAGATCCATGAGGTAAAAGCAAAAATTAAAAACTTTACGACTGACATTGTCAACGGGAAAAGAAAAGGTTATACCCAGAAAGCCTTTACAGATGTGGTCAATATTGGCATTGGTGGTTCTGATTTGGGGCCTGCCATGGTAGTGGATGCGCTTCAATACTATAAAAATCATTTGACCACACATTTTGTAAGCAATGTAGATGGCGATCACGTGAATGAAGTTTTGAAAAAGCTCAATCCAGAAACCACGTTATTTGTTATTGTTTCCAAAACCTTTACCACACAAGAAACACTATCCAATGCGAATACCATCAAGGATTGGTTTTTAAAATCAGCTGCTGAAACTGATGTTGCCAAACATTTTGTGGCCGTATCAACCAATATCGAAAAGGTAAAGGACTTTGGCATTGATGAAAACAATATTTTCCCGATGTGGACATGGGTGGGCGGACGTTTTTCATTGTGGAGCGCTGTTGGCCTATCCATCAGTTTGGCGGTAGGTTATGACAATTTTGACAAGTTGTTGGCTGGCGCTCACAACATGGACAATCATTTTAAATCGGCAGAGTTTAAGACAAATATTCCAGTGGTTTTGGCTCTTATTGGTATTTGGTACACCAATTTCTTTGAATCAGAAAGCGAGGCCGTCATAGGTTACTCACAATATTTAAATCAGTTTGCCACCTATTTGCAACAGGCCAATATGGAAAGTAACGGCAAAAGTGTGGATAGAAATGGCGACAAGGTTACCTATCAAACCGGTAATATTGTTTGGGGCGAGCCTGGAACCAATTCACAGCACGCCTTTTTTCAACTGATCCATCAGGGCACCAAGCTTATTCCGGCCGATTTTATTGGATTTGCAAAATCACTTCATGGCAATAAGGATCATCAAGATAAATTGATGTCCAATTTTATAGCTCAAACTGAGGCCTTATTGAATGGGAAATCAAAAGATGAGGTGATTGCTGAATTTAAAGGTCAAAACACATCTGAAGAAACAATAAAGCAGCTAACGCCATTTAAAGTGTTTGATGGCAACAAGCCAACCAATACTATTTTGATAGATCAGTTGACACCTGAAAGTTTAGGAAAGCTGATTGCCCTTTATGAGCACAAGATCTTCGTGCAAGGGGTTATTTGGAATGTATATAGTTATGATCAATTTGGGGTTGAGCTCGGAAAGCAGTTGGCCACAAAAATTTTAAAAGAAATCTCATCAACAGATACTATTACGAATCATGATAGTTCAACACTCAATTTATTAGAGCATTATAAGAATTTTAGTTAAAGTTTGTTTAAAACTTCTGTAAAACTTATTTTATTATGCACGCATCGTTTCCTGTAAATCTCTTAACTTCGTCCTGTTAAAAATTTCTTAACGTTTTAGTAATATTAAATCATAATAATGGCTTAATTTTGCGCAAAATTTAAAATCTAATTTTAAACATTAAAAATGAAAAAACTTACTCAATTCTTAATGATGGCTGTAGCTTTACTAACTACTGCAGTCATGACGGCTCAAGTAACTTCTTCCAGTATGAGTGGTCGGGTTACAGATGCTGAAGGACCGGTTATGGGTGCAACAGTCATCGCTACCCACGTGCCTTCAGGAACGACTTACGGATCGATTACCAATGATGATGGTCGGTTCAACTTACCTGGGATGCGTGTTGGCGGACCATACACTGTAGAAGTGTCTTATATTGGATATGGGACAAACACAACAAGTGATATTGTAATTAGCTTGGGTGCTGGTTATATTCATGATGTGGTTTTAAGTGAAGAAAGCGTTTCTTTAAGTCAGGTCGTTATTTCTGCTAAAAGAACAAGGTTTTCAACAGAAAAAACTGGTGCAGTAACCAACATCTCAAATGCACAGTTGTCTGCAATGCCTACCATCAACAGAAGTATTACTGATATTGCTAAGATCTCTCCTTACTCAAACGGGATGAGCATTGCTGGTGGTGACGGTCGTTCTACTAACTTTACGGTAGATGGTGCCAACTTTAACAACAACTTTGGATTGAGTTCAAGTCTGCCGGCCGGTGGAAGTCCAATCTCATTGGATGCTATTGAAGAAGTTCAAGTAGTTGTTGCGCCATTTGATGTGCGTCAAACTAATTTTATTGGTGGTGGTATCAACGCTATTACTAAATCAGGAACCAACAGGTTTAAAGGTTCTGCCTATGCGTATTACAACAATCAGGATATGCGAGGTAACCGAATTGGAGATGTTCAATTTGGTGATCGTGACGATGAGTCAAAAACAATTTATGGTTTGACTTTAGGTGGTCCGATCATTAAAAATAAGCTGTTCTTTTTTGTGAATGCTGAAAAAGAAGTACGTCCAGGACAGGTTGTAAGCTGGAGACCATCTGAAGATGGGGTAGCTGACCTTGACATGTCACTTTCCCGAACCAGTATTGCTGATATGGAACGTGTAAAACAACATTTAATTACCAATTACGGTTATAATCCTGGATCTTACACTAACTATCCTTCCGATGAGAGCAACAAAAAATTCTTGGTGCGTTTGGACTGGAATATCAATTCTACCAATAAATTGAGTGTACGTTATAACTACGCTAAAAATCAAGGATGGAATGCTACCAACGGTAACTCAAATAATGCAGGCTTCCGTAACAGAGGGATGAACCGTATTTCAGAGCACTCTATGGCATTCTCAAATTCTACCTATTCTATGGATAATATTGTAAATTCATTGTCTTTAGATTTAAACAGTAGAATTTCTGACAAACTTTCTAATCAGTTGCTTGTAACCTCTTCAAAAATTGAAGATGCACGTGGAACAAATTCATCGCCTTTCCCATTCATTGATATATTGAATGGTACTAATCCAGATGGAACCCAAAGTCAAGAACCATATATGTCTGCCGGTTATGAGTTGTTCACCTGGAATAATGCGGTTAACAATAATACATTCACCATTATTGATAATTTGACTTATTATTTAGACAATCATAAAATAACTGCAGGTTTAAGTTACGAGCACCAATTGGCAAACAACTCTTATATGAGAAATGGTACTGGGTACTATCGTTACGCTAGTGTTGATGACTTCCTTAATCAAGCCGCTCCTACTGACTTTGCACTAACTTATGGTTACGATGGTGAGAAAAACCCAACAGCTGAGGTTGCTTTCAATCAGTTTGGACTATACCTTCAGGATGACTGGGATGTGAATCCAAATTTCAAATTATCTTACGGTATCCGTGCTGATTATTTAAAATATGAGGACAATATCTTAAGAAACAACGCTATTTACGATTTAGATTTTGGTGGAAAACGTGTGGATACGGGCAAATGGCCAAAAGCAAATGTGCAAGTATCTCCAAGAGTTGGATTCTCATGGGATATTAAAGGTGATCAAAGCATGAAACTTCGTGGTGGAACTGGTATTTTCTCAGGAAGATTGCCATTGGTATTCTTCACCAACATGCCAACCAACTCAGGAATGGTACAAGGAAGTTATGCTGCCGTTACCAGATATAACACTGATGGTACAGTAAATACAGGAGGTTCTGATTTAGCTGTTTTAGATAGATTAGCAGGACCAATGATTACTGATGTGGATGAAATGATTGATAGATTGGGTCTGCCAAGTACCATTAGACCAGAAGATGGAGAGTTGCCTGGTGACGTTAACGGTGTAGATCCTAATTTCAAAATGCCACAAGTTTGGAAAACCTCTTTAGCATTTGATTATGAGGTTCCGGTTGATTTCCCATTGTCGGTTACATTAGAAGGTATATACACTAAAAACATTAATGGTGTTATGCTTAAAAACTACGACTATAAAGACGTAGATGATACATGGGAACGTTTTTCAGGATCTGACAACAGATACATTTATCCTGATAGAAGCGATTTGACCTATGTTGGTAGAGATGCGTATGTATTGACAAATACTAGCGAAGGATGGGGAGCGATTGGTAATATTACCGTGAACGCAGAGCCAATTGAAGATTTACGATTAATGGCTGCTTATACCTATACTGAGTCTCAAGAAATTACTGGAATGCCAGGAAGTAATGCCGGATCTGCTTACGGTGGATTAATTGGTGTTAACGGACCGCACATACCAGAACTTCAACGTTCACAGTATGTTGTGCCAAATAGAGTCATTGGATCAGCAGGCTATAAACTTCCTTGGTCTAACAACCTATTGGAATCAGCTACGTTTATCAATGTGTTCTACTCAGGTGCTTCTTCTAACGGATACAGTTATACGTATTCAAATGATATGAATGGTGATGGGAACAATACAGATTTAATTTATATTCCAAAAGGTAGAGGAGATATTCAATTTGTTAGCACTGCTGATGAAGATGCCTTCTTTAATTTTATGGCGCAAGATAAATACCTTAAAAACAACAAAGGTAAATATGCTGAAGCCAATGCCGTACGCGCACCGTGGGTTCATACTTTCGACTTAAGATTGACCCGTGAGTATTATTTCAATGTTGCGGATACTAGAAACACATTACAGTTCAGTTTGGATTTCTTGAATGTAGGTAACCTTATTAATTCAGAATGGGGTGTTAGTCAAAGAAACAATATCGCTAATAGAGGGCAAATTTTGAAGTATGAAGGTAAAGATGCCAATAACGTCCCTTCGTATTCTTTTGCAAAATCTAGTGGTGACTATATCACTGATTCATTTGATTATAACTACTATTATGGTGAAACTTGGAAACTTCAAATTGGAGTTAAGTATTCATTCTAAGAAAACAATCAACCTACAGCAACCTTAAGTTGTTAGTTTGTATAAAAGCGTCCATCAAATTGATGGACGTTTTTTTTATGACAACTATTAAAAGATTTCTTGACGCCGATAGGATATAAAATCTAATTTAAATTGCATCAGTATTAAGTAGTTTGCGCACTTCTAAGCTCGTGATTCCAGACTTCGGAGCTATGCGTCCATTTGATTACAGTCGTCTTATTGCAAGGCTTTGTGCGCCGTAGAGTGTAAAGTAGTGCCTCACGCTATAGATTTGTTTTACATTGAATGGTTTTTCGAGCTTCTATTTTTAATTCAGATCATTAGCATTCAATAGAGCTTCATAGGAGCAAATTCTCAATGCAAGCCCCCTGTGATAATTCCAAGAGCCCATATGTCGTCATCATTATAGAAACGATTTAAATATTATTATCAAAGCCCCAGCGGGGCGAAATATTAGTGGAAATAGAAAAACGCAAACCCAAAGCCCCAGCGGGGCGACATCTTAATAGGAATGATTTAGATATTATTATCGGAGCCCCAGTGGGGCGTAATATTAGAAATATAAAAACGCAAATTCAAAGCCCCAACGGGGCGACATATCCAGAACCACGGTAAATACAGAGCCAAAGCCCCAGCGGGGCGACATCTTTATCGTCAATCAATGCCAAGGCCATTAATTATAAATTACGGTTTCGTTATGCGGATATATTGATGATATCAAACTTTAGTGTCATTAAAATAAAAAAGCCACTATATCTTTTTAAAATGAGTAGTGGCTTTTGTAGTATAGATTAGTTTGCGCTAAGCCTAAAAGGTTTTCTGCTTACTTACCTGCCGGGTAGGAAGGCCCAGGAATTGGTAAGAATCAGGAAGACGCAAATCTATAGCCCCATAGGGGCGATATCTTAATGGCACCAAGGCAAATACATAGCCAAAGCCCTGTAGGGGCGACATCTTTATCGGAGCGCCTTTATTTTGACGAAAATTAACGACATTGTTGGTGTTTTTCAACAACGCTCCAATAGCGACCAGGCCTTAAAGAAAAAATTAAAAAAGCCCCTACCACTTTTAGAAAGAAGTCGGGGCGTTTGTAGTATAAAATTAGCTTGCGCTGAACCTAAAAGGTTTCCTGCGTCGCAGGAATAAGGCTTATCCTAAAGACACACGTTTAAAGTCAGTTACTTTAACATCGCCATAAGAAGCAACATATTTGGCAACATTAGACTTTTCGTCTTTAATAAACGTTTGGTCCAACAAGGCTTTCTCCTGGTCAAGTGTCGTGTTGTCTGATTTGAAACGATCCATTTTTCCTGGAATAATTTTGTCCCAGATTTGTTCTGGCTTCCCTTCAGCTTTCAATTCCGCTTTCGCATCTTCTTCAGCCTTTGCCAATACTTCTGGCGTTAATTGTGCCATAGAAATGTATTGTGGAATGTTTTTAAGCGTTTTGTTCATACGCGCTCTTTCTTCATTCTCTTTTTGGATCTCAGCAATTCTTGCTTCAGTTTCAGATGCAATAAAGGCCGGATCAAAATCTTTGTAAGATAATGTTGTAGCGCCCATAGAAGCGACTTGCATCGCCACGTCTTTTGCTAATTCCTCAATCTTATCAACTTTGGCAGAAAATCCGACCAATGCAGCAATCTTGTTAATATGAACGTAAGCACCAACATATGGAGCTTCCAATTTCTCAAAAGCATTCAAATCAATTTTTTCACCAATCACACCTGTTTGCTCAATCAATTTGTCGGCAACAGTCATGCCACCAAAATCAGCAGCAAGTACTTCTTCTTTAGAATTAACCGTGATTGCAATATCGGCAATCTCATTGGCCAATGCGATAAAAGATTCGTTCTTACCAACAAAATCCGTTTCACATCCAAGTACAATGGCAACGCCCACAGTTTGGTCGTCGTTTATTTTAGCAACAGCAGCACCTTCACTGGATTCTCTGTCAGCTCTCTGGTCGGCAACTTTCTGACCTTTTTTACGCAAGATGTCAATGGCTTTGTCAAAATCGCCTTCCGCTTCAACCAAAGCTTTTTTACAGTCCATCATTCCGGCACCTGTAGTTTGTCTAAGTTTATTAACTTCTGCAGCTGATATTTTTGTCATAATTTCTAAGTGTATTTTATTAAAAAAGTCGTTCAATTAATTTTCAACAAAGAAAAGAACCAAACGACTTTAAGATGTTATATTAATAGGTTTATTCTTCTTCGTCAGCGGTTACTTTCTTGGCAACTGCCTTCTTTTCTTTTTTCTCTTCCTTTTCTACCTTATCTTTTTTCTCAGATTTTCCTGCTTTCTCTTCTTTGCCTTTTTTCTCAGTTTTATCTGATTTACGTTCAGCAAGACCATCAGCAACGGCAGAGGTAATAATCGTTAAAACTTTATCTATAGATTTTGAAGCATCATCATTGGCAGGAATTACATATTCTACTTGACGAGGATCAGAATTCGTGTCAACCATTGCAAAGATTGGAATGTTTAACTTTTGCGCTTCTCTAATAGCAATGTTTTCACGTTTGATATCCACTACAAATAAAGCACCTGGCAAGCGGGTCATGTCTGAAATTGAACCTAAGTTTTTCTCCAACTTTGCTCTTAAACGGTCAACTTGTAAACGTTCTTTTTTAGACAATGTCAAGAATGTACCATCTTTTTTCATTCTATCAATAGAGGCCATTTTTTTAACGGCTTTTCTGATCGTTACAAAGTTGGTTAACATTCCACCTGGCCATCTTTCAGTAATGTAAGGCATGCTTACAGCACCTGCTTTTTCAGCAACGATGTCTTTAGCTTGTTTTTTTGTAGCAACAAATAAAATTTTCTTTCCTGAAGCTGCAATTTTATGAAGCGCTTCTGCGGATTCTTTAATTTTTGCAGCTGTTTTGTAAAGGTTGATGATATGGATGCCATTACGCTCCATATAAATGTAAGGAGCCATATTTGGATCCCATTTTCTTGTCAAGTGACCAAAGTGTACACCTGCTTCAAGTAATTCTTTAACTTCTATACTTTCCATTTTGTAATAGTTTACGTTCTGTTGAATTAGCAATGATAAAGTGGTTTCCACTGTGGCGGAGCGCCTTTACCATTTAGATGCTAAACTAAATCTTCACGCTTTAACGTGATAGACAACATTAACTGGGTTATTTTTTTGTGCTGGAAGTATTCCAGCACGGGTTTAAAGGTTTCGTAAACAACAAGATTGCGATGCTCATCACGAGACCATCAATCAAGTTGCGGATGTTAACGTTTAGAGAATTGAAATTTCTTACGTGCTTTCTTCTGACCGAATTTCTTACGCTCAACCATTCTTGGGTCTCTTGTTAACAATCCTTCTGGTTTCAAGATGCCTCTGTTTTCTGCATCAACCTCACACATAGCGCGAGATAATGCCAAACGGATAGCTTCTGCCTGACCGGTAATACCACCTCCATATACATTGACTGTAATATCAAAGTTGCCATCATTGTTAGTCATGGTCAATGGTTGATTTACCTTGTACTGCAATGCAGCATTTGGAAAATAAGCCGCCATGTCTTTTTTATTAACTGTGATGTTCCCTTTTCCTGGGGCAACATACGCGCGAGCAACAGCCGTCTTTCTACGGCCAATTTTGTGAATTACTTCCATTTAATTGAATTCGTTTAAGTTAATTGTCTTAGGTTTTTGAGCAGCATGTGCATGCTCAGTACCTACAACAACAGTTAGGTTACGGAATAAATCTGCACCTAATTTGTTTTTAGGGAGCATTCCTTTTACTGATTTTTCTACTACTCTAGACGGATCCTTTCCGAATAGTTCCATAGCAGTTAAAGATTTCTGACCACCTGGATACCCTGTGTGACGAATGTAAGTCTTATCGTTCCACTTGTTTCCTGTTAAGTTGATTTTTTCAGAGTTGATAACAATTACGTTATCTCCGCAATCAACATGTGGTGTGAAGCTAGGTTTGTGTTTGCCTCTTAAAAGTTTTGCAACTTTAGAAGCCAAACGACCTAATGTTTGCCCTTCAGCATCAACCAAAACCCACTGCTTATCTGCAGTAGCTTTGTTAGCTGAAATCGTTTTGTAGCTTAATGTATTCACACTAATTAATTTTTATAGATCACGCCAAAGGCGCGACGAGTTAAACATTCCTCTCTTAAAAAGAGTTTGCAAATTTACGATAATCTATGTGATTACCAAATAGTATGATGCGAAATTTGTTGATAAAATCACTGAGCCTCAGATTCTTTTAGTTTTTGGATAAACACAGCATCTTTTATGGGGCCTGAAGACGGAGTAGATGCTCAGAATCAAAATTTTAGGGTTTTTTTACAATGTGGATATTTCATCAGATTTAACGGGTTGATTCTTGGCTGGTGTTTGAGGTTATTAACATTTTGATCATGGTCTAAAGCCCAATGTGTCGTCTCTAAAATTAAGTTTGAATTTGTTTAGACGATTTCCTATGAAAAATGAGCATCCTGATACCGTTTGATAAATAAATAAAATATTAATTAGAAACTTCTACAGGCTCCGAGTTCTTAATCCGGATGTTGCCCCAATAGAGTATGATTACAGAAACGCTTGCACATAAAAACATAATTCCTGTCATGGGGAGCGGCGTTTCGTTACTGAGCATAGATACCAATGCGGTAATCAAGGCACCAATGCCTAATTGGAGCGCTCCCATAAGGGCGGAAGCTGTTCCTGCGCTCGCTTCAAAGGGTTCTAAGGATAGGGCCGAGGTGTTTGGGAAGGCGAAACCTTGGGTACTCAAGAATAGAAACACCAAAACAATCATGGAATACATTTCAATGAGGTGAAATATTGTGCCGAAAAATAGCAGTGCCCCCGCCACCATTTGACATAGCAGGGTGGCTTTTACAATTTGTTGGCTTGTGTATTTTTTTAGAACATATGTATTGACCTGGCTGGCGGTCACTAAGCCCATGGCAATAATCCCGAAAATCCATCCGTATTGTCTTTCAGAAACGCCGTAAAGTTCCATAAATACATGGGGCGAACCAGCAATATAGGCGTAAAGGCCACTGGCGGCAAAAGATCCCGTTAAAGTATAAGTATAGAATTGAGGTGTTTTAAAAACAGTCCAAAACTTTGTGAGAATGGGTCTCGGTTTTAAAGACATGGTAGTGTCTGGCGGTGCGCCCAAAGGAAGCCAGAAATAAACAAGAATAATATTAAGCGCTACCAGTACTGCCAAAATTATAAAAATAGAATGCCAACCCCAATGTGCGGTAGCAAATCCGCCAAGAGTGGGAGCTATAATGGGCGACACGGCAATGACCAGCATCAGGAGACTGAATATCTTTGCGGTCTCGGTTACCGGAAAGAGGTCACGGACCAAAGCTCTGGCAGCCACCATTCCGGCGCATCCTCCCAGGGCTTGTACAAATCGAGCCAGAATCAGGGAATCTACCGTAGTGATATAGACAATATAGACAGAAGCAAACAAATAGATAAACAGCCCAACCAAGAGTGGTATGCGTCTCCCAAACCGATCCAATAGCGGACCGTATATCAGTTGTCCCACGCTCACGCCAATAAAATAGCTGGATAGGGAAAGTGCCACACGACCCGTAGTTGAGTTAAGATCTCGCGCTATCTCAGGAAATCCTGGCAAGTAGAGGTCAATAGAAAATGGTCCCAGGGCAGAGAGGAGTCCCAGAATGAGGATGACAAGATTTCGTTTTTTATGTTGCATTTTAAAATTAACAGTTTGCAAAATTACGAAAGGCGTTTCGGTTTAAACATAATATTAAGACATCATTATGGGAATATGTCGTAGGGACAGGTCGTGACCTGTCCATATCAACGTCGTGACCTGTCCATATCAACGTCGTGACCTGTCCATATCAACGTCGCGACCTGTCCTTATGAACGTCGCGAGCTGTCCCTACCACATAAATTTTATATATTTAATAAATAATCCATTCAGCCATATCATGAAAAGCAGAAAGCGTAATAGAATGTTAGGATATGATTATTCGCAGGATAATTTGTATTTCGTCACGAATTGTGTGAAGGGCATGGTTTGTTGTTTGGGTGAAATTATTCCCGTGGCACGGACAGGTCGCGACCTGTCCGTACGCGATATGTCCGAGCATGCGCAAAATATAAATAAAAATAATCCATCCAATCCCCATAAAATCATGGCATTAAATCCATATGGCGAAATCGTCCGGGATAGATTATTATGGTTGGCCATTCAATATCCGTATGTTGTGTTGCATAATTTTGTGGTCATGCCCAATCATGTTCACGTCCTCCTCGAAATAGATCGTTTAAGAGTTCAGGATAAAGTCATTAAAATAAAATCCTTGTCCAGTCTATTCGGTGCATTTTAAACCATATCCTCAAAATTAATCCATCGAGCAGGGTTTTTGGATTTTTCATGGCAACGTTCCTTTCACGATCATATCATCCGATCGGATAAAAGTTATCATAATATTTCCTTTTATATTGATCAGAATCCCTCCAAATGGAGAGCAGATAAGTTTTTTGATTGATTTATAAACTGATTTTAATTGTAGCCTCCTCCGGGAAATCGTGTTTTGAACATCCATAGCAAAAATGATATAATGACGTAGGAATTACTCGTGAGTTGTATCTACTTCGAACTATTTATTGTATGATTTCGAAAATTAATACAATTCACCCACCATTCCAGTGCCGATCGCAGTATAATGTTTGCCACTTTCAGAATATGATTTACTTCCTTTTTTTTCGACTTAATGCATCTATCCTTATCTTTGATAAAATTCAAAAATTTAGATTGTGGCTGGACATAGTAAATGGGCAAATATAAAGCGCCGGAAGGGAGCTCAGGACAAGAAACGTGGAAAGGAATTTACACGGGCAATCAAGGAGATTTATGTAAGCATAAAGGAGGGGGGTACTGGCGATCCTGATGCCAATCCTGCATTGCGGAACGCTATTGCCAACGCTAAGGGCGTCAACATGCCCAAAGACACTATAGAGCGGGCCATTAAGAAAGCCAGTGGAGATGATGCCGATACATATGAGGAAGTGTCCTTTGAAGGCTATGGACCAAATGGGATTGCTTTTTTTGTGGAATGTACTACCAACAATACCAATAGAACAGTGGCATCGGTTCGTTCTATCTTTTCTAAAAATGGCGGCAGTCTGGGCGTAAATGGCTCGGTAGAATTTTTGTTCGAAAGAAAAAGTGTGTTTACCATTGAAGAAAAATCGTTACCCATGCCTCTGGAGGATCTCGAATTGACGCTTATAGACTATGGGGCCGAGAAATTTGAGTTGGAAGAAGGGTTCTTGACCATCTTTGCCGATTTTACTGATTTCGGAAAAATGTCCGAAGCTCTTGAAAAACTTGAGATTGAAGTCACCCAGTCCACATTACAACGCATCCCTTTGACCACAGTTGAACTCTCTGTTGAAAACGCAAAGAATATTTTGGAACTCGAGGAAAAGTTTGAAGAAGATGACGATGTCCAAAATGTTTACCACAACCTCGACATCAATGATGAACTGATAGCTGCGATGGAAGCAGATGAATAGGTGGTTTTTGCTTGCTATTGCCAAATGAAAAGATGGAAGTCAGATACTGGATGCAAGAGGGAAGTGCCTGCAGATGTTTAAGACGGAGATCGTTTAAAAATTTTAATGAGCGCTTATTGAAATTGGGAGATACGCCAAGTTAAGTACTATAGGTAGAAAGCTGATCCATTTTGTCTATTACGGGGTGTTGAAGTGTTCTTGCTGGAGACAAAATTTCAACTTAGAGAAGCTGTAATGGGAATTCCAAATAATAACAATAGAATTGGATTTGTAACCCCTAACGCAGGCTTATCTAATGAATTAGAATCGCGCTGGGGTTGAAACAATCATATTTTAAACGTCATATCTTGGAATCCATACGTTCAAACGCCATCCATGAAGAACACTTCAAGCCTATCCAAACTATTGAAACTATACGCTATCTTGGGAAGTCCTGGCAACTATGGATCTATTAAAAATGGTTTCAGTTCAGGGCACAGGCCCAGAATAGGGGTGACGAGATATCATTTTTTGATTTGTAAAATGCTGATAAAAGCTTGCGGAATTAAGAAAGCAGAATCTATTGCTTTTCATTAGTGTAGTACAAATTGATAATGACTCCAAAGGAATTGTAAATTAATGACTGCAAGGATTTTTACCAATCATTTTATGATTAGGGACATGACTAAACATTACGTTTTCATCTTGAGAAAGCGCTCTGCTATCCATAAAATCTGAACATCCCATATTGGTGGTTGTGTTAATCTAACCTCCTCTTAATGGTCCGTTTAGATTTACTCTTAATCTCACGATTTCTTTTATTCAACTTCGTTGTCTTTTTCTGAATTTTGACTCTGGCCCCAACAGATTCTAATAGATTTTTTACTCTTTCGGCAGTTTTTAAATTGATGTCTTCTTGAACGATGTCAAGTTCATTCACAATTCGCTCTGCTTCTTTCAAACTTCCAGTTCTAATTTCGCGTACAACTTTACTTACTGCTGTTTTATTGGTTCCTGCACTCAATAATTTCACTGAATAACCTGCATCAGATAGGTCTTGGTTAGTGTTGGATATCGATGGATTGATAGGACGGACCGATAGCTGATTATTTGATTCCACACTGGCATTTTGAGGGTTTGGAGAAGTCATGTTTTCAATTTTTGCGCTCGCACCAACGGATTCTAATAATCTTTTTATGCTTTTAGCAGTTCTTGAATTGAGGTCTTCCTGAACCACGCCAAGATGATTTACGATTTGTTCTGCTTCCTTCAAGCCACCCCCTCTAATTTCGCGTACAACTTTAATCACTGCTGTTTTATTGGTTCCTGCACTCAATAATTTCACTGAATAACCTGCATCAGATATGTCTCGGTTAGTGTTGGATATCGATGGATTGTTAGGACGGACCGATAGCTGATTATTTGATTGCAAACTGGCATTTTGAGGGTTTGGAGAAGTCATGTTTTCAATTTTTGCGCTCGCACCAACGGATTCTAATAGTCTTTTTATGCTTTTAGCAGTTCTTGAATTGAGATCTTCCTGAACCACGCCAAGATGATTTACGATTTGTTCTGCTTCCTGCAAACTACCCTCTCTAATTTCGCGTACAACTTTAATCACTGCTGTTTTATTGGTTCCTGCACTTAATAACCTTACCAAAAACATGTCATCGGATAAATCCCTTTGGAGCATTTTGATTTTTACAATCGCACCCAATTTTTTAAGTTGTTTGGCGAGCGCATTTGCCTCATTAATTTTTAAATCAGTATTTACAATGCCTCCATAATTTACTAAATTCTCTATATGATCTATTTTTTCCTCTCCTAGATAACTGATTAAAAACCGCGTAATTTCCGATTTTCTATGTCCCACAGGAGATAAAAACACCTCATATAAATTTGAAGTCGTGTTTTTATCATCATCCATTGCAATCAAATGATCAGCCAATTGACAATTAGGCATCATCAGATTCATCTCTGACATCATGCTTTTAGATTGCTCATAATTTTTTACATATAAAGCATTCAATCCTTTAGAATTTCCAAGAAACGACATTAATAAAAACAATCCAGTGATTATAATTCTTAAAGGGTCGTTGGTGAGCGTCTTCATGATCTGATTTATTAAAAAAAAGTTGATCCAACTTTTCATGATTTAATGAATTGACTCGTAAGCTACCTAAAATATGACAGATAAATAGGTGACGAATTAAAATTATTCAGGTTAAAAGCGCCTGTTCTTCTCATCTTTTAATTGATTTATACCCAATATATCATATTATCTGCCATTTGTGTATAGTGGAAAACCCAATGTATATTGATTAACTTCAACTCAAGAAATTTTTGTGCTCATCAACTCACTCAGTGTGCAAGTGAATGGAAATGCAGAAGCATTCCCAGTTTTGTAATTCGGTAATTTATTAAAATCCCATGTATTGTTCCCAAAAAGATTCTTATCAACTTTTTCTATTTTAATGACCAAGTAGTTTTTCTTTAAATCAGAGGTACTTTTTGATTTTGGATAACCTGTTTTTTCTAAATTTAATCTATTATATACTTGTAGACCTCTGCTGACAATTTTCCATAAATCATATGAACCGCTTGATTTATGAGTGCGAAGAAGAAGATATTTTGCTGAAACTGTTTCTTTGTCTAAAACTAAAGATTCCCGACCTTAATCCATTCGGAAATTATACGTTCCATTTTTTGAAATCCAATTATATTGAGCCTGTGTATTATCATCATTTAAATACTCAGGAATTGGTTCAGTAATTTCATTAAGGGTATCATTTTTCTAAAACTTGAAATTTTTTGTTTGCTAAATTTTCACGTTGCGAAGCTGTATTTAAGAAGTGTTTAAAGCCAATTTAACAATGAGATGTCGCTAATAGCACTGTGTTAGTGGTAATTTCGACTTAGCGATGCGTATCATGAATTCTTATGTGTGAAAATAAAACTGGATATGTGTGCTAATGGGAATTTGGCATCAAAACAAGTAAATGAGAATTGATTTTTATAGTATCTTTCCATAAAATTATACTTCTCATGAATACATTTAAAGCCGTTCATACAGAATATTTGAGACCGTCAAGAACTATTGAGACAGTTCTCGTATCGAATGAAAAATTAAGTCAAGTATTCTTTGTTTATAATTATGAAGGAAACTCTTTTAGAGTTTTTAAAAATCATTTAGATTTGATACTGTTCTTTCAGGATAAGGCTGAAGCCGATTATGAGTTTGGAACGGAGCTGGAGCTGGATGGGTTTTTGGGTGAGGTGAATTTATCACACTAATTCAAAGCTTATAATAACCGCATAGTTAGCTTGCTGTACAGTTAAAGTATAAGAAGGCAGTTTCGGTCATTTTGTAGATTTTTAACACTTGGAAAATTGAGTATATTTGAAAAGGAAAGATATGAGAACAACTTGCCTGATTTCAATTGATGGATAGAGAAGGTGCTAATAATATTGGAATAGAGAAGTTGAGGGTTTTCGGTGCGGAGTACGGGAGATATTCTTGATAAATAGAAATAATGATTGTGATTTTTCTATAGTAGGCATTATAAAACAACATGTATCATGACAAAGAAATCTGGCATGACAAAAAGATGTTCAATATCAAAAGATTAGTCGGTTCTACAATGGTAAAACGGAACATAACTGTTAAACATTCTGACGAGAAATATTCATTTACTAAAGCTTGTAAATTATTTATTGACGTTGCAAGGGGTTTAGTTTCAAATAAAAACCAGGTGTGATAAAAAAATGTTGTTTAAAATACGAATAATATGAAAATGCTTCACGTCGTTTGTGCCATCATCTATAACGATGATGAAATTCTTATAGCTCAACGCAGCGACAAAATGGCTTTGCCTCTTAAGTGGGAGTTTCCTGGAGGAAAGGTAGAAAGAAGTGAGGAAAAAAAAATGGCCCTACAGCGCGAAATAAATGAGGAATTAGCTATGGAGATTGAAGTTGGGGAAGCCTTAGAGCCTGTAATCTATCATTATAAAAGTTTTTCCATAACCCTTTATCCGTATATCTGTAATTCCTCTTCTAAAGCATTTATAAAACGTGAGCATCGGGAAATCCGCTGGGAAAAGATTGAAAATCTCAAGAAGTATGACTGGGCGGCGGCGGATGTCCCAGTGGTGAAAAAATTAATAACAGAAATAAATAAAATGTAATGATTGAGGGAGTTTACGAAAGTCTGATCACAGAAACGTTAAAAGAAAGGTTGTCTTCCTTAGATCGAAATCAATTTTTTGTAGCTGATGACAAACAATTGGATAAAGAGGAGGCTATTCATTTTCTGACAATACATTTTACTAAGGCTTTAAAAAATGCTTTAAATCTGATCAAAGCCGATAAGAAAAAATTTGTTTCACGGCAGATTGAGATTACGAATAAACTCTTAAGCTATTTATCAGAAAATATTTCTGATTATGAATTTTCAGAAGACCTTATCGCAGATGGAGGTTTTATTCTTGAGGGCATTTTGGATAAATTAAATTCCGATTATAAAGATGTCTCTTTGCAATTAAAAGAAATAATGCCTGCTACTCGTCTTGTCCAAAGCGAGCTTTTCGTAGGAGGCAATCAAGGGGTTTCTCTTGACTCTGAACTTAAGAAGGAAATTCGTTCTGCAGATCGAATTAACTTATTAGTTTCGTTTATTAAATGGAAAGCTATTGTTATTTTACAAGAGGCTTTTCAGGAATTTACGGCTCGTGGAGGAAAATTAAGAGTTATTACTACCACCTATATGGGAGCATCGGATGCCAAAGCTATTGATTTTTTAAACCATCTGCCCAATACGCAGGTAAAAGTTTCCTACAACAATTCAAATGAAAGGCTTCACGCCAAAGCTTATCTTTTTTACCGCAATACCGGATACCACACAGGTTATATTGGCTCTTCCAATTTTTCTCGCTCTGCATTAACTGATGGATTGGAATGGAATGTAAAAGTGACCACCAAGGAGATACCTCATATTATCGATAAGTTTCAAAAAACCTTTGAAAGCTATTGGAATGATCCAGAATTTGAACTGTATGATTCCAGTCAATTTGATAATCTCGGAAAAATTCTTTTGCAAAGTCAATTTGGGAAGAGAACAGAAGAAATCGTGAACTTTTTCGATCTAAAACCTTACCATTTCCAATCTGAGATTTTGGAAAAATTAAAGGTTGAACGAAACGTTCATGATTCCTGGAAAAATTTAATTGTAGCTGCAACAGGAACAGGAAAAACAATGATTTCTGCTTTTGATTTCAACGCTTATAAACAGGAAAATCCGAGAACAAAATTTCTTTTTATTGCACATCGGATTGAAATTCTACGGCAATCGCTTCATACGTTTCGAAATGTTCTAAAAGATCAAAATTTTGGAGAGTTATTTGGTGATAGTTACGTTCCCACACAAAAGAATGCAGTTTTTGCTACCATTCAAACTTTGGCCAATCAACTAAATTCTTTTTCCTCACCTGAATATTATGATTATATAATTTTAGACGAAGTTCATCACGCGGCGGCCGATTCGTATCAAAAAATCATTAATTATTATCGCCCAAAAGTGCTATTAGGTTTAACAGCTACTCCGGAACGAATGGATGGAAAGAGCATTTTAAAAGATTTCAATTTTCGAACGGCGGCGGAAATTCGATTACCAGATGCGTTAAACAACAAGCTTTTATGTCCTTTTCAATATTTTGGAATTTCAGATTCAGTGGATTATTCAAGAATTAAGTGGAATAACGGAAGATATGATATAAGTGAATTGACGCACTTGCTAACGGCAAATGACATTCGTGTAAGAGATATTATACGCAATTTAAAAAATTACACAAAAGACATAAACTCTGTGAGTGCCATTGGATTCTGTGCAAGTATCCTCCACGCAAAATATATGCAGCAGAAATTTTCGGAGGCAGGTCTAAAGTCCGAGTGCCTGACTTCGGAAAATACCAGAGATCGGGTTGATATTATTCATAAATTCAAATCAAAGGAAATCAATTATCTTTTTGTTGTTGATATTTTTAATGAAGGCATTGATATCCCTGAAATTGATACGGTTTTATTTTTAAGACCAACAGAAAGTTTGACCATCTTTTTACAGCAATTAGGCCGGGGTCTTCGACTCCACCAAGGAAAGGATGTACTCACTGTACTGGATTTTGTGGGTCACGCAAGAAAGGAATATGATTATGAGAATAAATTTCGTGCTTTAATTGGTAAAACTAATACCACTGTCCAAAATGAAATAGAAAAGGACTTTCCCAATCTACCACTCGGCAGCGCGATTGTCTTGGAGAAACAAGCAAAGGAGCATATTTTAGAAAATATACGTCAGGCGACTGATATGAATAAACGGAAGTTGATCAACTTATTGGAAAACTATGGAAACCACACCCATCTTCCTTTAAACCTTGAAAACTTTCTCCATATATACAATCTCGAACTAAAACATATTTACAAACACCACACATTTAACTCTCTATATTCTGAAGCTTTTAATAAGAAATTTGACACTCTTTATTTTGATAACTTCAAATCAATGATGGGTAAAAAATGGATGGTGACGGAATCTTTGACTTATTTTAAATTCCTTCTGGAATTAATCAATGTCGATTTTGAGTTAGACGCGTTACCGACTTCACAACAGAATGAGAAAATCGCTTTGATGTTATATTACGATTTTTATAAAGATGCGATCTCAGAATTGTCTTTAAAAGAAGGTTTAAAAAGGATTGGTAAAAACAAAGAGATGAATAAGGAGTTGAAATCTTTTTTATCGATTAAAATTGATAAAATTGGCTTTGAAGAAATTCCATTCACTTTGGATGATGGTTCGCTTTTTCCCTTACAAATTCATTCAAGATATACTCGTGATCAAATTTTAGTTGCTATGGGATTGAGTACCATAGACAAGAAAAATCCGAATCGCGAAGGAGCCGCTTTGAATAAAGAAACCAATACAGAAGCCTTGTTTATCAACCTACATAAATCGGAGGAAGATTTTTCACCCACTACCATGTACGATGATTATGCCATCAATGAGACTCTTTTTCATTGGCAGTCTCAAAATCAGACTTCGTCCGAAAGTCCAAAAGGTCTCTCCTACATTAATCAAAAAAAAGACAATAAAACTATTTTATTGTTTGTTCGCGAAAGCAATCGCGATGCAGATGGCTTTACGCAGGGTTATGTGTTTATTGGCCCTGCAAAATATGTGGAACACGAAGGTTCAAAACCAATGTCCGTAAAATGGGAGCTTCACGAACCGATTCCTCACTATCTCTGGAAAGAGAGTGCAAAATTGCGTGTAGGTTAACTTTTGATATAGGAGCTTTATAAGAACATTTAGATTCAAATGCTTTACGAGGTTTCGTGTTTCCCGCCCTCATTCCCCAGAATATTCCCTAAATTTGCTCACATGAAATGAGCATGCTAAATACTTTATTAGCATGAGAATGGTTAATTGCGAATTGCATGTAACCATTGAAAAACATTAAAAATAAATACATGAAATCATACACACTGGCCATTGCTGGCTGCGGAAAACTGGCCCATATTGTTGTGGAAGCTTTATTGAAAGACTTATTGCCAAATTATAAACTGATTGGTACCTACTCCAGAACCTTTGAAAGCGCCGAGGAGATTGCCAAAATTATTGACACTTCAAATTCGGGATACACCTGTACCCCCTGCCACAGTATTCAAGAACTGTTGCAACTCAAACCTGATTATATCGTGGAGACGGCTTCTCCAACCGGTTTTAAGGAATTGGCCTTGCCTGCCCTAAAAAACGGATCCAATATAGTGACCTTGTCCATTGGTGCACTTGCCGATGCTGAGTTTTATAAAGACGTGGAAAAAACGGCGTTTGAAAATGGTACCCGAGTCCATTTGGCATCTGGTGCTATTGGTGGTTTTGATGTCATGCGAACCGTCGCGCTTATGGAAGAAAGTGAAGTGACCTTTACGACCGAGAAAAGTCCTAACTCACTAAAACGAACTTCGGTTTATGACGAGGTACTTCAAACCGAAAGGCGTGAGGTTTTTAATGGTGATGCCATAGGTGCTATTGCCCTTTTTCCAACCCACGTCAATGTATCGGTGGCTGCTGCTTTGGCTTCGGTGGGTCCTGAAAATATAAAAGTATCTATCAATTCCATTCCTGGTTTTGTGGGTGACGATCACCGTATTGAAGTCAAAAGCGAAAACATCCACGCGGTGGTGGATGTCTATAGCAAAAACGCAAAAATTGCGGGTTGGAGCGTGGTGAATACCTTACGAAATATCGTATCGCCTATTGTATTTTAGTATAGGCCGTTAAATTCGCCAATACTTTTTCGCTCAGACGCTTAAATGCCTGTTGGGTTCTCCCGGTAGACACTTGCAGGCAATTGACGTTCGGGTATTTTAAAAAGCGTTTGTCGCCCAATGCAATGAGCGTATCGCAATACACGACATTATCGCCAGCAGTCAGCCATTTTTCAAAAGGTTCGGCATCCCAGGAAGGGGACAATCCTGTGTTGAACAATATCTTTCGGTTACCAAAAGCTTCAAACTCGGCTTCGTGCAGCAAAACGGTGTTTTTGTTCAAACAGGTAATGACGACTTCACTGGTGGCCAATACTTCTTTTAGCGGTAAAAACTGATAGCCTTTGGCCTTGGCATCTGCTTTTTCACTGCGTGCGAAATAGGTGATGTCAGCGCCAAAAAAGCTTAGCGCATCGGCTATCATGCCACCGGACTTGCCCAAGCCGACGATACCGGCTTTCAATCCAGTGATCTCACGTGGAATCGTACTCCAAGGCTGTCTCGGTTTGCCATCAGAAGTGGTGCCAAAGCCGTGCAGACACCGCACCAATTCACTGATCACGTATTCCACAACGCCTTCATCGCCATAATCGCGGACGCCTTTGACCGTAATGCCTTGTGAATTGGCATAAAGGATATCGACGTTAGCACTTTCCGGAGAATATAGGGAGCAGCACATCCCAATGTATTTGATATTTGGACATTGCTCTAAGATATCCTTGCCTATGGTACTTCTATGACTGATCAACACGCCATCGGCATCGCCAATGCGCTTAACGATTTCTTCAGCGGTTGAGGGCTGGTTTTCATGTAAAATAAGCGTTTCCGCAAAAGATTCTAATTTTTTATTAGCCGAAGGGATCAATTCCAATGGCTCTATTCCAACAAGTTTCTTGAACTTCATTTTTTTATTATTTTTTGATTTTTAGGACAGTCAAAAGTGGACTGCCCAATTGTTTTTATTTCCAACAGGGATTTAAATACCCGAGGTTTTTTATAAACACAGTGGTTGGTGGTAGATTTTTAATTTCACAAATAGCACTGAGCTTTAGTCTGTTTTGAAAAATTTAAGTGCTTTTTTGTTTCGTGTATGGGCAGTGGCGTGGTTCGTCACGGACATTTGCAAACAGGTACTTGCCAGGGGTAAATCCGAAGGGTTTTCCAAGTAGGTAAGGACGAGCCATTGCTTATACTTTGTTGTAAGCAGCTTTTATTTCTTTTTATATTTCACTTTACAAGGTTCAATACATGGATAATTAATAATTAGTATGTTTCCATTTTGTTCAAATGTGAAATCATATTCTGGATTGTCACAGTCAGATGAATTAAAAGTCCATTTAGATTTAGAGTAGGTTCCAGAAGTCGGGTTACCCGCATTTATCCCCATATCACATAAATTTCCATTTGAGGCTATTATTCCTCCACTTTTAAAAGTTATAGTTTTGTCGCTTTCAACAGAAGAGAAGGTTCCGCTTCCATCTCCAGGGTCTGATAAAACTTCTATTAATTGCCAATTTCCAATTAAGTCGGTATTTAAGTTTGAATCATCATCATTATTACAGGAAAATAAAATTCCAGCAATAATTAAAGTAAATATTAATTTTTTCATAATTGAGGTTTCTTTATAGATGCTGAAATTCTAAATGGTTGCGTCAAATTGCTTACAACATAGGTTTTAGGTTAAGCTAACTTTTTTAAGTAATTAAAAGACGCCACTAAATCTTGATACTTGATTCTAAAAGCGAAGCGGTCTTGATTCTCTTATTTTTCTCCCCAATTCGATAATTTAGATACGTTAGTGCGCCTCCAGCCAATCCTGTCCAACGCCCAAATCCACAACCAAAGGCACCGCTAACTCATAAGCACTTTCCATTTCCGATTTGACCATTTTTTTGATGTCCTCCAATTCTGTCTGATACACATCAAACACGAGCTCATCATGCACTTGAAGGAGCATCTTGGTTTTGAATTTTTTGTCGACCAGTTTTTTGTGGATGTTGATCATCGCCACTTTAATGATATCCGCTGCACTCCCTTGGATTGGTGCGTTTACGGCATTACGTTCCGCGGCACCTCTAACTACGGCATTTCTGGAATTGATGTCTTTTAAATAGCGACGACGGCCCAAAACCGTTTGCACATAGCCGTTTTCTCGTGCTATTGCTATTTGATCGCTAATATAATTACGCAATTTTGGATAGGTAGCGTAATAGGTGTCAATCAAATCTTTGGCTTCGGTTCTCGATAAATCGGTTTGGTTGCTCAGCCCAAAGGCAGAAACACCATAGATAATCCCAAAATTGACCGTCTTGGCATTGCTACGTTGCTCACGGGTGACTTCCTCCAACGGTACACCAAATACTTTTGATGCGGTAGAAGCGTGAATGTCCTCACCTTTCTTAAAGGCATTGATCATATTCTCCTCTTCACTCAGGGCTGCAATAATGCGCAACTCAATTTGGGAATAATCCGCTGCCAGTAAAATGTAATTCTCATCTCTTGGTACAAATGCTTTACGGACTTGACGACCGCGCTCTGTACGGATAGGTATATTTTGCAGATTGGGATTGTTACTGCTCAAGCGTCCGGTAGCGGCCACAGTTTGCATATAGTCGGTATGGACCCGGCCAGTAGTTGGCTCTACCTGATTTGGTAGCGCATCAATATAAGTGCTTTTCAGTTTTGCCAGTCCGCGATAGTCTAAAATATGTTGGATGATTTTATGGTCCTTGGCCAAAACAGATAAAATTTCTTCGCCAGTGGCGTACTGCCCCGTTTTGGTTTTTTTGGGTTTTTCAACCAACTTGAGTTTATCAAATAAAATATCGCCCAACTGTTTTGGGGATGCAATATTGAATTCTTCGCCCGCTTCCTTGAAAATATCGGCTTCTAAAACTTTGATGTCGTTATCCAATTTTTCGGAAAGGGAATTCAAGAACTTTTCATCCAAGTTGATTCCTTCCAATTCCATATCGGCAAGGACGCGCAAGAGCGGAATTTCAATCTCATCAAATAGTTTTTGAGTATTGGCTTCTCCCAGCTCTTTTTCAAAATGTTCTTTAAGCTGTAAGGTGATATCGGCATCTTCAACGGCATATTCGGTTTGCTTTTCCAAAGAAACCGAACGCATGGACAACTGGTTTTTACCTTTTTTGCCAATCAAGGCTTCAATGGGCATTGGCGTATAGTTCAAATAGGTTTCCGCCAAGATATCCATATTATGGCGCATATCCGGATTGATTAGGTAATGGGCCAACATGGTATCAAACAATTTGCCTTTGACTTGAATATTGTACTTATGAAGGACTTTAATATCATATTTTAAGTTCTGACCTACTTTTTCTATGGTTTCAGATTCAAAAAACGGTCGCAGTTGCTCAATTAAAGCTTGGGCGTCATCTTGGTCTTCTGGAAATGGCAGGTAAAAACCTTTGCCAACTTCCCACGAAAAGGCAATCCCCACCAATTCGGCAGTAATGGGGTCTAAACCTGTGGTTTCGGTATCAAAACAAACGCTGGTTTGTTTCATCAGATTTTGAATAAATAGCTTGGTTGCCATGCCGCTCGCTACACTCTGGTAAAAATGAGTTGCTGTTTCTGCAGTTTTACGCGTAAACTCTGAAGCCGTTTCAGATTGATTACTGTCATTAGATGTAGCACCGCCAAATAAAGAGAATTGTCCAGCTCCTGCTGATCCTTTTGACTCGGTGGGCTTTTTGCCTACAGCCGTGTTTAGTGAATTTCCAGCGCCTGCAATTTTGTTATGTTCCGTACCTCCGTTAGCAATGGCTTCTTCGGTAAAGGTTTTTAAGAAATTATCGGTAAGACGTCTGAACTCTAATTCTTGAAAAATGGTTTTTACCGCTTCAATATCGGGTTCCGACATTTCAAAGTCGGTTTCACAAAACTCTACAGGTACATCCAACATGATGGTGGCGAGGGTTTTGGAAAGCATGCCCAATTCCCTATTGGCTTCAATCTTTTCTTTCATTTTGCCCTTCAGCTGATCTGTGCTTGCCAAAAGGTTTTCCATGCTTCCAAATTGCTTGATAAATTTTTTGGCAGTCTTTTCACCAACACCCGGAAGGCCTGGAATATTATCGGAGGAATCGCCCATCAT
This sequence comes from Gelidibacter maritimus, assembly GCF_014062315.1. Taxonomy (GTDB): domain Bacteria; phylum Bacteroidota; class Bacteroidia; order Flavobacteriales; family Flavobacteriaceae; genus Gelidibacter; species Gelidibacter maritimus. The sequence goes on from NZ_JACGLT010000003.1 coordinate 238,397, forward strand.
TCCCAAGTAATCGATGACTTGTAGCGGGGTTTCAACCTCAAATTTCTTCTTTACCTCTTCAACGCCCCAGGTTTCATAGCCGCCACCAAAAGATTTCGGACGGTACATGAATATGTTCTCTGTGACCAATTGCGCAAAATCCTTGTCTGGAGTGACCATATAGGTGGTGTAACCTTGGGCTTCAGCCTGTCTTGAAAGCGTTCCTATGACATCATCAGCTTCAAAACCCTCCTTAACGATAATTGGAATATGCATGGCTTCCAGTATATTACAAATATGCGGAATGGCCGTTCTAATGCCTTCGGGGGTCTCGTCCCTATTGGCTTTGTAGTCTTCAAATAATTCCACCCGGTCCACACTGCCGCCCTTGTCAAAACAGACCGCCAAATGATCTGGACGCTCTCTTTTAATAACATCTAATAAGGAGTTCATAAACCCCATAATGGCGGAGGTGTCTTCACCCTTGGAATTGATTTGAGGATTCTTGATAAAAGCGTAATAACCTCTAAAAATTAAAGCGTAGGCATCGACTAAAAAGAGTCGTTTTTTTTCTGACATGAATGTGTTTTTTTGAAGTTTATAAAATTACAAAAGATAATTTGATTTGGACCTTGGGATGTGCTTAATGTGAATATTATGCGAGGTGTCGCCGCGTTACACTGAACGTTTGAGGATGCAGCGTACGTGGGATTGTGGGTTGATGCGATATTTGAGTACCAATTTACATGTCTTCATTATTTTATAACCTATGATATTTCAAAAATTTATTTTAATTAAACTCCTAAACTCCAATTAAAATTGCCTACGCGATTGCAGCAAAGCAAAGGCGGTAAACCTTGACTCTGAAACCTAATTACGACTTTCGATGCGGTAACAACGGAGGCGGTTCGCCATTAAACGGGTTCCATCGGCCAATGGTTCGCGCTTCCATGCCGGCGGCATTGATTACAGCCCTGTCGCCATAGCGTTCACGCATTTTGTCAATGGCGGTGTTTAGATTTAGAAGCTTGGTATCGTCGTCAAACAAATTGACCTGGTGGCCACCTTCTACCAAATGGCTGAATTTGACCCCAATCAGCCGTACTAAAAGTCGGCGGTTATAAAGTTTTTCAAACAGATTGAGCACTACGGGAATGATATTGTGATCCATGGCACTGTACGGAATGCGTTGCTGTTGCGTATAGGTCTGAAAATCAGAATAGCGGATTTTAAAAGTTACACATGCCGACAGTTTATTGCCACGGCGCAATTGATAGGCCAGATTTTCAGCCATGGCAATGATAATACCTTTCAATCTGGTCACGTCTGTAGTGTCTTTATTGAAGGTGCGTTCTGTGGAGATGGATTTGCGCTCTTGGTATTGAACCACTGGCGAATTGTCGATACCGTTGGCTTTGTTCCAAATGCTCAAGCCGTTTTTTCCAAGGACTTTGTACATGAGTTCCATGGGCATTTCCTGAACGGTCCTGATTTGTTTGATGCCCAAGTCGCATAGAGATTTATAGGTGACATCGCCAACCATAGGGATTTTCTTAACGGACAAAGGTGCCAAAAAAGGTTTTTCATCGCCTGAGAGAATACGGATTTCATTATTGGGTTTTGCTTCTCCAGTGGCAATTTTTGATACGGTTTTGTTGAGCGACAATCCAAACGAAATGGGCAATCCGGTTTCTTTGATGATGCGTTGACGCAATTCAGAAGCCAATTTATGACAGCCAAAAAACTTGTCCATCCCCGTCAAATCGATATAAAATTCATCAACCGATGTTTTTTCATAAAGCGGAACGCTGTCTTTGATCACATCTGTAACATTTTGTGAAAACTTAGTATAAGTGCCGGCGTCGCCGCGAAGAATAATGGCTTCGGGACATAATTGTTTTGCCATGCGCATGGGCATTGCGGAATGGATGCCAAATTTCCGTGCCTCATAGCTACAGGAGGCCACAACACCTCTATCGCTCGTGCCGCCAATCAGGACCGGTTTCCCAATCAGGCGACTATCGAGCAGGCGTTCGCAGGACACGAAAAAAGTGTCTAAATCCATATGGACTATGGAGCGTTGGTGGGGCATTTTTTCTTTAAAGAATTGAGAATTAAGAATCAAGAACAAGGAACAAAGAATCGAGACTGTTTCTAAAAAGGGTGCTTTTACGAAAGGAAATCAAGATTTGCTTTCGACTCATTAATGAATAACGTTTTTTAGATATTTTATTTGATGTTAGAGTTGCCTTTCAAATACATTTCAGGGGTCATTATGGCTAATGTGCTTTTTTTAAAATCTTTTATATTCCTTGTTAAAATGACTTTAATTTTTCCTTTTCCTATAGCAGAGAAATTTTGTAAAGCATCTTCAAAATCCTTGAATTGAGAATTTAACGCATTTAAGACGACGGTTTTATCCATCTCAGCAATGTCGATAATGGTTAGAAGCTGTTTTAATCTTTCAATAATAATGTCATGCTTTCCAATTTTTCTCAATAAATAATAAATATTTGAAATTGCTACAGGAGTTATAAATCCTTTTATTTTTTGTTCTTCACATAAGTTCAAAACTTTTGCGGCATATTCGGAATAGGGTTCTCGATCAAAGAAAAAATCCAATATGACATCGGTGTCTATAAGTACATGGTCCATTCTATAAATATTTTTCTTCTAATCGTTTCGTTAATTCTTTCTTGTAATCTATTTTTTTAGATGTTTTAAAAGAGCCTTTTAGGGATTTTACAATTGAATGAAGAGTTTTCTCGCTTTGTTGACGTTCTTCCATGGTTAATATTTTGAGATAATTTTCAATAATATCAGATAGGCTACGATTTTTCTCTTTTGCATATTTTTTTGCCTTTTCTATGACTTCCTTTTCGATTGTCAATGTCAATTTCGTACTCATAACTTGTTGTTTTTTATAAAGATAATAAAAAAATAAATGCACGTATATTATTTAATATATCTATACGTATTCTTAATGGTTGTCTACCTATCGGGAAGCGGATATTTGAATAGGTGATCTTTTAGGTTTTAATCTCACTCTCGGCATCATTCCGCTCTGAAAATCCTCTTCCTCTCGGGAAAGGGATTTAGAGGATGGGATTTTATACCTCGGATCTTCAATCACCGCCAAGTGTTCCATACTGCTCACTTCAATGCTTACACAATCAAATTCAACTACTATTTTGCCGGTAATGCTATAAATACCCTTGCCTCTAAATGGAAATTTCGCTGCCACCGGCGGAAAATGTACGGTATCTACAAAATCGCCATCACGATCCAAAAAGTTTCCAAAATGCATGATTTTGCCATTGGTGGTCTTGGTGTTTTTGAGGGTGATAAGGTAACCTTCAATGGTGACCGTCTTTCCTTCCAGGGCTTGCAAATCTTTTGCGCGTAACGGATTTGCCGAACGTTTTTTCAATAGGTGAAACGGGTTGCAAAGCGGAAAGCCTAACAATTCAATTTCGTCAAAAGCATTTTCCAAGGCTGTACTTGGCAATTCTGGGGTTTTATACTGGATTCGTTCAGTCTTGAATAATGTGACGACATTCTCTTGTACGGCATGTTTGCTGATTTTTAAATGAGCTTCCCAGAGCAGTTCGCGTTTGTTGTTTCCGGTAAATCGGAAGGCATTTATTTTTATCAAGATCGAAACCTGTTCTATGGAAATGGGAACCCGTTCAATGAAGTCATCCAAACTTAAAAAGTTGCCTTCTGCCTGGCGTTCTTTTACAATATGCTTGATGGTTTTTGACTCCAAGGACTGTAGGAACATAAATCCGAGGTAAATGGTTTTACCCTGAATGACCGTTTGCGTAAAGCTCGTGTTGATGCATGGTGCCTCTATGAGGCCACCATCCATTCGCGCTTCATGGACATAGAGTTCAGTGCTGTAAAATCCGCCAAAATTATTTATGGTCGCCACCATATATTCCAATGGGAAATAGGCTTTCAAAAACAAACTTTGGTAACTTTCCACGGCGTAAGATGCCGAATGGCCCTTTGCAAACGCATACCCGGCAAAACTTTCAATCTGTCGCCAAATATCGGATACCAAACCATCAGGTTTTCCTGATTTTTTACAGTTGTCAAAAAATTGTTGTTTCACTTTTAAAAACTCATCGCGCGATCGAAATTTCCCGGACATGCCACGACGTAGCATATCGGCTTCGCCAAGCGTGAGGCCACCAAAATAGTGTGCTACTTTTATAACGTCTTCCTGATAGACCATCACGCCAAAGGTTTCCGGCATAATTTCAAGTAATACTTTGGGCGCATCCTTTCGGCGTTGTGGGTCACGATACCGCAGAATATATTCCCGCATCATGCCACTTTTGGCGACGCCAGGACGAATTACGGAACTTGCCGCCACCAAGCCCAAATAGCTATCCACTTGCAATTTCCGCATCAGCATACGCATGGCTGGAGACTCTACATAAAAACAGCCGATGGCCTTAGCATTTTTAAGCAAATATTTGATGCGTGCATCTTGTTTGAACCGTTGAATATCGTGGATGTCGATAGGTGGTTTTTCGGGATGGTTATAGGCGACAATCTCTGTGGCTTCCTTGATCTTCCCGAGGCCGCGTTGGCTCAAAATATCAAATTTGTACAGACCGATATCTTCCGCTACAACCATATCAAATTGAGTGGTGGCATAGCCTTTTGGGGGCATAAAAGTAGCGCCATAACAATGAATGGGTTTTTCCGAAATAATAATACCACCGGCATGAATACCCAAATAATTAGGAAAGCCTTGAATATACGTGCTGTATTTAATGACGAGTTGAGACAGGTTGTCCAATTGATTAATATGGTATTTGCCTCTGGTGAGCTTGTCCATTTCCGATTTTGGTAAACCAAATACCTTTCCCAATTCCCGGACGGAGGCTTTAAACTTAAAGGTGTTATACACGGCAATCAAAGCTGTGTTTTTAAATCGGTTGAAAATAAAAGCGGTGATATCATCTCTATCCTTCCACGAGAAATCAAGATCAAAATCGGGTGGATTCTGTCTGAACACATTGATAAAACGTTCAAAATAGAGATCGAGTTCCACCGGATCCACATCGGTTATCCGAAGCAAATAAGCAACAATGCTATTGGCCCCACTGCCACGGCCTACATAAAAATAGTTCTTGCTGCGTGCATATTTTAAGATCTTCCAGTTGATCAAAAAATAAGACACAAATCCTTTTTGTTCAATGATGGACAGTTCTTTCTCGATACGTTTAAAAATACGTTCTCCAGGATTTTTATAGCGGTAATGGATGCCATCGTAGGTGAGCTTCTTAAGCAATTTGAAATCCAATGCTTCATTGTGGGTGTAGCAACGTTGGTTGTTGGGGTTTTCATGTGAAAAGTCAAAATTAATCTGACATTTTTCAAGAATGGATGCTGTGTTTTTTAAAAGCTCTGGAAACTCATTATAAGTATCGCACAATTCCTCATAGGGCAACATTCTGTCCGTCTCCTCTCCCTGCTCACTTTTAGCAAGTTTGCTCAATAGGGTGTTATTGTCAATAGCACGCAATAAACGATGGGTGTTAAAATCCTTCTTACTCTGAAATGACACGGTTTTTAATACGACCAATTTGTTGCGTAAGGTATTCCATTTGGAGAATTTGAGATGGTTCAAATCCTTTGGTTTGATGCCTAAAAATTCGTTCTCTTTGAGTTGGTATGTTTTTTTATGGATGTATGGATAAATCACAAAGACATCTTCCAGTTGGGGAGCAATTTCAGGGATTTCCAATTCAGGATTATGTAAGAATTCTGATAGGTAATCGTTGATATTCTTAAACCCATGGTTGTTTTTGGCAATGAGGATAAATTGCTGTTGGGCACCATTTCTGAAATCAATGCCCAAAACGGGTTTGATTTTATATTTTGAGGACAATCTTACAAAATCCAAACAGGCGGATGTGCTGTTGATATCCGTTAATGCCAAGGTCTGCAAGCCGTTTTCTGAAGCGATGGCAAGCAACTGCTCAGGCTTAATGGTGCCGTAGCGAAGGCTGTAGTAAGTGTGGCAGTTGAGATACATTTTTTCTTATTTATTGATATTTTTCAAAGTTAGCTATTATATGTAGTATTGATTGCTTATATTTGTAGTAAGTTGTAGATTCAAGATTCAAGATTCAGGATTCAGGATTCAGGATTCAGGATTCAGGATTCAGGATTCAGAATTCAGGATTCAGGAATTGTGGCAGAAATAAAATGAAATAAAAAATGAAACATATCCAAGCAAATATCAAACACCTACGTTCATTAAAGCAACTTTCGCAAGAGCGTTTTGCAGATGAATTGGGTTGGTCAAGATCCATCGTAGGATCTTATGAAGAAGGACGGTCCGAGCCGCCCATTGACCGATTGATCGATTTGTCCAATTACTTTAAAATCCCCATTGACATTCTGGTCAGAAATGATTTGCGAAAAGCCAAAGACACCTCTTTTATTGACATTGGCAGCAAGCGGGTGCTGTTTCCGATAACGGTCAGTGAAGCTAATGAAGACCTCATAGAGATTGTTCCGGCAAAAGCTTCGGCAGGTTATTTGTCAGGCTATGACGATCCGGAATATATTGAACAGCTCCAGAAAATCAAGTTGCCTTTTCTTCCCACCGGTACCCATCGTGCCTTTCCTATCAAAGGCGATTCGATGTTGCCCGTAAAGGATGGTTCTTTTGTGGTCGCAAAATTTGTGGAAGATATTCAAGATGTGAAAAATGGACGTACCTATATTGTATTGACCAAAGACGATGGCTTGGTATATAAGCGTGTTTATAATTTGATGGAGGATAAAAATGTTTTGTTGTTGAGCAGCGACAATAAAGCGTATCAACCGTATGAAGTCCCTATTGAAAATGTATTGGAGCTTTGGGAATTTACCTGCTGTATCAACACTCAGGAATACGACGAAAAAGAACTGAAAATGAGCAGTATTATGGCGATGTTCCAAGAGTTGAAAGTGGAATTGGAAGCAGTTCAAAAAATGGCATAATGGCAAAACCCAAAACCACTTATACCATTATTGATGTCGAAACGACTGGGCGAGGCAATAAGATTACTGAAATTTCCATTTTTAAACATGATGGTGAAAAGGTTCTTGAAGAGTTCACCTCGTTGGTTAATCCGGAAGCCTTGGTTCCAGACTATATTACTGCACTGACAGGAATTGACAATACATTGGTTGCTGATGCGCCAACCTTTGCTGAGATTTCAGATGCCGTTCTTTCCATTACGGAAGATAGTATTTTTGTGGCCCATAATGTCAACTTCGACTATAACGTGATCCGTAATGAATTTAAAGCAATTGGCGTCGATTTTAGACGACGGAAGTTATGTACGGTACGACTATCGCGAGCCTTATTCCCCGGATTCCGATCGTACAGTTTGGGGAAATTATGCCACTCTTTGGATATTAAATTGGTGGATAGACATCGTGCACGAGGCGATGCCGATGCTACCGTCACGTTGTTTGAAAAATTATTGGCTCACGACCATTCGGATACTGTTTTTACCGACTTTTTGAAAAAGGGATCTAAGGAAGCGACTTTGCCATCCCATTTGCCAAGTGCTATTTTTGAGGGCATTCCCAATAGTCCGGGTATTTATTATTTCAAAAATAAAAAGGGAAAAATAATTTATGTTGGGAAGGCCATCAATCTTAAGAAACGCGTCTTAGGACATTTCTACGATAAAAAGGAAAAGGAACTCAATCTTTGCAGAGAAACCGCCCATATTGATTTTGAACTTTCGGGCAGCGATCTCGTGGCCCGACTGATGGAGGATGCAGCCATCAAGCATCATTTCCCCATATATAACCAAGCGGCCAAACGCGTGCCAAAACCGTATGCCGTGTTTAGTTATGAAGATCGACAGGGCGTTCAACATTTGGCTTTCAATACGCTGAAAGCAACACCCAATCCGTTACGGATTTTTCACAGCATTCGCGACTGCCGATTGTATTTGGAGCAGGTATGCGAGCAGTTTGAACTGTGTCCAAAATATTGCCATTTGCAGGAAAATGTATGGACCTGCTCGCATTACAAGCTGACCACTTGCAAAGGGGTCTGTAGAGATGAAGAATCGGTTGTAGCTTATAATGAACGCGTGAAACTGGCAATTGATTATATGGCCAACTCCAATCAGAACTTGGTTTTAAAAGAAAAGGGGCGACACGTGGAAGAAGAAGCTTTTGTGCTCATCAAAAACGGGCTCTATCTTGGCTATGGATTTATTGAGAAATCAGAACAGATTTTAAATACCGACGATTTGGAAACTTTTCTTATACCACAAAAGGAAACTATGGAAGTGCAAGGGATTTTGAGAAAGGTTTTATTGCAAATACCGCAGGACCGTTCTTCTGAACTAATAACACTGTAGCGGGCAAATGCTTCGCAACGTGGCTGTTGATGGCCAGAGAATTTTCCGAGTGCCAGTGTCAATATTTTGATCATAAAAATTGTTTAGACAAGCGCTAACCAAAATAGTTTGTGGGCGCAAAGTTTATAAACTAAGCCACCCCTATGACGTTGATACTTTATTTGTGCTGAATATCTTCGCTAAGAAACAAGACCCTTTCTCAGGCGGAAGCAAAGAGCATAGTTCTTAATTCACTTTTACAACCCATCTGTTTTGCAAGTGCTCATGTGTGGACGGTGGTATTTTATATTGTCATAAAGAGTACGTCTAAGAAACTTAGCCTCACTGCTTAGTTGAAAAGCACATTTATGCAGGTTGTGCTGACCAAAGTTGATGCGTTTTGATCATAAATTTCCATTTGTAAAAATTCAATAAACTTCATTCTGTCTATAGGTTTGTTAATTGCTTTCTCTATCGTAACTATCACTAAATGAGTAACTTATTTCAATTTATTTTTGAAAAACGCTTGTTTTTGAAGTTTATTATAATTATTTTGGTAGGGTCGTTCTTATTAATTTTAATCCACCCTCAGTTATGAAAAAGCGCTATAATTTTTTCGCAACCATTTTCGCCGTTCTTTTTTTTACCCTTCAAAATCATGGGCAAAACCTTCTACCGGCGAATATTTCCCACAAAGGAACAGTTGAAACTAAAAGCATCACCATTAATAAAGAGCTTTGTGGTACAGATTTCATGCATGATCAGAAAATGAAAGAAGATGCTCAGTACCGAGCCGGTCATCAGCGTACTCTACAATCTATGCAAAAAGTGAGCATGCAAAAAGGTGTATCGGCCAACGGTGTTATACAAGTTCCAATTGTAGTTCACGTTATGCATAAAGGCGAGCCTGTTGGGATTGGTACTAATATTTCTGATGCCGATGTGAAAAGAGGTATAAGGTATCTGAATAATTATTGGAGAAAAACAGAGGGTTCACTTGGTGATGGGGTGGGCGTAGATATGAACATTGAATTTGTTTTAGCTGTTCAAGATGAAGACGGAAATTGCACCGATGGTATTTTGAGGATAGATATGAGTGGTGTAACTGAGTATGTCAGTAACGGCGTTAATATAGATAGCACAGACGGGATTGAAGATTATACCGCTGGAGGCGGTGTAAATTCTCTTAAGGAATACAGCATTTGGGACCCAAATAAATATTATAATGTTTGGATTGTAGATCAAATTGACAGCAAGAATTGTTATAATGCCGGTTCAGAATCATATACCGCAGGATATGCATATTTTGCGTCGGCGCATGGTAGACCTTATGATGGTACGGTAGTTTTAAGCTGCTCGTATTTAGATGAATTTTCCAGTACTTTTGCTCATGAGTTAGGACATGCCTTTAACTTACCCCATACTTTTAACGGGGACGACTCTAAAGGAGATGGAAAGGGTGATCAATGTGGTGACGATGGTATTTTTGATACGCCAAGCCATATGAGAATAAGCGCAATAGATCCGCCTATTTATTGTGACAATAGTGATTCTAATGAATGTGACGCGTCATTTGATCAAATAACAAACCCGGATACAGGCTTCAGAAGAAATACAGGGACACATCAAGATCACATGAGTAATTATATGAATTATACAAGTTGCCGCAATGAATTTACTGGAGGACAAAGAGCGGTCGTGAATACTGCACTGAATGGCATGAGAGCTTCTTTCCTAACGAGCACGGCATTAACGCCAACTTCGCAAGTGGAAGTTGAGTTCACATCTCAATTGGACCTTGCATGTTTGGGAGAAGAGGTGAGTTTTTACGATCAATCAACCTGTTCGCCCAATAGTTATACGGATACTAGTTACGACGATACATCATTTCTTTGGACTTTCGATAACAACGTGGATGAACCTTATACTTCAACGGATCAAAACCCTAATATAATATTTAATAACGCTGGCATTTATGATGTAACGCTTGCCATTACAAATGCACATGGAGCATCCAGTTTAACCAAAGCGGAAGGTATAACTGTTAGTGCAGGAATGGTGTCCGCGTGTGATCTCACCAGTTATAATAATGACCAGGATTATGGTCTCGGGGTTACCAATGTGTCATTTAATACCATCAACAAAGAAACCTATACTTTTATTCCAAAAACGGCCATGCAAGATTTTACCTGTTCTGATAACACAACTATTCATCTTGGGTCTTCTTATGATTTAGTGGTCACCTACAAATCAAGAGATAGTGGTACACAACATACCGAAGTATGGATAGATTGGGACAATAATGGCATATTTGAAACTTCAAACAGTCATGGAGTCAATGAACGTGTTTTAACTCATGATATTGGGGTCAATTCAATCGGCTCACCTTCAGTCAGTATAACTCCACCTGCTACGGCTACCCTAAATACCATATTGAGGATGCGGGTTATATCAGAATATACTAAAGCCCCTGTGGTGTGTGGCGATGGGTTGGCACAACGTGCGGATGATTATGGCGTGATGGTAGCAAATACGTTAAGCGTCAGTGCGTTTACAAGTCCTAAATTTATGCTGTATCCGAATCCGACCAAGGATGTTTTAACCCTTCATTTAGAAAACAATGGCCAAATCAAAGGATATAAAGTTTATGATATTACGGGGAAGGAAGTAATGAATATTGCAAAAATCGATAAAAACTCCATTGAGGTGTCAGGGTTACCAAAGGGTTTCTATTTTGTGAAGGTAGAAACAGATACTGCAGAATTGGTAGGTAAATTTATTAAGGAGTAAAGAATTCGATGTGAATTAGTGCGTGGACTATTGTTCCAAACTAAAACATTTAAGAAGCCCATCAAATAGTTTTGAGTCGGCTTCTTTCATGAAAAGTTAGACCAATTAACTACCTAATATCGTGTTTGGTCGTTCAGTTAAGTATTTTAGATTTTGGACATTGATTTCTTTTCCACAATCGACATTTTTGTTAAAACGATAAAGCCCTTTCTCAGGATAAGAGAAAGGGCTTTGTTTTAAATGATGATAATTTTTAATCTACCATTACCAAAACAATGCGTATAAAACTGCGGTAATAATACAAACGACCATCGCACCTACATTGAACAAAGGCGTCGTTTTAAATAGGTCTTTTGTAAACACTATACCTTTAGCATCGTCAGCACCTTTATTTTGAAGATAGCTCAATACGATAATGATGAGCATGGTGAGCACTGCCGTGATTCCCATTTGATGCATCCAAGGTTCTAACGCATCAATTGGCGCAAACTTAAGCACTAAGGCAATTGGAATGGATAGAATGGCGCCCCAAATTGCAGCGTTATTGGTGGTTTTCTTCCAGAATAGACCTAATATGAATACCGCTAAAATTCCCGGACTTACAATACCAGTATATTCTTGAATAAACTGAAACGCTTGATCGATACCTCCTAAAAGTGGTGCTACAATAACGGCGATAATTAAGGCTATTGCGCCCGAAATACGGCCCACACCAACCGTCATCTTATCAGATGAGTTTTTATTGATGTATTGTTTGTAAATGTCCATGGTGAAAATGGTGGACGTCGAGTTGATCATGGAAGCCAACGATGATACAATCGCTGCCGCAAGCGCCGCAAAGGCAATCCCTTTTAATCCGGTAGGTAAAAACTGCAATAACCACGGGTAGGCTTTATCGGCTTGGTCTGAAGTGGGAACGTTTGATATGCCTGCTTCACCCAAAGTGGCCATAATAGACGGATCATTAATCATGACATAAGCCGCAATACCAGGAACGACAACAATCAATGGGATGAGGAGCTTTAAAAACGCTGCCAGCAAAATACCTTTTTGAGCTTCTTTTAAAGATTTGGCCGCTAAAGTTCTTTGAATAATATATTGATTGAATCCCCAGTAATATAGATTGGCCACCCACAAGCCTCCTACCAGTACCCAAATTCCGGGAAGATTGTTGAAATTATCATTAGCCTCATCGAGTATCATGTGGAATTTTTCTGGTGCTGCGTCCAAAATAGCTGAAAAACCTGCCATGGCACCTTCGCCTCCAGATACGGTGTTTAAGGCCAAGTATGTGGTTACCAAACCACCTAAAACTAAGAAAACCACCTGTATGACATCGGTCCATGCCACAGCAGATAATCCCCCATAAAGAGAGTAGGCCGCTGCAAATAAAGCTAACCCGATAATGGCATAGATCATATCTACGCCCATAATTGTTTCTATAGCTAAACCACCGAGATAAAGTACCGAAGCGAGATTTACAAAGACGTAAAGACCGATCCAAAAAACAGCCAATATGGTCTTCAGATTTGTTGAGAAACGTTTTTCAACAAACTCTGGAATGGTATAAAGTCCTTTTTCAATAAAAATGGGTAAAAAATACTTTCCAACAATTAGAAGTGTTAAGGCAGCCATCCATTCATAGGATGCAATAGCAATACCCAGTGCAAAACCGGAACCAGACATCCCAATAAACTGCTCCGCCGAAATATTGGCAGCAATTAATGACGCCCCAATTGCCCACCAAGGCAATGATTTACTTGCTAAAAAATAATCCTCTGCATTTTTTTGGTGCCCTTTTTTATCTCTGGAAACCCATAAGCCTACGCCTAAAATAAGTGCTCCATAGGCAATAAAGACCACATAATCCCACGAATGAAAACCTGATGCCATAAATAATTGATTGTGTTAGTTTAGTTTTTCATTTCAAATATATGTAAATATTCCGTTTGACTATGGTTACATTTTAATTTCTTAAAAACAAAAAATGTTTTAGTAAGGCTTTTCTATATATTTGTAATACTGCGGTTTCAGATGAGGTCAATAAAACCTAATAAAAATCAAAAATGGAGACCATTAGAAACTATTGAAAGATCGTTGCATCTGATTTGTTCGAAGCGAAATGCATTAAAATGAGATCGGCCTTAGAAATTAGTGTTTAAGAATTCTATATTATGTACAGTATCACACAAAATGATCAGTCGGGAAGTGTTGAAATAAAGAATGTTGCTCAAGGCGTGTATGCTAAGATATACCTTAATGACGGCGGCAGTTTGCAAGAACTCACTTTAGATAACGTGCCGCTCATTGTTGATTTGGCACCATTAACATATGATACTACCTATGCTTCTGCTATATTGTTCCCGTTCGCAAATCGGATAAAGGATGGGCAATACCGTTTTAAGGGCCAAGAATTTCAACTGAACCCAAATCAAAAAGAAGAGCATAATGCGCTACATGGATTGGTATATAACAAAACTTTTTTAGTGACGCATCAATCGGTTCAGAAGGAGCGTGCTGAAATTATCATGGAATATGATTACAAGCAGGTGGAGGCTGGTTTTCCGTTTACTTTTAAGATGCAATTAAAATATACGTTTACCCAAACTGGTCTGAATATAAACATTTCGGTAATCAACACATCGGAAACTGCTTTTCCTTTCACCATAGGTTGGCATCCCTACTTTTTGAGCGAAAATCTTGAAAATAGTATTCTTAAATTTGAAAGTGAACACAAATTGAATATTGGTGAACGTAATATTGGATCCCATTTAGAGCCGATATCTCCTATTGATTCCGTAGTTTTAAAAAATAAAGACTTAGACGATTGTTGGCAGATAAAAGGCACCGACGTAAAATTTGATACACCATTTTACAAATTAGTGCTGTCCTCGTCGGAAACCGATGCTTTTTTACAGCTCTACACACCGCCAAAAGAACATATAATTGCTATTGAACCAACTACGGGAGTTTCTGATAGCTTTAATAATAACATAGGATTAAAATTCTTAGAGCCTAGAAAAACATTCGAAATCGACTGGGCTTTAAAAGTTTACACCAACTAAAAACGATACGATGATTGCAAATTTGGTTAAAGAGGTTGAAAGCTCTTTTCAAAAACAGTTTAAATCAGAACCTTTAATTGTGTTTTCGCCTGGGCGGATCAATCTGATAGGAGAGCACACCGATTATAACGAAGGTTTTGTATTCCCAGCTGCCATTGATAAAGGAATTGCATTGGCCATTCAAAAGAGTGAAGACAGCAACAGTAAGGTTTTTGCAGTAGATAAAAGCGAACTTTATGAGTTTTCTTTGGATGATATTAAACCTTTAAAAAATGGCGATTGGCGAAACTATATCCTGGGCGTCGTTGCTGAATTGCAGGTTCTTGGTAAGGAAGTCGGTAATTTTAACGGTGTCTTTTCTGGAAATATCCCGGGTGGTGCCGGTATGTCTTCTTCGGCAGCTTTAGAAAATAGTTTTGTATTTGGATTGAATGAGCTCTTCAATCTCGGTCTGACAAAAGAAGAAATGATTTATGTGTCCCAAAAGGCAGAACACAATTTTGCGGGTGTAAAATGTGGCATTATGGATCAATATGCCAGTATGTTTGGCATAGAAGACAGTGCGCTGCTTTTAGATTGTAGGACGGTGACTGCCAAACCCTATCAAATCGATTTTAAGGACTACGAATTGATGCTGATCAATACCAATGTCAAGCATGATTTAGCTGAAACTGCCTATAACGATCGCCGTGCCGTTTGTGAAAACGTATCTGAAATGCTTGGAATTGTCGCGCTAAGGGATGCTACAACCTCCGATTTAGATAAAATTAAAGAGGATATATCTGAGGAAGATTATCAAAAGGCCTTGTACGTCATTGAAGAAAACAATCGTGTAAAGAAATTTGCGGCAGCCATTGAAAAAGATGATTTGGGTACTTTGGGCAGTTTGCTCTTCCAATCGCATGATGGGTTGAGCATTCAATATAAGGTGAGCTGCACCGAGCTCGATTTTTTGGTGACCCAAGCACAGGGAAGTTCCGATGTTATTGGCGCTCGGATGATGGGCGGTGGCTTTGGCGGTTGCACCATAAATTTGGTGAGAAAGAGTGGCATGGAGAAGTTCAAAAAGCAAGTCTCAGAAAACTTTAAAGATGAATTTGGAAGAGACTGCTCTATTTATGAAGTGAAACTTTCTCAAGGAACACATTTGGTAAATTGACTTAGACATAAAGAGCAAAGAACTAAGAATCAAGACTCAATTGATAGAAAAACAGGTGTTTTCAGCTTTAAGAAAGTTGAATGCTCTTTTGAATTTTTAAATATTTTACTATTTTAAGCGGAGAACCCCTATTGAAAAGTGAAATTAAAATAACAGAAAATACCATGGACAATAATTTACAAGACTATTCACATAAACGCTACAATATCCTTACTGGCGAATGGGTATTGGTATCGCCTCATCGCGCAAAACGGCCATGGCAGGGACAGAATGAGGAAATTTCTGATGAAGAACGCCCAGCGCACGACCCAAGCTGTTATTTGTGTGCAGGCAATACGCGAATTAATGGCGAGCAAAATCCTGATTATAAAGATGTCTTTATTTTTACGAACGATTTTGCGGCACTACAGACCACGTCACCTAATTTTTCTGTAAACGACGGGTTGTTTAGAGCAGAAAGCGAACAAGGGATTTGTAAAGTTATTTGTTTTAGTCCTGACCATTCAAAGAGTTTGGCAGATATGGACGTTCAGGATATTGCTAAAGTTGTAGAAGCTTGGAAAAATGAATATATAGAGTTAGGCGCCAACGAGCTTATTAACTACGTTCAGATTTTTGAAAATAAAGGAGCGGTCATGGGCTGCAGCAATCCGCATCCGCATGGGCAAATTTGGAGTCAATCTACACTTCCTAATGAGGTTGAGAAGAAAGATCAGCATCAACAAGCTTATTATAACCAAAATAAAAGTAGTCTCTTGGGAGATTATCTAAAGCAGGAATTGGAAGTGAATGAGCGTATTATTTATCAAAACGAAGATTTTGTGGTACTCACGCCATTCTGGGCAATTTGGCCTTTTGAAACCATGATTGCACCTAAAAAGAATTACAAAGATATTTCAGAACTTTCAGATGACGAAGGGGTGGCGTTTGCAGATGCTATTTCAAAAATCACTAAAGCTTATGATAAGCTGTTTCAGACCTCATTCCCGTATTCAAGTGGAATTCACCAAGCACCAACCAACGGTGAGAATAATGAACATTGGCATTGGCATATGAGTTTTTATCCGCCATTATTACGAAGCGCCACAGTAAAGAAATTTATGGTAGGCTACGAGATGTTTGGTTCCCCACAACGTGATATTACTGCGGAGCAAGCGGTGGATAGGTTGAAAGCGTTAATATCTTAATGTAGTCACCAAATCTGTAAACGCATTTGTAGGCTTCCAATCGGATATTGGTTCAAAATAGTTATAGGCCTTTGCGGATAGGGTCAAACACTACGATTATTAGAAAGAATCTTTCATAGTTACTTAAAACAGCTTCAGCACCTGTCTTCTGCTGTCTTTATCGATAAAAACATATAGTATATTGGTAACAAAATGGCTTGTTAACACAGCTATTGCTGCCCCAATTGCATGCCAAGTGGGAATTAACAAATAATATAAAATGAGGTTTGTGCAACATCCCAAAATAAATCGGTACACGTTTTTTTGTAAATCGTTAGTGTTGACCAAATGCTTCTCGTAAATCATTCCTATAAAAATAAAAAGGGGAGCCCAACAGAAAATTAATAATGGAAGTTTTGCTTCAGCATAGGAAGCTGTGAAATATTTATCCAGAATAATACTGCCGAATAAAGTGTATATGGCACCGATGGACAGTCCTAAAATTAACATAAACTTGATAAGGCTTTTAATTTTTTTCTGATAGCGATAACTATCGCTTTTATAAGATTCCGCCAAAGATGGATATAGTGCATTGATGACAGAAAAGCCGATATTCCAGCTTAAAATGATGACCAAAAATTGCACTGTGGCAAAAATGCCGTTAGCATGGTCACCATGGTAATATTTCAGAAATAATTCGTCAATAGTAATGTAAAACATGATTAGTGCGTTGGAAATGATCAATGGGAATGACATTTTTAATAAGGATGCTCCCAAGGTCCAAGAAAATGTCCATTGCCTAAATAGCACAAGTTTTTTATGCTTCAGAATGATGATATATATTAACCCTTGTATGAGGAAATCAAAAACAATGAGCTTTGCAAAATAGTACACATCAAATTGGTTCTTAACCCCGTAGTATTGCAATGCTACAATTATAGCTAAGCTCGTTATCTTGCTGATAAAAATTATTTTCGTCCATTTTTTAGCAAGTAGATAATATTCAAAAACATTGGTCAATTTAAATAAATAGCTACACGCTATGATGAGGTATAATCCTGTTAAGGGACTTTCTTCGGTAAAATTAAAATAGAGGATGATTCCTAAAAATATCACACTCCAGCTAATCAATCGCAGATAAAACGCCATGGCCAAAATACGCTGCGTGAACTTTGAATAAAAAATAATTTCTCGGATACATATGGCGGACAAGCCAAGCAAAAATAATGGCGATAAAAGTTCCAAAACAGATTCAACAAATTTGAGTCGTCCAATATCAACAGTTCCTAATGTGCTAAAAATTTTTGGTACTATAAAAACACCGGAAATGAGTTGAATGATCTTTTCGAGCGTAAACCATTTGGTCGCTATAAAATCCTGTTTGCTAAAAACGTAGGTCATTGGGAATAATTAGGCAGCCAAATATATTAAAACTGAAAACTTTTAACGATTTGAAAGTAAATTATTACATTCGTTTTTATAAATATCGCTATGACCCCAGAGTTTCTCCGTCGATACTATATTCTACGTATCATCTCCAATCCTAAAGTGTACGGAATTGAGAAAAACGGCTATGTGCCACTTCCCGATTTGCAAAAAGCACTTGATCAATTGCGTGTTGATAATATAGATGATGCGCTTTACGACAAGTTAAATCAGTATAGTCAAAAAACAGTTAAACGTGATCTGGAAAAAATAAAGTCCTACTATCAAACTGTAATATTATTTAAGCGCAATTATGGCTATTATATTGAAGGTTATGAAATAAGTGATGTTTTAAAAGATGTTTACGAAAAAACAGAAATCTATTTGCTTCATCATCATGCCCATTCTTGGAAAGCCCATGTTACAACGTCTCGCACTTCTTTAGGGCCCGAAATAGATTTAGTGCCACTTATCCACGCTATAGAGCATCAGTTTTTAGTTGAGTTGGAATACCGTGGTTGGTATGATGATAATGGTTTTCAGGCTATAACGGGGTTTTTTCAACCGCTTCATTTAAAAGAAGTTAAAAAGTCATGGTATTTAATAGCGCATAACAAAAAAGTGGGCATATATGCTTTTTGTTTGGATGAGCGGATGACCAACCTGCGTATTACAAAGCAGGAGGTCAAACACCCAATTGCCTTTAATTCCTTTGAATATTTTAAGCATGCCATCGGTATTCTTAAGACGGATATATCTCCAGAATGGATCCACATTCAAGTGGCCAATCATCATTTTAAGTATTTAAAAAACAATCCCCTTCATCATTCCCAAAAAATAGTGGCCTATCCTCAGGAGATGAATACCCCCGAATTGGATTATGGCAATTCAAATATTTGGGGTGAAATTAAAGTGTTTTTGGAACCCAATTATGAGTTTTTAATGGAGGTTTTAAAATACAACCAATGGGTCAGGGTTACCAGTCCAGAGCATGTCAAGGATTATGTAAAGCAGCACTTGAGCTGTATTGTGGCATATTACAAATAGGATGTCACCTTTACAAAAACACTGAAGTTTTGTGAAGCTACACTAAGAGTTTTATAAGGGTATTACTACTTACCGCCTAATCTAACTTTTTTTAAATCATATCTTCTAACTGCACTCTCAACTTCCATTTCAATTTCCACTTCAACTTCAATTTCAATTTTCCACTCCATCTTCTAATCCCTCATTTCTAATCTTCATTTCCCTGTATATCCTTTGTTTTATGTATTGTTTTGATTTTTAAACACAAAAAGAACGTCTACTTTTCAATATTCCCACTATATGGGAAAGCATGTGTCTATCATTGCATTATTAAAGTAGAGCATTAGCGCTAATGCTTTCGAGAAACCAAGTTAAAATATAGAACAACATTAAAACAAATAAATTTTTAACCTCTTAAATATTTTATAATGACAGCAGTATATATCATCGGAATTGTAATTGGAATTATTTTATTCTTTGTGCTCGGATATTATTTATGGTCTACGGCGCTTGATAAATATGACTATAACATATTTAATTTGGGCGTAATAATTAGAGGATTAATTGCAATGGGTTGTTTATGGTTTGGAATAGTTATGATTGATGCTGCCGATGGTTCAACAACTGTTTGGCTCATTGTTTCGGGTGTTTTATGGGTATGGACCTTTGTGGCTACGGCATCCAGAACCAGTATACCTATAGCTGTCTTTTCATTAATTTATCAGCTATTTGCAGTAGTGTTAATTAAATCGGCCATTAATAAAATCATGAAATAGAGCGGAATGGATAAAACAGATTAGGTTCATTATCTCATACCTTAGTATCCCCAAAATATGGAAAAAGTATCTTCTAAAATTGCAGTAGCAACGAAATTGTTTTGAAATAGACATATTTTGTCCGTTTCAAATATAGTTTTGAACATTTACCAACCTAAAATGCCCAAACCTAGATTTATGGCTACCTACACCTGCTTAAAATGTGGTATCTCAAAAAATGATACTCTAAATTCCCAATTAAATACGCGTGTTACCTGTACTAGTGGTAATAAAAACGCTGAAGTTGCTTTCCATAAGTGGGAAAAGATTTCAGAAGAGGATTTGTTTGTCTAATAACCATTAACAATTTATATGGCAACATTTGAAATTAAAACAAAACGCGCAATGAACGTGCAAGGCGAGTTTGTTGATGCTGGTTTAACGGTGCAGATCAGCAGTATGTTTAACAATCCTTTTGATGAGGTTGATAAAATACATAAGGCGTTTATGAGAGTACATGGGATAGACTTGAAGCCTGAGGGATATTTGAGTTTGGGGTGGTTGGTTTTCGTGAGAATATAAAAGTTTTACTTTATATGTAAATCCAACATTTAAATATAACATTGTTATTGCAGATTTATTAATAGAAAAAATTAAAAAATAGAATGGAAAAATTAGACTATTTAATAGAAGTTGCTAGTTCTTTAAAATCGAATGATGTATTGGCAGAGCTGATTTATATAAAGAATCGGTTAGCATCAGATGCATCAGAATTGATATTACCAATTGTTGGAGAGTTTAGTTCAGGAAAAACGACTTTCATTAATAAATTAACAGAAGGGAAGAAACTAGAAACGGCTACTAAGCCAACAACTTCAGTTATTTATGAAATCTATTTTGGCAAAGAGAAAGAAAAGGCTGAAATCATATTTGAAAATGGGGTCGTGAAAGATGTAGAGGATATTACCTCTATAAAAAACGATCACTTAAATAATGTAAAACGCATTAAAATATACGATACGAGTCAGAAAATAGCAAACAAAACTATTTTGGTTGATACGCCTGGGATATCTTCAAATAATCCTAAGCATTTAGAAGCACTAAGTAGTTATTTGCCTGAGGCAGATGCAATATTTTTATTTTCGGATGTTAATCAACAAATTACCAACTCGCTTTTAGATTTTATTAGCACAAATAACATAGTGCATTTACCGCTGTATTTAGTGTTGACCAAAAAAGATGATAAAACTAAAGAAGAGTTAGAGAGTATTAAGCAATATATAACTAAACACATCGGATTAGATTTAGATAATATTATCAGTATTTCCGCAAAGAATAATGATTTAGATGAGTTTTTTCAATTAATGCATAAAATTCAGGATGACAAAAATAATATTATTAATAAAGCTTTAGGATATAGGATAGAAAAAACAGCTCATTATTTGAAAGCACACATTGAAAACTTAATAGAGAATACAAGCTCTGAATCTAATTTTCAGGATGAAATAAAAAATGAAAGGAGGAAGCTCGATAGGACAATAACCGCCATAGATAACCTAATTCATGATATCCAGAATGAAATAGATGATATTGAGTATGATGCTGTTAAACAGTTTGAGAGCCAAATACATTCTAAATTGAATAGTTTAATTACTAAAAATAGTGAGAATATAGATAATGAAGCCGTTGGCATAATTAATAGTACAGCTAATTTAGTTTTCTCAAATTATCAAAAGGAAATTCAAAGAAAGCTATATATGACAGCGTCAGAAAGGAGAAGTTCAGAATTAGTGCCATTGAGGTCAATAGAAGGTATAGATTTTTCAGGTATTAGTATTGGCCAATTATCTTACGGAATGAATTTATCTGAAGCAGGTCAGAGTACCGTTAAGAATATAGCAACAGGTATAAAGACCGCAGCGGTAATTGGCGCAGTCGCAGTAACTGTAGTAACTGCAGGAGCTGCTGGCGCAACAGCAGCCGCTACAGCTACAGCTACAGGTGCTGCACCAGCAGCAACAGGAACAGCAGCAGCCGTTAGTTTAGCAAACAAAGCTACAACAGCTATTAACGTCGCAGATACTGCAAGTGATCTTGCTAGTATGCATTCAAATAGACGTTTAAGAAAAAAAATAGCTGAACAGGCTCAACATGCTGGTAAATATATGGAACATTACAAAAAGCATGTGAAAACCTATGATGACTACAATAAACAAGCTGGACAAATGATAAAGCCCAATCAAAAACTCGGATTTATGGAAGGTGCTATTAGCACCGCAACTGATGGAATTATTGGGAAGCCAGAAAGGAAAAGAATGATAAATAACTTTTTAAGAGAATCTCTTAATCCTGAGTTCAAAAATAAGTTAAAGACTATTTCTAGTAATCTATTAAATGATATGCGAAATTCATTAAACCAAGAGGCAACTATAACCATCAATCAAATCGAAGAACATTTGATCGAGTTAGAAGAACTGAAAAAGAATGAAAAAGAAGGTTTTGATGCTTACATGAAATCACTAAGACAATATTTAGAAAAACTATCATAATTAATATGAGTGGATTAATATTTATTATTGGTGCAGCTGTAGGCGGAGGAGCATGTTATTTTTATTTTTCGAAAAGTGACAAAGCTTTAAAACAGCAACTTAATGATGTAAATCAGAATCTTCTAACACAACAAAAAACAGCTTCTTTAGAGCTGAAGGATTTGGAGTATGAATTACAATTAAAAGGTCATGAATTAAAAAAAACACTAAAAGAAAATGACTCAACTGAAGATAGAATTGATGATTTACATTTTGATCTTTCTAAATTAAAAAAGGAAAATCAATACTTAAAGGAAGAAAACGAGAAGTTTTCGTCAATTACTAGAGAGTATGAAATGCTTTTCAAAGCAAAAAAAGATGAAATAGCAAAATTAAAAAGTCAACTGAATAAGTAATTTAAATGGATTATCTAACAATTATAATTGCCGTAGTAGCATTATTACTTGGAGCAATTTTAAGCTTTTTTTTTGCCCCGAAAATTAGAAAGGAAAAAAAATTAAACACTAACCAATCACTGAAAGACAATAGTATCCAGGTAAAGAATTCAACAAGCGAGGATTTGTTCATATTAGAAAATGAGATTTCTAAACTGAAAGAAGAGTTGACGGAATCGGAAGCTAAGATTTCCGAGTATGAAGAAGAAAATAAATCTATAAAGACTGATGGTGATATAATTTCTGATTCAGATCAAACTAGTGATGAGAAACTAAAAGAATTAGATGAAGAAATTACTCAATTGAAAGATGAAATTGAAGATTTAGAAGATGAGATTTCTGACCTAAAGAAAAGCAACAATCGAGTAAAAGAAGAAGTAAGTGCTTTAGATGAAAAGGTTTATGTAATTGAAAAGGAAAAAAGGGAAATTACCGAAACTTATCAACAAAATTTAAAAAAACTAGAAGAAACTGAAAATGAAAACAAGGTACAGAAAGAAAGTTTAAGCTTTGTTAGTGATATTTTAAATGCAAATAATGCGGTGAACGAAAAATTCATAGAAGTTGCTCATAAAACCTGGGAGATTTATTCTACTATAAGTAATGACTTACGATATTCTTTAGGGTATTTGGAGAACAATTTTATTTCAGATGATTTTTTAGAAGACTGTTGGAACTGGCGAAATCAAGAGGTTAAAACCTGGATAAAGGACAAAAGAGTAGTGGCCATTGTTGGTGAATTTTCTGCAGGAAAAACATCGATTGTGAATAGAATTCTAAAACAAGATGATCCCAATGCTGTTGAATTACCTGTAAAATCTACAGAAACTACCGCAATTCCAACTTATATTTCAAAAGGAATAGATTTTAATTGCCAATTCTATTCACCTTCTGGTGATTTAAAAAATATTTCTGTAGAATCATTTCAAAAAGTAACAAAATCAGTTTTAGATGATATCAATATTTCTTCGCTTGTGAAATATTTTGTGCTTTCCTATAGCAATAAAAACTTATCTGATATCTCTATTTTAGACACGCCTGGATTTGGCTCAAATAGTGATGAAATTATTAGTAAAACCACGGAGGTTGTAAAAGAGGCCGATGCTTTATTCTGGGTTGTTGATGCCAACACTGGAGAAATAAACAATAGTTCTATGAACGTTATTAAAGAGAATCTTCAAAAAGTACCGCTTTATATTATTATAAATAAATCTGATACTAAAAGTCAAAATGATTTAAATGATTTAAAAACGAAAATAGAAGAGACATTGAATAAAAATTGTATTAACTATCAAGAAGTAATCTTATTTTCTCACAAATATGAGATAGATGAGTTGATGGGTATACTTAATGGCATAGCACCTAAAAAAAGCCCAAAAGTTATTAGTAGAGTAAATGAAGAAATTAACAGAACATTAAAAATATCAAAAGCTTCATTAAATAAATTAAACAAGGAAACAATAGACCTTAATTATGACGTGGATGATAGCATATCTATATTAGAACAAACAATACAAAATATTGGACACTCACTTGAGGACATGGATGATGTTATTTCATTTGAATATCCTCTTTTTAGTAAAAATTATTACAAAATAAAAGAGAGTGATTATGGGAGATTTGAAAAAGGGATGAGTCAAATAATAGAGTCTACAAATAGTCTACCAGACAATATAAATGAGTTTAGATCTAATAGCGAAAATTATTCTATGAAAATTGACGAAACAAATGAAATAAAACATTATATCGACTATTTATCAAAATCAAGAAAAACCTTTATGGAATTAGTAAATGCTTATAACCCAAAATTATTAAATTAATTATGAGTGAAAATATATTTAAAAATATAGCTGATAAAAAAGAGCAATTTAAACAATATGCTAAAAAAGCTCACGAATTTGAATGGATAGATAATGATGAATATAGTGACATAATTACAAAGCTTGAAACCGATGTCTTAACTATTGGGGTTATTGGGCAAATGAAGTGTGGTAAATCGACCTTTTTGAATGCTTTAGTGTATGGGGAGGAAGTCTTGCCTGCTGCAACAACTCCTATGACCGCATCTCTTTCTGTAATAACCTATGGAGAACAAAAAAAGTTAGAAGCTGAATTTTATACGTCAAACGAATGGGAGGAATTAAAACATCTTGCAAATAGAAGTTTAAATGAAATAGAAGCAGATGAAAATCAAAAATCAAAAATAAAGGCAGCACAAGAAATAGTAGAAAAATCCTCAAAAATTGAATTTGAAATTAGAAATCTGTTAGGTACTAAAAAAGAGGATAGTTTTGATAAATTGATTGATTATGTTGGAGCAGATGGTAAATACATTGCTATTACTAAATCGGTTAAAATTTATATGCCAATAGATTATTTGAAAGGTGTTGAAATTGTGGATACACCTGGTTTTAATGATCCAATTGTTTCTCGTGTAGAGCGTACCAAAGAATTTTTAGCAAAGGCAGATGCTGTTATAATGTTGCTATATGCTGGTAGAGCATTTGATTCAGTTGATAAGGATATTATTTTTAATCAGCTAAGGACCATTGGTATTGGTAAACTATTGATAGGTGTTAATAAATACGATTTATGCATTGAGAATGAATCAGAAACTGAAATCGTCTCAAATGTTAAAAACCAATTATTTCAAGCAAGTAGAGAATTTTCTAATAATTCAATTGCTGAGTTAGCCACCGAAAAGGATCCCTTATTACTTTCTGCAAGTATGGCATTGATGTCTAAAATGAATATGGACATGATATCAAAAGATAGTAATTTAGATTTCTATTACAAAAAAGCTTCCGATGTTTTTGGCATTAGCAGTCAAAAGGAAATGCTCGAAAAAAGTTTGTTTCCTGATTTCGAAAAAGCTTTGATGGACATTATTTTTAAATCTAAAGATGAAATCTTACTAAAAAAACCAAAGAATTTCATTGATCAAAAGGCAGAAAATAAAAAGGAGTTATTAGAAGAAGCTTTAATGCAAACAAAAAGTAATCTCACTATTCTTAACAAGCCAGATAATGAATTAGAAGAACTATTAAGAAATACTAAAAAAGCAGAAAGGAAAATTAATAGAAAAATTGATAATATTGAAATTGAAGAAACTTTAAAGAGTGGCATTAAAAGTTTATCTCGAAAGACAAAGGATATAATATTTGCATCCAAGCAGAAATGTATGGAGGTAATTAAAGATCACGGAATTGTTCTAAATGCAGAAAATTTACATCTGAATCTAAATTCTGAATTGGAACGTCTTGAACAAGAGTTAGATCGGCTTTTTGAAAGAAGTAATAAAGACATTAATAAATCTTTAAAAAGAGTTATTAATGACTTTATAAGTGATATAAATGAAATTGTCGAAGAATATTTAGAAGAATTTGATATGCACGACTATATAGCATCCTATAGAAATGTATTATCCAGGGATATTATAGAAATAAACTTTATGGATTTAATACCAGTCCCGGAAGAAAGCCCAAAAACTGAAGATAACTTATTGTCAAAAGCATTTGTCGTGACTGGTGCCTTTGTTGTTGGAGCTACTTTTGGGCTTCCAATATTAGCAGCTAATATTTTATCAGGGAAAAGTGATGCGCGAGAATGGATTGGTAATTTTTATTCTATATTGGATCTTGAGCCAATAGAACAAGAAATCACAGCTAATGGAAATAGTCTTATGATAGAAGTAAATTCTAAATTTAAAGATGATTTTTTAGGCCCCATCATCGAAAAAATGAACGAAACAATTGAAAATAAAGCTAATAGGGAAAAAGACCTTATACAAGCCAAAACTAAATTATCTGAATTAGAAAAGGATAAACAAAAATTAGAAGAAGAGATTAGGGTAGTTGGATCAATACTGTAATTAGGGCTGTTATTATAAAATAGAGAAGTAGCTTATTATTTATATGAATTTTAAAGAAACAGATTATTTTAAATGGAATATAGCCCAACC
Organism: Gelidibacter maritimus; assembly: GCF_014062315.1. Lineage (GTDB taxonomy): Bacteria > Bacteroidota > Bacteroidia > Flavobacteriales > Flavobacteriaceae > Gelidibacter > Gelidibacter maritimus. The sequence continues at coordinate 265,081 of NZ_JACGLT010000003.1, forward strand.
CGCCCCTACCACCGCACCGAAATAGACTTGCTCTTCACAAAAGTAAAATCCCAAATGCACCAAGAGGCTTTAGCCAGAGGAGGCAACGGTATCGCGCTTTACACCGATTGCTACACAGGAGAAATCTTGCGCGGTGGCGATCGATATGATTACGAGCACATTCGTTCTGCAGAAGCTATTTTTATGACGTATAGAGATAGGCTTACCAATCACGAAATTGCCGAAGTAGTTAACTGTCCAGAAAATGTTTCCGTAACATTACGAACTATTAATCAATCTAAAGGAAAGATGAAATTGGAGGATTGGTTATTAAATACTAATAATATTACAAATCACGGAATTAATGTTGCATTGGCGCGGAAAACTTTAATTAATGCAGATGTTGGAATTCAAAAGAAGGTGAATGAAATTTTAGCAAGAAGGGCATAAATGAAAGATAAGTGGTGAGCGGCGTTGCCATGCTGTTCAGGTAGTAAAAGAAGCAGATTTAAACCCCAAAGCCTATAACTTCGGGGTTAAATAAATTCAAACTTTAGTAGCCTTCGCTATCGCATAGCCAATACAAGCTATGCCAGCACCAAGCGCAACGGGTACTGCAAAGGCAATTCCTGCAGACGTAGCGATTAGTGCGCCAACGCCGGCACCTGCTGCCCCAATGGTTGTTACTAATCCTGTTTCTGTTGTTTTTTCATCTTTCATAAATATTTGGTTTTTAAGATTGGCTCTCCTTATTTTTTGATTGGTCTTTGAGCTTATACCAAAATAATTGCTAACTGTTTAAAACGCGTAGAAATCCAGTAATTGCTAATGTAAAACCTAAGCCTAATAGCGTTACCGTGGTTTTATCTTCGCCAGAGATCTCAGCAATTTCGGCAGAGGTGTTCGCGCTGCTTTGTAATAGGCGGCCAATTTGATCCAATTGTGATTTTTGTAAATCCATAATTCCTTGTTATTTATTGTTTGAAACAAAGTTAAACTGTAGCTTTCCCAGATAGTGGGAAAGTAAAAGAATGTAATATTATGAGTAAAGATATTAGACGGTATTTAGTTATTCTGGAGCTTTTGCAAAGCGCAGATTTAGTAACCACTAAGCAAATTGAAGCAGAGCAAAAGAAAGAAGGTTTAGGTTTTTCGACCTCTACCTTGAATAGGGACTATAAGTTTCTAGCTGACCTTGGGTTTAAAATTCATCTTGATAAATCGAAAGGCTACACCTTAGAAATAGAGAATACAGAAGAGTTTTCATTCTTAACCAACATCTTTAAGCGGATCGCTTTATCTAATTTGCTCAATAAAAGCATCACTTTAGAGAAAGACACCCATAAGTTTCTGGCCTTGGATGAAACCAGTTTGGTCAATAATTTTGAATATTTTGATGTCATTTTGGAGGCTATTAAAAACCGAAAGGAAATTAATTTTCAGCACAACAGCTTCTATCATTCCGATAGGACAGCGCCTAAAATACATACCATAAAACCGTACTTACTTAAAGAATATCAAAACAGATGGTATGTGGTAGGAGAAACTGAAGAAGGTTTTCGGGTATTTGGATTGGATAGAATAGGGGAATTAAGGGTGTTAGATAACAAGCCTTTTAGAAATAAAACGGAAGAAGCCAATGAGAAACTATCCCATACTGTTGGTTTAAATTTTAGTGATCATAAGCCGACACGAATGGTTCTGCGATTTCATGTTAGCCAAAAGCCTTATTTGGAGTCTTTAAAACTGCATCACTCACAAGAAGTGGTAACAGATGGTTTAGCCGGTTTTTACACGATCAAACTCTTTGTAAGTTATAATTTCGAACTGAGGCAGCAATTATTGAAATATGGTAGCTTGGTTGAGGTTTTAGAACCTGATTTTGTGAGAGAGGATATTAAAGCAGAATTAGAAAGAGCTTTTAAGTTGTATTAATAAAGACAAGATAGATCTCTCAACCTCTAATTTGCAGTCAAGATTAATCGGTTTGAAATTTTTCATGCTTGCACGTTTTAGGATTTCTTTGTGAAGATTATAAAAATCCTCATAAAAAGGAATAGAAACAAATCAATACCTCAGTCCTTTTACCAATTCCGCAAACCCATTTGCAGGTTTCCATTCTGAATTCGGCTCAAAATAGTTCCAGAGATAGGCTGAAATGTTGCGTTGCAATTGCCATGCTTTATTATCGAATCCCCAAGATTGATCCGCATTGTTTTTAGTAGCGATATAAAAGACATAATCGCCACTTGGCGCATTTACCATAACCAATTCCGATCTTGATTTATTGACCATGCCCTGTTTAGCAGCGGTTTGAACGTAGGGCGGAATCTGCGAAAGCGAATAATCCGTATAGAAGGAATTAGACATAATGCGATACATTTCATCACTTGAAGCCTCATCAATCAATGTTCTTTGCCTCATCTTAATCAATAATGAAGTCATCTCTCGGGGTGTAGTCTGTCCCCAGCCATATTTCTCCCAGTCTTCGGATCTACCTTCCGTTCGGCTGTTGACCCTAGTGTGGGCCAAACCTAAATCGGCCATAGTCTCATTGATTGCCAATCCGCCACCTACAAGCTCTTGACACCACAGCGACGTTGTATTATCGCTTATGGTAATCATCAATGAGGCTAAAGTTCGGAGATCGGTAACAGTACTGTCCTTATAAAACTGCATGAGTCCAGAGCCGCCATACTTTCTTTTGGCATCATAAACCAAAGTGTCATTATAATGAAGACCTCCCTCTTTAATCTGTTTAAAAACCTCAATCAAAATAGGGACTTTAACGATACTTGCCGTCGGGAAAATAGTGTCGGCGTTAATTGCAGCTTCTTTATTGGACTTAAGATTATAGACGTATATACCCACATCGCCTTTAAAGTCTTTTACGAGATTGTTAAGTTCATTTTCCAATATTTCATCGGTTTGTTGCGCTATAAGCATGAGGTTGCACGATAAAAAAAGAAACAAAAAGAGGAATATTTTTTTCATTATAAACAGGTATTCGTTAAAAAGGCAATAATTTATAAAATTTTATAATCACTCTTTGGCTTTGATAAATTTCGGATTGATATAGAGTTTTCCGTCTTTTAATTTCTGCCAATAAATTTTCATATCGGCATTTATTTCGGGAGCCATAATATAGAGTCCGATGATATTTGGAAAGGACATGGCAAGAATCATCATATCGGCAAAACTTAGAACGGCGCCTAAACTGACGGAAGCTCCCAATACCACGAAAACGAGGTACATAACTTTATATACCAATTCCAACTTTTTACTTCTTCCGAAGAGGTAACTCCAAGAACGCATGCCGTAATACGACCAGGACACCATAGTGGAAAAGGCAAATAATACCACGGCTAGTGCAAGTACGGCAGGGAACCAGGAAATGACGGTTCCGAAAGCATCTGCGGTAAGTTCTACACCGCCCATGCCGCTATTGATTTCATGTTTCCCGGTGAAAATAAGCACCAATGCAGTCATTGTACACACCAGCATCGTATCAATAAATGGCTCAACCAATGAGGTGAAACCATCGGCAATAGGATGATTGGTTTTAGATGCACTATGGGCAATTGCTGCCGAACCTACTCCAGCTTCACTGGAAAAAGCAGCACGTTGTAAACCTATGATGAGCACCCCAATAAACCCGCCTTTCATGGCTTGGGCAGAAAATGCGCCATCGAAGATAGCAACAAAGGCACCACCAAGAAATTCGAAGTGATAGCCGATGACCACCAAACAGCCCACCACGTAAAAAATGGCCATCACAGGCACTACTTTCGCAGTCACTTTTGCTATACTTTTAATTCCCCCGATAATCACTGCGCCGACCAATATGGCAAAAACAATTCCAAACCAAAACCCTTGGCCCTGTAACACTGGAACCTGCTCTGATACGATTTTAAAAGCCTGATTTGATTGCAGCATATTGCCACCACCAAAGGAAGCACCAACCCCCAGCACCGCAAAAAGTATTGCTAAAAATTTCCCTAAACGCTTAAGATTCTTCTTTTCCAGGCCGTAGCGCAAATAGTTCATCGGACCTCCAAATATGCGCCCTTCATCATCAATAAACCGATACTTCACGCCCAATGTACATTCTGCGAACTTTAAAGACATTCCGAAAAAACCAGCGAGAAACATCCAAAATGTTGCGCCTGCCCCACCAAGAGAAATGGCAACGGCAACGCCAGCGATATTTCCTAATCCTACGGTCGCAGATACCGCGGTAGCCATAGCTTGAAAATGCGTAATGGTACCAGGAGCATCCGGATCGTCATACTTTCCTCTTGCCAAATCCAAGGAATGCTTAAAACCACGGATATTCACAAATTTCAAACGGAGGGTAAAGAAAATACTACCTAAAATAAGCCAGACCACTATAAAAGGAATGGTGCTGGTTTTTGTATCGCCATTGGGATGTAAAAGAGGTTGTGGGGTTTGAAAATTAATGACGCCTAAGCGTGGCACCCTGTAAGATCCGGGTTTGGGCATTCTTGAAATGACAGAACCTTCTTCAACCAGGTGTTCTAAAGCGCCGGTATCTGGAGCATACACCGACAATTCAATGTCTTGATGGCTTAACAGTACGGCTATTTTATCGCCTTTTTTAACTTGGCTGCCATCGGGAACCAACCAATTTTTTAAATGGTATTGTCCTTCACTGGTTGGATCTTCTAACGGCAGTGCAACGTTTTTATGGGAAGTGTATACCACAGGATCGTATATGCCGAGCGCGGCAAAAGCATCCCAAAATAAAACGGCACCCAACACATCTACGGCAGGCTGTACGCTACTATTGAAAATTTCAGTAATTGATTCTGCCGGTATGGTAAACTGCTTGGTGATGGTGTTTCCGTTGGCATCGCTTACGGTTACAGAATGTTGCATGCCTTCAATTAAGCCAAAGGAATCCGCAGCATTTAAGGAAGTGCTTACATTGCTCCATTTGTATTGATAAGGAGGTTGTCCGCCATCGACCGTTACTTTCGCCACACCATTATTAATTTCGGAGGAAGGGTTGATCAGTTCTAATTGTACGGTCATTTCGCCATTAACTTGAACTTGAGCGAGGCCATTTGCAAAGGTTATTAATAAGAGCGTTAAGAAGGCTAAGTGCCTGTATCTAATCATCAAAATAAGTATGTGTTTTAGTTTACATAATTAAAAAAACACAATTTAATGATAAGCGGAACTCCTCCCAAGCCATTTAGGGTGTTTTTTTGAAATTGCGAGAAATGACACTATAAAAATGAAGATTTAGAGACTTTTTCGTGAGCGAGCGGGTTTTTATTCAGATGCCACTTTGACTTGGGTTTTACCATCTTCGCTTGGGATTTCAGAAACTAAAAAGACGGACTTGTTTTTTTTAAATTCAGAAAATTGGAAATTCTCGAGGCCGGTGTAGGTATATCCTTTTGAAATCAGTTGGTCTTTAATTTCTTGAACGTTATAATTTTTTGCGAGAGATACATCTAAAACATTGGACGTATCATTTGAGGAGATAACTTTAATGACAACCGTATTGTCCAAGTCGTGTTTGTAAGTTTTTCCGTAGGTGCTTTGCAAATTGTCTTTATTATTTCTGATCTTTTCAAATCCGTAATAGTCGATCATATACCTATCTAATGAAGCGAAAGATTTACTTGTTAGATTTTCTAACAGAATGATGTCCAAATTTTTGGACATGGCTGTATTGGCTAAAGAAAGGCATAACGCTAAGGTAAGAATCTTTTTCATGAGGATTATTTTTTATTGAATATCGCAATTGACGGTACAAATTAAGAAAAATTGATGAGATTTCAGATTGAGATATGAAATTAATGGCATTGTTCCTCTTTGACAAAATCGAGAATAAAAAAAGCTCCAACATTTCTGTTGAAGCCTTTGCAGTACTCAAGGCGGGAATCGAACCCGCACTCCGAAGAACTGGATTTTGAATCCAGCGCGTCTACCAATTCCGCCACTTGAGCAAAAGATGTTCTAAATTGGATTGCAAAATTATAAAATTTTTTTCTTCTAACAACTAAAATATCTTTCTTTTATACTTTTTCTGTTCAATTAAATTGTTAAATTTGCAGCCTGTTAAAGAAAACGAGGATTAATGCGTTATAAAACACACTATTACAATGCCTAATTTTGTTCCTGAAGCTAAGATTTTTGCGTGTTCACAGAGCACAGAACTTGCTGAAAAAATAGCAGCAACCTTTGGAGTGCCATTAGGAAATGTTATTACGTCCACTTATAGTGATGGAGAGTTTCAGCCGTCTTATGAAGAGTCGATAAGAGGAACGCGAATTTTTATTATTGGTTCCACGCATCCCGGTCCTAAGAATTTAATGGAAATGTTATTGATGATAGATGCTGCAAAGCGGGCATCAGCAAGACATATTACCGCAGTGTTGCCTTATTTTGGATGGGCAAGACAAGACAGAAAGGATAAACCGAGAGTGCCGATTGCCGCTAAACTTGTAGCAAAAATGCTGGAAGCAGCGGGAGCAACCCGAATCATTACTATGGATTTGCACGCCGATCAGATTCAGGGCTTTTTTGAAAAACCTGTAGATCATTTATTTGCATCTACTGTGTTTTTACCTTATTTAAGAAGCTTGAATCTTGATAACCTGACGATAGCTTCACCAGATATGGGGGGCTCTAAAAGGGCGTATGCTTATTCTAAAACCATGGAGAGTGACGTGGTCATCTGTTACAAGCAACGTGAAAAGGCCAATGTTATTTCGCATATGGAATTGATTGGCGATGTGACTGGAAAAAATGTGGTATTGGTAGATGATATGGTAGATACCGCTGGAACATTGACTAAAGCTGCTGACTTGATGATGGAGCGTGGAGCATTGAGTGTTAGAGCAATTTGTACGCATCCTATATTGTCTGGAAATGCCTACGAGCGTTTGGAAAACTCCAAGTTGGAAGAATTGATCGTTACGGATTCCATTCCTCTAAAGCAAAAAAGTGACAAGATTAGAGTGCTCAGCTGCGCCGATCTGTTTGCTGGGGTGATGCATAACGTGCATTATAATAAATCTATCAGCTCAAAGTTTTTAATGTAGGCTGTGACAAGTTCAGTCCACATCTGAAATAATACAACTGATCAATAGTTAATAAGTAATAGTAACCTTTAATAATTAAATGAAAACGAATTGGAGCAGAACACTTGGTCCTCTTTCAAAAAAGTTTCTATAATACCATTAAATAACAATAAATAAACAATTATGAAATCAATTACAATCAACGGATCTCAAAGAGAAAGCGTGGGCAAAAAAGCAACAAAAGCCTTACGTAATGCTGGCCAGGTTCCTTGCGTATTATACGGAGGAGACCAACCAGTGCATTTCTCAGCACCTGAATTGGCTTTCTCTAAACTGGTTTATACGCCTAATGCGCATACAGTTGTGATTGCCTTAGAAAACGGAACGTCTTATAACGCAGTTATGCAAGACATCCAATTCCACCCAGTAACGGACAGGATACTGCACATCGATTTTTATAAGCTATATGAAGACAAAGAAATCACCATGGAAATTCCTGTGCATGTTATCGGAACTTCAAAGGGGGTTTTAAATGGTGGCGTATTGCAAAGAAATCAGCGTAAGCTTAGAATAAAAGCAATACCAGCAAATCTACCTGATTTTATAGAGGTTGATATTACACCTTTAAAAATTGGAAGTAAGTTGTACATTACTGAACTTGAAAATTCTAACTATGAATTCTTACACCCAGATAACACCGTAGTGTGTCAAGTAAGACGTTCTAGAGCAAGTATTGCTGAGTTTGAAGAAGAGCTTGAAGAAGAGCTTGAAGAAGGTGCAGAAGGCGCGGAAGGAGCTGCTGAAGGTGCTGAAAAACCAGCTGAAGGTCAAGAGTAAATCTTGTTTATACCAAATATTTAAAAGCATTCTGTTTATTCAGGATGCTTTTTTTAGTGAAACCCCTATCTGCCGAGAGGCAGACATATTCCAAAAGCCACAGACCCATTGGAACACGTTGGTTTTTTCCGATGGTTTTCGGGCTAATATCTCTCGATTGTTGTCGGGACTGGCGGTATCATTAAATATCATGCACTATTTGTGTTGTAAAAGCCGAAGTCGCATTAACTTATCGGTTCGTAATATGGCCAGTAATGTTTAATTTTTTAAAATTGACCGGATCTCTGTCCTCACTTTAGTTTCACGAAAGCTGCTGAGGTGGATGTATAAAATCTCTGGTTAGTCATATATTGAAATGTGTTTTGCTTCTTACTTGAAGATTGTTTGTAGGAATAATTCTGAAATTTTATTAAAAAAACGTTATTTTTCATTTTGACAGAAACACTTTAAGTAATTTTCATGCTTCGCTTTTTACAAACAATTTTCAAATCGTCAAACAAAACAACACCTGTAGAAGAAAATACTATGAAAAAATATCTCATCGTAGGATTAGGCAATATTGGAAGTGAATATGCCAATACACGCCATAATATTGGTTTTAGGATTTTAGACCATTTAGCGAAAAAGGAGAATTTAAGTTTTGAAACTCAAAAGTTGGGTGATGTCAGCGTGTATAAATTTAAAGGACGACATTTTACCTTGTTAAAGCCCAATACTTATATGAATTTGAGTGGAAAGGCCATCCTCTATTGGTTGAACAAAGAAAACATTCCTCTTGACAACTTATTGGTGATTACTGACGATTTGAACTTGCCCTTTGGCACCATTCGTCTAAAAACCAAAGGTAGTGATGGCGGGCACAACGGATTAAAGGATACGCAGGACAAATTACAAACTACCAAGTACAACCGGTTTAGATTTGGTATTAGTGATGCTTTTAGTAAAGGCAGACAAGTAGATTATGTTTTGGGAGAATGGACTCCAGAAGAAGAAGCCAAATTGCCAGAACGCTTGGATAAAGCCTTCGAGCTTATCAAATCTTTTGGAACAGCTGGCGTAAATATTACTATGAACACGTTTAATGGCCAGTAGAAGAAGCTGAATTTATAGACGACTTCTCACCTCACTAATACGGTACTTTTTTAGTAATTATTTTGATAAGCAGTGTTAATTATAGGTGTTTTTAAAAAACTTAACGATTACGAAACATTAAATTAACATTGAAATCAGTTCTTTGTGGCCAAAGAACTGATAGAATGACATTTCGGCCAACACTTTTAGCTTTATTTTTTGTTATATTTTCAATGGGTCATGCACAAGAGATCAAAGCTCCTGCGTTTGGAGATGGTATTTTAAACCTTAAAGCCAAAGACAGCACTTGGTCTATGAAAGTGGGAATGCAGTTGCAATTTCAAGGATTTGCAGATTGGGAAGATGAGAACACTGGTTTTTCCAATGCAGAAACTAATTTTTTGATCAGAAGAGCACGTCTTAAATTTTCTGGTTTTGTTTACTCACCCAAATTAACCTACAAATTGTCTATCGGTCTTTCTAATCGGGATATTTCTGGAGCCTCAAAATACACTTCCAATGCGCCACGATACCTTTTGGATGCGGTTATGAAGTGGAATTTTTATAAAAACTTCGAATTGTGGTTCGGACAGACAAAACTTCCTGGTAATAGGGATGACCTCACCTCTTCAAGCAGTCTTCAGCTTGTTGAGCGGTCGCTTGTAAACGGGGCCTACGCTGTTGAGCGCGACCTTGGGTTTCAATTAAGACATCATTTTAAACTTTCCGAAGATTTTATTATTAAGGAGGCATTTGCAATATCGCAAGGCGAAGGACGCAATATCACCTCGGGAAATATTGGCGGTTTTCAATATACATCGCGACTTGAATTTTTGCCGTTGGGCGATTTTATAAAAAAAGGCGATTATGTAGGTGGCGATATCTACAGAGAGCCTACCCCAAAATTGGCCATTGGTGCCACTTACGACTTCAACAACAAGGCCGTAAAAACAAAAAGCAATCGCGGCACCTATATGATTACCGATACAGGATTTTATGAAACTAATATTTCGACATTGTTTATTGATGCCATTTTTAAATATCAAGGATTTTCATTGATGGCTGAATATGCGGACAGAACTGCTGCCGACCCGTTGGCAAAGCATTCTGACGGAACCCTGACCGGCGATAGCGTTCAAATAGGAAATGGTGTTAATTTTCAGGCAGGCTACGTGTTTGAAAATAATTGGGAGCTTACCGGACGATATACCAATATCAATTTTGATAATGCCATGATAGTCAAAAATCTCCAAAACCAATACACGCTTGGTGTTTCAAAATATATTTTAGGTCATAATTTAAAAGTCCAAACCGATGTGAGCTATTTAACGATGAACTTATCCAATGACGAACTGCTATGGCGACTGCAATTTGCCATTCACTTTTAATACTTAACGTTGAGGTAACATACGCTTCGAAAACTGTAGGGATATTTGCAAACAATATTAAACTAAATTATGGAAAATTTTTACTTGTATATGATCATTGCCTTGGCCATTTTAGCAGTGGCTGATTTGGTGGTTGGTGTCAGTAATGATGCCGTCAACTTCTTAAACTCGGCAATGGGTTCAAAAGCAGTTTCTTTTAGAACGCTTATGATTGTTGCCAGTCTTGGAATTGGGATCGGCGCGATATTTTCAAGTGGCATGATGGAAATCGCCCGGAGTGGAATATTCCATCCTGAACTGTTTATGTTCAGTGAAATTATGATCATTTTCATGGCGGTCATGCTGACAGATATTTTATTGTTGGATTTCTTTAATTCCATGGGACTGCCAACGTCAACCACGGTTTCTATCGTTTTCGAGTTGCTTGGTGCGGCTGTAGCGATGACTTTGATAAAAATCAGTCACAGTGGCGGCGGTTATATGGCCGTGTTCAATTATATCAATACAGACAAGGTCACAGAAATTATCTTTGGAATATTGCTTTCTGTCGTCATAGCCTTCTCTATTGGTGCCTTTGTGCAATGGGTGGCGCGATTATTACTGTCTTATGATTTTGAAAAGAAAGCCAATTGGGTAGGGGCTTTATTTGGAGGATTGGCATTGACATCCATTACCTATTTTATTTTCATAAAAGGTATTGGTGGTACCAACTTTGCCAACGAGCGCTATGACCTTATTGGCGGTGAAACCATAAAAGAGTTTTTAGAGCATCAGGTATTTTATATTGTAACCGTCAGCTTGGTTTTTTGGGTTCTGTTGTCTTACGCTGTTATTGAATTCTTGAAAACCAATATTTATAAATTGGTCATTCTGGTGGGGACGTTTGCCTTAGCGCTTGCATTTGCTGGAAATGATTTGGTCAATTTTATCGGGCCTACCATAGGGGCCTTTCAAGCCTATTCTGACTTCACGAACCCTGCGGTCAATACGCTCGGGTTACCAGCTTCTGAGTTCTCCATGTCGAGCTTGGGTGAAGCTGCAGCAACACCGACGTTGTTATTGTTGGTAGCAGGTGTCATTATGGTGGTGACGCTCTGGTTTTCTTCAAAAGCTAAGAATGTGGTTAAAACCTCAATTGACTTGTCAAGCCAAGGCGAAACTAAAGAACGCTTTCAACCCAACTCGTTATCAAGAGTTTTTGTAAGGATAGCGATGGGGTTATCGCAAGCAACATCCTATGTTTTACCGAAATCTTGGGAAGCAAAGATTGATAAACAGTTTGAACCGCCTGTAATTAAATTGGCAAGGGATAAAGTGCACGAGTTGCCTTCCTTTGACTTGGTAAGGGCTGCTGTTAACCTTATGGTGGCAGCAGTGTTAATTGCTATTGCAACCTCTTGGAAATTGCCTTTATCCACAACTTACGTGACATTTATGGTGGCGATGGGTACATCTTTAGCGGATCGTGCTTGGGGCGCAGAAAGTGCTGTTTATAGAGTAGCGGGTGTTATCAATGTGATTGGTGGATGGTTTTTTACTGCTTTCAGTGCCTTCTTTTCAGCCGCTTTAGTAGCCTACTTGCTGAATCTCAACATCAAAATCATGTTCCCAATCTTATTGTTGTTGGCTTTTGGATTGCTCATCAAGAGTTCTATTGCCCATAGCGAAAAGATAAAAGAGACCAAAGCTGAAGACCGTTTGAGTAAAACAGAAAGTAGCTCGGTACAGGGTGTAATTTATGAAAGTGCAAAGAATATTGCCAATGTTGTAAAACGCGGCAATAGGATTTATACCAATGCTATTAACGGACTTGCCTTACAGGATCTCTCATTATTGAAGAAGAATAAAAAGCAAGTTCGAAAGCTCTCTGAAGAGGTTGATGAGCTGCGGGACAATATCTTCTATTTCATTAAAAATTTAGACGAATCGAGCGTTGGTGCCAGTAATTTCTACATCAATATTTTAGGGTTCTTGCAGGATATGACCCAATCGTTGGAGTATATTTCAAAAGTGAGCCACAAACACATCCATAACAACCACAAGAAATTAAAGTTCAGTCAAATAAAAGAGCTGAAAGAAGTGGATGAGCGTTTTGAGCGTTTATTCAATAACACCCGAAATGCCTTCGAGTCGCATTCCTTTGAGGAAATTGGAATCATTCTTGGGAGGAAACAGGAAATTATATCCTTGGTGACAGGCAAGATACAGAAGCAGGTAGAGCGTACCCGAACAGAAGAATCAAGTCCAAAGAATACCACCTTGTATTTCAGTATTCTGTTGGAAACAAAAGACTTGTTAATCGCTACCATGAACCTATTGGAAGAGTATTACCATGCGCATGATAGTTCGGTGAAGCCTATCCCATTTCCTGATAAACAAAAGAAGTAAGAGCGCATAGCCTTAACAATTTATAATAAAACACCCTAAATGTATATGATGCTTTTAGGGTGTTTTTTTATACTATTTTATTCAGTAATAGGTGTAATACATTAAATACCAATAGTGGGTTTAATGTCCACAGGGTTGTCTCTAAGTTCTCATTTGTTTAGTACCGTGTATGTTTTAACCAAAGGCTTTTGATTTCATGGCGCTCTCAATTCCAATGGAGATAATACCGCAATAGATTTAAAAGAGTATTTAAACATTAATTCGAACCATAAAAAAAGACCAACAGGACAGTGCCCGTTGGTCTATGATATTATTTATTATAGGCACTATTCTGCCAATTCCTGATTCAGGTCTTTATTGACCGATTTAATTTTAACCTGCAACCACATTTTTAATTTGGTCACCAAAAAGAATAAAATCGGCACCACGATCAAAGTAAGAAAGGTTGCAATCAATAATCCATAAATCACTGTCCAAGCCAATGGCCCCCAGAAAACAACGTTGTCACCACCCATATAGATATCGGCGTCAAACTCTTTGAACAATGAAAAGAAATTAATATTTAGACCAATAGCCAATGGCACTAGACCTAAAATAGTAGTTATCGCTGTTAGCAAAACAGGTCGTAAACGTGCTTTCCCAGCTTTTACAACGCTTTCAAAAAGATCATCAGTTTCTAAATAATCACTCTTATCAAGGTTGAGTTCGTGTTTTCTACGATCGATCAGCAATTCGGCATAATCCAAAAGAACAACGCCGTTATTCACCACAATCCCTGCTAAGGAAATAATCCCTACCATGGTCATCATAATCACAAAGGCACTTCCTGTAATTACAATACCACCAAACACACCAATAAGGCTTAAGAATATGGCCAACATGATAATGGCAGGTTTTGATATAGAGTTGAATTGGAAAATCAGAATAAAGAAAATTAAACCAAGTCCCGTTAAAAAAGCACCGATTAAAAATGTCATCTGTTTTTCTTGTTCTTCAATCTGGCCCGTATAATCAATTTTGATATTTTCGGGCATTCCTTCGTAGCTTTTCATTTCATTCTGAATTTGAGCTACAATGGCACCTGCATCGGTATAACCTGGAGTTAGTGCGGAATAAACGGTAACCACACGCTTGGTGGCCTTGTGTTTAATGGCACTAAACCCTGACGTATTTTCATATTTAATAAGTGTGGATAATGGAATGTCTTTTATCTGACCTTTATTATCTCTAAAAGTAATGTTTTGGTTGAAAAGCGCATTTAGATTGTAACGGTTCTCTTCGTTAAAGCGCACATAAATATCATAATTATCACCTGCTTCTTTATAGATGCCCGCTTTTGCACCAAATATGGAGTTTCGCAGTTGCTGTCCAATCTGAGCGGCGCTGACACCAAGTTCACCTGCTTTTTCACGATCGATGATGACGCGCATTGTAGGCTTATCTTTATTGACATCAATTTTAAGTTCATCAATACCCGCAATGTTTTTATTGTTTATAAATTCGCGCATATTTTCAGCAACAGCAATCAATTCGTTGTAATCTTCTCCTTCAATTTCAATATTGATCGGTGCCCCTACAGGTGGGCCATTGGCATCTTTTTCTACAGATATCAACACCCCAGGGTAGATGCCCACCAAGGCTTCCTGAACTTTTTGGCGTAGTAGCTCACTGTCAGCACCATTTCGGTATTTGTATTCGCGCATAGAGGCGGTAATCTTTGCTTTATGAGGCATTTCGGCAGCAGAGCCCATATCGGCTTGAGGGTCTCCGGCACCTTCCCCAACTTGGGATACAGCACTTTCTACCATGAAATTATAATCGCCTTCACGGTATTGTTCATCATTGATAACATTATAAACACGTTTCTCAATCAGTTTTGTGATGGCATTGGTTTTTTCAATGGCCGTACCTTGTGGGTATTCAATATATACAATGATTTGATTGGGTTTGTTGTCAGGAAAAAATTCTACCTTGGTACGTTTGGCATTTAAAGAGGCACCAAACCCTATAAACGCTAAAATCAACAGCGCAAAAGTTCCGAGACTCAATATGTATGGCATCTTCCCGGAAAGCGCACTGCGTAGTTGACGTTCATACCAATTTTCTAATTTGACCAATGTACTATTTTGAAAGCTGTTGGCCCATTTTCTCAAGAAAAAGCGATAGACCCAAAGCATAATGGCCGTAAACACCATTAACGATCCGAGCGCACGGTACTCGCCAGCTACCAAAAATACGATCAACCCGAGAATGGCCATCACGCTTGTTGTAATGATAATCCGTTTTAATGGCATGTTTTTATCTTCGATGCTCATAAATTGCGACACCAATACGGAGTTGAAAAATATAGCAACAAACAGTGAAGATCCGAGAACTACCGATAGGGTAATGGGAAGAATCATCATAAATTCACCCATAATCCCTGGCCATAATCCTAATGGAATAAAGGCTGCAACGGTTGTAGCCGTTGAAATAATAATAGGAAATGCAATTTCCCCAATACCTTTTTTTGCGGCCTCTACACGGGTCATGCCTTCTTCATCCATGAGGCGATAGACATTTTCAACCACCACAATTCCGTTATCAACCAACATTCCGAGACCCATAATCAATCCGAAAAGAACCATCGTATTCAAGCTGTGACCTAACATGTTTAAGATCATTAGGGACATAAACATCGACATCGGAATTGCAAATCCGACAAAAATGGCATTCTTAAACCCTAGAAAGAACATCAATACCGTGACCACCAAGATGACCCCAAAAATAATGTTGTTGACCAAGTCTTCAACCTGCCCGATGGTTACGGAAGATTGGTCGTTGGCAATAGAAATATTAAGGTCTGTAGGGAGCACGTCGGTCTGAGCTTTATCAAGAATCACCTTAATCTGCTCTACCGCATCCACCATGTTTTTTCCGGCACGTTTTTTAACGTCCAACATCACTACAGGATCCCCAAACTCGCGAGCAAAGGTGGTTTTGTCTTCTTCCTGAAACGTAACGGTAGCCACATCCTTAAGATAAATGGCGTTACCATCTTCTGATTTTATGACGAAATTCTCTAACTCGTGTGGCGCATCAATTTCACCCAAAATACGTATGGTACGTCTTTGGCCACTGGCAATTAAATTTCCAGCCGACATGGTGACATTCCCATTTTTGATACCGCCAATAATATCGTTAAAAGTAACTTGTGAAGCCATCATTTTATAGATATCCACCGCCACTTCAATCTCTTTTTCTTGGGCACCACGAATGTCTGCTTTTTTAATTTCTTGTATATCTTCAATTTCATCCTGCAAGTATTCGGCAAACTCTTTGAGTTTTTCCACCGTATAATCGCCTGAAATATTGATATTCAGAATCGGCATTTCTTCAGAGAGGCTCATTTCAAAAACATCAGGAACAACCTTTGCGTCGTTAAAGGTTGGCCAATCTTCACTGGAGGTCTCACTGTCTATTTCATCTTTGACCTTTTGCTTGGCCTGTTCAACTGTAATGTTCTCATCAAACTCCACCACCACCATAGAGAAGTCTTCTTGCGATGTTGAGGTAATCTCCACAACATTACTTAAAGTTTTTAATCGGTCTTCTAGCGGATCTGTTATGAGTTTTTCAATGTCCTCTGCAGTATTTCCAGGGAAAATAGAACTCACAAAAACTTTAGTGATATTGACCTCCGGGAAGCTCTCTCGCGGCATACTAAAGAACGCGGAAATTCCTAAATAGAAAATCACCGCAATCAGCACGTACATGGTTGTCTTATTGGTAATTGCCCATGAAGACAAGCCAAATTCCTTTTCCATGCGTTTATTCTTTTTAGTCATTCCTATTATTATCTATGATTAATACTTCCACGGTTTGTCCGTCTTTGACACTTCTTGCACCTTCTTGAATCAATTCGGCATTGCTCTCTATACCTTCCATAACTTCAATAAGATCACCTTGGGCACGTCCGGTTTTTATGATAACACGATGAGCAGTGCCTTGGTTTTTATCATTTTTGTCCTCTACAACATAAACATATTGCTCTCCTTCGGCATTCTCAGAAATAATGCTTTGTGGAATCAATATCGCATCTTCATTGGTATAATCGTTGATTTTGAGACGTACCGTGAGATTGGGTTTGAATACGTTGTCCTTATTAGGGATGGCAATTTCTGCCTTAAATGTCCTGTTGGAAGGGTTAATGACATTACTGGTTTGACGCACCTTAGTATTGATGGTTTTACCGAGAATTGGGAAAAAGACCTCCACATTTTTTCCTACGGTAATTGTACTGAGGTGACGTTCCGGAACCTCAGTTTCAATATACATATTATTCAGGTTTACAATCCGCATTAATTGTGTTTGCCCCGCCGCAACCACGCTACCTTGTTCTGTTATCACAGCATCAATGGTTCCCGAGAAAGGCGCTTTGACAATAGTTTTTGCTATTTGTTGTTTCAATTGGTTTACCGCTTCCACTTGTCCTTCATAATTGGATTTTGCTTGTAAAAATTGAATTTCACTTCCAATCTCTTGATCCCATAATCGTTTTTGACGCTCATAAGTGGTTTGGGCTAAATCGGCTTGAATTTGCAGTTGCGCCAATTGTTGGCTTAATCCACCATCGTCAATTTTAGCGAGTGATTGGCCTTTGTTTACCCATTGCCCTTCTTTGACGTACACATTGGTAAGAATGCCATTATACTCCGGGGTAATAGTCATTAAATCTTTTGTAGTTACATTACCCTGCAGCTCCAATACGTGGTTAAACTCTTCTGGCGTAGCTTTGAAGGTCGTGATAAGTGGAACGTTTTTAGTAGTGTCCAAAACAGAAATCTTTTTATCAAGCCGCACAATCTTATCATGAAGCACCTGCTGTTCATCTACAAGTTCAGCTCTTTTTTTTCTGATGGTCTCAAGGTCATTGCTCTCCAATGCTTTTTCAACCGTGTTCTTTTTTCCATCACCACAGGAGGTCAGTAGGATGCTAAAGGTGAGTATGGTGAGTATGTATTTCATGTTTTTTAAATTTATGAGGTGGGAGTTTATGGGTTTAAAAGTTTTTGTGTAAAGCAAAAAAAATAGCAACGTATGGGTCTTTATGAAATTGACTTGTATTGTTTTGATTGTAATTTGTAATGAGCATCCAGCATGGCTGTGATCTCTGTGAGATAGTGTCTTATTTCTTTATAAAGATCATCAGACAGAAATCCCAAATTATTGGATAAAATTGACTGATTCAATAATTCAAGGGCAGAGCCGTAAGCAATTTCGGTAAAACGTGCTTTATCCTTATTTGAGTGTCTACCGGTTCTTTCGGCAATGTTGAACGACATTGAAATTGAACACCGACGCATTTGATTACTTAACCCAAAACATTCATCTTCTGGAAAATGTTTGGTGGTTTTATGAATTACTTTAGACAGCTCTCTTGCTTTCTGCCAAACTTTTAATTTTTCAAAAGAAAATGTTTTCATAATTGTATTATTTGGTTGTTATGTTTTTTGAGGATTGATCTGTTTAGACTTCAATTTAAACTCCTCAACACTATAACTCCTTTATTTTTTTAATCGTTTACCACATTCAAGGCCGTCTCCAGTTCAGCCTTCGCATTTATCACGTCCAACATGGCTTGTAATAGTTCTTGCTGTGCAGCATATAATTGCGTTTGTGCTTGCCGCAAATCAAAACTGGACGAAATACCTTCAAAAAATTTGATTTGATTTTTTGCTTCAATACGCTCAGCAAGCTTTAAATTTTGTTTTTTATTGTCATAATCTTCAATGGCGAATTGGTAATCGCTTTTTGCAGCTGCAATCTCAAATTGAATGTTTTGTTCTTTTTCAATAAGATCGGTTTTTGCTTTTTCTAAATTGATCTGTGCACGTTGTGTAGCTGCACTGCGCATTCCAGAACTGAAAATTGGGATGTTAAGACTGACCCCAAAAAGTGAAGACCCGAACCATTTTTGGTCTTTGTCCATAAAACTGAATTCATCCGAATAAGCCGAATATCCGCCGTTGATAAAGCTGGTGAGCGTAGGGAGGGCCTTGCTCTTTTCTAGCTTCACTAAAAGCTCCTTTGAAACTTTGTCGTTCTCTGCAATTTGATAATCAATGGTGTTTTCAACTTGGACCTCAGTGTCCAGCAGACCTAAGGAAATGTGCGCTTCAGTTAATCGCTCCAAATCATCGGTTATAATAGTCGGCCAATTGATTTCCAAACCAAGGGTCATATTGAGCATTTGGTAAGCCAAGGTTTTCATTCTGCTCGCATTATTCAGATTACTTTCAATACCTGAAAGTGTAATTTGAAGCTGCTCCACGCTTTCTTCCTCTTCCAATCCGTTTTCAAATATTTTAGTGGTTTCGTTAAGGTTTTTTTGGAGTACCTGTACATTCCGTTCTAAAATTTGAACCGTTTCTTCGGCCATCAAGACATTGCCGTAAGCGTTGATTACGGCTTTTCTCACCTCCAATTCTGTTTTAGTATTGGCGTTCTGTGAGATTTCCAAAAAGACTTTGGCACTCTGTAAACCTACCAAATAAGAACCATCAAAAATTTGCTGACTTAAGGTTGCGGTGGCGTTCATATTTTGCTTGGTACCAAAAATGACCTCTGCAAACTCTCCAGGGGTTCCGCCAAAAAACTCAGCTGGAATTACTTGAACCGACTGTTTCAGAAAATTTTGATAGTCAACTGAAGCATTTATTTGGGGTAAGCCACTGGCGGTTGTTTCCCATTTTTGTGCTTTTGCAGCTTCAATATCCCGCTGTGAATTGATGGCCCTTCGGTTGTTTTTAAGAGCAAAATCAATGGCTTCCTGCAAACTGAATGTTGTTGGAACCTCCTGCGAGATGGCAAAAAATGGGACAAGGATCAATAAAAGTGTATAAAACGTGTTTCTCATTAGACTTGAGTGTTGATGATTTTTTGAAGAGCTTCCAGACCTTTTGGCGTGCAAATGCCCCTAACGTGATATTCCAGATAAAGGTTCATTAGAGAGGTCATAGAGAGATTTTTTAACGGAAATAGTTGCTTATTCTTTAATGCCATTATGGAGGTGAAATACATCTTTGAAATGAAGTCGATTTCTAAATTCTCTCGATACACACCAAGGGCAATACCACGCTTTAAATTGTCTGCAACACATTCTTCCATCAAATGGTATTGTTTGGACCTTAGTGAATTGAAAATTTTAGGGTAGTATTTTTGTAATTGATGGTAGGGCGACGATGTTTCATTTTTTAAGTGCTCCATCACAAGTTGCTTTATGTCATAGATTTCCTCAATAGGATCTTTCTGTAATTGACAAATGCAATCAATACCATGGGAGATAAGCTCAAACATTTCTAACGTTGTGGACTCCACCAATTTGGTCTTGTTTTCAAAATGCACATAAATGGTTTTCTTGGAAATACCAAGTTCGTTGGCAATATCATCCATAGTCACACTCTTGAACCCAAGGGTCAAAAATAATTCTGTAGCTTTATCTATAATTTTTTCTCGCATAATCGGCGGCGAAAATACAACAGGAAACTTAAAAAACCAAAAAAGTTTCCAAAGTTTAATATATTTTTAATAATAATTTTTAGGTTCGTTTTCCTTCGGCTATTTGTGTTATTTTTGTCTCATGCAAAAAATTTCTCATTACCACTCTGCGTTTGTTTCCTATTTAGAAGAAAACATCCAATCAAAGGAGCCGGCCTCACTATATGATCCTATTCTTTATATATTAGGATTAGGGGGAAAGCGCTTGCGGCCCATTTTAACCTTAATGACTGCCGAAGCTTTTAGCGATTGGTATAAAAACGCTCTCGATGCTGCTTTGAGTGTTGAGATTTTTCACAACTTCTCTCTGATTCATGATGATATTATGGATACGGCACCCTTGCGCCGTGGCCAACCAACAGTTCATGAGAAATGGGATGTCAACACTGGTATTTTATCTGGAGATGCCATGCTGATTTTGGCCTATCAGCTTTTTGAACGCTATGATGCCAACACCTTTCAAGACCTGGCCAAATTATTCAGTAGAACGGCACTTCAAGTTTGTGAGGGTCAGCAATACGACATGGATTTTGAAACTAGAGAGGATGTGTCTGTCGCTGAATATCTTAAAATGATTGAATTTAAAACTGCCGTATTGGTTGGAGCCGCAATGAAAATGGGTGCCATAGTGGCTTCTGCCTCGAAAGAGGATCAGAATTATATTTATGAATTTGGACGTCTATTGGGCATAGCTTTCCAGCTCCAAGATGATTATTTGGATGCTTTTGGCGATCCGAAAACTTTTGGCAAACAAGTAGGTGGTGATATTATTGAAAATAAGAAAACCTTCCTTTTCATTAAGGCTTTAGAGTTTTCTAATGAAGACGACCGATTAGAGCTACAACATTTATTTGGAATCACACCATCAGACCCCTCAGATAAAATAGAAACGGTAAAGCAAATTTTTCAGACCAGTGGTTCTGCAGATGCCACGCGTAAGGAAATAGAAAATTACACAAAAAAGGCATTTACGGTACTGGACAAACTATCTATTCCTGAAAATAAAAAGGAAGCGCTGAAAATTTTTGGCGATGATTTAATGAACAGAAGAGTCTAACATCCTATTTAAATAACCCAATTGGAACATTTTTTAATGAAAGACCTAAAAACCTTTGACGACTTGATGGATGAAGCCAATAAATGGGAACTGTATGGCAAACTAGTGGGGCAACTCAATAAAGATTTGGCCTTGGCAAATGTAGATTTGGAATTTGATGTGGAGGTATTGCCAACAAGTTTAAAGTTGCTCTTGCACGAAGAAATTTATCGTCTTATTCAGCATAAGTTCATGGACTATCTGAACTTGTTATATATTGTTGATGTTTCTGAAGAAAAAATAAAGCAATTGGATGGGAATGATGCAATACAGTTGGCGGAAAATGTCACCTTACTAATTCTACAGCGCGAATGGCAAAAAGTGTATTATAAAAATAAGTTTAGTTCCTAATCGTCCATATTTTTAAGACGGCTGTGTGAAATTGTCTCCAAAACAGCATCAATTGTTAGATCAGCGTCTTCCGTACCTCGTTAAAAAAAATCGAGGCATTTCAAATTTAGAAATACCCCGATGGCTAATTATAAGTAATGGATAATTTAGAAATATCTATTTAACAGATCTTAACCTCTTTTGTTCTAATTTGAAGGCTTTTTCTGTAGGCTTTAATACTAATAAGTTCAATGCTCTTTTTGTAGCTTAAGTTGGTCACTTCGTTTTTGGTAACAATTGCAATAGCTGTGTTGCTGTTTATAATTTGCTCAATTGTAACCGCTTTAATGGTAATGATGTCATTCTGTTTTACCTGAGCTTTGGACATGTCTTGACTAAAAGACACTATTGGTAAAACAATTAAAGCAATAAGCATTATAAGTTTTTTCATGATGTCAGAGGGGGTTTGGATTAATCGTTAACACAAAGAAACAACAGAATGTGAATAAAATATAATATATTAGATATAAAACATCGATAAACGGTTGATATGAAATTCTACTCAAAAATCATCGATGAAATACATAAATGAGGCGCGCAGCCCACTAAATACGTTTGTGACCAATGACGCAATATATAGATAATGAGTTCATCAGCTTGTTCAATCGACAAAAGGACAATCAGTTTAAAATTGGAAATTCCACCTATAAAGAACGCATCAGAAAACTGGAAGCGCTTAAAAAAGCCTTGGAGTTTACCTATAAAGATAAAATCAGGGAGGCGATGTATGCCGATTTTAAAAAACCTTTTTTGGAGACTGATCTTACGGAAATTTATCCAGTGCTTAGCGAAATAAAATTCGCCAAAAGCAACCTGAAGTCTTGGTTAAAGCATCAAAAAGTAGACACACCAATGGCCTTGCTTGGCGCGTCATCTTATATTAAATATGAGCCTAAAGGGGTGTGCTTGCTCATTTCTCCCTGGAACTTTCCGATCAATCTCACTTTCGGACCGTTGGTTTCCGCTATTGCAGCGGGAAATACGGTTATTATAAAACCTTCTGAAATGACACCTAATGCCTCAGGCGTTATGGCCGATATCGTAAAAGATCTGTTCAATGAAAATGAAGTCGCTCTTATTGAAGGTGAAGTTGAGGTGTCAGAGGAGCTCTTGAAACTCCCTTTCAATCATATCTTTTTTACGGGCTCACCTCAGGTTGGTAAAATTGTAATGAAAGCGGCATCAGAGCATCTAACTTCCGTAACTCTGGAGTTAGGAGGAAAGTCTCCTACAATAATTGATGATTCCGCCAATCTTGGAACAGCGGTCAAAAGAATTATTTATGGAAAATTCACCAATGCAGGACAGACTTGTATTGCGCCTGATTATGTGCTTTTAAAAGCCGAGTTGAAAACTGAATTTACGACACTCTTCAAATCTAAAATCGCAGAATTTTATTCGGAAAAGCCAGAAAACTCAGCTTCCTATTCCAGAATTGTCAACCCTAAGCATTTTAATCGATTGGTATCTTATATTGAGGAGGCAAAACAAAACAAGAGTGATATTACTTCAGGAGGCCGTTATAATGGAGACGATAACTATATTGAACCCACGTTGATTTTTGATATGCCAGAAGACTCTAAGTTGATGAACGATGAGATTTTTGGACCAATTCTTCCTGTAAAAACTTATTCAAACATTGAAGAGATGGTGTCTTATATCAATTCCAAAGAAAAACCTCTGGCCTTGTACATCTATAGTAAATCTAAAAAGAATGTAGATTTTATTATGAATAACACACGTGCTGGAAGTGGCTGTGTAAACCATAACCTTATCCAGTTTTTGAATCATAATTTACCATTTGGAGGCAGTAATAACAGTGGTATTGGAAAAGCCCATGGGTTTTATGGATTTGAAGCTTTTTCCAATCGACGCGCTATGATGAAACAACATACTTTTGGAGCGACAGATTTTTTGTTGCCACCATATTCCAATTTTAAACAAAAATTGGTGGACTTGACTTTGAAATGGTTTTGAGAAATGGTTTGAAGTCTATTCTTCGGTTTTCAGTTTGAATTTTATGGCAACATAAGATGTTAGCAAACGCAATAAAATAAGCGGCCCACCACTATGGGAGGCAGGCCCTATTTATAATGCAACCTATAAAGCTCATCGCCTTAATATTAAATACTCACCTGCTTTTTACTATTTCTAAGTCCGTAGTAAAAAATATAGGCATAGCATAAAATAACGAAAAACAATGCCGATTTAAATCCGATTTGATCGGTTAGAAAACCAAACGTTGGTGGAATGACTGCACCTCCGACAATTGCTGTACATAACATCCCTGACGCTTTTGGCTTCAAAGACCCGATGCCATCAATAGCCAACGTAAAAATAGTTGGGAACATGATTGAGTTGAACAATCCGACCGCTAAAATACTCCACATGCTGACTAAACCGGTGGTGCTAATAGATATTAAAATTAATGTGATAGCAATGCTCGCAAAAATTCCCAATACTTTTCCTGGTTTAATAATCTTGGTTAAATACGCTCCTGCAAACCGGCCAATCATAGCGCCAGACCAATAGAAGGTTACAAAAACACCAACAATGGCTTTGTTGTCACTTTCGGTCATGCCTGTACTGAGAATAGTATCTACAATAGATCTCATAAAGCCATTCTGTTTAATGACCTCCACCATATTCATGTCTAAAAAGTAATTGACCAAATAGCTCCCAATGGCTACTTCGGCACCTACATAAAAGAAGATGCCAATAATTCCCATAACGAGGTTTTTTTGCTTTAATGCATCTTTATAAGATCCAACCGTCGTTTCATTGATCAGTTTTGGGGGTTTTGCGAAAAAGAAACCTCCTGCAATAATAAAAATGAAAATAGCCAATCCCAGAAATGGTTTTTGAACAGCAGATGCTTCTGTTGCCAAATAAAGACCTTTTTCAGAATCCGTTAGAATCGCAATTTCTTCAGTTGTTTTAATCTTATCGCTTAAAATAAACATAGCGCCAATTATAGGTGCAATGGCCGTTCCTAAGGAGTTGAAGGCTTGAGAAAGGTTCAAACGGCTAGAGGCACCATCTTCAGAACCTAAAACGGCAACATATGGGTTGGCAGCTACTTGTAAAATGGTAATTCCGCCCGCCAATATAAAATAGGCCACCATGAAAATTCCAAATATTCGGTAGGATGCTGCCGGATAGAATAGTAGGCAGCCCACGGCCATAGTACATAATCCTAAAATAATCCCTTTTTTATAGCCTATTTTAGTCAAAATATAACTCGCCGGAATGGAGAGTAAGAAATAAGCACCAAAAAAAGCGAACTGAACCATGCCCGCCTGAAAATATGTAAGCGTAAATAATTCTCTAAGTCGGGGAATAAGCGAATCTACCAAAACGGTTATAAATCCCCATAGGAAAAATAAGATGGTCAATAATATAAAGGAGGAACGATAGGATTTTTGTTGGTTCATAATATATGGTTAATGGTGTTAAGTTCAGAGTTATGCGTTAAAATTTCTTATTAAAATGATGTTTTAATCTCTACACGTGGGGCTTCTTTTTACGTTTCTTTATTGTTAGCAACTGTCTTCTCAAGATTGCCTGCTGAAGACTGGATTTCAATTTCATCTACAAATATCCAGCTTTTACCTTTAGTTTTATAACCTGCATGCCATTTAGGGAGTCTGCTTAATTTTTTAGCAACCACTTTAACGTATTTTGCATTCTTATCGTGGACATCAAAAGTCATGGTCTTTACTTTGACCTCGTCTGACCTATTAATTGCATTGATGCTTTGCTTGCTAATCAATTGAAAGTTTTGATTATCGGCAGAAACATAACATAAAACTTCAGTGGGATAGAAAATAAAAGAACGCTGATCTTGTAAAAAATTGACCGCAACGGATTGGATGGTTTGTATTTCACTTAAATCGACTATCGCAATTACATCTTCACCTTCATAACCTTGCCATGCGCCTCCGCGGAAATCCTTTGACCCTTTCAAACCATCAATTAAAGCATTGGTGCCGCCCGCACTGTATTGCTTAGCATAATTTGTTTTTAAGACGATAGTCCGATTAGGATCAATTTTATAAAAATCAGTGGTAATAGTAGCACTTCTTTCATCGTCCTTTTCAGAATATACATTTAGCGTGGAGGTTTCTGAAATAATAAATGGGGCTTCGTATTTAATGTAAATGGAATCGTTTAAGGTATAGAAAATATCGGTTTCTTTTTGAGCATTCTCTAACACCACTTCTGTTTCACCTTTAAATGCAATATCACCTTTTGCAATAAAAGGTGCCGGAACTATTTTAAAGTAGTCAATGGAAGTAGTTGGTACATCATCGTCGTCACTTCCCCAGTCGGATGGGGAATCGGTCATATAAAACTCCAAGGTACCACCCGAAAGGATATCCTCTGAAGCAATATAGCTTTGATGTAGTTTACGGCCATTAAGTCTGACATGATCAATGTATTTGTTGTCGTCAGAAAGATCAAATGCTTTGATGGTGAAGTTTTTTCCATTCTCAAGATTGATCGTTGCCTTCTCAAACAACGGCGTTCCGATAATATATTGATTGGAACCTGGCGTAACTGGGTAAAAGCCCATGGATGAGAACACATACCAAGCGCTCATTTGTCCGCAATCTTCATTACCAGCAATGCCATCGGGCTGGTTTTTATAAAGTTCAGTCAGAATTTGATGGACCTTTTCCTGGGTTTTATAGGGTTTGTTGACAAAATTATAGAGATAGGCGATGTGATGGCTGGGTTCATTACCGTGCGCATATTGGCCAATAAGGCCCGTAATATCCACCATGTCACGTCCCGAAGTTGAAGTTTTAGCGTTAAACAAACTGTCTAACTGCGCCTCCAACACTTCTTTACCTCCCAAGAGCTCTATAAATCCTGAAATGTCCTGTGGAACAGAAAAGCTGTACTGCCAGGCATTGGCTTCGGTATAGTTGAAATTGACCTCATAGGGATCAAAAGGTGCGAACCACGTATTTTTGAAACGGCCTCTCATAAACTTTGTTTCCGGATCAAAGACATTTTTGTAGTTCTGCGCTCGTTTCATAAAGATTTCAAAATCCTCTACATTTTCCAATGCGTGGGCCATTTTTGCAATGGTCCAATCGTCATAGGCATATTCCAAAGTTTTAGAGACCGATTCGCCCTCTTCCTCAACGGGAATAAAGCCAAAGGCCTTATAAGTTTCTAAACCCCGATGATTTTGATTGGCCGAATGTTTCATCGCTTTAAATGCTTTATCGGCATCAAAACCTCTTATCCCCTTTAAATAGGCGTCGGCAATAACGGGTACGGCGTGGTAACCTATCATGGTGCCGGTATAATTGGCACTTAAATCCCACATGGGCAAAATGCCACCTTCATCATACTTTGCAATTAGTGTGTTAATGAAATCGGTGGTACGCTCTCGTTCAATAAGGGTATACAAAGGGTGTGCCGCCCTATAGGTGTCCCATAATGAAAAAACCGTATAGTAATCAAAATCTTTGGTGGTGTGGATTTTCAGGTCCATGCCTCTGTACCGCCCATCGACATCTTGGTAAAGATTGGGTACAATCATGGTGTGGTAAAGGGCCGTATAAAAATTTATCTTACGGTCTTGGTTTTTCGTTTCAATAATGATTTTTTCCAGCTGATTTTCCCAAACGGTTTGAGCATTTTCCTTGACCTCATCAAAGGTTTTGTCACCTATTTCAGTCTCCATATTTTTCTTAGCGCCTGCTTCATCAACGGCGCTGATACCAATTTTTACATAAACAGGTTCGTTCTTGGGATTGTCAAATTGGAAAACCGCCTTTTTATGAGTCAGTTGTTGCTTTCTGGCAATTAAATCGACCGACACAGGATGCGAGAATTTAATATAATAAAACAATTTCTGATTGGATGCCCACGATTTAGAATGGCGATATCCGGTGATTTCAGTTCTTGAGGTCTGTTTTATTTTTGAGCCCAATAGCTGATCACGATGCTCTAAATCTAAAACGATTATCTGGTTTTTAGCAGTTGGGAATTGGTATTTATGCACGCCACTGCGCTCAGAAACCGTTAGCTCAACATTAATATCTGTATCTGCCAGATGCACTTGGTAATAGCCAGGTTCAGCTTTTTCGTTATCATGGGAAAATTTTGAGCGATAGCCTTTTTTGCCATCACTGCCATTATTGGAAACCACTTCGTTGGTGGGCATGAGCAAGATGTCACAATAATCACTGACCCCTGTACCACTCAGATGGGTGTGGGAAAATCCATAAATATAGTCGTCACTATAATGATAGCCAGACGCGCCATCCCAGCCCTCCAGGCGAGTGTCAGGACTTAATTGCATCATCCCAAAAGGCATGGCTGCTCCTGGATAAGTATGACCATGACCACCAGTGCCGATAAAAGGATTGACCAATGATATTAAGGATTTATCTTTTTTAGCTGGGGTTGTTTTAGGGCGCTCAGAGCAGCCTGTTAGAAGAAACAGGACCATAAATGCTAAAAAAAATGACTTCATCATTTAAGGGATTGATATTGCTGCGGAAATATACTAAATCTTAAGGGACGGTTAAATTTTATCCCAACATTTTAATACCAGCTTAATTCATTTATCTTTGAAGAAAACTGCTCTTATGCTGCGATGGGTCCTATTTACCATTTTTTATATTCTTATCTCCTTATATGGGTTTCAAGCCATTAGGACCATCACCAAAAACGTCTGGTTTCATTATCTGTTTATAGCTATTGGTGTTATTTTTGCCGGTAATTTAATTCTCCAATTTAGTTTCGGCTCCGGAGGACGCGTGCTTTCAGCGGCCAAAAGTTATGCTTTCGGATTTATTCTGACCTATATGCTTTTCAACTCGGTGATGATCCTTTTTTTATTTGGTGAAGATATTGTGCGGTTTTTTATAGGTGTATACACAAAGTACTTAACACCTTCTGAAACGTTTTATATGCCCTCAAGACGAAAATTTATTAGTGGAATAGCGTTGGGGGTAGCGGCAATACCATTTGCTTCCATGCTTTATGGCATGTACAAAGGAAAATATAACTTTAGAGTTATTAAGCATACTTTACATTTTGACGATTTGCCGGAGGCATTTGATGGCTATACCATTACACATATCAGTGATATCCATTCAGGGAGTTTTGACAACCGATCAGAAGTGGCTCACGGGATAGATTTAATCAAGGCACAAAAATCGGATGTAATTTTATTTACTGGAGACCTGGTCAATAACCGAAGCTCTGAACTGTTGCCTTGGAAAGACTTGTTTTCTGAGTTAAAAGCTGATGACGGCGTGTTTTCAATACTGGGGAACCATGATTATGGCGACTATATGAATTGGGATTCTGCCGCAGAAAAAGAGCAGAACTTTGAAGAGATTAAACAACTCCAAAAGGATATGGGCTATGATTTATTGCTCAACGAAAATCGATTTATTGAACGTCATGGGCAACGCATTGCGCTTTTGGGCGTTGAAAATTGGGGTAGGGGGTATTTTAAAAAAGCTGGTGATTTAGATAAAGCTGCAGAAGGCGTTAAACCTGACGACTTTAAAATATTAATGTCTCACGATCCGAGCCATTGGGATGAGGTGGTCATCAATGACGCATACCATTATCATTTGACATTGAGCGGTCATACCCACGGCATGCAATTTGGAGTCGAGATTCCGGGATGGTTAAAATGGAGCCCCATAAAATACAGGTACAAACGTTGGGCAGGGATTTATAAAGAGAAGGGACAATACATTAATGTGAATAGAGGTTTTGGCTATTTAGGCTTTCCGGGGCGTGTTGGAATTTGGCCAGAAATAACGGTGATTGAACTTAAAAAGGGTCAAAAAAACCGAATCGCATAAACTGCTTGTTGCCCATGTTATAGCTATTTACGTATGTCTTAGGTTAATAAAAAAAAAATAAGTAGGTTTGTAATAGCACATCCGATCTAAACATTAAAATGTATGTCAAAATTTGGAGAACTCATAGATGTCGATATTCCAGTGTTGTTGGATTTCTTTACAGAATGGAATGAACAGTCTATTGCAATGCATCCTGTGTTAAGAGATGTAGCTGCTGCGCTTGGAGACAAGGCAAAAGTCATCAAGATAGATGTTGATAAAAATAAAGAATTGGCCGAAGCACTCCGCGTTAAAGGTTTACCTACACTTATTATTTATAAAAGAGGCGAGATGAAATGGCGCCATAGTGGAGAGCAAGACGCTGATTCACTGATAGAAATTCTCCAAGAATACATCTAACTTATTCCTGCGTAGGCAGGAATCCCCTCTTTGAAAGTCCATCAAGGTTTTTATTGAAAATAGCACATTTAGAGCTATCAAAATTTTAGTCTTGCTCTAAAATCTTTTCCAATCTAACAATCAACGGTAATATCATTTTTTTTTTGATAAGATAGAAACATGATAAAATAAGTCATTAAAACTCTTGGATAATAAGACTTTTCGGGGGGTGATTACAGGCGTTCAAACTTAAATCCTGCCTTATTAAAATGGTGCAATACCTTTGGAAGTGCAAATATCATATTTTTAGCAGCTTTCACACTGTCATGAAAAACGATAATGCTTCCCGGTCGGGTTTTGGAAATGACATTTTTTGCACATTGCTCTTCTGATATGGAATCCTTCCAGTCAAACGCTAAAATATCCCACATAATAATTGTATAGTCCAACGCCAACAGTTGCTTCCCTTGTTGACCAGTAATCTGTCCATAAGGCGGTCTAAATAGTTTTTGTCTTTCTGATTTGGGGTTTGGGGATTGAATATTGAAATTTTCAATTCGGTAATCGATGAGACCCTGTGTCTGTATGACTTGATCTACATAAGTGTCCTTATTGGTTGTCCAGCCTTTTGGGTGGGCGTAGGTGTGGTTTCCAACGGTATGTCCATCCCTGATAATAGCATCAAATATCTCCGGGTGCTTTTCAATATTATTGCCAATGCAAAAAAATGTGGCCTTGGCATGATATTCTTTTAAAAGCTTTAAGGTCCAGAGAGTTATATCTGGTGTTGGTCCATCATCAAAAGTCAAGTAAATTTTTTTTTGATCCTGTGGCATATTCCAAATATAGTTCGGGAATATGCCTTTGATCAATTTTGGTGTTCTAACTGGAATAAGGTTCACAAAAAATTACTCGAAATTTATTAGATCATCTATAGTATCGGTTATGATATCGCGCTCTTCCCTCGGCACTTCACGCTGTGGTTGGTCTTCAGCCATAAAATGCTTGAATAATTGGAGGAAATTGTTGAATTTTTCAGTTTCTTCCAATGCGAAGTCTTTGTCATTATATACCACGGTAATATCAACCAGACTTCTATAACGCTCAATGTCCGTAACAATTTCATCTAAATAGCGTGTTTGGTTTTCGAGAGTAAGTCCGCTATAATAAGTTAAACTTTCTTGGTATTTTTTAGTGACATCTTTATAAAGTTGTCTTGCTTTTTCTGTGCTACCAACTTCATAATAGCCACTAATATAAGGTTCGAGAAGGGTGTAATAGCCAAAATAGTCGACAGGCATTTTTTCCATCGCCAGATCGGCTATTTTTTCAGCCTTTTCAGGTTGGTCCTCATTGATTAATTGCTCCATTAAACGGGCCAGGTTGCCTCTATAGGTAATGCCGTTTTTGCGGGTTTCCACGTCGTGGTAAATATCAGGGCTACCACTGTTGCCCCAATCCCAAGACATTACTTTATCATACATCAACTCTGAGTCCACACGCCCCATGTCAAACGGATTGGCTCTATCAACCGGGGTTCTAATTGGCACTAATTTGTAACATAGGCCATCTAATTGCAGATAGTCTTTCATCCAGATATAATCATCGTCACCAAAGCTTCCTCCTGTAAAATAGATTGGGCGCTCCCAATTGTTATTGGCCAAGATGTCCAACATCATCAAGCGCTGTTTATAAAGTGCACCGCCAGTAATTTTAATGACAATATCGTCCACAATCTTATCGGCATCTTTCTGCTTTACAATACCATGTTCCAAAACAGAAGCTTTATCTACAGGAATACGCACAGACTTAGTAGGATAGTAATTGGTGTTCAACATATTTGGCGGGTAACCGCTGATGTCTCTTCCTTCCTGTTGTAAGGCATATTTGAGCTTTGTTCGAGGATTGTCACTACTGACAAAATCCATGAACTCCTTAAGGCTTAAGGTGTCTTTTGTAATTTCCTTCTCAACGATGTAATCACGTGTGCCGTAGCGGTATTGTTCGTGAGTCAGTTGTGACGGAATAGGATCGCTCGTATAGGCCTTTCGTTTCATTTGGTCAATATACCAATCGGTTTGAAAAAGACTGGTATTGATTACCCTAACATCCCTTCTGATGCCTTCAATTTCTTGGGCATACCATAATGGGAAGGTGTCATTATCTCCAATAGTGAATAAAATAGCGTTGGGCGCGCAAGATTCTAAATATTTTACGGCCATGGCATGTGCTGTTTTCCTTCCTGATCGGTCGTGATCATCCCAATTGTTTGCTGCTAAAATGCCTGGCACCAGGATTAAGCATACTGCAGTAATAGCGTGGGGTAGAAACTTTGAAGCCGAGTATTTTCGAAGTGCATCAAAAATAGCGTACACTCCAAAACCTATCCAAATGGCAAAGACATAAAATGACCCAACCACAGAATAATCACGTTCTCGAGGTTCAAATGGTCTGACGTTGGTGTAAAATTGAATGGCAAGTCCAGTCATGAGGAAAAACACCAAGAGTGTCCAGAACAGTTTTTTATCCCTTCCAATTAAAAATAAGAACCCAATCAGACCAAGAATAAGCGGAAGGAAGTAATAGGTGTTTCGGGCTTTATTATTTTTAACATCGCTTGGCAAATTATCCTGAGACATATTAAGATGCCAAGCATCAATAGGTTTGATGCCACTGATCCAATTACCATTCAAGTCGTCATATTTTCCTTGAATATCATTTTGACGTCCAGCAAAGTTCCACATAAAATAGCGCCAATACATGTACCCAAACTGGTACTCGAACATATACGCAATGTTTTGGGCCAAGGATGGTTTTTGAATATCTAAATATTGACCAAATTGTTTCAGAAATTTATGATAATCGCTGTAATCAACTTGTCCTTGTCTGACATTCATCTTAAAATCAGCCACAATATCTCTGATTTGGGGCTCCATCATATATTCCGCTTTGACGCTAAAGTCTAGCAGACCGGTAAACATCATATAGTTTTCCGCGTTTTCGGGGCTCCACATCCGTGGTAATATTGAGGCCTGCTCAGAATTATAGTTTTGTTTAGCGTTCTTATAGTCGTTGACAATTATGTATTTCCCAGCTGCTTCATCCTTTTCATAATTGGGCTTATCGTCAACGTAAGGCTCATTGGCATCAAGTCCTGTGTACTGCTCCGTAAAAAGTGGTCCGTAAAAGAGGTGGGTTTCAGGATACTGCTCTAAGTTATAATAAGCTAGTAGTTCTCGTGCATCTGAAGGGTCATTCTCATTAACCACCACATTGGCATTAGCTCTAATTGGAAGCATCAACCAACATGAAAACCCTATAAATATGAACATCAAGCACAGCACTAAGGTGTTGGCCACATGCTTTTGGTGGTCTCGAGTATATTTTAATCCAAAGTAGAAAGCAGCCACCACAATAATAAAAGCGATGATGGTTCCGGAGTTAAAAGGCATACCAAGACTGTTGACAAAGAAAATCTCTGAAGCACTAAAGATTTTCAATGCATTGGGAAGCAGTAATTTAAAAATGAACAATAAAATGGCTGCAGAAACCACGTTGGCCACTATAAAATTAGTGACCGTTATGGTCTTATAGTTTTTAAAATAGTAAATCAATCCAATGGCAGGGATGGTTAAAAGACCCATAAAATGCACACCAAAAGACAATCCAATTACAAAGGCAATTAAAATGAGCCAGCGGTTGCCACGTGGTTTATCCATATCCTGTTCCCAACGTAAAGCCAGCCAAAACATAACAGCCATAATTAAGGTAGCCATGGCATACACCTCAGTTTCTACCGCATTAAACCAAAAAGAATCTGTAAATGTAAAGGCTAAACTTCCAACAAGGCCACTGCCAAGTATGGCTATTTTTTTTGTGACTGTGAATTCTTCATCTGTTTTGACCAATTTTTTAAGTAGCAAGGTGATGGTCCAAAACATAAATAAAACGGTGAAGGCACTTGCTGCGCCACTCATCATATTCAACATCGCTCCAATTTGGGAAGGTTCTAAGGCAAACATTGAGAAGAACGCGCCAAGCATTTGGAACAAGGGGGCTCCTGGAGGGTGGCCCACCTGGAGTTTGGCGGAAGTCAAGATGTATTCGCCTGCATCCCAGAAACTAACGGTCGGTTCAATGGTCAATGCATAAACCGTAAATGCAATGGCAAAGACAAACCAACCTAAAATGGTATTCCATTTTTTAAAGTTGAAATGATTCATAGATTTTTTGTTGAAATTGAGTGGCGAATTTAAGAATAATTATATAAGAGGGGAAAGTTTTTAAGTAAACGTTAAGGAAATATAGGAGAAGCTGTATCGTGGCCGTAAAAAATGATCAGACCTGATAACTAAAAACGGCAATTTTAATAGAAGATGATATCAGTTGTTTTTTATTTTTTTAACTGATTGGTGTTAAACAGCGTTGGATTTAATTGCTCAGAACATCCATTAAAATTAATGATAGAGGTGTTTTCTGGTGAAAATGAATAATGACTTATTCTTCTTTAATTGAGGTCATCGGGTGTCCATCCGGCTGGCACAGACGGAAAAACTCGTAAGGTGTATCTAACAGTCTTTTTAATAGAGACGTGCTTCGGTGTATTAAAACCCATTGCTAGAAATAATTCAAATTTAAAAGTATAGACCATCCGACTAATTCAGTGGTTGTCAAGGGTTAGTTTTAACTAATTGCATTTTGAGAATACGGAATAATTAAAATTACGTTTTTTCTGTGCAAAATATTTGTAATAATAAAACATTGTAGTAGATTTGCATCCTCAAATAGAGATTGGCCTATGGTGTAACTGGCAACACGTCTGGTTTTGGTCCAGAAGAGTCTAGGTTCGAGCCCTAGTAGGCCAACAAAAGTTGAATTCCCGATATAGCAATATGTCGGGATTTTTGTTTTACGGGGTTGCCTACTTGGGCGAGAAGTTTATCCCGATATTTCGGGAAGCCCTAGTAGGCCAACAAAAAGTTGAAATCCCGATATAGCAATATGTCGGGATTTTTGTTTTACGGGGTTGCCTACTTGGGCGAGAAGTTTATCCCGATATTTCGGGAAGCCTAGTAGGCCAACAAAAGTTGAAATCCCGATATAGCAATATGTCGGGATTTTGGTTTTTTTACATAATTTGTCTTGGCTCATAAAGCGAAACGGTCTTTATTCTTTAAATTTTAAACGTAATCACCGGTCGCTTTGAATGATTGACCACATCTTCACCAATACTGCCGCTGAAGAAATGCGAAATACCTTGTCTGCCGTGGGTACTGATGCCAATTAAATCGGCATCAATATCTTTTGAGAAATTCAAAATTCCACTTTCAACACTTTCATCATTATATATATGGATGGCATAATCTTTAAAGTCATAATCTTTTATAAAATTGTGAATCCGATTCTCAGCTTCCGCAGTTGAAAGGAAATCATTGGCGGTGTTGACCATTAATAAGTGCATTTTCGCTCCAAATGATTGAGCAATCTCAATGGCCTGTCGATACGTTTCTTTATTGTCTTTTTTGAAATCAGATGCAAAAACAAAGCGTTCCACTTTAAAATCAACATGTTCGCCTTTAATTACTAAAACTGGGATGTCTGAAGTGCGGACCACTTTCTCAGCATTTGATCCTATAAACATTTCTTTCAGTCCGCTGGCGCCATGAGATCCCATTACAATCAGGTTTACTTGGTGCTCGTGGCAGGTGTCCACAATACTGCTGAACGAAGGGTAGTTTTTTACAATATCATGAACCTTAATGCCTTTCAGGTAATTTTTGGATAGTAGAAGTTCAAATTTTTGCTCTGCAAGCTTCATGAAAAACATGGCTTCTGGTAAAGCACTTGGTGTACTGAGTGCATCAATTTCTTGCAGTGGAATTTCTAGCATGTGCAGCAGGTAGATTTCAGAGCCGTGTTTTTTTGCCAATTGTGCAGCGACTTTTAAAGCATTTTCTGCTTGTTCTGAAAAGTCAGTGGGTACAAGAATCTTTTTCATGGAGAGGAAGTTGAATGTTGAAACATAAATTTAATAATAAAAATCGACTTTATATCCTTTGGATAAGTCAATAAAAAAATCGTATATTTGCACCGCTGATTGATAAAAGAGAACACGAGGGGACATGAAAGTCCCCTCTTTTTATACTAATATAATGCTGAGCGAAGACACTGTTAAAACGTTGGTAGATAAAGGATTGGAAGAAAGATCGGATCTTTTCTTGATCGATCTAAAAATTGGTGCAGGTAATAAGATCAGTGTCGTGATAGATGGTGATAATGGTGTTACTGTTGATGATTGTATCTTCATGAGTCGTGCTATTGAGCATAATTTGGACAGAGAGGAAGAGGATTTTTCACTAGATGTAGCATCTGCTGGAGCAACTTCGCCATTGGTCAGTAAAAGACAGTATAAAAAGAATATTGGCAGGGCATTGGGCGTTAAAACCAATGCTAATGCTAAGTTTGAAGGTGTGTTGACTGAAGTTGATGATAATGAATTGACTTTGGAATGGAAAGCAAGAGAGCCCAAGCCCGTAGGGAAGGGTAAAATAGTGGTAAATAAGCAGGCTAAGATCAAGTATGATGATGTCTTAGAGGCTAAAGTGATAATAAAATTTTAATTCGAGGTAGTTATGGAGAATATTGCGTTAATTGATTCTTTTTCTGAATTTAAGGACGATAAATTAATCGATCGTGTAACGTTGATGGCAATTCTAGAAGATGTGTTGAGAAATGCACTAAAGAAGAAGTATGGTGATGACGATAACTTTGATATCATTATAAATCCTGACAAAGGCGATTTGGAAATATGGCGAAATAGAGTGGTTGTTTCTGATGGAGAAGTAGAAGACCCAAATCAGGAAATTGAACTGTCTGCGGCACGTAAAATAGAACCGGATTTTGAGGTTGGTGAAGACGTGGCTGAAGCCGTTAAACTAATTGAATTGGGAAGACGCTCAATTTTGGCATTACGTCAAAACTTGATTTCTAAAATTCATGAACATGATAATACCAATCTCTATAAGCAATTTAAAGATTTGGTTGGAGAGATTTATACTGCTGAGGTCCACCATATTCGTCACCGAGCCATCATTCTTTTAGATGATGACGGAAACGAGATCATCCTTCCAAAGGAAAAACAAATTCCTTCAGATTTCTTCCGTAAAGGAGAAAACGTAAGAGGTATAATTGAAAGTGTTGAGCTTAAAGGCAATAAGCCAGCCATTATTATGTCAAGAACAGCGCCAGTATTTTTAGAAAAGCTTTTCGAGCAAGAAATCCCAGAGGTTTTTGACGGATTGATCACCATTAAAAAAGTGGTGAGGATGCCAGGTGAAAAAGCAAAAGTAGCAGTTGACTCCTACGATGATAGAATTGATCCTGTTGGTGCTTGTGTGGGAATGAAAGGTTCAAGAATACACGGGATTGTCCGAGAGTTGGGCAATGAAAATATTGATGTTATTAATTACACAAGTAACGTTCAGTTGTTTATCACCAGAGCATTGAGTCCAGCGCGGGTAACTTCGGTTAAACTCAATGAAGAGACGATGCGTGCTGAGGTGTTGCTCAAGCCAGAAGAGGTGAGTAAGGCTATTGGTAGAGGTGGTCATAATATTCGTTTGGCAGGTCAGTTGACTGGCTATGAAATTGATGTCTTTAGAGAAGGGGCAGAAGAAGATGTGGAGTTATCAGAATTTACTGATGAGATAGAGGGCTGGATCATTGCAGAGTTCAGCAAGGCAGGATTAGACACTGCAAAAAGTATCTTGGAACAAGATGTTCAAGATTTGGTTAAAAGAACCGATTTAGAAGAAGAAACCATTTTAGATGTTATCAGAATTCTTAAGGAAGAATTTGAAGAATAACACATATTAAGTTATATTAGAAGCAATTTATGGCTGATACAATTAGATTAAATAAAGTATTAAGAGAACTCAATATTTCTATTGACCGTGCCGTCGATTTCTTGGAATCGAAGGGCATTACTGTGGAAAAGAGTCCCAATACGAAAATATCAGATGATGTTCATATGGTTCTTTCCAATGAATTTCAAACTGATGCCAATAAAAAAATGGCCTCTCAGGAGGTTAGTGAGGCTAAGTTGAAAGAAAAGGAGGAGTTACGTGAACAACGTGAGCGAGAGATTGAGGAGAAGCTGAAACGAGAGGAAGCCAGCAAACAAGTTGTGAGAGCTAAAGCGTCTTTTAGAGGTCCAAAACAGGTTGGAAAGATTGATCTGGATCCGAAAAAGGCAGAAAGCACTGAAAAAACAGAGCCAGCTGAGCCGGTTAAGCCAGTTGAATCCGCAAAAACTGAGGCGCCGAAGGCAGAGAAGGTGCCTGAAGATTTAAAACAGCCTGAAGTTTCAGAAAAGGAAGTTGCATCGGAAGAGAAAACGATCAAGGAAACACCTAAGAAAGCCGAAAAAGCAAAAGATAAGGAACCTGCCAAGGTGACCGAAGCAACTGAGAAAGTTGCTAAAGATAAAGAGGCCGAAAAACCTAAAAAGGTTGAAGAAGCTGAAAAGCCTGAGGCTGCTGAAGCTGAGGACGAATTGATGAAAACGCAATATCAAAAGTTGTCCGGTCCCAAGATTGCCGGTGAAAAAATAGACCTTTCGCAATTCAATAAGCCTAAAAAGAAAAAAGAAGAAAAGAAAACTGCGGCTGGAGATTCCAATAAGAGAAAAAGACGTCGGATCAGTAAAGGGCCTGCAGCCCCAGGATCTAAACCGACTTACGGGAATAGAGGTCAAAAAGGAAAAGCAGGTGGACGTGCAAGCACAGTAAAAGAAGAGCCGAGCGAAGCAGATGTGCAAAAACAGGTTCGTGAAACCCTTGAGAAACTTCAAGGAAAAACTAACCGAGGCAAAGGTGCTAAGTACCGACGAGATAAGAGAGATCAACACCGTCAGCAGACCGAAAAGGATATTGAGCAGCAAGAAGCGGAAAGCAAAGTGTTAAAAGTTACGGAGTTTGTTACGGCAAGCGAAGTAGCAACGATGATGGACGTCCCAGTGACCCAAATTATCTCAGCATGTATGTCTTTAGGTATGATGGTGACCATGAACCAGCGTTTAGATGCTGAAACACTATCGGTCGTTGCCGATGAGTTTGGATATGAGGTGGAATTCATAACCTCAGATCTTGAAGAGAATATTGAAGTTGTTGAAGACAATCCAGAAGATTTAGTGCCACGTGCACCAATTGTTACGGTCATGGGTCACGTAGATCACGGTAAGACGTCCTTGTTGGATCATATCCGTCAAGAAAACGTCATTGCGGGAGAGTCAGGAGGTATTACACAACATATTGGCGCTTATGCAGTAGAACTGGAAGGCGGTCAAAAATTAGCGTTCCTTGATACGCCTGGTCACGAGGCCTTTACAGCCATGCGTGCCCGTGGAGCTCAGGTAACGGACTTGGCAATTATTGTCATTGCTGCGGATGACGCCATTATGCCGCAGACCAAGGAAGCAATTTCCCATGCTCAAGCAGCTGGCGTACCAATAGTATTTGCGATAAACAAAGTGGATAAGCCAACGGCTAACCCAGAAAAGGTAAAAGACGGTTTAGCACAAATGAACTTATTGGTTGAAGATTGGGGTGGAAAAATCCAATCTCATGACATCTCAGCTAAGACAGGGCAAGGCGTTAAAGAGTTATTGGAAAAGGTGCTTTTAGAAGCCGAATTGTTAGAGCTTCAAGCTAACCCAAATAAACCTGCTGTTGGAACAGTAGTGGAGGCGTTTCTTGATAAAGGGCGCGGCTACGTATCTACCATCTTGGTACAAGCCGGAACTTTAAAAGTTGGCGACTATGTACTTGCTGGTAAAAATAGTGGTAAAGTGAGAGCTATGCATGACGAACGTGGAAAAGACGTTGCTGCTGCAGGGCCATCAACGCCGGTTTCAATCTTAGGATTGGACGGTGCGCCACAAGCTGGGGATAAGTTTACAGTATTTGCTGACGAGCGTGAGGCACGCCAAATAGCAGCCAAACGTACCCAATTGCAACGTGAGCAATCGGTTAGAACGCAGCGTCATATTACTTTAGATGAAATTGGACGTCGTATAGCGCTTGGAGATTTCCAAGAGTTGAATATCATTCTTAAAGGTGATGTGGACGGTTCAGTGGAAGCGTTGACCGATTCCTTCCAGAAACTATCAACTGAAGAAATCCAAGTTAATATCATCCATAAAGGTGTAGGTGCCATTACAGAGAGTGATGTGTTGTTAGCCACAGCTTCTGATGCCATTATTATCGGGTTTAACGTACGTCCGATGGGTAATGCACGTCAAATTGCAGATCAAGAGGAAATTGATATCAGAATGTACTCTATTATCTATGATGCCATCAATGATCTTAAAGATGCTATGGAAGGCATGTTGTCTCCAGAGCTTAAGGAAGAAATTACTGGAACTGCAGAAATTAGAGAAATATTTAAAGTTTCTAAAGTTGGAACCATTGCTGGATGTATGGTGACTTCCGGTAAAATATTCAGAAACTCAAGCATCAGATTAATTAGAGAGGGCGTTGTGGTTTATACAGGTGAGCTGGCGTCGTTGAAACGATTTAAGGATGATGTTAGAGAAGTGTCGAAAGGTTATGATTGCGGTATGCAAATCAAAAATTACAATGACATTCATGTAAATGATGTTGTTGAAGCTTTCCACGAAGTTGAAGTCAAAAAGAAATTGAAATAAATTTCACATGTAGATAAAAAAAAGCGATTCATTGAAAAATGAGTCGCTTTTTTTGTGCCTATAACTAAGGGTGGTATTCGATTTTATGTTGCGATTAAAAATTCGAAACAAGTGCCGGAATTCTTAAGCGTATAAAGGAATTCTTAAACCTTATCTGTTCTTTTTAGGGCGTAACACCAACGCGTCTGGATAGGTTTTCTTAACAGTCATCAAAGCA
Organism: Gelidibacter maritimus; assembly: GCF_014062315.1. Taxonomy (GTDB): domain Bacteria; phylum Bacteroidota; class Bacteroidia; order Flavobacteriales; family Flavobacteriaceae; genus Gelidibacter; species Gelidibacter maritimus. The sequence continues at coordinate 305,974 of NZ_JACGLT010000003.1, forward strand.
CGGTCCGCTTCCAAACGCGTCCTAAAGTTTCCGAGCCATATCTTATAGTTTGGTGACTCATATTCAATAGAATTGCTCCAGTCTGGAAATAAGTTTGAGATGTCGCTTTTGATAGTTTGGGCGCCACCGCGGGAGCCGTTATACACTTGAATGACAAAAGCATCCACCGTAGCCTGTGCGTCTCTTTTAAATTCCAAGAGCCTGTCAATCTCTTTGTCTTGATCAATGGTAACCATACCTTCTTGAGCGATTGAGGCAACTGGTATTGCACATAAGGCCAGTCCTAAAATGGCGGATTTTAAAATGGGTTTTATCATGGTGTAGGTGTTTTTTAAGAGAGAAATCTCGATTTACTTAATAATTGGATTATTTTTTCACAAATCATATTCAGCAAAAATATCAAAATTAATTTGTAATGTCCTTATCTGAAATCAATAAACTAAATAAGCCTATTTTTATTATTTAGAATGTTTATAAATTATCAATTAACACTTCTGTAACATTTCCCAAATCGACTTTAAGTGTTACTTTTGCGAGTGATTTTATAACTGTATTTTTTTCTTTTTAACGAAAAAATCGTACCAAAGTTTGGAAGATAATTCAACGAATAATATGAAACAGGTGATACACTGTAAATTGGCCACTAAATTTCTTCATTTAGGGTTTTTTATTTTACTTACGTTTTCAGCATCGCTTCAGGCCCAAGATGGAGATCCTGCCAAAGGGAAAACATTATACAATGCTAACTGTGCGGCATGTCATAAATTAGACGGGCCAATGACCGGGCCTCCGCTTCGAAATATTGAACAGAGATTGGCCGATGAGGAAGGTCTGGATAGAGAGTGGTTGACTGCCTGGATCCATAATAGTATGGGCATGGTCAATGCTGGCGATCCTTATGCTGTTAAAATATACAACGAGTATAATCAATTGCCAATGATGCCGTTTCCGCAGTTGTCGGACGAAGATATTAGTGATATCTTGGCCTATACTGCTCAGGAGAAAAAGGCGCCTGCTCCTGTAGCTGGTGTTGAGGCTGCTGGTGGACAAGGTGGCGAGTCTGGGACTTCAAACCAATTGATTCTTGGTGCATTAGCGCTATTGTTTGGTTTGCTTGCCATGGCTTTGGTGTTGGTGAGACGTACTTTAAATCGTTTTGCTGAAGCTAAGGGTGTTGTCGTTGAAGATGATAAGAAAGCTTCTATTTGGAGAGCCTTTGCTCAGAATCAGTTCTTGGTTTTAGTAACGGTTATTATGTTATTGTTGGCCAGTGCTTATTTTGTTTACGGCTATTTCATGCAAATAGGGGTTGATGAGGGGTACGCACCTGTTCAACCAATCCATTATTCGCATAGAATTCACGCTGGAGATAATGGAATTGATTGTAAGTTCTGTCATTCTTCTGCACGGGTAAGTAAAACTGCCGGTATTCCGTCATTGAACGTGTGTATGAATTGTCACAAGTCAGTTTCTGAAGTTTCTGAAGATACATTTGCGGAAGGTAAATCCTATGGTGTAGATTATAACGAAGAGATTCAAAAATTATATACGGCAACAGGATGGAATCCAGCTGAGCAGGATTACACGGGAGAACCACAGCCTGTAAAGTGGATTCGTATTCATAATCTGCCTGACTTTGCTTATTTCAATCACGCACAACACGTAACGGTTGGGGGTATTGAGTGTCAAACCTGTCACGGTCCGGTAGAATCCATGGAAATCATGTCGCAGTTTGCGCCGTTAACTATGGGATGGTGTATTGATTGTCATAGAACAACCGATGTAAAAATTGAGAATAATGAATATTACACCAAAATCCACGAGCAGTTATCTAAGAAGTATGGTGTAGAAAAGCTGACCGTTGCACAAATGGGAGGTTTGGAATGTGGTAAATGTCATTATTAATAAATTAAAGATACAGTCATTGGTTTTGATTAAAAACCTCTAACTATCAACTAATAACTATTAAAGAATATGTCATCAAACAAGAAATACTGGAAAAGTGTTGAAGAGCTAAACACAGACAGCTCTATTGTTGAGGCGCTTAAACAAAGAGAATTTGTTGACGAAATTCCTACAGACGAATTTCTAGGTAATAAATCCAACTTGGAGTCGTCTTCAACAACACGTCGTGATTTCTTAAAATATGTTGGCTTCAGTACGGCCGCGGCATCTTTAGCGGCTTGCGAAGGGCCAGTTGTTAAATCGATTCCTTACGTTGTTCAGCCCGAAGAAATCATTCCAGGGGTGTCTAACTTCTATGCGACTACAATTGCGGATGGTTTTGATTTTGCAAGTGTTTTAGTGAAAACACGCGAGGGACGTCCAATCAAAATTGAAAACAACGATTTGGCAGTCACTCAAGGTGGTGTTAATGCAAGAGTACACGCTTCAATTTTAGGACTGTACGATAACTTGAGGGTCAAAGGGCCCCAAAAGGAAGGTGCTGATATTTCATGGGACACGTTTGACTCTGAAACCAATCAGAAGTTAACCGATGTGATGAACGGTGGAAAATCTATCGTATTATTGACGCAAACTTTTGCAAGTCCATCAACCAGTAAATTAATTGCCGATTTTAAGGAGAAATATGGCAATGTGCGCCACGTAGTTTATGATGCTGTTTCAGAATCTGCTGCATTAGATGCCTTTCAGGCTAAATATGGAGAACGCGCTTTGGCAAACTATGATTTCTCTAAGGCATCTACTATAGTTTCGGTGGGGGCTGATTTCCTTGGAGATTGGCAAGGTGGTGGATTTGAATCTGGATACGCGAAAGGCCGAGTACCTACTAATGGGAAAATGTCAAGACATATCCAAATTGAAGCCAATATGTCGTTAACAGGTGCTAATGCCGATAAACGTATTCCGGCAACCCCTTCACAGCAAAAACAGGCTTTAGCCAAGTTGTTTAGTTATGTTACCGGACAATCTGTTTCAACAGACCTGCCGGCACATATTGATGAAGCCATCCAAAAAGTTGCCTCTGAGCTTAAAAGAGCAGGTAGTAATGGAGTTTTGGTTACAGGAATCAATGATGTGAATGCACAAACAGTGGCATTGGAAATAAATGCAGCTTTAGGAAGTAAGGCGTTTGATACGGCATCTCCAATTAAGAAAAGACAAGGTAGTAATAAAGAAGTGATGGCTTTAGTAGCAGATATGAATGCTGGTAAAGTTGGTGCCATTATTATGAATGGGGTCAATCCACTGTATACCTTACCAAATGCAAATGAATTTGCAGAAGGCTTAAAACAAACAGAACTGTCTATTGCGTTTTCTATGAAAGCTGATGAGACTGCTTCTGAATCTCAATATATTGCTGCCGCACCTCACTATTTAGAATCTTGGGGTGATGTGGAGTTTAAAAAAGGACATTTCGGATTAATGCAACCAACAATCCGTCCGTTATTCGATACACGTCAATTTCAACAAGCTTTATTAAAGTGGGTTGGTAGTGACCTTAGCTATTACGAGTATATTAAGGAAAACTGGAGCACAGGTATCCTTGGTGGGGCGTCATTTAGTCAAGCGTTACATGATGGAATTTTCGTTGCTAGCGGATTAACTAATGTTTTGGCATCTGGTCCATCGTCCGAATTGGAGGGTGATGCGGCTACTGAAACAGTAACTGCCGCTTCAGGTGGAGGTGCTGCAAGAGCTTTAGCTTCGGCTGGAACTTCAGGCGGTATGGAATTGCAACTCTATACAAAAACCGGGATGGGAGATGGTCAGCAAGCCAACAACCCTTGGCTTCAGGAATTTCCAGATCCTTTAACAAGAACTTCTTGGGATAACTACGTTACAGTGTCCAGTTCTGATGCTAAGAAATTAGACATCAAAAATTGGCATGTTGCCGATGGTGGACTTAACGGTAGCTTAGTAGAATTGACCGTTAATGGACATACCATTACAGCTCCCGCAATTATCCAACCGGGTCAGGCAGTGGGTTCGTTGGGGCTTTCATTTGGATACGGACGTACCAAAGGGCTTAAAGAGGAAATGCAAACCGGTAAGAATGCCTACCAGTTTTATAAAGACTTCAACAGTACCCAAACTGACGTTTCAATTAAAGTTGTTGGCGGCGTTCATGAATTTGCTTGTGTGCAGTTGCACAACACGTTGATGGGTCGTGGCGATATTATTAAGGAAACTACCCTTGAAATCTTTAATACAAAAGATAAGGAATATTATAATCCACTTCCGAAAGTATCTTTAAACCATATTGAAACGCCTTCTACTGAGGTAGATCTATGGGATGAGTTTGATAGATCTATTGGGCACCATTTCAATTTATCTATTGACCTAAATTCATGTACGGGTTGTGGGGCTTGTGTCATTGCTTGTCATGCAGAAAATAACGTTCCGGTAGTAGGAAAATCTGAAATAAGAAAAAGTAGAGATATGCACTGGTTGCGTATTGATAGATACTATTCTTCTGAAGATACCTTTATAGGTGATATTGAAAGAAAGGAAGCAGCAGACGGTTTATTGGGCGATACCGGTATCAAAAGCACGTTGCACGAAATGGAAATTGCAGCCGACAATCCGCAGGTAGCTTTCTTGCCAATGATGTGTCAGCATTGTAACCATGCACCATGTGAAACCGTTTGTCCTGTTGCGGCAACTTCCCATGGACGTCAAGGTCAAAACCACATGGCCTATAACCGTTGTGTGGGTACACGTTATTGCGCTAACAACTGTCCTTATAAAGTACGTCGTTTCAACTGGTTCAGATACAATAAAAATGATGAATTCGATTACAATATGAACGATGATTTGGGTCGTATGGTATTGAATCCTGATGTTGTTGTACGTTCGCGTGGTGTTATGGAAAAATGTTCATTGTGTATTCAGAAAACACAAAAAACAATTCTTGATGCCAAACGTGAAGGACGTGAGATTAAAGATGGTGAATTCCAAACAGCGTGTTCTGCAGCTTGTGGCACAGGAGCAATGGTATTTGGAGACATCAACGATAAAGAGAGTAAAGTTGCAAAACTTAAAGAGGATAAACGGATGTATCACGTACTTGAGTATATTGGAACACAACCCAACGTTCAGTATCACACAATTGTGAGAAATACAACGGAATCATAATTATTAATTAAGAAATAATTCTAAAAGCATTATGGCGTCTCATTACGAAGCACCTATTAGAAGACCTTTAGTTTTAGGTGAAAAATCATACCACGATGTTTCTGTGGATATCGCTAAACCTGTTGAAGGGAAAGCCAATAAATCTTGGTGGATAGTTTTCTCTATCTCACTTGCGGCCTTTCTATGGGGAATTGGCTGTATTATCTATACCATCAACACAGGGATTGGAGTTTGGGGCCTAAATAAAACCATCGGTTGGGCCTGGGACATTACCAACTTCGTTTGGTGGGTTGGTATCGGTCACGCAGGTACATTGATTTCTGCAGTATTATTATTGTTCCGTCAAAAATGGCGTATGGCAATTAACCGTTCCGCGGAAGCGATGACTATCTTTGCGGTGATCCAGGCAGGATTGTTCCCATTGATACACATGGGACGGCCGTGGTTAGGCTATTGGGTTTTACCAATTCCAAACCAATTTGGGTCGTTGTGGGTTAACTTTAACTCACCGTTGCTATGGGACGTATTTGCAATTTCAACCTATCTATCGGTATCTTTAGTATTCTGGTGGACTGGATTATTACCTGACTTTGCGATGATTCGTGATAGAGCGGTAAAGCCTTTCCAAAAGAAAATCTATTCCTTATTGGCATTTGGTTGGTCTGGAAGAGCAAAAGATTGGCAACGTTTTGAAGAGGTATCCTTGGTCCTGGCCGGATTGGCAACACCACTTGTACTCTCTGTACATACTATTGTATCTTTTGACTTTGCAACCTCAATAGTACCAGGATGGCATACCACAATTTTCCCTCCCTATTTCGTAGCAGGAGCAGTTTTCTCTGGTTTCGCCATGGTAAACACACTTCTGATCATTATGAGAAAAGTGGTGAGCTTGGAAGATTATATTACGGTTCAACATATAGAATTGATGAACATTGTTATCATGATCACGGGTACAATTGTAGGTGTTGCTTATATTACTGAGTTATTCATTGCGTGGTACTCTGGGGTGGAATATGAACAGTACGCCTTTTTAAACAGAGCAACGGGACCTTATTGGTGGGCATACTTACTAATGATGACTTGTAACGTGTTTTCACCACAGTTCATGTGGTTCAAAAAATTACGTACAAGTATTATGTTCTCTTTCTTTATTTCGATTGTGGTAAACGTAGGGATGTGGTTTGAGCGATTTGTAATTATTGTAACCTCATTGCACAGAGACTATATGCCTTCAGCTTGGACCATGTTCCAACCAACATTTGTTGATATAGGAATATTTATTGGTACCATTGGTTTCTTCTTTGTATTATTCTTATTGTACGCCCGTACATTCCCTGTGGTTTCACAGGCAGAGGTAAAAGCAATTTTGAAAACTTCTGGTCAGCGCTACAAACGTATCAGAGAATCTGGCGGTAGTTTAGTAGGGACCGGTACTGATCCACGGACCCATAATGTGAATCCTCATGCAGGAACACCTATAGTTGATGAAGGACCTGCAGTTAAGGCGCATGACCCAGAAGCTATTAATAAGTTGATGGAGAATGTTGGTACATTTGATCCGACTACGCAAACCAAAGATGATTTGCAGCAAATTAACGGCATTGGTCCTAAGATGGAAGATGTCCTTAACAGTATTGGAATCTATTCGTTCTTACAAGTAAGCAATATGACCAAGAGAGAATATGACTTGTTGGATGAAATCACCGCTGCCTTCCCAGGAAGAGCAGAGCGCGATGATTGGGCAGGACAAGCTAAAACATTAATTAATAACAAAGAATAGTATGGAAGGATCTTCAAAAGTTATTCACGCTATCTATACAGATGATGATGTCTTGATGGCTGCCGTTAAGAAAGTAAGGGCAGAGAGATATCATATTGAAGAAATATATACGCCGTTTCCGGTACACGGATTGGATAAAGTTATGGGGCTGGCACCAACAAGACTTGCCATCACGTCTTTTCTATACGGTTTGGTAGGGTTAGTAGTTTCTATCGTTATGATAAATTATATGATGATTGAAGACTGGCCACAGAACATTGGAGGGAAGCCAAGTTTTTCCTATCTCGAGAATATGCCGGCGTTTGTACCAATCATGTTTGAGTTGACCGTATTTTTTGCAGCGCATTTAATGGTAATTACATTTTATCTACGCAGTAGATTATGGCCATTTAAAGAAGCAGAGAATCCAGATATAAGAACAACGGATGACCATTTCTTAATAGAAATCAGTGCCGGGACCAATGTTGACGAACAGTTTGATATATTAAGAAATACAGGAGCGGTAGAAGTTACCTTAATTGATAAAGCACACTAATACACATGAAAAGCTTATTTAAATTAACAATATTGATGGTTGTTTTGGTTTTTTTTGCATCATGTCAGAATAAATCGAAACCTAATTATCAGTTTTTTCCAGACATGTATGAGCCTATAGGTTATGAAGCTTACAGCGAAGTTGAGTTTTTACCTGATGGCATGGAAGCAAAATTGCCTGCTGAAGGAGCCATAGCCAGAGGCCACGTTCCTTTTGATATTGATGGTAGTATCGAGGGCTATAACTTAGCAAAGGCAAGTTTAGTATCACCTTTGGATTCTACTCAGATTGATGGGGTTAAAGGAGGGCAATTATATGATATTTACTGCGCGGTTTGCCACGGTAAAAAGGGCGATGGCCAGGGAATTTTGGTACAACGCGAAAAGATCTTGGGAGTACCTGCCTTTGATGATCAAGGAAGAGCTTTAACTCAAGGAAGCGTTTATCACACCATTCATTATGGTAAAAACGTCATGGGATCTTATGCCAACCAATTGAATGAAGAAGAGCGTTGGCAAGTTGTAGATTACGTGATGCACTTAAAATCAGAATTAGGAGGAAGTCAGACTGTTAAAGATTCAATATAGATATGTATACAATTTCAAATAGATTAAAGACATTTTCCATCATCCTAATCGTTTTGGGTGTGTTAGGGGTGGCCTATGGTTTTATGACATCTCAAAAATCTTTGGAAGAGGTTAAGACAATGCTTGTTGAGGAGCATGCCCATACTGAAGACACTGAGATTTCCGTTGCAGAACATGCCGAAAGTGCAGCACCTACGGGAACTGAACATGCTGATGTCTCACACGATGATGAGCATGCCGCACATGTTCAGGAACAATTGGCTAAAAGACCTTGGTCAGCGCTGTATGTGTCCGCTTTATTTTTTATGACAATTGCTCTTGGAGTACTTGCTTTTTACGCAATTCAAGTTGCTTCCCAAGCAGGTTGGTCTCCAGTATTGTTTAGAGTAATGGAAGCCATTTCCGCTTACTTATTACCAGGTGCTATTATTGTGATACTTCTTGCGGTAGGTTCTCATTTTATTGGACACCACAACGAAATTTTTATATGGATGAACCCAGAAGTGGTTGCTGATGATAAGTTGATCCAAAACAAATCTGGATATTTAAATATTACGGCATTTTTAATTAGAGCTATTATTTTTATAGCAGGTTGGAGTTTATACCAATATTTTGCACGTAAATTCTCAATCGCTCAAGATAATGCGGAACCAGGAGATAAGAGAAACTTTAAAAAGTCGTTTAGAATTGCGGCCGGATTTTTAGTGTTTTTCATTTACACTGAGTCTATTATGTCTTGGGATTGGATTATGAGTGTTGATCCACATTGGTTCAGTACACTATTTGGATGGTATGTTTTTTCAGGGATGATTGTCGCTGGCGTAACTGTTATTGCCATGTTAACCATCTATCTAAAAGGGAAAGGACTTTTACCATTGGTAAATGATAGTCATATCCATGACTTGGCAAAATATATGTTTGGATTTAGTATTTTCTGGGCTTACCTATGGTTTTCACAATTTATGCTTATCTGGTATGCCAATATCCCAGAAGAGGTGGTGTATTTTGCAGCACGAATAGAACATTATAAATTACCGTTCTTTGGAATGTTAGTGCTTAATTTTGTGTTCCCATTCTTAGTTTTAATGCATAGTGATTATAAACGTGTGCCGTGGTTTGTAATGATGGGCGGTGTTATAATTTTAGTTGGCCATTATGTCGATTTGTTCGTTATGATTATGCCGGCCACCGTGGTAGATAGATGGTATATTGGAATTCCGGAAATTGGATCTATTTTGTTACTTGGAGGTTTGTTCATGCTGGTAGTCTTTACGTCCTTGTCCAAGGCGCCATTAACACCTAAAGGCAATCCATTTATTAAAGAAAGTGAAAATTTCCATTATTAATAACCTATAAAGAAGAGAAACGACAATGACTGCTTTATTCATAATTATAATAGTACTTTTTGCAGCGGTTGCCATTTGGCAAATGGTCAAAATATTTGATTTGGCCCAAATTAAAACGGACACCTCAAATAATGGAATAGCAACTGATTACGATAATAAGGTCAATGGTTATTTGATGTTGGCGTTTTTAGCCTTTATATACATCATTACCATTATTTCATTTGTGTATTGGGGCCATTTACCATTAATGTCTAACGCCGCTTCAGAGCATGGGGCCGAAGTTGACAATTTGATGATGATTTCCATGATTGTTATTTTTACGGTGCAAATCATCACCCAGTTTTTGCTGCATTATTTCGCCTATAAATACCGCGGAGAAAAAGGCAAGAAAGCTTTATATTTTGCAGACCACAATACATTAGAAGCCGTTTGGACCATTATACCAGTAATCGTTTTGGCAGGTTTGATCATCTATGGTCTCTTTACATGGAATTCCATTATGAATATTGATGAAGATGCTGATCCGATGGTAGTAGAGCTTTACGCTCAACAATTTGGATGGACGGCTCGTTATGCTGGTCAGGATAATGTTTTAGGCTTGGCCAACGTAAGGTTGATTGATATTGACAAGGCGAATGTCTTGGGTATTGATGAAGCCGATCCGAATGCGGCAGATGATATTATTGTCAAAGAATTGCACTTACCTGTTGGTAAACCGGTTCTTTTTGAAATACGTTCGCAAGATGTGTTACACTCGGCATATATGCCACACTTTAGAGCACAAATGAATTGCGTGCCTGGCATGATCACAAAATTTGCGTTTACACCAACCTTGACCACTAAGGAAATGCGTGAAACCCCAGAAATGATTGCCAAAGTTGAAAATATCAACAATATAAGAGCTGAGAAGAGTAAGGAGCTATTGGCTAAAGGAGAAGAGGAACTTGATCCTTACGAGTTCCACTACCTTCTACTTTGTAACAAGATTTGTGGGAAGTCTCACTATAATATGCAAATGAATATTATTGTAGAAACCCAAGAGGAGTATGATGCTTGGATTGCTGAGCAAAAGACTTTCAAAGAATCATTGAATTAATAATAAATCGTTTTAACAAGTATATATAGATTATGTCAACACACGCAGTAGATATTCACGCACATGACGACGGTCACGGACATCATCACAAAGAAACCTTTGTAACCAAATATATCTTTAGCCAAGATCATAAAATGATCGCAAAGCAATACTTGATTACGGGAACCATTATGGGAATCGTTGGTGTAATGATGTCACTAATGTTCCGTATTCAGATTGCATGGCCTGAAGAGCCAAATATTCTTTTTGAAGCTTTATTGGGCAAATGGGCACCAGGTGGTGTGATGGATGCCGATATCTATTTAGCATTGGTCACCATTCACGGTACAATCATGGTGTTTTTCGTTTTAACGGCTGGTTTGAGTGGAACTTTTAGTAACCTATTAATTCCGTACCAAATTGGCGCCCGAGACATGGCCTCAGGATTTATCAATATGTTATCGTATTGGATATTCTTTGTGTCGTGTGTTATCATGATGGGGTCCTTGTTTCTTGAAGCTGGTCCCGCTGCTGCAGGATGGACCATATATCCTCCTTTAAGTGCCCTACCTATGGCTCAGCCAGGATCAGGTTGGGGGATGACCCTCTGGTTGATATCTATGGCATTATTTATTGCGCAATCTTTATTAGGTTCATTGAACTATATTGTAACCGTTATTAATATGCGTACAAAAGGAATGTCAATGACAAGGTTGCCATTAACCGTTTGGGCATTTTTTGTGACTGCAATTATTGGGGTGGTATCCTTCCCAGTTTTATTGTCTGCAGCCTTATTGCTAATCATGGACAGAAGTTTTGGTACCTCTTTCTTCCTATCAGATATTTTTATACAGGGTGAAGTTTTACATTATCAAGGCGGATCACCTGTACTTTTTGAACATTTATTCTGGTTCTTGGGGCACCCTGAAGTTTATATTGTGATTTTACCCGCCATGGGACTTGTGTCAGAGATTATGGCAACCAACTCCCGAAAACCAATTTTTGGATATCGTGCGATGGTGGCGTCCATTTTGGCGATCGCATTTTTATCCACTATTGTTTGGGGTCACCACATGTTCGTTTCAGGAATGAATCCATTCTTGGGGTCTGTGTTTACTTTTACAACTTTACTGATTGCCATACCCTCTGCGGTAAAGGCTTTTAACTGGATCACCACCATTTGGAGAGGGAATATTCAGATGAACCCTGCCATGTTATTTGCCATTGGTTTTGTATCTACATTTATCACGGGAGGTTTAACAGGAATTATTGTTGGAGACAGTGCCTTGGACATTAACGTACATGATACCTATTTTGTTATTGCCCACTTCCACTTGGTCATGGGAATCTCGGCTATCTACGGAATGTTTGCAGGAATTTACCATTGGTATCCAAAAATGTTTGGTAGAATGATGAATAAGAATTTGGGATATATCCACTTCTGGATTACGGCCATCTCTGCTTATGGCGTATTCTTCCCGATGCATTTTATCGGAATGGCTGGATTACCAAGACGCTATTATACCAACTCAGCATTCCCATTATTTGATGATATGACGGATGTGAATATTGTAATTACCGTATTTGCATTAATTGGTGGAGCAATTCAGCTCGTTTATTTATATAACTTCTTCGTTAGTATTTTCTATGGTAAAAAAGCAACCATGAATCCTTGGAGATCGACGACATTGGAATGGACTACGCCTGTAAAACATATACACGGCAACTGGCCAGGAGAAATTCCTCATGTATACCGTTGGTCTTATGACTATAGCAAACCAGGACATGATGATGACTTTGTACCGCAGAACGTTCCTTTAAAGGAAGGTGAAGAGGAGTTGCAGCATTAATCACCAATTCCTGCGAAGGCAGGAAACCTTTAGGTTCAGCGTAGCTAATCTCAGAATCCATTCCTGCGTAGGCAGGAATCTCATCATAAATATTCACAGACCCCCGGATTGCACTATCTTTCTGGAGGTCTTTTTCGTTCGTGTTATTCTATCTATTAATTTGGTCTTTTTGTACATGAGATTCCCGCTTTCGCGGGAATTTGTCGGAATGATCCTATCATTCTGAAGGTCTTTTTCGGTTTTTTTCGCTTTATATTATTGTTTTTGAATAAGAGATTCCCGTTTACCTATCGGCAGACAGCACGCGCGGGAATAGATTATATCAAAAGCCTTTCTGAATATGAAGGGCTTTTTATTGATGATTGCATCATTTTAAAAATTCATCATAAGTATTATCCTAACTTGTTTTTGGTTTTCAATGTTTTATTTTGTATGTTTGAATTTAACGTAATAACCTGAAAATTAGAGAAATATGAAAAAACATTTGACTTTATTCTTATCGTTTTTATTGTTTTTTTCTTGTGGAAATGAAACTTTAAAATCTGAAGATCCCAACGCTATTGCAACGGAAAGAGCTGAAGAAAATTTTACTGTTAATGCACGATCAGCGTATAATTTTGATGAATTAACTAATACTGCTATTGGTTATGATAATAATGGCGTTGTAGAATTAGGAGTTTCAAAACAAAAAGTAATGGAAACATTTATTATGTTTTCCATGCTACATAATGAAGAATTAAAACCAAAATCTTTTGAGATTATTACTATTGATGATTTTCATTATTTGCGTTTTTATTCAGAAGATGATATCGTTTCTACAATAGCTTTAATAAAAAATGATAATGATCAATATATAACAGGACGAACTGTATGCGAAACTAAACGTTGTGCTGATGGAGGTGGATGTATTCCAAATGGAGATTATTGTACGCCTTGTGTAAGAAATGATGTTCCTGGCGATTGTAAAAGAACCACGATTTCAGAACCTTGATATCCTGATGCATAATTTTGTCTAAGTAAATTATTTGAATAAAATCCTTTCCAAACGAGAGGATTTTTTATTTAACCATGTAATACATTCAAAATCCTTCTTTAATAATCTTCCTTATTCGTTATCTTTGTTTTCTATCAATTGGATACGAGCCGAGCGATAATAATATTAACTTAAAATGATCCCGTAGTGTCGGGACTGCCTTCGCAGGAATGAGTATGAACGATAACCTAAACCCATCCAACGACAACTTTTCACCAGAAGAATTTGATGTTGAAAAGAAATTAAGACCCTTATCCTTTGATGATTTTACAGGTCAGGAGCAGGTGTTGGATAATTTAAAGATATTCGTAGAAGCTGCCAACCAGAGGGAGGAAGCTTTGGATCATACCTTGTTTCATGGGCCTCCAGGTCTCGGGAAAACCACTTTAGCACACATTTTAGCGAGCGAATTGGGCGTTGGCATTAAAGTAACCTCAGGACCTGTTTTGGACAAACCAGGTGATCTTGCAGGTCTTTTGACCAACCTCGATGAACGTGATGTATTGTTTATTGACGAAATCCATCGTCTCAGTCCAATTGTTGAGGAATATTTGTATTCCGCTATGGAAGATTACAAAATAGATATCATGATTGAGTCGGGGCCAAATGCAAGAACGGTTCAAATTAACCTGAATCCCTTTACGCTAATTGGTGCTACAACACGTAGCGGACTTTTGACTTCGCCAATGCGGGCACGATTCGGAATTCAAAGCCGATTACAATATTACAACACTGAATTATTGACTACCATTACCCAGCGTAGTGCGTCTATACTAAACGTGCCGATTTCTATGGAAGCAGCCGTCGAGATAGCTGGCAGAAGTAGAGGAACGCCGAGAATATCGAACGCTTTGTTACGTCGTGTCCGTGATTTTGCTCAAATAAAAGGGAATGGTAGTATTGATATCGCTATTGCCAAATTTGCACTTAAAGCTTTGAATGTGGATGCGCACGGGCTTGATGAAATGGACAACAAGATTTTGATGACCATTATTGATAAATTTAAGGGCGGACCAGTAGGTATTACAACCTTGGCTACTGCCGTTAGTGAAAGTGCTGAGACCATTGAGGAAGTTTACGAACCGTTCCTAATCCAGCAAGGCTTTATCATGCGGACCCCACGAGGAAGAGAGGTGACAGAATTGGCATATAAACATCTCGGGAAAATTAAGAACAATATCCAAGGCGGATTATTCTCTTAAGCTCCTAAACTGAAAGGCTTCAGTAATATTCCAAAAAAAATTAGCGAACTTGAGAGCTTCACACCTGCCAAAAATGAACCCAAAGCAATGGCTACACCTAAAGAAATCCCATCTGTTCCTTTATTAAGTTTTATAAAGCATTCATTGGAGATTCTTAAAAATCCGTTGAATTTTCATCATGCAAACTTCACCGCCAAGGGCGATACGTTCAAACTTAAGATAGGTCTCTCTACGGACATTGTTTTTTCGCGTGATGCCGCCTTTGCCGAATATGTTCTGAAAAAGAATCAGCGCAATTATACCAAATCCAAAATCCAGACGGAAGATTTGGTCAAATATGTGGGGAAAGGATTGCTGACTTCTGAAGGAGAATTATGGAAAAAGCAACGCCAGCTTATTCAGCCTGCGTTTCATAAAAAGCAACTGGCTACTCTGTTGGATAAAATACGAGAGGCCATTTTACTGGAATATAGACACATTGAAGTGGATAAAAAACTT
Source organism: Gelidibacter maritimus (assembly GCF_014062315.1). Taxonomy (GTDB): domain Bacteria; phylum Bacteroidota; class Bacteroidia; order Flavobacteriales; family Flavobacteriaceae; genus Gelidibacter; species Gelidibacter maritimus. The sequence goes on from NZ_JACGLT010000003.1 coordinate 320,983, forward strand.
GATGTTTTTCCTCTCTTTAATGACCTCGCCTTCCAAACTGTTGTTAAATCTTTATTCAGTAATGCTGCAGATGCAGAAGCTATCAGCCGATTACAATTTATAACGGAAGCTGCACAGAAAATGCTGGTCAGAGAACTGAGGCAACCTTACTTAGGCTGGTGGTTCAAAGCAAGCGGCACCATCGAAAAACATTTGGAACTGACTCGTGAGGCCCGACTAATTCTTAAAAATAGTGTCAAGACGCGACGGGAATCGCATATTAAGCATGGCGACTTATTGGACATGCTAATGGAAGCACAATATGACGACGGCAGTTTTATGGAAGAAGAACAGCTGATAGATGAAATCCTGATTCTTTTTATCGCGGGACATGAAACAACCTCCAACGCCCTAACTTTTATCTTTCAGCTTTTGGCGAAACATCCAGAATGGCAAGAGAAAATTTATCAAGAGAACCTCCAAATCACAAAAAACTCAGAGGATTTGATGCATTTGGTGACCACGTCTAATGTCTGCCGGCAAGTCATTGAAGAAGGAATGCGCTTATATCCGCCAGTCTATTTTATTGATCGTGTAAATATTGAAGACGATGAATTTAACAATATGATCTTCAAAAAAGGTTCGAACTTGTTGTTTTCTATTTATGAAATTCACCGTCATCCGAAATTGTGGGAAAGAGCCAACGAGTTTTTACCAGAACGTTTTGCAGATGGCGGACGAAAATTTTCATCGCAATACTTTCCGTTTGGCGCAGGCCCAAGAAAATGTATCGGGAATAATTTTGCTATGTTTGAAATGATTATTGCCGTCACTGAATTGGTAAAAAACTATAAAATTACTGCCGAATTTGATGCCATAGAGATCACGCCTTTAATTACTTTAAAACCTAAGAATGCTTTTTTAAGATTTGAAAGTAGAACGAAGTGATGAACAATAAAGCCAAATACAGCCAACTCATAAAATCTGAAGCCAAACGTCTGGGCTTCCTTTCCTGTGGCATCAGCAGAGCCCAATTTCTTGAAGAAGAGGCACCCCGACTCGAAAAATATCTGAAGAATAATATGAATGGTGAAATGCACTACATGGAAAACCATTTTGACAAACGCTTGGATCCGACTAAGCTTGTTGAAGGTTCTAAATCCGTCATTTCTCTTTTGCTAAATTATTACCCAGACGAAACTCAAATTGAAAACACCTTTAAGGTGTCGAAATATGCTTACGGCACCGATTATCATTTTGTGATCAAGGATAAGTTAAAGGAACTTTTAAATTTCATCACTAAAGAAATCGGCGAAGTCAGTGGTCGTGCCTTTACGGATTCTGCACCAGTTTTGGATAAAGCTTGGGCGGCCAAATCAGGATTGGGATGGGTTGGCAAACACACCTTGTTGTTGACCCAACAAACGGGTTCGTTTTATTTCGTGGGGGAATTGATCATCGATTTGGAGTTGGAATATGACGCACCCACAACCGATCATTGTGGCACCTGCACAAAATGCATCGATGCCTGCCCAACACAAGCCATTACGGAACCTTATGTGGTTGATGGCAGTAAATGCATCTCCTATTTCACCATAGAGTTGAAAGATAAAATCCCCACCGAATTTAAAGGTCAATTTGACGATTGGATGTTTGGTTGCGATATTTGCCAAGATGTGTGTCCTTGGAATCGCTTTTCAAAAGCACATAGTGAACCTTTATTCAATCCGCACCCAGAATTATTGTCTATGACCAAAAAAGATTGGGAAGAGATTACTGAAGATGTGTTTAAGGACCTCTTTAAAAAATCCCCTGTAAAACGAACCAAGTTTGAAGGTTTGAAACGGAATATTGAATTCCTACAAAAGGAGAAACCTTGATCTTTTGTCGTCAAATTTAAAATTGACGTCAAACTTGTTTTTCCTAATCTTTAACCTGCCCGTACCTAAAGGGTGCGTTCGGGCAAGTCCCCCAAGCTCATCACCTCAAGCCTAATCCCTTAATTATACCATACAGGTGTCGGCTTACCCAAGTCGAAATCCTGAAAGCCAAAGTCTTCGGTTTCGTAGGCATTCGTTTTAAAAATATTGTTGCCTTGACCAGGAATCTGCGGATAAAAAGAAAATGATAATTGAAAAGAATTGAATACCAAATAATCATTTCTGATAATAACACCTGCACTAAACGAAGCGTATAATTTACTTTTTATGACAGATTCATCTTCATTGCCCAGAGCAGCGGCACTCAAATTAATATACGGATTCAATCGAAAGCCCCACAGCTCCCAAGGTGAATAAAACTGGGTCTGTAGGGAAAGGACGTATTTCTTGGTTCCCATTCTATCACTGTCAAAACCAGGAATGCCAGCACCTTGTTTTAGATCAAAATTATTGTCATAAACGCCTCTAAATTTATTTTCTTGATCAATTGTAATCCGATCGCCTTCAGAGGGCAATCGGTTCGTCCCAATGAGAATTTGTGGTTTTACAAACTGGCGCATCTTCCAATGGTTGCCTAAAGAGATCAGATTTGTAAAGTACTTGGCCTGTAACGAAATAGTCGTTTGTTCAAGATGGCCATGATCTACAAAACTGCCAAATTCAAAACTGGTGCTTAAATGACCCCACTTGAAATAATTTCCGTGCGATGCTTTGGCACCAAAATACATGCGGTTCTTTTGATTCTTCCTTTGATAGCCTCCCGTAATAGCATAAACCGTACCCACAGGAACATCCTCAATGGTGCCATCTCTGAAGATATAATCGTCTTTTACGAACTGTCGTGAGGCAAGACCCAAACTCCCTAAATAAAACGATTCGTTGGCAAAATACCCAATACTGTCATAAGTGGCAGAAGGTCGTTCACGATATCCTACATGTAAAAACCTCAAACTGCTAATGAGGTTAGTGGTACGTTCTTTTTCTGAATTACCTGCAAAAATTCTGAATGCATGCCCACCCCAAAAATCTTGAGTCAGATATCTAAAATGCTGTAAATTAGGTTCACCTTGGCCATTATCCAATTCGTCCATTCGGAATTTTTCATCAAGATATATGCCACCAGCCCAACGTGCCAAGGGGGAGTAAAAAGGGCGTTTAATATCTAAGATTTTACTATACTGTCCTTCTAAGTCAATAGTGTAAGCCAATGTTGTTTCGATAAACGTGTTGTTAATATTGGGTACAGTATAGTTCATTTCGTAACCGTAATTCCCGTTGTCCATACGCTTGGTAACATTGTTGTTAAACTCATGTCCAAACCCTAAAAAATTCCGATTCTTTAGTCTGATCCTGGTTTTTGAGGTTGAAATGCTGGCTGAAGGAATTAAGCTCCATGCATCCAAAACTTCAACATGAAGATCAACAGAGTCGTTAGACGTGCCTGCATTTTTGGCGGTAACTTCAAGTCTTCGTATATAACTCTGAGACCTGATGAGCCGCTCGGACTCACTTAACAAAAGTGTATCTAAAGGCGTATTTTCCTTAATGAGTAAGGTGTTTCTGATGGCAAATTCTTTGGTTTTGATATGTATGAAATTACCGGTTTTTTCAATCCAACTATTGGCTGTTTGGGTACTGTCCGTAAACGAAAACCCAAAAGGATCATGGCTTTCAATGGTAATATTCCGGATGATTTTCCCTTCAAATGGTGCGAGATCCTGTTTCGGTCGGTTGTGTTCAGATTTTACAGGACGCTTTGTAGTGGATCTAAAAAGAAGTTTATGAAGCGTTTTGGTGACTTTCGTTTTCTCTGAATAATCCTCTATCTTTTGATATAAAGAATCTTTCTTGGTTGGAGTGACTTGTGCCTCAACAATCAAGTGACAAAATAAAATGATAAAAATTGTTACGAAGGTTTTCAATAGCGTCAGACAAATGGGGTTCAAAAAACACCTGCAAATATACTTTAATTCAAGACGTTAAAATTACTTTATCGTGGTGAAATTCTGTATTTGATTAACTGTCTTATTAATTGTTGTAAGAGGTTTAGAACTGGGTAATCATCTTACCTTATTTGTTCTTTGATTGATCATAAATTGGTGCATAATCAAATAGCATTAGATTAAGGTGGTTGGACTGATCCTGAACAAAATTGGACGCATTAAAACCATGCTAAGTTCTTAAATTTTGGTCAACAAATAATTTTATATCAAATCCAATTAATGTCTCTTTTCTTTTCTCATAAAACAGTTACCTTTGTTCTTTAGCTAAAAATTTTAAAATTTATGAGCAAGCAGAGCAAACGTAGAGAAGCATTAGTATATCATGCCAAACCAACTCCTGGTAAAATTGAGGTAGTCCCTACCAAAAAATACGCAACACAACGCGATTTATCTTTGGCCTATTCTCCAGGGGTGGCGGAACCCTGTTTGGAAATTGCTAGAGATGTCAATAATGTTTATAAATATACAGCCAAAGGCAATTTGGTGGCCGTGATAACCAATGGGACGGCAGTTTTAGGATTAGGGAATATTGGCCCGGAAGCATCAAAACCGGTGATGGAAGGGAAAGGCTTGCTCTTTAAGATTTTTTCTGATATTGATGTGTTTGATATTGAAATCGGTACTGAAAACGTAGAAGAGTTTATTCAGACCGTTAAAATGATTGCACCAACTTTTGGCGGTATCAACTTAGAAGATATAAAGGCTCCTGAAGCTTTTGAAATAGAGCGTCGCCTGAAGGAAGAGTTGGACATCCCGGTCATGCATGACGACCAACACGGTACGGCAATTATTTCTGCAGCCGCCTTGTTGAATGCTTTGGAGCTAGCCGATAAAAAAATTGAAGAAGTTCAAATAGTCATTAGTGGTGCTGGTGCAGCAGCGATATCATGTACACGATTGTATCAAGCTTTTGGAGCCAAGCGGGAAAATATCGTAATGTGTGATAGTAAAGGTGTCATCCGACAAAGCCGAACAAATTTAACCGCAGAAAAGGCAGAATTTGCCACGCAACGTGAGATAGAAACCCTTGAGGATGCGATGAAAAATTCGGATGTCTTTATTGGGTTGTCCACTTCGGATATTGTTTCTCCTGAAATGCTGTTGTCTATGGCAGATAATCCTATTGTCTTTGCTATGGCCAATCCAAATCCTGAAATTGAATACCAATTGGCGATAGATACGCGGAAAGACATTATTATGGCCACTGGGCGCTCTGACCATCCTAATCAGGTGAATAATGTTCTTGGTTTTCCTTATATTTTTAGAGGAGCCTTAGATGTCAGAGCCACTAAAATCAATGAGGCCATGAAAATGGCAGCGGTTGAGGCGCTCGCTAAATTGGCAAAACAAAATGTACCGGAACAGGTCAATATTGCATATGGCGAAACCCGATTGACCTTTGGAAGAGATTATATCATTCCTAAACCTTTTGATCCACGTTTGATCTTTGAAGTCCCTCCAGCTGTAGCTAAAGCAGCCATGGATAGTGGCGTAGCAAAGGAGCCAATTACCGACTGGGAGAAATATCAAGACCATTTAAGAGAACGCTTGGGCTCTGATAATAAAATTGTCAGACTGCTGACCAATAGGGCAAAAATGGATCCTAAGCGCGTTGTATATGCAGAAGCAGATCATCTTGACGTGCTGAAGGCAGCACAAATTGCTTATGATGAAGGCATTGCCATCCCGATTTTATTGGGTAGAAGAGAAACCATTTTGAGTTTGATGGCTGAGATCGAATTTGATTCTGATGTTGAAATCATCGATCCTAAAACTGATGACGAAGAAAAGCGTCGCAACAGATATGCGGAAGTATATTGGTCGCAACGTAAACGTAAAGGTGTTACTCTGTACTCTGCACAGAAGTTGATGAGAGAGCGTAATTATTTTGCCGCAATGATGGTCAATGAAGGTGACGCTGACGCCTTAATTTCTGGATTTTCAAGAAGTTACCCATCGGTGGTAAAACCGATGTTGGAACTTATTGGTTTGGCAAAAGGAGCGTCTCGGATTGCAACAACCAACCTGATGATGACACGTAGAGGACCTATGTTTTTAAGTGACACATCAATAAATATTGATCCTCCAGCTGAAGACTTGGCCACCATAGCGCAAATGACTGCAAGAACTGTAAGAATGTTCGGGATGGAGCCGGTCATGGCTATGATTTCGTTTGCCAACTTTGGGTCTTCTCCAAGTCCTAAGGCAACTAAAGTCCGGGATGCCGTGAAAATTTTACATGAATCCAATCCTGATTTACTGGTGGATGGTGAGCTGCAAACTGATTTTGCTCTCAATCAGGAAATGCTTCAAGAGAATTTTCCGTTTTCAAAATTGGCCGGTAAAAAAGTCAATACGCTTATTTTTCCTAATTTGGATGCAGCAAATATCACCTATAAACTCTTGAAAGAACTCAATGGCGCGGAATCCATTGGACCAATCATGATGGGAATGCGCAAACCAGTACACATCCTCCAGCTGGATGCCAGTGTAGATGAAATTGTCAACATGACTGCAATTGCCGTGATTGATGCCCAACAAAAAGAAAAAAGGGAACAAGAATTGAAAGCGGCTTTAGAAAAAGAATCAGCTTTGTAATGAAAATAATTTTATTACATTTGAGTCTTTAACCAAAGCCACTACATGATTACCCATATTCAAGGAAAACTTGTTGAAAAGAATTTAACTGATGTTGTAATTGATTGCAATGGTCTAGGCTATTTGATCAATATCTCACTGCACACCTATTCTCAGATTCCGGACGGCGATTATCTTAAACTGTACACGTATTTGCAAGTCAAGGAGGATTCGCATTCCCTGTTTGGTTTTTCTTCTAAAGCTGAACGCGAAATTTTTAAACTTTTAATATCTGTGAGTGGCGTAGGGGCAAGTACAGCCCGTACTATGTTGTCTTCATTGAGCCCAAAACAGGTGAGGGAAGGAATAGCACATGGTGATGCGGCATTAATGCAATCAGTCAAAGGGATTGGTGCAAAAACCGCAGCGCGTGTCATCTTGGATTTGAAGGATAAAGTGCTGAAAATTTATGATATTGACGATGTTTCTACAATTAAAAACAATACGGACAAAGATGAAGCGTTATCTGCTTTAGAGGTTCTCGGATTTGCACGAAAACAAGCAGAACGTGTTGTCGATAAAATAGTCAACAACCAACCCGATGCAAACGTAGAAGTCATTATAAAAGAGGCATTAAAAAATTTATAACCGATTTTGAGCACAACCAACCCTAGCTTATCATTATCACTAACACGTTTATGGCTCATAAGCTTGGCTTTATTACTAGGTCAAATTGGGTTTGCACAAGAAACGCCTCCCGCCCAGGATTCTACTAAAACAGGATATGCATTGGGCAATATCAAGATGCCTGATCCCAATAGTATTGTGTCAAAGTACACATACGATCCCAATACAGATCGCTACATTTTTACCCAAACAGTTGGAAGTTTCAATATCAATTATCCGTTAATCCTGACTCCAAAGGAATATCAAAAATTGGTGCTTGAAGAGAACTTAAAGAATTACTACAAACAAAAGGTTGATGCTGCCGAAGGTAAAAAAGAAGGGACTGAAGATCAACAGAAAAATCTGCTTCCTGAATTTTACGTTACCTCAGGGTTTTTCGAGACTCTTTTTGGAGGCAATACCATTGAAGTCATTCCACAGGGTTCGGTAGAAATGGATTTGGGGGTTTTATTTACAAAACAGGACAATCCGTCATTTTCACCACGTAACCGGAGTAATTTTACATTCGATTTTGATCAACGAATCAGCTTAAGTTTATTGGGTAAAGTAGGAACGCGACTTCAAGTCACGGCTAATTATGATACCCAGTCTACTTTTGATTTTCAAAATTTGATCAAATTGGAATACACACCAACTGAAGACGATATCGTCCGGAAAATTGAAGTAGGTAACGTGAGTATGCCACTCAATAGTTCATTGATTACGGGAGCTCAAAGTTTATTTGGTGTCAAAACGGAATTGCAATTTGGTAAAACTCGGGTCACCGCTGTTTTCTCTGAGCAGAAATCGCAGGCGCGCTCTGTGGTTGCGCAGGGGGGTGGAACCCTTGAGGAGTTTTCATTTTATGCCCGTGATTATGATGAAAATCGACATTTTTTCCTCGCCCATTATTTTCGAGAACGCTACGATGCTGCTTTAGAACGGTATCCGTATATCAATAGCAATGTCCAAATTACACGTATTGAGGTTTGGGTGACCAACAGAAGCAACCAAACTGATAACGTCCGTAACGTGGCCGCTTTCCAAGATCTTGGCGAATCGCAGCGGGTGGGTTCAACGGTTAATATTTTAAGACCAGGGCCACTTCCAGATAATAAAAACAATGGATTTGACCCAACCAATATTGGTGGTGCAGGTTCAAATTTAACGAGTGCCGTAAGAGATATTACACGCGTTGAACAGGGCATAAATATTCCTGCCAATGAAGGTTTTGACTTTGGGAAGTTGGAAAACGCCAAAAAACTGATTGAAGGTTATGATTATACACTCCAAACCCAATTAGGATATATCTCCTTGAACCAACGTTTGCAAAACGATGAAGTTTTGGCCGTTGCATTCCAATATACTGTTGGAAATAATGTTTACCAAGTAGGAGAGTTTGCCAATGATGGTGTAGAAGCTACAGGGTCGTCCACAGACCCGGTATCGGGAAATACGGTAGTCAACAATAACAATCTTGTTTTAAAGATGTTGAAAAGTGCCATCACTAATGTCAATCAGCCTATTTGGGATTTGATGATGAAGAATATTTACGACTCTGGCGCCTATCAACTGAGTCAGGAAGATTTTAAATTGAATATCTTTTATACGGAATCTTCGGCATTAAACTATATTAAACCTGTTGATGGTACTACCTTCCCGCCGTTTGACAATCATACCACAGACCCTTCGGATGATACGCAGATTACGGAAACGCCATTGATCCGACTATTTCATTTGGATCGATTGAACTATAATAATGATCCGCAGCAAAATGGTGATGGGTTTTTTGATTTTGTTCCAGGCATTACGGTTTTACCACAAAATGGGAAGATCATCTTTACAAAAGTGGAACCTTTCGGGAAATATTTATTTGATGTATTGGCCGATCCGGCTTACCCTACAGACTATAATGATCCAACCTATACCAACCCCAATCAGGAGAAATATGTTTATGACATTCTCTACAAAGGCACAAAAACAGCGGCTTTAGAGGAATCAGAAAAAAACAAATTCCAATTAAAAGGGCGTTACAAATCGTCAGGTGGTGACGGGATTGCCATTGGTGCGTTTAACGTGCCAAGAGGTTCTGTAAAGGTTACTGCCGGTGGACGTGTGTTGGTTGAAGGCGTAGATTATACCGTAAATTATCAATTGGGGCGCGTAGAAATTTTGGATCAAGCCTTAAAAGCATCCAATACGCCAATTAATGTGTCGGTTGAAAATAATGCTGTTTTCGGTCAACAGACCAAACGGTTTACAGGTTTGAATGTGGAGCATCAATTCAATGAGAACTTTGTATTGGGAGCTACTTTCTTAAATCTCAACGAGCGTCCAATTACCCAAAAGTCCAATTATAATTCTGAATCCATTAACAATACCATTTTTGGATTTAATGGTAATTACTCTACAGAGGTGCCATTCTTGACCCGATTGGCAAATAAGTTGCCAAATATAGATACTGACGTTCCATCCAATCTTTCTGTAAGGGGAGAATTTGCCTATTTATTGCCAGGAGCGCCAAAAGGAGCCGATTTTCAAGGTGAGGCTACGGCGTATATTGATAATTTTGAAGGATCTCAAGGGAGTATTGACTTGTTATCTCCTCAATCTTGGTTTTTATCCAGTCGTCCTAAAGGTTTAGGCTTAGCGCCCAATGAGGACGAGATTGGAATTCAAAATGGGTTTAACAGAGCGCACCTTAATTGGTATACTGTAGATCCTATCTTTTATAGCAATCAACGTCCAGGAGGTATCACAGATAATGATGTGTCAAATCTCTACACCAGACGTGTATTTATTGACGAAATTTTTCCACAAAGAGATTTGGTACAAGGTCAGAACACCTATATCCGAACTCTCGATTTGGCATATTATCCAACCGAAAGAGGACCTTATAATTTTCAGACGCAAAATATCGATTACCCAAACACCTTGACCCGCCCACAAGATAGTTGGGCAGGAATCACACGGGCCATCACCAGTACTGATTTTGAACAGGCCAACGTTGAGTATATTGAGTTTTGGGTACAAGATCCATTTTTGGATAATACGTCCAACCCGGGAGGAAAGTTACTCATCAATCTTGGTAATATTTCAGAGGATATTATAAAGGATGGTAAAAAACAATACGAGAATGGACTTCCTGAAAATGGCGATATAAGTGGCTTGCAAGTCACCGATTTTGGAACCGTAGTGCCACGCAACCAGTCGTTGATTTATGCATTTTCGAGTACGGGAGACAATCGCACCAACCAGGATGTAGGTTACGATGGTTTTGATGATGCTGAGGAAATTGCAAGGTTCGGATCGCAATTTGGTGCCGATCCCTCAAATGACAATTACAAATATTTTCTTCAGGCCGACGGTGATATTTTTGACCGCTATAAAAGATACAATGGGTCAGAAGGAAATTCACCAGATATTTTTTCAGATACCAATCGAGGATCAACCACACAACCTGATGTAGAAGATATCAACAGGGATAACACAATGAACACCATTGATAGTTATTTTGAATATGAAATTGACATCACGCGTGCCAGTTTGGATAATCCAAATAACAGCCTGATCAACGATATAAAAACCAGGAATATTACCTTACCAAATGGTGATAACCGCGATGTCCGATGGTACCAATTCAGAATTCCAATTGATGCGTCTACAAGAGCCATTGGTGGCATTTCAGATATCAGATCCGTACGTTTTGCGAGAATGTATCTCAAAGGGTTTTCTCAAACCACAGTCATGCGTTTTGCTACTTTGGATTTGGTCAGAAGCGATTGGAGACGTTACACTTTAGATTTAGACAATAACCAGAACAATAACAGTACCGACGCCTCATTTAGTGTTGGGGTGGTAGGCTTACAAGAAAATGAAGGGAATTATGTGTTGCCTCCAGGCGTGGAGTTGGAGCAACTTAACAACAATAACAATATCATCAGACAGAATGAGCAGTCATTGGTAGTTGAAGTGTGCGAACTGGAAGGTGATGATTCTCGCGGAGTTTATAAGAATATTAGCATTGATATGCGCCAGTATAAAAAGCTGAGAATGTTCATGCATGCTGAGGCTTTGGAAGGAAGAACATTAAATCCGGGCGAAATGATTGGGTTTGTTAGAATGGGGAATGATTTTACCCAAAATTTCTATGAAATTCAGGTGCCTTTAAATGTCGTGGCTGGCACGGCACGAGATCAGGTATGGCCATCTGAAAACGAAATTGACATTAGCTTGGATGTGTTACAAAAAATCAAAGCCTTGGGCATTAGTGATGGGTCGTTATCCAATCAGGATCCAACGGTTTATAACGTTACGTCTTCAGGGCCAGAAATTATAGCTTCAGGAGACAATTTTGAGGTGGGTCAAACCCGTGTGGCCATAAAAGGAAATCCGAATTTTGGTGATGTGAGGGTGTTAATGGTCGGCGTTAAAAACAATACCACGGCTACCAATTTGTGCGGAAAAGTGTGGTTTAATGAGCTCCGTCTCTCTGATTTGGACAATGAAGGCGGTTGGGCCGCTGTTTTGAGCATGGACTCCAATATAGCCGATTTTGCTGATATCAGTGCTACGGGAAGACAAAGTACCGTTGGTTTTGGAAGCTTGGAACAGCGACCAAATGAGCGCAGCCGCGAAGATGTTAAACAATACGATGTGGTTACCAATGTGAATCTTGGTCAATTATTACCTAAAAAGTGGGGCGTACAGCTCCCATTTAATTACGCGCAAAGTGAAGAAATGATCACCCCAAAATACGATCAGTTTTATAATGATTTAACTTTGGATTCAAGACTTGATGCGGCAAGCTCTTCTGCAGAGAAAGAACAAATTTTAGAGCAGTCTGAAGATTTTACCAAACGTAGAAGCATCAATTTTATAGGGGTCAGAAAACAACGTACGGGCGATGGGAAGCCACGATTTTACGATGTAGAAAACTTGACTTTTAATTACTCCTATAACAAGGTACATCATCGTGATTTTGAAATTGAAAATGCCTTGGATCAAAACGTCCGTACGGGTGTTAATTATGCTTATAATTTCGAGCAAATAGCCATTGAGCCTTTCGCAAAAAATGATTCCATATTTAAAAGCAGGTACGCCAAAATTCTGAAAGACATAAACTTCAATCTATTGCCTAACAGCTTTACGGTTAATACTGATATTTTACGCCAGTTTAATAAACAGAAGTTTAGAGAAGTAGAATTGGGTGGAAGCAATATTGGGTTGGAAGAACTGTTCCGAAGAAACTACAGATTTGATTTTCAGTATGCGATAAATTATAAATTGTCGAAATCTTTGAACTTAAATTTTTCGGCTAATAACACCAATATTGTCAGAAACTATTTTGTAGATGATATTATTAATGGCAGACAGGATCCTTCGCTCGATATCTGGGATGGCTTTTTTGATCTGGGCGATCCTAATATCCAAAACCAACAGTTGCAACTCAATTATGAAATCCCTTTATATAAGATTCCTACGTTTAGTTTTTTAAAAGCAACCTATTCATATACGGGCGATTTTCAATGGCAAAAAGGATCAGACTTGAATAATAATCTTCCCTTGGTTGATGAAACCACTGGAACCACACGTACTTATAATCTCGGAAACTCAATACAAAACGCTAACACCCATAACATCAACTCCACTTTCAATATGGAAACGTTGTATAAATATGTTGGTTTGGTGAGAAAGGATGATAGAAAGAGCAACGCCCGCAGCAGAAATTCTGGGCCTCCGGGCATTGAAAGACGCGGTGCGTCTGCCAATAGAGAAAACGGTGCCAACGTAATAGATGAATCAAGTACCGGTACAAAAGTGTTCAATACTTTTGTTGATATTGCCACAATGGTCAAGCGTCTTCAAATCAATTACAGTGAGAACAACGGAACTTTTTTACCGGGATATTTAAGAACACCAGGATTTATTGGCACACTTAAGCCAACTTTCGGTTATACTTTTGGTAGTCAGAGTGATATTAGACATATGGTGGCAAGAAACGGGTGGTTGAGTGTTTATCCTGATTTCAATGAACAATATACTGAGGTGACCAACCGTAGTTTGGATGTATCTGCCAATATAGAAGTGATCAAAGATTTAAAAATTGATTTGATTGGTAGCCGAATGTATTCTGAAAATACGAATGAAAACTTCAATGCCATCGATAGCAATGGCGATGGACTTAGCGATGTTTACAATTCATTAATTACAAATTCTTTTGGTAATTTCAATATTTCCACATCACTGATTAAAACGGCCTTCAGCCCAAGCGATGAAACCCAGTCCGCTGCCTTTGATGATTTCAGAGCCAATAGATTGGTTGTAGCTAGGCGTTTGGCCCGTAATTTTTATGGTAATGACACCTATCCAGTAGATACTGAAGGCTACCCTGTTGGGTTTGGTAAAAATAATCAAGCCGTATTATTGCCGGCATTTTTATCGGCTTACCAAGGTTCCAATGCCGAGAGTGTCAGTTTGAGTGCGTTTAGAGATATTCCAATTCCTAATTGGACGCTGAAATACACTGGCTTGATGCGCTTAAAATGGTTTAAGGACAAGTTCAAGCGTTTTTCAGTAACACACGGGTATCGCTCTGGATATACCATTAATCAGTTCCGTACCAATTTAGATTATGATGAAAGCAATCCGGAAGCACTTGATCAAGGTGGGAATTTCAAAAATCGCACCATATTCAGTAATATCAACTTAGAAGAACAATTTAGTCCGCTGATGAAATTGGATTTTGAGATGCAAAGTTCTGTGAAGGTGATGGCTGAAATTAAAAAGGACAGGATCCTTTCCTTGAGTTTTGACAATAATTTATTGACAGAAATAAAAGGAAACGAATATACGTTGGGCTTGGGATATCGCATTAAGAATGTAAGGATCCGATCAAAAATGGCCGGGCCTACACAAATTATTACGGCCGATTTGAACATGATGGCCGATATTTCTGTACGAGATAACAAAACCATCATCAGGTATCTTGACTTGGAAGACAATCAAGTAACTTCAGGACAAACCATTTGGGGCGTAAAATATAAAGCAGATTATGCCTTCAGTAAAAACCTAACTGGGATTTTCTATTTTGATTATACCTTTTCTGAATATGCCATATCAACGGCATTCCCACAAACAACAATTAGGTCAGGGATTACCTTGCGATATAATTTCGGCAATTAATTTTGATTAAAGGATTTTAAAAAAGTACATTTGCTTCACTATAAAATTGAATCTAAAATGAATATACCAGCAGAATTAAAGTACACAAAAGACCATGAATGGATTAGTATTGATGGCGATGTTGCAACTGTAGGGATTACAGACTTTGCTCAAGGCGAATTGGGAGACATTGTATATGTTGAAGTTGAGACCTTAGATGAAACTTTGGAAATTGATGAAATTTTTGGCACGGTTGAAGCTGTAAAAACAGTTTCTGACTTGTTTTTGCCACTTTCAGGAGAAATTATCGAGTTCAACGATGCTCTTGAAGATGAGCCGGAAAAGGTAAATTCAGACCCTTATGGCGAAGGTTGGATGATCAAAATTAAAATTTCAGATCCTTCACAAGTGGATAATTTGCTCTCAGCTGATGCCTACAAAGAGGTGATAAGTGCATAGGAATCTTGCATTGACCTTGTTGATAGTTTACGCCATAGTTCTTTTGGTGTTAAGCTTAGTAAGTATTGGTGGTTTTGAAACCCTTGGCTCAACGCATGACGATAAACTCCATCATTTTGGAGCATATTTCGTTTTGACCATATTGATTGCTAATTTTTTTAAAACTTTAAACCTCAAAAGAGGACTGTTATATGCCTTAATCATCGCCTCTGCTTACGGGGTTATAATGGAAATCCTCCAAAATTATTTAACGCAAGAACGAATGTTTGATGTATTTGATATGATTGCAAATGCTTTTGGTGCAATTATTGCAGTACTCGTAGTGATATTCTATAGAAAGTTAAAGTTAAAATAAATTAATCCCTTGCTTTTTTAACAAATTATTGGTTATTTTAGCATTCCTTAAAACACTCTAAGCATATGGAACCGAAAAAAAATGTAAAAGCAGACGTTTCGCGAAATAGTTCTATCTATTTTGCAGTTGGTCTTGCTTTAATGTTATTGCTGACCAATCTGGCCATCAATTACAAAACATACGATAAAGAGGATATTGATATCGGTATGATTAATATGGACGATGAATTGGAAGAAGAAATTCCAATTACTGAACAAATTAAGACACCACCACCACCACCGCCACCGCCACCAGTTGCACCGGAAGAGATTGAAATTGTTGAAGATGAGGAAGAGGTTGTAGAAACCGTCATTGAGTCTTCTGAAACCAGTCAGGATGAAGAAATCGCTGAGGTTGAAGACGTGGTTGTTGTGGAAGAACCTGAAGAAGATCTTGAAGTACCATTTGCGGTTATTGAAAATGTACCCGTGTTTCCTGGTTGTGAAAATGAGGCTGGAAACAATGCGAAAAAGCAATGTATGTCTGATAAGATCTCTCAATTTGTAAATAGAAAATTCAACGTGGATTTAGCTTCAGAACTGGGACTTTCAGGTAGACAGCGTATCAATGTGATTTTTAAAATTGATAAAAGCGGTAATATTACCAATATTCAAGCAAGAGCACCACATCCTGGTTTAGAAAGAGAAGCACAGCGCGTTATCGGTTTGCTTCCTAAAATGAAACCTGGTAAGCAACGTGGTAAAGCGGTAACTGTACCGTATTCTCTGCCTATTCTTTTCCAAGTGCAAGATTAACTTTTATAAATAAAACCAATTGACATTGAGTGTTTAATTGGTACACTATAAAACCCTGAGGCGAAAGCTTCGGGGTTTGTTTTTATAGGCCATTTGCGTTTTAAGAGAGGACCTTTAGAAAGAATTGAGTATCAATTTAAAAATCCCGACTAAATACTTAGACGGGATTTTTGTTTTGGTACGTTTGTTGTGATTTTATCATAATATTAACATTTTAAATACACATATTATGAAAATTTTTAAAAATTCATGCATTGCTGCTGGTCAGAGCAACATGCGCAGGAAAAAACCACACAAACATGATGCAAATTTACGAAAAAACTCAGCCCTTTACTTTCAGGTAGGTTTGATTCTTTGCCTACTGTTTACTTACGGACTCTTTGAAATGAAATTTGAAATAAAGAATGATGATCTTGCTAAAGTCGATTATATCGATACAGATGTAGAAGTCATGCCCATCAATTTTGCTTTGGAAAAGGAGGTAAAAGAAATAGAAATCACTAAAAATAGTATGGTTTTAACCAAGGATCCAATTATTAAAGATGATGATTATGTTGAAATGTTACCGACGGAACTTCTAACTGAAAACAAGACTCTTTCCAAAGATCCCATTAATATTGACGACATTATAATCTATAAGAAAGATGATAGTGAAGATCTTGATTTAAAAGTCTTTAGTACTCTTGGGGTTGAAAGAGCGCCTGTTTATCCGGGCTGTGAATCTGAAGAAGATAATCAAGGCCGCTTAAAATGTATGTCTGATAAATTATCAAAACTGGTGCAAAGGAAGTTTGATAGAGATATGGCTTCGACCCTTGGTTTATCTGGAATTCAAAAAATAGATGTAGTGTTTAAAATAAATAAACTCGGAGAAGTTACGGAAATTCAAACCCGAGCGCCACGTCCTGAACTAGAGAGGGAGGCCAAGAGAGTAGTGGAGCAAATACCCCAAATGATGCCTGGGAAGCAAAGAGAACGTGCCGTAACAGTTCAGTACGTATTGCCGATTATCTTTAAGGTGGAATAATGTCGGTCCATAATTTTGAAGAAACCGTTATGCATTCTGATAGCGGTTTTTTTATGTTCTCATTTTGAAAAAAACAGTATCTTTCGAGCGTTAAAAAGCTTGTAATCATCTATGAAGAACTTCTTCTTAATTATTTTTGTCAGTATTCAGCTCAATAGTTTCTCCCAAAATATTGAAATTTACGAAAAGCCTCCAGTGTTCATAGGCTGTGACGACCAGGCTATTAGCAATTTAAAAACCTGTTTTAACAGTAAGTTAAACCATTACATATTTGAAAACTTTAGAGTACCGCAGGAGGCTATCCAAGATGCTTACAAAGGTGATGTCACAGTGTTGTTTGAAGTGGATAAAACAGGTCAGATAAGCGTTATATATGTAGATGCCATTTATGATGCGTTAAAGGAGGAAACCAAACGCGTATTCCAATCGTTGCCAAAGATTCAACCCGGAACATATAATGGGGAGCCAACTTTTTATCAATATTCTTTAACCATTAAAATTCCCTTGACCGACCCCGAAGTCATTAAAGCAAATGCTGAAAAAAAACAAGAAGATCTTAAAGCCTACGAGGATCTTGATGCGATAGTTTCCAATGAGTTTGATAGTGTTACCAATCATATCGTAAAGTATCAAGACCTTGAATATAACAGTCAGTTAAACATTCCTTTCACCCATCAATATTATTCGCGCTTTGATGCCAATATGAATGGCTTGGGAACAAATAGCCATACGGCAGCAAAACCTTATGTTTATGAAGATGTAGCTCGATATTATGATTTCGAAGCTGAAAAAAAGGCACTTGCAAAAGGTTCGGACGGTTGGTGGAGCAGAAAGTTGTGGGATGAGCACATGGTTCAAATCCAGGGTGAAGATTACTGGTTTACTATTGATCCTGTTTTTGATTTACAGGTAGGGAAAGATACAGATGCCGATTTTAATACTACGTTCAATAATACGCGCGGTATTTACGTTCAGGGCGGCCTAGGTAAAAAGTTTAGTTTCTCTACATCGGTTTTTGAAAGTCAAGGAAGATTTGCGCAATATTACAATCAATATGCCGAAAGCTTAAAAGCATTTGGTCCTGATCCCGCCATTGTGCCTGGCAGAGGGATAGGCAAACGCTTTAAAGACGATGCCTATGACTATCCGGTGGCCGAAGCGTACTTATCTTATGCACCGGCAAATTTTATTAACTTTCAATTTGGACATGGTAAGAACTTTATAGGAGATGGCTACCGTTCTTTATTTCAAAGTGATGTGGCAGCACCACAGACGTTTTTAAAATTTAATACCAAATTCTGGAAAATTAAATATACAAATACCTGGATGTGGCTCAGGGATGTGCGCGATGCCGTTATTGAAGATAAAGCATTTTTAACCAAATATATGGCCAATCATTATTTAAGTTGGAATGTGTCCAAACGACTCAACATCGGGCTTTTTGAGTCCGTTATGTGGACCGACACCAACGGGCGAGGTTTTGATATCAATTACCTTAATCCCATCATCTTTTTTAGAGCTATAGAATTTGAAGCAGGGCAAGGTTCGGGTAATGCCATTGTAGGTGCTTCCGCAAAGTACAAATGGAATAACAAAATCAATGTATACGGACAGTTTATTTTGGATGAGTTTTCTTTGAGCCATATTAAAGCAGGGGAGAAAAGTTGGAAAAATAAATATGGATACCAATTGGGTGTTAAATATTATGACGCCTTTAAGGTTGATAACTTGATGTTGCAATTGGAATATAACCAAGTAAGGCCTTATACGTATTCGCACAATACCATTGTCAATAACTACGGTCATAGCAATCAATCCATGGCACATTTATGGGGCGCCAACTTTAGGGAATTTATTGTTATAGGACATTATAACTACCAACGATGGTTTGCCGATGCAAAATTTATTTTTGGAACCCGTGGTCTGGATTTTAATGATGGTACTGATGATTTTAGTTATGGCGGCGATATATACAGAAACTATAACGAACGCCCTTTTGATAAGCATGTAAAGATTGGTCAGGGCAACAAGACAACAACCTTCAACGCCGAAGTACAGGCCGGTTATATCATTAACCCAGTAAGTCATTTAAAGATATTTACTAATATTAGTTATAGAAACTTCAACCCAGAGGCCAATACGGAAACTACATTTAAAAACAGTACCGTCTGGTTTAATCTTGGACTCAGGACAGATTTGTTCAATTGGTATTTTGACAATTAAGAATTCCTGCGCAGGCAGGAATCTCCTTTACATCGGCATCATCTTCCAGTTATATACTTTTTTAATAGGATGGTGAGGCGATATGAGTCGTACAGTGTAGGTTATTTCAAATTTCCTGATGAAAAACACCAACACTGGCATCATTCAGAATTCCTGCGCAGGCAGGAATCTCCTTTACATCGGCATCATCTTCCAGTTATATACTTTTTTTTTAATAGGATGATGAGACGATATAAGTCTTTCAGTGTAGATTATTACAAATTTTCTAATGAAAAACACCATTGTTGGCATCATTCAGAATTCCTGCGCAGGCAGGAATCTCATGTCCAAGCGCGTTTTTATATAGTTATAATCTATCCATGAAATATATTGAGCAGGACCTTGCCGTATAAGTAAAAATCTTTTAATCAAATTTCAGCTTTTAGTAATTTGAGATAGTGATAGTATTCAATCCGTACCGTTTCATCTACAGGTTGTGTATACAAAACGGCAACACCATTTCAGGCCATCAATTTATACAAATTGCATATCAATATTATGTCTCACGTTTTTTGAAAAAACCGTCATTTTTCTGAAATTTATTTATTCATTAATTGAATTGCTCAAAACCAATTTTCAAAGTATCTTTGCACTCGCATTTAAAAGCGACAAATACAACACCGATTGGCGACAACAAATTCTTCTATATCAAAGGTCTCAGTTATTTCTGATTTCAAGGAGGTAACTAAAATGAGATTATCATTGAGTGTGGTGTTTTCAGCAGTGGCTGGATACTTATTGGGTGCAACAACTATCGATTTTGGTACTTTGGTACTGTTGGCATTTGGAGGTTATTTTATGGTTGGCGCTTCTAATATTTACAATCAAATTATTGAACGCGATCTGGATGCATTGATGAATCGTACCAAAAACAGGCCAATTCCTGCAGGGCGCATCTCTGTAAACTCGGCCCTTACCATGGCGATTATTTTTACCATACTTGGGATCGCTACGCTTTATGTCATCAATCCTCGTACCGCCATGTACGGCGCTATATCCATATTTTTGTATACCAGTGTGTATACGCCATTAAAGACCAAAACACCATTATCTGTTTTTGCTGGCGCTATTCCCGGAGCCATTCCTTTTATGTTGGGATGGGTAGCCGCACGAAATGCTTTCGGAATTGAACCTGGAACCTTATTCGCCATACAGTTTTTTTGGCAGTTTCCTCATTTTTGGGCCATTGGCTGGTTCTTGTTTGACGATTATAAAAAAGGAGGATTCTTCATGCTCCCAACAGGAAAACGCGATAAGGGGACAGCTACACAAACCATAATGTACACCATTTGGACGGTTTTAATATCGATTGTGCCTGTATTTGGTGTCACTGGCGATTTAAAATTGTCTATTGTAGCAGCCGTAATAGTCTTCGCAATAGGATTGGGATTGATATATTATGCCTTGCAATTGTTTGTTAAAAGAAGTGAGCAAGCGGCAAAGCATCTCATCTTGGCTAGCGTGATATACATTACTCTATTACAGATTATTTACGTTGCAGATAAATTTATAAGATAATATGGATTTTACAGAAGGAACCTTTGAGGAAAAACATAACAGGGCAAAAAAAATGATGCTTTGGTTTGGTATCGTTTCGTTAATCATGTCATTTGCCGGATGGACAAGTGCCTTTGTGGTTAGTAGTACAAGAGAAGATTGGCTTCACGATTTTCAATTGCCAAATGCATTCATCGTTAGTACGGTAATGGTTGTGCTGAGTAGTGTGACCTTTGCCTTGGCACAAAAAGCACTTAAAAACAACCAAAGACAATTAACTTCTATTTGGCTAATATCAACCTTGGTGCTTGGAATTGCATTTATTACCAACCAATTTTTGGGCTTTCAAGAGATCATTGATATGGGGTATAATTTTACCGGACCTACCAGTAATATTACCATGTCTTATATTTATTTGATCGCCATGGTGCATATTGTACACGTTTTAGTTGGGCTCGGTTGCATTTTGGTCGTAATTTATAATCATTTTAAACAGAAGTATAGTGCCACTGATCGACTCGGTTTTGATCTTGCCTCAACTTTTTGGCATTTTATTGATATTCTGTGGGTCTATCTCTTTTTATTTTTATATTTTGTAGGATAATTGCGTGTATTTATTAATGCGAATTGTTTATCAACTATAGAAAACCTTATTTATAGTGTTTCAAAATTCAATAAGGATGTTTCTTTAGATGAATAAAATGATTATTTTTGTGCAACTTTTTTAAACTAAAAACTAATCACTACATATGGATTCGACTGTTGTGAACACTAGTGCCGAAAACAAGCGTTGGGGCGGAGGTATAGAGCCACTAAAAGCAAGTTACGGTAAAATGATGATGTGGTTTTTCCTCACTTCAGATTCACTAACCTTTACTGGGTTCTTAGCAGCCTATGGCTTCTCAAGATTTAAGTTCGCCGATTCTTGGCCAATTGCAGACGACGTGTTTACGCACGTGCCATTTATACACGGAAACTATCCGATGATTTTTGTGGCTTTCATGACTTTCATTTTGATTATGTCTTCCGTTACCATGGTACTGGCTGTGGATGCCGGACATCAAATGAACAAAGCCAAAGTGAGTTTGTATATGTTCTTGACCGTATTGGGAGGTTTTGTGTTTTTAAGCTCGCAAGCTTACGAATGGAGCACTTTTATTAAAGGCGGTTATGGTGCGGTTGGAACTCATGGGGGTAATATCATCCAGTTTGTTGACGCTAAAGGCGAGCGTGTGGCACTAAAAGACTTCGCTATCGCGGAATCTACTGAGCGAACCCAACATACACGAAAAGATGGCCTTTGGTTCTCTGGTGAAAAAGCGCTTCCAAGTTTTACCTTTGAAGAAGTCCTTGCCGGATTTGAAGCAAATCCTGAAGTGTTTGTAAGAACAACATATACTGCTGAAGATGGTCATAAGACCATTTTATCTCGTAGTGAATCGCTCAGGGAATTAAGAACTAAAGGCAAGAATGTGGTAGAAGGTGCTAACCTTGTACAAAATGAATACGGTCCAACCTTATTTGCAAATTACTTTTTCTTCATTACTGGTTTCCACGGATTTCACGTGTCGATAGGGGTGTTGTTAAATATAATTATATTCTTTAACGTCCTTATAGGTACTTACGAACGAAGAGGAACTTACGAAATGGTCGAGAAAGTCGGGCTATACTGGCATTTTGTTGACTTGGTTTGGGTATTTGTATTTACCTTCTTCTACTTAGTATAATTTTGATAATTTATTTTAAACATGGAACCACACGCACAAGCAGAACCACATAAATTGGCCATATTTAGAGGCTATCTAAAGTTTAAATCCAATAAACAAAAAATTTGGGGTGTATTGATTTTTTTGGCAATTGTTACTGCCATTGAAGTTCTTTTAGGAATTTATAAGCCTGCAATCTTGGATGTTGAGGTTATGGGAATGAAATTGCTTAACTGGATATTTATTATTCTGACCATTGTAAAAGCGTATTATATTACTTGGGATTTCATGCACATGAGAGATGAAACTGCAAGTTTGAGACGTATGGTGGTTTGGACAGCGGTCTTTCTGATTTCATATATAATATTTATTTTATTACAAGAAGGAGGCTACGTAGAGAGCGTCTTTTCTAAAGGTTTTGTAAAGACCGATTTTTAAAATATCTCTTTCTGACAGAACAGTAGGACTTAAGTGTTAAACATAGATAAAAAGGCGGTTATATGAACCGTCTTTTTTATTTTTGCACCTGTGTTAATCAGCCTATATTTATTAACCAAATATGCCTGATGGAAGAGTGTTGTACTAATTAAACTTTTGAATGTTTATTTGGTATTAATCGTGCAAATATGTTTAAATGAATAAGAAACTTGTTAAACGCTATTCAGTACTAATCATCCTGTTTTTTCTCCCTGTGGCGTTTCTTTTGATGCTCTACCCCGCAAAGCATAACTATATTGCGCTTGATGTCATCAAAGAAAACGTTAAGGATATTGCATCAGTCACCGATGTTGAACTTCAAGACCATATCACAGTGTTGGCGTTTTACGGAAAGACACCGTTGGTGAGAGCCACCGCAGCCTCTAACCTAAAGCAATTGATTTACGATAAGTTCAAAGGATTTAAAAGGTTCCAGGTTGTATCAATAATGGCTCCAGAGGCAAAATCGGATCTGCCAGTACTTAGAAAAGAAATAGAGTCTCATGAAGATTTGAAGTATTGGCATTTCGTTTTTTTGGAAGAGGAGGACATACAGGAGCTTTATTCGAGTTTGAAATCTGATCTACCCTTAGATGAGAACCTTTCAACTTCAAGAGTCTTTATTGTGGATGGCGACCTTAATCAGCGAGGTCGATTGGATGATAGAACAGAAATGGAAAGTGAAAGAAATGCTGAAGTATATGATTTGACATCCTATGATGGTGTAGAGGTTGCAATCATAAAAAATAAAATGAGTGAAGATATACGGGTGTTGTTTACTGAATATAGAGATAAACGTAAGGGTAATTTTGACTCTTCAACACGCCGTGCAAATGAATTAAAAGGTATTAACAATGAGCAAGAAGACTAATTACTCTTATGTGGGAGTATCGTTTATTATCCTTCTTTTTGGAATTTACTTTGTTCCAAAAATTATTGATCGAGTCAGCAATAAAGATGTGGTAAGAGATGAAAGTAGAAGCGAAGACATCAATCATAATCCTAAAAAACGACCTGGAACCCTTTCCGATTTACAATTTATAGAAATCAACGGCGTTAGAAAAAAAGTTCCGGAGTTTAGTTTTACAGATCAAAATGGCAACACCGTTTCCAATAAGGATTACGAAGGTAAAGTTTATGTGCTTGAATTCTTTTTTACAACCTGCCCAAGTATATGCCCAAAAATGAATGCCAATATGGTAGACATCCAGAACACCTTTCCAAATGAAAAGGATTTTGGGATTGCCTCCTTTTCAATTACGCCACATATTGACACGCCTGAAGTGTTAAAGGCATACGCTGAACAAAACGGGATCACTAGTCCTAATTGGCATTTGATGACTGGAGATGTTGACGAGATATATAAGTTAGCGAATGAAGGGTTTTACCTTTATACCGCCAAAGATGAAAATGCAGATGGCGGATTTGAACATTCTGGTAATTTTGCGCTTATTGATAAAAACGGATATATCAGATCAAGATCAGATGCTCAGGGCAGTCCGATTATTTATTATAACGGGATCATTTCAGAAGAGGAAAAAGTAGATGAGGCTGGTATGGAGCAGCAAATTACTTGGTTAAAACAAGATATTGCAAAGTTGTTGAAGGAATAATGGAAACAATTAATAGAACAGCAGAGAAAAAATATAATAAATGGATTGTCCTACTTTCCATTGCTATCCCATTGATTGTAGCTGCACTTTTTGGTGTTAATTTACGAGATATGGGTTTTGATGTGGAACCACTTACGTTTTTACCGCCAATTTATGCCACTATTAACGGACTTACAGCCGTGCTGTTAATTAGCGCATTTGTGGCAATTAGAAAAAAAAATATCGCACTCCACAAGACGTTGATGACTACTGCAATTGGTTGCTCAGTTCTTTTTTTATTAATGTATATCGCCTATCACATGACCAGCGATTCTACACCTTACGGAGGTGACGGCATCATGAGATATATCTATTTTTCCATTCTTATTTCACATATATTATTATCAATTATAATCATTCCATTTGTGCTGATTACCTATGTACGTGCAATAACAAATAATATTGAACGCCATAAAAAAATAGCGCGTATTACATTCCCAATCTGGTTATATGTTGCCGTTTCTGGAGTGATTATTTACATTTTGATTTCACCTTATTATGTCTAAAATGAAAGTTCGCGTCTTCTTTATTCTGTTCTCATTGTTCACTTTTTTTTCCACCAATGCGCAATGCGCTATGTGTCGCGCGGTTTTGGAAAGCGAAGATGGGCAATCTACTGCAAAAGGTGTCAATGATGGGATTGTTTACTTAATGGTCATTCCTTATGTGTTGGTTGCTGGAATGGGATTAGTGATGTACACAAAGTTCTATAGAAAGAAAAAAGTGTAAAACTTGCTTTTTCGTGTAACAATTCTTCTCCTCTTTAGTCTTATTATTACATATTCAGGATAGACTTAACAATTTGTTAATATATTTCGAGTCTTGATTTATGTAACATTGCAGAAGCAACAGGCTTAATATGATACAAATAAAAGATTTACACAAATCCTACCACATGGGTTCAAACTCACTTCATGTGTTAAAAGGAATTAATTTTAACGTCAAAGAAGGTGAACTTGTCTCCATTATGGGCTCTTCAGGTTCTGGTAAATCGACGCTTTTGAATGTTTTAGGGATGTTGGATGAAGCCGATAAAGGTTCATACACGCTTGATAATGTTCCGATTAAAAATCTCAATGAGAAAATTGCTGCAAACTACAGGAATAAATTTTTAGGATTTATTTTCCAATCTTTTAATCTTATCAATTATAAATCGGCTTTAGATAATGTGGCGCTACCCTTATATTATCAAGGTGTCAACCGAAAAGAGCGTGTTGAAAAAGCAATGTATTATCTTGACAAAGTAGGGTTGGCTCCCTGGTCTCATCATTTACCCAATGAGTTATCCGGTGGACAAAAACAGCGTGTGGCTATTGCCAGAGCCTTGGCAAGTGATCCAAAAGTATTGCTCGCTGATGAGCCGACTGGCGCTTTGGACACCAAAACCTCACATGAAGTTATGGATCTTATTCAAGGCATAAATGATGACGGGAAGACAATATTGATTGTCACCCATGAGCTCGATATTGCAAATATGACCAAGCGTATTGTCAATTTAAAAGACGGGGTCATCATTGATGATAATTTCGTAGAACAAGTAAGAGCTTCTCAGTATGTTTAATATTGAACGTTGGCAAGAAATTTTTGAAAGTTTAAATAAAAATAAGCTTCGTACGTTCTTAACTGGTTTATCTGTTGCCTCGGGTATTTTTATTTTGGTTATCCTTTTAGGTTTCAGTTCCGGTATTCAAAATGGCGTTACTTCGCAATTTGAGAGAGATGCCGCCAATAGTATTTCGGTATGGACTGGCGTTACCACCAAAGAATATAAAGGATTAAATCCTGGACGACGTATTCAGCTTAAAAATCAAGACTTCAATGACATTGTGGACAAATACGATGATCAATTAGAATATAAATCGCCCTTCTATACCATTTGGGGCGGATTGGTTAATTATAAAAATGAATCAGGCAATTATAGGATTCAAGGTGTTTTACCAGATAACCAATTCATTGAAAATGCAGATGTCAGCCAAGGTCGATTTTTAAATTACTCCGATGTTGAGGGCGCTAAAAAAGTAGCGGTGATTGGGAATAAGGTAAGTCAAGATTTATTTAAGGGCGAAGATCCAATCAACAAGGACATTTCAATTTATGGTGTTAGTTTTAAAGTCATTGGCGTGTTCTATGATCCGGGTGGAGAACGGGATGAAAGTAAAGTGATGATGCCCATAACTACGGCGCAAAGGGCATTTAATGGAGGAAACAATATCAGGAACATGACCTATACCGTAAAGATGTCTGATAATTTTGACGCAGCTGTAAAGCGATCGGAGGAAGTGTCCATGGGAATAGAACAAGACATTAAACAAACTCATATTATTGCTCCAGATGATATCAGTGCTGTTAGCGTGAACAACACTTTAGAGGAAGCAAGAAAGATATATTCGTTAGTAGATACCATTAAAGCGGTATTTTGGTTTGTAGGTATTGGTACCATCATTGCAGGTGTCGTCGGGGTCGGAAATATCATGCTCATTATTGTGAAGGAACGTACCAAGGAAATTGGTATTCGGAAGGCTTTGGGTGCTGTGCCAATGTCAATTGTAGTCATGATTCTTCAGGAATCCATTTTTGTAACCATGTTCTCAGGACTTTTCGGGCTAATTGCCGGTCTTGGACTTCTTGAACTGGTGGGGCCACTCATAGAAAGCGACTTTATAAAATATCCACAAGTAGATTTCAATACCGCATTGACCACTGTTTTTGTATTGGTGTTTGCGGGTGCTATTGCCGGATTTATACCTGCCTATCACGCCGCTAAAATTAAACCTATTGTAGCACTAAGAGACGAATAATATGTTTAGCAGAGACCGTTGGGACGAAATATTGGAAGCTTTAAATGCAAATAAGTTCAGAACTTTGTTGACTGCATTTGGTGTGTTTTGGGGCATCACAATTTTAGTGCTTTTATTGGCACTGACCAATGGCCTAAAAAACGGGGTGACTTCAGGATTTGGTAATTTTGCTACCAACTCCATGTTCATTTGGACACAGCAAACTTCAAAACCCTACAAAGGGCTACCAAAAGGACGCCGATTCAACTTTAAATTGGATGATGTAGCGAGCTTAAAAAACGATTTTCCACAACTTAAATATGTATCACCTCGTAACCAACTGGGGGGCTACAGTGGTGCAAATAATGTCATTAGAGGGACAAAAACAGGAGCTTTTCAAGTCAATGGTGATTATCCCGAGTTTATCAAGCAGCAGCCTATGGATATTCTCCAAGGTCGTTTTGTGAGTTATTCTGATATAAATGCCAAACGTAAGGTTTGTGTTATTGGAACAGGGGTAGTTAAGGGCATGTACGATAAGGATGAAGAAATTTTAGGAACTTATATAAAGATAAATGGTGTTAACTTTATGGTGATAGGTACCTTTAAAGTGAGCAATAGCCAAGGGGATAAGGAAGAAGATGCCAACACTATCTTTGTGCCTTTTACCACGTTTGGACAAGCCTTCAACTTTGCTGACAATGTGGGATGGTTGGCCGTAACTGCACATGATGAAACCAATATTACAAGCCTAAAGCCTCAAATAATAGAAAGCTTAAAGAACCGACGGAAAGTACATCCTGAAGATGACCGTGCCATTGGCAATTTTGATCTTGCTGAAGCTTTTGGGCGGGTTAATGGTCTATTCTCTATTTTAAGTTTTGTAGGTTATTTTGTGGGGGCTCTTGTCTTGATGTCAGGCATTATTGGAATTAGTAATATCATGCTCATCGTAGTAAAGGAACGAACCAAAGAAATTGGGGTCAGAAGAGCTTTGGGTGCTGCGCCCTGGACCATCAAATCACAAATTCTACAAGAAAGTTTAATCCTGACTATCTTATCAGGAATGGTAGGAATTTCTTTTGCAGCTGCGGTTATTTATGGACTTAATTATGCCTTGGATATGAATGGCCCGGTTGAGAATTTTGCAAATCCGAGCGTGAGTATGTCGGTGGTGTTTATCGCACTTTTTATCTTAGTTGTCTCAGGATTGTTGGCAGGATTGATACCAGCCAATAGTGCAACAAAAATGAAACCAGTAGACGCCTTAAGAATAGAATAAATAGAAGAAAAATCATCAAATGCATCACCTTCTCAAGATTAAAGTATAGGCTCCAAATCTTTTTTGAGGTGCACCATTTGACCTATAAAAAACAGTAAAAACGATCAAATGAAAAGAACAAAAACCGTCATTATTTTAGGACTTATCGTTGCAGTATTTGCAATTGCATTAATTTATTTGTGGAAGAAAAACCAGGAAGATCCTGTTACCTATACCACTGACGTACCTGTGGAACAGACTATAGTTGTAAAAACGGTAGCCACTGGTAATATTGTGCCTAAAGATGAAGTGCTTATTAAATCAAATATTTCGGGGGTTATTGAAGAAGTGTTTATTGAAGCAGGTGAATATGTTAACGCTGGTGATTTGATTGCGCAGATTAGAGTGATTCCAAATGTGTCATCCTTAACAAGTGCTAAAAACAATATCTCTTCAAGTCAAACGGCATTGCAGACAGCAAAAATCAACCTACAGACCCAACAAACTAATTATGACCGTCAAAAAGCATTGTTTGACAAGGGGGTAATTTCGGCAAACGATTTTGAAGGGATCAAAAACACTTATTTACAAACCAAACAAAGTGTTGAACAGGCTGAAATCAACTTGAATTCGGCACGTCAAAATTATGACATAGTCAAGACCGGAACCACGAGTGGATTGGGCAATATTGCACAGACTCAGGTGCGAGCAACGGTTTCTGGGATGGTTCTGGATGTGCCAGTCAAGGAAGGAAACCAAGTTATTGAGGCGAATAATTTCAATGAAGGAACTTCAATTGCATCATTGGCCGACGTCAAAAAAATGATTTTTGAAGGTAAAGTTGACGAAAGTGAAGTTGGAAAAATCAAGGAAGGGCTACCACTTGAAATCACAGTTGGCGCCATTGAAGATAAAAAGTTTGATGCGGTTTTAGATTATATCGCTCCAAAAGGTGTTGTTGAAAATGGTGCGATTCAATTTGAGATTAAAGGTACTTTAAAATCGATTGATTCTACCTTTATCAGAGCTGGCCTAAGTGCTAATGCCTCCATTATCCTGGATAGAGCAGACGCCGTTTTGGCTATTAATGAGGCCTTAGTCCAATTTGATCCGCAAACACAAAAGCCCTTTGTTGAAGTCATGGTGGCCGATCAGAAATTTGAACGCAGAGATCTGGAATTAGGTATTAGTGATGGCATTTTTGTTCAAGTGAAAAGCGGCATTAATAAATCGGTTAAAATAAAAGTATGGAATCAAGTTCAAGGCATTCCTGATTATGCCCAAAAGAAATAATCTCTTTTAGGTGTAACACTTTAAATAATCGATAGACTTATATTTTAATTATGAAAAAATCAATTCTTATAGTTCTTGTCCTCATTGCGGTAAGTTCTCAGGCACAAGTAAAAAAATGGACGCTCAAGGAATGTGTGGCCCACGCTTTGGAAAATAATATCTCGGTAAAGCAAAGTCTTTTGGACTTAGAGCTGACGGATATCGAAAATATGCAAGCTATTGGTAGCTTTCTGCCACAGGTGAGTATGGGGGCAAATGTTTCAGAAAATACAGGTTTAGGTTTTAACCCATTAACCAACCAAGCACAGACCACGACATTCTTATCCGCCTCAGGACGAGTGAACGTTGGCTATACTTTGTTTGACGGACTTAGGAATTTCAAAGAGTTACAGCGCGCTAAAATATCCAAAATGGCCGCCCAGTTTCGATTGGACAAAATGGAGGACGATATCTCGTTGTTTGTTGCCAACAACTATTTACAGGTCATTCTCAATAAGGCCAATTTAAAGGTTTTAACCTCACAAAATACAATTACCAAAGACCAGTTAAAAAGAACACAGGAGTTGGTTGAAGCAGGCGTTTTGCCAGAAGGCGACATTCTTGAGATTAGGGCTAATGATGCTAGCGAAAGACAAGCCATAGTCAATGCCGAAAATGCAGTCCAGGTGTCCTTGATCAGTTTGGCACAACTATTATTAATTAAAGATTATCAAAACTTTGATATTGAAGATGAAGGTTATGATATTGTAGATGAAGGTATCTCAGAGAAAAGCGTTTATGAAGTTGTTGAAAACGCAAAAGAGAATAGAGCGGAAATAAAAATAGCTGAACAAAATGTAGCCTTAGCAGAAAAGGATGTTCAAATTGCAAAGAGCGCATACTATCCTACGTTGTCAGCGTTTTTTGGTTATGATACGAGATACTCAAGCACCTCCTCTTTTATTCAAAGTCCTGATCCAAACAACCCTGTCATTACAAGAGAAATAGGTGTTGTTGAAGGTACGGGACAATCTGTTATTGGAGAATTCCCAAATACAATCACTCAAGAAGTTGGTGCTGATCCATTTTTCGATCAACTATCACAAAATGATGGTATCTCTTATGGGCTTTCTTTAAACATTCCGATTCTTAATGGGTTTTCCGTAAAGAGCAATGTCAAACGAAATCAGATTAATTTAGAACGCAGTAAAAACCAATTGGAGCAAGCCCAATTAGATTTGGAATCAACCGTTTATCAGGCTTATGTTGACGCTAAAGGCGCCTTCAAATCTTATGAAGCAGCACAGTCGGCATTAGAGTCTCAAGAACTGGCTTATAATTACGCTAAAGAGCGTTACGATGTCGGAATTACCAACGCATTTGAGTTTAGTCAGTCGAAAGTTAAATTTGATAATGCTCAAATAGAGCTGAATCGCGCAAAATATGACTATATTTTCAAATTGAAAGTTCTTGAGCTATATTTTGGAATTCCTGCGATGGAATTGAAATTTTAATCATTGATGACCTATTAGTATATAGAGCATTACCAATACAATAACCGTTATGAGCAAAAAAACAACAATAATCGTAATATCCGCAGTGGTACTCCTAATCTTGGTATTGATTGTAGGAAAAAAAGCGGGTTGGTTTGGTAAAACGGGTAACTTTAAAGAGGTTGAAACTCAAGAGGTAGTCCTTATGAATATTGTGGAAAAAGTTTCTGCAACAGGTAAAATACAACCAGAGATTGAAGTGAAAATCTCCAGTGAAGTCTCAGGAGAAATCATTGATCTCCCGTTTAAGGAAGGTCAACAGGTCAAGAAGGGCGACTTGTTGGTAAGGGTGAATCCTGACCTTATTCAATCTGCCGTTAACAGAAGTCAGGCCACCTATCAAAATATAAAAGCAGGATTAGAACAAGCTGAAGCCTCCCTGAGAGAAGCTAAATTAAGCTATGAAAGGAACAAACAGCTTTTTGAAAAAGGGATCATCTCCAAATCCGAATGGGATAAAGCCGTTTCAGCTTATGAGATTGCCCAAGCCAACCGCCAATCAGCCTATTATAATGTTCAGAGTGCCAGCGCTTCTGTAAGTGAGGCTCGGGATAATTTGAACCGAACCACTATATATGCCCCTATGAGCGGTACCATTTCTAAATTGGATGTGGAATTGGGAGAGCGGGTTGTAGGAACACAGCAAATGGCAGGTACTGAAATTTTAAGGGTTGCCAATTTAAACAATATGGAAGTTGAAATTGATGTCAACGAGAATGATATTGTTAAAGTGCAAATAGGCGATTCTACCATTGTTGAGGTCGATGCCTATTTAAGAAAAGAATTCAAAGGCGTTGTAACGGCCATTGCCAATTCAGCAGCTGGAGCACTTACGGCAGATCAAGTAACCAATTTTAAAGTGAAAGTTAGAATACTTGAAGAGTCGTATCAGGATTTAAGTGAAGGAAAAGGTGAGAATTTTTCGCCGTTCCGTCCAGGAATGACCGCAACTGTTGATATTATTACCAAACGACAAAATGATGTGGTTGCTGTGCCAATCAGTGCCATTGTAATTAAAACAGATACGTCTTCTGTTAAAACCCCTTACGACAAGGCGATAGGTGATGGCGAAGTTACGGCACCAAGGATTGGAAGCGAGGAAAAGTTTGAGTGCGTTTTTGTAAAAAATAATGACGAAGCAAAACTAAGAGTTGTAACCACTGGTATCCAAGATGATGCCAATATTGAGATTCTTTCTGGTTTAGATGCTGGCGATGTCATTATTACTGGTCCTTATAATGTTGTCTCCAAGACATTGAAGTCAGGCGATAAAATTGAAGTAAAGGGCGAAGAAAGAAATAAATAGCCTTAAAGAGATTTAGAGTGTCATATATATTAAATATAGAAACTGCTACAACCAATTGCTCTGTCTCTCTTTCTAAAGAAGGTGAGATTATAGCCTTAAAAGAGGATTATAATTCGAAATACTCTCATGCAGAGTCCTTACATCTATTTATAGATTCGGTCTTTAACGAGGCTCAAATAAAACCACAGGATGTTGCTGCTATTGCAGTAAGTAAAGGGCCAGGGTCATATACGGGCTTACGTATTGGCGTGTCAACGGCAAAGGGACTGTGCTTTTCTTTGGATAAACCTCTGATTTCTGTAGACACTTTAGAGGCTTTATCACATCAGGTTCAAATAGCGTCAGAGTTCATTGTGCCCATGCTTGATGCCCGTAGAATGGAAGTTTATGCAGCAGTATATGATGCCACGTACAAACCAATGAGAGCTATACAAGCCCAGGTTTTAAATGAGGATAGTTTTCATGAGTTTTTAGAACAGTCCAAAGTTTATTTTGTAGGAAATGGTGTTGAAAAGACGAAAGACATTATAACCCATCCGAATGCTGTCTTTATAGAAAACAAACTCCCTTCAGCAAATGAGATGGGAAGATTAGCTTTTGATAAATACAAAATAGGCGACATGGAAGATGTCGCCTATTTTGAGCCTTTTTATTTAAAGGATTTTATTGGAACTAAATCTTAAGAATCCTTGATTATATGGACATCGCGCTGTGGGAAAGGGAGCTCAACTCCAGCTGCTTCCAAGCGTATTTTACCCTCTTCAATAAATTTCCAGTGTAACCCCCAAAAATCAGAGTTTTTAGCCCAAAAACGCAAGGACAGATTGACAGAGCTATCGGCCAATTCCGTAACCACCATCATTGGCTGTTTGCCTTCATCCTGTATGACTTCTGGCTGCTCATTGACCAATTCTAAAATCGTGTCTCTGGTCAATTTAATATCACTATCGTAACTGATACCGAACGTAATGGCATCTCTTCTAATGCCTTCCGATGAATAGTTCGTAATATTGTCGTTTGATAATTTTCCATTAGGTAATATCACCAACTGATTTCCAACGGTCAATAGTTTTGTGTTGATTATTGAAATTTCCTTTACCGTACCATCCACTCCTTGTGCACTAATAAAATCACCGATTTTAAATGGTTTTGTAATCAAGATCAATACGCCTCCAGCAAAATTGGCGAGAGAGCCTTGTAGAGCCAATCCTAATGCTAAGCCCGCAGCTGCTATAATTGCGGCAAAAGAGGTTGTTTCAATGCCAATCGTTCCTAATGCAACTACAATTAATACTACTTTTAAAGACCAGTATAAAAGGTTGAGTAAGAACTTTTGAAGGCTAATTTCATAATTGCCTTTTTGCATTCCCTTTTCAACGCCTTTCAAAAGTAGTTTTATGACCCACGACCCAATAATCCATATTAAAATGGCTGCTAGAACTTTTGGTCCAAAGTTAATTATCAACTCATAACCTTTATCAATCCAATGTTGTACTTTCATATGTAATTTTATGCTTTTAATGTTAAGCTACGAAGTTATAAATTATCAAAGTGAAAACACAAAGGAATACGTCTTTTATGAAAACATTAAAGAATTTAGTGTCAGAGATACAGGTGCATAAAACCTATAAAATCGTTATAATTTTTTAGTAGAATAACTGCCATGGATTCCAGTAAGCACACTACAAATTAAATAGAAAATACTAATAGAGGAAGCGTTCAAATAGATATTGTACAAACTTTGGCGGGCAGCAATCATTGTTCGGTTTTCAGGAAATACTCTGAATTTTAATCTAAACCTTTTGATGCCTTGGGGTGTTGTCCATAAAGAAATTTATAGAATGAAGAAATAAGAGTGTTCCAGAGCAACTACACAAATGAGAACACTTGTTGGAACACTCATAGCAAAAAAAATAGCGCTTAAAAAAAGCGCTATTGAAGGATTTAATCAACTTCGAACGTTATTTTCAAGTTGACCCGATATTGCGCCAACTCATTGTTTTTGACGGTTACGCTCTGATCCTTAACATATACGGATTTAATGTTTTTTAGTGTTTTAGAAGCATGGGTTACGCCATTTTTTGTTGCGTCCTCCCAGCTTTTATCTGAGCTTGATAATATTTCAATAACTTTTAATACTGCCATTTTTATGGGTTTTAAATTAATATTCGTTTTATCTTCTTAAAGATAAGAATAATATATTAAAATCAACCATTAATAGCTTCTACTGTCAGATGATTATCTTTGAGCATTTCCTTGAGCATCGTCTCAATACCATTTTTTAAAGTATATGTGGAAGAAGGGCAACCGCTACAGGCACCTTGTAAGATGACGCTCACTCTTTTGGTTGCTGGATCATAAGATTTGAACTCAATATTCCCTCCATCACTGGCAACAGCAGGTTTCACGTATTCATTAAGGATCGTAATTATTTCTTTTGAAATATCATCATATTCTTCAAATTTGGCCTCAGTCTGACTTTCAGTTTTTTTAAGGGCTTTAGGCGCATCTGCCAATATAATTTCTTTGCCACTTTCAATATATTGCTTGATAAACTCTCGCAATTCTGTCGTAATTTCTCCCCAATCCGCCACATCGTGTTTAGTGATAGAAATAAAATTCTCATCAAAATAAACGCGTTTTACAAATGGCAAATGGAATAACTCTGTAGCTAAAGGAGAGTATCTGGCATCTTCAATAGAAACAAATTCATAAGAAGTTGCCACTAATGGTCTATTGACAACAAACTTTAAAGCTGCAGGATTTGGAGTGCTTTCAGCATAAACTGAAACAGGCCCTTTCTTTTTTATAGTCTCTTCGGTTACTACTGCGTTTCCGTTATTGATATACTGTTCAATTTGTTGCGCAACTTCGTCTTGTACATCTTCCCACTCCACAATATCATAGCGTTCTAAAGCAATGAAGTTACCTGAGATATACACTTTTTTTATAAATGGCAGATAAAATAGTTGTTGCGCTAATGGAGAGTTTCCGGCTTCATCAATATTACTGAATTCAAAACTTTCATAATTGGTCAAAAACGTATCAGCCTCAAATTTTACAATTGTAGGATTGCTGGTTTTTTGTATGGAAATAGTTGTCGTTTGCATGGATTCATTTCTTTATGCAAAAATAAGGAATCTAAAGGGTAAACCCAGCTATTTTGAAAATGATATTAATCTTACGTATACAACGAATTAAACGTCTGTTTTTGCTTTAAATGGTTAAAAATTAAGTGATATCATCCTAACTATTCCCCATCAGACGGATTTAGTCTGATGCGGCGTGCATTCCTATTAATTTAGTATAGATGGGAAATCAAGTATAGAAATTTATATATTTGCCCTTACAAAATGCTGCTCAAGTATATCGACATTTTTAGTAGGTGTTACTATCCGCAGTAGCGTAGCGTTTATCGACGAACTTACGATGGTGTCCACAGATTTTAAGTCGATTTTATCTTGAAAAGTATGATAAATATGAAGTTTAAAAAATTTTATTTGCTAATTTTCGCGGTTTTGGTGGCGCAATTTAGTAAAGCACAAGAAGGATTACCGATATATTCAGATTATTTAACCGATAATTATTATTTGATACACCCGTCTATGGCAGGTGTCGCAAATTGTGCCAAGATAAGGTTGACGGCAAGGAAACAATGGTTTGGTCAGGATAATGCTCCAGCACTGCAAACCATGAGTGTGCATAGCCGCATTGGAGAGTCGCCTTCTGCCGTGGGTGCCATTGTTTATAATGATAAAAACGGCTACCACTCTCAAACAGGAGCCTACCTGACCTACGCCCACCACTTGATGTTTTCTCGTAATGAAATTGACTTGAATATGCTTTCCTTCGGGTTGAGTGCCGGTGCCATTCAATATAAATTGGATGAAACGACATTTTTAGATGAAGGTTTTGATCCATTGATCTCGGGTATCGAACAAAGTGCTACCAATTTTAATATTGATTTTGGATTTTCATATCACTTTATCAACTTTTATGCACATGCTACGGTTAAAAACCTATTAAATAACGATGGCGTCAATTCTAATGCCAATGGCATCTTCAAGTATGATAATTTAAGAACTTTATTGTTTAGCGTTGGAAACGTATTTTCCAAATTTGGTAGTGATTGGAGCTATGAGCCTTCTCTGATGTTTTTATATAGAGATGGAACAAAAGAAGCTTCTATTGATGTGAATGCAAAAGTCTACAAAGAAATGGAATTCGGTAAATTATGGGGCGGTATTTCATATAGAAGAAGCTTGGATGGAGCTGAATTTGCGAATGGACCGGGTGTGAGTAGTCAGAAGTTGCAATATTTTACACCTTTTTTGGGTGTAGATTATAAGAACTTTGTCTTTGCCTATACCTACTCTTATCAAGCAAATTCTGTGGTTTTTAATAATGGCGGTTTTCATCAATTGACCCTTGGCTACAATTTTAATTGTCGAAAGAAGAAGTATGATTGTGCATGTCCCGCAATCAACTAAGTCATCATACCTTTAAGGAAATCAGATTATATTATTCAGTTTTAAAATCTTCATTGTAATACTCTCTGTGAAATAGCTGTTTTCGTTTGGTTTTAAGCCTACATTCTTTTTTACTACTTTATAAAGTTTTTATTTAAAAAGCCGAAATGCGCCAAGAGATGCTATTATTTAGTGAAGTGTTCTTTCCACTTAGTTATCTCCTCAATATTGTTTAAACGGTGATAAGAGTTATGCATACGTGTTTTAATTAGTGAGATAAAACAAGTACTTTTAATCCGTTAAAAAGACATGCAAAAGATTCTTAAATATTTCTTGATTATAATTCTGAGTGTTACAACGCAGCACATCCAAGCACAGGAAAACGAAAATAATCAGTATAGATTCACGGTAAGAGGTTCAGTTAGAGAAAGTGATACGTACAAGCCTATTGCAAAAGTCAATATTGAGGTCAATGGTGGCGCCTACACAGTTACGGACAGTGATGGGGAGTTTCGAATCCAAGTTAAAAAAGGTGATGAACTGGTTATCAGGCATAAAGATTTTGAAACCGTTTATTACACCATTACCAGTAATGAGCGGATTGCAGTTAAGGTAAAACCGGCACTGCAGGAATCATTTTCAATCCCACAATTTAAACAAAGCGAACAGAGTTTTAATGCACTTATTGATTCGGCTGTTGCTTATCAAAAGAAAGATGCCGAAAAGAGTATTCAATTCATTACAGAGGCATTGTTGCAGAGTACATCTTCTAAAGAAAATGCAGATGCCTACGAAGTTTTGGCTGACGTTTATGTGCATTGGAAACAGTATGATTTAGCCGTGTCCAATTATCGTATTAGCCTCCAAAATTCTGATGCCAATGAGGTCCATTTAAAATTGGCGGCGGCCTATCGAGACAATAAAAGCTATCAGGAAAGTCTGGCTCAATACCAAGACTTAAACACCAACAGTCTGTCCAATTGGCAGCAAATTACCTTATATGAGGGGCTTGGTGATACTTATGTGGCGATTAAAATATATGATAAGGCCATTGAGAACTATAAAAAGGGACTTGCTGTTGCGCAAAAACATCGCATCAACCCTAAAATCACTGATCTTAATTCTAAAATTGCACAGACCTATAATATTTCAGGTAAAGCAAACCAAGCACAAGGCTATTTTCAAAATGCCCTCAGTTTAGCTTCTAAAGAAAATAAAACACGTTCGGTTAAAGAAAAGGTGACCGTTGCCGATTTTCAAAATACCAATAGATTATACAATGATGAAATTGAATTGCGCAAGGAAGCCTTGAAAGATATTGAAACCATTGAAAAAGAATCTTTGTTGGACAATGAAAGTCCGCTGACCTCACAAAAACAAAATTATAAAATCGGAAGTGCCTATTTTGCTAAAAAAGACTATGATAGTGCCATTCCATATTTGGAAAAAAGTATCAAGGAGGCCAATAAAAAAGAGGATTTAATCGTTGAAAAAGATGCCCGGCGAAAGCTATCGGATGTTTATTATGACGCTGGAGATTATAAGATGGCGCTGGATGCCTATAAAGCCTATACCGAGGTTGTTGATGAACTTTACATCAAAAAAGAACAGGAGCTCTCTCAAGCCGCACGTTTTAATAGAAGTATTACGGAAAAACAAAATCGGATCACCACTTTAGAAAGTGATAAAAAACTATCTGAAAGCCTCTTTCAACTGACAATCGAGCGAAATAAACGACAGGAACTCATAATATATTCACTCGTTGGTGGCGTTTTGCTCCTATTGGTCACTGCATATTTTATGTACAAATACATTAAACAACAACGATTGGCCAATAATCTGCTCGCCTTGAAATCATTAAGAAGTCAGATGAATCCCCATTTTATTTTTAACGCCTTAAATTCCGTCAATAGTTTTATTGCTTCCAATGATGAGCGAACCGCCAATAAATACCTCTCTGATTTTTCACAATTGATGCGTGCCGTTTTGGAGAATAGTGATGAAGATTTTATTCCGCTAGAAAAGGAAATAGAGCTTTTGGAGCTTTATACAAAATTGGAGCATTTTAGGTTTAGTGATAAATTTGATTATTCTATTAGCGTAGATGAATCGATTGCGGTTGACGAATACCAGATTCCACCAATGCTCTTGCAACCTTATGTGGAGAATGCGGTATGGCATGGATTGCGCTACAAGTTGGAGAAAGGACATTTGGATATTAGTATTCGGAAAAAGAGTATTTCTGAAATTTCGATTACCATTGCCGATGATGGGATTGGTAGAGCGCGCTCAAAAACATTAAAAACCGAGAATCAGAAGAAACAAAATTCAAAAGGGATGGGAAACATCAAAAAACGTGTTGCCATTTTAAATGAAATGTATAAAGATAAAATTGATGTTTATGTGGATAACTTCCAAAATGCTGAAGATGTCGGGACCAAAGTGGTGGTGACGCTGAGGAAAGACTAAAAGCTCATAGGTTCAAGCATAAAGGATGAAACCTGAGAATGAATATTGTTAAAGAAACAAATTACTAATATAAAGCTAAAGCAGTGTTGTAAAGAGCCCTAATTCTCACTCCTGACTTCGTGCTACCAACTCCCAACGTTTTACGTATGAAATTAAAATCAATTATTGTAGAAGATGAAAAGACCAGCCGGGAAATTCTAAAGAATTACCTCCAGAAATATTGTCCAAATGTGATTGTTTTAGGTGAAGCAGCCACTGTAGAAGAGGCTTTGGTACTGATTAGAAATCAAGATTTGGACTTGGTGTTCTTAGATGTTGAAATGCCTTATGGCAATGCCTTTGATTTGTTGGACAGGGTAGGTGACGTCAATTTTGAAACTGTGTTTGTAACCGCTTACAACCATTATGCAATAGAGGCCTTAAATGCCCATGCATCATATTATTTGATGAAGCCCATTTCCATTGATGAATTGATAAAAGCAGTAGATTATGTGACCGAAATTAGAACTAAAGAAGCGGCCTTACAAGATGAGGTACTGGTGACAAAAACGAAAAACATTGACGGGAAAATCAGTATTCCAACACAAGAAGGTTTTGAGGTATTGAATACCACGGATATTCTCTATTGTAAAGCCGATGATAATTATACCGAAATTTATTTGATTAGTAATAAGAAAAAACTGGTCAGCAAAACCTTAAAGTATTTTGAAGATGCTTTAAAGGACTCTGGTTTTGCAAGAGTTCATAAATCTTATTTGGTGAATGTAAACGAAATTGTAAAATATATAAAAGGGAAGGGTGGAAGCGTAGAGTTGAGCAACGGTAAACAAATTATGGTGTCTGCTTCCAAAAAATCAAAATTATTGTCTTATTTTAAGTAACAAATTCCTGCGCAGGCACGAATCTCATTTTGGAAGTTCTATTTTATAAATATTTTAAATTTTTTACAGAAAAACACCATCATCAAGCAATAACATTAACCTAAAGGAAATCTCAGTTATATTTCTGAGATTCCTTTTTTCAAAGGAATTCATATGCCAATCATAACATCAGTAAACGGAAAACATCCACAAATAGCAGACGATTGCTATATCGCCGAGAATGCCACAATTGTTGGTGAGGTGACCATCGGGACACAATGCAGTGTCTGGTTTAATGCCGTTATTCGTGGTGATGTCCACTATATTAAAATCGGGAACAAGGTCAATATCCAAGACGGTGCCATCATTCATGCTACCTATCAGAAATCGCCCACCACTATTGGAAACAATGTCTCCATAGGCCATAATGCCATTGTGCACGGCTGCACCATTCATGATAATGTATTGATTGGAATGGGTAGTATTGTTATGGATGACTGTATTGTGGAAAGCAATAGTATTATTGCGGCTGGAGCGGTAGTCACCAAAAATACCCGAGTGGAATCTGGTAGTATTTATGCTGGTGTCCCAGCCAAGAAAGTAAAAGATATTAGCGCTGAGTTGATCTCTGGTGAAATCCATCGGATTGCGGAAAACTATGTTAAATACTCAGGGTGGTTTAAGGAGGCATAAGGAATAGAAAACAGGGAACAGAGAATAAGGAACAAAGAATATAGAACAGAGAATCAAGAATTATGTACGTCCCTGACATAGGTTGACTGACGATTTTTCTTATATAAAATGTTCAGTATAATCAGAAATTCGTAATTAAAATAAGGCCGTATTTTAGAATTTTAGGTTTTGAACCTTATATTTTCCATCTAAAATATCATTTAAAACGTCAATGTTCCCATTGGTGAAAAATTGATTATTACCGCTTGTAGACCCTGTATTTAGAATTTGATGTTGTTCTAATACGGTTTTGGTTTGACGTGCTACGGCTTGCCCTGAATCGATGATTTTTACATGCTTGGGCAATAGGTCTAACAGAATTGGGATGAGATAAGGATAATGCGTACAACCTAAGACCAAATAATCGATATCAGCTTCGAGCATGGGTTTGAGATAGGTTTGCAGTAAGATTCTCATTTCATCGCTATTTGTTTTGCCGTCTTCGATAAGTGTGACAATACCTTCACCAATTTGTTCAATCACTTTAATACCGTGTCTGTACGGATCGGTAGTTTTATGGAATAACTCACTGCTCAGCGTTCCTTTAGTTGCCAAAATACCGATGGCCTTTGTTTGAGTACTTAAGGCAGCAGGTTTGATAGCCGGTTCAATGCCTATAAAGGGAATATCATAGGAAGCTCTTAAAATGGTGATGGCATTGGTGGTTGCTGTATTGCAAGCCACAACAATAAGCTTGCAGTTTTTTTGGATCAATAATTCTGTATTCTTAATACTCAAGCCAATAATTTCCTGTTTCATTTTATTGCCGTAAGGGGCATTGAAACTATCGGCCAAATAAATGGTATGCTCATGAGGCAGCAGGGCCTTTATTTCCTTAAAAATAGAAGTCCCACCAATACCCGAATCAAAGATGCCAATTGGTTGTGTGCTCATGGTACAAAAATAGGAAAGCCACTTATTAAAAGTGGCTTTTCAAAATATTTTTTGTTAAGAACTGAATTAGGTTTAGAATCCTAAATCTTTTTTAACGTCTGCCGTAAGGTCTTTCCCTTCAGCTAAGATTACACCAGAACCAGGTGAAGAATCCAATACATATTGAAAACCTTGCGCTTTTGCAACTTTCTGGATGGATGCTTCAGCTTTATCCGTAATCGGCTTTAACAAGTCAAATTCTTTCTTTTGAAGATCTTGCTGTGCAGTATTCTGGAATTCACGAATGCTCTGTTGCATGCCTTGTACTTCTTGAGAACGTTTGGCATTTTCCTCATCAGTCTTACTTTCAACCTCAGCCTGATATTGCTTCATTTTGTTTTGAAGTTCAGTGGCCATGGCTTGAATTTCGGTCTCATAAGTTTTTTGCAGTTTTTCTAATTCTGCTTGAGCACTTTTCATTGCTGGCATTGATTTAATTAGCTCTTGCGTGTTGATATGAGCAATTTTACTTTGTGCATTAGTGAAGCTGGTTGCTCCAATAAAAAGTAGTCCTGCAAATAAAAGGGTCTTAAAATGTTTCATTTTTAAAATAGTATTACGTGTTATAATTATTAATTGTTTGAATTATTATTTTTCTGGAACGGAATCTTTTGATTTTTTTCGAGCTTCGCGTTCTTCTTTCGCTTTACGGCGTTCTTCTAATATTTTTTGTCTGCGTTCGTCCAGTTCTTTTTGTCTTGCTTCACGATCAGCTGCTTGTTGTTTCCTCTTGTCCTCAGCAACTTCGGCTGCCGTTTTGCGCTTATCTTCAGATTTTACTGAAGTGCTGTCTTGAGGGTTGTTTTGCTGTTCTCTTTCAGCCTTAGCTTTTGCTCGGTCTTCCAATATTTTTTGGCGTCTGGCATCGACATCAGCTTTTATGGAATCTCTTGTGGCTTGCTGTGCTGCTCGTCGAGCTTCGGCAGCTTTTATACGTTCGTTTCTTTTGTCTTCAGCAGCTTGTTCACGAGCATCCAATTCTTTATTGACCACCGGAACCACATCCTCTGCCGCGGCCGCTCTTCGCTCAGATTTTGTTTGTGCTTGCGTTCGTTTTGAAGATCTTGTAATACTTCTCAGTACTATTTCACTCAAATCAAAACGCTCTGCGGAATACAACATTACCACATCAGCTGATTTGTCAAATATAAAATCATATTCCCTGCTGCCTGCAATCTCTTGCACTGCTGCAAAAATTTGATCTTGGATAGGCTGTATCAATTGATTTTTTTGAATCATCAAATCACCATTAGGTCCAAAACGCTTTTGTTGGTAGTCTAAAATCTCCTTTTCTTCAAAGCTGATATCCTCAAAACGTTCTTCGTACAATTCCTTGGTTAAAAGCACACGCTCATTATTAAGCTGTGTTTTTTTTTGTTCCAAGGCTGCCAAACGTTGCTCTACATCAGATTTCCATTGGAGCACTTTTGCATCTAACTGCGCCGTTGCTTCTTGGTACTCAGGAACATTCTGTAAAATATATTCAGTGTCTATATATCCAATTCTCACCCCGCGTTGTGCATTTGAAGTAAAGCTCAGGAGACTTAAAACGGTCACTAAAAAAAGAACTTGGTGTTTCATCTGTTTATATTTTGTCATTTATGGGTCACGCTATAAACTATAAAACGACAGATTAATTAAACGATTCTGTCTGATCAGCGTAATATTTTTCAAATTAACGAAATATATTCTAAAAAATTTTAACACTTCAATTAAATCGTCAAAGTATCCATAGAAAATACCGTGCCAAACTTAAAATTGCTGCCCAATAATAAAGTGGGTCTCCCACCCGTTTTTCTCCAATTGACCTGGTAAAGCATCAAAACCATGACCAAAGTCAATGCCCAATAATCCGAAGGCTGGCATGAAAATTCTTAAACCAACACCCGCTGATCGCTTAAGGTTGAATGGATTATAGTCTTTGAAACTATCATAAGAACTTCCGCCTTCCATAAAGCCTAATGCAAAAATCTTTGCTTGTGCGCCTAAGGTAATTGGATAACGCAGCTCTAACGAGAATTTGTTATAGATCGTTCCACCATCCTGTGAAGACAACGATTGGTTTGGATACCCTCTCATGGCAATAGATTCTCTACCATCTAATGAGTAGTTTCCTAATCCATCGCCTCCAACAAAGAAACGCTCAAAAGGAATCACGCCTCTGTCGTTATTATAGGCTCCGAGAAAACCAAATTCCAATCCAGACTTGATAACTAACTTGTCATAGACTCTGGTATACCAATCGCCTTTAAATTTAATCTTATAGAACTCTAACCATTTGTAACGTTCTTGATCTATTTCGCCCATACGCGCATATTCATCAGGATCAGCTGGGTTTAATCCGGCTCTTTCTTCTTTCAGTGCTGTATAGTCCACATTGTTCAACAGTGAAAACGGAGGAGATACTTTTGCAGTTATCGAAAAACTTGAACCACCTGTTGGGTAAATTGGATCTGTATGGGTGTTGTTTCTGCTTAAGCCAACGGTATAGGCTAAGTTATTGGAGTATCCATTACCAAAGGTAAAGAGCCCTGTATTGTAATTCTGTAAATCGTAATGTTGGAAACTTACCGCTTGCGATAAGGTGAAATAATCATCCGGCTGGGTCAAACGTTTGGCCAGGCCAACAGTAATTCCAGTAATATTAAAGCTTTTGCTTTTGTCAGCATCCCGTGTTCGTGGGTTATATAAAAATTGCATGGTATGTGATAAAGAGGTCGAAAATTGGATAGGACGTTTGCCACCCATCCACGGCTCAGTAAATGAGAAACTGTAAGTTTGG
Organism: Gelidibacter maritimus; assembly: GCF_014062315.1. Lineage (GTDB taxonomy): Bacteria > Bacteroidota > Bacteroidia > Flavobacteriales > Flavobacteriaceae > Gelidibacter > Gelidibacter maritimus. The sequence continues at coordinate 365,955 of NZ_JACGLT010000003.1, forward strand.
TAAAAACGACTGGCTTGTAATCGTAATGCTAAACTCTGACCATCTCCAGTGGGTACTGGTTTATAGGCTTCACCTTTGAATATGTCTTTTATGGCAAAATTATTGAAAGACAAACCAAGCGTTCCAATAAAGCCACCGCCACCATAACCTCCTTGCAATTCAATTTGACTAGAACCTTTTTCCACTACAGAATATTCCATGTCCAAAGTGCCTTCATTAGGATTGGCATTTTTAAAATTAGGGCTCAACTGCTGAGCATCAAAGAAGCCTAATTGACCAAGCTCTCTTACAGTTCTGACCACCGCACTTTTACTGTAAAGTTGCCCAGGACGTGTTCTTAGTTCTCTATAAATGACCCGGTCATTGGTTTTATCGTTCCCCACCACAGTAACATTGTTGAAATAGGCAGGTTTCCCTTCAGAAATACGAATTTCCATATCAATAACATTACCATCAGCACTGACTTCTACTGGATTAATGGTTGAGAAAAGATAACCGGAATCTTGATAAAGATTGGTGATATCCTGTGCGTCCGGTCTTGAATCGTCGGCAATTCTCTTTTTTAGTTCTACACCATTATAGGTGTCCCCTTGCTCAATGCCCAACATATTACTCAATTGCTGGTCAGTAAATATTGTATTTCCTACAAAGGCAATCTTTCCGAAGGTGTATTTTTCTCCTTCTTCCAAATTGATAGCAATTGACAAGGTGCCGTCTTCATTACTATAAACAGAATCGGAAATCACACGGGCGTCTCTATAGCCGTTTTCTTTATACTTATCAATCACACTGACCAAATCTTCCTTATAATCAGCTTTAACGTATTTTGAACGTTTTAAAAACCGAAGAAAGTTTTTTTGCTTGGTGTTTTTCATGGCTTTTCTAAGCTTTTTATCGCTCAGTTTTTCATTGCCAATAAAATCTATACTTTTAATTTTAACCTTATCGTTCTTGTCGATGTCCACCAACATGTTAACTCGACTTTTCTCTATGGAATCAATCACAGGTGTTGTGATTACTCTTACTTTGGTGTTGTAGAAGCCTTCTTTTCTATACTTGTTGGTCAAGTAATTTTTTGTAGTTGTAATTAGGTTTTCGGTAACTTTTACGCCTTTAGTCAGTTTGTTATCTTTTATAATGGCTTCTTTTTTACCCTTTTTGACACCTCTAATTTCCACATCATTCAGCTCTGGTAAATCTTGTAGACTGATTTCCAAATAGGCCTGATCGCCTTCTGTTTTTGTAAGATAGACATCAATATTGCTAAAAAGATTTGAGCCCCATAGTTTTTTTAGAGCTTCGCTAATGCGTTCACCAGGGATTGCTATAACTTCACCTTTTCTTAAGCCAGAATATGTAACAATCGTGGCCTCACTAAAATTGGTGTCGCCAGTAACGATAATATCTGCTATGGTATATTTTTGTCCTAAATTTTGTGGGCTTTCCTGAGCGGTTAAAGCAAAGGAAGATAAAAGAAAAAAGGCACTGAGAAGGGTGTTAAAAATTGTTTTCAAAAGCGTATTATTAGCTGAGTTGTTCACTTGTTTTTCCAAATCGTCGTTCTCTATTTTGATAGTCTATCAAAGCAGTATATAAATCATGCTTTTTAAAATCGGGCCATAAAATACTGGTGAAATATAATTCAGCATAAGCAATTTGCCATAACAAGAAATTACTAATTCTTTGTTCGCCACTGGTCCTGATGAGCAAGTCTACATCTGGCAAATTTTGCGTGTAAAGATGCTTATTAATAATGGATTCGTCAATAGAATCACTTGAAATTATATTATTTTTAACTTTATCGGATATTTTTTTAACCATATTTATCAGTTCCTCTCTTGAGCCATAACTCAAGGCCAGGGTCAAGATCATTCTGTTGTTGTCCTTGGTTTTTTCAATGACTTCTTCGAGCTCTCCTTTCGCTTTTTTCGGCAAATCGTTTATGCAGCCTATGGCATTGAGTCTGATATCATTATCCTGTAACGTTTTGATTTCTTTTTTCAAGGACTTGACCAGAAGTTTCATTAGTGTTTGCACTTCAATCTTCGGCCGGTTCCAATTTTCAGTAGAAAATGCGTAAAGTGTGAGGTGTTTGATGCCTATTTCTGCACTGGCCTCCACGACTTCTCTCACAGATTTTGTGCCATTTTCATGACCAATAACCCGAAGCAAGCCTTGTTGTTTTGCCCAACGTCCATTACCATCCATGATTATGGCGAGATGGTTAGGAAGTTTGTCGGTATGTATCTGTTTCTTTAAATCCACTTAATAATCAGAATAACAAGGTTTTTGACCAAAGGTATAAGTTAGGGTAATCCCCGAAAATACGTACCAGTCATTACTATTTAAATTACCGAAACTATATGGTGCCCTTGATGGCGCATCAGGTACGCTGCCATCAATTTCATCAGAAAAGGTATATCGGACCCCAATTTCGGCGCCTAATATCAGGCCGTCAAACATTGTGGTTGTTTTAAAACCTATTACCATAGGGATGCCGTAAGCCCAACTTTGTAAATTTTCTGAAGTTGGCACGGTAGATCCTGGGTTGAAAAAGAAGTTTTTATGTCTTGCGGCTGAAATTCCAGTATATAGATATGGTGTCATTTGATGATCAGTGCTGTGAAGGTCAAAATCTAAAAATGTAAATTCCATACCTGCAGAAAACTCTAAAATAGAATTTTTAAAACTCCTGTTTCGAGCAAATCGTCTGGGGTCATTGGATCGGCCATCATGACCTTCCAAATCTGTAAACATAATTGAAGCTCTGTAAGAATGTCTTTTGCTTCTATTCCATTTTAGAAGTAGTCCAGCGGCTGGCTTATTAGGAGCAATATAGGTTGTGGAACCCACATCACCAATAAAATTACTTCCGCCTAAAAACACACCGCCTTCATAAAGTTGCGCGTGTACATTTGGGAGGAAACAGACACTAAAAATTATTAAAATGATATATTTCATAAAATTTTAAAAGTTTGCAAATATAATAAATAAGATTAGCCTATGGCAATATGAGCCAAATTGTATTACAGATAAACAGTATTTAAAAGATTTTATTGTTTAATTGCGCTTATCCTCTCCCCAAAGCAGTTTTTTACGTAAGGTGTCAATAAAGCTCTCACTATGAAGTTCAATCATCTTTATTTTGAAGTCTGCTTTTTTAATTGTTACGATGGTGCTGTTGTGTAAAGTTGCAATTCTGGAGTCTAAAGATATCAGATAAAACTCTTCACGTCCATCAACTTTTAACTGGATTTCTGTGTCGTCAGGAATGATCAATGGTCGCGCACTCAAATTGTGCGGCGCAATAGGAGTGATGACAAAACTCTTTGCCGCAGGCGAAATGACCGGGCCGCCACAGCTCAAAGAGTAGCCTGTAGAGCCAGTTGGACTGGATACAATTAAACCATCAGACCAATAAGAAGTTAAGTATTCTCCATCTAAATGTGTGTGTACCGTAATCATGGAGGTTGTGTTTTTTCTACTTACGGCTATTTCGTTGAGAGCAAAATTAAGTTGAATAAGGTCTTTGTTTTCAGGTTTGGTTTCTATGCACAATAGGCTCCGCTCCGATATTTTATAATCGCCTTCAAAAATGCTGTCCAGAGCGCTTTCAATTTGATTGGTTTGAATGGTAGCCAAAAAGCCTAACCGGCCTGTGTTAATTCCGATAATAGGGATGGATAGGTTACTGACATAGGTAATAGCTCTTAATATAGTGCCGTCACCGCCCATACTAATGAGTAGGTCAAAAGAATTATCAAGGCTTTGAAAGGTCTCAAATGTCTTGTATTGGTTTTTAAGATCGAAATGTTTGTCAATCTGCCGATAAAATTGATTCTCAATAAAAACATCTGCTGCCTTATCCAACAAATAATCAAAAAGTGTTTTTATAGTGGATTCCTTTTTCTTGAAATTCTGACTGTATATGGCAATTTTCATAGGTCTACATATTAAGGTATTTGTTCAGGTAATCTGAACGTTCCTTTAAATTCTCAATATAAGTATCCTCTTCGTGGCCTGAAATGATATTGTAGCTATATCTTCTAAATGTTTGTATCACATCATTAAGTCCGGAGCTGCCGATTTTAAGTGTAATCTGAACCAAATCACCTTCCATTTTAGAAATGAATGCCCCCAAGATTTTTGCATCGTTAGATTCTACAATCTGACTGATCTCGCTAAAAGAATAATCTTGAATGCCTTTTTCAATTATTAGGATGCCGCCATGTTCTGAGAAGAAGGGAGTTTCATTGAAGATACCTATAATGTCATTGAGCTCATAGTAACCTAAATAGTTGTTTTCGGTATCTAACACGGGCATTATATTGCAAGAATTATGGGCAAAGGCCTCCAGGACATCCAACCAAGAAGTTTCTAATCTGACAAAAAAACCTTCCAAGGCGTGAGCGCATTCTTTTATCGATTCTTTGCTATCAAAGCAATGGGCGTCTGTCTCAGAAATACATCCTAAATAGACTTGGTTGTTTTCAATAGGAATATGAGAATAAGTCAGCCCATTAAACATCAATTTGAGGTCGCTTACCTTATCGTTTATGTTTAGTGGCTTAATATCATTGATTATATATTCTCTTAATGGCATGTTCTATATTTTGTTCCTGCAAAATAATTAAAAATAACAACAAAAAGCATGATCTACTTTGTATTTTTGTTCATTAAAACAAAAGCTATGACAAAGTTGAGCGTTAATATCAATAAGATTGCCACCCTTAGAAATTCGAGAGGTGGGGATGTTCCGAATGTGGTACAATTTGCGAAAGATGTTCAAAAGTTTGGTGCCCAAGGCGTCACCATTCATCCAAGGCCTGATGAGAGACATATTCGATATCAAGATGTTTATGATTTGAAACCTGAAGTCTATACCGAGTATAATATTGAAGGCAACCCCATTCGTCAATTTATAGATATGGTTTTGGAAGTAAAGCCTACACAGGTTACCTTAGTGCCAGACGCCGAAGATGCCATAACATCAAATGCGGGATGGGATACCATCAAGCACAAAGATTTTTTAATTGACGTGATTAAGGAATTTAGACAGAACGGGATCCGTACGTCTATTTTTGTAGATCCGGTTTTGAAACAGATTGAAGGCGCAAAAGCAACAGGAACGGATAGAATAGAACTCTATACCGAAGCCTATGCGGTGGCTTATGGCTCAGGGAATAAAATGGGAATCAAACCTTATACAGAATGTGCCGTTTTGGCTAATGCACTAGGCTTGGGTCTTAATGCGGGGCACGACTTGTCTTTAGATAATATCAAATATTTTAAACAGAACATTCCCGATTTATTAGAAGTCTCTATTGGTCATGCTTTAATTTCAGAGAGTTTGTACTTGGGCATTGAAAATGTAATTAATATGTATTTGAGACAGTTAAAGTAGACGATAGGGATGACGTATTTTGAATGAGTCTTTTGAGACTGTCCTCCGTCATCTGTCATTCGTCATAAATCAACAATCATAAAATAACAATCGTTAATCGTTAAATAACAATCGTTAATCATCATGACTCTTCATTCAACTATTTTAGGCGAAGGCCAAACTTTTATTTTTCTCCATGGATTTTTAGGCATGAGTGACAATTGGAAAACACTCGGCACAAAATTCAGTGAAAACGGCTATGAAGTGCATCTGGTTGACCAGCGTAATCACGGACGAAGTTTCCATAGTGATGAATTCAATTATGAAGTGATGGTTGAGGACTTGAAAGACTATTGTGACGAACATCAATTAAATAATATCGTACTTTTAGGCCATTCAATGGGCGGAAAAACGGCCATGTTGTTTGCCGTAGAGTATCCTGAATTGGTTTCTAAATTAATTATCGCGGATATTGCTCCACGCTATTATCCAACTCATCATGATGCGATTTTAAAAGGATTATCGGCTTTAGATTTTGAGACACTGAAGAGCAGAGGCGAGGCGGATAAAGTCTTAAAATCGTATGTTTCTGAACTAGGCACACGTCAATTCTTACTCAAAAATTTGTATTGGATAGAGAAAGGGAAGCTCGGGTTACGAATAAATTTAGAGGTTTTGAAAGAGCAAGTCAATGAGGTTGGAGAGCCCTTGCCTATGCACACCAAGTTTGAGAAAGCGACTTTGTTTTTGCGCGGAGACCGCTCAGAATATATTTCATCACAAGACGAAGCTTTGATTCATTCGCATTTTCCGAAAGCTGCCATTGTCACGATTTCAGATGCAGGACATTGGTTGCATGCTGAAAACCCGACCGACTTTTATGATGCGGTATCAAAGTTTTTAGATTAAATATTTGCATAACACCTGCACCCTATGATAAAACGTTTTATTATTCTCATAGTTTTAACCAGTTTTCAATTTTCTTATGCGCAAGAGGACGGCAGTTTTAAGGAATTTTTTGAAGATGGACAATTTAAAACCGAAGGCCAATACAAAAACAAAAAGAAGGATGGCGTATGGAAATCTTATCATCCTAATGGTCAGCTGTCAAAGGTCTATACATACGTTGACGGTAAACGGAGCAGAGAATATACAGCCTTTTTTAAGGACGGTAAAATGAGTGGCGAAACCAAAAAAATCAACAATGAATACCTCACCAAGGAGTATTATGAGGATGGAACAATATTTTATGAAAGAATCTTACCTGATGGATTCTATAAAGAGTATTTAGAAAATGGTGACTTAAAAATAGAATCTAACTATGTGGATGGTGAGCTTTCGGGGATTTGGAAGCAATATTATAATGCAGGTGAGTTAGAATGGATAGTTCATTATAAAAACGGCTATAGGGAAGGCGATTATCAGAACTTCTACACCAATGGTCAAATAAAATTAGAAGGTAGATTTCGGAAGGATAAAAAAGATGGCGTCGAAAAACGATACTTGAAAAACGGACAACTCGTATGGACTGGCAATTATAAGGCAGATAAACTCCATAAAAAATGGGTGCAATATGATGCAGCCGGAAAGGTTTTGGAAACACTAAAGTTCGACCATGGAAGAGCTTTAACCTCTGGTGCTACTGCGCTATTAACCCCGACAATGGTGCCAGAAGGAGCATTGGAGAAGGTTCCGGTTTATCCAGGGTGCGAAAATAAACTTTCAAATAGAGATTTAAGTAGATGCATGAGCGATAAGCTATCTCAGTTTGTTCGTACTAAATTTAATCCAAATGTAGCGCTTGGATTGGGTTTGAATCAGACCCAGCGTATCCTGGTAAAATTTGAAATTAATAAAAACGGGAAAGCGGTCAATGGAAAAGCGAGAGGTTCACATCCGGTTTTAGAGAGAGAAGCTGTTTGGGTGATTGATCTTTTGCCTAAAATGCAACCAGGAATTCAACGGGGCAAACCTATAGTGGTTCCATATTCTTTCCCTATCGTGTTCAATCCAGGAGAAAAAAAATCCAATAGATAAAAACAGATAACTAAAATCAAATAGCATGAATTTAATAATAAGAGTTTTACTCACAGCCGTTGCCGTGGTGGTTTTGGCAAAAGTTCTTCCGGGCGTGGCGGTAGCAGGATTTACATCAGCAATAATTTTAGCCATTTCACTTGGGTTTCTTAATGCTATTTTAAAACCCATCTTAGTTATTTTAACTTTGCCAATTACCATTCTAACCTTAGGGTTATTTTTGTTGGTTATTAATGCTTGCATTGTCTTATTGGCAGATGAATTTATGGGCGGATTTGAAGTCAACGGATTTTGGACTGCACTCTTATTTAGCGTGCTTTTATCGTTTTTACAATCTGTACTTTATTCACTGTTAGACAAAGACAAAAACTAGTCTAAAAATCAAGTCTTTAAAAACTTTGTTCAGATTTAAATAATTCGTACTTTTGCATCCCGATTTTCTGATAGTCCATCAAGCATTATTCGGTCTGTTTTAAAGCAAAAAGTTAGACCTAAATTGAACAAATTTCTACTTATAAAGTGGAAATTTTGGCAGATTTGAAAATCACTAAAAAATAATATGCCATTGGCTTTATTAATTATACTATGAATATTACAAGAGAAAACATTGACGCATTAAATGCTGTTTTAAAAGTAGATATCGCTAAAGAAGACTATAGTGATAAGGTGGAAAAAATCCTTTCAGATTACCGTAAGTCGGCCAATATTCCTGGATTTAGAAAGGGGCATGTGCCAATGACCATGGTGAAAAAACAATATGGCAAAGCAGTGTTGGTTGATGAGGTCAACAAACTTTTGCAGGATGCGCTTAACAAGTATTTGACTGAAGAGAAATTAGACGTTCTAGGTAATCCGTTGCCAAAGGCCCAAGATGATTTAGATTGGGATGCTGATTCTTTCACATTTGAGTTTGAATTGGGGCTCGCGCCAGAATTTGAAGTAGAGCTAAAGAGCAAAGATCCAATCACTCATTACAGCATTGTTGCTGACGATAAAATGATTGACGACCAAGTAGAGCATATTCGCAAGCAATATGGCAAATTGATATCTCAAGATGCTGTGACCAAAGACTCTGAGATTGTTGGCGTATTTGTAAATGAAGAAAAGGAAATCAACAACAAAGCAACGTTTACCTTAGATAAGGTAAAAAGTAAAACCGCTGAAAAAGCGTTAATTGGTGCTAAGGTTGGTGATGTGGTCACTTTAAAAACTAAAGGTTTGTTCAAAGATGATCACGATTTGATGAGTTTTTTAAAAGTAGCACATGATGATGCCCATGAATTGGATGTTGACGTTACTTTTACCATTGAAGAAATAAACACCAGAGAATTGGCTGACTTGGACCAAGAGCTGTTTGATAAATTATTTGGTCCAGGGGTTGTGTCGTCTGTAACTGAATTGAAAGCTAAGATTAAGGAAGACTCCGAAAAGCAATTCGGACAACAAGGCGATCAGAAATTTATTAATGACGTCACTGAGTATTTAGTAGAGAATACAAAATTTGACCTTCCGGCAGCATTCTTGCAAAAATGGATGCAAACCGCTGGTGAAGATCCGTTAGATGCAGATCAGGCTAAAGAAGAGTATGAAAATTCTGAAAAAAGCATGCGTTACCAATTGATTGAAGGTAAAATAATTGAAAAGCATAACTTGCAAGTTACTTTTGATGATTTGAAGGACTTTGCTAAAGAAATGATCAAGGTGCAAATGGCACAATTTGGTCAGACAGATCCTCAAGATAAAGAGTTAGAGGATATTGCAGCTCGTATCTTGTCCAATAAAGACGAGGTCAAACGTTTGTCTGAGCAATTGATGAGCCAGAAACTTCTTGAACTATACAAAAAAGAAGCTAACCGCGAGGAAAAGGAAATTACTTATGATGATTTTGTAAAAGAGTTTTACAGCTAGTAATTATAATTAAATCGTTATCTTTAGAGCGTAAAACTATCTGGTTTTACGCTTTTTTTTGACACTATAATAGTCATACAATTTTCCTAGTGATGCTGGGATTTTACGAATTTAAGAACTAAATAATATTTATGGATTACGGAAAAGAATTTGAAAAATTCGCAATAAAAGATCAAGGTATTAGCAGTACCTACTATAATCAAATCATGAACAGTATGTATCCTGTTGGTTTGACGCCTAACATTATTGAAGAACGTCAGATGAATGCAGTTGCAATGGACGTGTTTTCGAGATTGATGATGGATCGTATCATTTTTATGGGGACGGCCATTAATGATCAAGTGGCAAATATCATTCAAGCGCAATTGTTGTTTTTGGAAAGTACAGATGCTGCCAAAGACATTCAAATATATATCAACTCTCCTGGTGGAAGTGTTTATGCCGGACTTGGTATCTATGACACCATGCAGCTTATTAAACCAGATGTGGCAACAATATGCACCGGAATGGCAGCGTCAATGGGTGCTGTTTTATTATGTGCTGGTGAAAAGGGTAAACGTAGTGGTTTAACCCATTCTCGTGTCATGATTCACCAACCATTAGGTGGTGCCCAAGGGCAGGCTAGTGATATTGAAATCACCGCCAGAGAAATTGTTACCTTAAAAGAAGAGCTCTATAAAATTATCAGTAAACACACAGGTCAGGACTATGACAAAGTGTACGAGGATAGTGATAGAGATTACTGGATGAAAGCCGAAAAAGCCAAGGAATATGGCATGATTGATGAGGTTTTATCGAGTGCGAAGAAGGAGTAGTTACCGATTCATCAATATCGATTAAAGTATAATTTGAAATTAATGAAGAATTAAAGAGTTATGGCAAAGGAAGATTTGGAATGTTCGTTTTGTGGTAGGAAAAAGCCAGAAACCAATTTATTGATCGCAGGGTTGGATGCACATATATGTGATAAGTGTATTGAGCAAGCCCATGGGATTGTTTTGGAAGAATCAAAACAAAGTAGTAATACGGAATTGTCGTCAGAATTGATGCTTAAAAAACCTAAGCAAATCAAAGAATTTCTTGACGAATACATTATCGGTCAAGAATATTCCAAGAAAGTGATGTCTGTGGCCGTTTATAACCATTACAAACGGTTGTTACAACCGGCAAGTAAAGATGATATTGACATTCAGAAGAGTAATGTCATCATGGTAGGACAAACCGGAACCGGAAAAACCTTAATGGCAAAAACCATTGCAAAAATGCTCAATGTACCATTGGCCATTGTCGATGCAACTGTTTTGACAGAAGCAGGGTACGTTGGTGAAGATGTGGAAGGTATTTTAACACGCTTATTGCAAGTTGCCGATTACAATCTTGAAAAGGCAGAAAAGGGGATTGTGTTTATTGATGAAATCGATAAGATTGCCCGTAAAAGTGACAACCCATCCATTACGAGGGATGTATCTGGAGAAGGCGTGCAGCAAGCTTTACTGAAATTATTGGAAGGTACTACCGTAAACGTTCCGCCGAAAGGAGGGCGTAAGCATCCTGATCAAAAATTCATAGAAGTCAATACAGAACATATTCTATTTATTGCTGGTGGTGCTTTTGACGGCATTGAACGTATGATATCAAAACGCCTCAATATGGCCGCTATAGGTTATAAGGCCGCATCGCAGGATGACATATTGGATACTGACAATTTGTTGCAATATATCATACCAAAGGACTTGAAGGATTTTGGTCTAATTCCGGAAATCATCGGTCGTTTACCGGTTTTAAGCTATATGGATCCATTGGATGCTAAAACTTTGAAGGCCATTTTAACCCAGCCAAAAAATGCCATTATCAAACAGTATGAGAAATTGTTTGAGATGGATGACATTAAGTTCACCATTACGGACGGTGCCTTGGATTATATTGTCACCAAGGCTATTGAATACAAATTGGGGGCAAGAGGACTGAGGTCTCTGTGTGAAGAGATTTTAACGGATGCCATGTTTGAACTGCCAAGCAGTAAAGAGAAAAAACTGCATGTCACTAAAGAATATGCCGAAGAAAAATTGGATAAATCCACTTTAAACCGATTAAAAGCGGTCTCTTAAAAATAATTATATATTAAAAAAACCACTCTTTACAGGGTGGTTTTTTTTTTTTGGATTTAAAATTAATATTGCAGGAACAATGCTTTGAATAGATGATCAATAAAAATCTATTTTTTAATGGTTTTAAAATCCAGCATCCAAACCAATTGTTTTTGAAGGATTAATTGGTTAAACTACATTTTAATGTGTTTTATGGTTTGCTGTACCGTAAATATAGAAGCATAATTGTAAGATAAAAATTACAGGAACGGTTTTTAGACCAACCTTATGTTATTCTCGATATAAAAATTAGAAATGTTATTTTTTGCGTTAAACTACAACTACGCGTTCAACGTGAGTAGGGCATCCATATAATGACGGGTGTTTGAAAGCCTTGGTACTTTATGTTGGCCACCTAATTTATCTTGTTGTTTCAGCCAATCATAGAATAACTGCTGTCTTGCGATGTTTATTTTAGGACTATTGAGTGTAATGTTATTGTATCGCTTTGCTTCATAATCGGAATTCAATGATTTCAGAGTATTGTCTAATAGCTCATTAAAGTAATTGATGTCCTGTGGGGGTGTTTTGAATTCAATGAGCCACTCATGCGCGCCTTTGTCCTTGCCGCTCATAAAAATAGGAGCGGCCGTATAATCAACAATCTGCGATTTCGTTTTCTGACACACTTGCTTTAAGGCATCTTCAGCATTCTCAATAATCAGTTCTTCGCCAAATACGTTGATATGATGTTTTGTCCGTCCGCTTACTTTTATGCGATAGGGCTTCAATGATGTAAACCGGATGGTATCACCAATCATATAGCGCCAAAGTCCGGCATTGGTAGTAATCACCACAGCGTAATTTTTATTGGTCTCAACTTCTGCTAATGGAATGATGCGCTGCTGAGGTGTGCCGTAGGCGTCCATGGGGATGAATTCGTAAAAGATGCCGTAATCCAACATAAGTAGCAGTTCACTTGAACTGTTTTGATCTTGGATAGCGAAAAAGCCTTCCGACGCGTTATAAATTTCGTAATACCGGAAATCCTTTCGTGGTAAAATAGCTTTGTACTGATCTATATAAGGTAGAAAGCTTACTCCACCATGAAAATAAACTTCCAAATTTGGCCAAATTTCAAAGATACTCTCCTTGTTGGTAGTTTCCAGAACATTGTTCAATAGTACCAACATCCAAGAAGGAACTCCCGCGAGGCTGGTCACATTTTCGTTGATGGTTTCATTTACTATGGCTTGCATTTTATGTTCCCAATCGTCCATCAACGATACTTTACTGCTGGGTGTACTACTATATTCGGCCCAAAATGGCATATTATCAATTAAAATTGCAGATAAATCACCAAAGACAGTCCCATTTTCTTTATACAACTCTTTACTGCCACCAAGCCTTAAACTCTTTCCAGTAAATAATTGGGCGTTTTCATTGTTATTGAGGTACATGCACAATAAATCCTTGCTGGCGGCATAATGGCATTCTTCTAAAGATTCCGTACTTACCGGAATAAACTTGCTCTTTGCATTGGTAGTACCACTTGATTTGGCAAACCATTTTATGGGTGACGGCCAGAAAATATTGTTTTCTCCCCTTCGAGCCCTTTCAATATCCGCTTGGTTTTCTTCGTAAGTGGTGATGGGGACCCTTTCCGAGAACGTCTTGTAATTTGTAATGCTCGCAAAATCATAGCGTCTACCAATTTCAGTGTCTTTTGCCGTAAAGAGCAGATCTTGTAGTAGTTCATTCTGTACTTCATTAGGGTACTTTAAGAACAATTCAATTTGATGGAATCGTTTTTTTAAGAACCATGAAGCAATTGAATTAACTAAAGGGATTGGCATATTTATAGTATCTTTAAAGACTAAAAATAACACTTTTTTTAAATTAATTCTTCTAAATAAAAATTTTAAATAAATGACGTACCAAGGGGTTTTGACCAAAATGGAAACTGAGTTTTCCAATCCTATTCAATACTATCTTGTTTTTGAAAATGACTTCATCAATATGAACCAGTTATTGGATAAAGCAATCATGATTCAATTTGTTGGATACCAATGTCTCAACTGTACACTTGATAGACCAATATACCGACAAGGGTTTTGTAAAAGTTGTTTTTTTGATATTCCGCAAGCCGCAGATTGGATTATGAAACCAGAGTTGAGTACGGCACATTTAGATATAGAGGACCGCGATTTGGCTTATGAAAAGCAGGTGCAATTAAAACCTCATATAGTATATTTGGCAAATTCTAGTAATGTCAAGGTAGGTGTGACTAGAAAGTCTCAGGTACCCACACGCTGGATTGATCAAGGTGCACATGAAGCTATTGAAATTGTTGAAGTGCCCAATCGGTACCTTGCGGGAATTACAGAAGTGGCCTTAAAAGATCATGTGGCTGATAAGACAAATTGGCGTACCATGTTAAAGAACGAGATTGTTGATGAGGATCTGGTTGAGTGGCGAGATAGATTAAAACAATATATTCCTACAGAAGCGTTAGCGTATTATATTGCCAATAATAAAGAAACCAATATAGAATTTCCAGTTAGCCAATATCCTGAGAAGCCAAAAAGCCTAAATTTAGATAAAACCCCAAACTATCAAGGTGTTCTAAAAGGGATTAAGGGCCAATACCTCATTTATGAAGATCAAACGGTATTTAATATTCGAAGTAATGAAGGTTACGTTGTAGCGCTCTCCATAGCTTGATGTTAAGTATTAACATTAATTTAGAACTGAAAACTTTTGAAAGGGAGCTGGAATTTGTAAATTAAGGATGTGAAAGTCAATGCATAGGGTTGCATACAGGCTCGGTAGTTTTTTGTATGGTCATTGAGATTTATGGTGTTTATTTTGGTGCCTAAAATCTTGCGATAGTATGTTACGACTTTCTCTATACGAACCTTAAATATAGAAATCATGAAAATTCCGGTAATGTTCTACGTCGTGGTAACCACCTTGTTATTGGTGACCTTAACCATCATGGTAGCTATGGATATGCCTTTTAATTGGGTGTTCTATCTTACGTGTTTGGGGCAGGTACTTGTGGTTGTAATGGTTTATAAAGTGCTACGAGATAATTACGCTACCGATAAAACTTTCGAAGATTTTTACGAAGACCATCCTATCGGAAAACAAAAAATCACGTCATAATCATATAACGTGATTTTTAATGTCATTCTAATTTAATGTCATTTTAAAAACTACATGTTTTCTTGATCTCTTAAATTTTGAATATAAGCTGCCTTTTGCATTTGCCTTCTTTTTCTAACAGATGGTTTGGTGAAATACTGATTTTCTCTCAGAGTTTGCATGACTTTCACATTTCTGTGTTTACGCTTATAACGCTTAATGGCGCGTTCGATGTTTTCACCTTCTTTAATTTCGATTCTTAACATATATAGTTTTTATAGTGTATGGTGTATTTAAGACTATCCTAAATACGTTTTTAATATTTTACTTTTTGACGTGTGCTTTAATCGTTTAATACCTTTTTCACGTATTTGACGGACACGTTCTCTGGTTAAATCAAAAGTCTTGCCAATTTCGTCCAATGTCATCGGCGGCTGATTGCTCAATCCGAAATTCAGTCGGATCACATCACTTTCTCTTTGTGATAACGTGTTGAGCGCTCTGTCAATTTCCAAACTTAACGACTCAGTCATTAAAAGTCGGTCCGGTCTTGGAGAATCATTGGAGGAAACCACATCATATAAACTTGAGGTTTCTCCTTCTCTTAAAGGCGCATCCATTGAGACATGACGTCCAGAAATTTTCATGGACTGCTTCACATCCTTAATGGTCAAATCCAACTCCTTGGCAATTTCTGCAGCACTTGGCGGACGTTCGTGCGCTTGCTCCAAAAACGAATAGGCCTTATTGATCTTATTGATCGAACCAATTTTGTTCAAAGGTAATCTAACTATTCGAGATTGTTCTGCTAAAGCTTGAAGAATTGCTTGTCTAATCCACCAAACAGCATAAGAAATAAATTTAAAACCTCTAGTTTCGTCAAAACGTTTTGCAGCTTTAACCAATCCGGCGTTACCTTCGTTAATCAAATCGGGTAAGGTTAAACCTTGATTTTGATATTGTTTGGCCACAGATACAACAAATCGGAGGTTAGCGGTTGTCAGCTTATCCAAAGCTTCTTGATCTCCCTCTCTAATACGTTGCGCCAATTCCACTTCTTCATCTGCTGTAATCAAGGGCAGTTTACTAATATCCTGAAGATATTTATCAAGGGATTTGGATTCTCTGTTTGTAACCTGCTTTGTAATTTTTAATTGCCTCATGTAGTCTCTTTTGTTTTAATGAACGTTAACCCTACAGTATAACTATTTAAACGACAAAAGCAAACATACTCACAATACTTTAACATAATTGGATAATTTTTTTTAAATTAGAGGCTGTTTTTGCCCAAAATCCAATAAATTCTCCAATTTCTGATATCACAAGCGTGATTCCAATTTCTTTAATTGACCGAGTCTTTTTTCTTGTTTCGGGATTTGAAAAGATCCTTTAGTGTGTTTTTTATGGTCTCCTTATTATTCTCAGCGCTATCTTTTTTTGTAGTTGGGCTAGGTGTACTGATTGGTGGCGTTGAAGATTCAGTAGAATCTATGGCCGTAGTGTTTTCATCGGAGGTCTGATTTGCATTACCTCCTATAACCCCACCTAAAAGATCTTTTATTTTATCCTTACCCTTGCCAATTAATTTTTGCTTTTCAATCTCAACCAGTTGTTTGGTTAAATTGGTCACGCCACTGGTTAAGTCTGTGGACACCTTTGGGTTGGTAAACGACCCAGAAATGTTGGCAGTAACCGGAATGGTAATGTTGTTGACCTCATTGTCGTTTATTTTTCCAATAAGACGATTGATCTCACTTCCTAAGTATTTTGCAGGGACATTAAAAACAGCGTCATAAGCCATTGTTTTGTCAAAGCCATGAGCTCCAGAAACGGTGATGCCAATATCATGATAGGCTAAATCAAAGGGTTTGATGTTTACCTTGCCGTTATCAAATTCCAAATTGACTTTTAAATCATTCATATCCAATTTGCTGAAATCAATAAAACTTAAGGCACCTTCAAGTTTTGATAACAACGGACTTGAATTTTCATTAATATCTGTGGTCAACAGTTCTGAAATGGCGCTTCCTGAAATGGTACTTAAATTTGGAGAAAACTCGTTGTCCAAAGTTCCAGATATTTTAATACTACTGTTTAACTTGCCTTGAAGCACTTTGGCTATTGGTGCTAAATTTTGTAGCAACTCTAAATCATTGAAAGACTTTGAAATGTCAAAACTATTGGCGTCCAAATTTAAATTAAACGATGGTGTGTCTGCTTTGGTACTGACATTTCCCGAGAGTGATAAGATGCCGTCAAAAATAGTTGAACTCAGATTATCAATGGTGGCCTGTTGATCTTTTATGGTTAAAACACCCTTCACGTTCTTTAAGTTGAGGTTGTCATAGATAACGGTGTTGGCATTTGCTGTGACAGTGCATTCTAAAAATTTTGGAATTTTCAAGGCTTCCGTTGTAACAGCTTCTTTTTTAGAAGTCGCAGCAGCGGTGGTTTCAGTTTCCTCACTCATAAAATCGTTCAAGGCCAGCGTATTGGAGTTCAGTTTGAAATTGCCCTTTAAATTGACTTTCTTGCTCAGCATAAACCCGATTAAATTATTGATTGTTCCGGTGGCCGAAAAATCACTTCGTCCCGTTTTTGCATTAAAGCTGTTTAAGCTAACTGTAGACGGATTGAAAGTCATTTCTGCCTTCGAAATATGTAGCGGTTGGTTCATAGCATCTGAAGTAAATACCAAGTCGCTGATTGATGCGTTTCCAGAAGCCTTAATTTTATCATAGGCACTTGTTTCAACAGCATTCATATCAAAAGCAGTATTCAATTTGGCTTTGAGGATTCCGCTAAGTTCGTTTTCAAGTTCAATAGGATAGGCCTTGGTGAGGTTTGCCAAGTTCAAGGTGCCATCCACATCGGCGGTAACCTGCATATTGCCGGTAAGATTTTTAATCAAGGCTGACGATTTGAAGACATCACTATCAATTTTAAAATTTAGGGTATTGATGGCAACATAGGTATCGTCGGCGTTTCCAGAATCATTTTTGATTTCCGTATCAATTATAATATTTTCAACGCGTTTAGGCAAGTCAGGATATTTGAATGACGCATTGTCAGACTTGATGCTGATATCCAAGGTAGGGATGGTGGTTTCTGTAACCTTCCCTTTAATGACGCCATTGATCTTGAAATTTCCAGTCGTTTCAACATTGTCTAAGTTCTTAGAATAAGTTTCAGGAATCACGGCTAAAAAATCCTTAAATGATGAACCCGTATTCGTGAACGAAAGGTCAATGTTCTGGCCGTCTTCTATAAGTTGAACAAATCCGTTAAATTGGATTGGTAATTGATTGATGAGCGCTTTATTTTCTTTAAAGGTATATTTTTGAGCATTCAAATCCATGTCGATAAGGGCATCCAACTTAACGTGGTTATTGTTCAAATAATTGATGCTGTCCATTGTTAAGCTCACCTTTGCTTCAGATTTTGTATCCAATTCAGAGACGTCGCCAGAGAATGTGCCTTTTCCAGTATGATTCAATTGAGTGACATAAAATTGCATGTCGGCTGGTACATCAATATAGGTTAATGCACTATTGTTAATGCTATATTTCTCAATATCAAAAGAAAAATTAGATGAGGTCGTGTCTTGTGGCGTATCACTTTCTTTTACAATATCATAATTTACATTGCCAAAAGCATCTGTTTTAAGGGTCAGGAGGGCTTCGTTGACATTGATGGAATTTACAACAATGGCCTCATCGGCTGATTTGAATAATTCCTTTATTGACATGGTGAAATTTATGTTTTTAGCGGTCACAAAGGTTTCATCCTTAAAAGGTTCAAAATTAGTGATGACCAAATCATTGACCTCGACGTGAGCTTGCGGAAAACTTCTGAACAAACTTAAGTTTACATCGTTAAACTCCACATTGGCATTGAGGTTTTGATTAATCGATTTTTTGACCATATCCTTTATTTGTGATTGGAACACAAAAGGCAAGGCAATCAACAGAATAATGATGACTAATAGGGTAATGCCGGTGATTTTTAGAAATTTCTTCATTAAAAAATTTAGTTTTTACTCTCACAAAATGAAAGACAATAGTTTAGTATGTATATATACGCAAAGTTTACTGCAAAAGTCGAGCAAATGTTAAAGTTTAATAAAACTTTAGCAGTTTTTCAAGGCCGTTTATTTCTTAGGTCACTTATGATGAAAATGTTATTTAAAAATAAGGAAATACCTACAGGTAAAAATACTTAATCATGAATGACATTGTGATGTTTTAAATTATTTTTTTCAACAAAAATAGCACACAAAATGATTTTGTTTTCTTTATTTTGGCATCAATTATGAATCAACCGCATAAAGTTTATATCGCACTTGGCAGCAATAAAGGCGACAGATTAAAACATCTGCAAGATGCTGTTGATCTAATATTTGAACGCATTGGCAAAATTAATATAATCTCAAGAGTTTATAACACGCCCGCGTTGGGCTTTAAGGAAGCAGCTCCTGCTGATTACTTTTACAATGCCTGTGTTTTTGTGGACACCCATTTTTCTGCCGAAGACGTGATGCTTAAGCTTTTAGCCATTGAAACGTTACTTGGGCGGACGCGCCAACTGAGTGGTGTTTATGAGTCCAGAGCAATTGATTTGGACGTCCTGTTTTATGATGACCAAATCATAACATCGGAAATAATTACCACCCCGCATCCTCAAATGCACAAACGCCGATTTGTTTTACAGCCTTTATATGACATTGCTCCAAAATTGATGCATCCTAAAACTGAACTATCAGTTGCTGAGCTATTGGAAGTGTGTGAAGACGATAGTGTTATTGAGCCCATTAATATATGGTTGAAAAACCCGATGAAGCAATACGGCTTTGGAGACTTTAATTATATTGCCATAGAAGGGAATATTGGCGCGGGTAAAACGAGCTTAGCACATGAGATTGCGAATGATTTTAATGGGAAGTTGATATTGGAGCGCTTTGCCGACAATCCGTTTTTACCGAAATTCTATAAAGCGCCACAGCGCTACGCATTTACTTTGGAAATGTCCTTTTTGGCCGATAGGTATCAACAAATCAGCGATGATTTATCGCAATTGGATCTTTTCAAGGATTTTATGGTGAGCGATTATGATATTTATAAATCGCTTATTTTTTCAAAGATTACCTTGCCTGAAGACGAGTTTAGGCTTTACAGAAAGCTATTTTATTTGATGTATAAGGACATTGCCAAACCTGATTTATATGTCTATTTGTATCAAAATACGACACGTTTGCAAGAAAACATCAAAAAGCGTGGTCGCGATTACGAACAAAACATTCAAAACGACTATCTCGAAAAGATCAATACGGGTTACTTGGAGTTTTTGAAAAATCAGACTGAACTCAACGTTAAGATCATTGATATTTCAGATCGAGATTTTGTAGAAAACAGAGCAGATTATTTGTGGATTTTGGATGAAATTTGCAGAAAGGCGGAAGTTTAAAGTGGGAAGCTTGACTTTAGTAAGACCCAAAGTGGCCATTTCAGTTCCTCTTAGAAGTTGATAAACTTATACTTGCCACCTCCGTACCTGTGTTAGAAATGGAATGTAGATAACGCTGATTTTGGAGTTATTCACTGGTTATAAATTTTCTTTTTGGCGTTTGGTGCTTTTTTTTATTGAACTTTATCTTTTGCGCTTCTTCAACCATTATACATTTATAGTCCTCATCTTACTAAACACGTCCCATACCACCAGGCCGCAGCTCACTGAAATATTTAACGAATGTT
The DNA here is from genome assembly GCF_014062315.1 of Gelidibacter maritimus. Taxonomy (GTDB): domain Bacteria; phylum Bacteroidota; class Bacteroidia; order Flavobacteriales; family Flavobacteriaceae; genus Gelidibacter; species Gelidibacter maritimus. The sequence continues at coordinate 386,267 of NZ_JACGLT010000003.1, forward strand.
TAGTTCCAAATTGCGGAATCTCCAAAATCAAATCGCTGGCACTCACCACGCTCTGAGATACGCCTTTTACTTCATTGCCAAATACCAAAGCGTATGTAGTTTGAGGTTGCGGTGTAAAATTATTTAACATGACCGTCTTTTCGGCTTGTTCGATGGAAACAACAACAACACCATCCAATTTGAGTTTCTGGATTAAATCGAGTGTGTTTTCGGCATATTCCCAAGCTACAGTTTCAGTACTTCCCAAGGCTGTTTTATGGATGTCCTTGTGGGGCGGGGTTGCCGTAATCCCGCACAAGTAGATTTTTTCAACCAAAAAAGCATCCGAGGTTCTAAATACTGATCCGATATTATTTAAACTTCTGATATTGTCCAGAACAATGATAATCGGTGATTTTTCTGTCTTTTTAAATTCGTCAACACTCAATCGGTCAAGCTCGCTATTTTTTAGTTTTCTCATTTAAAATACTTTTATCATTTCTCCAATCCCAATAATTATCGGGAGGAAATCTCTCAAATATCACCACAAATATTATATAAATTCAATAAAACCCTCAGTACAACACCGCGAAAACTTGGCGAATCTCTGTGGCATAACTACTCAAGAACTCATGGCTTATTAGCCCGTTTATTAATTGTAAATAACTTCTGCGCCCTCTATTTTCCAAACCCTCAAATAATAAGTATCTTGGCAGTCCTGATATTCAGGTCAAAAATACCACTAAAAAACACAAATCCCTTGGCAAAAAAAGTAAAAAAAGAAACGCCTTTAATGAAACAATACAATGCTATCAAAGCAAAGTATCCTGATGCCTTATTGCTTTTTAGGGTGGGCGATTTTTACGAAACCTTTGGAGAGGATGCGGTAAAAGCCTCCAAAATATTGGATATTATTTTGACCAAACGTGGTGCTGGAAGTACCAGTGAAACGGAGCTGGCTGGGTTTCCACATCATTCCATAAATACCTATTTGCCAAAATTGGTCAAGGCCGGGTGTCGTGTTGCGATATGCGATCAACTGGAAGATCCTAAGCAAACAAAAAAAATTGTCAAGCGTGGAGTAACGGAATTGGTAACTCCGGGCGTGGCCTTGAACGATGATATTTTAAATTCAAAATCCAATAACTTCTTGGCTGCGGTCTGCTTTGGTAAGAACTTAATTGGGGTGTCTTTTCTCGATGTATCCACGGGTGAGTTCCTAATATCGCAAGGGAATGCTGAGTATGTAGATAAATTGCTTCAAAACTTCAACCCGAGTGAAATTTTAGTGTCCAAACCAAAGCGTAATGCATTTAAAGAAGCTTTTGGTCCGGAATATCATACGTTCTATATGGAAGATTGGGTGTTTCAGGATGATTATGCCACGGAAACTTTGCTCAAACATTTTCAAACAAAATCTTTAAAAGGATTTGGGATTGAAGAACTATATGAAGGCATCGTGGCTTCTGGCGCTGTATTACATTATTTGAGTGAAACCCAACATCACAGATTGCAGCACATCACTTCTATTCATCGCATTACTAAGAACGACCATGTTTGGATGGATCGATTTACAATTAGAAACCTAGAGCTTTATCAATCATACAATCAAAACGCAGTAACCTTAATTGATGTAATTGACCGCAGCATTTCACCCATGGGAGGACGTTTATTGAAGCGTTGGCTGGCATTACCGCTCATTGACATGGAAAAAATCAATCAGCGTCATGAAGTGGTTCAGTATCTTTTGGACGATGCTGTGCTTCTGAAAAAAATACAGAATCAAATAAAATCCATCAATGATATTGAACGACTGATTTCAAAAGTGGCAACGGTTAAAATCTCGCCAAGAGAAGTCGTCCAATTGAAAAATGCATTGGAGGCTATTGTGCCAATAAAAGCACTTACGCAGAAAACAGATAATAAAGCCTTGCAGCATATTGGTGATGGTTTGGAACTGTGCGAAGAGCTGCGCCAACGTATCAAAGCGACATTAAATGAAGAGGCTCCGGTAAATATTTTAAAGGGCAATACTATTGCATCAGATTTCTCTCCAGAATTAAAGGAGCTGAGGTCTTTGTCCACTTCTGGCAAAGATTATTTAGATGCCATGTTGCAACGCGAAAGTGAAGTCACCGGGATTACCTCCCTCAAAATAGCGTCCAACAATGTCTATGGGTATTATATAGAAGTGCGCCACAGCCATCGCGATAAAGTGCCTGAGCATTGGATCAGGAAGCAGACCCTGGTGAATGCAGAACGGTATATCACCGAAGAACTAAAGGAATACGAGACAAAAATCCTTGGAGCGGAGGAGCGGATTCTGGCCATTGAGCAGCAATTGTTTTCAGAATTGGTCTTATGGATTGAGCAGTTTATAAAACCTGTTCAGAAAAATTCGGCCTTGATTGCGCAATTAGATTGTTTATGCGGGTTTGCCCAATTGGCTTTTGAAAATAAATACACCCGTCCAGAAATCAACGACTCTTTTGCTTTGGATATCAAAAATGGAAGACACCCCGTGATTGAAAAACAATTGCCACACGGTGAACCTTATATTGTCAACGATGTTTATTTAGACAGAGATAAACAGCAAATCATCATGATTACTGGGCCTAATATGTCTGGTAAATCGGCTATTTTGCGTCAAACAGCGTTAATTGTTTTATTGGCGCAAATGGGAAGTTTTGTACCAGCAGAACATGCCAAGATTGGATTGACCGATAAAATATTTACAAGGGTCGGCGCAAGTGATAATATTTCGATGGGCGAGTCCACTTTTATGGTAGAGATGAATGAAACCGCATCCATTCTAAACAATATCTCTGAACGAAGTCTGGTTTTGTTGGATGAGATCGGTCGTGGTACAAGTACGTATGATGGTATTTCCATTGCCTGGGCCATTAGTGAGTATTTGCACGAACATCCGAGTAGGGCCAAAACTCTATTTGCCACGCATTACCACGAATTGAATGAAATGACCGAAACCTTTGCACGCATCAAAAACTTCAACGTATCTGTTAAAGAATTAAAAAACAATGTGCTTTTCTTGAGAAAGCTGGTGGAAGGTGGCAGTCAACATAGTTTTGGTATCCATGTGGCTAAAATGGCAGGAATGCCGCAGCAAGTCATTCATCGCGCAAATAAGATTCTAAAGCAATTGGAAAAGTCGCACAGTAGTGAAGAGTTGACCGATAAAGTAAGAACCCTTGAAAACGATATGCAATTGAGCTTTTTTAATTTGGATGATCCTTTATTGGAGCAAATTAAGGAGGAGATTGTGACGATAGACATTGATGTTTTGACGCCAGTGGAGGCGCTTATGAAGTTGAATGAAATTAAGCGTATGTTGTTGAAAAAGAAACATGCATAAAAAAAACGTCTTTTTTTGCTCAAAAGGCTTTGCAATTCTAAGAAATGTATTAAATTTGCCCTCGCAATCCGATAGACGTCGGATAAGGTTCTTTAATTTAATTGCAATAACGCGAAAATAGCTCAGTTGGTAGAGCGCCACCTTGCCAAGGTGGAGGTCGCGGGTTCGAATCCCGTTTTTCGCTCAGTACCGAAAAGCAAAAGTATGGATTCCGCTGCTGCGGAACATTGGTTTTAAACAATGAGTACTTTGTGCACCTGCTCAAGTGGTGGAATCGGTAGACACGCCGGACTTAAAATCCTGTGTCCATTATGGACGTGCGGGTTCAAGTCCCGCCTTGAGTACTAAGCCCTGATAATCAAAAGATTGTCAGGGTTTTTTGTTTTCGTGTAGGAATTAAAAAAGACCCACCAAAGTGATGAGTCTTAATGGATCTATCCCAACAATACTGTGTTCTTAGTTATCGTCACCAACAACTTCTTTGGCAGCGCTGTCCACAGCTTTTCCTGCTTCTTTAACTTCCTTGGCAGCATTGTCAATAGCTTTTCCGGCTTTTTCTAAGGCACCTTCGGTTTTGTCAGTTTCCTTTTCTATAATAATCACTGAATCATCTGATTTTTTATCTGTATCTCTACATGATGTCAATGAGAAACCCATGGCAAATACCAAGGCGGAACTTAATAGTAATTTTTTCATCATAAATAGTTTAGTGTTTTTAGCAACTCGAATTTAAGTAACTTATGGCTGATCTCAACAAAATTGGGAGCACTTTTTAGATATTAACCGATGTTGATAGCTTATTTACGGATATAGTTCATTATTTGGACCACGGCACCTTTGTTTTTATTAATAAAGCTACTGTTCAAATTGCCAATTGTCTTTCTTTCTTTAGGATTGTCAAGTAATCGATCAAGTGAATCTTGAAGTTCTTGCTTGTCCGATATAGACTTGACACCGCCATGTGCTATCATTTGAAAGGCTTCGGGGAATTTCTTATAATTTTTTCCTATGATTATTGGCAGGCCAAATACCGCAGGTTCTAATATATTATGAAGCCCGGTATTTCCCATGGCCCCACCTACATAGGCAATGTCGGCATAACTGTAAACCTTGCTTAAAAGACCTATGGTATCGACAATAAATATTTGAAATTCCGAAAGGTCTTTATTATCTTTTTCTGAGAACAGGACGGTTTTTTTATTGAGCTTATTGGTGAGATGAACAATCTGATTACTTTTGATATTATGGGGTGCGATGATAAATTTGACACTATCTGATGTCATTGAATTAATATAGGGTATAAGCAACGCTTCATCTTCAGGCCAAGAGCTTCCTGCTACAATACATAACTTACCATCTACAAAATCTTCTATAAAAGAGAGTTTGTTGTCTTGCAAAAGTTGATCGGAAACACGATCGTAACGAGTATCACCTGCCACGGTGACATTATCAAAATGAGAAGTGTTTAATAGCAACTTAGAGTTTTCATCTTGCACAAAAATATGCTCAAACGTTCTTAATGCATCTTGCATCATACCACCATAAAACTGGAAGTAGGTTTGATCCTTTCGGAAGACGGCAGAAATCAGAATGGCTCTTAAACCGCGCCTCTTTAATTCGTTGAGATAATTTGGCCAAATCTCATATTTCACAAAGATGGTCAGTTCAGGATTGACAAGTTTTATAAAGCGTTTTGCATTGCTTTTTGTATCCATCGGAAGATAAACCACAACATCTGCTATTTCAGTGTTCTTCCTTATTTCATAACCTGAAGGGGAGAAAAATGTCAACACAATTTTGTGCTGGGGATGTTCCGCCCTTAGTTGTTTGAAAATTGGAAGTCCTTGTTCATATTCGCCAAGTGAAGCACAATGGAACCAAAAGGTAAGATGATTATTGGCTATTTGTTCTTCTAAGATTTTGAAAGTTTGTGAACGCCCCTCCACGCCCAATTTGATTTTTTTATTGAAAAGAGCAAGAGTGTTAAGAATAAACCCAGCGGCATAGATTGCTATGTTGTAAAGTTGTTTCAAGAGGAATGATTTGCGCTAAAATACATTTCTTTCTATTAGATTGCTTTAAAAACACTACGGAATTTTGTTCGTGTGAGATGTAAATCCGACCAATTAACGATTCAAAATTGAAATTAAACCTTTAGGAATGATTGGTATAAGCAGCGCAATTTCGTAATTTCGCTATCTAACAAAGCCTTCGAGTTTTAAACTATTCACACTACATATAACGCGATGAAAAAAATACAAATGGTTGATCTTAAAGGTCAATATCTAAAAATTAAAGAGTCTGTTGATGCGTCTATAGCTGAAGTTCTTGACGCCACGGCATATATCAATGGCCCGCAGGTACACGAGTTTCAGAAAAATTTGGAAAACTATCTTGATGTTAAACACGTCATCCCTTGTGCCAATGGAACAGATGCCTTACAGATTGCCATGATGGCATTGGATTTAAAGCCAGGAGATGAAGTAATCACGGCCGACTTTACATTTGCTGCAACTGTTGAGGTTATTGCTTTATTGCAACTGACTCCAGTTTTGGTGGATGTTGACCCAAAGACCTTTAATATTGATATTGACGCAATCAAAAAGGCAATCACACCAAATACAAAAGCTATTATTCCGGTGCATTTATTTGGACAGTGTGCCAATATGGAAGCCATTATGAAAATTGCTGAGGAACATAATCTGTTTGTTATTGAAGATAATGCGCAGGCCATAGGAGCTACATATACCTATAGTGATGGTAAAAAAGCCAAGATTGGTACTATTGGACACGTGGCATCTACCTCGTTTTTTCCTTCTAAAAACTTAGGCTGTTATGGTGATGGTGGTGCTATTTTCACCAACGATGATGATTTGGCACATAAGCTAAGAGGGATTGTGAATCACGGTATGTATGAGCGCTACCATCATGATGTGGTAGGTGTAAATTCACGACTGGATTCGATCCAAGCTGCTGTTTTAAACACAAAATTGGAATATTTGGATACTTATAACGCTGCCCGATTGAAAGCTGCCAATGCTTATGATAAAGCTTTTGAAGGCCATAAGAATATTGTTACACCTTTTAGAGAGGGTTCTGAAGACAACCATGTATTCCATCAATATACCTTAAAAGTTAAAGATACGAATCGGGATGCTTTGGTAAAACACTTAAACGACAACGGCATTCCTTGTGGGGTTTATTATCCAATCCCATTACATCTTCAAAAGGCGTATAAGGATTCAAGATATAAAGAAGAAGATTTTGTCGTCACCAATCAGTTGGTAAAAGAGGTCATTTCATTGCCTATGCATACCGAATTGGAGTCTGATCAAATTGATTTTATCACGTCAACAGTTATTAATTTTGTAAATTCAAATTCATAAATGAAAAAGGTTTTAGTTACAGGGGGTTTAGGTTTTATCGGTTCACATACCGTGGTGGAATTACAACAAAAAGGCTTTGAAGTGGTTATTATTGATGATCTTTCCAATTCTTCAATTGATGTTTTGGCAGGAATTACAGCAATTACCGGGAAAGCCCCAGCGTTCGAAAAGTTAGATTTAAAAGAAAAATCAAAAGTGGAATCCTTCTTTGAGAACCATCAGGATATTGTTGGTGTCATCCATTTTGCGGCCAGTAAAGCCGTAGGGGAGAGCGTTGAGAAACCGTTACTTTATTATGAAAACAACATCAACACCTTGGTGTATGTTCTTAAATCATTATTGCATTTGCCGACACAGAACTTTATTTTTAGTTCGTCATGTACGGTTTATGGGCAAGCGGATGAAATGCCGATTACCGAATCTGCGCCAATAAAAGCAGCAGAGTCACCTTATGGCAATACCAAACAAATTGGTGAAGAAGTTATCAAGGATACCTGCAAGGTCAATAGTACTTTAAATGCCATTGCATTACGCTATTTTAATCCAATCGGTGCTCATAGTAGTACAAAAATTGGCGAATTGCCTATTGGCGTTCCGCAAAACTTGGTGCCTTTTATCACCCAAACTGCCGCAGGTTTACGTAAGGAACTTTCGGTTTTTGGAGATGATTATCCAACACCAGATGGTACATGTATCAGAGATTATATCCATGTCGTTGATCTGGCAAAAGCGCATGTAGTAGCGCTAGAAAGGTTGGTTGGAAAGAATAACACCTCAAATTATGAGATCTTTAATTTGGGAACAGGTAAGGGGAGCTCTGTTTTGGAAGTCATACAGTCTTTTGAAAAGGCCTCAGGTCAGAAACTTAATTACAAGATTGCTCCAAGACGTGAAGGTGATGTCATTCAGGCCTATGCCGATACGACCAAAGCTAATACCGAATTGGGCTGGAAAGCAGAAAGCAATTTAGACGATGCCCTGTTATCTGCTTGGAAATGGGAAAAACATCTCAGAAACATATAAAACCACAACCATGAAAAAAGCACTTCTTTTTTGCAGCCTTTTAGTCAGTACGCTATTTTTTGGCCAAAACACGTATTTGCATTGCGGTAAACTGATTGATACCAAGGATGGCAAAGTTTTAACCAATAAAACGATTGTTGTTTCAGGAAAGAAGATCATAGCAATTGAGGATGGTTTCTCTACACCTACATCGGCTGACGATGTGGTGATTGATTTGAAGTCAAAAACTGTGATGCCCGGACTGATTGATATGCACGTTCATATTGAAGGTGAAAGCAATCCAGCATCCTATTTGCAGAAATACACGCTCAATGAGGCAGATATTGCCTTTAATGCCCAAAAGCTGGCCAATGTGACTTTGATGTCCGGATTTACAACCGTGAGAGACTTGGGTGGCTCAGGGGTTAATGTGGCTTTAAGAAATGCGATCAATGCAGGCAAGGTTGTCGGTCCAAGAGTTTTTACTGCCGAAAAATCCTTGGCGACAACAGGTGGTCATGCGGATCCTACTAACGGTTCCAAAAGAGAATTGATGGGCGATCCGGGCCCAAAGGAAGGAGTGGTCAATAGTGTTGATGATGCGAAAAAAGCAGTACGTCAGCGCTATAAAAATGGTGCCGATTGGATAAAAATTACAGCCACAGGCGGTGTTTTAAGTGTTGCCAAAAGTGGACAGAATCCACAATTTACGGTTGAAGAAATAAAAGCCATCTGTGATGCGGCAAAAGACTACGATATGAATGTCGCAGCCCATGCGCATGGCGATGACGGTATGCAACGTGCTATCCTTGGCGGTGTGAAAACTATTGAACACGGTACGTTTATGAGCGATGAAACCATGGAACTCATGAAAAAACATGATGTGTATTTGGTGCCGACAATTATTGCTGGGAAATCAGTTACTGAAAAGGCCAAGATCCCTAATTATTATCCTGAGGTGATCGTTGGAAAGGCTTTGGATATTGGCCCAAGAATGCAAGCCATGTTTGCAAGAGCCTATAAAAAAGGCGTGGGCATTGGGTTTGGGACCGACGCTGGCGTTTTTGCCCATGGTGAAAATGCTAAAGAATTTGGGTATATGGTAGAAGCAGGAATGCCTCCAATGAAAGCAATCCAAAGTGCCACTGTTACCAATGCCATGTTGTTGAAAATGGAAAATGAAATTGGACAATTAAAAGAAGGTTTTATAGCAGATATTGTTGCCACCAATGATGATCCAACCAAACATATAGATACCATGACCACTATTGTATTTGTGATGAAAGAGGGCCAAATATACAAACAATAGCCGTTTTGGGAATAAACATCTCCTAACAAGGTGCGGATTCAATTGTTGATATGGCAATAATGTTGCCAGATAATTATCAGTGTCGTAATTAACATATTGATAGACATGCTTTTAAAGATGTTTACTTGGATTTTTGGCTACTATTTCGTTTCTTTGTAGTTAATGTTCACTGAATAAATGATGAAATGAGCCTTGAAAATTCTAATCAATTAGAGATTGAAATGGCGAATGGATTTGATCGTTAAAAACAAAAGAAAAGAACAAATGAAACTGTTTAGTATTAAAAGAGAAACAAAAGCTGAAGGACGATTTACACCAAAAATGGGTGCTTTAGTAACACAAGTTACCTATATTAAAAAACAATTTTTAAGTATTCCGTACCGAACACTTCATAAATATAGAGAAACCTATTATGGAGAAGTTAAAGATTGTGAAGATTGTAATTTAGCAAGATAGAAAACCAATATTATTATAAAAAAAGCCTCAGTTTATTGAGGCTTTTTTTATGCGTTTACTTTCTCTTGTTCCTTCTGTTTAAAACTTGCAATAACCAATAAGATCATTCCAAAGCTTACAGACATATCGGCCACGTTAAAGATGCCGGTTCTGAACACGCCTCCTAAATCGATATGAAAAAAATCGGTGACTGATCCGTACATGAATCGATCAAAAACATTGGCAATCCCACCACCTACAATGCAGCAGAATGCAATCAGGCTTAATCTGTCCAAGGTTTTGTTAGTGATGATATAATAGATCACCCCGCCTAATACAATAACGGGCAGAATCAATAATAAAATCCATTTTAAAGTGGGGCTCAAGTCACTGCCCAAGCCTAAAAATGCACCAGAGTTTTCAACCTTGGTCATGATAAAGGTGTCGCCTATAAGTTCAATGATCTCATTGGTTGCAATTTTTGCTCGAACTATAAATTTAGAAATTTGATCGATAGCAATATTGGCAACAATCAATAAGATGATGCTTGCGGTTCTTGATATTTTCATCGATTATTAATTAGGAGTAAAAGTTGCGGCAGCTGTTTGCGCTTCTCTGTTTATTTTTTTGACCAAACCTTGCAATACATTCCCCGGACCTACCTCAGTGAATGAGTTAGCGCCATCTATAATCATTTGCTGCACCGATTGTGTCCAACGTACAGGAGCAGTCAATTGCGAAATCAAGTTAGCTTTAATGTCCTTTTCATTGATTACGGCACTTGCAGTAACGTTTTGATAAATTGGGCAATTTGGTTTGCTGAACGGTGTGTTTTCAATAGCCGCTGCCAATTCTTCTCTGGCTGGCTCCATCAAAGGAGAATGGAATGCGCCTCCAACAGGCAATACCAAAGCACGTCTGGCACCGGCTTCTTTCATAGCTTCACAGGCGCGGTTGATTGCATCTACTTCACCAGAAATAACCAATTGACCAGGACAATTATAATTTGCGGCCACAACAATACCTTCCGTTTTGGCACAAACATCTTCAACTATGGCATCGTCCAAGCCTAAAACTGCAGCCATTGTGCTCGGTGTGATTTCACAAGCTTTTTGCATGGCCAACGCACGCTGTGACACCAATTTTAAGCCGTCTTCAAAAGATAAGGCACCACTGGCAACCAGAGCGGAAAACTCACCTAAACTATGTCCCGCAACCATATCAGGTCTGAATTGAGCACCTAATGTTTTGGCTAAAATTACCGAATGTAAAAAAACAGCTGGTTGCGTCACCTTGGTTTCTTTAAGATCTTCTGCGGAGCCTTCAAACATGATGTCGGTGATATGAAAACCTAAAATTGAATTGGCCTTTTCAAAAAGCTCTTGGGCTTCGGCTGATTTTTCATAAAGGTCCAATCCCATTCCGTTAAATTGAGCACCTTGACCTGGAAATATGTATGCGTTCATTTTTGTCAATTTTTAGTTGTGCAAAAATAGGAATATTTTTTTAGAGGCAGTCATACTTCGTTAGGAGAGAACTCAAAGTTCAAAAGTTTATGTTTTGAGTTTCGAGTTTCAGCTTTGCAAATAGTCCATAATCCCTAACCTCTGAGCCTTTGGACTTTTTCTTTGTGTGTTACCTTGGTGGAACTCTATGGAATAACTATTTTTCGTAAATCGTAAATCCTCAACTCTCAAGTCTGTCCACAAGCAGCCTCCGCACAGCGTTCGCCATCCATTGCCGCAGAAACTATGCCACCTGCATAACCGCCACCTTCACCACAAGGAAAAAGATTTGAAATCTGGGGATGTTCTAAGCGTTCATTTCGTGGAATACTAATTGGAGATGACGTCCGTGATTCTACGCCAATAATGTTGGCTTCTTCGGTATAATACCCTTTCATTTTCTCCCCGAAAACTTTGAAACCATTGCGTAGGCTACCGCCAATAAGTTTTGGCAATAAGGAATGCAGAGGAGCCGATTTCAATCCCGGTTGGTAGGAGCTCGGGTTAAGCTCTGCAGAAAATCTGCCTTCAACAAAGTCTGTGAGACGTTGGGCTGGAGCAGTTTGGCTTCTACCGCCAGCAGTGAATGCTAACTGCTCCAAATCCTTTTGATATTCTAAGGCTTTAAAAACGCCATAATGTTCATATTTATATAAATCCTTATGGGCATTAATTTCAACGACGATACCTGAATTTGCGAATTGATTGTTTCGTTTTGATGGAGACATGCCATTGACCACCACCTCACCATTGGCTGTGGCTGAAGGCACGATAAACCCTCCGGGACACATACAAAATGAATAGACCCCTCTGCCATTAATTTGTTCCACAATACTGTAGGAAGCGGCTGGTAACAAGGCGTCACGATCTCCACTGCAACTGTATTGTATGGAATCAATAATATGTTGAGGGTGTTCAACACGAACCCCCATGGCAAACGACTTGGCTTCGAGGGCGATGTTTTTCTTGTTGAGTAAGTAAAAAATATCCCTTGCCGAATGTCCTGTGGCCAAAATGACCTTATTCACATCCATGGCATCTCCAGTTTGAAGCACAAGCGACTTGATGGTATTATCTTTTATTATAAAGTCAATCACTTTGGTATTAAAGTGAACTTCCCCGCCATGATTTAAAATGGTTTCACGAATATTTTGGACGACTTTAGGGAGTTTGTTGGTGCCGATATGTGCATGGGCATCTACCAAAATCTGATCGGTAGCACCATGGAAAACGAGATTTTCAAATATGCGACGCACATCACCACGTTTTAAGCTTCTGGTGTATAGTTTTCCATCGCTGTAAGTTCCAGCCCCACCTTCACCAAAACAATAATTGGAATCTTCATTTACAAAATGATCCTGATTAATGGCTTTTAAATCGCGGCGTCGGTCTTGCACATTTTTGCCACGTTCCAAAACAATAGGTTTAAACCCCAATTCTATACAACGCAGCGCAGCGTACATTCCCGCAGGTCCAAAACCGATAATGTGAACAGGTTTTGCTTTCGAAACATCGCGATAATCAAAGTGATAATCAGAAGTTTCAGGAACAGGCTCGTTGATATAAACTGCCACCTTATAATTGAAAAAGATCTGTTTCTTACGGGCGTCAATCGACTTACGAAGGACTTTAACCCCCGATATCTCAGTTTCGGAAATACCAAGAAATTCAGCGCTTTTAGCTGTTAACACATTGGATAGCTTTTCGTCTAACAGGCTAACGCGAATCTGGATGTTCTTTATCATGGCGTAAAATTAGTTAAAAAGCGATTAGAATAGAGGCAAAGGGAATTATATTCTTTGAAGCCAATTCATGCGGCAGTTTCTTCCATTTGAGAGGCAATAAACGGAATTCTCGGTGCTAAGAAATAGCCTGTTAAGCTTGCAAACAAAATCGGAATGAAATACGTAAAGCCTGTTAGTGTGGCTAATAGGATCGTAGTACTCATTGGTGTTCTTGTAACACAGGCATTGATGGCCGCCATACAACTTACAATAGTTAGTGATAAACTGATGGAAGGGATAAATTGATGAATAATCAAGCCTAATGTCGCACCGCAAAAGAATAATGGTATGATGAAACCACCGCGCCATCCGGAAGTCACTGTAATGGCAATGGCTATTATTTTGAATATTAGTATAGCGATGAGCATTTTTAATGAAAAATCGCTCAGTAAAAGTGTATTCAGTTCGTAGTGGCTAAAGTATCGCGTTAATGGTAGGTAGTATGCTATAATACCCAACGATACTCCGCCGATGAGTGTCTTGACGTAAATCGGGACCACTAATTTTGAAAACAGTTGTTTAAACGTCTTGGTGCAAAAAATGAAAAACCAACCAAAGCAAGTTGCAACAATCGCAAATAAGACGGCGTATAAGAAATCGAATTTACTCACCATTTCGTAAGATGGTAAATTCCATAGCGCTCCTAAGCTCAACTGCGTAATCAATGCAAATACCAAATAGCTAAAGCAACTGGCCACGAACGCTGGCATGATGGCTTTATAATATTCAACGGCATGTTTATGGTGTAGAATTTCAAGAGCAAATAAACTACCACCTAAAGGCGCTCCAAACATGGCGGTAAAACCAGATGCCATTCCGGCAATGCTCATAGAGCGTAAATCTTCGCCCTTTAACCGGAATAGTTTTCCAAGCCAAGTGCCCGTAGAACCGACCACTTGGACCAAAGGAGCTTCAGGGCCGAGGCTACCACCAGAAGCAATGCAGAGTAAAGATGATAAAATCATGGAAGGATTGTTCTTGGGGTCAAGTTTTCCTTTATTAAATCGGATGTTGTTAACAATCAAATGGATCTCGCCCGGATCTCCAATAAAATGAATAATCAAACCTGCCAACAATCCACAGATGGCCATCGTCGGTATGACGAGCCACCCATCAAAATAAGCTAATTGATGCGTGAAAAACTCAAGAACCAACCAATATATTCCGGCAATGACCCCGCCAAAAAGACCTAAAAACGCCCAAAGAATAAATTTCCGACTGAATAAAAACGGATTGAACCGAATGGGCTGATCTAGAATATTGAGATAAGTGATTAATTTCCTTCTTCTTTTAAGCTTCACTTTTTAAATTTTATCTTCTTTGATACGTGATAAACGAAAATGAATACTCGTGGTTTTCATCTTTTTGGTGAAAGATGTTTTTGGTTTCTAACCAGATAGAAGGGTCTATTTTCGGAAAGAAAGCATCACCATCAAAAGATTCATGAACTCTGGTCAGTTCTATTTTGTCAGCATAAGGCATGGCTTGATGATAGATTTCGCCACCACCGATAATGAAAGGTTGTTGGTCACTTTTGGCAGCATCTAAAGCGTCTTCCATATTATGGACTACAATAACACCCGCAGAAACCGAATAGTTCTTCTGGCGCGTAATAACAATGTGCGTTCTATTGGGAAGTGGCTTGCTGAAACTCTCAAAAGTTTTCCGCCCCATAATAATGCAGTGATTAGAGGTTAAACTTTTAAAACGTTTTAAATCGTCACTCAAATGCCAAATTAAATCGTTGTCTTTACCAATAACATCATTTTCAGCGGCAGCGGCAATGAGGGTGAGGTTTTTACGGACTCTCGTTTTTTTTTCTGATACGACAGGAGCTTTTAAAGGGTGTTTTTTTTCAACCTCTGCCTGAAGTTGAGAAATTCGCTCTTTTTGTTTAGCCACCAACTTACTTAGCTGGGCTTCTTCCCACGATTTACCCATAAATTTATGGGTGATAAATACATTGAAAAGATGGAAAATAAAGAGAAATAACCAAGCTAAAATGGCAAATACGAACCAATCCAATCCCCAGATTTTAGTTTGCTCTCCTATGCCAATCACAGTGTTTAAAAGGATGAGAAAAAGGGCACCTATTAAAAAGATAACAAAGTGGTAGTATAAGCGCTTTTTTTGCTTAATTCTGCGTTGAGAAGTTTCGATGAGCTCTAGTTGCTCTTTGTCTATTTTTTCTACAGGTTTTTTCTTGCCAAACATGTTGTTGAAATTTTATGTAAAGTTAGTTTTTTTTGACGAAATGCTTAATTCAAACCCTTCATCTTTAGAATAAGTCCATAAATAATGTGGATTTAAGTCAAACGTATTGATAATCAGAGCAAAAGAAAATTAAATAAATTGACAATACAATAATAGAACCTGAGTTTTGTTACTAAGTTGAAGTTTTTTAAAACATATTCTTGTCAAATTGATAAAACTTTGGTATTCCGATGGTTAAATGAATCATATTGACGAATTATGTTTATATTTGCCGCAAAATTAATTAATTTGAATTATGGCAATTACAAAACAATACTTAAAAAGTAAACCAATTTGCAAAGTGACTTTTACGGTACCTGCTGAAGACGCTAAAAGAGTAAGTGTTTTAGGAACATTTAATGAATGGGATGAGAAGAAGGCTTTAGAGCTTAAGAAATTAAAGAACGGAACGTTTAAGGGCACTATGAACTTAGAAAAAGACAACTCTTACGAGTTTAGATATCTTATAGATGGTACTTTCACCAACGATGAAGGTGCTGACGACTACAAAGTGAATGAGTTTGGAGGAGAAAATGCAGTTTTGAATCTGTAACAGAAGCTTTGAGCTAAATAAAAAAGGTGTTTTCCAATTGGAAAACACCTTTTTTTATATTAGACCTATCTGAAACTGTATATTTCAGGTGGGGTAGTTCAATAATTATAGGTTTAAACATTTTAGAACAGTTGTTTAAACTGCAACCACGCCTTTGATATGCGGATGCGGATTGTAATCCTCTAAAGTGAAATCTTCAAATTTAAAGTCAAATATGTCTTTAACCTCTGGGTTTAAGACCATCTTTGGAAGTGGTCTAATCTCGCGGGACAATTGTAGTTCCAGTTGCTCTATGTGGTTATTGTAAATATGGGCATCTCCAAAGGTATGGATAAATTCACCTACCTCATACCCACATACTTGTGCCATCATCATCGTGAAAAGCGCATAGGAACCAATATTAAAAGGGACCCCTAAAAAGATATCTGCGCTGCGCTGATAAAGTTGACATGACAGTTTACCGTCAGCCACATAAAATTGAAAAAAAGCATGACAAGGAGGGAGTGCCGCTTTTCCGTTGGCCACATTTTCTGAAAATGATTTTGAGGTATCCGGCAATACTGAAGGGTTCCATGCAGAAACCAACATGCGGCGGCTATTTGGATTGTTTTTAAGGGTGTCCACGATGTCCTTGATCTGATCAATCTCATCATCGTTCCAATTGCGCCATTGGTGTCCGTAAACTGGACCTAAATCGCCATCTTCATCCGCCCATTCGTTCCAAATTCTAACACCATTATTATTGAGGTAATTGATATTGGTATCGCCTTTTAAGAACCAGAGTAGTTCATAAATAATGGATTTTAAATGTAATTTTTTAGTGGTCACCATCGGAAAACCTTCGCTTAGGTCAAAACGCATCTGATATCCAAATACACTTTTGGTTCCGGTCCCTGTTCGGTCTCCTTTTTGAGTGCCGTTCTCTAATACATGCTTTACGAGGTCGTGATATTGTTTCATGTTTACTTCCCACGAAAATGGGAATTTCATTAAATTAAACGTTCATCTTACTTAAAAGCCAAAATTAAAGAAAGTTAAGAACTTCTCGAAGTGATATGTGTGTTAAAGTTTAAGGTACACGGGTTTGATGGAATGGTTTTCCTCATGCGATTAGTATTGTTCTAATTCATTCACTGGAATGGTTTAAAGAGTTATAAAAAATAATGGGATGTTCCGATTTATAATGAATTTATATAGGTCCAATCCAACTTCCTAAATAACTAATGAGCTATATATCGAATTATTAAACCATTATTTTAAAAAAAACCATTACGTTAACAATGAAGTTTTCAAAACAAACACATTAGTATTATTGTATGATATAAAATTTGAAAATGTATTAATGGAATGAGCTTATAACATTTGAGATTTCTGCTTTCGCAGGAATTAGTTAACCAATTATCATTCCTGCAATAGTAGCTGACAATAGTGATGCTATGGTTCCGCCGATAAGCGCTTTCATTCCAAACTCAGACAAGGTTTTGCGTTGTCCTGGAGCCAAAGAGCCAATCCCGCCAATTTGGATCCCTATGGATGCAAAGTTTGCAAAGCCACATAACATATAAGTGGCCATTATAATTGATTTTTCAAACTTCAGGTGGGTTGCGCTGGCTACGTTTTTAAGCTCTGCCAATTGGATGTATCCAACAAATTCGCTCGCCACCAACTTGATGCCCAGTAATTGCCCCATAAGTGCCATGTCTTCTTTGGCCACACCAATAAGCCACATTAAGGGGGAGAATATATAACCTAGAATAAATTCCAAAGAGAGTGCCACATAAGGGGTATTGTTGGCTATTAATGTGTTTAAACCCGTTAAATTTCCAAGTTTCCCAAAGCCATAGTTAATCATCGCTATAAAGGCAATAAAAACCAAAAGCATGGCACCCACATTGGCGGCTAATTTCAAGCCTTCAGTAGTCCCGTTGGCAATGGCATCCAATATATTGGAGCCAATATTTTCCTGTGAAACCGCAATGTCTGTATTTATTGGTTTTTGTTGTGGATATAACATTTTAGAAATCACAATAGCACCAGGAGCGGCCATAACAGAAGCCGTCAATAAATGTTTGGCATAGAAAAGTTTAAGTGCTTCATCTTCGCCACCCAAAAATCCAATATAAGCTGCCAAAACACCACCAGCAACCGTGGCCATCCCTCCAATCATGACCAGAAGAATTTCAGATTTGGTCATCTTTTCAAGATAAGCTTTTATCATTAATGGCGCTTCCGTTTGTCCTAAAAAAATATTTCCGGCAACACTTAAGCTTTCAGCACCAGAAATTTTTAAGAGCTTGGTCAATATCCAAGCCATACCTGCTACTACTTTTTGAATGATACCTAAATAAAACAACACAGAGGTTAACGCTGAAAAGAAGATGATAGTTGGCAATACCTGAAACAAAAAGATGAAACCGAAGCTGCTAATATCCATCATTCCTCCAAGTAAAAATTCACTTCCTGCTTGCGTAAACTCTAACACCTTGACAAACATTTTTCCAACAATTTCAAATCCGTTCTGTATGAATGGAACCTTCAAAACCCCAATAGCCAATAGTAATTGTGCTGCCAATCCGAAACCAATTGTTTTCCAATTAATTGCTTTTCTGTTTTGACTCAAAATAAAGGAGAGCAATAGCAAAACAAACATCCCTAACGCCCCTCGGAGTAGACTGGACATGGTAAAACCCTGGCTTGGTATAATGCTGCTTATTGCGGCGTCTGTGGCCATTATAACGTCCTTAGGTGTAGAGAATATGTAATTGATATTTTCTTTATGAAGGATTAAAGTTGAATCCGATAAGGTTTTTATTTTAAATCGCTTTATATCTTCAGATGGATTGTCGTAGTATAGAATCAGCAATTTGTTTTGGGTAATATAATTGCCAATAGAGGCGCTACTATCCTTTGCTTTTAAATAGAAGTTAAATTCGCCATCAACCAGGTTTAAAACATCAGTTTCCGGATCAATATTGTAGAGGTTGACACCTTGATCATCCTGGACAGCCTCAAACTGCCATTTCTTTTCTATGCTTTGTGCTAATGTTGTTGTTACTCCAAAAAAAATAGCTGTTAAAGCTAAAAAGAAATGTTTCATCAGGTAAGTCGTTTAGCGTTTGGAGATTTCATCTCTTAGTTTTGCAGCCAGCTCATAATCTTCGCTTAAAACTGCTTGCTCCAATAAGGAATGAAGTTCGGCAAGCGTTTTATTTTTATAATCATCTTGAATGGTAGATTCAATTTCTTCGGCAACCAGATCATCAAGTAAAATGCTGTCTTGTTGCTCTTCGTCTTTTTGAGGGCTGACCTTCAGATAGATGCCTGCTTTGTCTAAAATATTCTTGTAAGTAAATATAGGTGCCTGAAAACGTAATGCTAAGGCAATTGCGTCACTGGTCCGTGCATCGATGATTTCCTCAATTTTATCGCGTTCGCAAATTAAACTCGAATAAAACACACCATCAACCAATTTATGGATGATGACCTGTTTGACAACAATATCAAATCGATCGGCAAAATTTTTAAAAAGATCGTGGGTCAATGGGCGCGGTGGACGGATTTCCTTTTCGAGAGCAATAGCAATAGATTGAGCCTCAAAAGCACCAATGACAATTGGGAGTTTACGATCGCCATCTACTTCATTTAAAATTAGGGCATACGCACCATTCTGCGTTTGGCTATAGGATATTCCTTTTATGTTTAATCGGACTAAACTCATATAAAATAAAAAACAAATAACTGCTTAAATTAGGACTTTACCAACTGTGATCACGATAATTTTTTGGGAAGACCCCAAAGAAAAAAGATTGTGAAAATTTTTGCCACAAATACATGAATCCTATTTCGGATTTTAGTCATGTATTTATGGCAACTAATTTTTGTACCAGTCGCATTGCTGCTACAAGTTAAGAAATTTAACTGTTTTGCGCCTTAAATTCCTTTATTTTTTCCGTGAGTTTCGGAACAACTTCAAAAGCATCTCCAACAACACCGTAGTCTGCGGCTTTGAAAAATGGAGCTTCTGGGTCTGTATTGATCACTACTTTTACTTTAGAGGCATTGATACCTGCTAAGTGTTGTATAGCTCCCGAGATGCCAATGGCAATATATAAATTTGCCGCTACTGGTTTTCCTGTTTGACCCACGTGCTCACCATGAGGTCTCCAACCTAAGTCAGAAACTGGTTTTGAACAGGCTGTGGCTGCACCCAGAACTTCAGCCAAATCTTCAATCATTCCCCAATTTTCAGGACCTTTCAATCCGCGCCCGCCAGAGACAACAATTTCAGCGTCTGCAATAGTTACGGTATTGGTGGCCTTGTCCACGGATTCTACCTGAACACCGCTTTCTGGAATGGATGGCGAAAATTCTTCGGAAGCTGCACTGGCAGAATTTTCTTTTAGGCCAAAGGCATTTTTAGAAACACCTACAATTTTTACATCCGTCTCAATTGTTGAAAAAACAAATGCTTTATTAGTAAAAGCAGTACGCTTTACGGTAAATGGCGAAGCGCTTGTTGGCGCTTCCACCACATTAGAGGCATAGCCGGCGTCTAAACCAACTGCCAATAACGGCGCAAGATATTTGCTGTCTGCACTTGAACTGACCACAACCACTTTTGTCTCTTCTTTTTCTGCCGCTTGTTGGATAACGTCGGCATAGACCTTAGCATTAAAAGTGTCTAATTTTGAATCGTTTACTTTTAATACTTTGTCCACTCCGTAGGTGCCCAATTCTGAAACCTCATCGGCATTAATGGTGATTGCAGTTACTGTCGTCCCCATTTGGTCCGCAACAGCTTTTGCGTAAGATGCCACTTCAAAAGCAACTTTCTTGAATTTTCCTTCTTCTGATTCTGTATATACTAAAACTGACATAATCTTTTATTTTTTCCTCACCCCGAGCCCTCTCCAAAGGAAAGGCACGTTAGGGCTTTGTTAATATTATTTATTCTTACCTCAACAGTTCCCCTCTTTTGGAGGGGTTAGGGGATGATTTATATCACCTTCGCCTCATTGTGAAGCAAGTTCACCAACTCATCCAAATTATCTGGAGACACCATTTTTACGCTGCCTTTTGGCTCAGGTTTTTCAAACTTGACCGTTGTTGTTTCTTTAGTCGCTTCAACTGGCTCAACAACATTTAAGGGCTTTTTACGAGCTTGCATAATACCCCTCATGTTCGGAATACGGAGATCACTCTCTTCTACCAAACCTTTCTGCCCACCGATAACCAAAGGTAACGATGTAGAAACCGATTCTTTTCCGCCATCAATTTCTCTTGTAGCTTTGGCGTTTGTACCTTCAACCTCAAGACTGATGCAGTTGGTCACAAAATTAGCACCAATAAGCTCTGCTAACATACCTGGAACCATACCACCATTATAATCAATAGATTCACGGCCAGCAATCACTAAATCATAACCACCTTCTTTAACTACATTAGCCAATTGTTTGGCCACTGCAAAACCATCTGTAGCGGGGGTGTTCACACGGATGGCAGTGTCAGCACCAATGGCCAAGGCTTTGCGTAAAGTGGGTTCTGTTTCTGGTCCGCCAACGTTAACAACGTCAACACTAGCACCTTGTTTTTCTTTAAACCACATGGCGCGGGTTAGGCCAAATTCATCGTTAGGATTGATGACAAATTGAACGCCATTAGTATCAAGTTTGCTGTCTCCATCTGTGAAATTAATCTTCGAAGTCGTATCAGGTACGTGACTGATACATACAAGTATTTTCATGTTTTATAATTTTATATATTAGTAGTTTTCTGTTAAAATTGCCACTGAAAACTCTCACCTATTTGAATTGGAGACGAAGTTAATTATTTTAGATGACATACTTACTATGCGTGCATAATAAATTTTATCGAAAATATGATTTTTGCTCATTTTGTTCTTCAAAAGATGAAAATTGAGCGTAATTCTGCTGATTATTCAAGGTTCAACCATCGAGAAGTTAAGTATTCAAAAATAAATTCAGTATGTGATCTGTGTTATGGAGACTTCTTAACTATCCTATATTTCAATAAAAAACAATGTTCTTACTGTAATCTAGCGCTGTTGACGATTTAAATCAACGGCGGCTTGTTATTTCACTGCTGGCATACAACTAAAACGAAAATCTTTACTAGCGTCAATTGATTGATATCCATAATTATATGAAACTTTAAAGGGTTCAGGTTTATTCGCTTAAAAATGTTGTTATTTTATTCTCAATAATTGTTACTTTTGCTACTTGATTTATAACATTAACTAAAAAAGTTCTTCCCATTGGGGCGAATGGGCAAATTGCCTGCACGAGCCAAGGTGAAGCGAAGATGTGAATGAAGACAATTCAATTTAGAGAAGCAATCTGTGAGGCCATGAGCGAAGAAATGCGCCGTGACGAGACCGTTTATTTAATGGGTGAGGAAGTTGCAGAATATAATGGTGCTTATAAAGCATCAAAAGGAATGTTGGACGAGTTTGGAGACAAACGTGTGATTGATACGCCAATTGCAGAACTTGGTTTTGCGGGAATTGCTATCGGATCTACCATGACAGGCTGTCGCCCTATTGTAGAGTATATGACCTTTAACTTCTGTTTGGTTGGGATTGATCAAATTATTAATAACGCTGCCAAGATCAGGCAAATGTCAGGTGGGCAGTTTCCTTGCCCTATCGTGTTTAGAGGGCCAACCGCTTCTGCAGGTCAGTTAGGGGCAACGCATTCTCAGGCTTTTGAAAACTGGTTTGCCAATACCCCAGGACTAAAAGTAGTGGTGCCATCAACACCTTATGACGCCAAAGGGCTTTTAAAATCGGCTATTCGTGATGATGATCCCGTTATTTTCATGGAAAGTGAGCAAATGTACGGAGATAAAGGTGAAGTGCCAGAAGGAGAATATACCATTCCGTTGGGTGTGGCTGAAGTGAAGCGTGAAGGTACCGATGTAACTATCGTATCTTTTGGAAAAATTATTAAGGAAGCTTTTAAAGCTGCAGAAGCATTGGAAAAGGACGGAATTTCGTGTGAAATCATCGATTTGAGAACCGTACGTCCTTTAGACAAACAAACCATCTTAACCTCGGTAAAGAAAACGAACAGATTAGTTGTTTTAGAGGAAGCATGGCCTTTTGGAAACATCGCAACAGAAATAACTTATATTGTTCAATCAGAAGCTTTTGACTATTTGGATGCTCCGGTTGTAAAAATCAATACTGCTGATACCCCAGCGCCATATTCACCAAATCTATTTAAAGAGTGGTTGCCAAATAGCGACGAGGTAGTTAAAGCGGTTAAAAAAGTCATGTATAAATAAAACCATTTCCGATACGATAGTTATCGGAAGTGCGTTATCATAACTTCATTGGCACTAGTGTTGATGAAGTTTTTTGTCTTATGAACCTAAATCTAAGCGTCCTACTTTTTTTCTTCGGAATGTGTTTTGCATTTGCTCAAACCAAGGTCAGTGGTTATGTGTTTGATGAAAACAACGTTTCTGTAGCCTATGCCAATGTCCTTTTCAAGGGCTCGACAGAGGGCACAATTACTAATGAGGATGGTCGTTTCTACTTGGAATCTACCAACACCTATGACACCCTTATTATTTCCTTTATCGGCTATGAAACTTTGGAGATTTCACTGGCCAAAAAAGTCAACTACGATCTGAAATTTATCTTAAAGGAAGATTCTGGTCAATTGGACGAGGTTTATATTGTCACAGGAAAACAATCCAAAAAGGAAAGTGAAAACCCCGCCATTGCCATCTTAAAAAAAATCTGGGAACGTAAACGCCAAAATGGATTACGGCAATTTAAGCAGTATGAGTATGATAAATACGAAAAAGTAGAATTTGACATAAATACCATTGACAGTGCTTTAATTAAAAGCAAGTTGTTTAGAGGGATGGAGTTTGTTTTTGATCAAGTTGATACCAGTAAGGTGACCGGAAAGACCTATCTGCCCATCTTTATCAATGAAGCACGAAGCAAGGTGTTTGGTGATAATTTGAAAAACAAAGAAAAAGAAGATCTAAAAGGGAATAAAAATTCAGGGTTTAGCAATAATCAAATCATTATCGATTTTGTGGACGATCTTTATTCTGATTTTGATATTTATGAGAACTACCTTAAGTTTTTTGATAAGAGCTTCGTGAGCCCCTTGTCAAAAACTGGCATCAACACCTACAATTATGTGCTGTCTGACAGCACATTTATTGATAACAAATGGTGTTATAATATTGTTTATTATCCACGGCGTAAAAACGAATTGACATTTAAAGGTGATTTTTGGGTCAATGACACCACCTTTGCCATCAAGGAAATTAATTTACAGGCTTCAAAAAGCGCTAATATCAACTGGGTTAAGGAAATTTATATTGAACAGGATTTTGAAGTTGTCAATGATTCTGTTTTCTTGATTAAACGCGACTATTTTATGTCAGATTTCGCCTTTAATAAAAAGGAGAAATCGCGAGGTATCTATGGGAAGCGGACTACACTATATGACAATTATAAGTTTGACATCCCCAAGGAGGATAAGTTTTATAGTAAAGAGGTGTACAACTATAATCAGGATGTTTATAATAGAGATGATGCATTCTGGGACAAAAACCGGATGGAATCTTTAAGTCAGGATGAAAAGGGGGTTTATAAAATGTTGGACACCCTTAAAACGGTAAAAAAGTTTAAGCGTTTATATAATTTAGGAAGTATTCTGGCCTCGGGCTATGTTGAGTTTACAGATATCAATTTTGATTACGGCCCTATTTTTTCCACCTTTGGTTTCAATGAAGTTGAGGGGGTGCGTGTGAGAACGGGTGGTAGAACTTATTTTGGCCCTAATGACCTGTGGCGTTTGGAAGGTTTTTTAGCTTACGGATTTAAGGATGATAAATTTAAATATGGTATATCAGGAAAATGGCTAATTGATAAAAGAAACCGTTTTATTATCTCGGCTGGTCATCGGCGCGATGTTGAACAAATAGGGGTTAACCTAACCGCATCTACAGATGTTCTCGGTAGAAGCTTGGCATCATCTTCACTCTTTGGGACAAGTACCAACGATAAATTAACCAGTGTTAATTTTACCACCGTGGCCATGGAGCTCGAGCCAGTTAGAAACTTGGTCTTTAGACTAAGTGGGACCTATAAAACATTGGAATCAGCTTCAGATACCTTTAGTTTGGATTATTATACAGATTCTTCGCAAACAACTACGGAGTCTGAGATTGTACAATATGAAAACGCCTTTTCTGTATCTTATTTCCCGGGTCGAAAAATGACCGGGTTTGGGGTAGAACGGCGGATTTCCAACGATGGTTTTCCAAGTCTGTTCGCACAGGTCACTCGTGGCGATAGATCCATCCTTAACAGCGATTTTGATTATACAAAAGTTCAGTTTTCTTATATTCAACCTTGGCATATTGGGGCTTATGGCAGATTGACAAGTACCATTGAAGCAGGTAAAACTTTCGGTGAAGTGCCTTTAGGCCTTTTGGATGTCGTTCCTGGTAACCAATCTTACTTCTCTATTTACAATACCTTCTCGCAATTGGATTATTATGAATTTGTAACCGATACCTACACATCCTTGCATTTGGAACACAATTTTAACGGTCGCTTTTTCTCAAGGATTCCTTTCTTAAGGAAACTAAATCTCCGTGAAATTATTGGCATTAGAGGCGTCTGGGGAGAGGTGTCACAAGCTAACATAGACTTGAACGCTTCAGGATTAAACTATCTCGCGCCTACTGATAAAATTTATTATGAATATAGTGTCGGGGTGGGCAATATCTTTAAAGTTTTCCGGATTGATTTTAACTTTAGGGGCAACTATCTTGACAATCCTGAGGCTCGTGATTTTGGAGTAACGGGTAGTTTTGGGTTTAATTTTTGAGAACACGTCGAGAACAGTAATCAGAACTCAACAATTGTTTATGGTCCTCTCTACACCACTCTGTAATCATTAGTTTTTAAAGATTTTAAAGCTTCATCCATTGATTTTTTTTTTGGATTTTTAAGTCTTTTCATCATTCTATTCCCAACAGAAGGTTTTAATACCCCGAGACAGGTCTCTATCAGAAAAATAATTATTCGAAAACATGTTCTGATTGCAAATCCAAAATAACAATTTCCATTATCCTCATAAATCAATAAAATTTTGCTTGGTTTTCTGCATAATATCGTTCAAAAATGAAAATTAGCCACATATTCAATTGCGCATAACAAACACTTCCGTATCTTTGCACGCCGAAAAAATCGAAGGACAATTAACATAAGCCGCTAACAAAAAGGCTATTAAAATAAATAAACACCATGAGTGCCAAAGGAAAAAAGACATTTGATGTATTGATTGAAATACCAAAAGGGAGCCGTAATAAATTTGAATATGACTTCGCATTAAAGAAAATTCGCTTTGATCGGTTGTTGTTTTCTTCAATGATGTATCCTGCCGACTATGGTTTCATCCCAGAAACTTTGGCTTTGGATGGCGATCCGTTGGACGTTTTGGTCTTGGGTACTGAACCAACCTTTCCAATGTGCGTTATGGAAGTAAAACCTATTGGTGTTTTCCACATGGCCGACGAAATGGGAAAAGATGAAAAAATCATCTGTGTGCCAGTTTCTGATCCTATTTGGAATACACTTAACGATTTGTCCGATGTCAATCAGCATCAAATAAAGGAAATAGAGCATTTCTTTCAAGTGTACAAGGATTTAGAAAAGAAAAAAGTTGATGTTGGAGGATGGGGTACTGCAGAAGTGGCCTATGATATTGTCAATAAATGTGTTGACCGCTACGAAACGAGTGAGCACAAAACCAATGGAAACTTCACCATTTAATACATTTTACAACCTATAAAAACCAAGAACCTCTTATAAAGTATAAGGGGTTTTTTATTTCTCTTTGATTTTATTACTTTAGCAACCGTTTAAAAACCAATCAATATAATATTATAATATGGAATCACTGATGATTTATATGCCAATTGCGATGGCAGCCCTAGGGTTAATTTACATGCTTATTAAGCAGTCATGGGTCTTGAAACAGAATGCAGGAGACGGGAGAATGAAAGAAATTTCAGACTATATCTATGAAGGCTCGCTCGCATTCTTAAATGCAGAATATCGTTTATTATCTATTTTTGTTGTCGTGGTGAGTATTTTGCTCGCCATTGTTTCTTTTGTGGTACCAACAACCCATTGGCTAATTGTCATTGCTTTTATTTTTGGGGCTGTGTTTTCAGCATTTGCTGGAAATATTGGGATGAAAATTGCTACTAAAACTAACGTGAGAACAACTCAAGCCGCTAAAACAAGTTTGCCAAATGCCCTAAAGGTATCTTTTGGTGGTGGTACGGTCATGGGATTAGGCGTGGCTGGCTTAGCCGTTTTAGGTTTGACAGCATTTTTTATCTTCTTCTTTTGGTTCTTTATGGACAGCAGTTGGACCAACACGATGGATATGACCATTGTTTTGGAAACATTGGCTGGATTCTCACTTGGCGCTGAATGTATCGCATTATTTGCGCGTGTTGGTGGTGGAATATATACCAAGGCTGCCGACGTAGGTGCCGATTTGGTTGGTAAAGTTGAAGCTGGTATCCCAGAGGATGATCCGCGTAACCCAGCAACTATTGCGGACAACGTGGGCGATAACGTGGGTGACGTTGCAGGAATGGGGGCCGATTTATTTGGATCATATGTGGCCACGGTTTTGGCCGCTATGGTTTTAGGTAACTATGTTATTAAAGATATGGGCGGTGTCATTACAGATGCGTTTGGCGGTATTGGTCCTATCTTATTGCCGATGGCCATTGCGGGCGTCGGAATTATCATCTCGGTTATTGGAACCATGTTGGTGAAAATTA
Source organism: Gelidibacter maritimus (assembly GCF_014062315.1). GTDB lineage: Bacteria > Bacteroidota > Bacteroidia > Flavobacteriales > Flavobacteriaceae > Gelidibacter > Gelidibacter maritimus. The sequence goes on from NZ_JACGLT010000003.1 coordinate 413,705, forward strand.
AAAGTAATGATGCCAAAGAACCTCAAGTGATGGGGGCACTAAACCTCGGTAACTGGGTTGCTATTGCGTTAGTTGCGCTTTCCTGCTATGGCTTGGTGATTTGGATGTTGCCAGATACTATGAAAATGGATTTCTTTGGTGAAGGCCTTCAAGATATCTCGTCAATGCGAGTCTTCTATGCTACTTTGGTTGGATTGTTTGTAGGCGCCATGATTTCGTCAATTACTGAATTTTATACAGGATTGGGTAAAAAGCCAATTCTAAAAATCGTACAACAATCAAGTACTGGTGCAGGAACCAATATTATTGCAGGTTTGGCCACAGGAATGATTTCTACATTCCCATCTATTTTGTTGTTTGCCGGTGCGATATGGGCCTCATATGCCTTTGCAGGATTCTACGGAGTGGCTCTCGCGGCTTCGGCCATGATGGCAACTACAGGGATGCAATTGGCAATTGATGCTTTTGGACCTATTGCCGATAATGCCGGTGGTATTGCTGAAATGAGTGAACAAGAGCCTATTGTAAGAGAACGTACAGATATTTTGGATGCGGTTGGAAATACGACGGCAGCAACAGGAAAAGGATTTGCTATTGCTTCAGCAGCATTGACCTCTTTGGCGTTATTTGCAGCGTATGTTACCTTTACTGGGATTGATGGTATTAATATATTTAAAGCCCCTGTCTTAGCAATGTTATTTGTTGGTGGTATGGTGCCCGTAGTATTTTCTGCTCTAGCCATGAACGCTGTTGGTAAAGCGGCTATGCAGATGGTTGAAGAGGTGCGCCGTCAGTTTAGAGAAATTCCTGGAATCATGGAAGGGACTGCAAAACCGCAATACGATAAATGTGTGGCTATCTCAACTGATGCATCTCTAAGAGAAATGATGCTTCCAGGATTATTGACTATTGGGTTCCCATTACTTATTGCTTTTGTACCGATGATTTTCGGAATGAACAACTTAGCAATTGCTGAAATGTTGGGTGGATATATGGCTGGTGTTACCGTAAGTGGTGTGCTTTGGGCTGTTTTCCAAAATAATGCTGGTGGCGCTTGGGACAATGCCAAAAAATCTTTTGAAGCTGGTGTATTAATCAACGGAGAAATGACGTACAAAGGTTCGGAGGCGCATATGGCAGCCGTTACCGGAGATACCGTCGGTGATCCATTTAAAGACACCTCTGGGCCATCCATGAACATCTTGATTAAGTTGACGTGTTTGATCGGTTTGGTCATTGCGCCAATCCTGGGCGGACATACGATTGAAACAACGGGCATAACTGCAAATAATATTGAAGTGACTGAAAACGTTTCTAATACTATGGAAGTGGAAATTTCCACAGATGGAGAGCAGGCTCAAGCTGTTGTTATGAGAACCTTTACAGAAAACGGCGAGCTCAAAGAAGATAGAACGGTTTTGGAAGGAACTCCAAAGGAAGTGAAAACAGCCATTGAAAATTTGAAAGTAAAATAGGACAATTAATATTTCTGTAATAAATTTCTTAAGAAAGGCTATATCTCCATGATGTAGCTTTTTCTTTTTTTATTAACTTAGTCCTTATGAATTATGAGGATCTCACCACATTAGGAATCGCATTTGGACTTGGCCTTCTGGTCGGGATGCAGCGTGAGAAACACAATAAAGATCAAATTGCTGGAGTCAGAACCTTTACGCTTATCTCTGTTTTGGGTGTGGTGGCTGGTTTTTTGACACGGTTATATGAAAATCCCTATGTGTTACCACTTACTGGATTGGCAATGGCTGCAATGCTCATCACAGCCAACATCATGAAACTTAAAAAACAGGACAATCCAACCTTGGGTCAGACCACTGAAATGGCAGCTCTATTGATGTTTGCCATTGGTGCCTACTTGGTGGTAGGAGATCGGGTGGTAGGTGTGATCATGGGTGCTGCCATTGCTATTTTGCTCTATGTCAAAGACCATCTCCATAGGTTTATAGGCGACTTGGAAGATAATGATGTCTCAGCCATTATGATATTAGCGGGCATCAGTTTAATTATTCTGCCAATCTTACCCGATGAAACCTTTGGGCCATTGAACGTTTTGAATCTTCGAAATATTTGGCTCATGGTAACGCTAATCGTCGGAATTAGCGTTATTGGGTATTTCATTTATAAATTTATTGGCAAGAAATATGGAATTTTATCCAACGGAATTTTGGGTGGAATTATCAGCAGCACAGCAACAACCGTCAGCTACGCCAGATTTACCAAAAACGGTAAAAACATTCACAAGGCTTCAGCATTTGTTATTTTTGCGGCGGCAACTGTATCTTTGGTCCGGGTAATGATTGAAATAGGCGCTGTTATCCCAGCGCAACTTTCTAAAGTAGTATTACCGATTGTAGCTTTATTTATATTGATGATCGGTTTATCCGTGGTCCTCTTTTACCTTATAAATAAAGAAAGTACCTCTGATGATATGCCTAAACCTAAAAACCCTGCGCAACTTACCAGTGCCTTAATGTTTGGAGCCATTTATGCCTTCATTCTTTTGGCAGTCGCATTTACAGAACAGGAATTAGGTAACAGTGGCTTGTACGTAGCTGCGTTTATAGGTGGCTTGGCAAATAAGGATGCCATTACCCTTTCGCTCTCCCAAAGTATTGGAAACGGACTGGAAACCAACTTTGGATGGCGCTTAATTGTGGTGGCTTGCTTATCTAATTTTTTGTTCAAGATTGTACTTTGTGCTATTTTAGGAACAAAGGTATTGACCAAATGGATGGCACTTTTTTTTGGAGCGGCTATTGGTGGCGGTTTATTAATATTATGGCTTTGGCCTGAAACTTGGCATGTTTAATATGGGATTATTCAAAAAAGACCCTTTGCAGGTCATTGTATTTCAAAGTTATGGCACTTCATCACACTTGTATGTAAGAGGACGGGCTCTTGAGGACGAATCTATTGATTTGGAAGGTAAGCATCCCATTAAGTTGTTGATCAATGCCTATAAACGCTTCGAATCTGATGAGATAAGACACGCCAGGTTGCTTTTGAAATTACCTGACGGACGGATTTTTGAAACAGTGACCGATGATGAAGGCTATTTTCTTTTGGATGAAAAGGTTGACGGGTTAGACCTTTTGGCCAATGAAGAAGGCTGGGTGTCATTTGAAGTGGCATACAAGGATTTTACATCCAAGCGTATCATTCAGTTGGAAAATCGATTTCCTGGAGAAATGTTGATTCCTGGTTTGAGCCAGGGACAGGACTCCAAAGACGTTTCATTTGGAGTGGCGAGTGATATTGATGATACCATTTTACACACAGGATTGGTGTCGACATTGAAGTGGCGGGTCATTTACAATACGTTTTTGAAACGCGCCTCAAAACGCTCTCCGTTGGAAGGGGCTGCGGAATTTTATCATCTTTTGCATCGAGGCAAAACTGGCGATGAGGCAAATCCCATCTTTTATGTCAGCCATAGTCCGTGGAATATGTATCGCTACTTGGAATTTTTCTTAAAGAAGAACAATTTCCCAAAAGGTCCAATTCTCCTACGTGATTTCGGAAACTTTCTCAATCGGAAGAAAAACAAAGAAAAGCCTCGGAAGCAGCAGGAAATATTGAACATCTTAAAAACGTATCCGGAACTAAAACTCATTTTAATTGGCGATAGTGGAGAACACGATGCTGACATCTATTTGGAAATAGCAGAGCTTCATCCAGACCGGATTTTAGCCATTTATCTAAGAAGCGTAAAACACAAAAAGAAAATGCTACGGGTAAAGAGCTTATACCAAAATTATAAAACTACGCCCGTACTTTTAGTGGATAGTAGCAAGCAAGCTATGGAACATGCACGGGAGAATGGATTTATTAGTGAAACCTTATTTTGACAAGTACCAAGTGCGCCGACAAAATAGTTGGTTGAACTAATCCCGCTTTTTAGCGGGATTTTGATATTAGGAAACACCTAAAAGACTTCCATTGATCTGCCGAAAGAGGAAAACCTGTCAGGTCTGAATGAATTTCATTGCCATTCACACGAGCGGGTCGGAAGGGCGACGAGGTTCTTGATTACATTAGACAGCAGTCGGAACTCTGCTGAAAGTTGTCTAATGAGATCAGTGAGTATCATAAAAAAATCAGAGTCATCTGCGTTCCAATCTACGATTTCATATTCTTGAAATAATCATAAATAGCATATTGCGACCGTACCTCTGGTTTCTTGCCCACCTTGGCGTATTCATTTTTTTGATCGGCATCAATAATTCGAGCCTTCACATTATCCGCCATTTCAATATCAATCACATCTCTAATAATTTTAAAGTTATCAGGATCTAAAACAGGTGTGACCACTTCAATACGATGGGTTAGATTACGTGTCATCCAATCGGCCGATCCGATATACATTTTTTCGTCACCGCCATTTCCAAAAATATAGATACGACCGTGCTCTAAAAACCGATCTAAGATACTGGTAACTTTTATGTTTTTACTTTGACCTTTAATGCCAGGAACCAGGCGGCACATGCCCCTAACCAATAATTTAATTTTAACACCTTTATTACTGGCTTCATAAAGTAATTTAATCATTTTTTTATCCTCAAGACTGTTCATCTTCAAGATCATATAGGCTTCTTTTCCTGCTTGTGCCAAATGAATTTCTCTTTCTACTAAACTCACAAATTTATTGCGCATGGTAAATGGAGAAATCAATAGTTTTTTTGCTTTTGGTACGATAAATATGCCTTCCAGGACCAGAAACAATTTATTGAGATCATCAGTAATCTTTTTATTGTTGGTCATCAATCCAAAATCAGTATAAAGGGTCGCTGTGTTTTCATTAAAATTACCAGTCCCAATATAGCAGTACGGCTTAATTACTTCGTCAACTTGACGTTCAATATATATGATTTTGGAATGCACCTTAATTCCAGGGTAACTATAGATGACTTGCGCTCCATTCTTTCTAAAAATATCGCCCCATTTCAAATTGTTCTGCTCGTCAAAGCGGGCCTTGACCTCAATAAAAACTATGACTTTCTTTCCATTTTTGGCAGCTCTGGCAATGGCATCATTTAATCGCGATTCTTCCGCAACCCGATAAAGTGTCATTTTTATAGTGGTTACTTCTGGGTCATCGGCAGCGTCTTCCAAGAGTTTGATAACGGGTTCGAAAGATTGATACGGGTAATGCATCAATTGATCTTTGGTGTCAATAGCTTCAAACATGGAATTGAATTTTGAAGTCACCGGGTGATCAAGTGGCGGTAACTCTTCAAAATAAAGGTCCTTATTTGTTGGATTGGGGAAACTAAAAAAATCTTTAAAATTATGATAGCTACCTCCTAAAACAATATCAACATTAGTGATGTCCAAGGCCTTTTTTAAAATATTTTGAAGACTTGCTGGCATACGGCCATCAATCAGGACCCGTGTGGCTTGACCTGTTTCGCGCATGGGTAAGGATGCTTTGATTTTCTCCATGAGGTTCCCAGAAAACTCATCTTCAATATAAAGTTCAGCATCACGAGAAATTTTTATCGCATAATAGGATAAATCGAGTTCTGGTTGTGTTCTGTAGAGATTATATTTTATGATATCATCTATAAATGTGATGTAATAATCGCCGTTTTCCGAAGAAGATGTCTTGTCTTCTGAAGGATTGGGAAAGACGAAAAAACGAGGCTCATCCTTGGGTATTTTAACTACCTGAAACTTATCTTCAGAGAGGGATGCGGTAATATAAGAGCTTTCATTCTCAACAAAAACAGAATCATTGGTGGAAAAGACCGAGCTTCCAAAATCAATTTTAGATTTCAACGTGGATTCAAAATACTCTTCAGCAACTATTTTTTGTGCTTCTGAAAAGTCCTTGTATTTTATTAAGTGTATACCTTCCTTCTTTAAATCTGGAATAATTTCGTTTTGAAAAATATTTCCAAACTCTTTTTGAAGCAAATCGACCTGAACCTTGATTTCGGCCAATACACGATTGGGTTTACTGACCAATTTTTTACGCAGCGCTTTGTCCAAATCCTTAACCTGTCTGATGTCTGACACCCGGACCCTAAAAAACTCATCTAAATTTGATGAAAATATCGCCATAAACTTAATACGTTCATAGAGGGGATTTCTTTTGTCTGCAACCTCCTGCAAAACACGATGATTAAAGCGTAACCAAGAAAGGTCACGATGGTAGTATTTGGAATTATATAATGGTAAGGCCATAAAAAATCAGCAATAGTCTATCTTTTTTTCTAAAGGTCCAATTACTTTATTTCCAAATGGATGCTAATGCCCCGAGATTTGCCTCGATTGGAAACATAATGTTCTATTCATACCCCGTGGGCTAGCCGCGAAGGTTCTTTATTGATACCTTTAAGCGTGGAAAATTACACTTTTAATCCCGAAAAATTGTTAGAAAAATGATAAGGTCTTAAAATAACCCATGAATTTCTGCATCAATCCTAGTGATAATGCTTCCTAAATCTTCAGGATTTGAAACAAAATCTAAATGATCAACGTCAATAATAAGGAGTTTTCCTTTGTTATAACCATGGATCCAAGCCTCATAACGCTCGTTTAATCGGCTTAAATAATCGATGCTGATGGTGTTTTCATACTCTCTTCCACGGCTGTGGATTTGCTTGACCAAATTAGGAATGGAGCTGCGTAGATAGATTAAGAGGTCTGGACCTTGAACAAAAGATTCCATCAATTCAAAAAGGGCGCGATAATTCTCGAAATCCCTGTTGGTCATTAGCCCCATCGCATGAAGATTGGGTGCGAAAATATGGGAATCTTCATAAATCGTACGGTCCTGAATGATGTCCTTTCCACTTTCGCGGATCTGTAAAACCTGACGAAAGCGACTGTTCAAGAAATAAACCTGTAGATTAAAACTCCAACGTTCCATCTGATTGTAAAAATCATCCAAATACGGATTGTCGACAACATCCTCCAATTGGGGTTCCCATCTGTAATGTTTGGCTAATAATTTTGTGAGCGTGGTTTTCCCAGCACCAATATTTCCGGCGATTGCGACATGCATATTTTATATGAATTTTAGTTGGAACTGATGAAGCGTTTCATCGCTGTAAATATACAAGCTTTCATTGGTTACTAAAAACTGTTTTATTAACAATTCAGGGAGGTGAATGGGGATGAGCTGGGACGTCTTTTTAGATAAAAAATATAATTTCTGATCTTTTAGAATAATTAAATTGCCATTGTCTTCGTCGATCTGAATGAAACCATCATTTTTTATTTTAGCAATCGTACTTCCAAAATAATTATAGATGTACAAAAACTTTTCAGTCAGCAGCCAACTATAGTTGTAATTACTGGTAAGGTCCAAAACTTCTGATTCTACGGGCATGGTGGTGGCCCTTGTTTTGTTGGTTTTATAATCAAAAAGCTCTAAGTGTTGCGTGTCCTGATTGAAAATCCAAATGGTATTATCTGATCCTGTAGAAATATGGGTAATGTTTTTATAGGGTTGGATGGCACTGAAATTGACTCTATAGATATCAGAAAGTCGATTATCCAATATTAAAACGGTATTGAATTTCTTATAAAATAAATTGATTTTTAAAGGATTGAAGGCATTTGCTGAGGTGATTGCTCCCAATTGCACATTGCTGTAACTGTAGTTCTGGTTATCTTCTTTTTTGTAAAACGTAGTGCCAACGGTATAGAAAAGCGCACCGAAATTATCAATATGTGTAATTTGATCTGCTTTTATGGGAAATGTGCCTACGACTTCAGTAGTGATTCTTTCTTGAGAAAAGAGAGCTATTGAAAATAAGAACGAAATGTAGAGTAGGCTTTTCATTATGGATGGAAATTTACAAAAATCAAACCACAAATTAGCAAATTAACTGTTGTCAAGATCTCTAAAGTACCAAAGCATTAGAATTTACGGACGGCAATATGATTCGTCAAAATGTTTTTTTAAGAAAGTTTTAACGATTATTAATTTAACCTTTTGAGGTTTATAGAGTCAAACTGTAATGATGTTTGTTTTTAAACACATCACCTTAACAAAATTTATCACATGAAATCACTCTCAATTAAAATTATCGGAGGTTTTATCTTTTTATTTTCTGGTGCCTTAATGTCACAAGATTTTCAGGGTAAAGCTTACTATCAATCCAAAACAACAATGGATATGAGCAATTTTGGTAATAACCAAATGAGCGAACAGCAGAAAAAAATGATAGCCGAACGGATGAAAAGTATGCTGGAAAAAACTTTCATTCTCAGCTTTAACAGAACGGAATCCATTTATAAAGAAGAAGAAAAACTGGCTGCTCCCGGTGCAGGTGGTGGAAGATGGGGCGGAATGATGGGCAGTTTTGCTGCAGGAGCACAATATAAAAACGTTAAAGACCAACAATTGATTCAAGATCAGGAGTTTTTTGGAAAACAGTTTTTGATCAAGGACTCCATTCCGCAGCTGGAATGGAAAATGGAAAGCGAATCAAAACAAATTGGGCAATACTTGTGTTTTAAGGCCACTGCTGTTAAAAAAGTTGACGAGATGGACTTTACCAATATGCGACGACGTAATAGAGGAAACCAACAAAATGAGAGTGAAAAATCAAACGATACTACAAAATCTACCAATCTTATGGATGAAATTGAAGTGCCAAAGGAAATTCTTGTTACTGCTTGGTACACACCACAGATACCCGTTAATCAGGGGCCTGGCGAATATTGGGGGCTTCCGGGTTTGATTTTAGAAGTCAATTCAGGCCGTACCACTATTCTGTGTTCAAAAATTGAGATCAACCCCTCCGATAAGACAGAGATTAAAGCACCATCAAAAGGTAAGGTAGTTACCAAAACGGAATACGATGACATCGTCAAGGAGAAAATGGAAGAAATGCAAGAAATGTACGGTGGCAGAGGTCGTGGCTCCCGTCGTTAAAATACAATTACCTAACCTAAACTAATCCATCAAATACATTACAATGAAAAAGTTCATCACGCTTTTGCTACTTTTAGTAGTAGGACATTCCTTTGCTCAAATCAAAGTAGAGGGCGTCGTTAGAGATAGTATCGGCAATCTGCTGGAACTCGCCAACGTTATCGCCATCAATCAAGAAACCAAGGCTTTAGAGTCTTACGGAATTACTAATGATCAGGGTCGATATCAGTTGGCACTAACAAAAAACACAACCTATCTGGTTCAGGTAAGCTATATTGGCATGAAAACCGTGGATGAGGTTATGGCTGTAAAAGAATCGGATCTTGCTAAAGATTTTACCATGCAGGAAGACAATACTTTGGACGAGATTCAACTTACCTATGAAATGCCCATAACTATAAAAGGTGACACCTTGACTTATAATGCCGATTCTTTTAATAAAGGTACAGAGAGAAAGCTTGAAGATGTCCTTAAAAATTTACCAGGCGTTGAAATTAATGTCGATGGACAAATTGAAGTCGAAGGTAAAGTTGTCAATAAACTAATGGTCAATGGTAAAGATTTCTTTGATGGCGATTCAAAATTGGCCACTAAAAACATTCCGTCAAATGCTGTAGATAAAATTCAGGTATTGCGTAATTATTCCGAGGTTGGTCAATTAAGTGGTGTGCAAAATAATCAAGACAATGTTGCAATTAACATTAAACTGAAAGAAGGAAAGGAAAACTTTTGGTTTGGTGATGTAACTGCAGGAGGTGGTGTTGCACCATCACCAAATGATGAGTTGTATTTGGTGCAGCCCAAGCTGTTTTATTACAGTCCTAAATACAGTATTAACATTATTGGCGATATCAATAATATAGGCGAAGTTGCACTTACAGGACGTGATATTAGAAATTTTGGAGGTGGTTTTAGAAGGCCGAGTAGTAGTAGTGGAACCAGTATTAATCTTGGCGATAATAGTTTAGGTGGGTTGACCAATCTTGGCAATGCGCAAGCTATAGAATCGAAATTAGGGGCGCTTAACTTCAGCTATGCACCCAACAAAGCTTTAGATATTAGTGGATTTGTTATTTATAATAGCAATCGATTAAAAACGCGTCAAGAAAGTTTTGTACGCTATACGGATTCAGACTTAGGAATTCCAGATGAAGAAAAAGTAGAGACTGGTCGTGAAGCTACAAATCAAGGATTGGCTAAATTGAGCGCACGTTATAAGCCTAACGTCAATAATCAGTTGGATTATGATATACTTGGTCGCATTTCGAATGACTCTGAAGTCAATAATGTGTTTTCATCCGTCGTTGGAAATACCGATCAACTTGATGAGGCCAAGCCGTTTAGTATCAACCAAAATGTGAATTACTATTACACATTAAATGAAACGAATATTTTTGCTTTTGAAGCGCAACATTTACTTAAGGATGAAGACCCGTTTTACAATGCACGCTTAGTTAATGATCCCACCAACAATGATGATCTGCCTAATGAACGAGATGCATTTGATAACACTGCAGAGAGCCTAGGGTTTAATAGAGATCAATTTGGATATAATCTGAATCAAGAAAGACGCGTTAAATCCAACCAGCTCGACGCCAAGCTCGATTATTATAATATTTTGAACGCTACCAGTAATATCAATTTTACATTAGGAGCCATTTTGAGCAATCAACAATTCAATTCCAATATTTTTCAGTTTTTGGATGATGGATCTTACTTTGATCCTACGGCGAATTTAACCGATGTTGAAGGAAATCTGCTCCGCAATGAAAATGATACGGAATACAATTTTAGTGATATCTATTTGGGGGTGCACTACAGGTTGAAATCTGGTAAATTTACATTTACACCTGGGTTTTCGCTTCATGCCTATGGCAATAAAAACACGCAATTTGGTAAAACCTACGAGGATAATTTCTTCAGGGTTTTGCCTGATTTTGAAACCTTAATTCAATTTAAAAGGAGTGAGAGCTTAACGTTTCGATATAGTATGCAAAACTCATTTACTGATGTGACACGTTTAGCTCAAGGCTTGGTTTTAAACAATTATAATAGTATTCAGTACGGTGAACCGGAATTACAGAATGCTCTATCGCACAATTTGAGTTTGCGTTACTTTAGTTTCAACTTGTTTAATTACACCAATATTTTTGCAATGCTTAACTACAACAAAAATATTGACCAAATCAGATCACTCACGAATTTTGATAATGTGATAAGGACGAGCTCCTATTTTAACTCAAACTTTGCAGACGAAAGTGTCTCGGCATCTGGTCGTATACAACGTACTTATGGTAAATTGAGAGCAAGTATGGGTGTGAATTATAATTACAGCAAAAGCAATCAATTTATACAAAACCGAAGGTCTATAAATGAAAGTTTTTCGCAAAGCTACTCGCCAGAATTAAGAACCAACTTTAAGAAAGCTCCAAATGTAACATTGAGGTATCAGTACAGAATATCCAACAATAACCAAGGTTCCAATAAGACTAAGTTTATAACCAATGCACCATCCATTGAGTTTGATGCATATATATGGAATGCCCTAACCGCAAGAACCAATTACTCCTACACCAAGCAGAGCAGTGATGTGGGGCCGTCAGATTCTTATCAAACATGGAACGCAAGTTTGGCCTATAGAAAAAATAGGGATGCTAAGTGGGAATATGAACTAAAAGCGTCTAACCTATTGAATATAGATTCCAATATCAATAACGGTTCCAATAATATTTCAGTCTACAGTTCAGAGACCTTTGTGCTGCCCCGATTTGTAACTTTTAGAGTGATTTACTCACTTTAATCTTTTTAAAATCATAAATAATATTTGTATTTTCATAAACTTAAATTTCCAATATAAAACAAATTAAATATGAAGAAAATTTTATTCGGTGCGTTTGTAATGTGCTCAATGTTAGTTGTTACTGCACAAGAGAAAGATGCAGTTATTGAAAACATGATTAAGGAGGCCAATGAGAACTCTCAGCTCGAGGCCTTGGGGCATCATATCATGGATGTGATTGGACCACGATTGGTGGGTACACCACAAATGAAAGAAGCTCATGATTGGGCGGTAGCCACTTATGAAAAATGGGGGATTCCTGCAGAAAACCAGCAGTACGGCGAATGGAAAGCCTGGGAGCGTGGCATTACCCATATTGATATGGTGTCACCACGAGTTCAATCTTTGTCTGGTACGCAATTGGCTTGGAGCCCAAGTACGGGACCAAAAGGAGTGACCGCCGAATTGGTGATACTGCCAACGGTGAAAGATTCGTTGGAATTTAAAAATTGGCTTAAAAACGTCAAAGGAAAATTAGTTATGGTTTCTGAATACCAAATTACGGGACGACCAGACTATAATTGGGAAGAATTTGCTACGCCAGAATCTTTTGAAAAAATGAAAAAGGAGCGTGATTCTTTAACTAGAGAGTTTTACTCCAATATAAGACGCACGGGATATACCACTCGTAACATTCATGAAGCTTTGGAGAGTGCTGGAGCCGTGGGTATTGTCTCATCTTATTGGTCGAAAGGTTTTGGGGCCAATAAAATATTTGCTTCCAGAACTAAAAGAATCCCAACAGTGGATATCCAATTGGAAGACTATGGCATGTTGTACCGTTTGGTGGAATATGGAAATAAGCCAAAAATCAAAATTGTTGCCGAATCTAAAGATTTAGGCGTCGCTCCAACCTTTAATACGATCGCCCAAATAAAAGGTAGTGAAAAACCAGACGAGTATGTTGTTCTTTCAGCACATTTTGACTCTTGGGATGGTGGTACAGGAGCCACTGACAACGGTACCGGAACCTTGGTAATGATGGAAGCGATGCGTTTGTTGAAAAAGTTTTATCCTAATCCTAAGCGTACTATTTTGGTAGGCCACTGGGGTAGCGAGGAGCAAGGATTGAATGGGTCGCGTGCTTTTGTTGAAGACCATCCAGAAATGATGGATAAGATCCAAGCTGTATTCAATCAAGATAACGGGACAGGTCGTGTAGTTAATTTATCAGGCGCAGGATATTTACATGCTTATGATTATTTGACGCGTTGGTTACGTGCCGTGCCTAAAGATATTACCAAGCATATTGAAACTAACTTCCCTGGCTCACCAAGTGGCGGTGGTTCTGATAACGCCTCTTTCGTGGCGGCTGGAGCTCCATCATTTAATTTGAGCTCATTGAATTGGTCCTACTGGAATTATACTTGGCATACTAACTTGGACACTTATGATAAAATTGTTTTTGACGATGTAAGAAACAACGCTATCTTGACCGCGATTTTAGCGTATATGGCAAGTGAAGACGATACAAAAGTATCAAGCGAAAAAATTATACTGCCAGTAAGCGAACGCACCGGTAAACAAATGGAATGGCCAACTCAGCGTTCTCCAGAACGTAGAGGTGGGTTGGATTAATTTAGGCCTATATATAAAAAACAAAAGAGGTCGTCTAAAAACTATTTAGGCGACCTTTTATTTTTTTGGTTCTTTTGGTTTCATTATGGATTTGCTCGGATAATTGGGCAATTAGTTCTGGGTTAAAATTGGGCAAAGCGATTCTTACATCGCTAAACTCACTTTTTTAAGGTTATGCGCCATGGCAATGAGGCCTATTTCTGTTTCTACCTTATCAAGGCCCCTTAACATGAACCTTCTGAAGTTCATATTGTGTTTTATGTTACCAAATACTGCCTCCACATCCCAACATCTTTGTTTTCTGTGGGCAATACCTTGTGGACTCAATAATTTTTGTTTCGCTCTTGCCTTAAGCCTGACCAGCTTGTGGTTCCTCTCTACAATACGATTGCTTTTTGATTTATGGCACAGGCTTCTAAGCTGGCAGCCTATACAGTTTTTAGCCTGATATCTGTCTATTTTCTGTTCATATCCGGTAGCTGTTTTTCTCACATAGCTCCCTATATTATCCATCGGCTGCCCCATAGGGCAATAATAGGTATCTGCTTCATCGTTATAGAACAGCTTATCTGCTGCAAAAGGATTTTTGTTCTTGCCACGTTTTTCATCCAACTGTTCCTTGTGGAAGTAATTGTATTTTACAAAAGCCTCAATATCATTGTCTTCGAGGTAGGTGTAGTTTTCATCACTGCCATAGCCTGCATCGGCCGTCAGTCTTTCGGGCGGTTTTCCATAACCTTTTATAAAATCTTCGGTATGCTCGATAAGTGTGGCAGTGTCTGCCGTGGTCTGTGCAAGGGTGTAGTTTGCTATGAACTGGTTGTTGGTGGCTGCCTGTAGATTATAACCTGGTTTGAGCTGGCCATTTAGCATGTGGTCTTCTTTCATCCTCATAAAGGTGGTGTCGGGATCCGTCTTGCTCATGGAGTTGCGCCCGCCTATCTGCGCTTCGTAGCTATTGTATTTGGCAATATTCTTTGGCCAGTTCTTCTTGGCATAATTGAGCTTTTGTTTTACTTTCTTATCAACATCCTTTCCCTGGAGAGCCCGGTTGATCTTATCGATCGTTTGGGATACTTCATTGGGATCTATGGCTTTAAAATTATCAGGCTGGTTGGGCTTTTGTTCTTCCTCTGCATATACGGTCTCTACATAGCGCCATAAATCCTTGAGCTGTTTTTCAATGCGCGTGCGCGAGGTCTTGATGCTCTTTCCCCAAACAAAAGTATAGCGATTGGCATTGGCCTCGATCTTGGTGCCATCAACAAAGATGTCCTTTAAGCTCAGGTAGCCCTGTTCTGCCAGCAGAATGACAACTTGGTTAAAGATCTTTTTGAACTTTCCCTTGAGTTTTCCCGATCGAAAATTACTGATGGTATTATGGTCAGGCTGGATACAGCCGCCGAGCCACATAAAATGGACGTTCTCACCCAAGGCCTGTTCGATCTTACGGGATGAATATAAGTTGCGAAGATAAGCATAGACCAAAATTTTGAGCAGATCCCTGGGATGATAGCTCGAGGTGCCACCGCCTTTATAGGTCCTTTCTATGGAACTGATATCTATTTGATCAAGAATGCTGTTGACGATACGCACGGGATGATGCTCTGGAACAAAATCATTATAACTGGGTGGGAGAAGACTCAATTGTGACTGGCTATTGGTCTTCCATATAACGTTGCTTTTCATAACATTAAGATACGAAAATCAAAGCTTTTTTCTAAATCTAAAGCATAAAAAAAGAGACTGCCTTTTTAGACAGCCTCTT
>NZ_JACGLT010000030.1 GCF_014062315.1 Gelidibacter maritimus
GTTAGCAAACATATGAGAAACGCAATCGGATTGATGACATCAATAGTTTTAGTTTTTACAATTTCTTGTAATAAAGAACCGATTGAACCATTTGAATTATCAGTTGCGGATTACAATTATTCTCTTGCATACTCTGTCCTTTATAATCTTACGAATGAAAAATTGACCATTACTTATCGTGGCGATTTAGAAAATGAAAAGGATAGTGTTCTCTACTCTACGTTGGATTTACCGAAACGACAACTTAAAAAAATATCTGAAATTAATATTGATAGCTTAAAAACAAATTATAGGAACGACTGTATTGATGATGGCGATGTGAAGTCATTTACTATCAAAAAAGATTCCTTGTCTAAAACTGTTCATTTATCAAATTATTATCATCCCGAATTAAGTCCTCTAATTGAAATGATAAACGGAATTGTCCCAGAAAAATATCAGATGAATTATGACAAAGACGACTTGATTCAGGAAATGAAAAATTGCGAAAAATATAAAAACGCTGATTAAATAAATACGTTTGCTAACAATGTGTATAAGCAATGGCTTGTCCTCGCTTACTTGGAAAATCCTGCGGATTTTCCAATGGTAAGTACCTGTTTGCAATTGTCCGTGACGAACCACGCCACTGCTCATACACGAAACGTTAGCCACAAGCTGAAAAAAAATGACCGAAAAACCAATCATAAGTGATACTGCGAGAATATTTATTTATCCTATTGTAACATTCGCTTGCTTTTGGATATTCCTAAAATACACAGATATAGAACAATTTGAAAAAAAAGAAATTCTTTCGACACTGATTTCTGTGATATCAATAATTATAGCAATAATCGTAACCTATTTATTTTCAAAACTTTTTGCAGAAAAGTCAATTAAAATTGAACGAAAAAAAGAAATAGACTTATTATCATCGAAAATCACCTATTTACGAAGAATTGCTTTTCATATTAGAGGATTACACGAATTTTGGAGATTTAAAGATGTTAACATAAAATCTATTGTTGACCATAAGTATGAAGAACTTACTTATGAGGAATATCGAGGTTATGATTTGCCTGGTCACAGAAAATTCACTTATGATGAGTCAACAACAATTAGTGAAGAAATTTATGGAACAGATGGACAAGCATATCTTGCTCTAAAAGGACTTGAAGACGGAGACAACAGTTTTTCCTTTTTCACAGAATTCAATCCGAAAAATTACACATTAGATGAAATTGTTAGATATAAAGAATATGCTAATTCATTTTGGTATTTTCTTGATAGGTCAAGCGACGACATTGTTAATTTTAATGGTTGTTCAAGATATTGGATGAATAGAATTGATGAACTTTATCAAAAAATTACCGGAAGACAAATTGACAAACAAAACTATAAGAGTCAGCTGAAAGACTTATTAACTGAATTTGATTCAGTCATTTTTGAAAAGCATTATTATTTGAATTCACTAAATTCTGAAAAGCTTCCAAAATTTTATATTAAAGGTTTAATCAATATGGTCGTTTTTTTAGTCCTTTTAATTGTTTGTGTTTTTGCTTTTGTTCTTAACTTAAATATCTGGACTGAATTTACAATGACTATAATTTTACTTTCATTTTTTATATCGAACACAACTGACTTGATTTTAATTACAATTCAGTCAATAAGAAATGAATTAGAAATAAATGAAATTTACAACATATAAGAAAAGCCAGTGGCTAACAAAGAACTGAGGTAAAAAACAAGTCTTTTCTTCCTTAAATTTTAACCATAAAAATCTTGGCATTGTTGAAATGGAACAAATCTCCTACGGTCGATTTGTTTCCAGTCCAACAAGCAAACACCATGTTCATAATATTAATTTTAACTATTGCAGTTTCAGAACCGATACATGCTCTGGATCGTAAGGATTTCCTGAATTAGCAATCGCAAAACACTGCTTGAGCAATTTATTGGACACCGCAATCAGTGCCAGTTTCTTGCTTTTCCCCTTATTTACAAGCCGCTGGTAAAGTTCACGACAGGCCCTATTGTGCTTACAGGCATTGAATGCGCAAAGGAACAGCAGGTTGCGAAGTTTCTTATTTCCGACCTTACTGATCCTGCTACGACCGCGCACACTGCTTCCCGACTCGCGAATTGTAGGTGTAATGCCTACATAACTGCACAGCTGACCGGCAGTCTCAAATTTGGAAAACCCATCGGTCACCACAATTAGAAACAATGCGGTCTTTGGGCCAATACCCGGAACGCTCGTCAAAAGAGTGAGCTGGTGCTGTTGCTCTTTTTTTACGAGCGAGAGCAGACGTTCCTCGATCCCGGCAATCTCCCCGTCCAGGTGCTTCCTGTCCCGTTTGAGGGACCTGTATACAAACTTCGAAGGGATTCCCAAGGTCTCCTCACCGTGCATCTTGTTCTTAGTGGCGGTACGCTTCTTGAGGTAGCTGTCCAACAACCGAAACAGTTGCAGGCACTCCGCCTGTACGTCCGTCAGGGCATTGTATAGCGGAACTTCGTTTGCCATCGCATAGTCACAGATGGCCTTGGCATCGCTCTTGTCGGTCTTTATCTTGGCCAGCTTCATCTGAATGAAACGTTTCACCGACAAGGGGTTTACCACAGATACCACCACATGGTTCTTGTAAAGAAACTGTGCGAGCCTGTAATGATAGTACCCCGTAGCTTCCATGACCACAATGGCACCTTCGGGAAGGATCTTTAAAAATGATCCAAACCCTTTCCCATCATTATTGAACTGGTTGTGGCCACTATTGCTGCCGTACAAATCAAAGACATCCTTGCTGATGTCAACTCCGAAAGTTTCCTTATATTTATTCATAAGAATTTATTTTATGAAAGAACCAGCTACTTGGGTCACAACAACTTGAAAACGAGGTCCAGGCCTCACAGAACTGAACGTGATTTAAGTAGTAAAAGAGCGGGGATTATCAATGTTGCCGAAGTCTAAAAGCTTCACCGTGTATAGTAACCTTACTCCGCTCTTTTGTTCTTTCTGATTAATACTTAAAGTTAACCGATTTAAAGAAAATCAAACTTAAGATGTGTATAAGCAATGGCTTGTCCTCGCCTACTTGGAAAATCCTGCGGATTTTCCAATGGCAAGTACCTGTTTGGAATTGTCCGTGACGAACCACGCCACTGCTCATACACGAAACGTTAGGCACAAGCAAAACCAAGATTATGAAGATATTTGAAGACAAGGAAATAGAGATGATTAAAGAATCTTTTGAATTAAGAAAAAAGAATTCAGATATTGACCATATCAACAAACTAAACATTATCACTTCGAAATTATCTTATCCGATAAAGAATTTAACGAGTTTGCAAAAAGCAATTATTAGAGGTTGTATAAGAGAATTTGCTATTTATCCTAATGAAGAAAATTTGAGGAAAAGTGACTACGAAATATTATCGTCAAGAAAAGAAATTGAAAAGGAGTGCCTGCAAATAGACATCGCATTGAACATTTTGAATAAAACAAACAAAAGAACTAAATCAAAACAGAGATTATTTAAACAAACTTTTGATACAATTGACAAAATATCCAACTCAAAAAAAGTGTATTATTCAATTACAAAAAATGGAGAAATATATAAAGTCGGCATAATTACCAATAAGAATAAAGGTCTAAATGCTGAATTGGGAATGACTACCTCTTTATCGAATTTTGAAATCGGAATTTTAAGTGAAAAATCTTTTATGAAATCAGCTAAACCGTCTGAATTAGTGAATTATTTAAAAAGTTACAGTAAAGAAAATAAACTAACAGAAAACCATAACCGATTTATTAAAATTATGGAAAATGCCAGTGCCTAACACCGTGTATAAGTTATGGCTGGGTCTGTGCCTACTTGGAAAATCCTGCGGATTTTCCACAGGCAGTTGACCGTTTGGAATCGTCCGTGACGACACACGCCACAACTCATACACATCAACGTTGTGTGCAAGCCGAATTTCGCGGAAATCAACACAACTTTTCCCGAATTTTTTTTTTGGTTTTTTAAGACAAAAATAAAACAAGTTTGACGAGCTACTTTCCTAACGGAATTCACTCAGACGGAACGCTTCGGAGAAAAAAATAAACCAATCATTACGGAAAATTCCCAACGGATTATACTCAAACGGAATCGTTGTGGATTAAAAGATAAAGAAACCAATCAAAACGGATCGTTACGGATTAAAATAAAAAAACAATCAGTACGCAACGTTTACGACGGATCTTACTCGGACGGAAAATTGCGGATTAAAAGAAAAAACCAATCGTAACGCAACATTCTCAGCGGATTCCACTCGAACGGAAAAATAAAAGCCTGCACACAACAATGTGTATAAAACATAGCTAATCAGTGCTTTCCGTAAGGTCTGTGTGTATTTGCGAAGTCCGCCAAATCTTTGATTTGGCTGTAATATGGATAATGTGGTTCCAAATCAGAGATTTGGCTAAGTGCCAATCCGAAAGTTATTGTTAAATTTATACGCTACGTTCCATACACGAAACGTTGTAAACAAGCTAAAGAAACCGTCGTAAATGGAAAGACCTTTTGATACAAGATTAA
Organism: Gelidibacter maritimus; assembly: GCF_014062315.1. Classification (GTDB taxonomy): domain Bacteria; phylum Bacteroidota; class Bacteroidia; order Flavobacteriales; family Flavobacteriaceae; genus Gelidibacter; species Gelidibacter maritimus. The sequence continues at coordinate 4,560 of NZ_JACGLT010000030.1, forward strand.
GACAGACTTACGGAACTTTGGAAAAAACCAAAGCGAATTTCATATTCAATTTTAGTCAAAATGATAAAATACTTGTATGGATTGTAGGTTTTTCTGTTACAGCCATTTCGCTGATTGTATCTAAAATTTCAAACATAAATGAAAACTATTCGGATTGCATTTTAAAGACTGTTTTGATATTGTTGACTACTTCAATTATTAGTGGAATAATTTATAGATTTTCGGCTCTTCTTTTCCTTACAAAATACCAGAACATAATGTTCTATTTAGAAGGTGCCTTTTCGAAAGAAAAAACTATGCCAACAGAAACAAGGAAGCTAAAAAAACCTGATGATATTCACGAAATTTATCAGAAAATAAAAGCTGACTTTGACCACGATTACGCGGACGTTCTAAATCTTTATAACCAACCGCAAACTGAAGAATCGAAAAAATACTATATCGATTATTTAAAATCGGAATATCAAAGATTAGCGGAATGGTCTGCGAGTGAATATCAAAGTGCCGATGATTATGTGAAAGGAGTTTTTAAAACTGCATTTGGGTTTACTGACAAAAAAATTAATAATATATTTAGTAAAAACAATGATTCATTTTATCTAAAACTTTGGGGACGGATTTGCGGAATATCGATAACAGTTTGTCTAATAAGTTTTGTATCAGTACTAATTATTCTGGCATTTAACTATGGATAAAAGCCAGTTTACAACAATGTGTATAAGCAATGGCTTGTCCTCGCCTACTTGGAAATTCCTGCGGAATTTCCAATGGCAAGTAACTGTTTGCAATTGTCCGTGACGAACCACGCCACTGCTCATACACGAAACGTTGTGTGTAATGTAAAAAATCGTGCTGAAATTGAACATTTGAACTAAAAACGCCAACGCTCAAACAGCACATTTATTTTTTTTCCAACGCGAAATGCCAACGCGAAAAAAATAAAAGAGCTGTTTCTTGCCAACGCTCGAAAAATAGTATCTTGTGAAAGAAAAAACCGAACCAAAATAAATGCCAATATTTCAGAAATCCGTAATAAAAAAACACCTCAAAAACCTTGACCAAGAAAAGGTAGAAAAAGCTTTCCAAACATTCCGACTGAATTACAATTCTGCGAAAATCGAGCAAATAAAAACGCTCAAAGAAGAAGAATATCAAGATGGTTTTTTACGAGAAATATTTGTTGACGTTTTAGGTTATACACTTCGTCCAGACGAAAATTTTAATTTACAGCGAGAATTTAAAAACCAAACGGACGGAAAAAAAGCAGATGGAGCAATTTTAAAAGATGAAAATGCAATTGCAGTAATTGAGCTGAAATCAACAAAAACAAAGGATTTAACAAAAATTACACAACAAGCTTTTAATTACAAAAACAATCAACCAGAATGTAAATATGTAATTACTTCAAATTTTCAGAAAATTCGTTTTTACATTGACTACTCTACGGAATTTGAGGAATTTGATTTGTTTTTTCTCGACAGAGAAAGATTTGAGCTACTCTATTTAATACTTCACAAAGAAAGTATTTTTTCAAATCTTCCAATAAAACTCAAAAAAGAAACACAGTTCCACGAAAAGGAAATTTCAGAAGAACTTTACAAAGACTATTCTCATTTCAAAAATAAACTATTCAATAATCTTATTGTCAATCATCCAGATGATGATAAGTTATTACTTTTCAAAAAGTCTCAAAAACTATTAGACCGTTTCTTATTTATACTTTTTGCAGAAGATAGTGGCTTATTGCCACCAAATTCAATTTCAAGAATAATTAAGCGTTTTGACATTTTAAAAGAAGAAGACGCATACAAACCGATTTACGAAATTTTCAAGCAGTATTTCGGTTATATGAATATTGGTAGAAAAGGGAAAAAAGAATCCGACAATATTCCAGCTTACAATGGTGGTTTATTCTACGAAGATTTGTTGCTCAACAACCTAAATATTGATGATGAAATTTTAATTGACGATTTAAAAAAGTTATCAACTTATGATTTTAACACAGAAGTTGACGTAAATATTCTCGGTCATATTTTTGAGCATTCGTTAAATGAAATTGAAGAAGTAACCGCAGAAATTGAGGGAACAGTTTCCGACCAAAAAAGAACAAAAAGAAAAAAAGATGGTGTTTTTTACACACCAAAATATATAACAACTTACATTGTCGCAAATACGATTGGTCAACTTTGCATAGACAAAAGAAAAAAACTCGACATTGAAGAAATTGAATATGATGATTCGTTTCTAAAAAAAGACAAGACTTTAACGGTAAAAGGAAAGAAACTTTTCAAAACCTTAACCGAATATAAAAATTGGTTGACAAACCTAAAAGTTATTGACCCAGCTTGTGGAAGTGGAGCTTTTTTAAACCAAGCATTAAATTACTTAATTGAAGAACACGAAAAAATAGACGATATAATTGCAGACTTGACTAATTCACCTTTGAGATTATTCGATACAGATAAAAACATTTTAGAAAACAACCTTTTCGGTGTAGATATTAACGAAGAAAGTGTTGAAATTGCTCAATTATCACTTTGGCTTCGCACAGCAAAAAAAGACCGAAAACTTTCTAAATTAAACAATAACATTAAATGTGGAAATTCACTTTTAGCATCAGAATTTGATTGGCACAAAGAATTTCCAAGCATTATGAAAAATGGTGGTTTTGATATTGTTATTGGAAATCCACCATACATAAAAGAGGCTACAAACAAATCCGCTTTTGATGGTTTACACGAACATTCTTGTTATCAAGGTAAAATGGATTTGTGGTATTTCTTTGGTGCTTTAGCTTTAGATATTATAAAAAAAGATTATGGTTTAATCGGCTACATCGCACCAAACAATTGGATAACCAATGATGGAGCTTCAAAATTCAGAGATTACATTATTAAAAAAGGCAAAATCGTAGATTTTATCGACTTTAGTGATTTTAAAGTTTTTGATTCCGCAGGTATTCAAACTATGATTTACATTATGAAAAGAAGTGACAATAATGAAAATTATGGTCTTAACTTTTCCAAAGTGCTTAACAGCAAAATAAAACACGAAGATGCTCAACTATTTTTAGAAAAAATCGCAGACGAGAAATACGAGTATTTTATATCAAACATCGTAAAGAAAGAATTAATAAATCAGCCAATTAATTTTATAAACGCAGAACTCAATTTGATAATTGAGAAAATAAAGGCAAAAGAAAATTTTAGTTTAGATTCAAAAGAAATCGCTTCAGGTATTGATTTATTGCAAGATTTTGTCAATAAAAAGCATAAAGAAGTAATCGAAAATGTAGAAATTGGCGATGGAATTTTTAATTTAAGTCAAGTAGAATATGACAATTTGAACTTAAACCAAAAGGAAAAAGAACTTTTAAAACCATTTTATACAACAACAGAATTGCAACAATACTATGGTAATCCAAAAAATAAACTTTGGATTATTTACACAGATTCAAGTTTCAAAAACGAAGAAAAAATACTTCCTTATCCAAACGTAAAAGAGCATTTAGACAAGTTTTTAGACGTTTTCACTTCGGTAAACAAACCTTATGGATTACATCGTTCGAGAGACAAAAAGTATTTTAAAGGAGAAAAAATATTTTCATTAAGAAAATGTTCAGTTCGACCAAGATTTACTTATACAGCCTTTGATGCTTACGTCAATAGGACTTTTATGGTCATAAAAACTGATAGAATTAATCAAAAGTATCTCACAGGGATTTTAAACTCGAATTTGATTGCGTTTTGGTTAAAGTACAAAGGGAAAATGCAAGGAAACAACTACCAAATTGACAAAACACCTTTAGAAAATTTACCTTTAATAAATCCGAGTGTTGAAACGCAAGAAAAAATTGCTGATTTAGTTAACAGTATTATTTCTAAAACTCAAAAAAGTTCCGATTATCAAGAGCTGTTGGACAAAGCAAAAGCGGAAAACAATTTTGACCGAGAAATACAATTAACAAAAGAATTGGAGCAAATTACAACGGAATTGGAAAAAGCCGAAAGTAAAATCAACACGATTATCTACGAGCTTTACGAAATTGAACCTACTGAAATTGCAACGATTGAAAAGAATATATAGAGAATGAAAAGCCAACGCTAAAAAGCCATACACATTTCCAGTCGCATCATCCAAGCTTCACCAAAACTGTAAAAGCGTATGTCTTGCCAACGCTCACATTTGAACTAAATAACAAACATCGGAAAACCAAGCAGAACGAAAAAAACACTACACACAACAACGTGTATAAAACATAGCTATTATAGGCTTTCCGAGAGGTTTTTGCTTATTTATTAAGTTCGCCAAATTTTTATTTTTGTATATTTAGAAATTAAAAGATAAATAGAAAAAATAAAAATTCGGCTCGTGCTAAATCCGAAAAGTTAGTGTTTATTTATACGCTACGTTTCATACACAAGACCGTTGTAACCAATGCAAGAAACGAAACGAATGAAAAAAATAATCCTTTTAATAATTCTGACTTTTACATTTAATGCTATTGCACAAGATGGTTCTGACATAAAATATGTAAGTGTATCTGAACTTGACAATTCGTATGTCGGAAAAATGGCTCATTTGGATTTTTATAATTATTCTTTTGGAGGTATAAAGCTTGACAATAAAGATTTGACGGATAAAGTCACAATCGAACTTGAAAATAAAAAAATAGAATTTTTGGAGCACAGAGCTGATAATGGACATAATAACTGGTTTTCGGAACAATATTTGGAATCGACTAAATTTATCGACGGTTATAAAATCCGAATTACGATGTGTGAGATTGAGGAAATTACCTCAGACTTTATAAAAGTTATTTTATTTCTGCAATACAAAGATAAAAACGGAAAATTAAACTCTGAAAAACCAAATAGAATTGAATACAGCTTTCCGAAAAAAATATTGACTGAAATATTAATTCGGAATTAAAAGCACTGGTTACAACAATGTATAACCGAAATTACGGCGGATTCGACTGCGTCCGAATCCACGCGTAATTGCTATCTTAGGTGCTTATCCGAAAAACATTAAATTTAATCCCGTAACTGCGGTTATACTAAACGTTGCAAGTAATAGCGGAAAACACTCAAACGCAAACAATTCGCAAATAAAATAAATCTGATTTTTAACAAATATTACGCTGAATTTACTCTACCGATTTTCTACTCAAACGGAATTTCTTACTCGAACGGAATCTCACTCAAACGGTATTTCCACTCAAACAGAATTTTCACTCAAACGGAATATCTACTCAAACGGAATTTCTTACTCAAACGGAATTGGAAAAAGTTAGCAGATTAAAGATAAATAAAAGTAATCGGAACAAAAAAACTACTACTTGCAACACCGTATAAAAAAAATTGCTATTTTGTGCTTAATTAAAGTGTGTTGCATTTTTGCTTGCTTCTGATTTTCCTACGGAAAATCCTCGCCCACAAAAACGCAACTTTCTTTATACAAAAACGTTA
>NZ_JACGLT010000031.1 GCF_014062315.1 Gelidibacter maritimus
CTCACACTGCCTGTATATGAACCTGTTTCCCCTTCGGCATTTGTAACTGTCAAGGAGTAGCTATAGATCCCTGGCTCGTCGTAGGTTATTTCAGGTGGATTTTGCCCTGCAAATGAAGCTGGGGTCCCACCTTCAAAAGTCCACTCCCAATTTGTAATGGCAGATGAACTTGAGGATCGGTCCGTGAACACCAACGGTTCCGTAAAAGAAAACTCTTCAGAGCTAGAGGTTGCCAATGCCGTAATTCCAGAAACCCCGCTAACGATATCAATCCCATAGTCAATTGCGTTTCCGCTATCAAAACTCCCACATGGTCCAGTGAACCCATCTTCATAGTGACCTATAACCCTTAAAGCCACTCTTTTGCCAACCGATGCACCGTACGGCACTAGTATGTCCGCAGTGAAAGTGTAGTTGCCATTTTCATCATAATCTTCACCGGAAACCAATCTGTCTATCAACAATTCACTTTCAGAGAATTCACTGTCATAGTTCCAGTCAGCCCATACCTTAACCCTGTTATAGTCATTTATTCCCCCATCACCCAATTCCGAGGTAATTGTCATAGGATATGTCATTCCCGCTGCAAGGTCTGTAGTCACAGAATCGAAATAATCATAATAGTTACTTTTTCCCGGATTGTGGCTGATGTCCTCCAATATGACATTGTTAACACTGAAATATGAACCATAATCAGGACTTGTCTCACAATACCTTAACTCGGATTTTATGTAATCTGGTTTGGTCAGGGTCCCCACCTTCCCATTGGTTGTTGTGACCTCCAATGTGACATCGAACTCGCCTCCTTCAGTATAAAATATATTTTTAGGGTTTTGGTCCGTAGATGTTGGGGTGCTAGCTCCCTCAAAGGTCCATAACCAGGAGCTAATGCTATCTCCGGCATCGGGGATCGACAGATCAGCAAATGAAACTGGTTCGGAAAAGTTCACAGCCTTGGGGTTTCCAGAAAACTCAACAGTAAGCTCTGTACTTTCATCAAGAATATTCAAGCCATAGTCTTCGACCTCTCCACTATCTATATAGCTGCAGGCAGTGTCCCCATCTGTACCCATTACAAAATGGGCCATGACCCTAATGGCTATCTTCCCCAAATCCACATCGGCAGGTATCTGAATGTCAGTCGTATAAGTATAATCCCCATCTCCGTCCGTCTCTCGGTTATTGTAGGCCTGTGAAGCCACCAACTCTGAATCTTCAAAAACAAAATTGGAATTCCAGTCGATCCAGACCTGGATTCTTAGGTTATCCGGATCACCGCCATCTCCCCTATTGGTAGTAACCGACAGCGGATAAGTTGCGCCCGGAATGACTGGATAGGATAACTCTTCCGTATAATCTGAGAAATAATTATTTATTGTCTCATTACTTCTCCCATCAAAGGTAACATTGGATATATAGGTGTAACCTGAATAGCCAATTGTAGGCTGGCAGGCTTCAGTATAAACATCGCTGAAGTTCACAACAAGGTTGCTCAAGGTATCGGCATACAATAAAGAAACCCCTCCTTCGATCATAGGATCTAAAAAGACAATCTCCAGATCCGATACTGTGTTGATTGCCTGATGGTTTTCCGAAATACCTTCCAACGCAACGATTGCCCTTGTACTATTTGAAGCAGATATTTTCATTGTCATTCCCACGGGCACATTGTTCGCAATATAATGCAGGCCCTCCTCATACTCACCCGCAGCAAGTGCAAAATTGGCCTCTGTAGCCATGAGCTCTATTACGGATTCCACGACACCGTCATTGAGATAGCGCTCTTCAAAAAAAGAGTTGCTAGCAATTATCCTAGGCCCAAGCTCGACATCAAGACCCGTGGCAGCAAGATTTGATGCCGTCCACAAGGTATTCCGTGCCGGTGAGTTGTCCAGGGCGTTCACCATCCTGTCGACTTGGCCCCTGGTAAACATTTTATAACAATCCGTATAATCCATGAAGTTCTCATTGTTTATCTGTTGGTTCAGACAGTTGTAGATCACCTGGCAGTTAGTCCCGGAAGAATTGTTGATATGGGAAGGCGTATCCGCAACCTCGTCACCATCCAATGGATTATTATTGCAGATTCCTCCTCTAAAGGTATGGTGCAGATCTAAAAAGTGTCCAAATTCATGGGTCAAAATAGATCTGAAGTTATCATCTGTATTGGTGCCAAGATAGCTCCCGTTATAAACAACGCGCGCAGTATTGTTGTTGGTCATATAGGTGTCAGGCAACCATGCCACGCCGGAATTGTAATAGTCGCCATCATTATAAAGGTCCCTGGTGATATATACGTTCATGTATTTACTGTTGTCCCAGGCAACCTGGGCCACTACCGGAGAATCATAGTTACCCATACCCCCAGCTTCAGGATAGTACATGATCCCACTTGTCGGATTTCCCTGCGGGTCCAGCTGTGCCAGTCTGAACGTCACGTCCAATGGTGTTTTTATGACATCAAACGGTGGCGCAATGGTTGAGTACTTAGCATTAAGTCCGTGGAAGTCTTCATTCGTTTTCATCAAGGCGTCTTTTATAAGTGCATCGTTGACAACGGTCCCAGAATTGAAGGTCGTTCCGAAAACGTGGAATACCACAGGGATCACATAAGATGCCCCCGGATCTCTACGCTGGATTTCCTCTGAACTGTTGACCAATCGCGACAGGATCCTTTGTTCTGCCCTGGAACTCGGGTTTGCCTGGTAAAGAAGTTCCATCTGCTCTTCAGAACGACAAATTTTGCCGTCAGTATTCTGAGACAACATGGGCTGGCCGAAAAACAAAGCCAATAGAAAGCACACAAGAAGGGTGCTGTAATGTTTAAAGTTGTGCATGTTAAAATTAATTAAAGGTTATTAAAATTTTTATAAGCAGATATGATAATTTGGACCCCAATTACAGATCATCCATAGAATATATGGATGATCCATTTTGAGTGTAGATTACACTACCTTTTCAAATCAGTCAACGGCTCCATTTGACTGAATCTCAGACAATGGTATTGGTAAATAAGCATGAGATGCGGAATTGAAATTGGTACGTCCTGCTTCTTGCATCGCTTGGTCTAGCATACCCCAGCGACGTAAATCAAAAAATCGAGCAGATTCCAAAGTCAACTCCATGGTTCGTTCATGGATAATTTGTTTTCTAACATCAGCTTGAGAGGTGACCGTTATTGGAGGCATATACCCATGCACTGCCCTAACGTTGTTTATGATGTCAATAGCCTGAGGTGTAGCTCCAGTTTCATTCAAGGCTTCAGCGTACATGAGTAAGACATCAGCATAGCGCATTAATACCACATTTACCCCAACATAGCCATTGTCCCATACATAATTAGGTAGCCATTTTCTAAAATAGGCAGCGTTGTCATTGGTATCCCCATACGTTTCAATCATTAGATCATCCCACGTGCCACCCTGCATTTCATTGGTGTTGGTGTCATTATAAAATGGGTCCTTAAAATAGAGCGACCCGTACAGTCTATTATCATATAAACCATTATTAGCAATCATACCTTCACTTTTCATTTCGTTGACAACGTTCATGGTTGCCGCAATACCGCCCCATCCACCTATGGACCAATCTCCTACAAAAGCATGTAATCTTGTTGAATTATCTGAAGTGGCATCTCCTGTTTTAAACTGCAGTTCAAAGATGGATTCTTTGTTGTTTTCGTTTTCGCCATTAAATAAACTTAAAAAGTCAGATTCTAAAGCGTAAGAGCCTACGGTGCCTTCAACAATGGGTTTAAAAGCTTGTGCTGCATTTTCAATATCGGAGGCCTCAGAAGATGAAGCGTCTCCAGCCTTGTACAAATATGCTTTCCCTAAAAAGGCTAGGGCAGCTCCTTTTGTGGCTCTGCCAGGCTCGGTATTATCAACTGATTTCAGCATTTCAGCAGACTGCTTAAAGTCATTAATTATCACTCCCCAGGCCTCTGGACGAGAGGATAACGGCTTATCCAAGGTTTCGTTGGAAATCAACTCATCTCTTACAATAATTTGTTCATAAAGCGTTAATAATTTAAAATGGTAATAACCTCTTAAAAATGTAGCTTCTCCTATTATTTGTTTTTTCTCCGCATCTGATATCTTGTCAGAGGACATTTCTCCAACTTTAGTAATCACTTGATTTGAAAAATTTAATCCTTTATAGTTTGTGGTCCATATCACATCTAAAAAAGTATGCCCATTGGTATAATTGAAATTGAAGATAGACATCCAGTGCGCATAATTACTTGCATCTGGTCCCGGTAAAGCGTAATCCGATCTAAAATATTCAACTACTGGCCGACCTTCTTGCCATCCATCCCAAAAATTACTTCTTGATTCCAATTCTGAATATGCCGCAACCAAACCAGACTGAGCATCTTCAGCATTTCTCCAAAAACTGGCTGAGGTCAATTGGTCAACTGATGTTTGTTCTAAAAAGTCATCGTCATTACATGATGTTATAGTTGATAATATAAAAGCAACTAAAACTATTTTATATACGTTTTTCATTATGTTATATTTAATAATTCTTAAAATGCTAGTTGTACTCCAAAAATGATAGATTTATATTTTGGATATAAATTATTGTCAATACCCCTAGACAATACATTTCCTCCAACTTCTGGGTCTAAACCACTATATTTAGTAAATGTAAATAAGTCTTGTCCAGTCAGGTACACTCTAAACCCATCTAAGTCCATGGTTTCGAGAACGCTGACAGGTAATGAATATCCTAATTGAATAGTTTTTACTCTTAAATAATCACCCTTTTCTAAAAATCGGGTAGAGGCTCTACTGTTTCTATTAGGGTCGCCCAATACTGCTCTTGGAATATTGGTATTGGTATTGGAAGTTGTCCATGCGTTCGAAGCTTCAGCTCTAAAATTCCTTCCCGTGTCTAAACTTAATAATCTGAAATCATTGCCATTGTATATTTTGTTGCCTCCAACACCTTGGAAGAATACAGTGAAATCAAAACCTTTATAATCGGCAGAAAGACTCAAGCTATATTCATATTTCGGAATCGCTGTACCTTGGTAGGTTTCATCTTTAGAATCTATTTTACCATCACCATTTTGATCAACAAATCTAATGTCCCCAGGAGCGGCATTTGGTTGTGCTCCGTGGGCATCTACTTCAGCTTGTGTTTGAAAAATACCATCGGCCACAGGTAAAAAGTAGGCTCCAGGCTCATAGCCGATTTGCGTTTGGTTCACAAAATGGTCTGATCCAAACAATAACCCTATCCCATATAATTTTTGATCTGCGTTACTTAATTTTGTTACCTCACTATTAATGGTAGTAAAGGTTCCGAACGCAGAGTAGCCAAATTCACCATCTTTATTGACATAGCCCAACTCAAATTCCAAGCCATTGTTTTCAAATTCACCAACGTTAACAATAGGATTCCTGACACCACTCGATGGTGAAACCTCCTTTGTAATAAGTAAATCATGTGTTGTCGTTTTATAGTAGTTAATTGCTCCTTTTAACTTATTTCTCATTGAGGCAAAATCGATTCCGAAGTTTGACGATGTATTGGTTTCCCATTGAAGATCGTCGTTTTGCAAATCACGTGCGATACTTCCCAAATAAGAGGTTTGTGGATTACCAAATACGTACCCTCCATTACCACCATCTTTACCTTGAGTGATAAGAGTGATATAATCGTAATACCCTAAAGCACTATCATTGCCGGCTTGTCCCCAGCTATAGCGTAATTTCAAAAAATTGAAGATGTTTTGGTTCTGCATAAAATCTTCATCAGTTATCTTCCAGCCTGCAGCTAAAGAAGGGAACACACCGTATTGATTGTTCTTTCCGAATTTTGAGCTCCCGTCCCTACGCACACTCGCTTGAAATAAATAACGATCATTATAGGCATAATTGACCCTTCCAAATTGTGAAACCAATGCGTACCCAGCATTTGTTCCCTGTGCGGAATATGTCCCATCACTAAAAGCATTTAGTGTATTAAAACTAGGGTCTAATATGGTGGCTGGTATCTTATTGCCATCCTCATCAAATTTATAACCTTCAGCTTGAGCATAGGTCTCTTTAAACGGTTCAGAAATTCTTTGATATCCCGCAAGTAGATTAATAGAATGTTTGTCGATGTCAAACATGTAATTAAGGGTATACTCTTGATTTAACCTTCTAAATTCACTGTTATACTCAGAAACAAATGCATATTTATTTTGTGGATTATCATCAATATCTCTTACTTGAAATGGAGGATGAAAAGCATATGTATAACTATCTCTGTTGGACAAGGAGAAATTTGCGTTGGCGTGCAGCCCTTCGATTATCTCATAATTGAAACCAACATTTCCTAAGAAATACTTCATCTTGGTGTACCCATCAATGATAGTATTTTCACCCACTGGATTTCTATGGTCCGGTAAATCACCACTTCTATAGCCGTATCCTGATGGTTTAGAAGAATCTAATACCGGAATCAAAGGCGAAATAAAATAGGTCTCCCTCAGCGAAAACTTATGATCCTCACGATTCGTTTCACTGTAATTTAAACTCGTGTTGATTTTTAATCTTCCTTTAGTAGATGAGATGTTGGCATTGATGCCTTTCTTGGAAAATCCAGATCCGATTAAAATACCTTTTTCGTCAGCATAGCTGCCTGCTACGCTATAATTGATATTTTCAGATGCACCACTTACACGAACATTCAATAGATTTAATTGGCCAGTTCTGTGAGTTTCATCTACCCAATTAGTATTTACATTAGGTGGGTTTTGAACATACTGTGGGATACTGACACCTGCATTCTCATACATCTGCCTATGTACGGAAACGTAACCGTCGGCATCTAACAACTTCATGTCTTCTCTGGCTGTATTGGAGCTTAATGAACTTTCAATCTCGACTTTTGTTTTACCTACTTTACCTTTCTTTGTGGTAATGATAATGACACCATTAGCTGCTCGCGTTCCATAAATAGCACCAGAAGCGGCGTCTTTTAAAACTTCAATGGACTCAATATCATTTGCATTTAAAAAATAAGGATCAGCTTGGACACCATCAACAATATAAAGAGGTTGATTATTTCCAAAACTTCCAATCCCTCTAATGGTGATATCGGACGTAGACCCAGGACTTCCAGAAGAAGCCGTGACCGTCACACCTGAAACCCTGCCTTGAAGTGCATCTACAGGGTTTGTGGAGACCACTCTAGTCAGGTCCTCGCTTTTAACAGAACTAATGGCTCCAGTGACATCACTTTTCTTTTGGGTACCGTATCCAACTATAACTATTTCATCCAAATCCTGCGCACTTTCCTGAAGCATTACGTTGATGGTCGTTTGTGTACCTACCGTAATTTCTTTAGTTAAAAATCCTAAGAAACTAAATACTAAGACAGTTTGGTTATTTGGGACTTCAATTAAATAGTTCCCGTCGAAATCCGACTGTGTTCCCACGGTCTGATTTGTTTTGATGACAACCGTAGCTCCTGGAATCGGTATTCCAGCGTTGTCAGTTACAACTCCCCTTATTTGGATCTGTTGAGCATGGGAGTTGGTCATAAATCCAAATGACACTATTCCAAAAAGCAATAAAAACAGACCTTTACAGGTGTGAATTTGATTTCTAAATTGTTTTTTTTTCATTATAATAATTTGATTTTAGGTTAGCTTCAAACTTAGTTTTATATTAAGATTATGTTAAGTTTGTGATCCCAAATATTAAATTATTATAAGATAAAGTACAATAAAACACCTTTACTCGACCTTTACTATACAGAAAACCTAACCTTTTAACTGTCTTATTAGCAAGAAACACAATTCACAACTCACTGACAGCGAAGACACAAACGATATATGATAAATTTCAATGAATTAAAAAACAAACAAACCCCTATATACGACAGGCATCCGTCTCTTCTTCTATTGCAACAAAAAAACTTATTAATTTGACGATATTTTCCGAACTGAACTTGAACGACACATCTAATTGAACATCTTTTGTTAAGTGCAAAAATCCATTTTTAGTTTTTAATTAAAATCGCCTTTAAAATTTTCAATGTTAAAAATAAAGTGTCAAATACCTTCATTGCTTTCTTGTGATGTTATCTTCCGTATAAATCAGACAAAATCAGATCCTCTACGGGATAAAAATGGGCATAATAAAGTATCTGCTCAATATGGATTCGTTTGTAATTTTTATTGATTTTCATTTTTTTTGAGAATTGATTTATCTTTAAGATCACTTCGCTTTCTAATAAGCAAGTCTGCTGACCAGGATTATATTATTTTCCTGACAACTAATGCTGGTTGTCACGCAGATTTTTCACTTCAAATAAATCCAGGTTAAAATTAATTACGTGCTATCACCTACTCTAAATGTTTCCATGAAATATGCCTGCACTGCGTTTTTATCTATAGTAATGTACCAAACCATGAAGCAGTTCTTTACCAAGAAACTGTATCCACAGTTGAGAATATTAAATCGGATAGGAGGAACGGGATTAATTCCCGCTCCGACCTTCCACAGCACCCAGCGTACGGATCCGTACTGGGCGCTTCCTTAAGTTTTGATACTAACCTTTCGATATTGGTCTGACAGCATTACATAGCCTGCTTTTCTCAGATTTTCCGTGGTGATTGTGGTCTTAAGGATAAAACTATTAGCTGTATGCCAATAGCTTTTTCTTGTATTTGCCCATTCCCAAGCCTTGGATTTATTAACCCCTAGCTTGATAAGATTCTTCACTCTGGTTCGTATCCGTTTCCATTGTTTCCATATCACCATCCTGATTCGTCTTCGGTACCACTCGTCTATCCTAAGAAGTCGATTCTTCATGTCTGCCAATTTGAAGTAGTTCACCCAACCAGTGATGTACTGGCGAAGGACTTCTTTTCTTCGGGAATTACCCCAGCCATTACTACGGGATGTCAGCTCTTTTATTTTAGCTTTCATTTTGGCTACACTCTTTCGGTGTATCCGTAGGCGCCCTTCTCCTTTGCTTTTGTAAAAGGAGTATCCAAGGAATTTGACCTTCCTTATGTGGGCACTTTGGCTTTTCTCCCTATTCACTTTTAAGAACAGTTTGTCCTCTATAAAGTGGATCATTGAGCTCATTGTCCGTTCTGCACTGCGTTTACTTCTGCATAGTATTAGAAGGTCATCAGCATAGCGTACAAATTTATGCTCCCTACTCTCTAACTCTTTCTCCATTTCGTTCAACATATGGTAACATTCATTTACTGCTCACTCCTTAAAGTTCACCCCTTCCCAATATGAGTCATTGTCTTGGTACTATAGGCTCGGCTGACTTCTCATGGTAAGCTTTACCCCGTGTTTCATAAATTGTCTCCACACGTCCATGAGATCTCCCTAGGTAAGAGCGATAACTTTCATCCCATCTGCCTGCTACATTTACCATGCTGTCTCCGAGCAGTATCGGACTTTGGTTTGGTGTGCAACCTTATCCAGACAACTTTGGCCTTATATGTAGTTTCTGTCCGTCAGGCCAGGACTTTGCCGCCAGTTTCCTTCAGATTCCACCTCGCGATGGACACCCTTACCTTAAGCTAACACTTCCCACTGCAAGGGCGTGTTCGGGACTTGCACCCTATAGTTATCGATCATGCTAGGCGCACACACAAAAAAGCCTCCAACAAAAATGTCGAAGGCTTCAAACAACTACTAATCAAATAATAAAATGTCCTGCTCCAAAAATATTATAAAACACAACTTTAATGTTTTACAATAATTTTCTTAGTAAACACTTTTCTATTTTGTTTTCCCTTGATAAAATACAATCCTTCAGTAAAATTGTCTAATGGTATTTTAATCAAGGATACATTGTCGCTATAAGTATTTTGAAAGATCTTCTGCCCTATCGAATTGAAAATCTCAAGAAACATTGTCTCTTGGCCATTTGTTTGAATGTACAAATTAGATTGAACAGGGTTCGGATAAACTT
>NZ_JACGLT010000032.1:0-6188 GCF_014062315.1 Gelidibacter maritimus
AATAACTAAGCATTCGTGTGGTCGGTACGACCCAACATGAATGCCGTGTTGACTGAACCGGTGTTGGTCGGTTTGCCTACTATGGGGATTGATTGGATTTAAGATGGGTTTTTAATAGTTGATTTTTTTGTTTGGGAGTATTTGCTTGCTTTATTATTGAAGATTAGAAGTGCAAGATTGGTTTTGCAGTTCCTCTTCGCTTCTTTTCAACGTTTTTCACTCAGTTTCCTTCATTTTTGACCATAGATATCCTGTTGCGCGTGACTTGCGCTTTTTTTTATATAGGTCGTTTTATTTGATTATTGATCTGCTCCAGCCAGTGCCCTGGTGGTCCACGGGCGGTAAAAGTTGCAACGGTAACAAGGTTTCCCTTTTTGCATATTGGACATTTTCGGTGCATCAATGGCCCTGTCTCCCCAAGCTTTGGCATTCCCAGGTCTTTCTGGAGCTGCGGGATCACAGTTCTTTTGTAATAACTGCTCAAAATACCATAATGCCTGATCCGTGTAAATCCCTTGGGCAGGACATGTAGTGCGAAGCGCCTGATGAATTCGGCATCGGGCAGCGCAAGCACAGATTTCTTGCCCCCGTGCCGATAATCCTTTACCATGAACCGTACGTTTCCGCCTTCCAGACCTTTTATCCGATGGTTACTGATGGCAATCTTATGGGTATAGCGGCCCAAGTATTCCACTACCTGTGAAGGCCCCAAGAACGGACGCTTGCAATAGACCACCCAATGATGTTGGAACAGGCTTTGGTAAAAAGAGGGAGGTTGTTGCTTCCCCAGCGCTTTACGCAATCCGGCCACAAATCGAGCCCTGAAGACCTTACTCATTGCCTTTACAGGGAACAGATACTTTCCCTTACTCTTGGCAGGTTTCCATTTGCCCGATCTGGCAATGCCACCCCCGGGAACTATACAGTGCAGGTGCGGGTGCAGCGAAAGGTTCTGCCCCCAAGTGTGCAGGATGGCGACCATTCCCATCCGGCCGCCCAAAAACTTGGGATTGCCACCAAAATCCCGGATAATGCCCCAAGCTGTTTTGAACAGAAGACCGTACGCCAACTTTGGTTCGTACAGACATAACCGGTTCAGCTCCGCAGGTATGGTAAACACTACATGGAAGTAGGGAACCTTCAACAGATCTGCCTCCCTGGCGCGGATCCATTCCTCTTTTTTATGGCCCTGGCACTTCGGACAGTGACGGTTGCGACAACTGTTATAACTAAGGTGCAACCTACCGCAGGTTGGATTCTCACAACGATCGATGTGACCGCCCAAGGCCGAGGTCCGACATTTGCGCAACGCGTGCAGGGTACGTTCTTGCCAGCTATTGGCACAATGAGCGGCAAGGTGCTCCCTGTTTCGCTCCAGGATATGGGCTACTTCATGGACAGGCTTGGACATCCCTATTGGCCATAAAGCCTGTCCAGCGGACTGAACGGCCTTTGCCTGCCCGATTGTGCCACATGGAGGTAGATAAGGGTGGTCTGGATATCTGCATGTCCCAAAAGATCCTTTACGCTCATAATGTCCAGACCCATTTCCAGCAAGTGGGTGGCATAGCTGTGCCGCAGGATATGGGCGGTGATCTCCTTTTGGATGCCACTGTGCCTGCGAGCCTCGCGGACGATCCACTGAACGCCCTGGGAAGAGATCCGGCTCGGTCTGCCTGATTTGTCATTGCCCGTAAAACACCACGTATCCGGGTTTTCTGCCAGGAAGTATCTCTGTAGGCCGCGGACCTGCATTTTGGACAGGGGAACATAACGATCCTTGCGCCCTTTCCCCTGGCGCACGTGCAGCATCATCCTATCAAAATCCAAGTCCTTGCGCTGTAGGTTGCACAGTTCAAAATTGCGAAGTCCACAGCCATAGAGCATGGCCAGGACCAAGCGGTGCTTGAGCAGTTTAGGGGTCTTCAACAGTTGTTTTATCTCTCTTTGGTTCAATACCACCGGGAGTGTCTTGGGACGTTCAATGGAAGGAAGAACCACACGCATCTCGTTCATCCCAAAGAGGCGATAGGCATAGCGAAGCCCGTAGACGGTGTGCTTGAAAAAACTGTCGGATGGCGTCTTGTGCTGCGACTTTAAAACGTGTAGATAGTCCAAGATCTGTTCTTCATCCAGGGCAAGTGGACTACAGTTAAAATGGAGGGCAAGGTGCGCCAGGCAGCGCGCATAGTTGGTAAGGGTACTCTGGCTCTTGCCGGCCAGCTCAACGGAACGCTTTAATTTTTGGTAGAGTTTTGCAAACTCTGGAACGGAAATACAGGCCCTTTCAATGAGGGTGTCGTTTTTTTTTCATAATATTGAGTATTACATTAAACCTTGATCCTAAAGGTAGTGAATCGTGATGGAAACGTCTCGTGAAGCTACCTTTAGGTTTAGTTCAACAATGTATAACCGCAATTACGGCGGATTCGACTACGTCCGAATCCACTCGGAATTGCTAACGTCCGTGTTAAACCGAAAATCATTAACTTTAAATCCGTAACTGACGGTTATACGAGACCGTTGGCAAACATTTAACCCTAATATCAAACTATGAGATTAACATTCATATTTATCTTATTCACTTACCTTACTTCCGGTCAAGAAAAACCAATGATTTTCTATAATGAAAGTGGAGAAAAAATAAGTAAAGAAAATTTCATTAAAACTAAAGATTATAGTAAAAATTTAGATTTATATTTTGAGAATGATACAACTCAAATAGGTTTATTGGTAACTCGACAAAAATTCGGACAACTTGACAAAAATACTTTTGAGAATTTAAAATCATACTTAACGGAATTGACAGAAAAAAAAATTGACTCAACTCACAATATTGTTATTAACTACTTAACTGCATATCCGAAAAAGAATGAAAATACTAACTCAAAATCAGGATGGAATGTTTTACATAGAGATTACTTAAAAAAACTGCACAAAATCGCGAATATTAATCAATTCTGGATACACTCATCTGAATGTGATAATCTTGAATATAATCATCAAAAAAGAATAAATTGGAAAGCAGATAAAGATGATTTACTAAAAAAACTTTTTTTCCCCTACGAAGTCAGATATGGAAATTTTATTCTAATTAAGCCTGACGGAAAATTTTACTATTATTTAGGAGAGCATAGCAAATATCAAATATGGGAAGATGCTAAAAAATATTTTAAATAAAAAAACGATTTGCCAACAATGGCTATAAGTAATTGCTTGTTCTCGCCTACTTCTGAAAATCCTTGCGGATTTTCAGCTTGGTGTGTACTTGCAAATTTAACCGCTAAACCACGCAACTACTCATAGCCTAGACCGTTGTAAGTAATGCCGAAAAACCCAGAAACCAAGTGAATAAAACAATATTTGAAATTACCAAAATGGATTGTCCTTCAGAGGAAAATCTTATCCGAATGAAATTGGACGGAATTTCAAGCATTGCGAATTTGGACTTTGATATTCCGAATCGAAAATTGACCGTTTTTCACAGCGGAGAAATTGACCAAATCGAAAAGTCCGTTATCGAATTGAATTTAGGTGGAAAAAAAATCTCAACGGAACAAACCGACCAAACGGAATTTAAAGAAAACGAAAATCAGAAAAAACTACTTTGGTCTGTACTTGCCATAAATTTTGCTTTTTTCATTATTGAAATGACAACAGGAATTATCTCAAAATCTATGGGACTTGTTGCCGATAGTTTAGATATGCTTGCGGACAGTTTTGTGTACGGAATTAGTTTGTTTGCGGTTGGCGGAACAGTAATAAAGAAAAAACGGATTGCCAAACTTGCTGGATATTTTCAAATAATACTTGCGATTATTGGATTTGTAGAAGTCTTGAGAAGATTTTTCGGAAACGAGAAACTTCCCGATTTTTCAACAATGATTATAGTTTCGATTTTTGCACTTATTGCAAACGGAATTTGTCTTTATATTTTGCAAAAGTCAATGAGCAAAGAAGAAGCACATATGAAAGCGAGTATGATTTTCACTTCGAATGACGTGATTATCAATTTGGGAGTAATTATTGCAGGAATTTTAGTGCATTATTTGAGTTCTAATAAACCTGATTTGATTATCGGAACAATTGTTTTTGCATTGGTAATTCAAGGAGCATTTCGGATTTTGAAATTAAGTAAGTGAACTAAAAAAGCACTACTTACAACGTGTATAATTAATGGCTGGTTCTCGCCTACTTACGAAAATCCTCGCGGATTTTCTATTCGGTTTTTATTTGCTAAATTAGGTGCTTAAACACGCCACTAATCATACACAAAACCGTTAGCATACATTATGAAAAAAATCGTATTCATATTAATATTCGCTTCTTCATTTGTAAATGGACAAGATTTTAAAGAATTATATACTGACAAACTGAAAAGTTCCTGGGAAGTTTATGAATCAGAATCTTTTACCAAATCGATTGACAAAAAAACGGATAGTCTTTATCGAGCCATTAATGGAAAAGGCTATAAAGAAATCTTAATCGAGAATCAAAAAAAATCAGTAGCTGAAAGAGCAAAAAAGCTGAATGAAATAATTGAATTGTTTAATATTAAATTAACTGAATCGGACTCATTAGCTATAATTGAGCAAAAGTCAATAAACAATTCATTACCATCGGACTTCACTAAAAAAGGAGCTATTTTGACAAATGATAGTATTTATGGATTTACCTATAACCCAGACATTGAAAACGGAAAAATCAAAATTAGCGACTATTTCAGAGATTCAGAAAATCCGACAATGAATCAAGCCAAACAAATAATTGGAAATTTAATATTGCAAGGGAAAACAAATTATCTCGATACTATTGCAAAAGTGGAATCGGAAATGTTCGTCGGACCTTTAAAAGAATTAAGACCAGAAATAGAAATAGAAATAATTTTATATAACAAAAGTGCGGAGGAAAAATTGAGATTGATTTATTTACACGAAACGTTCGTTCAAATAATGAATCAAAAGGAATAACGTATGCTAACAATGTATAAAAAAAATAGGGCAAGTCAGTGCTAAACCCAATGTTTCAGTCTTATTTGCGAGGTCGCCAAATCTTTTGATTTGGCTTTAGAATAAAAATATAAAACAAAATGCAAAAGATTTGGCTTGTGGATTATCCGAAAGGTAATTGCTTATTTTCTGCCTTACTTCTTTTATACTAAACGTTAGCACACATTTGAGAAAAACTATGAGAATTTTAATAATCCTTACTTTAATTTTCGGAATTAGCTCTTGCACAGCTCAATCTGAATCTGAAAAAAAACTAATCGGAAAATGGATTTTGGTTGCGGAAACGAACTCTTTCCCTGACGATATTGAGCCACTTACAGAAAATGACTCTAAATCGGAATCTGACTCAAAAACGGAATTGGAAACCACTCTGACTTTTAATAAGGACAAAACAATATTTATTAACCAAATGGGAAATGAATATGATGCGACTTATAAATTGACTGACTCAATTCTGACTATTGGAAATCGGAATTATATTCTGATTGAAGTTGACAAAAAGAAACTGATTTATAAAAATAAAGGCGGATTGTTTGACAAGCAATACGAATATAAAAA
Organism: Gelidibacter maritimus; assembly: GCF_014062315.1. Lineage (GTDB taxonomy): Bacteria > Bacteroidota > Bacteroidia > Flavobacteriales > Flavobacteriaceae > Gelidibacter > Gelidibacter maritimus. The sequence goes on from NZ_JACGLT010000032.1 coordinate 5,568, forward strand.
ATCGGAATAAAAACGTGTGCTAACACCGTATAAAAATAATTACGGCTTAGTGCTTAATCAAAGGTCGTTGCGTGTTTGTAACGTCTGATTTTCCTTCGGAAAATCCTCGCATACAAACCCGCAACTATTCTTATACATAAACGTTGTGCTTCATGCAAAAACAAATAATATGACAGACTATCAACAAACTGAGGAATTTAAAAGAAGAGAAAAGGAAAGTGAAGATGTTCAGGCTATTCTGACTACTTGGAATCCTTTAGGCTCCAGAAGTAAAGAAATATCGGATTTAGATAATTATTTTACTGAGGCTAACGATATCTTATTTCACATAAGAACCAATTTACATTTCCCTAAGAAAGGAGATAGGCAGACACGGACGGTTAGAATAGTTAGAACCGTTTTAAATGAAGCTTTCGGACTATCTCTTACGGATTCAGACTGTGAAAAGCCGGCAGCCAAAATTGTGTCGGTTGTAGAGATAAAATAAAGCACGAAAGCACAACACTATATAAAAACAATGCTAAAACCTGTCTTGAATCGAAATTCCGTGCTCGCTTGCTCAGCGGATTGTCCTGCGGACAATCACGCTCGCCCGCTCGCACAGTTTTTATACGGGACGTT
>NZ_JACGLT010000032.1:6238-9358 GCF_014062315.1 Gelidibacter maritimus
TCGCCTACTTACGAAAATCCTCGCGGATTTTCTATTCGGTTTTTATTTGCTAAATTAGGTGCTTAAACACGCCACTAATCATACACAAAACCGTTGTATGCCATATAACCTAATCAAGAAAATGAATTATAAACATTTGACTTTTTTGCTTTTTTCAATCACGATATTGAGCTGTGGCAACCCATATTCTAAAGCAATTAATGAATTAAGAAACACGGAATTCCAAAATGATTCAGAATTATTAACTGCTAAAAAGGCGATTGGATTTATTGGACAAAATCAATTGGATAGCTTAAAGTCAATGTTTCCAGAAAAAATAATTGCTACCGCTTCAGACAGTATTTGGAGAGATTTAATGGAAAAAGGACAAAAAGCAATTTCTGAATCAAAATTCCCTTCTGATAGCCTTGTGCAAATTTCAAATACTATCAATATTTTAGAAAACAAAAAACAGACTTTTGCTAAATTGAGTTTTCCTTTTACAAATGATAAAAACTCTACAAAATTTATAAATATTATCACTTCAGGAAATCAACTTTACGGATTGGATGTTGGAGATTACCCTTTTGGTAGAAGAATCATCGAACCAGAACATTCAGAACCACATTTGACCAAACATAAAATTGAATATAACTCGATAAATTGGTTTAGAATATGGTATGGTAGCGGATTTAAGAAAAATGAGTTTGGAGATAACTATGGATATTACGCTGTTTCAGGTGATAAGGAAAAATTAGACAAAATAGAAATTGAACCAATCCTATCTGAAATATTTGAGCTTATAAATTCTGCAAAAATTGACTCGACAGATTTTAATTATCTGCGACCAGAACGAAATGGAGATTCGGAATATATCTACTTGCGATTTAAAATGCTTAATGAACCATATAATAACTTCGGAGAATTTGAAATATATTATACGTTAGAAGAAGAAAAGGGAAAACCCGAAGAATTATCTGATTTTATCACAGTCAAACACTCTAAAAAGACAAGATACCTTTATAAAAAATCTGATAATTTAAGACTTGTAGAAAAACTAAAAGAATTAACATATAAAGATTATGGACGTCATCAAGAAACAAGATGGCATTAAAAAAATACGGCATACAACAATGGCTATAAGTAATTGCTTATTCTTGCCTACTTCTGAAAATCCTCGCGGATTTTCAGTTTGGTGTGTACTTGCTAAGTTTCGTGCTAACCCACGCAACTACTCATAGTGTGCCAAGAATCAACCACGGCAATAAAAGGTTGAATGCTGTAAATAAGATGATGGTAGGTCCATCAGAGTCGTTGTATAGGCGATGGCTCTAAACCACCTAAAGGTGCTGCAATTAACAGTTGTGGTGCTGAGCGTTTAGGAGAATCTAGTCCAAAGAGATTAGCAGGTACGAATAAAGGAGTTGAACGAAAGTGAACCATCGAAGAGGTGTCGAGAAGTTGCTATCCCCAGTCAAAAGCTACGAAGTATGATACGGAGTGAAAAGTAATGTTAGCAATAACATTAATTACAGAGGAAACCTATTTATTTTCTGTAAGGCTGGCGTCATTCAGATGGCAAGAACTTTATTCAGGCTTATTTACGGAACTTGGGAAACTGCATACAAATGGCAAGGGAAATGCACAATAAGAACAACTTAGAGGCAGAATACCGAAGTTGTATGCAGAGACAGATTAACCCGTAGTAGTGATGAAGTTTCTGTAATGGAAATGGAGCAAAGGGGTTAAGTTGTACAGTTGCATTTTACAAATCAACTTACAAAAGTGAGGATGAATTTATGGAATGAAACAAAATCAATACCGATAAGCCGCCAAATGGTTTGGGAGGCCTATCAAAAAGTGCGTTCCAACAAAGGGAGTGCTGGAGTGGATGCGATAGATATGCAAGAATTTGATGCCGATCGCAGAAGACACCTTTACAAACTTTGGAATCGTATGGCATCAGGGAGTTATTTTCCACCACCTGTCAAAGAAGTAGAGATATCCAAGAAAGACGGTTCTATCCGTAAATTAGGCATACCTACCATTAGCGACAGAGTTGGCCAAATGGTGGTCAAAATGTTTGTTGAACCAAGATTAGAGGCAGTATTCAGTCCCAATTCTTTCGGCTATCGACCAAAGAGAAATGCCCATCAGGCATTATCAAAGGTAAGAGAAAACTGTTGGAAACAAAACTGGGTCATTGACTTGGACATCAAAGGTTTCTTCGATAATATTGACCATAACAAACTGATGCTTGCCGTAGAGAAACACGTGCCCGAAAACTGGGTAAAACTCTATATCAAACGATGGCTGGAAGCACCCGTTATTACAATATCTGGAAAACGAATCCAAAAGCAAGGAAAAGGAACGCCACAGGGCGGAGTGATCAGCCCTTTACTGGCAAACCTCTTTCTACATTATGCTTTTGACAAATGGTTGGAACGGACAGATAAAAATGTAGTCTTCACACGTTATGCCGATGACGTGATACTACACTGTAATACAAAAGCCCACGCAGAAAAAGTACTTAATCTAGTGCATCAAAGAATGGCTTCGGTAGGATTGGAATTACATCCACAAAAGACAAAAATTGTCTATTGCCGAGACTACAGAAGAAAAGAAAAATACCCAACAATCAAATTTGATTTCCTGGGATATTCTTTTCAGCCCAGGACTGCCTTCTCTAAGAAAAAGAGGAAGCTGTTTTTAGGGTATGATTGTGCCATAAGTATTGGTTCAAGAAAACGAATCGCTGACAAGCTAGAAGAGCTCGGCGTAAACAAACTTACTTTTAAAAGCATCGTAGGAGTAGCCCAATATCTTAATCCAATAATCAGGGGATGGGTGCGGTACTATGGTAAATTTAAGATGTATGAACTTACAAAAGTCTTTCGGTTACTCAGTAAAAGATTGGTTTGGTGGGCAAGGAAAAGGTATAAGCGATATAAAACCAGTATTTCGAAAGGGTACCAATGGTTAGCAGAGGTTAGGAAACAATATCCAACACTGTTTTATCATTGGAACTTCAATCAAATAAATTGTATTGCTTAGATTTGTACAACAAGAGCCGTGTGAGGGGAGACTTTCAAGCACGGTTCTGTGAGAGGCTTAGGGTGAAACTCCCTTTGCCTACTCGAT
>NZ_JACGLT010000033.1 GCF_014062315.1 Gelidibacter maritimus
CAATCGAGTAGACGGGTGACGACCTAACGGTCGCCACTGCGCCTCTCACACCACCGTACGTACGGGTCTCGTATACGGCGGTTCACCAGATTAAAGTTTGCGCTCTATCGATGTAATCTCCTAGCGGTTTATAGCCTTTTCGTTTGAGTCTGGAGATGGTTACGGTAGTTTTTAAAATAGGGCTTTGGGCTGTTGCCCATCCTCCCATTCGGGTTCTACTCCAAGCATACGCTTGCCCTTGCTCTATCCCCAATCTAATAAGGTTTTTACGTTTACGTTCCAGCTTTTTCCAATCGTGCCAAATACAATATCGCAATCGGTTTCTTAACCAAGCATCTAGCTTTTTAAGTTTAGCATAACTCTGGGTCAGCCGATAGTTGTTAATCCATCCCCGACAGACTTCATTGAGCCGTCCAAGCCGTTCTAACAGCGATATAGGCCTGGTCTTCTGCGTAATACGCTTTAACGTGCGTTTAAACTTGCCCCAACTCTTTTGTGATACAACTAATTGATACTGCCCTTTTGTTCCCTTTTTGTAGACAGGTACAAAACCGTGTCCAAGCAGTTCGAAATGTACAGGTCTGCGAATTCCGCTCTTGGCTTTGTTAATAGGCAACCTGAGTGCATCCCTTAAAAAGATATACAGCTCATTACCTATCCTTTTTGCCTCGCTCTTGCTCCTAGTGTAAACACTAAAATCATCCGCATAGCGAACATAGAGCAGTCCTTTCGACTCCATATGCTTATCCAGTACATCTAACAAAATATTAGATAGTAATGGACTCAAAGGGCTTCCCTGCGGTATTCCCTTTCGGCGTTTCTCGAGCCGTCCATTGATACGTATGGGCGCTCGTAGCCATTTTCGGATTAGACGCAAGGTAGTTGGGCATTTTACCTTATTGTAAATAAGTTGCAGTAATCGCATATGGTCTACCTCGTCAAAGAACCCTTGTAAATCAATATCTACAATGTCCTGATATCCAGTATTGATATACTGCTGGGCTTGTAGTACTGCTTTGTGCAGGTTCTTATTGGGGCGGAAACCATAGCTGAGCGGTTCAAATTCATATTCGAACTCAACCATCAACTGTTGGTTTACCGATTGTTGTAGCCATCGATCCACTACTGTTGGAATCCCTAAAAGTCTGGTCTTACCCATACCTTTTGGAATGGAAACCCCTAAAATCGGGTCTGGTACATAGCGGTGTGTGCGTATAGAAGATAGTAGGTCGTCACGGTGTTCTGCTATGTAAGCAGCCAATTCCGTTGTCTTCATACCATCTACTCCGCACCCTCCCTTATTGCGCTCAACTTTACGTTGCGCCTTATAAAGATTCTTTGCTTCTAATACCTTTTCAATCATAGGGTCAGTAAAATGTAAATACTCCTGTTGGTCTAAGATGGGGCTAGCTAGGCTTCCCAATCAAATTCCAACATAATCTAATGTTCAGTCCTTCCTTATCTGTGAGACTTCTGTGGTTTGTTTTCACAGCTCGTTTCCTATAAGTACTATGACCTCTGCTGACTTCTCCATTATGCCAACACGTGGCTATGGAGACCTCCCCAGGTAAGAACATCTTCTTTCACTCAATCCCTGCCGTATCTACATATTTACCCTTTTGATAATCGTTGGGCGTTACAATGATGTGCTTGCTTACCCAGGTAAATATGCCTCTGTATACGGTTCCTGTTCGTCAGTACCGAGTTTTGTAGTCTCGCTTTCTTCAGACATAACCTCACGGTTACCGCCCTTGCGACTTACTAATGCTTCCAGAAGTTACTCCAGCGCATAAGGGACTTGCACCCTCTAAATTAATATCTTACTTTGCAGTAAGGTAAAGATGCCCATACTGGGCACACACATCGTATAAAAACAATAGGGCAATTAGGTGCTAAACCCAATGGCTGGTGCGTATTAGCAAGGTCGCAAAATTTTTAAATTTTGCTCAACGTGAAAAAATTTATGAACAAAATTCAAAAATTCGGCTTGTGGTTCACCGAACAGTAAGCGTCCTTTTACGCCCTACTGTTTTTACACCGACCGTTATGTGCAAGACGACCAACCAACATCACTAAATGGAATTTTTACAAATACATTACTTCCTTAAAGATGATTTCCATTCAATGGACGCTTATCTGAAAAATAGAGCGGAATTTGAAGTACTTCGCATTTTTAAAGAAGTTACTGAAATTCTTGAACTGGATGGAGAGTTACTGTTTGAATCAATTGCGATTGGAGAAGGCGGAATAAAAGCCTACTACAAATTACTAAAGAAAAAGAAAGTAAAAAGGAGTGTAAAAAATGCTCTCATATTTTTAGGCGGTATTCTCTCTGCTATTATTACAGAGGTTGTAGTTAACGAAATAACAACAGATGGAGAGTATGAAAAAATGAAAAAGGAAGAGGTTAGACTTCATATTGAAAAGTTAAAAAAAGACTTAGAATCCGACGATAAAACAACAAAAGAACAAACCTTAATAATTGAAAACTTATCAATTTATATTGGAGAAACAAATAAGGTAAAATTATTCAAATCTAATTTTTATTCAAACCTTCTGAAAGAAGATAAAATTGAAAAAGTTTCAACTCAGCGGTTAGACGAAAATTTAGAACCAATAACCAAAGAAAACATAGTTCCAAGAGAACATTTTGACAAATTTATTATAGATACGATTGAGATTGAGCCTGAATATAAAGAAAGTGAAATAATAGAAATTGTTGCGCCAGTTCTTAAAAAAGGAAATATGAAATGGAAAGGCATTTTTAATGGCAAGCCTATCAATTTTTATATGCGGGATGCTGAATTTAGAACTTCTGTAATTAATAAAGAAATAAGCTTCTCGAACGGGACAAATATTATTGCCGACATTGAGATGGAGCAAACGATGGATAATGATGGAGAAATTCAAATTGGAACAATAAGCGTTTATAACGTAACTGACGTATTTGAAGATTCTAAGCGTATCGAAACGAAACGAAAACAAAGAAATCGAGAATTAGAGAATCAAACGAAAATGGATTTTAATCCAGAATAAAGTCCTGCACATAATGTATATAGCTCATGGCTTGGCAGTTGCTAAATCGAAATTAAGGCATATTTGGAAAGTCGCCAAAATTTTAAATTTGACGATTTCGAACTCCCGCTGGCGCGAGCGTCCCGCTCGTGCTCACAAACACTATCTCCCATTTTAACCAAAAAAAACTGCTTTAAAAATTCGTAGTTATAGTTATTGGAAAGTTTAGGGAAAGTTGGTAGATTGGGGTTGGAAATTTTGAATCAAAGGTGATTAGGATATAGTTGATTAACTAAAGTTGCTCCAAATCGGCACACTGAGGACAGATATGATCATTTGTAGTGCTTATAAAGTTATGGTGCATTTAAACAAAAATCCGAACATTAAAGAAAAACCAAAATATGGAAAAATGGAATGAATTATGTTACATACTCTCGGAAAACTTACCTACAAATACAAGTGAGCAATTATTTGAGTTCAAAGTAGTTCAAGCATTTGAAAAGTTAGGATGGAGCGAATATAATAAAGAAATAATTGTACGCGAAAGTGTTCAAGTTGGAGCGTCAAATAGAATCAGTCCAGATTTAGTGTTGAGATCAAAGGAGTTAGGAAATCTTTTCATCGTTGAAGTCAAAAAACCTTCATTTGAAATTGATAATCTGACATTTAAAAGGCAATTATCATCTTATATGGGAATTATGAGAGTAGAATTTGGAATTCTAATTGGCAATAAAATACGGCTATTTTTAGATGGTAAATTTTTCAATCAGAATGGTATTGTCTTAATCGACGAAATTGAGTTTAAAAGAGATAGTGAAAAAGGACTAAAATTTGTACAATTATTCAGCAAGGAAACTTTCAATAGAGAAAATATTGAAAACCACGCTCAAGAGAAAATTCAAGAATTGAAAGAAATAAAGGACTTTAAAAGGCTAAAAAATCAACTACTTTCCGAAAATTACCACGAAAAAATAGTGGACTATTTGAGAACCGAGCTTATAAAAGAATATGACGAAAAGATAATTGAGAAAGTCTTCAAAATTCTGGAGGTCAAAATTGAGAATAAAACTAAAATAGTTCCAATAGAAAATTACGAAAAAAGAAGTAGGAAAAAATACAACTCATTTGAAAATTCCAATTCTTCCGAAAAACTTCCAATCGGAAAATATGTCCGAAAAACATTTAATAAATTAGTAAGCAGTAATCTAATAGACAGAAACGAAATTGACAGGTTGCAACGAGGAGATTATTCAAAAGTGACATTTGATATTCAATTCCCTTTTTTAGCTAAAGAAAATTCAGCATATTACGAAAGAGCAAGATATTGGAAAAACCCTTATCATATAAACGGAGAAATTTATTTTGTGTGTTCACAATGGTATGAAGTTTCAGCAAATAACGACAGACCATACTATGAAGAATGGTTAAGGAAGATGAAGAATAAAAACGCAAATCAATAAAGTATATAAACTATAACTTGATGAGACCCCCAGCTATCGCGAGCGTCCCGCTCGTGCTCACCAAACTATCGCCCATATTAACCCCTAAAAAATAGCTTTGAAATCCGTAGTTCTACGTATAGGAAAGTTTAGAGAAAAGTGGTAAATTGAAGCATAAGAATTTTGATCACTTAAATTCAACATCCAAAGTGGCTTCTATTGGCACACTGAGGGCAGATATAATCACTTTTAGTGCTTATAAATACAAGTTGTGGTGCATTAAAAAAAACCAAGAAAACATTGAAAACATTCAACCTAAACGGAAAGGAATTCAATAATTTGACTGAATTTTTTGAAACCATTGGACAATTGTTGGTAGAAAACAACGATTGGGGAAAAAATTGGGATGCGCTGAATGACATACTTTACGGCGGATTTATAAAAACTGACTGCGAAGAAGAATTTGAACTGATTTGGTTAAACTCGGAATATTCAAAAACCAATCTTACCGATTTCCAAAAAATCGTTGATTTGATAAAAGAACACGAACATATAAAACTGGAATTAAAATAATGACTAATAGAAAACTGACATTTATATTCGTGATTTTAATTCTGCTTTTGTTTTTTTTGGCAGTTTACAGCGGTATAGAATTCCAAAAAATTACAACGGAAACTATGGAATGGCAGTCTGCAAAATTTAAAATAACCGACAAAACCAAAATTTTTGGAATTGGAATTTTAATGAGTATTTTAGGCTATATAATTTTACGAAAGAAAATAAATAAAACGCACAGAACGCAGGAATAACGCACCACAACACAGTATATAAGCTATGGCTTGGTCTGTCCTCACTTGGAAAATCCTGCGGATTTTCCAAAGCCAGTTTTTATTTGGAGAGGTTCGTGCCAAAACACGCCACAGCTCATATACATAAACGTTAGCACACAGTTGGCGAATCCTGAAAACAGTTATAAATCGAATTTTTTTTGGTTTTTATGAAGAATATGAAAATCAGAAAGAACAACTCTGAATTTACCACTATTACGGATTATAAAATTCCTGAAAAATCGTATCCGTCCGAGCAACTACATTAGCTATTGGTCTTCATATTTCGTAGTGAATTCAATATCCTTGCCTTCTGCCCTTGCTTGAAGCACTATTTGTTGTATATGTTCTGGAAGGTTGTCCAAGGGCAATATCAGTCCATCGACCATTACCATGTTGTTAAAAGGGCTGTTCTCCTGCATGGCACCGGTAGAAAATTCAGGGCTATAATACCATAGATCGAACATATCCTTTATGATCCGGGCCTTGCTCGAGACCGTAGCCCCCTTGGTCCCGAAGTATTCGTTCATCTCTTTGGAACTTATATACGGCTCGAAGGATCTGTCGAACAAAAAATTTATCGACCCTATGGCATGGACCACAGCTGCCGCCCATATCTCTAATTTTCCCCTTGTGAACGGGACGTCTCTTTTTCTACCCATCTTTTTGATGAGTTTTTCACAGAGTACGAAGTATTCATCATTGAGTTTCTGCGCACAGAAGGCCCCCGTTATTTCCAATAATTGTTTTTCCTTTTCCTTTACCTGTTCTTTGGTCATATGCTGTTCTGTTTTTGGTATCCGGGCAGGAGTTCTTCGAGTTTTTGTATGCTATGATCTGGGATCCGCCCGAGGGTCTCCTTTAGCCATTCCCGGGGATTGACGCCCTGCATCTTGCAGCTACCGAAGAAAGAATAGAGCATGGCGGCATTTTGTGCCGCTTTATGTGATCCACAGAAAAGGAAGTTCTTTCTGCCTATGGCCATGGGGCGGATGGCATTTTCGATCAGGTTATTGTCAAGTTCGATGCGTCCATCCTCAAATATGGCCTCCAGTTTTGGGTATTGATTGATGAAGTAGGTCATCGCCTTGCCGATGGGACTTTGCGGCAGCACTCTGAATTGTTGCCCTTCGATCCACGTTTTGATCTGTACCAATAGCGGCTTGATCCTTATGTCTCGTTGTCTTTTTCGGGCTTCAAGATCATCTTGGGCCTCCTCTTTGATCTTACGTTCTTCCAAATAGATATCCCTAAAGATGGCCAATGCTTTTTCCGCTTGTTTTTTATCACTGTCCAGCGCGTCGTGGAACTTGCGCCTGGCATGTACCAGACATCCGGCAAGTGCGATCTTGGGGTCGGTACCTATTTTATCGTACACGGTATAGCCATCGCATTGCAGATACCCACTATAGCCCGCAAGCAATTCTTTGGGGCCGTGCTGTCCACGGCCTTTTCGGTAATTGAAAAGCACCAATTTTTGAACGGGATCGTGATAGACCCATTGATATCCCTGATGTGTACTGCCTTTTTTATCGGAATCCAACACCTTGATCGGACTCTCATCGGCCTGGATATAATCGGAGGCCAGTATTTTTTGTTTCAGTGTATTGTAGAGCGGTTCCAGCAGCTGGCAACAACTGGCCATCCAGTCGCTCATGGTGCTCTGTGCGGGTTCCCATCCAAAGTCCCGTTTGAACATTTGGATCTGCCGGTAGAACGGAAGGTGATCGATATATTTGCCCACCAGGATGTGTGCCAGTAAACAGGCCTCGGCTATCGATTTGTCGATGGGACGGGTAGGAAGTGCCGCGATCAGTACGCCCTCTCCATCCGCTTTGGCATACTTGGGCCGGATCGTCCTTCTTTTGATAAGGCTTGCGGGAGTGTATTCCAAGGTTTCGGTGACCTCTTCCCCGATCTTCTTCAGTCCCGTGGTATCCTCTTCGGGCTCGATGGTGATTTCCCTGACCGGCAGATGTTCGGGCAGTGCATTGCGCCCATTGTGTTTTTTCTTGTCCCTGGAATAGGTAATGGTCTCTTGCGGGGTCTCTTCTACGGTTTCTGGGGAATCATCCCCTGAAAAGAGCGATAACTGGTCGACCACAGCTTGGGATATGAAACTCTCGGATTTGAATCCACTTATGAGTTTGTAGAGCTGTGCCAGTTGATGTTCCAAGGAAACTATTCTGGCCGTGGAGGCCTTCTCCTTTTTTTGAAGGTCCCGGTTCTCGACAAGCAGCTCTTGATAGGTCATAGCAGGGCTAAGATAAAAATTGCCCTGTTAAAAAACAACCTAATATCACGTTTTTTTGTAACGTTTTCTCCTGGTTATATTGGTAATGGAGATCCCATCGATGAGCAGGACCAATTGAGCGTAATCCAGCCGTAGACTGCCGACTGATCCATCGTAATCGGGAAGTTCAAAAGTACCGGATTCCAGCCTTTTGTAGTACAGCATAAACCCTCCCGATTGCCAGTGCAACAACTTTGCCTTGTTGCGGACCTTGTTGATAAAGATATATACCGTACCGTCATCGGGGCTCTGGTCCAGATCGTTGATGACAAGTCCACTCAGGCTATCGAAGCTTTTTCGCATATCGGTGGGGAGGCTGTAGAGTTGGAACCGGTGCGAAGTACCAAGTGCGAACATCTATACTGGGATTTCGATCTCGATCCCGTTTTTGCAACGGATCAAAATGGTTCTGCC
>NZ_JACGLT010000034.1 GCF_014062315.1 Gelidibacter maritimus
AATAACTAAGCATTCGTGTGGTCGGTACGACCCAACATGAATGCCGTGTTGACTGAACCGGTGTTGGTCGGTTTGCCTACTATGGGGATTGATTGGATTTAAGATGGGTTTTTAATAGTTGATTTTTTTGTTTGGGAGTATTTGCTTGCTTTATTATTGAAGATTAGAAGTGCAAGATTGGTTTTGCAGTTCCTCTTCGCTTCTTTTCAACGTTTTTCACTCAGTTTCCTTCATTTTTGACCATAGATATCCTGTTGCGCGTGACTTGCGCTTTTTTTTATATAGGTCGTTTTATTTGATTATTGATCTGCTCCAGCCAGTGCCCTGGTGGTCCACGGGCGGTAAAAGTTGCAACGGTAACAAGGTTTCCCTTTTTGCATATTGGACATTTTCGGTGCATCAATGGCCCTGTCTCCCCAAGCTTTGGCATTCCCAGGTCTTTCTGGAGCTGCGGGATCACAGTTCTTTTGTAATAACTGCTCAAAATACCATAATGCCTGATCCGTGTAAATCCCTTGGGCAGGACATGTAGTGCGAAGCGCCTGATGAATTCGGCATCGGGCAGCGCAAGCACAGATTTCTTGCCCCCGTGCCGATAATCCTTTACCATGAACCGTACGTTTCCGCCTTCCAGACCTTTTATCCGATGGTTACTGATGGCAATCTTATGGGTATAGCGGCCCAAGTATTCCACTACCTGTGAAGGCCCCAAGAACGGACGCTTGCAATAGACCACCCAATGATGTTGGAACAGGCTTTGGTAAAAAGAGGGAGGTTGTTGCTTCCCCAGCGCTTTACGCAATCCGGCCACAAATCGAGCCCTGAAGACCTTACTCATTGCCTTTACAGGGAACAGATACTTTCCCTTACTCTTGGCAGGTTTCCATTTGCCCGATCTGGCAATGCCACCCCCGGGAACTATACAGTGCAGGTGCGGGTGCAGCGAAAGGTTCTGCCCCCAAGTGTGCAGGATGGCGACCATTCCCATCCGGCCGCCCAAAAACTTGGGATTGCCACCAAAATCCCGGATAATGCCCCAAGCTGTTTTGAACAGAAGACCGTACGCCAACTTTGGTTCGTACAGACATAACCGGTTCAGCTCCGCAGGTATGGTAAACACTACATGGAAGTAGGGAACCTTCAACAGATCTGCCTCCCTGGCGCGGATCCATTCCTCTTTTTTATGGCCCTGGCACTTCGGACAGTGACGGTTGCGACAACTGTTATAACTAAGGTGCAACCTACCGCAGGTTGGATTCTCACAACGATCGATGTGACCGCCCAAGGCCGAGGTCCGACATTTGCGCAACGCGTGCAGGGTACGTTCTTGCCAGCTATTGGCACAATGAGCGGCAAGGTGCTCCCTGTTTCGCTCCAGGATATGGGCTACTTCATGGACAGGCTTGGACATCCCTATTGGCCATAAAGCCTGTCCAGCGGACTGAACGGCCTTTGCCTGCCCGATTGTGCCACATGGAGGTAGATAAGGGTGGTCTGGATATCTGCATGTCCCAAAAGATCCTTTACGCTCATAATGTCCAGACCCATTTCCAGCAAGTGGGTGGCATAGCTGTGCCGCAGGATATGGGCGGTGATCTCCTTTTGGATGCCACTGTGCCTGCGAGCCTCGCGGACGATCCACTGAACGCCCTGGGAAGAGATCCGGCTCGGTCTGCCTGATTTGTCATTGCCCGTAAAACACCACGTATCCGGGTTTTCTGCCAGGAAGTATCTCTGTAGGCCGCGGACCTGCATTTTGGACAGGGGAACATAACGATCCTTGCGCCCTTTCCCCTGGCGCACGTGCAGCATCATCCTATCAAAATCCAAGTCCTTGCGCTGTAGGTTGCACAGTTCAAAATTGCGAAGTCCACAGCCATAGAGCATGGCCAGGACCAAGCGGTGCTTGAGCAGTTTAGGGGTCTTCAACAGTTGTTTTATCTCTCTTTGGTTCAATACCACCGGGAGTGTCTTGGGACGTTCAATGGAAGGAAGAACCACACGCATCTCGTTCATCCCAAAGAGGCGATAGGCATAGCGAAGCCCGTAGACGGTGTGCTTGAAAAAACTGTCGGATGGCGTCTTGTGCTGCGACTTTAAAACGTGTAGATAGTCCAAGATCTGTTCTTCATCCAGGGCAAGTGGACTACAGTTAAAATGGAGGGCAAGGTGCGCCAGGCAGCGCGCATAGTTGGTAAGGGTACTCTGGCTCTTGCCGGCCAGCTCAACGGAACGCTTTAATTTTTGGTAGAGTTTTGCAAACTCTGGAACGGAAATACAGGCCCTTTCAATGAGGGTGTCGTTTTTTTTTCATAATATTGAGTATTACATTAAACCTTGATCCTAAAGGTAGTGAATCGTGATGGAAACGTCTCGTGAAGCTACCTTTAGGTTTAGTTCAACAATGTGTATAAGCAATGGCTTGTCCTCGCCTACTTGGAAAATCCTGCGGATTTTCCAATGGTAAGTACTTGTTTGCAATTGTCCGTGACGTACCACGCCACTGCCCATACACGAAACGTTGGCAGTAATTCCCCTCTTTACGGATAAAAAATTAATCTCTTTAAGCTAACGTTTTAATGAGAATACAAAATGAAAATACTAAAAACACAAAATACTAATTATTAATTTCCAGAACATTACAAAAGGTTAGTCAGAATTTAAAATGAAACGAAGAATATCAAGAAATATCAGAATATATAAATACCTATTTCTTACAATTGGAATCCTACTGATTTTACCAACTGCGAATTATTTTAGAAAAAATAACATTGATTTAAAAAGCATAATTCCGCTATTGATTTTTCTGATAATTTGTTTCGGACTTTACTACTTATTTGACAAAGCGAAAACTATAGAATTTGACAATGATTTTATTTATGTAATAGGAAAATCTGAAAAAGAAAAAATACCATTAAAAAATGTTTATAAAGTAAAGCTGACAATGATTGAGCTAAATAATTTGAATATTTGGAAAATTGACTATCTTAATAATGACGGAATAAAGAAAACTGTCAGAATATTACCAAGATTTTTTAATAAGCATTTTAAGGAATTTAAAGACCTTGTGAAAAACGCGAATAAAGATGTGATAATTCAGAATTGGTCTCACTCATTTGACATTGACCAATAAAAACTACTGCCAACACCGTGTAAAAATAATTGCTTGGTTCTCGCCTACTTGGAAATTCCTGTGGAATTTCCACAGGCTCGGTCAATTTTTGTTGTTTTAGGTGTTTATCCCACGCAACTATTCTTACACATAAACGTTACACAACATTATGAAAAAAACATTGCTACTAACATTTATAATCGGATTTGTATTGACTTCTTGCCAAGAGGAACAAAGCGGATTTGAAATTACAGCTAATATTAAAGGTCTATCAGAAAACGCAAAAGTGGTATTATCTGAAACTGAAAGCCAAAAGATTTTAGATAGTGCATTTGTGAAAAATGATAGTTTTAAATTTAAAGGGTATCTTGATAATACACCGATAGAAATAAGCATTGTTATTTTACCAACAGATAATAATGGTCAAGCAAAGTATACCTCAATCTTTATGGGTAACGAAATCATCGAGATAACAGGATTGTCAGAGGAATTTTCTTCAAATCTCAAAATTAGAGGTTCAGAATTTAATAAACTCAAAATTGATTTAGCGGAGAAATCAAAACCAGCCAATGCCGAATATGACCAAAACTTTGAAAAAATGATTAGCATTAGGAAAGATGGCAATTGGAATGATAGTTTGCAAAATGCATATTGGGGGAAAAACGGAATTTTCGATAACATTGACAATCAACTGTTGAAAATCAAAAAAGAGTTTGTCGAAAAAAACCTTAACACTCACTTTGGTTTAAGACAATTATATAGGTTGAGAGAAGATGTTCCAAATGAATATTTGAAAAGTCAATTCCAAAAAGTTAAACCAGATTTAAAAAATACGGAGTACGCAAAATCACTTCAAATTTATTTAGATAGCGAGCCATTAAAAGAAAACGACGCGTTTTATAATTTTAAGGCAGAAAATCAAAATGGCGAAATTGTAGAATTCGCGAATTATTTTAATGACAATCGCTATGTACTGCTTGAATTTTACTCACCTCATTGTGGTTGGTGTAAAATGGCACTTCCAGAAATTAAGGAATTAGCAGAAAGCAAGAAAGACAGCTTAAAGGTAATTACATTTAATGTTGACAAAGACAAAAATGATTGGTTGAAAACAAACAAATCAAATAATATTTCTTGGGAAAGTCTTTGGGATGAAAATGGAAGATATAGCGAAACATTTGTAAAATACAGAGTTGCAGGCACACCGACTTATTATCTATTTGACAACAAAGGAAAAATCGTGAAAAAATGGACTGGTTTTGATAAGAAAACTACGGTAGAAAACATTAAACAGCGGATAAAATAACGTTGTGTAACAATATGTATAAGCAATGGCTTGTCCTCGCATACTTGGAAAATCCTGCGGATTTTCCAATGGCAAGTACCTGTTTGCAATTGTCCGTGACGAACCACGCCACTGCTCATACACGTAACGTTGTGCACAAGCTAAAAAAAACGACCAAGGAACTAAATGACGACAGAAAAACGATATGAGCTTTTAAAGGGACTTCCACCATATGGACCGATGTATATTCCAATTTCGGGTGACGAAGAACCATTTTACTCTGAAGGATATGTCGTGAAATTCAAGAAATCTGACGGAGAAGAATGGGTCGCCAATTTCAGACCAGGTTGGACTGACTATAACAACATCTTCGACTTTCCAGAACACAATATAATTGTCGTTTTCGCAGGTGGACAAGGGTACATAATGAACCCAGACGAACAGAAACCCAAAATGACTTTCGGACTGACAATCAAAGACGTAATACAAAAAGAAGATGGAAGCTTGATTTGCTCTGACGACATCTACATTTTGATGCTTGACAATAAAACAGGTGAAATTTGGAAAAGCGACAGAGTTTCGTGGGACGGAATTAAAGACTTGAAACTCGTTGACAATAAAATAAGTGGACAAACTTATGACCCGACAAATGATGACCAACCTTGGTCTGAATTTGAACTCGACCTCGAAACGAAGGAAATAAAGGGCGGTTCATTTCAAGAATTCCTCGACAGGAACGAACATCTTGAAGTCCAAGAAAACGGAATGTTAAGAGAGAAAACTCATACCGATAAAAAACCTTGGTGGAAGATTTGGTAGATAAAAATGAAAAAAGCCAGTGCACAACAATGTATAAGCGTAATGCGGGCTGAACGGCTAAAATTGAGCATTTTTGCTCCTAATAAATTTTGCGATGGGCGGACAGTGAATTGCTTCGAAAACCCGCACTACGCTTATACTTGGCCGTTAGCGGTAAGCTAAAAAAAATCGTTCTGAAAATTAAGCATTTTCGAAAATTTAAAAGTCATCTATCCATTTGCCAAAAAATTATTATCTTGATGAAAATATTTGTGCTATGAAAACAATAGAAATTAAAAAGAAACTAATCAACGAGATTAATTTATCTAAAAATAAAAATCTACTTGAGGAGTTTTATCATTTCTTAAATCTTGAAAACGAAATTCAAGAAACTTACAAACTCAATGCGGAACAAAATTCTGCAATTGCCGAGGCTCGTGAACAAATTAAAAATGGCGACTATTTAACAAATGAACAAGCGAACCAAGAGATTGACGAATGGTTAAACAAATAGTTTGGTCCAGAAGAGCTCAAACCGACAGAAAATACATTCTCAAATACTGGAACAAGAGAAACCAATCTACACTTTAAAGTCGAAAATTAAACGGACTTTTCAAAGAGGCTGTTAAATTGATTGCGGATTATCCTGAAATTGGAAAACCAACGGATGATAAAAATGCACGAATAAAAATCGTTAAGGATTATCTCATTATTTATGAGGTTGACGAAAAAGACCGCTTGTTAATCCTGACAATTTGGGATAGCTGACAAAACCCAAAAAAGTTGGAAAGGATATTACGTAGAAAGCCTACCGCTAACAATGTATAAAAAAAATAGGGCAAATAAGTGCTAAACCCAGTGTTTCAGGCATATTTACGAGGTCGCCAAATCTTTTGATTTGGCTTTTGGATAATAATATAAAACAAAATGCAATAGATTTGGCTTGGGGATAATCCGAAAGGTAATTGCTTATTTACAGCCCTACTTCTTTTATACTAAACGTTGGCAAACAGTTGAGCAGAACCTAAAAAAAGCGGAACTAATTCGAAAAAAAAATTGGTTTTTAAGATTGAAAACAGAAAACGTAATTGAAAAGCACAACGCTGAATTTATCAGTATTGCGGAAAAACTTAAATTCCCTGAAATCCAATGTTAAGTCGCTAAAAAACTGAAATTCTGTGATTGCCAAAAGTCAGGCTGAAAATCAGAACCGACAAAGAGTACGGCGAAATCCAATCTGACAGATAAAAACCTTCCGAACCAAATTGAAATTTTTTTTTGGTTTTTAAGTGCAAAATCGAAAGTTTGTGTTTCTCGATCCAATCTGATCGAAAAACATTAATAAAAGTTGAATGCGGAAAACCATAACAGTAATTAATCGGAATTGACTAAATTGAACTTTTCAACAATAATACGTCGGAAAAAACACTCGAACGAAAAAAGAATAAAACCGATTTGCCAACACCGTGTACAAGCCATTGCTCAAACCCATCCAATTCACAAAATTCTTGCGAATTTTGAAACTTTGGATAAACTTAGAATATTTGGTTAATAAATACGCAACAGCTCGTACACATAAACGTTAGTACACAGCTGAAAAAAGCCTGAAAAACCAGTACTAAATCAAATTTTTTTTTGGTTTTTTAAGAACATAAATTAGAAAATCAAAAAAGTACAATGAGAATTTACCACCGTTACGAATTATAAACCTTCTTGAGATCCAATGTTAAGTCGCCTAAAATCCGAAAATCAGTGAATGCCAAAGGTCAGGCTGAATAACAGAACCGACAAACAGTACGT
>NZ_JACGLT010000035.1 GCF_014062315.1 Gelidibacter maritimus
TAGAGTTGGAACCGGTGCGAAGTACCAAGTGCGAACATCTATACTGGGATTTCGATCTCGATCCCGTTTTTGCAACGGATCAAAATGGTTCTGCCTTCCTGGACAGGGACGACTTCGATAGGAACGAAATGCGAAGGACCTTTATCGGCCGTTACATCTACAGGCCTCGATAATTTTGATCGCCAATAATGGAATTTGCTCTCCTTGATCCCATGGGCAGAGGCAAACTCTTTTTGGCTCCGACCAGAGTCCCGAAACTCCTTTACCAATTTACGCATCCACAAAGCATTCTCCTTTTTTGTCATAATACATATAGTTTATGCCACCAAAGGTAAAAAGACAGGTCATGTCATAAAAGACGTAGTTGCCCGGATGGATACGATGGTGTAATGATTTTGCATATTATTTTTTAGTAGGAGAATATGGAGAAATGCTTAAAAACATTGAACCAGCTAAAGCTTCAAATGATTACCACTTTGACTTAATAAAAACTGTTTCTGATAACACTCATTTGAGTCAAATTGCTTTATTTACAAGATTATTATTTAAAAATCAAATTAGTCAATCTAACTATAATAAAGTTAGAAATGATTTTGAAGAAAAATTTAAAAAATTTCAAGAAGAAAAAGATAGAGAAAAAGAATTACAAAAAGAAAAAGGTATAAAAATTAGAGGTTCAGTAGCTCAACCAATCTCTTCGCCTTTGTTTATATCGACAATTCAAGCTGCATTTTATGAGGGCATTATAAACGAATACGAAGTTTGTAAAAAACTGAATATTAAGCCTGAAAAATTAGATAAATTTATTCAATGATAGTAGTAATCGATACAAGTTCTTTGTTGTCCTTGGTTCGTTATTACTTACCATTTGACCAAAATAATAAGCTTTTTAACTTTATCAAGAAAGAAATACAAAATCATAATATTGTAGTGATCGATGAAGTATTAAACGAGTGTAAATTCATTTCTGGAAAATTGGTTGTAAAAAAAGTAGATTTCTTAATTGATAAAGACTTTTTAAAAGCATATAAAATTCCAGTTAATACTGAAAGCTTAATTCCACCTTCACCTAAAAAATTCTATAACCTCGTAGATAATAATTTTATAACGCCTAACGCAAAAAAGTTAAATAGTGCTCAATTTGAACAGCGAAAAAAGGAGTTTTTAGATTCAGCAGACGCGCGAATGATTATTTACTTATTAACTCAAATTAGTAAAAATTCGTTTGAAAAAATTATTCTTGTAACTGAGGAAACAGAGGGAAGTAATGACAATAAAGCTTTCAAAAAATTACCTGCCATTAGTAGGATTTTGAACATTGACGTAAAGACATTACCTGAATTATTAGAATTTTATTCGGATATAAACTTATCGTTTGAATAAAAAAGCCAGCAGCTAACAAAGATGTGTATAAGCAATGGCTTGTTCCCGCCTACTTGGAAAATCCTGCGGATTTTCCAATGGCAAGTACCTGTTTGAAGTTGTACGTGACGAACCACGCCACTGCTCATACACTAAACGTTAGCTTTAATGCTAAAAAATCCCTGACAGAAATCGAGTTTGTTAAATAAAAATTTAATTTAAAAAAACATGGAAAAAGATAATGAATTTATTGATTTTTATTCTGGAAGTGAAATTGAAATCATTGGTCTTAAAAGCCATTTAGAATCGAATGGCATGTACGGAATAGTTCAGAACGACTTCAACTCGGGGAATTCAGCTGGATTTTTTGGAGGAACTGCGGATGCCATTCGCCTGAAAATAAGAAAAAGTGATATAGAAAAAGCTAAACCAATTCTGAAAGAGTTTATTGGTGCCGAGGATATTGACCAATAACAAATTCTAACAGAAAAATTAACCACAACAACGTTAGGCTTAAATATTGGAGTTCGAAAAGCAACTTAACGGAAACAACTCGGATCGAAAAAAAATAAAAGTACATAAGGCGAACCGTGTAAAAATAAATACTGGTTCTCGCCTACTTGGAAAATCCTGCGGAATTTCCATTTGGTTCGTATTTGCTAAATTAGGTGCTTAAGCACGTCACTAATCATACACTAAACGTGCGCAAGCTAAAAAAACCTCGTGCTGAAATGAAAAAACCGATAAGATTAATAATTTTAACCTTAATATTGTTTGGTTGCTCTGAATATAACACGGACAAAAGTAAGGTTATACAAATTGACAAATTACAGTCTGAAAATGATAGCCTGAAAACGATTATTAATAAAGATAAGACTGATATGAAAACTCAAATAAGCACATTTCTGACATTCCAAGAAAATAATGCTGAAGAGGCAATGAACTTTTACGTGGAATTATTCGACAATTCTGAAATTGTTGACGTTCAGCGATATGGTAAAGATGGACCAGCAAAAGAAGGAACTATTATGAAAGCAACCTTTAAATTGAATGGAAAAGAATTTATTTGTAGTGATAGCCCTATAAAACACGAATGGGATTTTACGCCTGGAGTTTCTATTTGGGTAGAATGTGAAAGCGATGAAGAACTTAAAAAGTTTTTTGAAAAGCTATCAGAAAACGGAAAAGTTATGATGCCGATAGACAATTATGGTTTCAGTCAAAAGTTCAGTTTTGTGGAAGATAAATTTGGTGTTTCTTGGCAACTTAATTTACAATAAATTAACGAATAAACAGGACATAAAAAGCCAGCGCACAACACATATAACTCATAGCTAATTAGTTACTTAATAAAAATTAAAGCATGTTTGGAAAGTCGCCAAACTTTTATCTCAACCCTTTGGGAGATGATTTTCCAACAAAAAAGACCTGCCTGCCGGCAGACAGGAAAATAGTAACCTTTAAAAATCTGGCTTGTGGTTAATCCGAAAATAATTTGCTAATTTGCACGCTACGAGTCATATACAAGACGGTTTACCTGTAATTTATGAGAAACTTTGTGCTAATCATGATGGCTATTACAATTACAAGTTGCAAATCTCCTAAAACAGAATTTTCTGAAGAATTAAATGTGCTCTTTATTGGAAACAGTTTGACTTATTATCACGAAATGCCGCAAACTTTTCAAAAGATGCTGAATGAAACAAATACGAATATTACGCTTGACTAAAGCACTTATCCAGGCTATTCTTTATCTCAGCATTTATCTCGCAAAATCAAATCGACTTCTAAACAGAGAATTATAACTCTTACCGAAAAAAAGATAGTAGAAAAGGATTGGGATATAATAATTCCACAAACTGGAACTGTCAGTGTTTCAATACCTGAAAATCGAGAATTAAAAGTAAATAAAGCCATATCGAGATTCAAAGAATTGACTACAAATAAGGACTGTAAATTTATACTATTTAATACGTGGCCATCTAAAAGAGAATATCCAAAAAAATATTGCTATTCTGGTTATTCTATTGACAAATCAATAAAAGATATTAATTATAATATGCCGATTATAGAAAATTTAGAACAAGAAATTGCTATAATCAATGAATCATATAGTTTAGCTTCAAAATCGAATAATATGATAAAGTCTGACAATGGAAACAAATTCTATCAAGTTAGAAAATCTCATCCCGAAATTGAACTTTATTAAGGCGACATTCATCCGACTTAATATGGAGCTTTTTTAAACGCTTGTGTTTTTTACCAAGTGCTGACTGAAAAAAAAGCATCTGAATTAAAATATAATAGTTAAATTGAATCGGAAATATCGGTATTATTAAAGAAAATAGCGAAATAAAAACTACAGATAATAACTAAGCATTCGTGTGGTCGGTACGACCCAACATGAATGCCGTGTTGACTGAACCGGTGTTGGTCGGTTTGCCTACTATGGGGATTGATTGGATTTAAGATGGGTTTTTAATAGTTGATTTTTTTGTTTGGGAGTATTTGCTTGCTTTATTATTGAAGATTAGAAGTGCAAGATTGGTTTTGCAGTTCCTCTTCGCTTCTTTTCAACGTTTTTCACTCAGTTTCCTTCATTTTTGACCATAGATATCCTGTTGCGCGTGACTTGCGCTTTTTTTTATATAGGTCGTTTTATTTGATTATTGATCTGCTCCAGCCAGTGCCCTGGTGGTCCACGGGCGGTAAAAGTTGCAACGGTAACAAGGTTTCCCTTTTTGCATATTGGACATTTTCGGTGCATCAATGGCCCTGTCTCCCCAAGCTTTGGCATTCCCAGGTCTTTCTGGAGCTGCGGGATCACAGTTCTTTTGTAATAACTGCTCAAAATACCATAATGCCTGATCCGTGTAAATCCCTTGGGCAGGACATGTAGTGCGAAGCGCCTGATGAATTCGGCATCGGGCAGCGCAAGCACAGATTTCTTGCCCCCGTGCCGATAATCCTTTACCATGAACCGTACGTTTCCGCCTTCCAGACCTTTTATCCGATGGTTACTGATGGCAATCTTATGGGTATAGCGGCCCAAGTATTCCACTACCTGTGAAGGCCCCAAGAACGGACGCTTGCAATAGACCACCCAATGATGTTGGAACAGGCTTTGGTAAAAAGAGGGAGGTTGTTGCTTCCCCAGCGCTTTACGCAATCCGGCCACAAATCGAGCCCTGAAGACCTTACTCATTGCCTTTACAGGGAACAGATACTTTCCCTTACTCTTGGCAGGTTTCCATTTGCCCGATCTGGCAATGCCACCCCCGGGAACTATACAGTGCAGGTGCGGGTGCAGCGAAAGGTTCTGCCCCCAAGTGTGCAGGATGGCGACCATTCCCATCCGGCCGCCCAAAAACTTGGGATTGCCACCAAAATCCCGGATAATGCCCCAAGCTGTTTTGAACAGAAGACCGTACGCCAACTTTGGTTCGTACAGACATAACCGGTTCAGCTCCGCAGGTATGGTAAACACTACATGGAAGTAGGGAACCTTCAACAGATCTGCCTCCCTGGCGCGGATCCATTCCTCTTTTTTATGGCCCTGGCACTTCGGACAGTGACGGTTGCGACAACTGTTATAACTAAGGTGCAACCTACCGCAGGTTGGATTCTCACAACGATCGATGTGACCGCCCAAGGCCGAGGTCCGACATTTGCGCAACGCGTGCAGGGTACGTTCTTGCCAGCTATTGGCACAATGAGCGGCAAGGTGCTCCCTGTTTCGCTCCAGGATATGGGCTACTTCATGGACAGGCTTGGACATCCCTATTGGCCATAAAGCCTGTCCAGCGGACTGAACGGCCTTTGCCTGCCCGATTGTGCCACATGGAGGTAGATAAGGGTGGTCTGGATATCTGCATGTCCCAAAAGATCCTTTACGCTCATAATGTCCAGACCCATTTCCAGCAAGTGGGTGGCATAGCTGTGCCGCAGGATATGGGCGGTGATCTCCTTTTGGATGCCACTGTGCCTGCGAGCCTCGCGGACGATCCACTGAACGCCCTGGGAAGAGATCCGGCTCGGTCTGCCTGATTTGTCATTGCCCGTAAAACACCACGTATCCGGGTTTTCTGCCAGGAAGTATCTCTGTAGGCCGCGGACCTGCATTTTGGACAGGGGAACATAACGATCCTTGCGCCCTTTCCCCTGGCGCACGTGCAGCATCATCCTATCAAAATCCAAGTCCTTGCGCTGTAGGTTGCACAGTTCAAAATTGCGAAGTCCACAGCCATAGAGCATGGCCAGGACCAAGCGGTGCTTGAGCAGTTTAGGGGTCTTCAACAGTTGTTTTATCTCTCTTTGGTTCAATACCACCGGGAGTGTCTTGGGACGTTCAATGGAAGGAAGAACCACACGCATCTCGTTCATCCCAAAGAGGCGATAGGCATAGCGAAGCCCGTAGACGGTGTGCTTGAAAAAACTGTCGGATGGCGTCTTGTGCTGCGACTTTAAAACGTGTAGATAGTCCAAGATCTGTTCTTCATCCAGGGCAAGTGGACTACAGTTAAAATGGAGGGCAAGGTGCGCCAGGCAGCGCGCATAGTTGGTAAGGGTACTCTGGCTCTTGCCGGCCAGCTCAACGGAACGCTTTAATTTTTGGTAGAGTTTTGCAAACTCTGGAACGGAAATACAGGCCCTTTCAATGAGGGTGTCGTTTTTTTTTCATAATATTGAGTATTACATTAAACCTTGATCCTAAAGGTAGTGAATCGTG
>NZ_JACGLT010000036.1 GCF_014062315.1 Gelidibacter maritimus
CACAACAAAGAACTGAGGCAAAAAACAAGGCTTTTCTCCATTAAATTTGACAAATGCGGTCCTGGCATTGTTGAAGTGGAATAAAGCTCCTTCGTCGTTTTATTTCCAATCCAACAATCAATAATCAGCACCAAAGTTGATGAGTCCGATTAATTAATCTTTAACACTGACACATGGGCATCATCGTACGGTAAACCAGATTTCACGATTGCAAAACACTGTTTCAATAACTTATTGGCTACTGCAATAAGCGCCAATTTTTTACTCTTACCCTTGTTTACGATTCGCTCATATATCTCGCGGCACGCTTTGTTGTACTTACAGGCATTGAAAGCACAAAGGAACAACAGGTTACGAAGTTTCTTGTTGCCGACCTTACTGATCCTGCTACGACCGCGTACACTGCTTCCCGACTCTCGAATTGTAGGTGTAATACCAACATAGCTGCAGAGCTGTGCAGCGGTCTCAAACTTGGAAAATCCATCGGTTACCACAATCAAAAACAATGCAGTCTTTATACCTATCCCTGGAACGGTGGTTAAAAGGGTGAGCTGCTGTTGTTGTTCTTTCCTAACAAGCGAGAGCAGACGCTCCTCGATACCGGCAATCTCCTTGTCCAAGTGTTTTCTGTCCCGTTTCAGGGACCGGTAAACGAACTTGGAGGGAATGCCGAGGGTCTCTTCGCCGTGCAACTTGTTTTTGGCTGCCGTGCGCTTTTTAAGATAACTGTCCAACAATCGGAACAGTTGCAAACACTCTGCCTGCACATCGGTCAGGGCACTGTAAAGTGGAACCTCATTAGCCATCGCATAATCGCAAATAGCTTTGGCATCGCTCTTGTCCGTCTTCACCTTGGCAAGTTTCATCTGTATGAAACGCTTTACAGACAAGGGATTTACAACCGATACCACTATGTTGCTTTTGTATAGAAACTGTGCGAGCCTATAGTGGTAATAGCCCGTTGCCTCCATCACCACAATTGAATCTTGGGGAAGTATCTTTAAAAAGGACTTAAATCCTTTTTCATTATTCTTGAACTGATCGTGGCCACTATTGCTACCGTGCAAATCAAAGACATCTTTGCTGATGTCAACTCCAAAAGTTTCCTTATATTTATTCATATCAAAACAATTCATGAAAGAACCAGCTACTTGGGTCACAACAACTTGAAAACGAGATCTAGGTCTCACAGAACTGAACGTGATTTAAGTAGTAAAAGAGCGGGGATTATCAATGTTGCCGAAGTCTAAAAGCTTCACCGTGTATAGTAACCTTACTCCGCTCTTTTGTTCTTTCTGATTAATACTTAAAGTTAACTGATTTATTAAAAATCAAACTTAAGATGTGTATAAGCAATGGCTTGTCCTCGCCTACTTGGAAATTCCTGCGGATTTTCCAATGGCAAGTACCTGTTTGCAATTATCCGTGACGAACCACGCCACTGCTCATACACGAAACGTTGCCAGTAATTTGAGAAAAACCAAATCTGATTGAAAATATGATATTGAATCGCATAGCGGAATTTTATGATGACTTTTTCCAATATCATTACGAAAAACAAAAAAATAAAGATTCTGCCCCAGAAGCTTTCCCAATAATTCTGACTTCATTCTGTCAAGGAACTAACATTCTGATTCTAATAATCATTCTTTATTACACGACTGATTTAAATTTGATTTTGGACAAGCAAAAACTTGCGTTATCAATAATTCCTCTATACTTGATTTTAGGAGCAATTCACACTTATAGGTTTGTTTGGAAAAAACGGACTGAAAAAATACTCAAGCGGAATAAAACAATTGACAAAAGAATGAGGTGGTACAGTTGGACTTATGTGATACTATCAATCTGGTTTCCTTTGTTTTTGATTTATTTCTTTAACGAAATTTATTGAATCTGACTGGCTAAAAAACTGAATAACTGAATCGTAAAATAAAAAAACTACTGGCAATGGCTATAGTTCATTGCTTCGGATTTTCTGCCGAAAATCCTCGCAAATTTGCTATCTTCGGTTTACGGCGGAAAATCCTCGCGGATTTTCACGCAACGAAACCATAGCCAAACACGTTGCCAGTAATTTGAATGAAGAACGCAAAAATAAAAGTATTGCTATTTTCAATAATCACTTTAATCTTATCCTGCTCGACAAATAAAGGACTGATTAAAAGAGATAAATCGGATTATGGAACTGTAAAATATTATGTACAAACGGACTTGAATGACGTGAATTATAAAAAACGAATTGTAATAAAAGTTGCGGATTCTGTTTTTTATAGTCTGTACTCCGACGGAATTAATAAGCGGACTAAAAAGGACAAAAATTCAGTTTACCGTTTATTTTATGGAGAAATACCGAATGAAAAAGATGCTCAAATTGCGTATCAAAAATTATCGGAATTGGATTCATTGATATTATCTAAATCGGACAAAATATTGGACTCGCTGAAATGGAATGATTTTAAACGTTGGAACGGAGCAAAAGCATTTGAGATAGAAGTTGTTTATTATCACGGATTTCCCAAAAATGAAAAATTTGAACCTTATTAAACGGAATAAAAAAACTACTGGCAACACCGGCTATAGTTCATTGCTTCTGACTTTCCTCTCGGAAAGTCCTCGCAAATTTGCTATCTTCGGTTTACGGCGGAAAATCCTCGCGGATTTTCACGCAACGAAACCATAGCCAAACACGTTGTGGTTAATGTAAAAAAACCGAGAAACTAAATGAATAAAACAATATTTGAGATTACTAAAATGGACTGTCCTTCAGAGGAAAATCTAATCCGAATGAAATTGGACGGAATTTCAAGTATTGCGAATTTGGACTTTGACATTCCGAACCGAAAACTGACCGTTTTTCATAGCGGAGAAACTGACCAAATTGAAAAGTCAATTATCGAACTGAATTTAGGCGGAAAGAAAATCTCGACTGAACAAACTGACCAAACGGAATTTAATGAAAATGCAAATCAAAAAAAATTACTTTGGACTGTCCTTGGAATAAATTTCGCATTTTTCCTAATCGAAATGACAACAGGAATAATCTCAAAGTCAATGGGATTGGTTGCCGATAGTTTAGATATGCTTGCAGATAGTTTTGTTTATGGAATTAGTTTGTTTGCGGTTGGCGGAACAGTAATAAAGAAAAAACGGATTGCCAAACTTGCTGGATATTTTCAAATAACACTTGCAATTATTGGATTTGTAGAAGTTTTAAGGAGATTTTTCGGAGACGAGAAACTACCCAACTTTTCGACAATGATTATTGTTTCGATTTTCGCACTTATTGCAAACGGAATTTGTCTTTATATTTTGCAAAAGTCAAAGAGCAAGGAAGAAGCTCATATGAAAGCAAGTATGATTTTTACCTCGAACGATGTGATTATCAATTTGGGAGTTATAATCGCTGGAGTTTTAGTAAATTGGTTGAGTTCAAGCAAACCTGATTTGATTATCGGAACAATCGTTTTTGTATTGGTAATTCAAGGAGCATTTAGAATATTAAAATTGAGTAAATAAATAAAAAACACTAACCACAACAATGGCTATAAGTAATTGCTTGTTCTCGCCTACTTCTGAAAATCCTCGCGGATTTTCAGTTTGGTGTGTACTTGCAAAGTTTAGTGCTGAACCACGCAACTACTCATAGTGTGCCAAGAATCAACCACGGCAATAAAAGGTTGAATGCTGTAAATAAGATGATGGTAGGTCCATCAGAGTCGTTGTATAGGCGATGGCTCTAAACCACCTAAAGGTGCTGCAATTAACAGTTGTGGTGCTGAGCGTTTAGGAGAATCTAGTCCAAAGAGATTAGCAGGTACGAATAAAGGAGTTGAACGAAAGTGAACCATCGAAGAGGTGTCGAGAAGTTGCTATCCCCAGTCAAAAGCTACGAAGTATGATACGGAGTGAAAAGTAATGTTAGCAATAACATTAATTACAGAGGAAACCTATTTATTTTCTGTAAGGCTGGCGTCATTCAGATGGCAAGAACTTTATTCAGGCTTATTTACGGAACTTGGGAAACTGCATACAAATGGCAAGGGAAATGCACAATAAGAACAACTTAGAGGCAGAATACCGAAGTTGTATGCAGAGACAGATTAACCCGTAGTAGTGATGAAGTTTCTGTAATGGAAATGGAGCAAAGGGGTTAAGTTGTACAGTTGCATTTTACAAATCAACTTACAAAAGTGAGGATGAATTTATGGAATGAAACAAAATCAATACCGATAAGCCGCCAAATGGTTTGGGAGGCCTATCAAAAAGTGCGTTCCAACAAAGGGAGTGCTGGAGTGGATGCGATAGATATGCAAGAATTTGATGCCGATCGCAGAAGACACCTTTACAAACTTTGGAATCGTATGGCATCAGGGAGTTATTTTCCACCACCTGTCAAAGAAGTAGAGATATCCAAGAAAGACGGTTCTATCCGTAAATTAGGCATACCTACCATTAGCGACAGAGTTGGCCAAATGGTGGTCAAAATGTTTGTTGAACCAAGATTAGAGGCAGTATTCAGTCCCAATTCTTTCGGCTATCGACCAAAGAGAAATGCCCATCAGGCATTATCAAAGGTAAGAGAAAACTGTTGGAAACAAAACTGGGTCATTGACTTGGACATCAAAGGTTTCTTCGATAATATTGACCATAACAAACTGATGCTTGCCGTAGAGAAACACGTGCCCGAAAACTGGGTAAAACTCTATATCAAACGATGGCTGGAAGCACCCGTTATTACAATATCTGGAAAACGAATCCAAAAGCAAGGAAAAGGAACGCCACAGGGCGGAGTGATCAGCCCTTTACTGGCAAACCTCTTTCTACATTATGCTTTTGACAAATGGTTGGAACGGACAGATAAAAATGTAGTCTTCACACGTTATGCCGATGACGTGATACTACACTGTAATACAAAAGCCCACGCAGAAAAAGTACTTAATCTAGTGCATCAAAGAATGGCTTCGGTAGGATTGGAATTACATCCACAAAAGACAAAAATTGTCTATTGCCGAGACTACAGAAGAAAAGAAAAATACCCAACAATCAAATTTGATTTCCTGGGATATTCTTTTCAGCCCAGGACTGCCTTCTCTAAGAAAAAGAGGAAGCTGTTTTTAGGGTATGATTGTGCCATAAGTATTGGTTCAAGAAAACGAATCGCTGACAAGCTAGAAGAGCTCGGCGTAAACAAACTTACTTTTAAAAGCATCGTAGGAGTAGCCCAATATCTTAATCCAATAATCAGGGGATGGGTGCGGTACTATGGTAAATTTAAGATGTATGAACTTACAAAAGTCTTTCGGTTACTCAGTAAAAGATTGGTTTGGTGGGCAAGGAAAAGGTATAAGCGATATAAAACCAGTATTTCGAAAGGGTACCAATGGTTAGCAGAGGTTAGGAAACAATATCCAACACTGTTTTATCATTGGAACTTCAATCAAATAAATTGTATTGCTTAGATTTGTACAACAAGAGCCGTGTGAGGGGAGACTTTCAAGCACGGTTCTGTGAGAGGCTTAGGGTGAAACTCCCTTTGCCTACTCGAT
>NZ_JACGLT010000037.1 GCF_014062315.1 Gelidibacter maritimus
CGTTGTGCTTCATGCAAAAACAAATAATATGACAGACTATCAACAAACTGAGGAATTTAAAAGAAGAGAAAAGGAAAGTGAAGATGTTCAGGCTATTCTGACTACTTGGAATCCTTTAGGCTCCAGAAGTAAAGAAATATCGGATTTAGATAATTATTTTACTGAGGCTAACGATATCTTATTTCACATAAGAACCAATTTACATTTCCCTAAGAAAGGAGATAGGCAGACACGGACGGTTAGAATAGTTAGAACCGTTTTAAATGAAGCTTTCGGACTATCTCTTACGGATTCAGACTGTGAAAAGCCGGCAGCCAAAATTGTGTCGGTTGTAGAGATAAAATAAAGCACGAAAGCACAACACTATATAAAAACAATGCTAAAACCTGTCTTGAATCGAAATTCCGTGCTCGCTTGCTCAGCGGATTGTCCTGCGGACAATCACGCTCGCCCGCTCGCACAGTTTTTATACGGGACGTTAGTGGCAAACAAAAGAAAAAACATATTTACTTTAAATTAAAACAATTACTATGAAAAACTCAAAAAGATTTTTAATGGCAATATTTGGACTACTTGTCTTTTCAGCATTTGGTTGTGAAAAGGAAAAAATAATTAGTGAAAGCGAATTGCCCACAAGTATTAAAATCTATTTGGAAACACATTTTCCATCTTGTGGTATAATAAGGATTGTAAAAGAGAAAGAAGATAACAAACCATCTTTCGACATTGATTTGGATTGCGGAATAAATATTGAATTTTATGCCAATGGTCAAGTTATTGATATTGATGGCACTTCTAAATTGCCAGATTCAGTTATACCAGACAAGATTCTCGACTACACAACAACTAATTATCCCGATGACTTTATAATTGGGTGGGAGCTTGAAGGAAATAACCAGCAAGTAGAGTTGAATACCATTGTTGTGCTTGAGTTTGATTCAGATGGGAATTTTTTGAGGACTGTGGACTAAAATGTCTGCCACTAACACTGTATAAAAAAAATAGGGCAAGTAAGTGCTAAACTCAATGTTTCAGGCATATTTGCGAGGTCGCCAAATCTTTTGATTTGGCTTTTAGAAGAAAAATATAAAACAAAATGCAAAAGATTTGGCTTGTGGATAATCCGAAAGGTAATTGCTTATTTTCAGCCTTACTTCTTTTATACTAAACGTTACCTGCAATTTGAAAAAACATACTTTATGAAAAAAACAATTAGCAAAAAAATGAAGAAAGTCTTTATAATTACGACTTTACTTCTTACGACAATTTCATTTGCTCAAAAAAAGGATTACCCAAGTTTGACCGACAGTAACTTCAAAGAATTGGCTTCGGACTTTGAATTTGACACATATTTTCACTTTTTAATTCAGGAAAAATCAATTAATCAAACCGACTTTTGGATTAGAATCGATTTGCCAGATGTAAAGGTTCCAAATTCTAAAGGAACTATTGTTGATAAAACAGGTGGCTATGAATTAGTAGAATATGCAATAGATTGTGAAAACCAAATTATTGAGGAAAAAAGAAGGATTCAATTCAATGAATATGGAGATATTCAAAATGTTCTTTTTCAATATTTTTCATATCAGAATAAAACAAAAATAATTAAAGGTACATACTTTGACGTTTTGCGTGTAAATGTTTGTGAGTAACAAAAATATTTTATTATGGTTATAGGAATTTTTACTTTATTAGGTACTGTATTTGGAGGCTTAATTACATATTTCTTACAAAAACAAAAATTCGAACACGAGTTTAGCATTTTACAAGAAAATAACAAAACAGAATTTATTGCGGAAAACACTATTAAACAACTCTTAATGGATGAAGACTATACAGATAGAACCTTTTCGAAAATACAAAAACATTTAGGAGGTTTCGAACCTGATGAGTTAAGAAAACTTTTGGTTAGAAGTGGAGCTATTAGAATTTACAATGAAAATAACGAAGAATTTTGGAGACTTTTAAAAGAAAATAAATAAAAACTGCAGGTAATAACTAAGCATTCGTGTGGTCGGTACGACCCAACATGAATGCCGTGTTGACTGAACCGGTGTTGGTCGGTTTGCCTACTATGGGGATTGATTGGATTTAAGATGGGTTTTTAATAGTTGATTTTTTTGTTTGGGAGTATTTGCTTGCTTTATTATTGAAGATTAGAAGTGCAAGATTGGTTTTGCAGTTCCTCTTCGCTTCTTTTCAACGTTTTTCACTCAGTTTCCTTCATTTTTGACCATAGATATCCTGTTGCGCGTGACTTGCGCTTTTTTTTATATAGGTCGTTTTATTTGATTATTGATCTGCTCCAGCCAGTGCCCTGGTGGTCCACGGGCGGTAAAAGTTGCAACGGTAACAAGGTTTCCCTTTTTGCATATTGGACATTTTCGGTGCATCAATGGCCCTGTCTCCCCAAGCTTTGGCATTCCCAGGTCTTTCTGGAGCTGCGGGATCACAGTTCTTTTGTAATAACTGCTCAAAATACCATAATGCCTGATCCGTGTAAATCCCTTGGGCAGGACATGTAGTGCGAAGCGCCTGATGAATTCGGCATCGGGCAGCGCAAGCACAGATTTCTTGCCCCCGTGCCGATAATCCTTTACCATGAACCGTACGTTTCCGCCTTCCAGACCTTTTATCCGATGGTTACTGATGGCAATCTTATGGGTATAGCGGCCCAAGTATTCCACTACCTGTGAAGGCCCCAAGAACGGACGCTTGCAATAGACCACCCAATGATGTTGGAACAGGCTTTGGTAAAAAGAGGGAGGTTGTTGCTTCCCCAGCGCTTTACGCAATCCGGCCACAAATCGAGCCCTGAAGACCTTACTCATTGCCTTTACAGGGAACAGATACTTTCCCTTACTCTTGGCAGGTTTCCATTTGCCCGATCTGGCAATGCCACCCCCGGGAACTATACAGTGCAGGTGCGGGTGCAGCGAAAGGTTCTGCCCCCAAGTGTGCAGGATGGCGACCATTCCCATCCGGCCGCCCAAAAACTTGGGATTGCCACCAAAATCCCGGATAATGCCCCAAGCTGTTTTGAACAGAAGACCGTACGCCAACTTTGGTTCGTACAGACATAACCGGTTCAGCTCCGCAGGTATGGTAAACACTACATGGAAGTAGGGAACCTTCAACAGATCTGCCTCCCTGGCGCGGATCCATTCCTCTTTTTTATGGCCCTGGCACTTCGGACAGTGACGGTTGCGACAACTGTTATAACTAAGGTGCAACCTACCGCAGGTTGGATTCTCACAACGATCGATGTGACCGCCCAAGGCCGAGGTCCGACATTTGCGCAACGCGTGCAGGGTACGTTCTTGCCAGCTATTGGCACAATGAGCGGCAAGGTGCTCCCTGTTTCGCTCCAGGATATGGGCTACTTCATGGACAGGCTTGGACATCCCTATTGGCCATAAAGCCTGTCCAGCGGACTGAACGGCCTTTGCCTGCCCGATTGTGCCACATGGAGGTAGATAAGGGTGGTCTGGATATCTGCATGTCCCAAAAGATCCTTTACGCTCATAATGTCCAGACCCATTTCCAGCAAGTGGGTGGCATAGCTGTGCCGCAGGATATGGGCGGTGATCTCCTTTTGGATGCCACTGTGCCTGCGAGCCTCGCGGACGATCCACTGAACGCCCTGGGAAGAGATCCGGCTCGGTCTGCCTGATTTGTCATTGCCCGTAAAACACCACGTATCCGGGTTTTCTGCCAGGAAGTATCTCTGTAGGCCGCGGACCTGCATTTTGGACAGGGGAACATAACGATCCTTGCGCCCTTTCCCCTGGCGCACGTGCAGCATCATCCTATCAAAATCCAAGTCCTTGCGCTGTAGGTTGCACAGTTCAAAATTGCGAAGTCCACAGCCATAGAGCATGGCCAGGACCAAGCGGTGCTTGAGCAGTTTAGGGGTCTTCAACAGTTGTTTTATCTCTCTTTGGTTCAATACCACCGGGAGTGTCTTGGGACGTTCAATGGAAGGAAGAACCACACGCATCTCGTTCATCCCAAAGAGGCGATAGGCATAGCGAAGCCCGTAGACGGTGTGCTTGAAAAAACTGTCGGATGGCGTCTTGTGCTGCGACTTTAAAACGTGTAGATAGTCCAAGATCTGTTCTTCATCCAGGGCAAGTGGACTACAGTTAAAATGGAGGGCAAGGTGCGCCAGGCAGCGCGCATAGTTGGTAAGGGTACTCTGGCTCTTGCCGGCCAGCTCAACGGAACGCTTTAATTTTTGGTAGAGTTTTGCAAACTCTGGAACGGAAATACAGGCCCTTTCAATGAGGGTGTCGTTTTTTTTTCATAATATTGAGTATTACATTAAACCTTGATCCTAAAGGTAGTGAATCGTG
>NZ_JACGLT010000038.1 GCF_014062315.1 Gelidibacter maritimus
TGGCTATTTCGGAGTGACCGTGCCACCCTTTTCGGTCAAATTGTGCCACTTTGAAAGATCATACAATAATACATTTTTTTAGTTAAATAGATTTAAGTTTTCCTTTTCTTAATGATTCTCCTTCGAGTTTTATTCTGTGCGAAGAATTTACTATTCTATCCAAAATTGCATCGGCAATAGTTCCTTCCCCAATCAGTTCGTACCACGCCGATACCGGTATTTGCGATGCGATAATAGTAGATGCCCCATTGTGCCGGTCGTCAATAATATCCATCATTATTTCGCGACTTTGTTGGTCAAGCGCCTGCAGGCCAAAATCATCAAGAATAAGCAGATCGGTCCTTGTCACCCTTTTTAATTCTTTCAAATAGGAGCCATCCATTTTACTTAATATTAATTCATTAAGCAGCTTCGATGTATTGGCATAGAGCACTTTATATTCCATTAAACAGGCTTCATATCCGAGTGCCTGGGCCAGATAACTTTTGCCGGTCCCTGAAGCTCCGGTGACTATCAAGTTCTCTTTACGCCTGATAAAGTCAAGTGTTCCAAGTCGGACAAAACTATTCTTATCCAAGTTGCGCTGGGGATCGTAAGTGATTTCAACCAGACTTGCTTTTTGCTTAAAACAAGCCTGACTGACAAGGCGAACAATCTTCTTGTTAAGTCGGTCCTCCCACTGATGATCAACCAATAAGGCCAAGTATTCATCAGTTGTCATTGATTCAATGCGATTGTCCCCAAGGTGTTGTTTATGCAGGGATGCCATTGCCGACAGACGCATTTGTTGTAGTTTTTCTAGTGTTTGATTGTTGTTCATTATAATTTATTTTATGGTTTAAATAATTACTGATAGGCTGATGCCCCTCTTATATTATCGTGTTTAGGGATATGGGATTGCTGATCTTCGAGGTCTTTGAAAAACAAGGAATTTTGATCAACATTGTTCTTTAAGATGTTTTTGATACGGGCATAAGAGACCATGTTGGCTGCCAGCGCTCTTTGACAGGCCCTATCAAGCCTCTGTGATCCATAATCCTTATGAAGCTGCAACAGGCCCATAACTCGTTTATAGCCTATTTCAGGATAGTCCAGACCATTTAATATTTTATCTACGCAGGCTACCACGTAGTTTCCGTGAACGGAGGCTTTGTTTTTAAAATATTCCGGACTCCAGTCCATGTAGTTTTGATGTGAGCTCGACAGGTGATCTTTATTGGTGTTGTAGCTTCCTTTGGATAAGTTTCTTTGGTGGAGAGCAATACGTTGATGATTGTAATAAACTTCCACAATGTTTTTAGTGTAATGGATCAGGGTTTGTTTTCCGATGTACCGGTAAGGAACGCTGTAATAGCTTTTATCGGGAGAAAAATAAACATATCCCATCTTTTGAACTTTTGCTCTTCGATAGTCTTTTATTTCATAAGATTCTGCCGGTAATGGTTTTAGGTATTCCCGTTCGATAGTCTGAAAAAGTTCTGCACGGCTGGTTTCTTTTCGTTGAAACAAAAGCCTATTATACTGTTCCAGTAAACGATGGATCTCTTTGTTAAGTTCGGCCAGTGAGAAGAAGGTCATTTCCCGAAGCGGATAATAAATGCGCTGATAGACCAGGTGCACGGCGTTCTCAACCAAGGCCTTATCTTGTGGCGCATAGGTTCTGGTAGGGTTAATTACACAGTTGTAATGCCGGGCAAAGTCTTTAAAACTTCGGTTGATGTTGGCCTCATACTTACTGGCACGGGTCACGGCGGATTTTAAATTGTCCGAGACAATGGCTTTGGGCACACCGCCGTAAAAATTTAAAGCATTGGCGCAACAAGCGATAAAATCTTCTCGCTTCTGACTCCTGCAGGCTTCGATATAAGTATAGTGGCTGTTTGGCAAAATGGCTACAAAAACCTCCACCGGTATAATTTCTCCGGTTTCTTTATCGATGACCTCAAGTTTGCGTCCGGCAAAGTCCACAAACAATTCTTTACCTGGATCGTGCTCTAATTTTAAAGAACCCTTGACATCGGCATACTTACGTCGGTAATGTTCCAAAAACTGGGTATAGCTGTACGGATGTTCTGCACTATCCCTATATTCTTCATAATGATATTGAAAAGTAAAACCGGGATGATTGCGAGCTTTATTTACCCGTTCAAAATATCTCATCAGTTCATCCTGACGATTGATATTCAAGGTTGTTTTGAAGGTAAAGAGTTCTTCGAGCTTACTGTTGTCAAAGTCCAGCAAGGCATCAATACTATAGCTGCTTCCTTTAAGGCGTTTAATATAGGAGTTAACCGTATTGCGGGATATACTTAGGGTATCAGCGATTTTTCGATTGCTCAGTCCGTCTTTATAGAGGGTCAAAATTTGTTTTAAGTCCATAGGATCAAGTGTGTTTGCCATAACTTATCTTTTATTAAAAAAGGACAAGCTACTTGATCTTTCAAAAAATGGCACAAATCAAACCGTAAATCCGGCTAAA
The DNA here is from genome assembly GCF_014062315.1 of Gelidibacter maritimus. Taxonomy (GTDB): domain Bacteria; phylum Bacteroidota; class Bacteroidia; order Flavobacteriales; family Flavobacteriaceae; genus Gelidibacter; species Gelidibacter maritimus. The sequence continues at coordinate 2,480 of NZ_JACGLT010000038.1, forward strand.
CCCATTTCAGACTGGCACAAATCGAACCGTAAAAAATGGCACAGTTTGAACCGTTATCACTGGCACAGACCCACCGAAATCACTGGCACAAATCGAACCGGAATATCCACCCCTTATCTTGATTTCACCTTAAATATTCTCATTAAAAATTCGGCAAAACATATTCCAATCACAATTATAACATCCTTAGAAGGAGATAACCTTTTTCAACGAGGATATCAACTCAATGCTTTAAAAGAGGCAATAAATAATGGAATTATAGTTAAAAATCTTATTGGACTACATGCAAAAATATTAGTGATTGACAGTAAGTACATTTCATTAGGCTCTCAAAACTTCACTAATCGAGGACGAAAAAACAAAGAAGCAGGGATGATAAGTGAGGTATCTTTTTATGACTCAAAAATAATTTCGTCTTTAAAGAATTGGGAGGGAGAATCAAAAAGTGTAAGCATAGAGTTGCTTGAAGAACTTATTCTGTTTCTAAATAAAAATGAAGAGCCTATCTCTAAAATCAAAAAGAAATTCGACAGAAAAATTGAAAAGATAATCTCAGCCCATAATCAAAGAGAATTGGAAAAGCAAATTGCCAACTCTTCATATTTTAACTCTACATACAGGTTTGCTCAAGGTGAGGTAATATTGACCCGAACTGTTCCACCACCGAATTATGACTATTATTCATTTTTTGCTCAAGAACATAACAATTTATGTCAATGGATAAAGACAAGAAACAAAGGACAAGAGGAACAAATTGAGTTAGAAGATTATAAATATTATCCTGCAATAAATGTCAATACAATGCAAATGACGTATTTAAGAATTCATACAAGTAGAATAACTTTTATGAAATCTAAATTTGAAATGAATGAATGGAGCGGTTATGAAATTAATAAGAAAAAATATAAACTTGATTTTTCATTTCTCAAATCATCAACTAAGAATTCAAACATTAAAGTAACTCTTAGCAAAGAATCAATTGGAAAAGGAAGTTTGTATTATCTTTTTGATGGTTCAGTTTTTTCACTTATAAAAACTAAATATAGTAATGATTCAATTAAAAAAACAATTGAAAAGGAGCTAATATCACGAAAGAAAAGGCACAATAAATTCTTAAAATTTCTTATTGAGCCAGCTAAGTTTACCACTCAATGGGATCAACCAAAAGAAATTGAAAAATTCCTTCCTGAATATTCATATCGTGTTGGTATTCTCGAATATAAAGATTTACCAATTTTGATATTTAATAAAAGATAAAAACTGTTGCCAATAACTAAGCATTCGTGTGGTCGGTACGACCCAACATTAATGCCGTGTTGGCTGCCCGTCCATCGCGGTGGAAACCGGTGTTGGTCGGTTTGCCTACTATGGGGATTGATCGGATTTAAAAGAAAACATAAATAACACCCGAAAAGGTTATTAATAAGTATCCATCCGGGCAACTACGTCTTTTATGACATGACCTGTCTTTTTACCTTTGGTGGCATAAACTATATGTATTATGACAAAAAAGGAGAATGCTTTGTGGATGCGTAAATTGGTAAAGGAGTTTCGGGACTCTGGTCGGAGCCAAAAAGAGTTTGCCTCTGCCCATGGGATCAAGGAGAGCAAATTCCATTATTGGCGATCAAAATTATCGAGGCCTGTAGATGTAACGGCCGATAAAGGTCCTTCGCATTTCGTTCCTATCGAAGTCGTCCCTGTCCAGGAAGGCAGAACCATTTTGATCCGTTGCAAAAACGGGATCGAGATCGAAATCCCAGTATAGATGTTCGCACTTGGTACTTCGCACCGGTTCCAACTCTA
>NZ_JACGLT010000039.1 GCF_014062315.1 Gelidibacter maritimus
TCGCCTACTTAAGAAAATCCTCGCGGATTTTCTATTCGGTTTTTATTTACTAAATTAGTTGCTTAAACACACCACTAATCATACACAAAACCGTTGGCAAACATTAGATGAAAACCCAAACAATAAAAAAAGGTTGTGGAATAATATTAATAATTCTGATAGTTTTAATTATCGGATTTTTTTGGGCTTTTAATGAAGCGTTTGGAGAAAAAAAATATTCTGTGACAATTGAACAAAATATCGGAGGAAAATTAATCTGTGATGTAACATATTCTGCCGACCTTCAATCTTGGTATTATTTCATTGATTACAAATATGAGAATCCGAAAGGAGAAATATTTGACTTTGGAAAAGGGCTTTATCAAGGAGTTGAATGGAATGAAAATGATCAACTTTTTGAATTTAAAAACTGGACAATATTACCAACAGAAACTGATTTTGGTTCAATCAAAATAATTTCGTTTGACTTAAAATCAAATAAAAAATCGGAACTTATAATTGAACCTCATTCTATACAAAAAGATAGTATTTGGAAATCAAAAAATATTGAATCAGTACTTATGTGGTCGCCATCAAAAGTGGAACTTGACACAATAAATAAGAATAAAATTAAAGTGAAATATACATTCAGAATTGACCGTGAAAATCCCGACAATTTAGGTACTCGATTAATAGAATATGAATTAGATAGTTTAGACGGAATTCCAAAAATGAAAAGTATAAGAAATAAAAAATAACGATTTGCCAACACCGTGTATAATTCATTGCTAGTTATAGCCTACTTACGAAAGTCCTCGCGGACTTTCTATCTGTGATTTATTTGCTAACTTTAGTGCTTAAACACGCAACGAAATCATACACAACCACGTTGCCACCAATTTGAAAAATGACGATACTACTATTTTCAATATTCCTACTAATAACAATCTTATTGATTAAATATTTTGCTCGCAAAAAGCAGAATATCGGACTGAAAATATTGGTAGGTTTTGGAATTGTAATCGGACTATCTGCTTTGGGATTGAATTCTTTGTTTGACGATTCATTCGGAGCTTCAACGCCAGTTAATGTTCGGACTAAAAATCTGACTGATAAAAAATTAAAAATTTACGCAATAGCATTTTGGAACAATAACTGGAATGGAACTGGAAACTATGTGACTTATGACACAGAGCTAAAACCAAATGAAAATTCTGATTTTTGGTTCGAGAATGATGGGACGACAGAATTCTGGATTGTAGCAAAAAATAGAAATGGCGGAATTGAATACTTGCAAGTTATGACCGAACAAAAAAGTGAATTCGATTTTGAAATAACAGAAAGTAAAAATATCGACTCTGATAAAATTCAAATTGCACAAGAATTGACATTTAAAACGGACAAAAATGAGCGAATGGAAAAGTATGCGATTTGGTCAAATATTGGATTAATAGGACTTCTGATTTTAAGTCTGACAAAAATAAAAACTGGTGGCAATAACTAAGCATTCGTGTGGTCGGTACGACCCAACATGAATGCCGTGTTGACTGAACCGGTGTTGGTCGGTTTGCCTACTATGGGGATTGATTGGATTTAAGATGGGTTTTTAATAGTTGATTTTTTTGTTTGGGAGTATTTGCTTGCTTTATTATTGAAGATTAGAAGTGCAAGATTGGTTTTGCAGTTCCTCTTCGCTTCTTTTCAACGTTTTTCACTCAGTTTCCTTCATTTTTGACCATAGATATCCTGTTGCGCGTGACTTGCGCTTTTTTTTATATAGGTCGTTTTATTTGATTATTGATCTGCTCCAGCCAGTGCCCTGGTGGTCCACGGGCGGTAAAAGTTGCAACGGTAACAAGGTTTCCCTTTTTGCATATTGGACATTTTCGGTGCATCAATGGCCCTGTCTCCCCAAGCTTTGGCATTCCCAGGTCTTTCTGGAGCTGCGGGATCACAGTTCTTTTGTAATAACTGCTCAAAATACCATAATGCCTGATCCGTGTAAATCCCTTGGGCAGGACATGTAGTGCGAAGCGCCTGATGAATTCGGCATCGGGCAGCGCAAGCACAGATTTCTTGCCCCCGTGCCGATAATCCTTTACCATGAACCGTACGTTTCCGCCTTCCAGACCTTTTATCCGATGGTTACTGATGGCAATCTTATGGGTATAGCGGCCCAAGTATTCCACTACCTGTGAAGGCCCCAAGAACGGACGCTTGCAATAGACCACCCAATGATGTTGGAACAGGCTTTGGTAAAAAGAGGGAGGTTGTTGCTTCCCCAGCGCTTTACGCAATCCGGCCACAAATCGAGCCCTGAAGACCTTACTCATTGCCTTTACAGGGAACAGATACTTTCCCTTACTCTTGGCAGGTTTCCATTTGCCCGATCTGGCAATGCCACCCCCGGGAACTATACAGTGCAGGTGCGGGTGCAGCGAAAGGTTCTGCCCCCAAGTGTGCAGGATGGCGACCATTCCCATCCGGCCGCCCAAAAACTTGGGATTGCCACCAAAATCCCGGATAATGCCCCAAGCTGTTTTGAACAGAAGACCGTACGCCAACTTTGGTTCGTACAGACATAACCGGTTCAGCTCCGCAGGTATGGTAAACACTACATGGAAGTAGGGAACCTTCAACAGATCTGCCTCCCTGGCGCGGATCCATTCCTCTTTTTTATGGCCCTGGCACTTCGGACAGTGACGGTTGCGACAACTGTTATAACTAAGGTGCAACCTACCGCAGGTTGGATTCTCACAACGATCGATGTGACCGCCCAAGGCCGAGGTCCGACATTTGCGCAACGCGTGCAGGGTACGTTCTTGCCAGCTATTGGCACAATGAGCGGCAAGGTGCTCCCTGTTTCGCTCCAGGATATGGGCTACTTCATGGACAGGCTTGGACATCCCTATTGGCCATAAAGCCTGTCCAGCGGACTGAACGGCCTTTGCCTGCCCGATTGTGCCACATGGAGGTAGATAAGGGTGGTCTGGATATCTGCATGTCCCAAAAGATCCTTTACGCTCATAATGTCCAGACCCATTTCCAGCAAGTGGGTGGCATAGCTGTGCCGCAGGATATGGGCGGTGATCTCCTTTTGGATGCCACTGTGCCTGCGAGCCTCGCGGACGATCCACTGAACGCCCTGGGAAGAGATCCGGCTCGGTCTGCCTGATTTGTCATTGCCCGTAAAACACCACGTATCCGGGTTTTCTGCCAGGAAGTATCTCTGTAGGCCGCGGACCTGCATTTTGGACAGGGGAACATAACGATCCTTGCGCCCTTTCCCCTGGCGCACGTGCAGCATCATCCTATCAAAATCCAAGTCCTTGCGCTGTAGGTTGCACAGTTCAAAATTGCGAAGTCCACAGCCATAGAGCATGGCCAGGACCAAGCGGTGCTTGAGCAGTTTAGGGGTCTTCAACAGTTGTTTTATCTCTCTTTGGTTCAATACCACCGGGAGTGTCTTGGGACGTTCAATGGAAGGAAGAACCACACGCATCTCGTTCATCCCAAAGAGGCGATAGGCATAGCGAAGCCCGTAGACGGTGTGCTTGAAAAAACTGTCGGATGGCGTCTTGTGCTGCGACTTTAAAACGTGTAGATAGTCCAAGATCTGTTCTTCATCCAGGGCAAGTGGACTACAGTTAAAATGGAGGGCAAGGTGCGCCAGGCAGCGCGCATAGTTGGTAAGGGTACTCTGGCTCTTGCCGGCCAGCTCAACGGAACGCTTTAATTTTTGGTAGAGTTTTGCAAACTCTGGAACGGAAATACAGGCCCTTTCAATGAGGGTGTCGTTTTTTTTTCATAATATTGAGTATTACATTAAACCTTGATCCTAAAGGTAGTGAATCGTG
>NZ_JACGLT010000004.1 GCF_014062315.1 Gelidibacter maritimus
ACCGTAACATCAGCAGGTACGCCGACAAGGATTGGATCCGTTGAATCGATAACTGTAATAGTCTGCGTATCAGTAGCTGTATTCCCGCCGTTGTCGGTTACAGTCCATTCACGTACAATAGTTCCGATACCGTCCACGACAGTATTACTGATTTCAGAATAGCTGACCGTAAGTGTCGTATCGCAGTTATCTGTAGCGGTTACTGTAGGTACCGTTGGAATGGCATCACATTCTACCGTAACATCAGCAGGTACTCCAACAAGGGATGGTGGCACATCATCATCAACAGTCACATTAAAACTACAAGTCAAACCTGTGGCTTCATTATTATTATCACGTTCTTCATAAGTAACAGTTGTTATGCCCACCGGGAAAATATCACCACTACCAAGAGAGGTAATTAAAATCATACTACCACTAGGAATATCTGTCGTTGGTAAAGTATAGGTAACCACAGCACTACAAGTCCCTGGATCAGCATTTTGAGAAAATGAAGTAGGACAATTAAAAACAGTCATAGAAGAAGCCTCCCTCCTTGCAAAACTCCTCTCCAAATCCTCATCAATCAGCGTCTTTATAAAAGATTGTTCTAATTGATATAAAGCATTATGGGGATCACGAATTGAAGTGTTCTCGGCCTTGGTATGGAATGAAGCCCCGGTAATAAGTGTTAGCAAAATCAATTGCAGAACGTAGCGGTAATTTTTTTTCATAATCATAAAATAATGTTAACACAAAAATCCATTCCAACTGTTTTATCAAAGGAATAGAAAAACGGGAAATGCTTAAATTCACCGCTCAGCGAGGGATATACAAACATAAGTGCATGGAGTAGTCGGAAGAAAAAAACTCGTTGAAATGCTATTATAAACTACAAGTGAATGGATACCTGTTAAACAGTTGTTAATAGAGATGTAATTAATTGAGCGTTAGACGGCTGAAATTGCGAATATGGTGGTCGGAGATTGGCGGTTGTGGGTTGGTGGTGGGTTTTCGGATGACTGTTGTGGGGGATGTTGTCGGTTTAAATAATGTGCGGTTGTTGGCCGATTAAGTGCATTGTGTTCTTGGCGTGCAGTCTTGCGACATTTGCGGTAAACCTTAAAAAATGATTGTCCAAGGTTCAAAATGTTGTTCAGAGTTTATTTCCCGTCTGCACATCGTTCTACTCGTTCGGTCCCGCCTGTGCTCAGATACCGCCTATTAAGTTAAATTACACTTCAATATTCGGCGTTCAGCTTTCGATATGCGATATTCAAGATTTAAGGACGGGTCAAGGCTTCTATATACGTTATAGATAGTGCATGGATACGCCATAGATACGCCATGGATAGTGTATGGATAGTGCATGGCTAGCGTCAGTAGAAAATCGCAATTAAATTCGAATAAAAATATGATGTGCAATTATCACTGATTGCTATGAGTAATTCGATGCCCTTTTTGTCAGAAATCCATGAGTAATATTTCTTTCCGGCAAGAGCTTATCTGCGAAAATCCGCGTAATCTGCGGGAGAGAATTCGAGTCTTCCAACCGCAGTCTTCGGTCCTCGGTCCTCCGTCATCCATCATTCCAAGTTCAAACCTTTCAATTCCCCGCCTTCGTTTCACTACCCACCTCTACATAACTTTCGGGCCAGTGGACGCGCAGTCAGTTTCAACTTCAACTCCAACCTCAACGTCCCATCCTCTCCGTGAATCTCCGTGCATTCTTTGCGACACTCTGCGAAACATTTTTCAGGCACACCAATCACACCAATCAAATCCTTTATTTTAGGATCAAGAACTCACAACGTCTATTGATGGAATGTTCAGCTTCGGTACAGTCATCGCCACAATCCACAAGTGGAACGTGTTTGCCGTAGCCTTTAGAACGTAAGCGTTTGCGGTCAATGCCATTCTCCACCAAATACTCAAGTGTGGCTGCAGCTCTATTATGCGAAAGGTGAAGGTTGAACAAATCGGACGATCTGTTATCGGTATGCGCTCCTAATTGGATTTCCATGCGCGGGTATTTGTTCAGGAGATAAACCAAAATATCCAAAATGCGTTCTGCCTCTGGTTTGATGTCGTATTTCCCGAAATCAAAATAGATATTCTCCAGTTCAATATAAATATACCCATCATCCTTGGTCACAACAATGTCTTCGGCATCGTCATAAGATTCAATGGAGAGCTCAATATTAAAGGTGATGTTGCCATCGTCATTGGTGGTAAACTGTTCGGTGGTCGGGATATAAAAATTACGATGTGCCTCAATGGAATAATCCTTGTTGGGTTGGGTGTTGAATATATATTGAGCATCTTCACCCACAACCATTTGGTCCACTAAAACATCATTTTCGTCAAATAGAGTAACCGTGGTCCCCGGGAGCAGATCCTTTGAAACTTTATCCTGCACATAACCTTCCACTGTAAATTGACGTTCGTTTTCAGTGCGTGTAAAAGCATACAGATTGTCATGGCCCATCCGGTTGGAAGCAAAATAGCCCGTGTCATCATCTTCTTTGAGCACATACCCAAAGTCGTCCATTTCAGAATTGATGGTTGCACCAAGATTCAAGGGTTTGGAATAGGCATTATTGTAAAATTTACTCACAAAAAGATCCAATCCGCCCATGCCTTGATGGCCGTCAGAGGCAAAATAAAGAGTGCCTTCTGCGCCCACAAACGGAAACTGTTCTCTATGGGCGGTGTTGATGGTTTTTCCCAGATTAACGGGTTCACTGTAGCTTTCGTCCACATACCCTTCGAAAGGTTGGATTATATCCACATAAAAAATATCAAATGAGCCTATGGTTCCTGGCATATCACTTGAAAAATACAATCGTGTGTTTTCAGGATTGAGCACCGGGTGTTGGGTAGAGTAGTGGTCGCTGCTAAAAGGGAGTTCGGTAATGTGGGTCCAGACGTCATTTACCAATTCTGCTCTATATAATTTAACCGTGGCCACAAGTTCTTCGCCAATATGCACACGATTTTCACTGGTTCTTGAAAAGTACATGGTTTTGCCATCCTTGGTAAACGTGGCGTTACTCTCGTGGGTTTTGGTATTGATGTCTTCGGAAAACGGCTGGATATTGACTAGTTTCTTATCCTTGGTCACTTCGGCTTGATATAAATCTAAATATGGCTGTTTATTCCAACTGAAGATTGGATTTTCACGATTTCTATACGATGAGAACACGACCTTATCGCCATAGTAAGCAATACCAAAATCGCCCGTTCGTGAGCTTTGGGTCATGATTTGAATCTCGTAATTATACGGCACCAATTGGCTGAGGTTGGTGATGAATTTTTCGGTATCAACGGCAAAGCCTAAGTATTCACCCATAATTTCATCGGCCTTGGCGTAGTCTTTAACCCCTTTTAAAGCTTGGGCATACCGGAAATAGACCTCTGGTTTCAGACTGTCTTTATAATGGGTAAACAGCCCTGTGTAAGGGGTTCTTGCCAATTTCATTTCAGAATTGTAATAATAGGAATCGGCGAGGTTTTGAAGCACCTCTTGACTTTGACCAAGGGTTTGGTACATTTTTGCGGCCTCAACATACGATTTTTGTGCAAAAAGCTGGTTGGCCTTTTTAATGCTCGGTCGTTGCGCATGGACCGTCCAAGAGGCAGCAAGTAAACAGAGAAGTAGGCAAACGTTTTTCATAGCTAATATTTTAGAAAAATCTTGGCGATTTATCATATCCTTTCGGGGTTCCTAATCTATTGATGTCAAATAAAATCATAATTTCATGCGATCCTGAATTGAATTTCCCCAAATTGGAAAGGGTATAGTCGTAAGCATAGCCAATCCGTAGCGATGGGTTAATCCGGAAGTTGACCAATCCCGATACCGCATCATCAAGACGATAGCCTGCGCCAACCTCAAGCATATTATTGAACAGTACGTTGGCCGTTAGGTCAACCGATACTGGTGCGCCAGATACCGCTTTGGTCATAAAGGCCGGCTTTAATTTTAAGTTCTCATTGATATCAAACACATAACCGCCGGTCAGAAAAAAGTGCATCTCTTCAACACCGTTGGCTACAATGCCACTATTATTTTCAAGATGTTTAGAGTTCAAAAGGTTGGGTGCTGAAAGTCCGACGTAATAATTGTCCCCAAATAAGTATGCTCCTGCGCCAATATTTGGGAATGTTTTACTCAGGTTATTGGCAAATGCGGGGTCTGGCAAGACGTCAGAATAGATAAAGCCATCAAAATTGGTGTTGAAAAAAGTGGCACCCGCCTTAACCCCCAATGATAGTTTGGTGGCGTTGCCCAGGTTCAGGATATAGGCGAAATCGGCATAGACGTTGGTTTCGTTCACCACATCACCAATTTGATCGTTGACCACCGAGAGGCCTACCTGAATTTTTTCCTGCAACGGGACGTGGGCAAAAAAGGTACCCGTGGTTGGTCCGCCAACGGAACCCACCCATTGTGCGCGGTACAAAGCGCCCAAATTGATGTCGTTTCCTTCAGTAGCATACGCAGGATTGATGACACTCATATTGTACATATAATGGGTGTACTGAGGGTCTTGTTGCGCCATAGTGGATATCCCTGCCATGAGCAGCAAACCGAGGATTGTATATTTTAAACGTTTAATTATCATAGATACCTTTATTCAGATTACCTGCTCAGGTAGACTCTACCTTGTATCGTTTTATTGTTAGTGTCTTTGAGTTCCAGAATATAAAAATAGACCCCTACCGGCAATTCACCATTGCCAACTTCCCGTCCTTGATTGGAGGTGCCATCCCAATCTGGCGTATTGTTGTCGCCTTTAAAAAGGATGTTGCCGTAACGGTTATAAATTTGTAATTTGAAATTCGGATACAGCCCTCTTAGGTTTATAATCACAAACTCATCATTGATGGTATCGCCATTTGGACTAAAGCCATCGGGAATAATAATTTCTAAAGGTTCGCAACTATCAATACTAATGGTTGCCGCCAATCGGATACCAGTGGTACAGCCGTTAGTGGTGCTATTTTCCGCGTAATAGGTGTTGCCGTCCACTAATGGCGTGTCTTCAGGGTAGGGATTGCCATTTTCTAAAGCATCATACCACGTGATGTTTTCGGCGTTGGTTAAATTACTAGTTAAATCGGCAATGGTTGGCGCAGCGTCATCGCAAAAGGATGCGCCATCTTCAATTAATTGTGGGGTTGGTGCTTGTTCTACATTGAAATCTACCGTTGGAAGCGTGCCGGAGGCGGTACCGCAATTGGTTACCGGATCCAATAGGTTTAAAATGGTGAAGGTTGTTGTTCCCGCCGTTGTTAATTCCGATGCCGGTAGATTAATGATCGTACTGCCATTAGCGATAGTAACGTTAATGGTTTGCTCAGTCACGTTGGCTCCGGATAGCGCATAGTTAAGACTGTAATTGCCGTCATTAAGTTGACTTGCATCCGATAAGGTGATGTCAAGCGCCTCATCCAAACAGATGGTATCTGCAGTTAAGCTGAGTCCGCTGATGTCTGGTTGTGGTATCAGCGCCACAATTACTGTTGCTGAAACCGTGCCACAGATGGTGGTTACCGAATAGGTGTAAGACCCCGGAGCATCTTGCGTTGGATCAAAAACACCGGTACCACTTGACAATGCAGGCGTCCATGTGCCACCAGCGTCTGGAGTGCCGCCAAGACTGTCGATAAGGTCTTGGGGCGCATCGTTGGTGCAAATTGCCAATCGGCCATTGGAACCCGCTTCTGGAACTTGTGCGATGGTAACGGTTACGGTTGCTGTGGCATCACTACAAGGAGTCATTCCTGCAACAGTATAGGTATATGTGCCGGCGACATCTTGAGATGGGTCAAATATACCCGTTCCGCTTGCCAATGCTGGTGACCAGGTGCCACCCGATTCTGGATTGCCACCTAAGCTGTTGAATAAATCTTCTGGAGCGCTTTCTACACATAAAGCTAAACTGCCGTTCGTGCCAGGATCTGCTTCAGGGTTAATGCTGACTTCGACGGTTGCAGAGGCTTCTCCACAAGGTGCTACGCCCTGTACGGTATAAGTATAGATGCCTGCTGTATCTTGCGTTGGATCAAAAACACCCGTGCCACTGGCCAATGCGGGCGACCAAACACCTCCAGTTTTAGGAGTTCCTCCCAAACTATCAAAAAGGTCTTGGGAAGTGTCATTGCTGCATAATACCAAACTACCGTCAGTTCCAGCATCCGATAACTCGCTAATAGACACCGTAACCGTTGCGGTGGCATCGCCGCAAGGTGAAATTCCAACAATGGTATAGGTATAAACGCCTTCCGCATCTTTCGTCGGGTCAAAAATCCCTGTGCCACTTGCCAGTGCTGGCGACCAGGTGCCACCCGCTTGTGGATTGCCGCCCAAACTATCAAATAAATTCTCAGGTGCACTGTTCATACAAAGGGTTAGGCTCCCATTGGTTCCAGGTTCAACCCCAGGATTAACGGTAACTTCTACTATTGCCGAAGCTGCGCCACAAGGAGCTGCGCCTTGGACAGTATAGGTATAGATGCCTGCTGTATCCTGCGAGGGATCAAAAACACCGGTGCCACTTGCCAATGCTGGCGACCAAACACCTCCAGCATCCGGACTGCCACCTAAACTTTCAAAAAGATCTTGCGGAGCATCATGGCTACATAAAATAAGGGTGGCGTCGGTTCCTGGATTGGGCAACGGATTGACGGTTACGGTAACGGTTGCTGTGGCATCAGCGCAAGGCGCAACTCCAGAAACCTTATAAGTGTAAACGCCTGCCGTATCTTGCGTCGGGTCAAAAACACCCGTACCACTGGCCAATGCTGGCGACCAGGTGCCTCCAGTTTCTGGTGTGCCACCCAAGCTGTCAAATAAATCTTCAGGGGCACTATCAATACAGAGCGCTAAAGTCCCATCTATTCCAGGCGCTGCTTCGGGGTTGATGGTAACAGTTACCGTTGACGATACCGTCCCACATGGAGCAGGGCCTTGAAGCGTATAGGTGTAAACGCCTGCGGTATCTTGCGACGGATCAAAGACACCGGTGCCACTTGCCAGGGCAGGCGACCAAGTACCTCCAGTTTCGGGTGTGCCTCCTAAGCTGTCAAACAGATCGACAGTGGCATCATTGCTACATAAGATCAAATTGCCATTTGTACCAGGATCGGGTGGCGGAATTGTGGTGACGGTAACCGTTGCTGTGGCAGGACCACAAGGTGAAATTCCGGTAACGGTATAGGTATACACACCATCTGCATCTTGCGATGGATCAAAAATTCCTGTTCCACTTGCTAGTGCTGGTGTCCAAGTGCCACCTGATTGTGGTGACCCTCCTAAACTGTCAAATAAATTCGTGGGTGGACTATCAAAACAAAGCGTTAAGTCGCCGTTAGTTCCTGGATCAACTTCAGGGTTGACCGATACTTCTACTGTGGCAGTAACATCGCCACAAGGTGGAACACCCTGAACGGTGTAGGTATAGGTGCCTGCGGTATCTTGAGCGGGATCAAAAACCCCAGTGCCACTTGCCAAAGCAGGAGTCCAAAAACCACCAGGTTCCGGCGTACCTTGTAAACTGTCAAAAAGATCTTGTGGGGCATCGCTGCTACATAATATCAAGGAACCGTCCATACCGGGATTAGGCCCTTCAATAACGAAGATACTAATGGTGGCGACGCTGGTAGGACAATCCTCAGAACTGACCGAATAACTGAAAACATAAGGACTGGCAGCGGAGCTCATGGAAGTTACATCAACTGTTCCTGTTGTGCCGTTGGTAGTTGGCAAAGGGCCGGACCAAACACCATTGGTGTCTGGGGTTCCTAAAAGGGCGTCAAATAAATTAATTGATCCGGTACTGGTCAATCCGGATTCGCAAATTTCCATTTCACCATTGCTACCTGCATCGTTTGGTTCGGCAATTTCAACCGTCACTTCAAAACGCTCTAAGCTTTCACAAGGAAGGTCGCGGGTAGTGGCGAAATAACTTTCACCATCCACCAAAGGCGTTGAAGGGTCTAACGGCGATCCTGACGAAAGGGTGCTATACCAATTATTGTTTCCTGAGGCTACTAAATCGGCAACGGTAGGTTGTATGTCACCACAAAATATTTGATGCGCTTCGCCTGTGGGTACAGGTACCAAACCAACGTTCACAAAAACAGAAAGTCGTGACGTTCTACAGCCTGTATCCGGATTGGATTGATTGACGTAATAAACGGTGCTATCCACTAAATTGGTGCTCGGATCAAGCGGTGTACCACCAGTGGCCTGGCTATACCATTGGAGATCGTTTCCTATAGCGTATAAGTCGGCAATGGTAGCTTCTGACGGGTCGTCAACACATACCCCCTGAAAACCCAGTCCAAAAGGGACGCCGTATATAACAATGTTTACAGGTTGGCGTGAGCCACAAGTTCCAGAACTGTCATCAGCATAATACGTATTGCCATTGACAAGACCCACAGTATTTGAAAGGGGGGTTGTTGATGTGCTGGTCTCATACCATCTGATGCCGCCACCATTATCAGTAGCTACAAGATCAGATATCTTAGGTGCTTCAATATCACAAAAGCTTTGCGTCGGATTGGTGACCGTCGGACATTGACCAAATGAATGTAAGCTAACGCCAATAAAACAAATGAAGGCAACTAAAAGTTGTGTATAAAGATTGGCTTTTGTAATTTTTCTCATAAGCATAAAAGGCGATTCACTAAATCAAAACCAGGTCTTTAAAATTAATTGGCTTCCCGAACGTTGGCTTCTGAATCATATTGTAAAATGTAAATACCCTCATTGCTAAAACCCCCTAAATTGTTTTTTTCATAATCGAATTTCAGCTGCGTGTATTCGGTGATATCTCGTTCAGCAGAATTTTCAAAGGTTTGCTTTTGGAGCAGTCTTAACAAGCTGTCAAATGTAATATCAAATCCTAACATAACATTTGCCGAAGGCAGTAAATTATATTTTTTTTGATATGCACTTAAAAATTGTTTTGAACTTGCGGTTGATTTGGCAGGAATTAGCGACGGGAAAACCATATTTAAGATGCGGAATCTTTTTTCGGATACATGACCATCTTCTGGGATTAATGCCGATTCCAATACGGCCAACTGAATATTGAAGTTGGAAAGTTCGCTTAAAAGAGTGTTGGTGGCATTTAAAAAGACACTGGTTCTTTCGCTGTCAATAACCACAACATTACGTTGGTCTTTTTTAAGACTGGCAATCAATTCGTTTTCACTAAAGGAACCGTTTTTTTTGATGCTGACAAATTCTGCGCTTGGTGCGTGTTCAGAAATAAAAGCCTTGCTTTCGGCACGGTTGGCGTCGTTAAGCACAACAATATGGGCACCTTTTGAAAGGATATAATCAAGGGTCTTTTTTCGTTGGAAATCCACCGAAGGCACAGCGCTATACAAATTGTTTGCGGTGCTTTTTGAAGCTATCGGTGATGCGCTGATGACAGGAGTCTTGCTTTCGGCCGTAAACGCGGCTACATCTTCTTCCACAGTGTCATAAAACGGTAGGATGATGGCATCATAGTTGGTAACTCGGCCTTCTTCAAGCAACGGCATAATTTTAGAGGTCCGCAGGTTGCTTTGTGCTTCAATAATATCAACGTTTAAAGAAAGATACATTTTTTTGATGGAGTCAAAAGCAATATTGGCACCTTTATAAAACTCCAAATGAACCCGTTTAAAATCATCGGAAACGTCCTTAAAGTTGTCATTGTTCCCATCAAGGCTTTGATATTCCGCTTGTGAAAATGGAAGAATAAAGAGCAATCGCTTTAGTTGGGAAGTGTTTGCAGTGGTGCTTAAATCGACAGGAACCGAGAAGTCCCGCGGCACCTTTGCCGTACTTAAGTTCTCTGAAGGTGGTTCAAAAGACGTCACAGATTTAGGCATTTTGATGACGGTGCCTGCTTGTACGGATTCTTTTAATTTCGGATTTAAAATAAGAAAATCGGCAATAGACATGCCCGATTTTGCCGCCAATCCATAAATGGTTTCCTTGGGTTGGATAGTGTAGGCGATGTATTCCGTGGCTGATATCTCCGATGGTGTGGCTCCGGTGGCGGTTTCGATTTGCTTATCTGAAGTGGTTACCGCTGGTTGTGATTCTTGTTTCTGAGTGACCGTTTTTTTTGCTTCTGCCTTCTGGGTTACAACTTTTTTAGGGGGAGTAGGAACGGCTTTCTTTTTATCAGGAGTTTCAACAGTGGTGACCTCCGGATCTTTAGGTGCGACTTCAGAATCTTTTGTTTCTGTCTTTTCTGCAACGACCACTTCTGGTGTTTTCGATTTGGCCTCCGCTATTTTGGGCTGTGTTTTCGGCGTATCAATAGTTGTCGCGACTGTTGGCGTCGTTTTCTTTGGCTCTGATTTACCGACTTCTTCTTTTGTTACTGGGGTTTGATCAACAGGATTTGTGATGCTCTGCTTAACAGGAGCCTGAGCGCTAGACGATGATCCTGAAGCCGATGGCATCGTGATGACATGGCCTATTTCGAGCACATTGGCAATATGAGGATTGTTGCGCTCCAATTGGCGGATAGACGTATTAAACCGTCTGGAAAGTATGAATTTTGTATCGCCATTTTTTACAACGTAGCTGACGGTATCACCAGCAACACCCAACTGATCACTACTTGGTATCCATAAGGTTTGACCAGCAATTAATCCACGGGACAATATTCTCGAATTGGCGTTCTTTAATTGGTCCACCGTCAGACCATTGGCATTGGCGATTCGGGCAAACGTTTCACCGGCACGGACCAAATGACGTTTTCCGTCGGGTGCCATACGGGTCGTTTTTGATGAGATTTGCGGTGAAGTCGGTGTAGCGTGTTCGGGATTAGAACTGCCACTTGATGTTTTTGTCGAGACATACGAAGGCGCAGGATATATTTCCAAAACATCGCCGAGGTTTAAGCCTTCAATAATCTGTGGATTCTGTGATTCGAGTTGGGTTATGGTCAGGCCAAACCGTTTTGATACGCTGAATTTGGTATCGCCCTTTTTAACGGTATAGCTGATTGAAGAGGATGTTACCGATGCTTTTATGGAATCGGAGGCGCTTTCAAGGATTGGTGTTTTTATTTTGCTTTCTGGAATCAGAAGTACGGCGTCTACATTAATGCCATTAATGATCTCTGGATTCATCTTTTGAAGATCGTAAGGCGTGACGTTGTATTTTTTCGCAATGGAAAACAACGTTTCGCCACTACTCACGGTATGCTTTTTAAGGCCTTCTTGAGCAATGCTTGAATAGAAACATAAGAATAATAGCGTAAAACATTGAAAAAGTCGCTTCATTTTATTCGCTAATGTTTAAAGGTTAAGTCAAGATCATAATAATTCCGATAAAAATACCAAAAAATCCGTCAAGAGTGCTATTTCATAGTAAAAATATCAATATTTTTTTTAATTGTAGGAAAAATCGTAGTTTTTATATTATGGGTTTTGGCGTGTGATTTTTGGGTTTTGAATGTTGAATTCCTCAATTAATTCCAAATTATCGGACGCTCAGAACCTGGTTAAAATAATTGGCTTTTCCTTTTTTATCGCATATCCATATTGGAGCATCAAAATTCCTGTGTCAAAAATGAATGGTTGAGCTATTTTAACTTCATCGGTGTACGCCCATAAATTCAATTTATTATACAGTCACCTATATTTTTTTGATTTGTTAACATCTTATGCTAAGCTTAGGTTAAAGCCGCTCTATGATTTTTGTATGGGTT
Organism: Gelidibacter maritimus; assembly: GCF_014062315.1. Taxonomy (GTDB): domain Bacteria; phylum Bacteroidota; class Bacteroidia; order Flavobacteriales; family Flavobacteriaceae; genus Gelidibacter; species Gelidibacter maritimus. The sequence goes on from NZ_JACGLT010000004.1 coordinate 11,715, forward strand.
GTTTTTTTGTTACTTTAAAAACAAATCAAATATTAATCTTAAAACTATATATTATGGAAAACCTAAATAAAAAGACTGTTGCAATTTTAGCAACCAACGGATTTGAAGAAAGTGAATTAACTGAGCCGAAAGCAGCTTTAGAAAAAGCAGGCGCTGAAGTCCATATCGTTTCTGAGAAATCAGGAACTATAAAATCTTGGACCGATGGCAATTGGGGATCAGGGTTTAATGTTGACAAAACTTTGGATGAGGTCAATCAGAAGGATTATAATGCCTTGATGCTTCCAGGTGGCGTGATTAATCCGGATACTTTAAGAAGAAACCCAAAGGCGGTGAATTTCATCAAATCGTTTTTTGAAAATCAGAAACCGGTTGGTGCTATCTGTCATGGTCCTTGGTTATTAGCTGAAGCTGATGTGCTTAAAGATCGAAAAATCACCTCTTATAGTTCAATAAAAACCGATATGATCAATGCAGGTGCCAATTGGGTAGATGAAGAAGTGGTTGTGGATGAAGGTCTGGTGACCAGTAGAACACCAAAAGATTTACCAGCGTTTAACGCCAAGTTGGTTGAAGAGGTCTACGAAGGTAAACACGAAGAACAAACAGCATAATACCGATGCATAATACCGTCAATGATTTTAAATGTGGCCATTTGTCACAAATGACCTTTAAATAGTATTTCAGTGATTGGGTGGCGACATTTGAGATCTCATGGTATTTATGTTCAATTTTTAAAACTTAAAAACAACGAAAAATGGATGAACAAAAAAGCCATGGACCAAGCATAAAGGATGACGAACGCTACGAAGCTCTAAGGGACGAAGGGTATAGTAAACAAAAGGCTGCCAGGATTGCCAACACCAAGAATCCGGGCAAAAAGGGAGGCAAGGCCGAAATTTATGAAAATCGAACGCGAAGTGCCCTTTATGAAAAAGCCAAAGAAGTAGGCATCAAGGGCCGTAGTAAAATGAACAAGGACGAATTGATCCACGCCCTACGAAATAATTAAGAGCTTCATAATTAAGAGCTTCTTGGGAATCTATACTGATAGTTCTCGGTTGGAAGTCATTCTTATTTAAATAAAATACGTCAGACACTGTTAATAGTGTCTGACGTATTTTTTTATTCTAAAACCTGGTAAACTATTCCATTAATTTTCTCAAGTCTTACAAATTGGCATCGAAGGTTTCTTTTGTTGAGGAATGGATACGATTTTCAATCTGTTTTTAGAAGCTTATGGCGCTTTAATTCCTTGTGATTAGTTTGGTAAGCAGATTTTTAGGATGGCGAAAAGCACGTAGTTTACATTATGAACCACGGCGAAAAGAGTAAAGGTGTAGATGTTTTAGTGCTGCTTTGACAATCAGCGGTGGTGCCGTTTGAAAGTATGATCTACCGTGTTTAATTCTTCCAACTTTAAATTATAATCGTACTGCAAGTCTTCGTGCAAGCCGTCCACAATTTTCCTGATGGCCAAAATTTGACGGTCATAGATATTGTTGAGCGCAATATTTTTAAAAATAGAAGGTTGAAAGTCTTTAAGAACAGCGCAGAAATGAAGCAGTAACTCTACTTCGGTCTCTTTTTTTAACGAGTATCTGGCAAATTTCTTAAGATTCCTTAGAATTTTCCGGACACTCTTTTTTATATAATAGTAACTGTTGGTGTTGATGTTTTGGAACTGTTCGTCAATCTCGGTTTTTACCGTTTCAATATAACCCGCTTCGTCATGCGATTCAAATAATAAATAAGTAAGCAGTTCCTTGTTTTCCTTTTTAAATTTGGAAAGACGCAAACAAAGCTCCAGTAATTCTTCTGGAGAACGGTGTTTTAATTCTTTCCTAATAGTAACAACCGAAACTGCTTTCATTTAAAACTGTTATTTTCTGTCCACTGAATATTTTCCAGCACCAGCCAAAGCAATGGCAATGAACCCGATTAAATATAATAAGGCTTTTTCCTTCGTCCCAAAACTGTCTTGGGCATGTACAATAAAGGCAGCTACAGCCATGGTGGCGATAGCGGGTATGGCTGATATTCTTGTTTTAAATCCGATTAATACCAAAATTGGCGCCACAACCTCTCCGATGAGCGCTAAAATAAGCGATACCACATTGCCTACACCAAGAGGGTCAGGAAAACCACTGGGATTTTCGAGAAGGATATTTATTTTAGGAACGCCATGGGTCAATAACATTCCTGAGAAGCCTACTCTTAAAACAGCAAGCGCCAAATCATTAAATCTAGTTTTCATTTACAACTGGGTTAAAAAGGTTAGGGTTAAATTAGAAATAAAATAAAGTCTTCATTTCCAAAAAAACAAGGTTTTTTAGAATTATCTCAATTTTGGATATTTGTTAGGATTGACTTCATGCATCACAGCATAAACACTTTCAAAAATATCTTCTGCTGAAGGTTTTGAGAAATAATCGCCATCTGTGCCATAAGCCGGTCTGTGCGGACGGGCGGTCAAGGTTTTTGGCTGACTGTCTAAATATTGGTAAGCGTTTTGTTCGTCCAAGATAGCATTGAGAAGATAGGCTGATGCCCCTCCTGGAACATCCTCATCAATGACCATCAGTCGGTTGGTTTTGGCGACACTTTTTACAATATCATGATTCAAATCCAAAGGCAATAAGGATTGTACATCAATAACTTCGGCGTCAATACCAACTTCCAACAATTCTTTGGCGGCTTGTTGAACCAATCGTAGGGTGGAGCCATAGGAAACCAAGGTGATATCAGTTCCATTTTTAAGTGTTTCTACAACACCAACCGGCGTTTTAAACTCTCCCAAATTCGTTGGTAATTTTTCTTTGAGTCGGTAGCCATTTAAACATTCAACCACCAATGCAGGCTCATCACATTCTAAAAGTGTGTTGTAAAAGCCAGCGGCTTTTGTCATATTCCGAGGGACTAAAACATGCATGCCTCTTATTAAATTCAAAACACCTCCCAATTGCGATCCGGAATGCCAAATACCTTCCAATCGGTGGCCTCTCGTTCTTACAATCACAGGGGCTTTTTGCTTGCCTTTGGTCCTATAATGTAATGTGGCAAGATCGTCGCTCATAATCTGAAGTGCGTATAGGATATAGTCTAAATATTGAATCTCAGCAATTGGGCGTAACCCGCGCATCGCCATTCCGATGCCTTGGCCCAAAATTGTGGCTTCCCGGATGCCTACATCAGCAACCCTAAGTTCGCCATATTTTTCCTGTAGTCCCTCTAAGCCTTGATTGACATCGCCAATTTTCCCGGCATCCTCACCAAAAATTAGGGCCTGTGGATATTTATTGAATAAAAAGTCAAAATTATCGCGAAGTACCAATCTGCCATCTACAACCTCTGCCTCCGAATCATAAGTCGGTAGGACTTCCTTAATATATTGCGCTGATTTTTTGGAATGGCTATATAAATGGGAGCTGTAATGTGGCTGAATCCGTTTCATATAGGCGTCAATCCAATCATGGAGCATTTGTTTTTCGGTAGAGGTTTCGGAAATCACATATCGCAAGGATTTTCGAACAGCGGAGGCAATGTCTTTTCTAATGGGATCGGAAACATTGGCCAACTCTGTAATCACACGGTCAATAAATACTTTATTAACGCTGGAGTTTGCTAAATTAGTGATTAGTTTAAGGGCTTCTTGCTGTTCCTCCTTTATAGGGTTTTGATAGGCTTCCCAAGCTAATTTTTTGCCTTCCCGTACTTGTTTTTTGATGTTTTTATCTATGGTATCCAGTTCCAGTTCTGTGGAAATATTGCTGCTAATAATCCAATCACGCATTTTACGGATACAATCATTTTCCATCTCCCAATCCAAACGTTCCTTAGTTTTATAACGTTCATGAGAACCAGAAGTGGAATGGCCTTGCGGCTGGGTCAATTCAACAACATGAATCATGACTGGCACATGTTCTTCTCTCGCTATTTTTGAAGCACGCTGGTAAGTTTCAACCAAAGCCACGTAATCCCAACCTTTAACCCTCAAGATTTCATAGCCTTTATGAGCATTATCTCGTTGGAAACCTTTTAAGATTTCTGAGATATTTTCTTTGGTCGTTTGGTGCTTGGCATGTACGGAGATGCCATATTCATCATCCCAAATGCTAATGACCATAGGAACTTGTAATACGCCAGCGGCATTAATGGTTTCAAAAAATAAACCTTCGCTGGTACTCGCGTTTCCAATGGTGCCCCAAGCTACTTCATTGCCATTTTTTGAGAATTTTGGGCTGTGGATGCCCTTGACCTTTCTATAAATTTTTGAAGCTTGCGCCAATCCTAAGAGTCGCGGCATTTGCCCAGCAGTGGGTGAGATGTCCGCACTTGAATTTTTTTGTTCCAACAGATTTTTCCAATCGCCTTTTTCATCCAAACTGTGGGTGCCAAAGTGACCGCCCATTTGGCGTCCTGCCGACATTGGATCGTGTTCAATATTTAAATTGCCATAAAGTCCAGCAAAAAACTGTTGAATACTCAAAGCACCAATGGCCATCATAAAGGTTTGGTCACGGTAATAGCCAGAACGGAAATCGCCGTTTTGAAACACCTTGGCCCATGCCAGTTGTGGGACCTCCTTACCATCGCCAAAAATTCCAAATTTTGCCTTCCCGGTTAAAACCTCTCTTCGGCCTAATAAACTGCATTCTCTGCTGGTTACAGCAGTTTTGTAGTCTTGGAGGATTTCATCTTGAAATTCCTCAAAGGATATGTCTTTGGTTGTTTGTGGCGTCGTTTGCATATAGTGCTATTTAGATAGTGCAAAAGTAGTCAAAATGGATAGGTTTTGCAATTCAAATGCATTTTCACATACTGTTTTAGCGTTTCATTAACCTACCAATAGGTCATAAGAGACTGTAGGCCAGGCGCTGATAATTAGGTTGTTAATTCTCTCTGGCTCATATACTCCACAGCTTGCGGATTTAATTGTCAAGCAAGGTGGTATTAAATAGCTTCAGAATACGTTTGTATTCATCCGTCCAACTGCTTGGTTCCACAAATCCGTGATCTTCTGCCGGATAAACGGCCATCTCCCAATTGTCTTTGCCCAATTCAATCAGGCGTTGCGCCAGTCGGACCACATCTTGAAAATGAACGTTCACATCCACCATGCCGTGAGCTATGAGCAAATTGCCTTTTAAGCCTTCTGCAAAATAGATAGGAGAGGAGCGCTCATAGGCAATTGGGTCGTTAAAAGGTTCATTTAAGATATTGGAAGTATAGCCATGATTGTAGTGTGCCCAATCCGTAACCGATCTTAAGGCAGCACCAGATGTAAACGTGTCCGCCTCATTGAACAATGCCATTAACGTGATGAAGCCACCATAACTGCCACCATAAATTCCAATCTTATCTTTATCAATGCCATAGTTTTCAACTAAATATTTAGCGCCATCTACCTGGTCAGATAAATCCTTTCCGCCCATATGTCTGTAAATTCCGGTACGCCAATCTCTACCGTAACCTGCGCTACCTCTGTAATCGATATCGATAACGGTATAACCCAGATCGGTCAACAAATTGTGGAACATATATTCTCTAAAGTAAGACGACCACCATTTATGGACGTTCTGAAGATAACCCGCACCGTGGACGAAAATAACTGCTGCATTATTTTTAACGGACGCCTCAGGAACATAAAGTCGTGCCGGTACTTGGGCGCCATCCTCCGCTCTAAACGTGATGAGCTGAGGGTCTCTCCAATTATAGGATTGAAAGACCTCCGATTGGCCTGAAGTCAATTGAACGGCTTCGGCTTTGGCACTATTCTTTTTATAATACAATTCCCATGGTTGATTACTGTAGGAATATAAAATAGCCATGTGTTTTTCATCGGGAGAAAGGGTGACATCATTATTTCCCGTCATGGAGGTAAGTTTTTCCATTTTTCCTCCCATTAGTGGCATTTTGTAAAAATGTCTCTCGCCAGGGCCAACTTCAGAAGTAGTTAAATACCAGCTCTTTTGATCTTTGGAAATGAAGGGATCAAAAACCTCATAATTTCCTGAAGTCAATGCTTTTTTTGTTCCATTAGAAACATTTAAAAGATATAAATGGGAATAGCCTGTAGCTTCCGATTGAAAATAAATATGCTTATTGTCTGGTAACCAGCCCAAAGTGCCGCCGCCCATAGACCAACCAATCCCTGGGCCGGCAATCCATGCTTCATCGCGCTGGCGGTCTAAAGAGGTCAATTCGCCAGTAGCTAAATCCAACCTTGCTATCCATCGGTCCTTATTGTCTTTTGAACGTACATTGACAATGGCGTGTTGACCGTTGTCAGAGAAATAGGCTTGTGAGGTGATGACTTCTCGTTCCTTGGCTTCCCATTCTTTATCTGGATAATCGGTGACGTAGTCTGGTAAATCCTTGATGCCTGGCAGAGTGCTTGTTTGAACTTGATAAACGGTATCTTTTTCAATATTGTAGATAGCTAGCGCTACCGTGGTTTCATCGGCACCCACTTTAGACCGCGTATTCAAGTCTCTGGTATAACTGGATGCGTCAATATAATCTGGAACGATGGTGGCGTCACTTTTACCACGATTGAATAGGGTTAAGGTCACAAATTTGGCGTCTGGAGAGACTTGCAGATTGGTCACACGGCTATCCCCCGAATAGTAGGTATAGGCTTCTTTTTCTTTGCGTGCCTCTCTAATTTCTTTTGTTGTTTTTTTTGTATCCTCGCGTTCTTTTACGACGCTTAACAGTTTAAGATTCTCTGCCTCCAAATAAGCGGCTTTGTCTGATGATTTTGGATCCTTATCCTTAGGAGCATCCCCCGATTTTATTTGGGTGAGTTTTTTTAGGATGCCGCTTTTTTGAGAATAGATATAGGCATTATTATCGGCAGAAAAGGCAATCCAGTCCTCATTGGCCAAGAAATTTGGGCGACTAATATTTTCTGGGAATTGTAGCAGTTCAGTCTCCTGTCCGGATTTGATGTCAAATATAACCAAGGTATTACCTTTGGAATAAATCTTTTTGGATTTTGATTTGTTATAGGTGCCACGTGCAAAATCAATCTCCTTTTCTTCCGTCCAACTTACTTTCTCAATTTTTTTAGGCGATGCCAATCGGATGCGGTATAAAGAATCGGCAGGATCAGCCTCTTTATTATAGTTAAAATAGATGCCGCTACTATTTTGATCCCATTTGACGTTGGATGGAAATGTACCCATCCACTTGGGGTCCTGCATTATTTTTTCTACTGATAGTTCGCTTTGTTGCGCGAACAGATTGATGAAAAGCACCGAAAAGAGGAAGCTTAAAAAGAGGGATTTAGTCATGTGTGATTGTGTTTTAGAGTTCAAATTTCCAACTGTTTAAAATTATGAGTTGACCTGCGGTTTCAACAAAATTAAACATTTTATAATAACGACACTATGTCGCGTTACTATGAGTAAGTCTGCCGGCATCTGCGAATGGCCATCAAACCGCGTAAATTTCAACTTTTATAATTACAATTTCAACTACAACTTAAATTACTTTTTCATTCATGTCTTCATCTTAAAATCCATGCTTAAAAAACAGATAACGGTCAGTAGTTAATTAAACACGTCTTGTTTATATAATTAGAATCTGCTATTGGAGTCGAAGCTCACTCATTATTCTTAAAAGCATCTCGACAGTAACGGACCAGTTAGTTTCTATTTCCATATTAATATATTTATGCCTTATAAACTCTATAAAATTCGGGTGTTTATCCCATGACCTTCAAAAACAGAAATCACAAAAATTTAAATAATTTTATAATTTGTTACTATCTTCACATCTTTTAAAAATCAATCTACGTTTCCATAATGTTCCAAAAGAGAGAGGATATTTTACAAATACTTTCAGACGCCGTTTCTGAAGGGATTATAATTGTGGATGAACACCAGAACATCGTGTCTACCAACGCCTCTGCCAATGCCATGTTTGGGTACAATGACCATGAGCTTGTTGGGATGACTTTGAACACTTTAATTCCCAAAGAGTATCACCAAAAGCATGTTGGACATTTTAATGAGTTCTATAAGCATAGCGAAAAACGGAGCATGGGTCACGGCCGTAATTTATATGGGCTTACCAAAAGTAACCTTCGTTTTCCGGTTGAGGTGGGGTTGAACCCTTTCAAGCTTTACGGTAAAACTTTGGTTATGGCACTGGTTGTGGATATTACCGAGCGTCGGGCCATTGAAGAAAATCTGAATTTAAGAAGTGAGGCACTCCAATCGGCTGGAAATGGTATTGTTATATGTGACGCGGCCATAAAGGATTATCCCATCATTTATTTCAATCCTGCCTTTCAGACCTTGACGGGATATGCAACGGATGAAATTATCGGAAAAAATTGTCGGTTTTTACAAGCTGACGATAGACATCAAGAAAATTTGAGCGCCGTGCGTGCCGCTATCAAAAACGGGAATAGCTGCCAGGTGACCTTAAGAAACTATAAAAAGGACGGCACTTTATTTTGGAATGAATTGTACATCAACCCAATTAAGGATAAAAATGGCTTGGTGACGCATTTTATAGGCATTCAGAATGATATTACCCAACGCAAAAAGGCCGAAGAGGAACGCAACTACCTCACTAAAATTTTTGACGATTCGCTCAATGAAATTTTTGTTTTTGATTCAGATACTTTAAAGTTTTTGAATGTGAACTATGGGGCACAAAAAAACCTGGGCTACAGTCTTGAAACCCTCAAAACCATGACGCCTGTAGATATTAAACCGGATTTTTCTGAAACGGAATTTAAGGCATTGCTGACCTCTTTAATAAATGATAGCGGCGACAAAATGGAGTTTGAAACCGTTCATGAGCGGAAAGATGGCACGTTGTATCCGGTGCATATTACTTTGGAATTATCGATGTTAGGTGATCGGGAAGTGTTTATTTCTATTGTTTTGGATATCACCGAACAAAAGAATTACACCAGAAAGTTAGAGGAAACGGTGGAATTAAGAACCAAGCAATTGGAAATAGCACTTGAAAAGGAAAAGGAGCTCAACGAGTTAAAAACCAAATTTTTATCCTTGGTTTCCCACGAATTCAAAACTCCGTTGAGCGGTATTTTGACCTCGTCCATCCTTTTGGGGAAATACACCTTGGAAACACAGCAAGGCAATCGGGATAAGCATATAAAAATCATAAAAGACAAAGTCAATTACCTGAATACCATTTTAAACGATTTCTTGTCCATAGAACGATTGGAAACAGGAAAGGTAAACTATAAGTTCACAAAGTTTAGATTGAGTAAGGTGCTCAATGAAGTGGTTTACAATGCCAATATGCTCTTAAAAGAAGGGCAGCAGATAAAATATCCCGAAAATATTGATGAGATTACGATTGTTCAAGACGAAAAAACGATAGAATTGGCCTTGTCAAATTTGGTGCATAATGCCATTAAATATTCTCCAGAACATTCTGATGTTACCATTAAGATCACCCAAAATAGTCAGGACACTATTTTTGAAATATCAGATACAGGGATTGGTATCCCTGAAAAGGATCAAAAAAATATATTTAACCGTTATTTTAGATCAGAAAATGTGTTGACCACCCAAGGCACTGGCATTGGATTGAACATTGTTAAATCGCATATTGAGAATTTAGGTGGTGCCATAAGTTTTAAAAGTGAAGAAAACGTAGGGTCAACGTTTATATTAACCATCCCAAATAAAGCACAATGATTAAAAAGATATTATTAATTGAAGACGATGCTGTATTAAGAGACAATACGGCAGAACTTTTGGAACTGTTAAGCTATCAGGTTGATGTGGCAGCTAATGGTCTGATAGGCGTAGAGAAAGCAAAAAATGTACACCCTGACCTTATTGTTTGTGACATTATGATGCCAGAACTGGATGGTTATGGGGTTTTGGAACAGCTGGCCAAGAATGATCATACCAAGCATATTCCGTTTATTTTTTTATCTGCAAAAACAGAACGACAGGATGTAAGAAAAGGAATGAACTTGGGAGCTGACGATTATATTACCAAGCCTTTTAGTGAAGATGAATTGGTGAGTGCCATTGAAAGTCGGTTGGCCAAAGCCGCAATCTTACAGGAAATAAGGGGTAAGGAGACCCATTTAGCTGAAGAAGACAATACCGACGAATTAAATACGCTTAGCGATTTGAAGAGCTTTTTTGAGGTAAACGGAACAGTTTATGACTTTAAGAAAGGGGAAGTGATTTATGAGGAAGGCCAAAATTCCAACATCATTTTTTTGATAAACAAAGGGATTGTAAAATCGTATAAACTCGATGAACAGGGGAAAGAGTTGACTACAGCTTTATATAAAGCTTCCGATATATTTGGTTATACTTCCTTTCTTCAAAATATTCCGTATCAAGAGACGTCAACCGCCCTTGAAAACACTGAAGCGGTTGGCATTTCAAAAGAAGAGCTTAAAAAGATTTTAGATAAGAATCCGCATATTACTTATGAACTTATTGAACTGTTGACCGATGATTTAAAGGGTGTTAAAGATCAATTGCTGCAAATGGCCTACAGTTCTGTTCAAAAGAAAACGGCAAGCACCATTTTAAAATTCGCAGAAAAAATAGATCCAAAAGCAGGAGCTTCCATAAAAATTTCCCGTAGTGATTTGGCAAGTGTGGCTGGTATTGCTACCGAAACATTGATACGAACTATTTCCAATTTTAGAAAAGACGGTCTGATAGAGATTGAAGGTAGAAATATTAAAATCTTAGATCTCAAAAAACTTCAGGAGATTTATTGATCCGATTTGTTGTGACCGGCTAAACAATGTTACATTTCTATTGCTTAACAGCCATGGAGTTGACCACTTGAAGGTCTCCAATCTTAAAAGGAGTCACTCAAAATTGAGTGATTTGCCAATACAATTCAGTGAAATATGTACTTTTCTCGGGCAGTATTGATTTTTAATAATCTAAAATCGGACATATATGACCGATATCATTTAATGGGAGTATTCTTCCTTATATATTTGTTTTGCTTACTCTAATGATTGTAAAACATGAAAAACATACTTTTACCAACTGACTTTTCTGAAAACGCATGGAATGCTATTGGCTTTGCGCTCAAATTTTTTGAAAAAACACCATGTACTTTTTATCTATTGCATGTCAACTCTTTAAGTTATGTGACTGCGACAGATTCGCCCTATGTTCAAACGAAGGATTTTGTTGAAAAAACGTTTACCAAACCCGCAAAAAAGCAATTAAATACTTTATTGAAGCGCATCTCAAAAGAATTCCCGGCGAATTCCAACCATCATTTTTTCACCTTAACCGATTATAACTTTTTTGTGGATTCCGTCCGTAACCATGTGGTGGAAAAGAAGATAGATATGATTGTTATGGGAACTAAGGGCGCCAGTGGATTGAGAAAGGTTATTATTGGAAGTAATGCCGCCGATGTTATAAAAAAAGTTCAGTGTCCTGCACTGGTGGTTCCTGAGGATGCAAAATTCACCGATTTGAAAGAAGTGGCCTTTCCAACCGATTATCTGCTAACCTATGCGGTAGATCTTTTACAGCCACTTTATAATATTCTGGAAGCTCATAAGTCAAGTTTACAGGTGTTGCATGTTACGAGCAATGAGGATACGCTAACTATTGCACAGCAAGACAATAAAGATGTGCTCAATGAATATTTCCATAAATTTGATACCCAATTTCATAAACTTACCAATAGAAACGTCGAAGATGCCATTGAATGTTTTGTGCAGAGTAGGGATATCAAAATGGTGGCCATGGTAGCCAAGAACCTGAATTACTTTCAGCGGATTTTGTTCCATAATAAAATTGAGGAAATGACATACCATACGCATATTCCATTTTTGGTGATGCACGACAAATAGACTAATTCCTGTTTTCGCAGGAATCTTATTTATGTCTATCCTGTGCCTACTTTTTCTTGCGTAGATTTTTAGTTTTGACACAGAGTTGCACGGAGCGTTCACAGAGCAACACGGAGATTGATTTTTGAGAAACGAGAACTCAGGGCAAGTATTGAGAGAATTCAACGGATTAATAAATTAGCTGTCATGCTCAATTTAAAATGCTCCTTTTTTTAAAGGGGAGTGGCTTTTGCTTCAGCAAAGAAGCAGAAGGCCTGCCCGTCCGTTCATGCTGGCGAGGTGGTCGAAAAACAGAATCACACAGGTTCCACGTAGAGCTCTTTAGCGTACATGAACTTCAACCAATGGTGAAGTGATTCTTTGTGAAATGATTGTGTCATTTATTATTTTGGTCTGTTTTAACCTGTAATTAGCTTCGCTGAATCTGAAGGCTTTTTGCTTTCCTGTCTGCCGACGAGGCCGGCGCGGCAATTAGGCAGCCCTCCAAATGACATATATCATAGTTTTTGTGATTTTATTCTGTTAACTTTATCCCATATCAATCAAAATTATTCACTATGATTTCTATTCTTTTTCCAACAGATTTTTCTAAAAACTCAATGAATGCCATCAACTATGCCTTGGAGTTTTTTAAATATGAAAAGGTTGAGTTTTATTTTATGCACGCCTATCAGAAAGATGTCTATGAACATAAGGATTTGGTGTCCCGTGACAATTTTGATGAGGTTCTGGAGCGTGTAAAAACCGAATCTGAAGCGAGCTTGAAAGAGCTGCTTAAAACGGTGAAGGAGCTGGCACCTAATCCGCGATACACCTATCACAGTATTTCAGCTTTTGGTAGTCTGGTAGAAGAAGCCAACACTATTGCAGACACTAAAAATATCGATTTAATTGTCATGGGAACAAAAGGTAAGTCTGATGATCGTAAAATTGTTTTTGGCAGCCAAACCTTCCAAGTTTTAAAATATGTACAATGTCCGGTTTTGGCCATACCCAAGAATTATACCAACACCCAGCCAAACCGTATTTTGTTTCCAACCGATTACCTGATTCCTTACAAACGTAGAGAATTAAAGTTGTTATGTGATTTGGCCTCGCCTTACCGAAGTATTATTGATGTTTTATATGTTTCTAAAGTTGAGAAATTATCGCTCAGACAGGAAGACAATCAGGCGTTTATGAAAGGCACCATCTGTAAAACGGAAATAAACTTCATTACTGAGAATAGCAGGCAGGTGGCTGAAACCATTCAAGGATATATTAAAAAACATGATGTTGATATGTTGGTTATGGTGAACACCCAGCATTCGTTTTTAGAAAATATGTTGTTCCCGTCCACTATCGATAAAGTAAGTCTTGATCTTAAGATTCCGTTATTGGCAATGCAGAATTCGACACGTTCAAGCCATGCGTCTTAAAAATTGATTATGAAAAATATCCTTCTACCTACTGATTTTTCTGACAATTCTTTGAATGCTATTAGATATACCATTCAACTTTTTGAACATCATCAGTGTACCTTTCATCTGTTCAATGCTTATACACCAGTGGTTTATGATCTGACCTACGTATTGCAAAGTCCTGCGCAATTTGGACTTCGTGATCCCATAAGAGCGGCCTCTCAAAAAGGTCTGGATGACCTTATAACGAAGCTTTTAAAAGCATTTGGAACCAATCCAAACCATAAATTTGAAACCATTGCAAGATTTGAAACCCTGATTGCGGGGATTAAAGAGCTGATTTCTGAGCGGAATATTGACCTGGTGGTTATGGGAACCAAAGGCGCAACGGGCGCAAAGAAAATACTGTTTGGTTCTAATACGGTTCAAGTATTTAGAGAGGTTAAGTTTCCTGTATTGGCCATTCCTTCAGACTTTGAATATGTAGTGCCAAAGGAAATATTATTCCCAACCGATTTAGAAGTGGAGTTTAGCGCAACACAACTACATGCACTTAAGGAAATAGCCAAACTGCACAATTCCAAAATCAATGCCTTGCACGTTAATACCGGCTATGGTTTTAGTGATGAGCAACATCAGAACAAAAACAAATTGCCAACCTTCTTTGATAAAATGGCCTATGAGTTTCATGATGTTGAAGACATGGAGATTCCTGCAGCTATTGACAAATTTAAGGAAGAACACGACATTGATTTGTTGGTCATGATCAATAATAAACATTCATTTTTTGAGAATTTGTTTTTTAAGGATACCATCAATCAGATTGGCTTTTATTTAAATATTCCATTTCTTGTCATTCCCTCAAAACAGCAATAAAAATTAGAATATGATGTCATTAGATAAACTTAATATATTAATTCCAACCGACTTCTCGGCCAATGCCTGGACGGCCACCCAGTATGCTTTAAACCTATACGCTGATCGTGATTGTACTTTTTATTTTTTAAATTCTATTTCCCTCGCCCATTCAGACTCAAGATCCTATATAACCGCAAAGTATTTGGACACTTTAGCTGAAACTTCAAAAAACGAGTTGGATGCCTTGAAAGATCGTGCAGCGCAATTAAATAATCCCAAGCACGGGTTTGAGGTCATTAGTACTTCTGAAGAGATTTCACAGGCCATTAAAAGAGCGGTAAAGATTAATGGCATTGACATGGTTATTACCGGAACTAAAGGAGCCACTGGCGTGAATAGATATTTTTTAGGAAGCAATACGGTCAAGATTATGCAAAGTTTGAAAAGTTGCCCGATGATAGCCGTACCCGATGCCCATGAGTTTAAAGTGCCAAAACACATTGCATTTCCTACTGATTTCACGCGTGTTTTTGAAGCGAAAGAAATACAGGCATTGCTCAATTTTGCCGATTTATACCGAGCACATATCTATATTTTGCACCTCAGTTTGCAAGGTGGATTAAATGTCCTGCAAGAAACCAACATGAGAGACCTTCAAGCCCATTTGGTAAACCATCAATATACATTTCACTGGATGGAAAAATCTGGGACAAAATCTGATGAGATCAATGAGTTTGTGGTTGACTTTGATATTGATGTGCTTGCTATGGTCAATTACAAACATAGTTTTGTTGAAAAAGTCATCAAGGAACCGGTAATCAAAAAGATTGGATTCCAACCGATCGTACCTTTTTTGGTGATACCAGAATAAAGTATTAAGTATCAAGTATCGAGTATCAAGTACTAAGTATTAGGGCGCTTATTAAATAGCAACGTTGGCGAACAATGTTTTGATAAGGTCAAGATTTTAGGCAACAACAATGAATTAAATAAACATCCATGAAAAGAAAAATATTATTACCTACTGATTTTTCAGACAATGCGCTACAGGCCATCAAATATGCCTTGGAACTATATAAAGATCAAGAATGTATTTTTTATCTTTTAAACGTCTTTTTTATAAAACCAACCAATCTTGAGAGTCTGATTGGGATGGAGCCGGGCAGCGATTTATATGAAGCCACAAAAAGTAACTCTGATAATCAGCTGGCCAAACTGTTGAGTGAAGTGGCCTTTAATGACCATGGAAACTCGAAACACAGTTTTCGAACAATTTCCACTTTTAATGAGCCATTACAGGCCATTAAAGCTGCTGTGGAAGAAAAAGACATAGAATTGATTGTGATGGGCACCCGTGGTCAGACCAATGCCAGAAGTAAGATTTACGGCAGTACGGCAATTGATGTTATGGAATAGGTACGGAATTGCCCGGTGATTGTGGTGCCACAACTGGCTAAGCGTGAAATTCCTAAGGAGATTGTTTTTCCAACAAACTATAAAACCAGTTTTAAGAAACAGGAATTAAAACATTTGATCAATATTGCAAAAAGCAGTCATGCCTCCATAAAAGTATTACACGTTTCAGAAGAAGATAAATTAAACGAGCAGCAGACCAATAACAAAAAGCTCTTGGACGAATATTTTGAAGAGGTTAGCCATTCTTTCCACTTATTGAGTCAGCTGTCTGTTCCTGCTGCCATTAATTGTTTTGTGGAAAGTAGAGAAAGTGATATGGTGGCTTTTATAAATAGCAAGCATTCGTTTTTTGCCAGCATTCTCAATCAGCCTCTCGTTAAAGGAATTGCCTATAGCAGTAAAGTACCGATTTTAGTGATGCATGATTTGAAAAATTGAGTTCATAGGATTAAGTATTTAGAAAAAAGAATAGGGAAGTACATCAGGACCGCTTCGCCGATAGAATCAAGAATATAGACTTGAGTGGCTTAAGAGACCAAAATCAGGAAAGATTATAAGACCATATTCTGATTGGGCAATGGCGATTATTTTACAGTCGTCGGACCAAATGTAAAATCTTACATTATTCCAATGTTCTTATTATAGTTTTTTAATTTTTAATTATTCGCTACTTTAATTTTTCACCAGTTTAACCGTGGCTTTTCGACCTTGACCATCTTTGAGTTCAAGAAGGTAAATGCCGTCGGCTTGCTGAATCTCTAACGGTAGTATTTTAAGGTCTTGGAATCGTTTTTCCATAAGCAATTGGCCTGCAAGATTATATAATTGGACGTCCATTGAGGTTTGTAGGCTTTTGAATTCTATGGAGAATTTGCCCTTGGTGGGATTTGGATGTATTATAAAGTTATCCAAAAGTGAATTTTCAACGAGATTGAGTGACGGAAGACTGAATTTCAGAATGAAGATGTCCCAATAACCTTTGGATGTAAGTTCATATGCGTCACCTAATGGGTTAAAATCTGTCATCCCGGTAAAAGAACCAGTGCAGTAAATAGTATCGCCATCAATGACCATGGAATTTGCGCTTGACCCGGATTCAAAATTTCCAAAGCTGTTTTTTGCCCAAATAAAACTGCCGTCGCTCGTTAATTTTAACAAAAACATATCGTGGCTACTTCCTGTCATATTAAAGATGCCTTCCCCAGGATCAAAATCTATCGTGTTATTAAAGTTCCCAAGAATGTATACATCACCATTGGCATCTGTTTTTATAGCGTTCCCTATGTCGTAATGTGTGCCACCAATTTGCTTTACCCAGAGTAGATTGCCATTTGGATCGAGCTTTTGAATAAAGATATCCGATTGACCGTTAGAGGTCAGGCTTAAAGTTTCTGCATCGGGATTGAAATCCACCGTGCCACTAAATCCACCTGTGATATACACATTGCCATCCATATCGACGGTGAGTGCAATGCCTTGATCTGTTTTTTCCGATCCCATCTGCTTCACCCAAAGAAGGTTGCCATCCACATCAAGTTTTTGCACAAAAATGTCATTAAAACCATGCGATGTCAAATTGACGGTTCCATCATTGGGATCAAAATCTACGGTTTCCCAAAAATAACCGGTAGTAAGGATATTGCTATTTGCATCTGTGTCTATAGAAAAGGCTTTTGATGCACCGCTCATTTGTTTTACCCAAATCAAATTGCCGTTGCTGTCAATTTTGAGAATAAAGAGGTCTTGGTTTCCAGATGAGGTTAA
Organism: Gelidibacter maritimus; assembly: GCF_014062315.1. Classification (GTDB taxonomy): domain Bacteria; phylum Bacteroidota; class Bacteroidia; order Flavobacteriales; family Flavobacteriaceae; genus Gelidibacter; species Gelidibacter maritimus. The sequence continues at coordinate 29,001 of NZ_JACGLT010000004.1, forward strand.
GTTGACGGTGCCTTCTCCCGGGTCAAAATCCACAGTGCCAGAAAATCCTCCTGTCACTAAAATATGTCCATTGGTATCCGTGGTGATAGATTGCGCACTTGAATAGCCATCACCTACCATATGTTTTGCCCAAATAAAATCGCCATCGGCATCAAGTTTGAGTACGAAAATGTTCGTTACGTGCGGAGTTGTTGCTCCGGTAGTCAAATTATAAGTGTCTTCGCCAGGATCAAAATCTACGGTTTCAGTAAACGTTCCAGTAATATAGAGATCTCCTGTGGCATCAATGGTAATGTCGTTGGCTACATCGGCTGTTATGCCTCCAATACGCTTAGCCCATAAAAACTCGCCATTGGGGTTGAGCTTTTGGATAAATATGTCGAAAAATCCGGCGGAGGTTAAATTATAGGTGTTTTCACCGGGATCGAAATCAATGGTATTTTCAAAATACCCAACAGTATACACGTTGCCCTCCACGTCCGTGACAATCGATTTTCCTTCTTCTCTTCCTTCAGCTCCCAGGGGAACCACCCAATCCAATTCGTGCGATTGGCTAAATAGTGCTGAGGACGTTATCATGAGCACTGCGAATGAGAATACAAAGTTTAATTTTACGTTCATAATTTAGTTTTTAATGAGTTTAATAATTGACATTGAAAGTTTCTTTTTATTATCCTAACTAAGGATTTATAAATATTGAAGATTGGTATTCAATAATAACCATCGTGAGACCTTCTAAAATGTCAGCATGATTTATCAACTATCTTTTCGGATGTTTGAAATTGGACTGGTTTAAATTAGTGAAACTCAATTTTAAAAAGTTACGAAGCAATGCGGGATATTTGGGTTGTATTCCCCGATGCTCTGCGTCGATGTAAAAAAATAATTCGAATTTGATACCTCGTATACACGGGTCGAGATAGTTCATTAAATACCAAAGTTTGGTCCTCTTTTGCGGAAATCTGTATCCACTTCAATCAAATATTCTTAAGTTTAGGGTCTGATTGAAACAGTATAAAAATTATGCGCTTTCTGAGGGTTTTTCCATCTTTATTACCAAACGTTTTTTTGTTTTAAATTTGGTTTGCATTAGCGAAATGAGCCTAACCATAAATCTTGAATTCAGATCCTAATTGATTTTAAATGAAAATATTACACACGGCCGATTGGCATATAGGTAAACAGTTGCATAAGGTAGACTTGTCCGACGATTTGGAATTGTTTTTCGATTGGCTATTGGATACCATTGCGAAAGAAGACATCGATTTACTATTGGTTTCAGGCGATGTATTTGATCAAGCCAATCCCTCGCAAGCCTCACTAAAACAATATTACGGGTTTCTAAAACGTATGCTTGCTACCGAATGTAAAATTATTTTGACCGGTGGCAATCATGATTCTGCCTTGGTTTTAAATGCGCCAAAGGACATTCTTGGGTTTCTGAATATTGATGTGATTGGTGGTGCGCCTGAGGCTATCAATGATCTCTTTATAAAATATACTAAGAAAGACGAGGAGGTAGTGATTGCCGCGGTGCCATTTTTAAGAGATAAGGATATCAGGAATGCCGTGGCTGGGGAATCTTATAGCGATAAGATTGAGCAGATTCGGGACGGGATTAAATCTTATTTTTCTAATGTCAATTTGCATTACGCGCAACATTATCCGGGAACTTGCTTCATAGTCATGGGGCATTTATACGTTCAGGGCGCTCAGGTTTCTGATAGTATGAGAGATATCCAAATTGGCAATCAGGCAGGCGTTTCAGGAACTATTTTTGGCGATGCGCCACATTACGTAGCTTTGGGGCATATCCATAAACCTTATGCCGTATCAAAAAATATTTATTATTCGGGCTCGCCAATTTCTTTGAGTTTTAGTGAAAAAGAAGAGGTGAAACAGGTCAATGTTATTTCAGTCAGCGGACAACAGGTTCAGGTGGATATCCTGCCCATCCCGAAGTTCAGACATTTGCTGGCGTTTCAAGGCACCCTCGAAGACGTTAAATCACAATTATATAGTTATACGTCGCATACAGATCTCGTTTCCCTTGCCGAAATCATTGTGAATGAACCCAATGAAAATATACAGATCCGCCGCGATTTGGACGATTTATTGGAAAACTACGAGAACGATCATCTTAAAATCGTCAAATCAAAATTGAATTTCCTTAATAAAATACGTGGCGCTTCAGAAGCCTTTGAGCCAGGAATTAGTGTTGCTGATGTGACGCCCATGGAGATGTTTGAAAAACGATTGGAACTTGATGGGCATCAGGAAAACACCGAGGAATTGAAGCATGCATTTCGTCAAATTTTAGAAGAGCTAAATCTGTAGATATGAAAATCAGTAAAATCAGTTTTAAAAATATTCACTCCCTTCGTGGCGAACATCATATCGATTTTTTATCTGGGCCTTTGGCAGAAAGCGGACTTTTTGCGATTACTGGTGCTACAGGTTCTGGGAAATCGACCTTGCTGGATGTCATTACATTGGCGCTATATAATAAAGTCCCCCGGATAGGCTCCATCAGTAAATCGGTAATTGATCATGAAGGAGGAATTATGACCCGTAATGCCACCGATTGCTATGCTGAGGTAGAATATATCGTCAAACAAAAAACCTACCGCTCGCATTGGTCGATTCAAAGAAATCGGAACAACAATCTTAACGATAGAAAGCAGGAAATCATCGATGTGGCCACTGGTGCAATTCTTGAGAGTGGAAAATCTGCGGTGCCCGTTAAAAATGAAGAATTAATCGGGCTCAGTTATGATCAGTTTGTAAAGGCGATGGTATTGTCTCAAGGGCAATTCAGCAAATTATTACAGGCGAAGAGGGATGAACGCAATACATTGCTGGAAGATATTACGGGTGCAAAAGACTATAGAGCAATTGGTATTGCCGTGTACAGAAGATATAGAGAAGTTTTGGATTTACGTTTTAAGCATGAGGTCAGGCTTGAAGGGGTCGAATTGCTGCAAGAGGAGGATAGAAAGAAATTAACAGCTCAGGAAATCGCTTTAAATGCATCCAAAGTCAGTCAAAAAAAAGAATTGGATGCTTTAAAACTGGAGATTGAAAACCAGAAGGGCATTCTTAAACACCAAACGGTATTAGCTACAAATGAAGCCCAGCAAAAGGAGTTGATTCAAGATATCGAAAACTTCAAGAAGGAAGAAGTCACTTTAAAGAACCACACGAAATATGTGGTACATGCCCCATTGATTTCGGAGGTTGATCAAAAAGAAAAGTACCTTAAGGAGCAGACTGGAGAACTCGAACGCGAAAAGGTCAACCAAACCAACATCATCAGAGAAAAGGAGCGTCTGCTTCAAGAAGGCTCGATTTTAGTAAAGCGCGAATTGACTGCGGAAGACCTTGTCAACGCCCTGACCGCATTTAATAAAGAGGTGGTCGAACTAAAAAAAGAAGAGGATCTGGCGCGGGCAGAGGCAAAGCTGCACGAAGACACGGTCAAAAAAATCCTATCCGATGTTAATAAAGATACGCAACGCCTTCGTTGGGATTCCCAACCTAAGGTTTTTAAGGAGGGGATTCATCCAATCGAGGAAAAAATTGAAAATTTTATAGCTAAATCCCAGATCTATACTAAGGCGGCTGCAGAGGAAAAGGAAATTCAGTTTAGAGAAAAATCGCAACGGATCCAAGCGCTCAAAATAGCCTTGACCCACTATAATTCCGAATTAAAAAATAAAAACTCCAAAGCGTCCGAGTTGAAAACCTGTGGAGAGTTGGTTGAAAAATATAATGGCCAGCTCAAAGTCTTAACTGACGAATTAAAATTCTTGGAGACTAAGGTCGAGCAATTGACCAAAGCCGAAGAGCATCGTAAAAAACACCAAAGTTTGGAGGCGCACCGAACTGCTTTGGTGGATGGCGAAGCTTGTCCGCTGTGCGGCGCCTTGGAACATCCGTTTGCTATAAACGAACCAGTTTTTAATCCGCAAGAAACCCTCCTCAAATCGAAATCGGAATTATTGACCACCAAGCGTGCCTTAAAAACGGCTACACAGACCAATTGGGAAAACGAAGTAAAAAGAAGCAAGCTTTTATCGAAAGAGATTACGGAACTTAAAGCCTTGATTGCACCGCAACTCGATGAGGTTGAAAAACTCTGCAAAGCCTTAAGGCTAAAAGATATTCCTGATGCTCAGGCCCTTCAGGATTTAGAAAACCAGCTTATGAAGGAGGTGCAGCTGGTTGAGCAAGTGAAAAAGGCCTTTGAATTACGGACTTTATTGGAAAATCTAAATCAGGTTGCCAAACAGTGGCAACAGAGCACTGAATTAAAAACTGAGAAGGAAGCAAAACGAAAAAAACTTTTCGAGGGTGATGGCTTAGACGGCAAAGTTCAAAGATTACTTTCTGGGTGGTCAGCCAATCTCGAGAATATCAAAAATTCAAATCGGACCTTGGCGACTTTAAAAGCAAAACTGGAGACTGCATCCAAAGAGAAAGACCTTTTTAATAAGCAGTTGAACGCCATTTTAGACAAGGAGGCTATTGCGTCGCTGCAGCAATTAAAATCGTTTATTTTAACAGAATCACAGGCAGAGGACATCCGAAATAAAAAGAAACGCATAGAATTGCGACAGGAGCGATTAACTACAGAAAAGGACAACGCAATCAAAGAAATTGCGTTATATAAAAAGTTGATCAAGTCCGATGCTCCCTTGTCCGCTTTGGAAGCTGATTACGCCAAATTGGAAGAGGCGTTCGGTAGTTTGAACCAACAGATTGGCAGGCTAAAAACCACCTTGGAAGCAGATGCAAAAGCCAAGGAAAAACAACAAGTGCTACTTGAAAAGTTAAAAGACCTGAAGAAGGAAGAAAACTTATGGAAAACCATGAATGGGTTAATTGGCGACTCCAGTGGTAAACGATTTTCAAATTTCGTTCAGGATTTAACCCTCGAACAATTAATTGGTTATACAAATCTGCGCTTAAAAGATATGAGCGACCGCTATCTTTTGGACATCCCAACCGCAGATGAAGCCGATAAAAATGATTCTTTAAAAGTGTTTGACAGTCATCAAGGGGATGCCCGAAGATCCATTAACACTTTATCCGGCGGCGAAACCTTTATGGTAAGTTTGGCCATGGCCTTTGCGCTATCTGATTTGGCCGCAAAAAACGTCAAGATTGAATCTATTTTTATTGATGAAGGTTTTGGTACTTTAGATCCGGAGACTTTAAATCAAGCCATTACTATTTTGGAGAAAATGCAAAACGAGGGCGACAAATCTATTGGCGTGATTTCGCACGTAGAAGCCTTAAAGGAGCGGATCACAACTCAAATCCGATTGGAGAAAACAGGGTCTGGATATAGTACAATTGAGATTGTGTAAGTTTCAAACAATTTTTTGCCCTACTAAGTTTTTTAAAAAACAAAAACCCAGATTTTGATTCTAACTTTCTGGTTATAAGTTCGCTGTGTAAATTAGACCCCAGTTATAAGACGTGTAGAACATCGAATTAATCAATTTTGGTAATGATCAGTTTGGTTACAATCATGTATTTTACTTATATTGGTCGCTGATGTCTTCGTCGTTAGCATCCTTTCATCTCTCTTAGTAGTGGTGATTTCTGTTTATTCTTGGATTAAAAGTTTTTCAATATCCATTTCCCTCATTATAAACGTGTTTGATTATTTGAAGGCATTCACATGGCATTTAATCACCTGTTATTATCTCCCCACACGATAATCTAACTAATTCTATTTATGATGAAAAACTTTACTTTTTTAAGCAGTTTACTGTTGACTTTTTTAATGGCAAGTCCGAGTCAAGCTTCAATGAAGCTCTTGGAACAGATGGCACCATGTGATCCCGTAAGTGATTTTATGGAAAATTTTGACACCACAGGACGAGGTTCCGTTCCCGAATGTTGGAATACATTATTGATCAATTCCGTCCGACCTGTCACATCCCTGGGTGTACAATCAAGTAGTACATCGCCTTCGGCACCAAATGTCTTCCATTTTAAGAACAATGTGGCAAATCCAGCCGATTTCTATTTGGTTTCACCTCAAGTTAACAACCTATCTAATGCCACCCACCGTTTGCGCTTTATGGCACGCGGAAGTGAATCTGCAACTATGAGCATTGGTACCATGACTGATCCGGATGATGAAACGACTTTTACGTCCATTGAGACCTTTGGAATGATCAGTGGTGTAGATTATAATGAATATATCATCAATTTTGATGCAGGTTATACAGATACCCATATTGCTTTTAAGGTTAACTTTGGAACCGCGTACACTACCACCAACCTCTATGTGGATAACGTTAGTTGGGAACCAATCCCCACCTGTTTAAAACCCTCTGACCTAATGGTTGATAAGGTCCTAAATACCAGTGCTGATGTGTCTTGGCTTGCAGGCAACAGCAATGAAAATGAATGGTTGGTAAGCTATAGCGATGTGATTGGATTTGATCCTGAAACCGAAGGGCATACCATTTCTGTTACCGATAGTCCTGAAGTAACTTTACCTACACTGACGCCAAATACGGCCTATGAGGTATATGTGCAGGCCCAATGTAATGCCACTGAAAACAGCGTTTTTATTGGTCCAATTAATTTTCAGACCCTCTGCTCGCCAAGCCTACCATTCCATGAAGGCTTTGAGGAAGGCTACTTGCCAAGGCGGCCGTTGGACGGTTGTTGGACGCATGAGAGTATCTCAGGTACGAGCCAATGGCAAGCCGTAGATGAGTGGTATAATACTTATGCTGGAGGTTATTTTGCGCGACTTGATTATAATAATGAGAACTGGATTTTTCATAGCTTTGAGTTGACGGGTGGAACGACTTACCAGTTAAGTTTCTATGCTATGAAGAATGATGAAAACTCCGATTCAGGAAGTGTAGCAACTGTTATGGCAAGTCTTGGAACGGATGATTCGGCAATGGCAATGACTACGGAAATTATTCCGTCCACCGAAATAACTTCCGATGGCTATCAGGATATTTTTGGCACGTTTACACCAGATAATGACGGTGTCTATTTTATAGGGATAAAAGGCACGTTGAATGCTGTAAGTCATCAGCTTTTCATTGATAATATTTCATTGGAAGCGCCCAGCTGTTTCCGACCTACAAATGTAACGGTGGATGCCGTGTCGTCAGATAGCGCAAATATTTCTTGGACACCTGGAGCCAATGAAACCAATTGGGTAGTGACGTATAGTAATATTGAAAACTTTGATCCGTTAACCCAAGGCACAGCCATAGAAGTTAGCGGTGCGCCCAACCTTATGTTGACCGATCTAAACATTCATAATACCTACGAGTTTTATGTTCACTCCGTATGTAATGGTAGTGATGGAAACAGCACTTTAACGGGGCCGGAGAAATTTTGGACGGAATGCGAGGCCGTTGATAGTTTCACAGAAAACTTTGACACTACAGGTGCCGGAATGGTACCGTACTGTTGGAGGGTTGTGGGGAATGATAGTCATATTGCCAATCACGAGGAAGTTCGTGAAAATCCGACGGCACCCTCGGCACCGCATGTGTTTAGCTTCTATAGTCGTCATGATTCGTTTATGAGCAGCGCCTCTAAAACATTAATTTCTCCAAAAGTTAATAATCTCTCTGATGGTGATCACCAATTGCGGTTCACATTTAAATCGCCTATTTTTCAACCACAAGGGCATAGTTTTACCTTTTTAAGGATTGGAACGGTAAGTGGTACAGGGTATATGGCCAAATTTAAATCTATTGAAACCATCCCGTCGCCTACGGAGTTTACCGAGTATGTTGTAAAATTTGATCAAAGCTATGAGGGGGAATACATCGGTATTAGTGCATACGCCAATTATGATGGACGTGATTACTATTATTTCATCTATTTGGATGATGTGCACTGGGAGCCCATTTCGCCATGTGCAAAACCTCAAGACTTGCAGGTTGATGATGTGTCGGCGGCAACGGCAGACATCTCTTGGACTTCTAAAGGAGCGGAAAACGACTGGTTGGTGATGTACGGCAAAACAGGGGTTGATCTTCAGGATCCAAACACCTTTCAAACGCATGAAGTTAACGGAACGCCAAGTACAATGTTAAATAATCTCGAACCAAATACCGAGTATGAATTCTATGTCCAAGCACAATGTGGTGGCAGCGACGGCGACAGTGTTATCGCTGGCCCAATTACGTTTTTGACCAAGGAGAATAATGATGATTTATGTGATGCCATACCTCTAACCCTCGATGAGACTTCTGCTGCGGATGCTTTTACCATAATAAATGGAACAGTGCAACCGGACGAACCTTTTGGAGTGTGTTGGAACATCACTGATAATTTACAGACCGCTTGGTTTAAATTTGTTGCACCAACAAGTGGTAAGGTGGTTTTTAACACCATTTCTGGAACATTGGAACATTATACAATTGCTGTATATAATGCACCTACCGACTGTACTGATATGTCTACGCTTGGAAATCAGCTTTTTTGTGATGCAGAGAAGGAGGGCGTGGAATTTAGAGGCTCTGCACTGCCTGATCTTGACCAACTCACTCCAGGCGCCCTTTATTATATTCAAGTGGCGGCTCTTGGCTCAGAATCGGGCACCTTTGGTTTAGAAGTAAGCAACGGCGCTCCTTTGTCTGTTGAGGATTTTAATAAGGATGAAGCTATTCAATTACATCCCAATCCCGTAGCATCAGGAGCCTCATTTTATCTGAGCGCTGCGCAATTTGAAGGCAAAAAAGTCACAGTGAGCATCACTGATATGTTGGGCAAAACAGTTTTTACAGCCCTAACCCAATTTGATGCGAATAAAATTGCTATTCACCCAAAGAGCCCATTGGATAGCGGCGTCTATTTTGTAAGTCTAAAACAAGACGGACGAATCGTCAATAAACGCTTAATTGTTCAGTAACAATTAAATAGTCAAAGTATTAAGAACCTCGGGATTTACTTCTCGGGGTTTTTAATTTTCATTAAGATAAAATGAAAATGTTTTATTTGGTTTTTGGAAATACTTTAGTTTTCAAGTTAGGATCTTATTATTATATTAAATGCGAAAGGGAGAAAGATCCGTGTGACTTAAGGTTTTAAGACGATCAATTAATTCAATTAAACCAAACCGCATAACCTTCCCGACGAAGCTCTAAGGCAATCTGTTCTTCTGCTTCCTCGGCTTCCGCTCTGGTCAGAAATGGATCGATATGGGTGTATAAACTTGGCCTTAAATATAAACCGTATTTTTCCACGAGGTTGGCCGATAATTTATGGCCTTTTTTATTGCGATAGCCTGATTTGTGTTGAAGGAAGCGCTCTTTTGGTGTTTTGCTGGTCTGACCAACGTACAAACATTGCAGCACACCATTAAACTGTGGATTGGCCTTCCGAAATTTTGTGTTTTCTGTAAATACACGCTTGGAAAGTTCGATGACATAAATGGTATATAGTGTTTTTGCCAAGGTTCTTAAGATTAAGTCATTGTTGACGTAGACGATGAGTTTCGTGCTTGCCGATGTGGGTGTTTTTTATGGTTTTTTTTACGCTGGATAGATTTTAGTTCCTGCAAATTTGACAGACCAACCAGAGTTTCAGGATGGTTTTTTGTTGATTTTTTGGTCGGTAATATAGGGTTTATGTTGTCGTTCTTCATCTTTATTGAACCGTAAAAGATCTGTTTTATTCAGGGATTATCAATGGTAAAGGATGATTATCTTTTTCGGGGAGAAGGGCCTGTTTGTCGGCCAGTTCTTTAGCTAAGGCCTGCATCATGGATTTGAGGCGTTCTGGCTGGGTGTCCGCTAAATTTTTGCTTTCAAACGGATCGTCCTTTAAGTAAAAAAGTTCGTAGCTGGGCTGATTGCTTTCGGGATGGTAATGATAAACCAATTTCCAATCAGCCTGAACCATACTCGTGAAATAATTACTTCTATGGTCGCCATGTGGAAAATGGTTTAAAAAGATTAGGTCCCGATCTTGATTGTACTTTCCGGAAAGTTGCTGATGCAGATCAAAACCGTCAAGTGGATAGGCGGGTGGCGTTTGCACTCCGGCCACGCGATTAATGGTTGGAAAAATATCCAATATGGTCCCCAATTGGGGCTGTACCGCTCCTTGGGAAATGGGTAGTAATTGTTGGTTTTTGTTCTTGACATCGGGAGTTACCCATGCTGCAATAAATGGAACCCGCATACCGCCTTCCCAATGATTTCCTTTTTTACCTTTTAAAGGGGAGGAGCTGCTGTAATTATCTTCAATAGGAAGTGGGGCATCCGATCCATTGTCGCCTAAAAAAATCAGAAGAGTGTTTTCTCCAATTCCCAACTCTTTGACGTGTTGCATAATATCTCCGAGAGATTTGTCAATGCCTTCAATAAGCGTGGCATAAGCTTGAGCTTGATCTGAATACCCCGAATTCTTATAATGATCGGCAAAACGCTTATCGGAATAAAACGGAGCATGCACGGCATAATGTGACATATTGAGAAAAAATGGTTTACCGTCTTTTTTGGCTTCGGAAATGGCTTGATTGGCTTCCAACGTTAAGGCTTCAGTTAAAAAGATGTCTTTCCCGTGGTATTTTTCAAGTCCCGGAACGGCCCTGCTTTTATTACCGCCCGTATGGCCAAAGCCTTCGGTACCCAAATAGCTGCCCGGCTGCCCAATAGAACTGCCTGCAATATTGACCTCAAAACCAATGTTAAGCGGATCTTCGCCTTCGCTATCAAACGGTCCAAAATGCGCTTTGCCCACGTGAATGGTTTTATAACCGAGCGTTTGTAAAAGTCGGGGAAGGGTCAGAGATGCCTTGGTCAAGCCTTTCCAGTTCCACGACGAGGGCCCATAAGTAGTACGATTGTCAGACTCTGAACGAATCCAGTTGGTCACTCCGTGCCGTGCCGAATTTTGTCCCGTCATTATCGAGGTACGTGATGGCGAACAGACCGAATGTGCATAAAAATTAGTAAACCGAATGCCTTGTGCGGAAAGGTTTTCCATGTTTGGGGTGATGTAAAAATCGTTTAAAGGATAAGAATGTGGCTGGCCGGCAGCATCGGTCAAAAAAGGGACCGAGGTGTCCATCAGGCCCATATCGTCAATTAAAAACAGAATAATATTAGGTGGGGTAGCAGGCTCCGATTTTTTTACGGCACAGCTTTGAAATCCCAAATAAAATAACAAAAACAATACTAAGAGCGGGGAAATGCTGCGCATGGTGCAAAATTTAAGTTAGCGAAAGATAATCCGTAATCCTGTTAAAAAGATGCTACCAAAATTAAGCTTTTTACGCCTCTTTACAAAAATGGACTAAGTCTACCTTCCGTTGGAAAAATAATGGTTAAAAGATATCCTGGCTCTGTGAACCTACTTTCTATACTATGCATGCTTAATGCTTTTGGAGGCGTAACCTTGTCTTTTCGTTACGGAAAAAAATACTTATGTGTTGCATTTTTTATGAGTAACAACCACGTTTTATATTAAGTTTAATTCAAAATTATAGCATGTACTACAGAAAATAGCGTGGTAAAGACTTTACTTATCGCAACGAAAACGGTGCTACCGTCAAAGTTGGAGAGATCCGGGATTGGATCAAACGCTTGGTGATTCCATCTGCATGGAACGAGGTATAAATCAATGCAAACACTAAGGCCGATTTGCTGGTGACTGGGCGGGATGACAAGGACCGAAAACAGTACATTTATCCACCCGATTATATTGAACATCAAAATGGCGAAAAATTAGATAGGATTATTGCTTTCGACGATCAGTTGGAGCATATGAGGCGGGTGACCGGACAGCATCTGAGACAGAGAAAGTTCTTTCGCTATAAAGTTTTAGCCACCATGCTCCGGTTGATGGAGTCGGCATTTTTAAGACCGGGCAGTGAGGTTTACGCCAAAGAAAACCAATCGTACGGCCTTACCACCATTCGGAACAAACATTTAACAATAAATGGCGACGAGCTTATTTTTTTCCTACACAGGAAAGTCGGGGAAAGAACAGGAAAAACACGTGGTGGATAAAAAACTTGCTAAAATAGTCAAAGCCATTGACGACATGCCCGGGTATGAGATCTTGAAGTACTTGGATGAAGATGGTAACATTGTGGACGTCAAAAGTGACGACCTTAATTCCTATTCGGGAAGTCATGGGAGAGGAGTTTTCGGCAAAAGACTTTCGCACTTGGGCCGGTACGATGATTGCTGCCATTGCTTTGGGCGAATTGGGTGTGGTGGAAGAAAGCGACCAAAAGTTATTGGACAAAAACATTAAGGAGGCCGTTAACCAAGTGTCAGAACGCTTGGGCAATACGCCGGCCGTCGCCCGTAGTTCCTACATTGATCCGCGTATTATCGACGACTATTTAGAGGGTCGTACGCTGCATTATTTTGAAAAGGAAATCCAAGCCTTGCTCAAAGATGCCGAAAACCTGTCCAAAGAGGAAATTGGGGTACTTTGTATGTTGCGTAACCGTTTGAAAAATAAATAAAACAGAGCGTTTCATAACTTTTATGCGTCTCTTTCCATAAAACGTAAATCCCGAAAAAATTTTTAACAAAGTGTGATATTAGTAGGCCAATGGACAACCTGGAACCACTGGCTCAAATAAACTACCTTAGACGATTGTTAACAAATTAACACATTCTTCTTTAAAAAGTTAGTGTCTTAAAATGCGGACCGTTGCTTTCTGGTTTTGTGAATTGGTTAATTCCAGAAGATATATTCCGGCGGCATGTTCAAGTTGCAATTCTAGGTATTTCGTATTTCGAAATTCTTTTTCCATTAGCATTTTACCGGTCACTGAAAACACTCTTGCTTTCATTGCTTTTTGAACAGATTTAAATTCAACCGCAAATGCACCTTTTGTAGGATTGGGATGTATTACGAATGTTTCAGATAGCGAATTTTCTAAAATGTTTAGTTGAGGTTGACCGAATTTCTGAACGAATAGATCCGACAATTCTCCACCGTCAATAGTATGGTTTCCCGTGCTAGGATCGAAATCTAAATCACCTCTAAAAGATCCCGTTGTGTAGAGGTTCGCACTTGCATCAATGGCAATCGAACTGGCCCGCCCATCACCCATACCACCAATTTGTGCAACCCACAAAAAGTTGCCATTCCTGTCCAGTTTTTGAATATACATGTCAAAAGCTCTGGCGGATGTTAAATACGAAGTTCCAGCACCAGGGTCGAAATCTGCAGTACTGGTAAATAATCCAAAAGTGTAAACATCTCGGTTGGAATCCACAGTAATAGACCGTCCATAATTATTTCCCGGGCCCCCAATTTTTTTTGCCCATAGTAAATCTCCGTCGTTTGTGATTTTTTGGATGAAAGTGTTATAATAACCTTCAGCCTCCAAAATTAAAGTTTCAGTTCCAGGATCGAAATCTACCGAACCGTTAAAACTCCCGGTAAGAATTACATTATCATCGCTGTCAACTGAAATCGCTTCGGCAGAGTCGCGTTCCAGACTTCCGAAACGATGTGCCCAAAGGAAATTTCCATCGGAATCAAGTTTTTGGATAAAGATGTCTCTTCTTCCCTCGGAGGTTAAAAGATGGGTTGCCGTCCCTGGGTCAAAATCGGCTGTGTCCCGAAAATATCCGCCAGTAAAGACATTCCCTTTTGTATCGACGGCTATGGAAAAACCCTCGTCATCGTCAGTACCACCCATTTGTTTGGCCCAGATAAAATGTCCTTCCGGATCCAATTTTAAGACAAAGACATCTTCTTCGCCAACAGCGGTTAGATTCGCAATTCCGGATCCCGGATCGAAATGGGCAGTGGTGGAAAAACTTCCTGTGGCATAAATATTTCCGGCGTCATCTGTAGTGACAGCATTGCATTCCTCGCTTTTTGGACCTCCCATTTGCTTTACCCAAATAAAATTCCCGTTAGGATCTAGTTTTAAAATAAATACATCGCTTTTACCTGCTGATGTTAATGTCGCCGCTCCGACGCCGGGATCAAAATCCACCGTTCCTACAAAGTAACCTGTACTGATCAAGTTTCCTATTTTATCAATAGTGATTGACGTTCCTTCATCAAATCCTGTGCTCCCCATTTGTTTTACCCAAAGGAAATTGCCGTCACGATCTAATTTTTGAATAAATATATCATCCTGACCCGCAGAGGTTAGTTCAGCTTTGACGTCTCCCAAGCCAAAATCGATCGTGTCAGAAAATCTACCAATGGTGTACACATTGCCATCGGCATCGGAGGTGATAGCATTGCTATTAATGCGGCCCCGCTCCGCTCCAACAGTATGCTTTACCCAAGTAAAGGTTGGAATCTGAGCCGATAATGGGGCTATACCTATAAAAGTCATTAAGGTAAAACGTAGTAAAATAATTTTAGTTCTCATGGGTTAATTTGTTAAAAGTGAAATTGAGTTGTTATTAGTATTTTATAAACATCGTATAGATCTAAAATGTCATCATGATGATGTTTGAATTCAAAAATTTCAATGCTTTTAAAATGTGATATTTCAACTTATTGAAGCAACTATGAGCACATTATTAGATTAATTTTGTTTCAAAAATAGCTGTTGGTTTTTAGAGGTTACAGCCTTAATTTTTTTCTTTCTATTATCAATTGTTGATAACCATTTGACAACAATTTTTACTATGCTCTAAAAGTCATCTATAAAATAGGCATCTTTACACTTCGAGATTTTTTCTAATTTTTAGCACTTATTTGTATGGAGATTACCCAGGTGATTAAAAGGGATTTTGCCACAAAACCCTTTCATTTACAAAAGATTACTGATGCGATATTGAAAGCGATGACCGCTGCAAACCATGGAGGGCCGGAAGATGCACAACGCATATCTGAAACGGTCTATAAAGCACTTCTAGAACGGAAACGTCAGGATGGGAACTATATTCCTACCGTAGAGGAGGTTCAGGATTTTGTGGAAACAAAATTGATGGAAAGCGGATTTTTTGATGTTGCAAAAGGCTATATACTTTATAGAAATCAACAGACCCAAAGACGTAAACTAAACATCTTTGAAAAGCGTATCAATCTGAAGCCTTACGAGTATCCTGCACTCTATGAATATGTGCCAGCCATCCGACATTCATATTGGATCCATACCGAATTTAATTTTACAAGTGATATTCAGGATTTCAAAACGCGTTTGACGGAAGTGGAGCGCAGTGCTATCAAGAACACCATGCTTGCCATCTCACAAATTGAGGTTGCCGTTAAGAGTTTCTGGGGAGATATCTATCACCGAATGCCAAAACCGGAAATTGGTTCCGTAGGCGCCACATTTGCCGAAAGTGAGGTGCGCCACCATGACGCTTATTCCCATCTCTTGGAAATCTTAGGTCTGAATGAAGAATTTAAAACTCTTAAGAAAAAGCCAGCCATTATGATGCGGGTCCAATATTTGGAAACCGCACTTAAAAACGCCAAAAGCGAAGATAATAAGGAGTATGCCGAATCGGTTTTGTTATTCTCCCTCTTTATCGAGCATGTCTCATTGTTCTCTCAGTTTTTAATCATTATGGCCTTTAATAAGCATAAGAATATGCTAAAAGGAATTTCTAATGTGGTAGAAGCAACTTCTAAGGAAGAGCAAATTCACGGCGATTTTGGAATTGATCTCATTAAAATAATCAAAGACGAAAATCCAGATTGGTTTGATGACAGCTATAACACGATGATTCAGGAAGTCTGTAAAGAAGCTTTTGCATCTGAAAGCAGGATCGTGGATTGGATTTTTGAAGATGGCGAGTTGGACTTCCTCCCAAAAGCCGTGGTTAATGAATTTATTAAGAACCGATTTAACAATTCCCTTGAGAGCATAGGGATAGCAAAAATATTTGAGATAGACGAAAGCTTGATTGCACAAACAGAATGGTTTGATGACGAGATTATCGGGACCAAGCATGGCGACTTCTTCGTGAAACGCTCTATCAATTACAGTAAAAGAACTCAAAGTATAACCAGTGATGACCTTTTTTAAATGAACAATCTGAACCAAACCCTCGACACACAAACATCAAAAACAAATTTAGAAACTGACAACCTTGTAAACGCTCGAAAAGAAGCGCTCCAAAAAAAGGAAGAATCAAAATCACAAGGTTTTGAATGGCTTAATGAGCATAGCCGTAACTTTTTGGCCTCTGGTTATCTAACGCCAGGTGTTACCGCTGAAGAACGTATTCGTGAAATAGCCGATAGAGCCGAACAAATTTTGGGTATCCCTGGATATTCGGATAAATTTTATGGCTATATGTCTGAAGGGTTTTTCTCTTTGGCATCGCCAGTTTGGTCAAATTTCGGAAAGAAAAGAGGCCTTCCCATCAGCTGTTTCGGATCGCATATTGGTGACGACATGGGCAATATTCTTTATACACAATCTGAAGTGGGCATGATGTCTAAACTCGGAGGAGGAACTTCAGGGTATTTTGGGAAAATCCGTCATCGTGGTGCTGAAGTAAAAAATAACGGACAAGCGTCTGGTGCCGTACATATCATGCAGTTGTTTGAATCTATGGTAGATGTTGTGAGTCAAGGATCTGTGAGACGTGGTCGTTTTTCACCATATTTGCCGGTGGAGCATCCAGACATCATGGAGTTTTTGGAGATAGGTACGGAGGGGAATCCTATTCAGGAACTGACCCACGGTGTGACGGTCACTAACGAGTGGATGGAAGAAATGATTGCTGGCGATGAAGCAAAACGTTCTATTTGGGCTAAAGTGCTTCAACGAAGAGGCGAAATGGGCTATCCTTACATTTTCTTTAAGGACAATGCCAATACTGGTGCTGCCGATGTTTATAAGGACAAAAATCTTCCGATCTATGCCAGTAACTTATGTACGGAAATTATGTTGCCGTCCAATGACGATTGGTCTTTTGTCTGCGTGCTTTCCTCCGTGAATTTATTGCATTATGATAAGTGGAAAGATACGGATGCGGTAGAGACTATGGTCTATTTCTTGGATGCAGTGATTACCGAGTTTGTTGATAAATTGGAAACTTACCGTGATTCTGATAGTAGAGAAGACCGACAAACGTTTCTGTTTATGGAACGCGCCTATAACTTTGCCAAGGACAATCGTGCCTTAGGTCTTGGTGTTTTGGGCTGGCATTCTTTGCTACAGTCAAAAATGTTGCCATTAAACAGTCAGGAAGCCTATAACCTGAACAGTGAAATCTTTAAGGTGATTCAAGACAAATCATATAAAGCTTCAGAAGAGTTGGCAGAGAAATTTGGAGAACCAGCAGTTCTTAAAGGCTACGGCAGACGGAATGCTACGTTGAACGCCATTGCGCCAACCACATCATCGGCGTTTATTTTGGGTCAAGTATCACAAGGTATTGAGCCGATTTGGTCCAATGTATATGTGAAGGATATCGCAAAGGTGAAAACCACGATCAAGAACTCCTATCTGGAGGAGCTATTGGAAGAGAAAGGTTATAATAATGTGGAAGTTTGGAGAGATATCCGTAACAACGATGGCTCTGTACAGCATCTTGATTTCCTGACCGATCACGAAAAGGATGTGTTCAAAACCTATTCGGAAATTGACCAATTGGACTTGATTTATCAAGCTGCCAACCGTCAGAATCATATTGATCAGGGCCAATCAGTAAACATCATTGTGCATCCGGAAATGCCGGTTAAGGAGATCAATAAAATTCACGTTACCGCTTGGAAATTGGGATTGAAATCACTTTACTACCAACACAGTATGAATGCTGCGCAGAAGTTTGCACAGAAGAAAGACTGTGCGAGTTGTGAGGCTTAAGAAATGATGGTTGTTAGTTGATACAACCATAATAGAAATATTATATAAACACAGGTTCAATAACAATTGAACCTGTTTTTTTTTGCTACGGAATTAAAAAATTGAGTAACGTAATTTTTGCACTTGTCAGGTGGCATTGAGGTGTTTGATCGTTTCATTCTAACCCACATGAACTTCAGATTGGACCGTAAATGGACTTGAAATTTAAATTAGAACGACAATAGGCTCATTGGTTTTACGCGTGTCTCAGTAATCAAAATTTCTTGTTATAAAATGTTAAACAATAGCTTAATTGGTATGCATCGTAAATAATTATTTGTATTCTTGTAAGTTGAATTCTATAGGGATGTCAGAGGAGATAGAAAACATAAATAACACACATAACAAATCGGTTTCAAAGTTGGACGATGCCACTTTGGCTTCTGAAAACAGCGCAACCGCAAATGAATCGGCACCTGATTTAAAGACGAAGCCAATAAAGAAGGCGTCTTTTTCTGATCGGATGAAAAATCATCGATTTTTTCTTGTTCGTGGCATTTATTACATCTTCTATTCAATTTGGGCGGTGGTAATGGCCATCGGGATGTTCATTGCGTGGTTGATTGCCATGCTTTTTATATGATACGACTTCTTCCTTTAAAGCGGTTACATATTTATGTGTTATTGTCATTAACCGTGTTTTTTGTCGTACAGACTTCAAAATACTATTCTATTGCCGGTCCGGCTTGGGTTTTCCATTATCTCAATGATTTCTTAGCAATTCCAATAATTGCCACAATAGGCTTGCACGGAGTTTGGTTGATTAAACAGGATAAGACCTTACGATTAAATGGTTTTACCATTCTTAGTTTGGTAGTCCTGTATTCCGTTGTTTTTGAGTACTATCTTCCACAACAGGATGAGCGTTATACGGGCGATATATGGGATGTGGTCTGTTACGGTTTGGGAGGGCTGGTATTTTATGTATTGCAGAAAATAGAGTAGCTATTATTTAGCCTTAAAGGTTCCTTTCCTTTAATTTTTTTGTCACCCGATCTAAAATGACTTTATAAAGCGGAAGGAAAAACAGCGCGCTAATGATGATTTTAAAAATAAAATCGACGGTAGCAATTTCGACCAAATTTTCTGCAAGATAGGTGTCTGATGTTTTGTAAAAGGCAATAAAGAAGAATGTCAGAGTGTCCATAAAATTTCCAAAAATCCCGGAAGCCAATGGCGCATGCCACCATTGTTTATGCTGCCGAAGTTTATTGAACACAAACACATCCAAAATCTGCCCCACCACATAAGCCGCAAAACTGGCAATGGCGATTCGTGCCACAAAAAGATCAAAGCTGAGTAAGGTGTCAATTCCCAGCCAAGCCCCTTGGCGAAAAGCAACGGTAATAAAATAGGAAACGGCCAAGGCTGGAAACATGGCATAAAAAACAATTCGGCGTCCCATTTGCGCTCCAAACAAACGTACGGTTAAGTCGGTGGCCAAAAAGATGAACGGAAAGGTAAACGCACCCCAAGTGGCCTTGAAACCGAAAACAGAGATTGGAAACTGTACCAAGTAATTGCTAGACGCAATAATAAGAATATGAAATCCGACCAGTAATAATACCAGTAGCGAGTGTTTTATAGAGGACATAAATTTTTTCTTAGTTTTTTAACGTGGGAGAATTTCGAACCACGTCCCATTTTATATGGAAAATTGAGGGCGCAAGATAGGCACTATTTCGGAGGTTTTAGCTGGAAGGGGAAGTAAAGTTATGAGTTTAGAGTTCAGAGTTCAGGGTTTTTCAGTAGGCGGTCGGCTTTCATCCTCCGTCAGCTGTCATCTGTCATCTAAAGTTCAAGCCCATCAATTTTCCAGCTCCACTATGTTATGTGGACAACTTTCTGTTTTGCAAGGTTCTTTCTGCGAAAATCCGCGTAATCTGCGAGAGAGAAATAATTTACATTCTGTGGCCAGTTTGTCTGTATTTCCGTCCCCTGTCATCGGTCATCTGCCATCTAAAGTTCAAGTCCATCAATTTCCCAGTTCCATTATGTTAAGTGAACAGTTTTCTGTTTTCTCAGGGTTCTTTCTTCGAAATTCCGCGTAATCTGCGGGAGAAAATTAGTTATATTCTGTGTCCAGTTTTTCTGTACTTCCGTCCCCTGTCATCGGTCATCTGTCAACTAAAGTTCAAGCCCATCAATTTCCCAGCTCCACTATGTTACGTGGACAACTTTCTGTTTTCTCAAGGTTCTTTCTGCGAAAATCCGCGTAATCTGCGGGAGAAAAATAAGTATATTCTGCGTCCAGTTTGTACTTCCATCCCCTGTCCTCGGTCGTCTCTCATCTAAAGTTCAAGTCCATCAATTTCCCAGTTCCACTAAGTTATGTGGACAACTTTCTGTTTTTTCAGGGTTCCTTCTGCGAAAATCCGCATAATCTGCGGGAGAAAAATAAGTTATATTCTGTGTCCAGTTTGTACTTCCGTCCCCTGTCATCGGTCATCTGTCATCTGCCATCTAAAACGAATCAATTTTCCCAAAGTGTTTCGGAGTGAGCAATAAAATAATGAGCGTAAGCAGCCCCACGGTCAATAAGCCAATATAGACCGTATGTGTGGAATCGAAAAATGCATGTTGCAGATAGCTCTGAACGCTATCATCTGAATGTGCAGATTGCAATACCTCTACAACCTCATTGACTTTGGGTAGCGTGCTTTGCAAACCTTCTGGAGCCTCAGTCATTTTATCAAATAACACCGAATTGAAAATAGCGGCAAAAATGGCAGCGCCTAAACTTTGGCCAAAATATCTCGAAAACATGCTGGCGCCTGTCACAACCCCTCTTTTTCCCCAGTCTACGGTCGATTGCACGCCAACCATCAAAGGCGTAGAGATCAAACCAAATCCGGCACCCATGAGTAGCTGGATAGCCACCAACGTCCATACAGCACCCGGGTAAGGCATAAACAGAAAACTGGCCACAGCGATAATCACAATGGAAATACCGCACAGCGCAGTGTTTCTAAACCCGATCCGTAAATACAGTCTACCCGAAAATGATGACGATATTGGCCAGGTGATACTCATACTCGCCAGAATAAAACCTGCCATAATCGCCCCAACGCCAATGACCGATTGGGCAAAAACAGGTAAGAACATATTGGGTCCCATAGTCATACAGCCCATGCCTATGGTAGCCAAATTGGCACCCACAAGAACGCGCTTTCGCCAGACCCATCTCGGTAGGATGGGACTTTCGGCGCGCGACTCGATTTTCATGGTAATAAACACTAAAACGGCAGCAATTCCGGTGAAAATTAGGGTCTCATAAGAAATCCAATCCCAAGATTGTCCCCCTTGCATCAGTCCGAACATGATAAATCCGCCCGTGACCAATAGCGCCAAAGCACCAAGCCAATCGATTTTGGCATATTTAATCGGTTTGTTTTCCTTGAGAAATATGCTGATCATAATAATAGAACCAATCCCAACGGGAATATTGATCAGAAAAATCCAACGCCAAGAGGCATAGTCGGCCAAGGCACCACCTATGGTTGGGCCCATAATCGCCGAAACGCCCCAAACACTGGAAAGCCAACCCTGGATTTTTGCGCGTTCTTCAAGTGTATAAATGTCGGCAGCAATGGTATTGACCGTCGCCATAATGGCACCTGCACCAACGGCTTGCAGGCCTCGAAACACAATCAAGCTAATCATATCCCAAGCCCCGGCACAAGCAGCAGAGCCTAAAAGGAATACAATGACGCCATAAATAAGGATGGGTTTGCGTCCGTAAATATCGGCGAGTTTCCCGTAAATGGGAATCGTAATAGTTTGGATCAGAAGATAAATAGAGAATAACCAACTGAATAATGAAAATCCACCCAAATCGCCCACAATTTGCGGAATGGCCGTAGCTACAATGGTATTGTCCATGGCTGCTAAAGCCATGGTTATCATTAAAGCCGCTAATATCCAGCCTCTACTTTTTTGGCTTTGGACGTTGTCAGTCATGAAATGAATTCGTATTAATTTATTTCGCGCAAAGTTAAAACTTAATCGAACAAAGGCTGGCTCTTATCTCTTTATTGTTTGTGATGAAATTTGACATTGGATTATTTTTAAACATGAGCTTAGCTTTTAATTTATAGGGCATTTGGAAGTTACTAACCTTAAAGACCAAATATAGCCATCATAACATCTGGAAATAAAAGTACTAAGCAGGTTGTAAGTAGGAGTTATTGCCCGAAAATAAGGACTCAAGTTTCAGTGCTCCATATTGCCTCGCTAAAAGAAAATTATCTAAGTCGCATAAAGAAACATGAAGAAATGTGACCCTTGATGCTGACATTTTAAATAGTCTGCGATGCTATAAAAATAAGCAGTCCTTATTCCAATTTTGAAATAATGATTTCGAGGAGTTGTCCATTAATTAGGGATAGATATTATGAACCTTAAATGAAGCCAAACGTATCACTAACATATTTTAAATCAGACATTATGAATTTAAAGTTTTACATTTATGGACTCTTTATTATGAGTTCCTCACTCTTAATGGGTCAAACACAGGCTGAGAGGGCCAAAATCACATCAAATTATGACAGAGGAAAATCGGCAGAAGTCATTCGATACCTTGAAGAAGCGCATGCTGAAAAACAAATTAGGATTCAAAACTATTTGAAAAGTCTGTCCATCCATCAACGTTCAAACATTGATGTCGGGGCTATCAGAGAAATAACTTTGGATGGCAAGCCATTATACTATACTTCCCATAATAGTGTTTCTGCCCAAACCATAAGAGTTGATAGATTAAACTCAGATGGCGCCTTAGGTTTAAATTTAAACGGACAAAATATGGTTGCAGGTGTCTGGGAAGCGGGTAAGGGCGTTCCTAGTTTTAGACATTTTGATTTAAATGGTAGAATATCATATTTTGATAATGACGGTAATTTTGAGCTGCATGCCACTCATATAGCTGGAACCATAATGAGTTCCGGCGAAAATAGTACACCCTTAAATAGTGGACGGGGTATTGCTTATGAGGCTAGTGTTATAGCTGGAACTTCCGATAATGACGCAGCAGAAATGGCCGAACAAGCTGGCCTTGGCTTGTTGGTTTCTAATCATGCTTATGGTTACCTTGCTGAAGATTTGAGTTTATGGCAATTTGGAGCATATACCGATGAGTCTTATAAATTTGATTTAATTGCTCATACATATCCTTATTATCTCCCTGTTGTTTCCGTAGGCAACGATCGAAATATTTATGTGATTATTAATCCAACTAAAGACGGTTACGACTTATTATCTGGAAATAAAATTGCAAAAAACGTTATTACCACTGCTGCGGTTGATCAAGTTCTGAGCTATTCAGATTCGACAAGTGTGGTAATTGCAAATTTCAGTAGTTGGGGTCCCACTGATGATGGACGAATTAAACCTGATATTTCGACCCAGGGAACTAATGTGTTGTCGTCTTCAGACTCATCAAACTCTGCTTATAAAAGATTAAGTGGTACGTCAATGGCATCTGCGGCCACAACAGGGCTCTTATTGCTGCTGCAACAGCATTATAATAATTTGAATTCAGAATATATGTTAGCCGCTACGGCAAAAGGCTTACTGCTCCACACTGCAGATGAAGCAGGCCCTTATCTAGGTCCTGACTATAAATTTGGATGGGGTTTGGCCAATGGAGAAAAAGCGGCGCAGGCGATTTCTAATACTACAGTAAGTTCTCATATTGAGCAATCTACCCTCAACGATAATGAATCTAAAACATTTTATGTAAAAGCCTTAGGGAATGAACCTTTAATGGTTTCAATGTCGTGGACAGATCCAGAAGGCGTTGTAGTGGATGAGCTTCTTGATGACAGAACCCCTGTTTTAGTAAATGATTTAGATGTGAAAATGACCAGAGATGGTACAGATTACTTTCCGTGGAAATTAAATGCTGAGAATCCTTCGGCAGCAGCAACACGAAATTCTACAAATGATGTAGATAATTTTGAGAAAATTGAAATAGACACGCCGATTGTGAATGGTACCTATACCGTAACTATCAATCATAAAGGATCACTGACTAATGGCTCGCAAAACTATAGTCTTATTATTACTGGTGGTATTCCTGTTGAACTGGACGTTTCGAGTTTTTCTGTCAAAGAATTTGTAATCTTTCCTAATCCAAGTAGTGGGGAATTTACAATCAGGTTAAATTCTAATGTAAATAGTAATGATGCTATTAAAATAGATGTTTACGACCTTAGCGGACGTCTGATATATAATAATACATTCGATAATGATTCTGCTAAGTTTACTAAAACTATATACTTAACAGGTGTGTCCTCTGGTGTATATATAGCTAACATCACCAAAGGAAGTGCTATGACATCTCAAAAAATTGTGATTCAATAAAGACTTAAACAGTTTTTATTATAAAGACCAACACTTACGAGCTGTTGGTTTTTTTATGGGTAATCTACGAGGTATGTAACGAATTGTCTTTTCATTTGAGGTAACCTTGGCGTATTAAAAACCACTGGTGGGTATAAACGCATTTTAGAATCTATTATCGAATCTTACATCTTTGAATGAAATCTGATAAAATTGAGGATCATAATTAAACAATGCCAATAGGCCTTTAACCATCGAAGCGATGAGGGCAGCGTATCTACAAAAAATTATAAATTCAAAAGATTATTTTTATGTCCTGATGCGATAAAATCCTTGAATTATATAGTTATATTCATCTACATTTTCATGCCCACATGATCAACTATACTACGACATATAGAAATATGGCCGATTTGAAAGGTATTTGTACTTTGCAAAAAGCCAATTTGAAAAAGAATCTATCAGATCAGGAGATTGAGACCTATGGATTTGTGACGGTAGACCATAGCCTTGAAATGCTTGAAAACTTAAATGCCATTGAACCCCAAATTGTGGCAAAAGACGATAAGGAAGTTGTTGGGTATGTGCTGGCGATGACAAAACAATCAAAGTCTGATATTCCTATAATTCTCCCGATGTTTGAGGAGTTCGAGAAAATCGATTATAAGGGTCAATTGGTATCCGAATATAATTATATGGTTGTTGGACAGGTTTGTGTCCACAAAAATTACAGAGGCAAGGGCGTTTTTGAAAAGTGTCTTCAACTTTATAAAGATACATTTGCCAATCGCTATGACTTTTGCATCACGGAAATCGCCTTGACCAACCATCGTTCAAGAAATGCCCATAAAAAAGTGGGGTTCAAGGAAATCCATATTTATACAGATTTGTATCAGACCCCATGGGTCATTGTGCTATGGGATTGGAACGATTCTAATGTCAATACACAAGAATAAATAAATATTCTCGCAAAAGAGCCCTGCTAATCGGTGTTTTCGACAGGAGATGATATTTATCACTTTATTTTGTTATGAAAATTTCTATTTTTAGAAAGTCCAACACAGATCTAACGATTTACAAATGAAATATATCAGGCCTTATATGGCTACTAATTCGCATAAAACTTCCACTTATGAGCATGTTTTTTAGAAAAGGTGTAATTGCTACGACAGGTTTGTTTCTATGTATCTTTTTACTTGTTCATTTGTCGGCCAATGCACTCTTGTTACTTCCTGAGGAAACGGCGAGAGGTTTGTACAATTCATATTCAGCAACCTTAAGAGAAAGTTTGATAATCTCGGTAATTGCCTACTTAATTTATCTGTCCATTATATTGCATGTGATATATTCAGCCATCGTAACTTATAGAAATCGAAAATGCCGCATTGGAAAATATGCTGTGAACCGTAAAAGTGAATACAGTACTTGGGCGTCTCAGAATATGGCCGTTTTGGGAACGCTTATATTGATTTTTATTGTGGTCCATTTGGCTAACTTTTGGGCCAGGGTTAAATTGGGAATCGGTGAGCAGGTAGGTGTGGATAGCAATGGTAATACCGATGTATATGAGGTGGCATATCTGTTGTTCAACAATATTTATTATATGCTATTTTATGTCATTTTGATGATTCCTTTGGGATTTCATCTTCATCATGGCCTCAAAAGTGCTTTTAAAACCTTAGGTTTCTATCACAAAAAAGGACTTAAAATACTCGCTTCAGTAGCGCTCATCTATGCTATTATCATAAGTGTCGGTTTCGGAATTATTCCTTTAATTGTTTATTTCAAATAGTAACTCTATGACTCTAGACGCGAAAATACCTGAAGGGAAATTGGAAGACAAATGGAAAAACTATCAGGCGACCTCCAATTTGATCAATCCAGCCAATCGAAAGAAATTAAATATTATTGTAGTGGGATCCGGGCTTGCCGGAGCTGGAGCTGCCGCCACTTTAGCGGAGCTCGGTTATAATGTGCAATGCTTTTGTTATCAGGATTCCGCACGCCGGGCACATTCCGTGGCGGCTCAAGGAGGTATCAATGCGGCAAAAAACTATCAGCATGACGGCGATAGTGTGTGGCGAATGTTTTACGATACCCTAAAGGGAGGCGATTTTAGATCTCGTGAGGCAAACACCTATAGACTTGCAGAACTTTCGGCACCGTTAATTGATCATTTTGTGCAACAAGGCGTTCCGTTTGCCCGGGAATATGGTGGCGTTTTAGAGAATAGGAGTTTTGGTGGTGTACAGGTAAAACGTACGTTTTACGCTAGGGGACAAACTGGACAACAGTTGGTTTTGGCAGCGTATTCTCAATTGTCTAAAATGATCCGCGCCAAAAAAGTAGAAATGCTAGCCAGGCATGAAGTACTTGATATTGTTCTTATTGAAGGGAAAGCGAAAGGTGTGATTGCTAGAGATCTAGCCACGGGCGAAATCAAGCGTTTTGTGGCGGATGCCGTGGTGCTTGCCACGGGTGGTTACTCCCGAGTTTTTAGATTATCAACATTGGCTGTCGGTTGTAATGGAAGTGCAATTTGGAAAGCCCATAAAAAAGGCGCCTATTTTGCTGCACCTAGTTTCACCCAGATCCATCCTACGGCGCTCCCCCAAACCAGTAAAGCCCAATCAAAATTGACCTTGATGTCAGAATCGTTGCGAAATGATGGTCGGATATGGGTGCCGAAGAGAAAGGATGACGGTAGGAAAGCAAAGGATATTCCCGAAGAGGAGCGCGACTATTATCTGGAACGACGTTATCCAAGTTTTGGAAATCTAGCGCCTAGAGACATTGCTTCACGCGCAGCTAAAGAGCGTATTGATGCAGGACATGGGGTGGGACAATTAAAGAACGCTGTATATTTGGATTTTAAACATGCTATTGAGCGGTTGGGAAAAGATACCATTGAAGAGCGGTACGGGAACTTATTTAATATGTATGAAAAGATCACAGGAATTGATGCCTACCACGAACCCATGACAATTTCACCTGCCGCGCATTTCTCAATGGGCGGCCTGTGGGTTGATTATGAATTAATGACTAGTATTCCTGGTTTATACGCCATAGGCGAATGTAATTACTCTGATCATGGGGCCAACCGTCTTGGCGCCAATTCATTGCTTCAAACCAGTATTGACGGCTATTTTATTCTACCAAATACTATTAATAATTATCTCGCAGGTGAGTTGGGGGCGAAACATCCAGGAGCGGACCATCCAGAGTTTATGAAGGTTGAGAGTGAGGTGCGTGATTTGATTAAAAAGATTTTGGAGGTTTATGGTCATAGAACTGTAGATGATTTCCATCGTGAATTGGGCAAAGTAATGTGGCATGAATGTGCTATGAGCCGTAACAAGGCAGGTTTGGAGAAAGCCATTGTCCAAATAAAAAATATCAAAACAGAATTCTGGAAGAATGTAAAAGTGACAGGACAAGCTAACGAAATGAATACGGAGTTAGAAAAAGCTTTGCGTCTTGCCGATTTTATCGAGCTCGCTATCTTGATGTGTACAGATGCTTTACAGCGCGACGAATCATGCGGAGCCCATTTTAGGGAAGAATATCAAACCAACGAAGGAGAAGCCCTGCGAAATGACGACGATTTCGCCTACGTCTCCGTTTGGGAATATAACAAGGGGGATTTTAAATTGCACAAGGAATTCTTGGAATTTGAATATGTGCAGCCCACAGTAAGAAGCTATAAATAATTTTACTATGAATGTCATATTTAAAATTTGGAGACAAGAGCATGCCGCAGTCGAAGGGTATTTTAAAACTTACGAGGTTGATGGTCTTACAGAAGACATGTCATTTTTAGAGGCTTTGGATCACCTCAATGAAACGCTGGTCTTAATAAACGAAAAAGTCATCGCTTTTGAATCTGATTGTCGAGAAGGCATTTGTGGGCAGTGTGGTGTGTTTATAAACGGTAGGGCCCATGGCCCACATCAGCATATCACCACCTGTCAATTGCACATGCGAAGCTTTAAAGATGGCGATACGATTGTTGTGGAACCGTGGCGGGCAGAAGCATTTCCCATTGTTAAGGATTTGGTGGTAGATCGGAGTGCTTTTGATCGTATTATTCAACAAGGCGCTTATATCACCGCAAAAACAGGAACTGCTCCAGAAGCATACGCCATCCCAATTTCCAAGGAGATTTCGGAACGTGCTATGGATGTTGCCGCTTGCATCGGGTGCGGCGCTTGTGTGGCAGCGTGTAAGAATGCTTCGGCAGCATTATTTACGTCCGCTAAAATCAATCACCTGAACCAATTGCCCCAAGGGCGTCCGGAAGAGCACTCGCGTTTGCTGGATATGGTGGCTCAAATGGAATTGGAGAACTTTGGCAGTTGTACCTTTACAGCTGCTTGTGAAGTGGAATGTCCTGCAGAAATATCAATCAACAGCATTGCTGAAATGAATGCCAGATATATAAAAGCCAAATTGTTTGGATAGGAAAACAACCGTGTAGATTGGACCCAGAGACACTTCAATCTTCTCAAGAATTTTCGAGTTTTTAATGTACAGCTTATTTCCTGAAGATTATCAATAAGTTTAATGAATACAATAGTTTTTTAGACTGATGTAGAAGCTTTTTTGAATGCTGTTTAAGTGTAGAGATGAGATGACTATGAATCAGTCAATTTATTGTTCGT
The DNA here is from genome assembly GCF_014062315.1 of Gelidibacter maritimus. GTDB lineage: Bacteria > Bacteroidota > Bacteroidia > Flavobacteriales > Flavobacteriaceae > Gelidibacter > Gelidibacter maritimus. The sequence continues at coordinate 57,807 of NZ_JACGLT010000004.1, forward strand.
GCTGCGACATTGTTACCGCTTCCTGATAACAATCCTGATTATAGAGTTTGTATCGCCTATAGTGATTAATTTAATATATAAATCGGACATTAGTTTAACCACCCTATCAATATTATTAGAAGCCTCTGAACATTATTTTCGACTCAAAATAATGTTGAATAAACTTAAAGGCAGCCTTATTTGAACCACCGCTAAAAGGTGCCGGTTGATGCTTCTTTATTGCCATTTAAAATATAATTCTAATTTTTAATAGTAAAATAATTGATAACAAAGTCACAAATTGTCGTAAAATCCTACTAAATTACTCCCGTGTTATCAGCAATAAAAAGTCAGGACTTTTCAAAATTAAAAATCTCTTGATATTAATCAGTGGTCTTAATCCTGTTAGACATTTACAAAATAGGCATACACAGAATACTTAATCTATTGTCACATATCGTTCTTAATTCGCACCTCTATGATACGTTATTTTCAAACTCTAATCGTTTTAATTGTCGGAATTTCAAGTTTTGGATGTTCTTCTACAAAAAAGCCTGTTCAAGCATCCTTAACTAGTGAAACTGTAGCTATTATTCCAAAACCACAAGTGTTGGTGCGCCACAATGGTGTTTATCAAATACCAAAACAAAACACCATCTCTTTTTCAGGATCTGCAGAAATAGCAGGTCAATGGCTCAGTAAATTACTTCAGGATGCCAGCCTCCAAAGCACCATTCAGGCCAAGTCTAAAAGAGCAAACTTTAAATTAGTCCAAGATCCTGCTTTGAGTGGCCAGTTGGGTGAAGAGGGATATTCTTTGGATATCGATAAGCACGGTGTAACGATTAAAGCAGCGGAAGAGGTTGGGCTATTTTATGCCATACAGAGTTTAACGCAACTTTTGCCAGCCAATCTGAAAAGCACGACAATAGATTCGAAACCTTTGGTATTGCCTCAACTTCATGTGGAGGATTTTCCAAAGTACAGTTGGCGCGGAAATATGATAGATCTTGCCCGTAGTTTTTTCGGTATGGAATATTTAAAACGGCATATCGACAGAATGGCACTCTATAAGTTGAATCGTTTACATCTCCATTTAACGGATGATCAAGGTTGGCGAATTGAATTAAAAAGCAAACCACTTCTTACAGAAATCGCTGGTAAAAGTGCAGTAAAAGATGGTAAATCGGGCTTTTTGTCCATAGAAGATTATAAGGAGCTGCAAGATTATGCAGCAGAACGGCATGTTGTTATAATTCCGGAGATTGATCTGCCCGGTCATATCTATGCTGCGTTGGTGGCTTATCCGGAGCTTAATTGTGAAGACTTGAGTAACCTTAATCCGAAAATGGCTACACCACCAGAATTATTTGATGGCTACAAAGTGGGATGGAGCAAATTGTGTCTCAAAGATCCTGAGACTTATAGCTTCGTGGCCGAGGTTTTAAGAGAAGTGTCGGAAATGACTGTTGGCCCTTGGGTACATATAGGTGGCGATGAAATAAATGACGACCTCTATGAAGACTTTGTAGTAAAGGCAGATTCTATGGTAAGAAGTTATGGTAAAATCCCAATAGGTTGGGAGGAAGTTTCTAAAGCTGATGTCAGCCAAGAATTGATAGTTCAGAGATGGAATGGCAAAACCACACCATTAAAAAGGTCAAAGGTAATTGAATCTATTTGCACAAGCTTTTACTTTGACCATGCCAATGTAGCAGGACAGGAAAAAACCAATAACTGGTGTCAAAAATCTGGTGTATCATTGGAAGATGTTTACAATTTCAATGATAAGGCGGACCAAATCATTGGCGTAGAAGCACCCGTATGGACGGAGTTGGTAATTTCGGATGCCATGTTGGACAACCGATTGTGGCCACGTTTGATGGCGGTTGCGGAAATTGGCTGGTCGGAGTCCCACGATGATTTTAAAGAATTTTCCAAACGTTTAAGTCTGCATAAGTCGAGATTGGAAGCTTTGAAAATAAACTTTTATCCTGCACCAGAACTTAACCCGTAATAAGTAGGCCATAGTACGTATGTATTCGAAAATATGAATTCAAAAAATTCATGCTTTTATGCTGTATATCTTAATATAGGATAAGAATAAATAATAAATATTAAATACGATAGCACGACATTGCGTATGTGCAGGATTTGATATTTGCCCACTTAAACTTCATGTCCTTCTTATTATAAAGAGCAACATCCTCGTATTCTGATACGATTTTGAACGTATTAAGATGAAGGGGAAATCCTACTTTCAATTTTTTTTGATACCGTTATAAAAAAAATGAAAACTTATCCTTAATGCTAATTTTAAAAATGCGTTTTAAGGCCTTTGGTCTTATATTATTCATAAATACTGAGGAAATTTCAATTAACCCTATTAAAGTCAGGGATTTTATAAAATGCGTGTTTAAGGCACAATTACTGCATAAATAGCTAAATAGGTCTCATAAAATGGGCATGATTTTAATTTCTTTTGATAAAACATCTGCAATTTTAACGTTTTTTAAGAAAAAATTCCTTAATATTGATTGTCTAAAATTACTTAGTCAAATAGTGAAGTGCAATTTGAATATTTCAATATCAACTAATAACAATTTTTAAAAGGGGTTCACATTATGGAAAAACGATTACTTTTAATTTTACTCTGCTTTCTGGGATTTCAAGCTTTTGCCCAAGAGCGGATCTTGACCGGAAAGGTCATTGACGAGAAAGGTTTGCCTGTGGCAGGTGCTTCAGTGTATATAAAGAACACTAGTAAGGGCACCGTGAGCAATATGGACGGAAATTTCACGTTTAGTGCGCCAGATAGTAATGATGCAGTATTGGTTATTTCGTCCATCGGTTTTGACACACAGGAAATAATAATCGGTACCCGCAACCGGTTTGATGTCACACTAATGGAAGACTTGGAAGGACTTGATGAAGTGGTGGTCACTGCATTGGGTATCAAACAAGAGAAAAAAGCACTTGGGTATGCCGTCACTGAAATTAAAGGTTCTACCTTGGCAGAAACTCAACGTGAAAACTTTGTCAATGGTTTAGCCGGTAGGGTGGCAGGTGTTGAAGTCAATAGTACTTCCGGACTTCCAGGATCTTCGTCATCCATTGTCATTAGGGGTATCAGTTCATTGAGTGGCAATAATCAGCCCTTATTTGTAGTGGATGGTCTTCCTATCAGTAACAATACTACCTCCACTTCAGTTTTTGCCTCCTCTCTTAATACGGCAACCTCTTTTGAAAACAGAGGTATCGATTTTACCAACAGAGGTGCTGACATCAATCCTGAAGATATTGCCTCGGTAACCATTTTGAAAGGTCCGGAAGCAGCTGCCTTGTATGGTATAGAAGCAGCCTCAGGAGCTATCGTGATAACTACCAAAAGAGGACAGGCTGGGACACCGCGTATCGACTACAGCACAAGTGTTAGAGTGGATCGGATTGTAGAATATCCAGATATACAGCAGGTTTATGATAGAGGTGCCAACGGCTATACTGAAGAAGGCAACGAATCACTCTACTATTTTGGACAGCCCTATCCGGCAGGAACACAGTTTTATGACAATGTGAAGAGCTTCTTTCGTGATGCCTACAGTCAAAAACATAATATCTCGGTCTCGGGAGGGAGTGAAAAAACCCAATACCGTGTATCTGCATCCAATACAAGTTCAGAAGGTTTTATTCCGAACACAGGCTTGGAGAAGTTGAATTTGACCTCTGCGCTCACTGCAGAATTCAACCGATTTCTTTCTGCCGATGTCACCTTTGATTATACCCGATCAGATAATGATCAAACGTTTAGAGGTGCTGGTGGTCCTTTATTGCATTTATTGTTATGGCCTTCTACAGATGATGCCAGTAACTATTTGACACCATCAGGCAAAAGACGGGATTACGCCGATTATTCCAATGCGGTTGAAAACCCGTTCTTCAATGTCAATAAGAATATTCTTAACTCCCTTACTGATCGTTATAAATTAAACACATCACTTACGGTCACACCATTAAATTGGTTAAAGTTTGTGGGACAAGTAGGGATTGACTATTTCACTACCAAAAGTACGATTGTAAGACATCCGGAATCAAACACCGGAAAAAGTCGCAACGGGATATTTGATCAAGCCTTGGTAACTACAAGAAATTTGACATTCCAATACTATACACAAATTACACCACCAAAATTGTTAAATGATAAAATTACTACGGATATCAAAATTGGTAGTGCGGTTTATGATTATAATACATTCAGTGCTGCGGCCGGAGGAGAAGACTTTCAGGCTCCAGACTTGTGGTCCATTAATAACACCGATTTAAAGACTCATAGAGCGTTCAATAATTTGACTGAACGTCGATTGGTTGGCGCCTTTGCTACCTTTAATGCCAATTATGACAATATGGTTTTTCTTAGTTTAACCGCTAGAAATGACTGGAGTTCTACCTTACCAAAAAAGAACAATTCCTTCTTTTATCCATCGGCCGGTCTAAGTTTTGTCTTTACGGAATTGGAGCCTTTAAAAGGCATTAAAGATGTGCTGTCTTACGGTAAACTGAGAGCTTCTATTGCGCAAGTGGGAAAGGACGCGAATCCGTATAATATTCGACCATTTTACACAAATGCGTTGACTACGGGAGGCGGATTCAGATATGGATTTACAGGACCAAGTTTAGATTTACGACCTGAGATGACCACTTCTTATGAGTATGGTATTGAGTTGAAATTACTTAAAAACAGGTTAGGGTTGGATGTGACCTATTTTAACAAAAAATCTGTAGATCAAATTGTTCAAAATCTAAGGCTCAGCTACGCTACAGGCTTCGTACTTATGACATTCAATGCCGGTGAAATCCAAAATGAAGGTATTGAACTCCAATTGAATGCCACGCCTGTAAGAACCGATAACTTCAGTTGGGATATTTTAGCTAATTACACTCAAAACAAGAGTGAGCTTATAAAATTGCCTGGAGATGTTCAAGAGTTTTATAATTCTGATACCTGGTTATACGGAAACGTACGTGTGGGTTCGAGAGTGGGTGGTCCTTTGACGACATTCACCGGTTATGATTATCAGCGCAATGACCAAGGAGAAGTGTTGATTAATCCTTCCAACGGATTGCCGATATTGGATACAAGCGAATGGATCATCGTTGGAGATAGAAACCCAAAATTCACCATGGGTCTAACCAATACCTTTAGATATAAAAATTTCTCTTTGAACTTCCTATTGGATTTCAGAGTTGGCGGCGATGTATATAACGCTACCGAACATTATTTAACTACAAGAGGCTTAAGTAAAAGAACTTTGGATAGAGAAGTGCCACGAATTGTAACCGGGGTCCTAAAAGACGGTAACGAAAATTCCGCCAATCCTACGGAAAACAATATTCCTATTGACCTGTACCGCAACTCATCCTATTGGAGTTCAATCTACCCGCATCAAAGTTTTATTGAAAAGGATATCAATTGGGTGCGTTTAAGAGATGTCACATTAGGTTATAATTTGCCATCAAGCTTTTTGGATAGAACGAAGTTCTTAAGAAGCGCCAGTTTATTTATCACAGGGACTGATTTGTTCTTATTTACGAATTACTCTGGTTTAGATCCTGTGGCTAATGGAAACTCCGCTGCTGTAGGTGGTGCCGGAGGTGCAGGATTGGATTACGGAAACTTTCCGCTTCCAAGGGGATTGAATTTTGGATTAAAAGTTGGATTTTAAATAAAAATAGCGATGAAAAAAATAATATACACATTTTTAATAATTACCGGTACATTGACCATTTCGGGTTGTTCTGATTATTTGGACGTCAATACCAATCCCAATGGACCGGATGCACTTTTGCAACCTGAACTATTCCTGCCACAGATACAATCTGAGATGGCAGTGGCCGTACAATGGGACGGACGTTTTACAGGGTTTTACACTCAAAACTGGGCCTACACGTCTGGATCGAGTTATTCTCTCAACCTCCATAACAATCCGTTGTCCGATTCTTACGCGCAACTTTGGAGGGCTGTTTATTGGAGTATGGGCTACAATCTATCCGATATGATTGAAAGCGGAGAGCTCAATAAAAAATATGATTTTGTCGGAGTAGGGCATATCATGAGAGCTTACGGATGGCAAATGTTGACCGACTATCACGGGCCGGTTATTGTAACAGAAGCTTTTAATTCCAGTCAGCGGGTTTTTGATTATGATGAACAACCGGTGGTTTATGAAGAGATTAAAAGACTGTTGCTCTTAGGAATAGAAAACTTGGAAAGAACCGACGGATTGGGACCTGACGATTCAGGCTTACGTGAAGCTGATCTTATATATAGTGGCGACCGTGACAAGTGGATCAAATTCGCCTATGGCTTACTCGCCATAAATGCCCACCGTCTCACCAATAAAAGTTCTTATGATGCCGACCAAGTAATTGCTTATGTTAATAAGTCACTGGCTGGAAACCAAGATGATGCCAGTATCGGTTTTGATGGCACGATAAGTTCTGATACTAACTTTTTTGGACCTCTGAGAGATAATATCGGATATTATCGCCAGACAAAATTTATGGTAGGGCTTCTTGATGGCACCAATCCAGAACTTACAGATCCTAGTCTCATTGGTGCGGATCCATTGCCTGAAAACTCTGCTGATCATCTTAAAGATCCGCGTATTACTGCCATGATGGCACCATCTCCAGATGGACAGTACCGAGGTATTTCTCCTGAATTAGGAATCAATGAATGGTCTGCCGCAGAGGCAAACCAGGTGCCTAAGAACTTCTGGAATGAGGTAGGCTACAAAGGCTCATCGCCATCACCTCAGATTTACATCTTTAATAACTCAGAGAGATTTCCATTGATGACCTATGCGCAACTACAATTTATCAAGGCAGAAGCTGCATTTATCTCCAACAAAAAAGACGTGGCACTTACTGCCTACCAAGAAGGGGTGAAATCGCATATTGAATTTTCAAAACAATATGCACCGGATCCTACAATTTTTGAAGAAAGAAAAACGGTTTATTTGTCGAGTACCGAATTGTTTCCGGTGGCTACTGAAGACTTGACCTTATCCAAGATCATGCTTCAAAAATATATTGCTACCTGGGGATGGGGCTTTATGGAAACCTGGTCTGATATGAGACGTTATCATTATGATGTTGATGCTGCCGATCCTGTCTATAAGGGCTTTGAGCTTCCAGATCCGCTGTATATTACCAATAATGATCAACCAGCCTATCGTGCCAGGCCAAGGTATAACTCAGAATACATGTGGAACAAAGCGGCATTAGAGGTTATTGGTGCTTATGAAGAAGATTATCACACTTATGAAACTTGGTTTAGCAAACCTGAATAACTATAAAATTATGAGAAAGTCATTCAATACTATACTACTATTATTCGCTGTAAGTCTCGTTTTTAATGCGTGCGATGAAAATGCAATTCCTGAGGTTACGGAGAACGTTCCCGATGGTGGAACCTATGCCAAATTCTTTTTTCATGTACAGGACGCTCCCGCGGTAAACTTTTATTTTGATGAAAAAAAGGTGAGTTCGGTAGCTTCATCCACATCAGATGAAGTCAAGGGAAATGTTTACGGCTCTGTTTTTCCATCCAACGCCTATGCGTTGATTCCGTCTGGCACATTTAATGTGACGGCACGCGACTTGGAAGGAAATACTGTGGCTGCCACTTCTCTGACCCTTGCGGCAGATTCACATCATTCCATTTATCTTGGGGGTACCGATGAGAATTATGAGATTTTTACTATCGAAGATGATCTCCCAGAAGCTAATTATGAAAAGATCTATTGGAGGTTTGTCAATTCCATGTCCAATATGCCATTTGCAGTAGATGCTTATGCGGTGAGAGCTGCGGTACCAGCCACAGAGGACACCCCAGCAGAACCTGTTGAGATTGTTACTCTGGGCACTGGGATAGCTTTCAAACAAGCAGGAGATTATAAAGAATTAAAGCCAGGCAGGTATAACTACAGAATTTTTGAGTCGGGGACTGATTATGATGTGGAAACATCAACCCCTTATATTCAAAATTCCATTACGCTTGCAAGTATAGGGCGGGTTTATTCTACGCAAATTAGAGGAACCTATACGCCAACACCAGGTTCAAAAAATATTGACTACTGGAGAGAGCGTTAAGCCTTTATTAATAACCTCGGGGCCTGTCCGATCGAAACGGGCGGATAAGCCTACGACACATGTACAAGGAATTATTTTTCTGTCGAAACAAGTCTCGCGGTAATTAAACCCACTGGTGGGAATCAAAAAACCTTAAAGAAGGAGAAGGAGACACTAATTGTGGCTCTTTCTTTTTTTATAGGATGAGCATAATACTATAAAATTCATTTCACTCTAATCATACTTTCTTATGTCAACGAACATTCGATCTATTATGTTGATACTCCTCTGTGGTATCGTTCTAAATTCTTGTAAATCTATAAAACCTTCTGGGCCTCCTTCAAAAACCGTTGTGGAATTTCCACGGGAAGCAAATGACAAGTCACGGATGGACGAAAACCCCGATATAGAGCAGCAGTCTAAGAACAGCCCTGAAGTGATGCGTGAATTTAGAGCGGCATGGATTGCAACGGTCGCTAACATCAATTGGCCCAGTAAACCCGGACTGTCCACCCAAGAACAGCAGGAGGAAGCCCTTAAATTACTCGATCTGTTAAAGGATCACCACTATAACGCCGTAATTTTTCAAGTCAGACCTCAGGCAGATGCCCTATATAACAGCTCTTTGGAGCCGTGGTCTTACTTTCTTTCTGGAGAAGTAGGCAAAGCTCCAGAACCTTGGTATGATCCTCTCAGTTTTTGGATCGAGGCAGCTCATGACAGAGGTATGGAGTTACACGTATGGTTAAATCCTTATAGGTCCCATCACACGACGGGAGGTGAATTGAGTCCAAAATCTTTAGTAAATACACATCCTGAAATTATGGTACCGTTGAAAAACGGAATGTGGTGGATGGATCCTTCCAAAGAAGCAACCCAAGATCATTCTGCAGCGGTAGTCATGGATATAGTAAAACGCTATGATATTGACGGCGTTCATTTTGATGATTACTTCTACCCATACACCTCCTACAATGATGGCCAGGATTTTCCCGACGCCATAAGCTATCAAACTTATTTAAGCAAAGGAGGTTCACTGTCAGTATCGGATTGGAGGAGAGATGCGGTCAATAGTTTTGTGCAGCGGATCTATAGTGAAATTAAAGCGGAAAAACCTAAAGTTAAATTTGGCTTGAGTCCATTTGGGATTTGGAGGCCTGGCCATCCAAGTTCTATTGCCGGTATGGATCAGTATGATGCCTTGTATGCTGACGCCAAGCTTTGGTTAAATAAAGGGTGGATCGATTATTTTACACCCCAATTGTATTGGAAAATCAACCAAATTCCACAAAGTTTTCCAGTGTTGTTGGGTTGGTGGAAAAGTGAAAATACCTTAAACCGGCACTTATGGCCGGGCATTAGCCTATACCATGGTGGTGGCGCTGAGAATGTTGACGAAACCGTCAATCAAATTATGATAACGCGAGGTATGTTACCAGAAAGCATGGGCACCGTCCATTGGAGTATCAAACCGCTGATTTCCTATCCCAACCTTGCACAGGGCCTATTGGATGGTCCTTATAAAAAACAGGCCCTGGTTCCTGCGAGTCCATGGCTCAACAGCAAACTTCCTGATGTGCCAATGGTCCGCACCGAAAGGGAGGGACAAAAAGTAGTTGTCTCTTGGGAGCCCGTTGGACCAGAAGAGGTATTTAAATGGGTGGTTTTCTATAAATACGGTGAAAATTGGGAGTATAAGATTATGGACAGGACACAAAATACGACGGAATTGGAATTGAATAAAACCACAAATGAAAATCAGGTGGCTTTATCTGCAGTTGGGGTTACAGCAATAGATCGAACTGGAAACCAGAGCAGTTTTAATGAAATTGAGATGACATATTGAATGTCATGACGCTCATTGTATGCTCTAGATATAGCAGATTTTACCTGAAAATACCGATGTCTGAAAGAAGGTTTTAATTTAGATACCATTCTTTTATCTATGGGAATGAGATGTTGGTGTCCATCCAGTGAAATTAAGATGTAGTTAGTCTATATTTTATAAACTCATGAATCATCTAATTTATGACCATCATTGTTATTGAACTGCTAATTGGTATGCCCCATCGCGTCAGACGAATGCGGCCCTTTGGAGGAGATGGACCGCCAAATCTTTATTAATTCGCATCAGTGGACTTGCGTCGAGGTTCTTGATTAAACAAATCAATCGTCTTTTCAATCGCTTTATCAAACTTCTCCCATGACTCTTGAGAAGTCAAGTCAGTGGTGATAAACTTTTTATTGAATTTAGACAACAGTGTAAAATAGACATACCCGCCAATCATCAATTGAAAGGCGTGGTTAAGAGAACTGTTCTTATCAGAAATGGCAAAAATTTTCCCCATTTCCTTATTACTATATTTAAATAAATCGCGTGTTGCCTCGTTGTTTTCAAGCAATTGCCATCGCAGAATTTCTTGGGTGAGTTTGTTCTCTCGAAGCTCTTTTGTTCCGGCCATGGCAAACTCCTTGAGGTCTTCAACCGTCGCCAAGTCTTTATCGTGAAGCGCCAACATCGATTTAAAAAAGTCACCTTTCTTGGCCAGTTGTAGAAGTAAGCCTTCCAATCCACCAAAATACCGGTAGATCAATTCTTTAGACACTCCGGCTTTCTTGGCAATGGCATTAATGCCTACCGCTTGCGGTCCATTTTCTTCCAAAAGGCTTAAAAAGCTTTCGTATATTTTTTCTTCGGTTGCGGCTCTATCTTTCTTCATGATATCATTTGAATGTTTAATTGGTATTATAAATCTTTGAGGTTTAATACCATTCCTATTTCTACCTTATTTTCTCGTAAAGGGGGATAGGTGTCTTTCATTAAATCGAACATATAGGTTAACGGAACGTGGTCAAAGGTCCCATAATCTTCCAAATACTCCATAAATACCGAGGTGCCCGAACTGTCATAAGCCTGAAACAAAGAGTCAGTTGTCCCATCGAAATCTAAGGGCGCAACATTCATTTTTTCGCATAAGGATTTATTGAACGCCGGAGTTGCTTTCACCCATTTGCCGTTTAAATAGAGTTCAACATAACCGTGTGGGACCAGGACATCATTACCAAATTTTTCAATGATATCATCCACAGCAATATGGTTTTTAACCTTTGCCAGACCCAATCGTGCGGGAATGTTTTTAGCGCGTAAAACACTGATCAATAAAACAGCTTTATCCAAACAATGGCCTGTTGTATGGGTGCTTATCTCGGACGCTCGCCAATCGTTTGGCTTTAAACTAATCCTATAGGGGTTATAAGGCCAGGCATCCCGAATATAGTAATAGGCTTTTATTGCAAAATCCAAAGGTGTGTCTTTGCTGCTGTCTTCGCTTATTTTTTTTATGATGTTTTGAATGTTTTGAGACGAATAATCAAAATTATAATTCTCTTCCAAATATGTCATATCAGTTAATTATATGCCTTATAGTTAATAATAGTGTTTATTAACATTAGATTTTGTGAGTTTTTACTATTTTTAAGTCGTTTTGCTTGACAAATATAAATCTTTAGTTTAGATTTGTAACCATGTGGTCACATATTTTTTTACTTTATATGTTACCACCCAGTAACTCTTAAAATACAACATCAGATGGAGGCATATATTTATGATTCTGTAAGAACACCCCGTGGAATCGGTAAAAAAACAGGGAGCTTGTCTCAAGTAAGCCCTGTGCAATTAGTAACAACTTTGCTTTCGGCCTTAAAAGAGCGCAACCATTTAGACACGTCCTATGTTGAAGACCTCGTCCTGGGCTGTGTCACGCAGGCTGGTGAGCAAGGCGGTAATATTGCTAAAGTGGCTGCGCAGGTGGCTGACTACGGCGATCATTTAGCGGCAGTGTCTCTAAACAGGTATTGTGCTTCAGGACTGGAGGCTGTCAATCAGGCCGCAGCGCGAGTGAGATCGGGGTGGTCTGACTTAATTATTGCTGGAGGGGTTGAATCCATGTCGCGTGTACCCATGGGTATCGACGGTTCTGCGTGGGTGATGGAGCCGGATGCTGCCTTTGGTAAGTTTGTGCCACAGGGTATTTCGGCCGATTTAATCGCTACCAAATATGGGTATTCTCGAAATGATGTGGATAGGTTTGCCGTAGAATCGCAAAAACGAGCTGCAGCAGCTTGGTCTAAAAATGCATTTCATAAATCGATAGTTCCGGTTACCGATATTAACGGACTGGAAATATTGGCCAAAGACGAATATATTCGTGCCAACACTACAATAGAAGCTTTGGGTAAATTAAATCCGTCTTTCGAACAGATGGGGGCCATGTTATTTAATCAAACGGCTTTGGATACCTACCTTGAAGTTGAGCGTATAAACCATGTGCATCATGCCGGAAATTCCTCTGGACTTGTGGACGGTGCGGCACTAATGCTGATTGGTTCCAAAGAAATTGGAGAAAAATTAGGATTGACTCCAAGAGCGAAAATTAAAATGGGAAGCATCATCGGCTCGGAACCATTAATTATGTTGGAAGGTCCTACGCCAGCCACTAAAAAGGCTTTGAGCAAAGCCGGAATGACTGCTTCAGATATCGATTTGTGGGAGATCAACGAGGCATTCGCCGTAGTGCCATTGCGTCTTATGGAAAATATGAACATAGACCACTCAATTGTGAATGTCAACGGCGGAGCCATTGCTATGGGCCATCCTTTAGGGGCTACGGGCTGTATGATTTTGGGGACGGCATTGGACGAATTGGAAAAGCAAGATAAAGGCACGGCTTTGGCCACACTCTGCGTAGGTGGCGGTATGGGCATTGCTACAATAATCGAACGTATTTAATCGCTAAAAAAACAGAAACAAAAATGCAACATATAACATATACCATTGATACGGACGGCATTGCTTTTATTACTTGGGATGTCGCCAATTCTCCAGTGAATATCATGAACGAAGCCACCATTTCAGAGTTTTTCACTGCCATAGATCAAGCCATTAATGATGAGGCTGTCAAAGGAATTGTGGTCAACTCGGCCAAACGGGATTTTATAGCGGGAGGCGATTTAAAGTGGTTTTTAAATTTTGAGGCCACCAAAGAGGAGTCCTTTGAAATGCTGATGAAAACCCATCAAGCCATGCGTCAAATGGAATTATCTACAAAACCGATCGTTGCTGCTTTAAGTGGCCTTGCCTTGGGTGGCGGATTGGAAATTGCCCTCGCCTGTAACCATCGCATTATGACCGATCATCCTATAAATAAAATCGGATTGGTGGAATGTTCTGTAGGTTTATTCCCTGGAGCAGGTGGGACGCAACGTTTTTTGCGATTGTTGGGTCCAAGAAAAACCATAGAATATATCACCCAGTCCAAAAAATTGTCGGCAGAACAAGCCCTAAAGGACGGGTTGGTCCATCAGCTCGCGGCACCAACCGATGATATCAATGCCTTGGCCAAAGCATGGATACTAAAAAATCCTGAAGTGTCCCAGCCATGGGATGATAAGCGGTTTGTGGTTCCGGGAACGCCAAATGGAATCGGTCAAATGTCAGGTTTTACTGAATTTTATTCCGTATCCAATGCCATGGCTTATAAAACAACCCACGGCAATATGCCCCATATTAAAAATGTGTTGAACGCCATATATCACGGGAGTTCAACCGGCATTGATAAAGCCTTGGAGGTTGAAGCACGTTATTTTGTGGATACCTTATTCTCTAAGGAAACAAAAAATATCATTCGGGCGGCTTTTGTATTTATTGGTGATGCGTCCAAAGGAAAAGCGAAGCCAAAAGGATTTGAGCAAGCAACTTATAAGAAGGTGGGTGTTTTAGGAGCCGGAATGATGGGTGCAGGGATTGCCTATGTGTCTGCAAAAGCAGGGTTGGATGTGGTTTTAAAGGATGTTTCGTTGGAAGGTGCAGAAAAAGGAAAAGCATATTCTAACCAATTGGAGCAGAAGAAAATCGATCAAGGGAGAAGTACCGAAGAGAAATCGGCCCAGCTTTTGGATAAAATCCATCCAACGGATGCTGTGGACGATTTAAAGGACTGCGATTTAATTATCGAAGCGGTCTTTGAGAATTTAGAGCTCAAATATAAAGTGACCAAAGAAACAGAAGCCGTCATCAGTCCTGAAGTCATTTACGCCAGTAATACCTCCACCATCCCCATCACCACTCTGGCAAAAGCATCTTCTAAGCCTGATAAATTTATCGGATTGCATTTCTTTTCGCCGGTAGATAAAATGTCTTTGGTAGAGGTTATTGTAGGTAAAGAAACCTCAGATGAAACTTTGGCGGCAGCTATAGACTACGTTACAAAAATCAGAAAAGTACCTATCGTGGTAAATGATGGTCGCGGATTTTTCACCTCTCGCGTTTTTGGGAAATTTGTAAATGAAGGCATCGCCATGTTAACGGAAGGTATTCCGCCAGCAGTTATAGAAAATGTAGCCAAGAAGATCGGCATGCCGGTGGGCCCTTTAGCCATATCTGATGAGGTCAATTTGAAACTCATGTTAGACATTATGAGTGAAGATCCTACTTTGACGGATTTTGAAAAAGAACTGGAAAAAACAATTTCGACGATAGTCCATACTCACAAAAGACCAGGTAAAAAGGAAGGCAAAGGATTTTATGACTATCCAAAAGAGGGCAAAAAACACCTTTGGAAGGAATGGTCCACTATTTACCCACAACAAACAAAATATAATGAAGAGGAAATAGGAAAACGCCTATTGTTCTCAATGGTTATTGATTCGTACCGATGTTTGGACAGTGGTGTTTTAACAGAACCAAGAGATGCGGATATCGGTTCTATCTTGGGACTTGGTTTTCCAATTTATACGGGAGGAGTGATGTCTTATATTGATTATATTGGTGGACAGCAATTTAAAGACTATGCCGCTGGTTTGGCTGAAAAGTATGGCGAGCGATTTCAATTGCCTGAATCCCTTATAGAGCGGATTGAAAAAGCAGGAAACAATCGCGTGTTCTATAAAAACTAATATTAGTGCCGTAAAAAAAGTTTTCATATCCGCTCTTAGACATTAGAATTATAAACTGAAAATACAATACCGATTTTTTGTTTGCCCCGCCCTAAAGGGAGCAAAAAATCTCAAATGATTAATTAATCGGAGAATAAGCCACCCTTTAGGGCCGATAACTATCGGGAGGGGCAATGATTATTCGGATTTTAAATGAGCAACCTCAATTTTTTGGGATTAATTGCGGATATGCAAAAAAAGTTAAGAAAGCCTTTTAAAGTAATTGATATACTGGGTTTTCAAGTGGAAATCTTACTATTTTGAAGTTTTTTACAGCAGTGTATTCGGGCAACTTTAATTTGAATTGAGGTGTTTGTTAGATTGTTATAATCATCCCGAAAGGTTTCGGGATTGTTCCCTGTCTGTTCGGCAGACAGGTATAAGCGAAGCGCCTGCTTGCCGTTAGGCAGGTCTTGATTCCTGAATTTACAACAATTAAAACCAAAATAATCACTAAAAAAAGTAGCCATGTTACAAAACGTATTATTAGAACGAAAAATATATGCCTCTGAAGAACACAAAATGATGCAGGGCATGATCCAGGATTTTATTAATAATGAAATCTTGCCCCAAGTGGAAACCTGGGAAAAGGAGGGCATGGTGAGTCGCGAGATCTGGAAAAGGGCAGGCGACTTAGGTTTGCTGTGTATTGATATGCCAGAAGACTATGGCGGCGCAGGACTTGATTTTAGTTTTAGTGCCTTATTTATGGAAGAGTTGACAAAAAAGAGCATCACTGGACCTGGTTTCTCATTGCATTCGGATATTGTAGCGCCATACCTTCTCAAATATGGAACAGAGGCACAAAAAAAGAAGTATTTGCCACCAATGGCCACAGGCGAAATGATTACCGCTATTGGCATGACTGAGCCTAATTGTGGTTCCGATTTACAAGCCCTACGAACCAAAGCTGTGGACAAGGGCGATCATTATCTCGTAAGCGGACAAAAAACCTTCATCACTAATGGGTACTTATCGGACATGTCCATTATCGCTGTAAAAACTAAACCTGGAACCCCAGAAGAAGGCGTTTCCTTACTAATTATGGAAAGCCAATGGGAAGGTTTCGAAAAGGGAGTGCCTTTCAAAAAAATAGGAATGAAGGCTCAAGATACCTGCGAGTTGTTTTTTGATAATGTAAAAGTGCCCAAAGAAAACTTATTGGGTGAAGAGGGCCAGGGCTTTAAAATTATGATGACCGAATTGGCCCGTGAGCGACTTTCAGTAGCCTTGGCAGCTATTGGTGGTGCTGAAGGCGCCATTGAAGATACCATTGCTTACACCTCTACCAGAACCGCTTTTAAACAACCTATTGCCGGTTTTCAAAATACGCAATTCAAGCTTGCTGAAGCGGCGGCGCAATTGCAAATTCACCAAACTTTTGTCGATCGCTGTACGGAAGAGTTATCACAGCATAAACTCTCTGCAGAAAGTGCGTCTATGGCGAAGTTTTCGGCAACTGATATGCACAGTAAAGTAGTGGACGAATGCTTACAGCTGTTTGGTGGTTACGGCTATATGTGGGAATATCCTATCGCCAGAATGTATGCCGATAATCGCGTGGCTCGTATCTATGCGGGTACCAACGAAATCATGAAATTGGTGGTGGCCAGAGGCTTGTTTAAAGAGCTCTTTGCAGAAATGAAGGCCATGCGAAAGCAACAAAAGAAACAATGAAACAAGAACTTAGCATTACAGATTTTAAAGTGCGAACAACGATAGTTGTGCAGTGGGGCGAAATGGATGCCTTCCAACATGTTAATAATGTCAATTATGTGCGGTGGGGAGAAACTGCTCGCATCGATTATTTTAAGGCCATGGGTTTTATTATAAATCAGAATCCTAAAAAGATGCTCTATGCTCCGATTTTAGGATTTCAGTCGGTAAAGTATATTTCTCCTGTACTTTATCCAGACACTATTATTATTGGTACCAGAACTGAAGAGATTAAATCCGATCGCTTTGTGTTGAATTCTTATTTTTTCAGTACCCAACAAAAACGTTTGGTTGCCCTAAAGACTCATGAGGTGGTCATTGTCGATTATAACAAGCAACAAAAAATCGCACTTCCCAAAGCGGTTATAGAGGATATAAACCAATTAGAAAATTAATGCAAGAAACAAAACCATTGCAAGGTGTAACAGTTATCGATTTCACCCGATTGTTGCCAGGCCCTTTGGGCACTCATTTATTAAGTCAATTGGGCGCAAAAGTGATGAAGATTGAAAGTCCAAAACGCTTGGACTATACCCGTTTTTACGAGCCTAAACTGGACGATAGTTCTTTTATGTTTTACACGATGAACCATTCAAAAGAGATTTTAAATATCGATTATGAAACTAAGGAAGGTTATAAAAACGTATGCGGTTTAATAGCTACTGCTGATGTGTTGATTGAGCAGTTCAGACCGAGGGCCATGGCCAGTTTTAATTTGGATTTTGAGACGGTAAAAAAGATTAATCCCAACATCGTTTATGTGTCTATCACAGGCTATGGGCAAAGTGGCGAATTACACACCAAAGCTGGACATGATATTAATTATTTGGCCACAGCGGGTTTATTGGACTTAAATAGAGATGAAAAAGGGAAACCCGTTATTCCTGGATTTCAAATCGCCGATATTGCGGGTGGATCTTATATGTTGCTTTCGGCTTGTACATCTGGATTGTTGGCTCAGAAACTACAGAATAAACCACAATATATAGATCTGAGTTTGCTCGATGCCACCATGCCCTTAAATGCCATTGCACATAGTATGGCTGAGGGCGGCGCTCCGTATAAACAAACCCCCATTTTAAGTGGCATGCTCGTCAACTATAATGTGTACGAATGTTCCGATGGAAAATGGATGGCCTTGGGTGCTTTGGAAATGAAGTTTTGGAATGCCTTCTGTGATATGGTGGACAAACCAGAATGGAAAAGAACATCAGAATTGGAGTTGATCAACGGTGTTTTTCCCAAGAAAGAATTGGACGTACTTTTTAAAACGAAAACAAGAGACGAGTGGGCCCGTTTAAGCGCTATCCACGATATATGCTTGTCGCCAATTCTCGAAATAGAGGAAGTAACCAAGAACACACATCTAACGGAACGGAATGTATTTAATGATAGCACGATAAAGAATCGCACGATAAAAACCTATGCGGCTCCTTTTAAAACGTATAGTTAATTTCGGGTTGACCACAATTGTCAGGTTGAGCGTAATTGTCAGGTTGAGCGCAGTCGAAACCGCTTTTAATTAACTACTGTCAAATTGATCTCTACTGTTAGGTCAAGCGCAAATGTCAGATTGAGCGCAATTATCAAGTTAGTGCAAATGTCAGGTTGATCATAATTGTCAGGTTGAGCGCAGTCGAAACCGATTATAACTAAATAATATCGAGCTGAGCATAAATATCAGGATGATCACGAATGTCAGGTTGAGCGCAGTCGAAACCACTGTTAATAAAACATTGTTAGTTCAAGCGCAAATGTCAGTTTGAGCGCAATTATAAAGTCAGAGCAAATATCAGATTGAGCGTAATCGTCAGGTTGAGTCGAAGTACATTTTATGAAAACAGGAAATGGCAGACATAGAAAAAATCCCAGAGGGATGACATCTTTGTAAAGCGTATGACTTATAACAAACAAGCCCCACGGGGGCGACATCAAAAAAGGTAGCAATATTAAACGTTTTAAGTGTTCTAAAACTTTTTCAAATCCTCCAATACTATACTTTTTGTTCTACCATCCAGAGGTATTGCAATGAAGAAAATTCTATACTAAAATTAAACTATTACCCTTTTAATGGCTGAAAAAGCCTTCTTTAGATTCCGTCCTTTACAAATATTTCTTATAAAGATTATTGAGCACCCTTAAATCGTGATCAGTTAAATTGGTATCCACTTCCGTTTGTATAAAATGAAGTTTGAACGCTTTGATGGCGGCAGGCAGATCGGTCACATCGTAACCAATAATCTTAAGCGCAATGGCGGGACTCACATCCAATAATTCAGGGTTTTGACTTACCGAATCAGAAGTTGGCACCGAATCGTTGCTAACACTACTGAATTCAGATGGTTCTATTCCAACGGCAGTACTGCTGCCTTCCAAGGGTTTGCCAATAATATCAATGGGTTCATCATACCACAAGCCAAAACCTTTTAGGGCGAGCAATTTCCATGGAAACGTTCTATTCGGATCATTTTTCCGAGTGGGAGCAATATCCGAATGGCCAATAAAATTGGCGGCTGGGATTTTATATTTGGTTTTGAGATCCTCCAATAAGTTGAGGAGGCTGGCAATCTGCAGCGGTGAAAATTCCTCAAAGCCGTTATTGTCCAATTCAATGCCTATCGATGCGGAGTTGATGTCGGTATTGGAGCCCCATTGTCCGCTACCCCCGTGCCAGGCGCGATAAAGATCGTTGAGCATCTGATAGATCTCGCCATTTCTTCCAATCACATAATGCGAGCTGACTTGCGTCCGTGGCAAGGTAAATGTTTTGAGGGTCTGATCCACCGAATTTTGTGCGGTATGATGGATGACCACCAAATTAGGTCTTCGTAAACTGAAATTTGTAGTGCCCACCCAATCCTCGGCGTAGTTAAATTTGGCCGTAGTTCCAGGGGGTGGTGGAGGTAGGACTTTTAATTCCTTTGTAAGCGTTTTGATTTGTTTTTTATGTACTCTGTTTGTGGGGGCATAAGGATTACCTGCACATGAAACAATTACAGAAATAATGGCAAATGATAAGATGATGGCGTTTATTCTTTTCATTGGAAATGGTGTCTTCAGAGATTATAATTTCAAAATTAATGATAAATGCTGTCATCCGGTTGGTGTGGACAAACTTACTTCTATTTAAATTTTAAAATCTACTCATCTCCACTACAGGTGGTTTTTTTGCATGCCATTATTGGTGTTTCCAACACTAATGTTGTAACAAATGACAGATTCATGATACTTTACTCATACCCCGTCAAAAAACTCCGATCCCTAAATACCCGTTTTTTCCAATACCCAGTTTTGAAATAAATAAAGGCTACCGTACCCGCGATGAGGTTAGAAATCGGAAACGCCCACCAAATGCCCACAGGACCCATTTCTAAAGTATAGGAAAGAATGTAGGCCAAAGGAAATCGTACAACCCAAAGGCCTAATATGGAAATAAACATAGAGGCTTTGGTAAATCCCGCGCCATTAAAGGTGCCGTTCATTACCTGTTGCAGCCCCATGAATCCAAAACTTATGGACATAACCTTAATGAACAGGGCTCCGTCGTGGATGACTTTCGGATCATCAGGAATAAAGAATGTTGTTAATGGTACGGCCACCAAAAACATGATAAACCCTAAGCCTGTAAATCCAAAAAAGGCGATTTTGGCACTCAGATTGGCCACTTTTTCAGCTCTTTTAATTTTCAGTGCGCCAATGTTCTGACCCACTAAAGAGGTGGTGGCAATCCCCAGACCCAAGGCGGGTACCACAATAAAGCTCAGCATGCGCGCACCAATTCCATAGGCCGCTACAATATCACTTCCAAAACTGGTCACGATCACCATCATAAACGTCATCCCCAGAGCCCGGGTAGATTGTTCGATACTTGCGGGAAAACCAATGGTAAAAGTTCTTCTCAGATTTTCCATATTGAAATACATGGAGGCTAAAGAAATTTTAATACCGTGTTTCCCTCTAAACATAATGATCAATCCGATAGCCGCCGCAATAGCTTGGGTAACGACGCTTGATACCGCTGCGCCCGCTACGCCATAGCCTGGGATGGGCCCATAGCCATAAATAAACAACGGATCCAGCCCCGCATTAAGGATTACCGTGAAAAGTACGATATACACGGGAAGCATCACATTGCCGATACCGCGCATAAGCGACTGGAATATAAAAAAGAGGAATAGAAAAACGAAGCCCAGGGCAGAGACTTTAAAGTAGGTGACCGAATCGTCAATGATGTCCGGTCCAGCCCCAATAACTTTCATTAACGGTCCAGAAGCAAAATAACTTAAGACCGCCAGCAAAATAGAAGTTAATAAAATCAGAAAGACGCTCTGTGACGAACTGAAGTCGACCGCCTTTTGATTGTTGGCACCTTTATACCGTGCCACCAGAACGGTACCCGCTAAGGTAAGTCCGGAGCCAATGGAAAGCACAAGAAATAACAAGGGGAAGCTAAGACTCACGGCAGCAACAGCATCAGCCCCTAATCTTCCCAACCAAAACGTATCAATTAGTTGATAAGCGGACTGAAGAATGTTGGCAAAAATAATGGGCAGTGCCAAACTCAATAGTGAGCTAAATATATTTCCTTCTGTAAACTTATTTCTAGTTGTGGAACTCATTCTTGCAAAACTATAACAACCTTTTTGATGTGATGCCTAAATTATTCTTAATACTTATAATATGTTGGCCTAATCCGCAATATGTATAACTGAAATAGGGAATTAAGATGATTTATTCAACGCTTTTAAATTGGCAAATTATCGTTTTTAAAATAATTATCTTTGTGGGTTGGTGCAATTTCAAGCTTTTAAAGTGAAGTGTATAAGTTCTGATCATTGAGCCAATTCTGTTATTTGGCAAGAGACATAGACTCATACCCGGGATATTGTCCTGTGGAAATTTGCCAAAAAGGTTTATATTGCCCAAAAGTTAAAAAGAGCTGTGTTTCCGAATGAATTTAATTATGAAATAGGGCTCGAACATATAATAATTAAACACAAATTAAATTGTTGTAAAATGAATCTGTTAAAAAGAATCCACCTATTTAGCCTATTAGGAGTTTTTATATTGGCGTCCTGTAATGAGAGTATAAATAAAAAGGAAGCTGATATAGCTGAGACTTATATTGCCGATGTTAAAAAGGAGTTTGCTCCAGATAAACGAGTGGCTCTATTTGATGTACATGCTGAAAAGTTAAAGGGTAATTATATATTAAAAGGTGAATCAAATTTACCAGATGCGGTAAGCGCGTTAAAAGAGAAATTAGATGCGGAGTCTATTTCCTACACCGATAGCGTTCAGGTGCTTCCCGCAAAGGGGAGTAAAAAGGCTCGCGGTCTCGTAAAAATATCTGTAGCCAACTTAAGAGGAAAGGGAACCCATTCGGCTGAATTGGTAACTCAAGCCATGTTGGGCACTCCTTTGACCATTCTTAAGCATACGCCGGGATGGAGCTTGATCCAAACGCCTGAAGGTTATATTTCTTGGGTTGATAATGGCGGAATTGTGAGTTTGACCGATGAGGAATTTGCCGATTGGAAAGCTGCTGACAAATTGATATATCTCAACACGTATGGCGCATCTTACGTAAATCCGGACACAAATAGTCAAGTGGTTTCAGACTTGGTGGCAGGCAATATTATAGAAGTACTGGGCGAAAAAAATGGATTTTATGAGATTAAATATCCTGATGGTAAAAAAGCATTTATTGAAAAAGACAAGGCCAAGCCGTATTTGGAATGGGTGGCGTCAGTAGATCAGTCTCAGGAAGATTTGGTAGCTTCTGCTAAAAAGATGATGGGCTCGCCGTATTTGTGGGGTGGCACTTCTCCTAAGGGAATGGATTGTAGCGGATTTACAAAAACAGTTTTCTTTTTAAACGGTTTGATCATTCCAAGAGACGCCTCGCAACAGATCCATACAGGTGAGATGGTGGATTCTACCAAAAACTTTGAAAACTTGGAACCTGGTGATTTGCTGTTTTTTGGAAGGAAAGCGACTGATACCTCAAGGGAAAGAGTGGTGCACGTAGGGATGTGGATTGGCGACAACAAATTTATTCATGCCATGGGCGACGTCCATATCAGTAATATGGACCCTGAAGCTGACGATTTTGACAAATACAACTACGATAGATATTTGCGTACCAAACGAATTATCAATCAGAAGGACGAAGGCTTGTTGTACTTAGCAAATTCTGATCTTTTTATGGCTAAAAATGAGGCGAAACCCATTAAAGATTAACTGCGGATAAGACTGTTTCTAATTTTAAAATGGATAAACATCCTTGAAAAACAATAATAAGAATCAATAAAAATGCTCCGATATGGAGCATTTTTTTGATCTTATTTATGTGTTGGAAAATGGCAATTGTATAGATGGGAAATTTGGTTCGCTGATTCGCTGTATACAAACCAACCCATCTCGCAGTATTTATTTTTATTCAACGTTCTATCGGCTACTCGCTGTCGTCTAAAAATAACTACTAAACCCCATATACCAAGTTGCTGCTCTTTCGGTAGGGTTGTTAAGGATATCTTTGTTCCATTCGTAACGGTAGTTGATGCGGAACACTGTTTTTGGAGTAGGTCGAAAGCTGATCCCTGGGGTAACTGCAAGGAGTTGATCGCCAATTCTTGTGTTGGTTTCCTTAAATCGACCAACATTCCAATCGACATAATCAAATCGCGCAGCAACATTAAAGGTGGCATCCTCCCATTCAAAAATTTTGCTTTTGTAAACCGGTTGGACAATATCCATAAACACGCCACGCTGTTTATTTCCGTATTGTTGGGTATAGGTGTCTGGGGTTTCCGCCCAAATCCAAGCAGCTTCTCCCACGATATAAGTTCCAGTAGCCTTGATGGTCGTGTTCCAATCTATAGCAAAAACATCTACTTTTGCTTGGTCTTCTACGTCTTCGCCATCATCTTGAAACTTATTATAGGTGCCTCCCATATAAGAGACCCCAATTTCTCCTATCTTTCTATTTTTTACCGCCAATTTTCCAGAAAACATGGCTTTTCCGCTTAAGTTGTCCTCAAATAAATTGTCGCCATCCTTATGTGCGGGTAGATAGGTTTTATCCTGCTCATTGGAAATGATTCTGCTACTAAAGCCATTGGTCAAATAAGCCTCATAGCCGAAAATCCAATTGCCCGAATAGGTTTTTCCGTACATTCCAAACCCAGCGTTAGATAGGGTAGCGGCCAACATATTGACCGCAACATCAGGGCGTTCTACGAATTCCCACTTCGGACCGTCATGGTTCTCATTAAAAGCACCAATGGGATTCATGACAATTCCACCTCGAAAGTTGAACAACGGATGAAAGGCCACATCCAAAGCGGCAAATTCAATAGCGACCTCTTTCCCGCCGTCTTCAAATTCTATTTCGGTCAAGAACTTGATACGCTCCGATATGGAAGCAGCCATAAATATGGTCAATCGCCGGGCTTGAAAAGACAAGCCATCCGTGATGCCCTCCTCGGTTCTGTGCATGGTATTGGCTTCCAAATAGCCACCCACGGTTACGGGAACTTTATCAAAGCTCAAAGTGGGTCTACTAAAAACCGCGTCCATGTTTAATTCTTGTTCGTTGTTTTCTTCACCCTTTTCGGGGTCTTCTTCCTGGGCATGTGCCGAACCGAAGCAGCATATTGCTATAATTAATAAATTGATTTTAAGAAAGTTCAATGTAGATATTTTCATTTTGAATGCTTGTTTTGTATGTTTTTAAATCTTGATCGGCTGGCCCTTCCAAAACGCCACCTTTGGTATCAAATTCACTGCCATGGCACGGACAGCTGTAAATACCGCCACCCACATTAAGCTCACAACCGCGATGCGTACACTTCATTAGTGCCGCCGTATATTCATTGTTTCCAGTTTTATAAAGACAAATGGGAAAGTCCTCCCTAGAGGTCTTGACCAACACAAAAGTCCTATAGGTTGTGGTGTTTTTTTTGACTATCTCAAACTCCGAAAGTGGCACAATAAGGCTATTGTTTTTGATGCTGCTCGTGGCATAATAAATGCTCTCGCAAGAGGTCAGGAGGGCGGAGGCAAAGGGAAGACCTATCAAGCCCATCCCGCAGGTTTTTAAGAATTTTTTCCGATCCATAAGTGTGGTTTTATAAGGATTCGATGAATTTTAAGACTTGATCTTTTTCAGTTTGGCTCAGGCCCAGGTACAAGTTTTTTGAATTTTCAGCTTCGCCACCGTGATACAAAATGGCTTCTTCAATGCTTCTGGCCCTTCCATCGTGGAGCAAGAAGTACTGTCCGCCTTGCGAATCCTTCGCCAAACCGATGCCCCATAATGCCGGTGTTTTCCATTCGTAAGAATGTGCGTAACCTTCGGTATAGCCATCATCGAGATCTGGTCCCATATCATGTAACAACAAATCAGTGTAGGGATGAAACTCTTTATAGGAAATGGCTACAATAGGCGAATATCCTGTAGTTAAGGTCGGTTTGTGACAAGCGGCACATTGTAGATCACCAAACAAAGCTTTCCCAGCCATGACATCTGGATCGTCTTGGTCTCTTGGGATGGGCGCTTTTAGAGTTTTTAAATAAAACACTACGTCGCTAATGGTCTGTCGGTCTATTTCCGATGGCATTTTGTCGCCACTATACGTTTCATAAGGTTCAAAGTAGGAGGTAATACCAATGTCTTGATTATAGGCATCGGCCGTTTGATGCAGGAGATCATACATATTTCCTTTTTTTCCAAAACGTGTAATGTACTTTCCATCAACACTAATGGTTTCCGGGCGGTCCTTGACATAGTCGGGTCTGGTGTTCCAGTGTACCCGACCACTGATGCCGTCACCATCCAAATCGTCTGGGTCGGACATATCGATAAGGTCCTGATCAGTTACCGCGTCCAAGAACCCCAAGCCCGTAACAATAGGCGCAATCAAATCGGTATGCGGGGCACCTGGTGGCAAGGTTTCTGGCTCATAACCTGGAATGGCTCGGTTTTGTAACTGGGGGCCGCCTTGCTTCAAATACTCATTAACCCCAGGGAAGGATTGTCCAAACCTTGTGAATTTCACAAAAGGATGGCCTTTTCCGTCACCAGCGTGACAGCTCACACAACTCGTTCCGGTAAAAATTGGGCCCAACCCGGTTTCTACGGTAAATATCTGATCGTTAAAAGCCACATCGCCCTTGATAAAACGTTGGGCTTCTGCCATGGTCAAATCTTCAACAGGACCATCGAGCAGTTCATACTCTTCGGGTTCTTGTGGAGCTAAAACCTCACAAGAAAAAAATAATGGAAGTAATAATAAACTTCCAAATAGATAACTTTTCATTCTCATAATTTATAATTTTAGACAAAGCTAAACAATATTAATAATGAAGCAAATATATTTTTAGGTTAATCTAAATATTGTGGTTTTGTTTCACTAAAACGACCTTCGGAACTTGGAATATGGAAGTACTGCACTTAATAATCAGTCATAATCTGCACACGCTTAAATTTTAACTTCCGACAAGGCAGGTAAATGCAGACCTCATTGTTAAAGCACAATTCCATATTCCCTTTCCCTAACACCTAATGCCTTTCCCGTTTCACCTCAATTCATAAAACCCACGTTTCCCAATTTTGATCCGTAGTTCCGGTTTCAGCGGAATAGTTTGGAACGGGTCGGTCATCTTTTCGGTATCGATTTGAATGGCACCGCTTTCAATGAGTCGTCTTAGTGCAGACTTGCTCAAATCATCTTTGAGGTGGCTGCATAAATCAATCAAACTAAGACTACCATTTTTAGAAGTCATGGTTGATATGGCAACAGGTTCGAATACTTTCTCCGCAAAGGTTTTGTTTTGAAATTGATTGGTAAAAAAGTCTTCGGCGTTTTGGGCTTCTTCAGCATTGTGATATTGGGTAATGATGTTTTTAGCGATGATCTTTTTGATGTTCATAGGGTTTTCTCCAGCGGCCAATCGCTCTTTAAAGGCTTGCTTTTCTTCGACAGAAAAGTCGGTGGTCAATTCTAAAAACTCTGTAATTAACGTATCAGGCATAGACATTGTTTTACCAAACATCTCATTTGGGGCGTCGGTCAAACCAATGGTATTGTGCAAGGATTTGCTCATTTTTTCCTTCCCGTCCAATCCTCTCAATAGCGGCATACACATAACCGTTTGTGCTGGCATACCGTAAGTTTGTTGCAATTGACGGCCCATGGTGCAATTAAAAAGCTGGTCGGTGCCACCCATTTCAATGTCGCAGTTGATTTTAACGGAATCGTAGCCTTGCAAGATGGGGTACACCAACTCGTGCATGGCTATAGGTGTGTTTTCGGTATAACGTTGATTGAAATCCTTACGGTGCATCAATTGGGCCACGGTTACTTTAGATAAAATCTGAATAATCTCAGAAAATGAGAGTTGGTCCAGCCAATCGGAGTTGAAAACAATCTCACTTTTTTCAACATCAATAATCTTGGATAGCTGTGCAATATAGGTTTGAGCATTCTGCACAACTTCTTCATTGCTCAATGGTTGTCGACTTTTATTTTTCCCCGTCGGATCGCCAATTCTTGCGGTAAAATCGCCCACCAAAATAACGATTTGATGCCCTAAATCTTGAAATTCCTTCAATTTTTTGAGCACAACTGCATGACCCAAATGTAAATCGGGGGCCGTGGGGTCAAATCCAAGTTTGATGATGAGCTGTTTACCATCTTTTTTGGCCTGTTCCAACTTTTGGTCTAATCCACCTTCTGGTAGGATGATCTCTACGTTTTCTTTTAATCTAATTGCTGTTTTCATATCATTTTGAAATAAAAAAAGCCCGAGCAAAATGCTCGGGCCTTAGGTATGTTACTATATATGGTTTGTTTTAAATCACGTTCACGTATGCATATAACCTATCCGAGCAAATATTAGAAGTATAATAAGTGCTGAAATACGGAAGGCGCAATATGTGGTTCAAAATTTTCATTTCGAGGGCAAAGGTAGGTAAACTTATAGCATGTACAAGTTGTTTTAACATAAGATCGTTTATTTTAACGGATTATACCAGTTCAAAAGCTTGCCCTAAGATATTTCAAATAAATTAACATTGAATAAGCCAAGGTCTAATTAGTAGTAATATGAGCGGGTCGTTATCAAATCCTTAACCCTATTATCTCCATTTTTATATATAGCATCAACCCAAAAACTATCGGTCTGACCTCTTAAAATGTTTATCAAAAAACAGTAACTGATAGGCTATTGCATTTTTCCAATAGGCCCAATTGTGTTGTCCAGGACGTTCAATATAGTCGTGTGGAATATTTCTTTCCAGCAGCTTTTCGTGCAATCGTTTATTGACTTCATAAAAGAAATCGTCAATACCACAATCGATTATAAGTTTCAGACGGTCCGCTTGCAGTTTATAAACCAGATTGATTACGGTGTGTTCTTCCCAATTGTTTTTATGCTCAGCGTAAGTTCCTAAGCGTTTAGGCAAATCCCAGTTGTTAGGAAACGGTCGAATATCAACCCCACCGCTCATACTTCCTGCAGCACCCCAAATATCTTGATGTTTAAAGGCAAGGTACAACGCACCGTGGCCACCCATACTCAATCCAGTGATGGCGCGCCCAGATTTATCTGCTAAAGTATTATAGATGCTATCTATACTCGAGATAAGCTCTTCCGCCATATAGGTTTCATACCTCATTTGATCATCCACGGGACTGTCAAAATACCAACTTGTTTCGCCACCATCAGGACAAACAATAATCAGATTATAGGCATCCACATACGCTTTGAGCCTTGGCACCTTAGCAAGCCAATTGGTATGGTTGCCGCCAGCACCATGAAGTAAGTATAAAACAGGGAAGTTTAGCTTGGTGTCGGCATATTGATCTGGTAGAATGACCAAATTCGGAATGGATTTATTCATAGACGCACTCCAAACCGTAACCGTATCGACTTTGGCGGCATGGACAGTGAGGCTATAACAAGCTAACAGGAGGATCAATAATTTTTGTTTCATGGTAATTGGATATGATGTCTTGAGCGTATTCACGAGCTATAAAAAAGAATGACTAGTTAGTCTCTTTACCTTTCTGTATTTTCTCTTTTGCCCATTCCTTTTGGGATTCGTCTAAGTCAAGTTTTTCTTGACTGGCTTTCTTTTCTGGTGCATAATTCAGTTTGATGTACATGGGAAAGTGATCAGATCCAATATGTTTCTCACGAGAGATGTCTATCAACGTAAAATCGTCACTATGAAAAACATGATCTAATGGCCAACGTAAGAGGTAATATTTTGTTGTAAATGTATTAAAGAAGCCTCGTCCACGTCTGGGATCCATCAAACCACTAACCCGCTGAAATATTTTGGTTGTTCTCGACCACGCAACATCATTTAAATCGCCAAAAACTAAAGTCAGTTTTGGATTTTTCTCAATCTTATCGCCTACCAATAAGATCTCTGCATCTCGATTGGTGGAGGTGTCGCTTTCGCTTGGGCTCGGAGGTCTGGGGTGGAGACAGTGTATTTTTGCCTTAAGGCCGTTTTCTAAGCCTACAAAACCATGAATGGATGGGATGTCATCTTTTATTAAATAACGCACTTCCATATCTGTCAACGGAAGTTTGGAGTAAAGGTGCATACCATATAAATTATCTAAAGGCACCTTAACGGTATAAGGATACCTGTCCTCTAGCTGATCCAGGGCTTCTTCCCAGTCTTTGTCAGATTCTAAGGTTAAGAATATATCGGGATTTCTATAGTTGATTAAATCAATTAATTTTTGGTACGCTCTATTGGTCATTAAAACATTGCTCACCAGAATGCTGATTTCATTATCACTTGGACCGCCTTTATAATCAAGTACTTGTTTTTTTGCTAAAATGGTATATGGAAAAATGAGCCAGAACTGATACGCTAAACATAAAACTAGGGCCCCAAGGATAATAAAATGCCATGGTTGCTGAAATGAATAGGCCACCAAAGCAAGACCTAAATTGATTAGAATTAAAAATGAAATTTGAATTCTGGGAAAATCAAATCCGCGGATCCACCACGAATCAAACCTGGTAGCCGACGCGAGACTAGGAATGCAGATGATTAAGTTGAATGCAAGTGTTATGATTTCAAAAGTGTTCACAAAATCAATTTAAAATATTAGTCTGAACAAGAATTATAAGGAAAGCCCAATTGCGGCCCAAATTTCAGTGATCACAACAAGTTGGTCAAAAAAATAAATTTCCTAAATCCATGACGGTTCTATTTGATGCTACAAGATATTAAAAACTAAAAACTTAAGAAACATTAATCGTTTATAATAGAACCGCAATTGTTTGGGGAGTAAATGGACTACACAATCAGACCTCCTGATATGCACCCAATTTAAATTGTTTCAGACCCTTAATCAATCCTACTTCAAATGGAATTATTAGCGGCTCTATGGTGTGGAAGCTTAGATTTACTTTTGACACATCAACTTTTTTAGTAGGGGGGAGGCGGTGCCGCAAATAGAATTGTGTGGCACCTTTCATAATCAATATACTGCCATTTTTTAGGGGGATGGATACCGTTGGTCTTGTCGTATTATACTTATATGGGAATTTACGAACGACACCTATACTCATGGATATTATGGCAGCATTTTTTAGATCTTTTTCGTCATCGCTATGCCAAGACAAGCCTTCTATACCGTGATGGTAGAGGTTAAGCAGAGAGGAGTTATAGGTGTCTCCAAAGACGTCCCCCTATATTTTCTTATAGCAGCTGTTTGGTCCTTGGTAGGGCAGTCTTGGAAGTCTTGGAATAGGTATAGGTGAAGTCTTCGTTCTTATATCAGGGTGACTCGCGTTTGGAGATCATTTTACTAAAAATGCGAACGTGGGCGTGCCCGCCATTTTATGTGTTGCAATAAGCGTTTAAAATAATGTGCAGCGTTTTATAGGGTTCAGAATGCTCCCGTAATAGTGGCCATCGCCTTCAAATTGTAGAGTGTTTACAATCCGATGGCCATTAAAAAAGTCCATCTTCAAAAATTTTTAGTTCTTTCTTTTATTGATGCATGGTGTGGATGACAAAGGAAAGAAAAACGGCATCACTGCGACTTCCATAAGATTCGCCAAAACATTTATCTACATTAATCGTTAAAGGATGATATTTTGCCAGAAAAAGCAGTGGAAATTTACCAGGCTAACCCGAGTCTGACTTCGAAATATTTAAATAGTTTGGTTAATTGGTTGACGCACCTCTATTTAATATCTTTGCTTGATGGACAATAGCTTTTAGTTGTTCATAACCTGAAAAAATGCAAGAACGTGAACTTTCAGAACTTACGTTTAAAATTTTCAAATTTTTTATCACCTATGATGTTGGAACTGACAAGATTCAAAAAATTAACAAATTATATGATTCTTCGGCTGTTAATAAAGAAATCTTTTTCACAACTTTGCTGAATACGTGGATATTTTTTTGAATTCAGATTTAAAGCAGGGAGTTTTGTAGGTTAAATGGAAAGAATAGAGAGTATATATAAGCGACACGTGGATGATTTATACGCTTATGGCCTACACCTTGGTTTTAATAATAGCGTCGTTATGGACGCTATTCATAATGTTTTTCAAAAACTTCTAATTAATAAGAAGTTAGATTATAAAAACAATACCAAAGCTTATTTATTAAAAAGTGTCAGAAACGAACTTTTGGATGACTATAAAAGAAGCCAAATTCATTCCCTATATGACCCTAACAACAAGAGTTTACCTTTCGAATTTGAGGTGAATGTCGAAGATGCCATTATGGATCAAGAAGACAAAGCATTTCTAAAATCTAAAATTCAAGAGGTTTTGCAAAGTTTAACCCCCAGACAAAGAGAAATTATTTATTTACGCTATACCCAAAATTATAATTACCAACAAATTTCTGAAATCTTGGAAATTACGCTACCTGCATGTAGAAATTTAATGCTCAAAGCATTAAAACATCTTCGTAAAAATAAAATGGGCAATTTTTACCTATTCTTAACCTGTCCCCAGCACTAATTTCTCATTCTAATTTTTCTTAACAAATTATTAACATATAAATAGGTGATATACTAGTGATATCTCAGTCTTGTATATAGAGTGAACCATTTGACATCCATTTAATGACCGTAAAAGACTTCTTAGAAAATGATTTATTTATTTTCTATATGCTTACTAAAGATCCTGATGCTATCACTTATTGGGATAAATACTTAAAAAACCATCCTGAGGACAAAACGAATTTTGAGAAGGCTTTAGCTGCGTTCAAAACGGTTAAAGTCAACAAAAAACGGATGTCTTTAGAGGAGCGTAAGCATTTACATAACAGGATTTTTATAAACAAAGCCAAGCCTATCGTTGTAACAAGACGGCGGCGTAAAAGATCTTTGCTTGCGGCTACTGTTGCTGTTTTGGTTTTTATGACTATAGGGATTTACACCACATTAAAACACCCTAAGGATTTTGAAGTCGTGGTTGAAGAATCAACAGAAAGGCTTCCTGTACGGTTAATCACAAATAATAAAACATATTTGTTTTCAGATAATGAAGTGTTGACCGTAAAAGAAGAAGGTGTATTAAGTTTACAGGGAGAACATATAGAATTAAATGATACCACCACGTCTATTGTGTTGAAAGTGCCATATGGGAAACGTTCTGAATTAGTATTGGCCGATGGATCAAAATTGTGGATTAATTCTGGCTCTACCGTTAAATTCCC
Organism: Gelidibacter maritimus; assembly: GCF_014062315.1. Classification (GTDB taxonomy): domain Bacteria; phylum Bacteroidota; class Bacteroidia; order Flavobacteriales; family Flavobacteriaceae; genus Gelidibacter; species Gelidibacter maritimus. The sequence continues at coordinate 90,340 of NZ_JACGLT010000004.1, forward strand.
TTCAAAATTTAATGACAGCTCTCGAAATATTTTTATAGAAGGTGAGATTTTTATAGACGTCTCAAAAAATCAATGGCAACCATTCACAGTTAGCACTTCTAATTTTGATGTCAACGTGTACGGAACGGCATTTAATGTAAAGGCCTATGAAGATTCTGAAAACCAACGCGTCGTCTTGGTGGAAGGTGCTGTCAGTGTTATTTCACATAATGATTTGAGCGCTTCCATGATGCCCAATGAATCTTTAGAAATTACACCATCCCAAATGGTGAAAAAAACAGTCGATCCGAGATTTTACACGTCATGGAAAAACGGTTATTTGGAATTTGATGAAACCCCCATTGAAGATGTTTTATTAGAGCTATCGAGATATTACAATGTTACATTCTTAGAGACTCAAAATGAATTTGTAGATAAAACCTGCACTGGTAAAATTTATTTATCATCAAATCTTGAAGATGTGTTAGAAACACTTTCTGTATTATCAAGTACCTCGTTTAAAGTGAAAGAAAAATAAAGCTATTGGGCTTAATATAAATAGTCAGAAAACACCCTTAGAAACCATTAATAATGAACCAAAACCAATCAAGTAAATTGCTTTTCAAATTGTCGTCCCGTCTAAATAAAACACTTTTAAATCACCTGTTAATGCTATTGGTTGCAATATTTTCCACTTTACAGGCCACTGCAGCAAATTCACAGTCTGACCAAATAACCTTAAGTATTCAGAAGGCTACAATTAAAGATGTCATTGATAAAATTGAAAAAACTTCCGGTTATGTATTTGTTCAATCTGGATTAAATACGTCAGATTTGAGTAAGGAAGTTAGTTTTAACGTGGTCAATAAAGATATCCAAAGTCTGTTAAGGCTAATCCTAAATGGAACGGATATCAAACATCGGGTGGTTGGTAAACAGGTGGTGCTTTATAAAAATGAAAATCAAAATACAAAGAATATCTTCAGTAGACTTTTCCAACAATTATTTGATGTTACGGGGGTAGTTACAGATGTTTCTGGTGAACCATTAAGTGGTGTCACTATTGTAGTAAAGAATAATAATAAAAAATGGGCCATTACGGATTTTGATGGAAATTTCAGTATCGATGGTATTTCAGAAGGAGATGTCTTGCAAATAACCAGTATGGGTTTTGTCAGTCAAGAGCTCGTAGTAGTAGATGCTACAGATAAACATATTGTTTTAAAAGAAGATGTCCAATCCTTAGAAGAGGTGATAATAACAAGTAATTATGGTACCACTCAAAAGAAATCTAACTTAGTATCTAGTGCCTATCAAATTACGTCAAAGGACATTTCTAACCTACCACAGCAGCGTATTGACCAGTTATTGGAAGGGATTATACCGGGTTTGGAAATAAATCCTCAAAGTACGGGTGCCTCAAGTGCAAGACCGAGATATTCTGTGATTGTGAGAGGAAAAGCATCATTATCCGCATCTAATGAACCGCTATGGATTGTTGATGGAATCCCGATAAATACAGGAAATAGGACGAACATGATTTCAGGAATTGAAACTAGTGTTAGTCCGTTGTCATTTTTAAACCCCGAAGATATTGAGTCAATGACGGTGCTTAAAGACGCATCTGCCACAACTATTTACGGTGCCGACGGTGCCAATGGCGTGATATTGGTCACTACAAAAAGGGGTAAAGCACATAAAACCCAAATAAATTTGTCCGTAAAATCGGGAGCATCATTTATTAATAGTGGAACAAAGTTTAAGGTACTCAATGCCGAACAATATTTGACGTTGGCCAAAGAATCGTTCGCAAATGCAGGAAACCCAATGGATCTTTTTCCTTTTACGGATAATGATATGAACAGTTATTCAACAACAGATACAGATTGGTACGATGTGTTTTTTGATGTCGGTACCACATCGCAGATAAATTTATCTGCCTCTGGCGGTAGTGAAAAAGCAACCTACCGGATCTCAGGCTCGTATTTTGAAAACAATATGGCGCTAAAAGGCAATAAGCAACAGCGTATGTCTTTGCGGTCTAACAATAACGTTAAATTATCAAATAAGTTGAGTTTGGACTTTTCATTGGTAGGCTCTTATAACATTAATTCAACATTTACACCACGTGAGGATTACCACAGTGCTTTACCAATAATTTCGCCATACAATGCGGATGGGACTTATAGACAGAAGTATAAAATTATAGATGGTAGAAACCCAGATGGAACACCGAGATGGGTAGAGAAAAAGTTTTTCAATAGACTTGCTGAGCGTGAGCAAAATGATAATGGACAAAATGCTTTGGCCTTGCAGGCTGCAACGCGCTTAAGCTACGAAATTAATGAGATGTTTACCTTGAGTTCTCAAATTGGTGTGGACTATAATAATTACATCGAAAACATCTATAAATCCATGAAAAACTGGTCGGGAATTAATTTGGAAGGTAAGCCTGAAGGCTATGCTTACGCTTCCAATTCAAATTTCTTAAAATGGAATGTTATCAACAGAGTAAACTTTAATAAACAATTTGGTAATCATCAATTTTCTGGTGTGGCAGGGATTGAATTTGGCGCAGACCATTATTCTACAATCGGATCTTATGGATCAGGCTTTGTCAACGACCATATAAGAGAAGTGAGCTATGCCTCTTTTAGAAATGGAAACAGTAGTAAAAGAAAAACAACCAAAGCCTCGTACTTAGGCCAGATATCTTATACCTACGACAACCGTTACAATCTATCCCTAAATGGTAGAAATGACGGCAATTCAAATTTCGGTCAGAATGTACGGCGTGCCAGTTTCTTATCAGCAGGTGCTTCTTGGAACATTCATAAAGAATCCTTTTTTGACAGTGATGTAATTAATATTTTGAGTTTAAAGGGGAGTTACGGCACCAATGGTAACTCGAGATATGGCAATCAAGATCCAGAAGGTGTTTATGTTATTAGTGACTCTTATCAATATGGTGATTTAATTGGTGCTGGAATTTCTACCGGTGCAAATCCTGATTTAAGTTGGGAAACCACATATATGACCAATATAGGCCTGAGAGTAGCGTTATTCAATAGCCGAGTGGATATTTCTACAGAGGTATACCAAAACAGAACTAAAAACTTAATTAGCAAATTGGATGCTTCAAGACTAACAGGAGTTACCACAATGGTTAGAAATGTTGGTGAGCTTGAAAATAAGGGCATTGAGATGACCCTTGAAACCAAAAATATAGTGACCAAAAATTTTAATTGGCAAACACGTCTGATTGCTTCCCACAACCAAAATAAGTTATTGAAATTATATAACGATGTCCCTAAAAACTTAGGTAATCAACGCTTGGAAGTTGGTAATAGTACAGATACATACTATCTGGTTAATTGGGCAGGAGTGGATCCTCGTGACGGATACCCGATGTGGTATGATGCCCAAGGAAATATTACCAAAGAATTTAGCAATAATAATAGAGTGGCCGAAAAATCTTCCAACCCAGATGTGTTTGGTAGTATGACCAACACTTTTTCTTTTAAAAATAGAATTAGCTTTAGTATTACTGCGGGGTACACCATTGGTGGCCATAGCTTTAGTTCGTTTGCCAGAAGTGTCAATTCGGACGGCTATAGTATTGATAGAGCCAATCAATCAGTTAATCAATTGAACCGATGGCAAAGTGAGGGACAATTAGCGTTAGCGCCTAAGCCAATGTGGGGTGTTAGTACAGGATCGGTTAGAAACTCTACCCGATTCTTATACAGTAAAACCAATATTAAAATACAGAATGCCGCGTTTAATTATGCTTTTGATGACGGGCTGACAAAATCATTGGGGCTGCAATCATTAGCGTTATCACTTATTGGTAATAATTTGTTGGTGTGGACGCCTCATGACAAGAAAAACAGGAATTCATACAAAAGTAATATAGGAGGGTATCCTATGGAAACAGAAATTTCTTTGGGTATTAATGTAACTTTTTAAAGTAAAAAAATGAAATATATAAAGACCTACATCAGCATTTTTAGCGTTCTTTTGTTCAGTAGCTGCAATGATTTTTTAGAAGTTGATCAAACCGGAAAATCCACCATTCCTGTATTCTTTTCGGATATGGACGGGGTTCGAGCTGCACTGCCTGGGGCCTATAGTTCGGTTTATAAGTATTATGGAGAAGAGTTTCTACTTTATCCAGATGTGGCGGCAGACATGCTTGAATTAAACGCCGTGGGAGATAATTCGATGATCGCCCAATACAATTATGACTCCAACCCTGATCAAGAAATTACTGCTGTAGGTGGTATCTGGACAGATGCCTATGAAGCATTGGTAAACGTAAATAATATCCTTTACTATTACCCGTCCTTGCTTGAAGCTTATCCAAAAAGTGAAGACGAGTTAAGAGTTATCAAAGCAGAGGCTCTCTTTTTAAGAGCGCTAATTCACTTTGATTTGGTAAGGGTATATGCACAACCGTATAATTACACTGCTGACGCTAGTCATATTGGAATACCTGTTTTACTAAAAACGCCGAGCTCTGATGACAATGTGCCCAGAAGCAGTGTTAAAGAAACCTATGCCCAAATTCTAAAAGACTTAAAGGAATCTGAAACACTTTTTGCACATAATCCAAGCGAAAAATCGAGTTATTATGCGTCTGAAAGATCGGTTTATGGCTTGCTTGCACGCACTTATTTATATATGGAAAATTGGACGGAAGCTGTTGATTATGCAACTTTGGCTATTGCAAGCACCCCACTGTCAGAGGGGCAAGAATATTTAGATATGTTTTTGAGGGTTCCTGCTCAAGATGAAACGTTATTTAAATTGAATGGTAAACTAAAGAACCCTGAACTCATAAAATTTTATAATCTGCAAAGTCCTTCAGGATACGCAAACGCTAAACTGATGGGCCTACTGAATGAATACCCTGACGATATTCGATTTCAATTACTAGAAATAAATACTCTCAATAATTTATCGGGGACTTTAAAATATGTGAAAAAAGATATGCCCACCGCCGAAAAGTATTATAACATCATTGTATTGAGAACCTCTGAAATGTACCTGATAAGGGCAGAAGCCAATAACCATTTAAACAATATTGATTTGGCAATTGATGATATCAAAACACTCTTAGCTCGTAATTACCAACAAGATGTAGCTGATATTTCTATCGCGGAAAATACCAAGGCAGAGGTAGCCCACTTAATAGATAAGGAGCGTGCAAGAGAATTAGCTTTTGAAGGTCACCGTTTATACGACTTAACACGGACTAAGCAAGATATGATTCGTAATGAAAACACGACTTCCAGCGTAACGGAGGTACTATACCCAAGCTACAAGTTTATCTTACCAATTCCGCAAAAAGAAATGGATGTCAACACAGCCATGATACAAAATGAAGGGTATTAAACGTGTTTATAGTGTATACAATTTTAAATAATAAACCCATGAAAAATATAATACTTCCAATATTGGTTTTATGCCTCACATTAAGTTCTTGTAATAAAGATGAGATATCTGTATTTGATGAACCTTTTGTACATATCAACTTCAATAATGTCTCAAAGGCAAATATCAACTCAAGTAGAAAAGATATTGCCTCTTATTATATCTACTTAAGTTCAAAACCACTTGACCAGGATATGCTCTTAGATTATTCCATAATTGTGGGTGATGGCCTCAAAGAAAATGTAGATTTTAAAATTATAACTACAGAATATCCAATGGTTTTTCCTATTGGAATCACGAGACGTCCTATACAAATTCAATGGATGGATAATGTTATAGACCCCACAAAAAATAACACCTTAACCATACAATTAGATTCCACTAACTTAAATGTAACAGTAGGGTTCCCGGGACCAGATGCAAACCAAAGTAAATTGGTATTAGAAAAAGTCAATAATTAAGCTATGCGTAACATTTTAAGTTTCATAATATATTTTATTGCATTTTCAGGAATCTCTCAAAACCTGGTTCAGGACAGTGTACTTATAAAAAAGCAATTGGATAATGGATTAACGTATTACATCTATCCTACAGATCAAGTTGCTGGAGAAGCGCATTTTCAGCTCTTCGTAAAGGTCGGTTCATTACAGGAAACTGAACAGCAACGTGGGTTAGCACACTTTTTGGAGCATATGGCTTTTAACGGGACAAAACATTTTGAAGCCAATGAACTAATCGAGTTTCTGGAAAGCAAAGGCTCTAAATTTGGTCATGATTTAAATGCACATACCTCTTTTGAAGAAACAATTTACAAATTAAAGATTCCGACAAAGGAAGCTGCTGTAGTAGATTCTACTCTCACCATTATGTCTGACTGGGTGCACGGTTTGCTATTGGATCCGTTGGAGGTGGAAAAGGAACGTGGCGTAGTGTTATCAGAATGGCTTTCTAAACAATCACCTAAAATTCAAAGCACACAAGTATTCTTGGATGTGTTGTTAAATAAATCTTTTTATAGCGAAAGAAAAGTTATTGGAGATACCACGAGTCTAAAGCATTTTAAATTGGACGAGTTGAGAGCTTTTTATGAAAAATGGTATGACCCTTCTTTAATAGCTGTAGCGATTAGCGGAGATATTAATCCCGAAGCGGTAGAACAGGCTATTATTGAAAAATTTGCAAACATACCCTCAAAAAAGCCAGAATTGACTTTAGGAAATATTGCTGATTATGCCACAGATAGTTTAATTGTTTATAGCGATCAATGGACCAAAAAGACAGAATTGAATTATATTCAATTACAAGACGTCTTTAAGGATGTGAATACTGAAACTGCCTATCAGAATTATCTTAACCGAAGTGTGTTAAACAAGTTGACCTCCGAACGATTGGCAAAACTATCCTTTGATGATATTCATTACAATAAAGGAAATATTAGCGTTGGCAATTTCTTAAAATCGAAAGGTGCCTTAGTGGCCACTATTGAGTTTGAACCGGAAAATGCTATAGAGGGCATCAGTGAATTCAATACTCATTTTCAGCAAATTTTCCAATATGGTTTTACATCCTTGGAAATAGAAAAAATAAAGAAAACGATGCTGGCCTCTTTTAAACGGTCTTTAGATCGAAAATCCATTTCAGCATCAGGAATGATAAGGCAAATGTATCAGGATTTCTTTTACGGAAATATGATTATATCCATGGAAGATGAATACCAATTAATGAAAAATAGCTTTTCGGAACTTGATTCTGTTCAAGTCCTAAAGGCGCTAAAAGCAAACAAAAAGAAAGCCCCTTTTCATTATTTATTGACTACCAATAGTGACGATTTAAGTAGTTTGCCTAGTCACCAGGAATTATTAAGTGCTGCAAAAAAAGTTAAATCACAAAAAACAACGCCTTATAAAAGTACCATTGAAGTTCCTGAGTTTTTACTGCAAAAACCTCCAAAAAATGGTTCAGTTGAACGTATAGTCGCCGTTCCTGAGATTGATGCTCAAGAAATACATTTAAGTAACGGGGCAAAAGTGATTTATAAAAAATCGTCTTTAGATCGGGATAAAATTTTATTGGCTGGTTTTAGAAAGGGTGGTTTTTATGCTATGGACAGTACCAACTACGTTAATGTACAATATACGGCCCCTACGGTCGCTATGAGTGGTTACGGAGCATTCTCAAGAGAAGCTTTAAGTTATTATCTAGCAGGGAATAGCGCCAAGGTCCGTTTTCTGATTGATAAAACACGATCTGGTATCTTTGGAAGTTCTAATGTTCAGGATATTGAAACGCTTTTTGAACTGTTTTATCTAAAAGCCACACAGCCAAGAATTGATAGCTTACTTTTTAAGCAATTAAAAGACATGGCTATTGCCAAAATCTCAAGTAAGCCAGAATCGGCTCGGGAAAATTTTCAAAAGGAATTAAAATATATAGTCCGTGGCAAAGATTATACGACGGTGTCCGAGTCTAAAGAAAGCCTAGAAATTAAATTACAGCAGGAGGCATTATCAGGAATATACAACGACTTTTTTGGCGTTGCCGACAACTATGTGCTGACGATCATCACCGATAAAGAATTAGAGGACGTTCTCCCTTATATAAAAACATACATTGGAGGCATACCAAAAGGAGAATTTGACAATTCTTACAAATATCAACCACAGCCCATTCATAAGAAGGATGTTGATTATATAAAGCACAATGGCGATTCACCTAAGGCGGTATTCTCATTAGTATTTCAACAAGACCACAAATTAAAGGACATTCCAAATTTAGAAGTACAGAACCAACTTTTAGAAGCCATTTTAAAACTAAAAATGAATAAGCGTCTCCGTGAAGAATTGGGCGTTGTGTACGGGGTGAGCGTATCCATAAGCGCTACAAAACATCCTACACCTTTAAGTAGACAGACTATTGCATTAGTGTGTAATCCATCCGACGTTGATAAAATTACTACAGAAATAAAATCAATTCTAAAAGGAATTGGTTCAGGAAAAACTAATATCACGCATCATTTGCAAACAGTAAAAACAAACCTTATTAAAAACTTCCATCTCAATAAGCAAAGAAATTCTTTTTGGACAAAGAGCATTAGAGATTACTATTTTAACCAATATGATAATTGGAAGTTCGTAACAGATTATGAAGATATGGTTAACAAAATTACTGAAAAAGAGATTTCAAAAAACGCGAAAAAATATTTCCTAAAGACACCTCGTATTAAGGCCGTCTTATACCCAAAAAATTATTAATTATTAACCTTTAAATATTTATTAGAATGATGAAAACAACACTCAAACATTTATTTGTTTTAACAGCAATTTTTTCGCTGGCAGTAAGCTGCAGCAGCGATGATGATGCACCAGAGCCGGCTCCTCCAGCGGAAGTAGGGATGAAAAGTTTTGGTTTTTATGCAAACGATAATCCGGGAGTATTACTGAGTGATTATGTCATAGAAGATATAACAACCAATGATATTAGTATATCACTTCCTAATGAAACCGATTTAACCAACTTAGTTGCAAGCTTTACAACTACCGAAGGTGATGTAGTAAAAGTAGGTTCTGTAGTGCAGGTTAGCGGGACTACACCCAACGATTTTTCTGCAGCAGTAGAATACTTGGTTACTGAAGGCACCACGAACGAAATCTATACAGTTTCTGTTGGTAAAATGGCAAGCTCTGTATGGAGTTTGTACGCTTCGTATACTGAAGATGATATTTCAGACATTTCATTAAGAATTAACCCTTCAACCGGTTTACCATACGTTGCTTATATTAGTCAAAGAGAAAGTCCAGACGATCGAAAAATGAATCTTATCAATTATGATGGTACCGCTTGGAACAGAATTGGTGCTCAAGATTTTTCAAATTTCAGAGCGCGATCAGTTGACTTGGCCTTTAATGCTGCGGGCGATCCTTTTGTTAGCTTCTTAGAAAATACAGATGTGAGAGAAGCCTCGATAATGACCTATGAAGGCGGTTCATGGGGCTATGTTGGTGGTGCACCTTATACTGGTACAAAAGCGGGTGACAATGCCTTAGCAATTACTAGTGACAATACGATTTATGGCTTTTATATACACGATGAAAGAGGTGACGACAGACGTAGTGTCTTCTCAAAAACCTTTTCTGGTGGTGCGTGGTCTGACCTTACCATAACTGGAAGGTCTGGAGCAGCAAGAGTGGTAAAGTCCAAAGTAATGAATGATGTGGTTTATGTTGCCGCACTCGACTTTGGAAACCTGCAATCTGTATCAGTATATAAATACGAAAATGGTGCGTGGACGACACTGGCAGATAAAATGAAAGAAAATGAAGAAAACACTATTTATTCTTATGATTTAGAATTAGATGTCGACGAAGACGGCAACGTTTATTTAGCTTATGCTGAAAATAACGGTCCAAGTACTGATTATCAGTTACGCGTTAAAAAGTATGACGCAGAAGCATCCACATGGAGCACTATTGGTGATTTGGTGGCAACGTCTCAAGTTAGAGATTTTGCGCTTGCCGTTAACAAATTCAACGTACCGATGTTGTTATTTCAAGATGATACCAAAACACCAACTTTCTTGCCATTTGACAACGATGTCAATAACTGGGGAACTCAGGTATCGTTTGCAGCATCAGATGCTAGTAGCTTAAAACTTGAAGTGGCACCTAACGGCATTTCGTATGCGTCATTTTTAGTAAGCAATCAATTAAGTTTACATAAATTTGATTCTCCAGATAATCAATAAACAAATGTAATGCAATAGTGAAAAATAAGCGGAGTATAATAATCTCCGCTTATTTATTTTTAAAACAATAGCTATGGACTCCATTTTTAAGTTTCTTATTATATGTTTCTTATCACTGACAACCTTTTCTTACGCTCAAAACTCAGCACATTGGGTTAGTGGCAATGTTGTAAAATATACAAAGTCATTAAAAAAGAGTAGAGGACTCCATAATGTAATGGTTTCTAATGGTGACACTATTGTCAAAACAAATAGAAAAGGAATATTCAAAATTCCTATAAAACCAGACCAAGTCATTTTCCCCATTTTACCTTCTGGTTATAAATACGTAAATCCAAAAAAGTGGTGGTACAAAGTACCGGATAGTTTAGATGAAGCGTCAACCTTTGATATAACTTTTGGACTGCAAAAGGTTAAAAAGAAAAAAAAGTTTAAATTCCTGGCAATAGGTGATATTCAAGTTGGAACTCAGGTTGAGTTGGCCCAAGCCACAAAATCAATATTGCAGGAACTGCTCAATAGAGATGATTTTGATTTTAGCATCTATTTGGGCGATCTGGTAAACGATTCTCCAGAACTGTTTCAACCTCTAAAAAGATTAATTGATGACGTCCCTCAGCAGTCATGGGTGGTTTATGGTAATCATGATAGAGGGTTTAATGGTGGTCAAAACCAACAGCCACATCAATTTAGAGAACATTTTGGATCAGAAACACAGGCTTATTTTTATAATGATGTACTATTTATTTCATTAAACAGTATCACCCCAAAAGGAAAGTTTGGCTATACAGGAATATATCAACAAAAAGAACTCCGTTTTTTATCCCACTTACTCAAAACAATAGATGTTAAATATCCTATAGTAATCAACCAACACATACCTCTGGTATGGATGAAAAACAAAAAAGAGATTCTTGATATTTTAGACCCATTTAAGAATGTACTATTTTTAACAGGTCACTCTCATACGGTATTTCAAAATTATATTGAAACGTCGTCAGGCAATATCATCCACGAACTCACAGCGGGTGCAGTGTCCGGAAACTGGTGGACCGGACAAAAAGACTATGAAGGCATTCCACTATCCTTGATGAGTTGTGGCACACCAAGAGGGTATTTTGAAATTGAATTTGACAAAACGGATTATAAAATAAAATACAAGGGGGTAGATCTGCCAGAAAGTAAACAATTTAATGTGTGGCTCGGTGATAGAGATGATAAGCCCTTGGCCTCTTTGTCAAAAAACAACACATTTTTTGTAAACGTTTTTGCAGGCTCAAACAAAACCAAGGTTTCTATAACATTACCAAATGGGGAAACACTTTTCTTAAAAAAGGAATATATGGTTGATCCTCATGTCAATTATATCAAACAATCGCAACGTGAAGGGAACAGCCCTGATAAGAACAGTAAAAAAGCACCGTACTTAAGAAAAAAATCACATCATATCTGGAAAGGGGAATTGCCAGATACCTTATCTGAAGGCTATCATAAAATGGAAATTGTGATTCAAGACCCACAATTGGCAACCATTAGACAGTCCTTTTGGATACACAAGGAGTAACCCGGTAGTCCCCATTAATATTATGGTCTGCCTTTGGTTTATAGCGCATTTGAACCTTTTAATACCAATTTAATTTTATAATGTCGCATAGAAAACGAAGTTGCTTTTTCGTTATATGACGCTGCGATTGTTTTGCATAGCCATAGCTATGGAAAATATGAGCAAGGAAATAGAACGGAAAATGAACGAGTTTGAATGCGATATTATATTGTTAATTTGGTATAAGTCATAAATAGCGGCGTTACCGGCAGGCATCAAAGTTTGATTAGAGATGGGTAGTGTGGGTTGCAGCCACTGTCCAACATCATAATTTTTCTAAATTGATGTGGAATGTTGGAATTTAAATTCAAATTTTTTGCCTAAATTTACAGCTTCATCCTATAGTGTACAAAATTTATCTGTTTTTAATAGACATGCGCTTTAATGTAGCACTAAATCCAAATCCATCTACCAAGCTTGTTTCAACACCTGCATCTGCCAAAACTGGTGGATCAGGAGCATTAATATTGGACGGACTGGTACCAACGGTAACAGCACATGATTATGGTGTCAAAAGGGCATACCCACAGAATGTTTGGTGCAGACAATACCTTCCACCCAAAAGGCTGACCATATTAACACCTAGTAATGGCTTAAGTGGGAGTGTTGAGATAATAAAACTCAAATCGGTAGTCCCCAATTCTTAAATAGATTTAATAAAAAAGTAGTTTATAATATGACATTGCACGAAGCGATACAACAAGCGTTATTAAAAGCTGGAAAATCCTTAACGGTTTCAGAAATTGCTGAAATTTTAAATGCGAATAGCTGGTACAGTAAAAAGGATGGGTCTGACATTAAAGGCAGTCAGGTGTCGGCTCGCGTTAAAACCCATTCGCATCTATTTAGTCGTACCAATAATTTGATTGGTCTAAAGAGTACAGAAGGCATCGTGGCCAAAAAATCGACCCCCAAGCAAAAACAAGTGTCGGTAAAGAAAATAGGCTTGGACCCTAAGTTGATGATGAAGGTGTTGATCAATGAAAAAAACTTTAAATCCATTACGGAGTGCGAACAGAACGTACCAGACGCTCCCGGACTTTATGCGGTTCGGATTAAAGATATAAAAGCATTGGATATTGTGTTTTTAAATGTCTTGACTGAACGAAATCACACCATTATGTATATCGGCCATGCTTCCAAAAGCTTGCGAACTCAGTTCTACGAGCAAGAACTAAGGGCTAAAGGACACGGTACTTTTTTTAGAACTATTGGGGCGGTGCTTGGTTATGTGCCTGAACCCGGCTCATTGATAGGTAAGAGTAATCAAAATAATTATAAGTTTTCTCCTGAACATGAGGAAGAGATTATACAGTGGATTGAGGAGCATCTCATTTTTAATTGGATTGCCACGGATACCGATCTTAAGGATTTGGAGGCAAAATTAATTAAGGAACACTTACCGTTATTAAATCTTTCCGGTAACCCAGGCGTTATCAATAATGTTAGAATGTTGCGAAACAAATGTAAGAACATTGCACGGGGCAATGTATAATGCTACCTGCAGGATTTAAAGCCCCTAAGATCTTGTATTCCATAACGGAATATGGCATATTATACACGATACAGTAGATATTAGAGCCACCACCTCAATCTTTTTCTTTTTGCAAATAGATTTTGAATGTTGGATTTAATGTTTAAAATTTGCTCAACATTTTCCCCTAATTTTATGTCGCATAAACTCAAATCTGTTGTCATTCTTCTGTTTCTTCTGCTTGTGGTGCAGTCTTGTAAAGCACCAAAAACAGTTTCCAGACCAACACCTTCAAAAAGAGAGACTTCAAGAGTAGTTGCAAAGCCAAAACCTAAGCTCCCTGAAATCACAATAGATTCAATAAAAGCGCAGGAATCTAAAGTAAAAGCACCGTTAAAAAAAGAGGAAAAAATGCGTGAACTCCCGTTGTTTAATGAGAGTCCTGAGGTGATGCGCGAGTTTAGGGCAGCGTGGATTGCAACGGTGGCAAATATCAATTGGCCCAGTAAGCCTGGCTTAACTACCCAACAACAACAGGATGAGGCGCTCAGGCTATTGGACTTTTTAAAGGATCATAATTATAATGCGGTCATCTTCCAAGCCCGACCACAGGCGGATGCCTTATATAAAAGCGACTTGGAACCTTGGTCTTACTTTCTGACTGGGGAAGTGGGCAAAGCACCATCACCGTATTATGATCCGCTGCAATTCTGGATAGAGGCAGCCCACGACCGTGGTATGGAATTGCACGTTTGGATGAATCCCTATCGGGCGCACCATACTACAGGTGGCGTGGTGGCATCAAATTCGCTGGTGAACACACATTCTGAACTTATGGTCAGCCTAAAAAACGGCATGTGGTGGATGGACCCGTCCAAGCAGGCCACCCAAGATCATGCCTCGGCAGTGGTTATGGATATTCTAAAGCGCTATGACGTAGATGGGATTCATTTTGACGACTACTTTTACCCCTATGCCTCTTATAATGGAGGCATGGATTTTCCTGATGCTCAGAGTTATCAGGCCTATTTAAAAGCGGGAGGAATGCTCTCCAAGCCCGATTGGCGCAGAGCAGCAGTCAACGGATTTGTAAAACGCATCTATGAAGAAATTAAAGCTGAAAAACCCGATGTGAAATTTGGAATCAGTCCGTTTGGCATCTGGAGACCTGATCCCGCTAAATCTATTGTGGGTATGGATCAGTACAACGAACTATATGCTGATGCCAAATTGTGGTTGAACGAAGGCTGGATTGATTACTTCGCTCCCCAATTGTATTGGAAGATCAATCAAGTAGGGCAAAGTTTTCCGTTGTTATTGGGTTGGTGGGAAAATGAAAACACCCAAAAGCGGCACTTATGGCCAGGAATCAGAATTGACTATGGTGGCGATGCCGCCAATGTGGATGAAACCATCAATCAGATTCTGCTGACACGTGGTCTGACTTCACCAAGTATGGGGACAGCCCATTGGAGTATCGGCCCGTTATTAAAATACCCCAACCTCTCCGAAGCTTTGGTCAATGGCCCCTATAACCAACAAGCCTTAGTGCCTGCAAGTCCGTGGCTTACAACTAAATTTCCACAAGCACCAGTGGTAAATACCCAGGTTGTAGATGACAAAGTTGTCGTCTCATGGACACATCCCAAAAGGGAAACTGTTTTTAAATGGGTGGTTTTTTATAAGTATGCCGATGCGTGGCAGTATGTCATTTTGGACAGAACCAAAAATAGCTTTGAATTGCCGCTCTATTCCTTAGAAATGGATCGGGATCTTATTACGCGCATTGGCGTTACCGCGGTCAATAAATCGGGGAATCAGAGCAGTTTCAATGAGACGGATGTGGGAGTCCGCTTATTGGACGAGTTTTAAATCTGATCATTAGGGGTTTTTGCACCTGAATGGCTCAGACCAGTTTTAAGGTTTGCGGATGATCCAAATGTCTTGTGGCAACCAACCGGCATGTTCAGGTGCCGTTTCAATATGCTCTAAAATTTCAACAGTGCTGAATAACTTTTCCATAAATGCTTTTGGTTGAAACGCGGAGTAGGTCCTATGGCCTTCCTTGACGTTTCCCCTGACCACCAGCTCGTCATTATTATACGATTTTAACTCGGCATTGGTGAGCTTGATCTTGAAATTGTCGCCTTGGGTGGTTAGGAATAGAATGCCGTTAGGCTTTAAAATTCGGTATAGCTCATTAAACCAATCGTAATGGAGTTGCTCAGAAAGGTGGGTGAAAATTGAAATACCATAAATAACATCTACAAAATTATCATCGTAGGGTAATTGAGCATTTAGCCCGTTGTTATTGAAGTGAATATCGGGCAGGTTTTTTGAACACCAGGCAATCGATTTTTTATTATAATCCGTACCATAATATTCGCAGCCATTACCGATGACCTCTGGCAAATGTCTAATAAGCCGCCCAGGACCACATCCCCAATCCAGTATGCGTTTATCTTTCAGTTCAATATGTTTCTTAAAATGGTTTTTTAACCACTTGGCAGTTTTAATACTCCCGGTGTAATATTTCTGATAATTTAATTGAAAGGACTCATATATTAGATAATCTGGCGGTAGTTTTACATGGGGATGTTCCAATTTAAAACGTTTATTGATCTTTCTGTTTTTGAACTTCTCCAAATTATAGCGCGCCCAATCTGCCGGATATAGTAATCCGAGTTGGCGTAATAGTGTAGATATTTGTCCTTTTTTCATCTCGCTTATGGCCCTTAAATTTTCGCCTCAAATATAAGCGTATTCCTGCCCGATTAAAGGATATTTTATGCTTTGTGCGCCTAGATGTTTTCTGGGTTACATTTAATCAGTGATAAAAGGTTTGCTTCAAGCATTAAATTGTCTCTATTAAAAGTGAGGTTTTTACTTGGTAACAGCAGCGTGATTAATCTTGTATAGTGCCTGTAATATGTGGGCTTAGGATGTTATTTGCCAAAAACTTCCTGAATCCAAAGGGGTATAAATCAAAAAGACACCCCATAAATAAGGTGTCTTTTTCTTTAGCATTAGAATCGCATTTAGAACTTATAGCCTAACGAGATTTGAAAGACGCTATTTTTGATATCTGGGTTTTCTGCAACCGTAGTTATCCCATAGTTATAGCGTGCTTGGGTAAATATATTTGGGGTAATAGCATAGCCCAAACCAATATTAAGTCCGAAATCAAAACTTGAAGCGTCAGTTTCGGCATCAGGGAGAGCGCTGTCATCAAACTCTGCTTTATCATCGATTAAAAATGAGAATTGCGGACCTGCTTCCAAGCTAAATTTATCGGTTAGATAGTATTTGGCCATCACAGGAATGGCAAGATAGTCTAATTTGACTTTCATTGAATTCTCTACTTCTGAACCTTGTCTGGTGTATAACAATTCAGGTTGAAGTGCAAAAGTATCACTTAATTTAAATTCAGCCAGTCCACCAATGTGAAAACTGTAGAGGTTGTTTTTGTCAACATCACCACCGGTTAAGTTGGCAATATTAAGACCTGTTTTTAATCCAAAATCAACATTTTGGGCTTTAATTGAAGTCGAAAGTCCGAAAACAACAAAGGCTGACAATAATAAAAGTTTTTTCATAATTGATTGTTTAAATATTAAATTAAAGAGAAGCAGTGTTTCAATAATTATTCCAAAAAGCAAGCCCCACAGTCTGTATTTTAGTGATAGGATTCAAGTGGTTGATAATCTATATGTTGTTAGAGTGTTTTTTTCTGACTTGTCCTGTCATAAAACCTCATGGCAGCGATGAAAAATCGGCAGTAAACTTAAAATGATCGGTTTTAGACTCATGGGTGGGCTCCTTCTTTAAGAGTGTTTTTCAGCTAAGTTTCGACGGTTATATCTATAAATTAAGTCCTGTGTCTTTGTGATATTTTGGTCTTAGTTAAACAGGGTTATAAAATATTTCAGTAGTTTTAAAGGAAATAATGGTCTTATGGAAGCAGTGGAATTAGTAGAGAAAATAGCAACAAAACAAGAAGTAAAAACGCAACTCTTAAAAGTTTTGGAGGCGTTTCAAAATTTGGACTATCATAGCTTAAATGATTTATTGGATGACGATGCCTACTACGAAGACCTAAAAAAGCCCAGTTTCATTTACCGACAAAAAGAGATTTTTTCAAAATTTGACAAAATAGGCGATACCTATTTGAACATCTCCACCAATATTTGCACAGGCTGTTTGTGCAGTGAACCTGTGTTTGTCTTCACAGGGAATAGGTCTGGGCATAAGTACGCCATCTACATTGAATTCACCCAGGGGGAGATTACGGATATTTATAGATGTACAGAGCAGTCTGATTGGTTTGATACGGATATGCCGTTTTGATGATATCTTCTATTATACAACAATGTTGTTTAACGATTTTTAGTTAAGCGCTACAAAATTTCGCATGCTCCTATACGTAGTTCTACGTATTTTCATAAAAACTTCATGAATGGAATTCAAGAAGCTCAATAAATATTGAAAAATCTTCATATCTTGAGCTTTCCTAACAATATCTAATTTACCACGCTATAATTGCCCTAACGGTTATGGTGTTTAACTAAGCTAAGATCAAACCTATAATGATTCAGAAAATTGTTCTACATTAAAACTTAACAAACATTTCAGTTGTTATTCTATTATAATCGTTTGGGTATAAACAAGCGACTATATTCGGATACTATCAAATCACTCGTTTAAATGGTTTATATTTAAGTTTGTTTAGTTACAGTCTGTGTTTAAATATCGAAAATAAAATATATGAATCACTCCTCACACAATAAATTAGTATCCTTCATCTGGTCAATCGCTGACGATTGCCTTAGAGATGTCTATGTACGCGGAAAATATAGAGACGTTATATTACCAATGGTGGTCCTTCGTCGTTTAGACGCCCTTTTAGAACCTACTAAAGACGCCGTTCTAGAAGAATTAGCTTTTCAACGAGACGAAGCTAAGTTTACCGAATGGGACGAAACGGGTTTGCGCGAAGCTTCTAATTATGTGTTTTACAATACCAGCAAATGGACCCTTCAAAAAATAAAAGACACCGCAACCAACAGTACACAAATACTACAAGCCAATTTTGAAGACTACTTAAACGGGTTTAGTCCTAATGTGAAGGAAATTGTAGAAAAATTCAAACTGCGTAGTCAAGTGCGTCACATGGCATCTAAAGATGTGCTGTTGGATGTGTTGGAGAAATTCACCTCGCCTTATATCAACTTAACCCCGTATGAGAAAGAAGATCCGGAAGGTAGAAAACTGCCGGCGCTGTCTAACTTAGGAATGGGCTATGTGTTTGAAGAGTTGATCAGAAAATTCAACGAAGAAAATAACGAAGAAGCAGGAGAGCACTTTACACCAAGAGAGGTAATCGAATTAATGACACACATCATTTTCGATCCTATTAAAGACCATCTACCACCTGTAATGACCATTTACGATCCAGCTTGTGGAAGTGGAGGAATGCTTACAGAATCTCAAAACTTTATCAAAGACGAAGAGGGTACTATTCGCGCTATGGGCGATGTCTATCTCTTCGGAAAGGAAATTAACGATGAAACCTACGCCATTTGTAAAAGTGATATGATGATCAAGGGCAATAACCCCGAAAACATTCGTGTGGGTTCTACTTTATCTACCGATGAATTTGCAGGAACTACCTTCGATTTTATGTTATCCAATCCGCCGTATGGAAAATCATGGAGCAGTGAGCAGAAATATATAAAGGATGGTAAAGATGTGATTGATCCGCGTTTTAAAGTGATGCTTTCCGATTATTGGGGCGTAGAGGAGGAGGTTGATGCTACCCCACGTTCTTCCGATGGACAATTACTGTTTTTAATGGAAATGGTATCTAAAATGAAACCTTTAACCCAAAGCCCAACCGGAACCCGAATTGCTTCAGTACATAACGGTTCCAGTTTGTTTACGGGTGATGCTGGAGGTGGCGAAAGTAACATCCGAAGATATATTATAGAAAACGATTGGTTAGAAGCCATTGTACAATTGCCGAATAACCTGTTCTACAATACAGGAATTACCACTTATATCTGGATTTTAAGTAACAACAAACCAGAGCACCGACAGGGAAAAGTACAACTGATAGATGCAGGTGAGCTGTACAGAAAACTGCGTAAAAACTTAGGAAACAAAAACTGTGAATTCGCCCCAGAGCATATTGATGAAATTTTGGAGGTTTATACCGAAATGAAAGTGGCAGAACGCGAAGGTGATAGTGGCATCGCTGCTCAAATTTTCGATAATGAAGACTTTGGATATTATAAAGTTACTATCGAACGCCCAAAACGATTGAAAGCACAGTTTACCCCAGAACGTATAGAAAGTTTACGTTACGATAAGTATTTAGAAGAACCTATGCGCTATGCGTATGAAACTTATGGAGAAAGCGTCTATGACGATATAAGTGTACACGCAGAGGAGCTTTTAGAATGGTGCGAGCAAAACGATTTAAACCTGTCTGCCGCCAATAAAAAGAAACTCACAAAAAAGGAGACTTGGAAAAAGCACCAGCACCATATAAAATTAGCAAAGCAGTTAGAAGCGCATTTTGGCAATACATTATATACCGACTATAATGCATTTGAAAAAGAAGTCAACGACATCATTAAAAAGGAGAAATTAAATGCTTCAGCTTCCGATAAAAAAGCGGTGCTAAATGCAGTGAGCTGGTACGATGCCGATGCGGAAAAAGTGATTAAAAAGAAGGTAAAATTAACGGGCGATAAGCTACAGAATCTGCTCATCCACTTAGGCTGCAAAGAAGAAGACTTAGCCGATTTTGGATATTTTCCTTACGAATCCGTCATTGCGAAAGAGGAACGATTGAAGCAATCTCATCAAAAAAACCTCTACATCACCTACGAAACCGAAAGCGATTTACGAGATACCGAAAATGTACCGTTGAAAGACAATATTCACAGTTATTTCAAAAGAGAAGTTCAGCCACACGTAGAAGAAGCGTGGATCAATCTGGATAATACCAAAATAGGTTATGAAATTAGTTTTAACAAATATTTCTATAAACACACGCCTTTGCGAAGCATAGAAGCGGTGACACAAGATATTCTTGAATTAGAAAAGCAAAGTGATGGATTGATTACAGAAATTTTACAATTAACGTAGATACGCGATTTATCGCGTATCGTTTTATCGCGTATCGTTTTATCGCGTATCGTTTTATCGCGTATCGTTTAATCGCGTACCGGTTCAACACGTATCGATTTATCGCGTATCATCCAACAACAACAACAACAACAACAACAACAACAACATTTTTTATAATAACACCCGACGATCAAAATTAAAATGACCAAAAAATTCCAAAATAAATATAGAATCGCCTCAGCACGATTGCAAAATTGGGATTACGGTAGTAATGCTGCCTATTTCATTACCATTTGCACGCAGAACAGGGAATGTTATTTTGGAAACATAATTGAACAAAAAATGATGTTAAACAATTCGGGTCAAATTGCTGAAAACATTTGGTATCAAATCCCAAACCAATTCCCATATGTCGCATTGGGCGATTTTGTGGTCATGCCCAATCATGTGCACGGAATATTGATGATTAATAAACCCGATGATATTGTTATTGCGAATGGGGGTTCGGTTGACGATACCAATTCCGTTGATGACATCGTTTCGGTTGATGATACCGTTTTGATTGGCGAAAACATATCGGTTGATGATAATGTTTCGGATGACAATACCGTTTCGGATGACGATACCGTTTTGGTTGGCGATTCCGTTTCGGTTGACGATATTGTATTGGTTGATAATTCCATTTCGGATGACAATACCGTTTCGGATGACGATACCGTAGAGACGCGATTAATCGCGTCTCTACCATCCCGCGCGCCATCCCGCGTGTCACCCATCGCGCCATCCCGCGCACCATCCACCACGTCATCCACCGCACCACCCACCGCGTCGTCCAACAAATCATCCAACGAATCATCCACCGCGTCAACATTCAACGCATCATCCACGCCATCATCCAAACCAACCGGCGGGATAACCGGCAACAAAAACCCAATGATTCATGAAAACATTTCCCGAATTATCCGATGGTACAAAGGACGATGCACCTTTGAAATACGAAAAACGCAACCCGATTTTGGGTGGCAATCCCGATTTCACGACCATATCATAAGGAATGAAACAGCCTTTCAAAAAATTACAAAATATATTATTGACAATCCCAAAAATTGGAATGCCGATAAATTTTATTCTTAATCCATAATCCTAAATGAAGGTAGAGAGATATATATGATATCAAATAACAGAACAATCAAAAGCAATTCAAATAGGAATGGATACATGTGTTGTGCAATTAAAATAAGTCATTTATGTTAGAAAAATTTAAGAAATATTTAATTGATCAAGGTTATAGTGAATTGACGCCATCTGGAAATCCATCGACTGTTTACGATTATATAAAACGGATTGAGAGGATTTGCGAAAGGGAAAATATAACTATTAAAGACTTGGGTCTTAATATCAGGTTTTATGTGGAGAAGTATGGTCCTTACGGGAAAGAAGCTGAATTTGGAAAAAGGAGTCATAGCGCATTTATAAATGCTTTAAGAAGATTTGAAGATTTTATACAAATAAACTGATATGCACAATATAAATAGCCAAATAGGATCAAAAGAAAAGAAGCCATTAACCACGTCACCACCTAAATCAACGGTTCAGACATATTCTCGCTATAAAGATTCTGGCGTGGAATGGCTGGGGGAAATTCCAGAGCATTGGGAGGTCAGAAAAATTAAATATTTATTTAAAGAAAAGAATTCTTTATTTATCGATGGAGATTGGATTGAAAGTAAAGACTTAGGAAGTGATGAGGTTTACTATTTTACAACTGGAAATATCCGAGAAATAAAGTTTTATGATAAAGAAAGGTCATATATTTCAAATGATACCTTTAGAAGGTTAAACTGCACTGCCATAGCAGAAAATGACATTCTAATTTCACGTTTAAACGTACCTTTAGGAAGATGTTGCATAGCTCCCAAATTTGATAAAAAATCTATCGTATCAGTAGATGTGTGTGTCTTTCGTCCGGACAAGGGTTTTAATAGGGGTTTTCTAGTATATTTAATGAATTCACCTCAGTATTTTACTCATACAGAGAATGAAGCTAGAGGAGCTATAATGAAAAGGATTAGTCGTTCGATCTTAGGAAATATAGATATACCAATACCTCCCCTCCAAGAACAAACCGCCATCGCCAACTTCTTAGACGACAAAACCGAAAAGATAGACCAAGCCATTTGCATTAAGAAGCAACAAATAGCGCTTTTAAAAGAACGCAAACAAATTTTGATACACAAAGCGGTGACAAGAGGTTTGGATGATTATGTGCCACTCAAGGACTCAGGTGTCAAGTGGGTTGGAGAGATTCCGGAGCATTGGGCGTCAGTTTCTTTTAGAAGAATTTCTAGTTTACAGCAAGGACTACAAATAGCAATTGATAAAAGATTAGAAGAACCAATTGGTGATGCTTTAGAATATATTACTACAAAATCAATTCATAATCCAAACGATCCAAAACACTATGTTACTAAGCCTAAAGAAAATGTAATATGTGATTATCAAGATGTTTTATTAGGTAGGACTGGCAATACAGGAGAAGTTGTCACAAATATTAGAGGAGTGTTCCATAATAATTTTTTCAAAATCGATTATGATAAAAACAAAATCGAACGAGATTTTCTTGTAAATTATTTAAACACTCAGGGTATTCAAGAGTTAATTATGTTATCAGCTGGAGTAACCACAATTCCAGATCTAAATCATGGTGAATTTCTTAGTTTACCAATTGTTTTACCACCACTTTCAGAACAAAAAGAAATATCAAAGTATATAGAAAGGGCTTCCCAAAAAATCGACACTGCCATTTCCCTAAAACAGCAAGAGATTGCGAAGTTGCAGGAGTATAAGCGTAGTTTGATCAATAGTGTGGTAACGGGGAAGGTGAAAGTGTGTTAATTAACTTATTAAGAAATGAAGTTAAAAGAAGTTGAAGAATGGCGCAATTTTAAGAAGATGAAGTCTAGGCTGTTCAATAGTAGTCATGTGAAAAAGCACCATCAATAGAAACTTGGTAGGTAAGAGGTAAATTTAGAGGTGTTATTATTTTACTTTTTGATATAAAAGTAAAATAAGAGAGCTGTCTATTATACCTTTTTGTATTATTGTAAAATAGCAATGGGTTTAAATTTACTTAATAATGGATAATTATAAATTGGGTATATATCAGCAACAAGGCTATTATAAAAGTTTCCAGCCTACCTATATCAATCGGGGATGGCGCATTTCGGATATGCAGGTGTGGCAATTGCTTAGTCAGGCCGATCGGCATTTGGGGCGTTTGGACATGTATTCGGAGTATGTGCACATTGAGTTATTTATCCAGATGCACATTGCCAAAGAAGCCGTGCAGTCTTCCAAAATTGAGGGAACCCAAACCAATATCAAAGATGCTTTCTTGGCCAAGGAAGATGTCCTAACCGAAAAACGGGATGATTGGGAGGAAGTACAGAATTATATTCAGGCCATGAAGCAAGCGGTTGAATTATTGCATCGCTTGCCATTTTCCTCCCGACTTATAAAACAAACGCATAAAATTTTGTTGCACGGGGTGCGCGGCGAGCATAAGATGCCGGGAGAATACCGCCGCAGTCAGAATTGGATTGGTGGAGCAAGTATTAACGATGCGATTTTTGTGCCGCCTATTCACACCGATGTTAACGAGCTGATGTCCGATATCGAAAAATTTGCCAATGACGATAGCAACCCATTGCCAGATCTTCTTAAGGTAGCCCTCATCCATTACCAATTTGAAACGGTACATCCTTTTCTGGATGGAAACGGGCGAGTGGGGCGTTTGCTAATCACATTATACCTGGTAAACAAGGGGATTTTGAAACAGCCAATTCTTTATCTCTCCGATTTTTTCGAAAAGAACAGAAGTTTATATTATGACAACTTAATGCGGGTACGCACCCACAACGATCTTAATCAATGGTTCAAGTTTTTTCTGACTGGCGTCATTGAAACGGCTAAAAATGGAGTAAAAACTTTTGATGGCATTTTGCAATTGCAAAAAGAAATAGATGGAAAGCTAAAAGACATTGGCGCACGTAGTGGTGATGCTTTTAAAGTAGTGCAATATTTATATTCCCATCCCATTATTACGGCTCATAAAGTAAGTGAGATAACGGGAAAATCAATGAGACCTGCCTACAATCTCATAAACGTATTGGAGGATCTGGACATCCTTACTGAAATAACTGGGGCACAGCGAGGACGCCTCTATCTTTTTAAAGAATATGTCAACTTATTTAACGATTAATAATTAAAAGAATGCATAGCCAAACCAACGAACAAGCTTTAGAGGCTGCTATAGAGAAAGCCTTAACAGGAACCTGCCTTGAGGATATTAAACAGCAAGGGCAATCTGTGGATGCCGTAAACGAACAAGCTGCACTGTATAGAACAGGTAAAGGCTACTATATTGGGCAGCCTGCTAATTTTAATGCACAGTTTGCTATAGATGAACAGTTCTTTTGGGATTTTTTAGAAACTACACAAAAAGAAGAATTAGAGAAGCTACAAAAGCAAAGTGATTGGAAATTAAAAATCCTAAATCGCTATGATCGTATGATAAAAAAATACGGGGTATTGCATTTACTTAAAAAAGGCTTACAAGTTGATGACGCTAATTTCACCTTGTTTTACCAACTACCATTGGCAAGTAGTAGTCAACAAGTCAAGCAGAATTTTGAGCAAAACCGCTTTAGTGAAACCCGACAATTGCGTTATAGTGTAGATAACCCAAGAGAAGAAATTGATTTGGTTTTGTTTATCAATGGGATACCTATTGTAACGATGGAGCTAAAAAACCATTGGACAGGTCAAAATGCGCGTGTACATGGACAGCACCAATACAGAAATAAACGTGACAACAAACAGCCTTTACTGCAATTTGCACGTTGTGTAGTTCACTTTGCTGTTGATACCGATGAAGCTTACATGACGACTAAATTGGCGGGTAAAAACACTTTTTTCTTACCATTTAACAAAGGAAATAAACACGGTAAAGGAAATCCAGAACTACCTGCCGGTGCTACCGGACATAGAACAAATTATTTATGGGATGAGGTGTTTACCAGAGAGAGTTTAGCCAATATTATTCAACATTTTGTGCGCTTGGATGGTAAAAAGAAAGACCCATTACAAACCAAAACTTTATTCTTTCCACGTTACCACCAAATGGATGTGGTACGTAAAATTGTTGCAGATGCCAGTAAGAAAGGGGTAGGGCAGACCTATTTAATTCAGCATTCTGCGGGTTCTGGTAAATCGAATTCTATTACTTGGGCGGCCTATCAACTCATAGAAACCTATCCAGAAAGCTTAAATACACCAGGTGTTACAGATTTAGAAAAACCCTTGTTTGATTCGGTGATTGTAGTAACAGACAGACGACTACTGGACAAGCAAATCCGAGATAATATTGCGAGTTTCTCTGAAGTTAAAAACATTATTGCACCTGCCTATTCCTCTAAAGAATTAAGAGATAGCTTAGAACAGGGAAAGAAAATCATTATTACTACCATTCAGAAATTCCCATTTATCATAGATGGCATTGCCGATTTAAGGGATAAACGTTTTGCAGTGGTTATCGATGAGGCACACAGTAGCCAAAGTGGTTCAGCCCATGACAATATGAATCGCGCTATGGGGCAACAGATTGATGAAAATGATGAGGTTGATGCGCAAGATAAAATAGTACAGGCCATGCAATCTCGTAAAATGCGTGGTAATGCATCTTATCTGGCTTTTACAGCAACTCCCAAACCCATTACTTTAGAGAAATTTGGAGTGAAAGATGCCGAAGGTAAATTTAAACCTTTTCATCTATACTCTATGAAACAGGCTATTGAAGAAGGGTTTATTTTAGATGTTTTAGCGAATTATACAACGTTAAAAAGCTATTATGAAATAGAGAAATCTATTGAGGAGAATCCATTATTTGATTCAACAAAAGCACAAAAGAAGCTAAGAGCTTATGTAGAGCAACATCAACAAACCATTAATACCAAAGCCGAAATCATACTTGATCACTTTATTCCTAATATTGTTAATCAAAAAAAATTAAAAGGAAAGGCAAAAGCTATGGTGGTGACGCAGAGTATAGAATCGGCTATACGTTATTATAAGGCTTTAAAAAACATTCTAAATGATAAAGGAAATCCGTTTAAAATAGCAATCGCATTTTCAGGAACTAAAACTGTAGATGGTATTGAATACACGGAAGCAGAACTAAATGGTTTTCCGGAAAAAGATACACGATTCAAGTTTGATGAAGATGCCTATCGCATATTGGTAGTCGCCAATAAATACCTTACAGGTTTCGACCAACCAAAACTATGCGCCATGTATGTAGATAAGAAGCTACAAGGGGTACTTGCGGTTCAAGCCTTATCACGATTAAATCGAGCGGCATCTAGTCTAGGCAAAAAAACAGAAGATGTTTTCGTGTTAGACTTCTTTAATTCTACTGATGATATAAAAAAATCCTTTGATCCATTCTATTCGGCAACGTCTTTAAGCGAAGCAACCGATGTAAATGTCTTGCACGAGTTAAAAAATGTTTTAGATGAGGTTGGGGTATATGAGTGGGGCGAGGTGGAAGACTTTAATATTAAGTTTTTCAATAAAGAAGATGCACAGGTTTTAAGTCCAATCATAGAAAGAGCTGCCGAACGCTTTGTCCATGAATTAGAATTAGAAGATGACGATAAAGCCGATTTTAAGATTAAAGCAAAGCAGTTTGTAAAAATCTACGGGCAAATGGCTTCTATTATGCCTTATGCGATTGCGAATTGGGAAAAGCTATTTTGGTTTTTAAAATTCTTAATTCCAAAGCTGCCTGTGAGACCAGATGATACTGGCGGTTTAGACGAATTATTAGAGTCTGTCGATTTATCAACCTATGGATTAGAACGCGTCAAGCTAAATCAAAGTATTGGCTTAGATGATTCAGAAACAGAAGTAGATCCTCAAAATCCAAATCCTAGAGGAGCCCATGGTCAAGGTGAGGATGAAGATCCGTTAGATTTAATAATCAACAGCTTCAACGAGCGATGGTTTCAAGGCTGGGAAGCTACTCCAGACGACCAACGTGTAAAGTTTATTAGTTTAACAAAGTCTATACAGGCACATCCGGATTTTCAATCTAAAGTAGCAGAAAACAGGGATGCACAAAACAAGGATTTAGCCTTTAAAAAAATATTAGATGACGTCATGTCCAAACAGCGCAAGCAAGAGTTAGACTTATATCGCTTATACGCCAAAGATGAAGCATTTTATCAAGCGTTTTTTGATACGATGAAGCGGATGTCTAGCCAAAATCTTTAATCAGCAAAAGTGGGTCTCTTCAATAGGGCCTTATAAAGAACTCATACATAAACAGCACATAGCATAGTAATATAAGCTGTTGTATAAATATTTTTCCATGAGATAAATTCTATGAGGCATATTTAGTGATAATCTCCAAAATAGGGTCACCAATTTGCTCCAATTTCCGCTCACCAATACCTTTAACATCAAGTAGCTCTTCTTTAGTTTTTGGCTTAGATTCAATAATCTCATAAAGTGTAGTGTTTCCGAATACATGAAATGCTTTTAATCCTTTTTCTAATGCGTGGTTAAGTCTAAACTCTCTTAGTTCCTGGAATAACCTTTCGTCTTGATTTTTTAGTTTTGGTATAACGTACTTTTGAACTACTGGCTTTTCAGTAGAAGTACCATTTCCTTTATATTTGGTTATAATAGGTAAAAAGTCCTTCGCATAGGCATCACATCGCTTCTGACTGATGCCATAGATGTCCAGAAATTCAACTTCTGTTTTCGGCATTCTTTCCACCAATTCATCTAAGGTTTTATTGGAGAAAATGGTATAAGCGGGATTCCCTGCTTTATTAGCCAATTCCAATCTTTTACGCTTTATAGCTTCAGATAATGCAGACTTATTATACCCTGATTTAGTGCTTGCTGAAAGTGTTGGTTTTTTATCTTTTTGAGAAGGAAATATAACTTCAACACCATTCATACGTGCTATATAAATTAATGTACCTAAAGTGATAGCCCTGTTATTTCTAATTAACAAATTCGTGAATTGTTTATCGCAATCTCTTGGTCGATAGCCTCCGTTAAATCTTGATAATCTGTGAAAGTAATCTCTACCACTTTCACCTAATGCGGTCGCTAACGAAAAGCCAATTCTTATCCAATTGATATAACCATCAGTAATATCTATGTTGTTTCTTTCAATTTCTAACGTTAGATTTTCAATAATGTCTTTATCATTATTTGAATTAAGATTAATCTTATAATTTACTCTATGGTGCTTCTCAGGTGTTTCTTTAATTTCAGGTATATATAATTCTGCATATACCTCTGAGAATGGGTTGCAATAGATGTTTGGATCATAGGATAATAGCATACATCTCGCAATATCCTTGCAGGCACTATCTATTTTTATATTATACTCGTCCAAGTAATATTTTTCAAGCGAAAGAAACTGCTCTAAATGGGTGTCAATAGAGGGGTTTATTTTTACTACTAGCTTGATGCCATTCCCACTTGGGCTTCTAAATGCTACAAACGTAAATTCATCTGAAATTAAGGTGTTGAAAACAGAATCATAATCTTCTAAGTCGTCGATGTCTATTTGAATTAACCCCGAGTGCTCTTGTAGATATTGCTTACTTCTTTTTTCGAAAGTTCCAGATAAGGTGACGCAAGGTAACTTCGATTGCTTTAGTCTGTTTTTTTCCTGTTTGTCATTTAAACCTCTCAGGGAATGAATTTCATTTTTTATATAGCCATACCTGATAACTTCAATCAATTGATTAATATCAAATTCGTTGTCGGGTTCTTTAGCTGATAGTAGGTTATTATAAAACGAAAAACTGTGTTCTGTATTTATTAATTGCATTCTATTGTTTGAATTAGTCATCCAACCCATTCATATTTGTTGGGTAGAGCCTGTTACTTTTTACTATTTTGTGGATTAACTAATTAAAAACGGGTTGTTTTTTGAGGGAGGGTTTAAATATAATAATTATATCGAATATGCTGAGTTTTTACTTACAAAACTAACATAGTAATATGATACAATCAGCAAGATTAGGTATTAATAAAACGAATGTTTTTGATGCAGATAACAAATTGGATCAGGGAAGCGAGAAGAAAATCTTAGAAAGTTTTGAGCGGACGGGGTTCTTGGTAAATATTTTCCAGTCCAATCACCCGTCATTGCGAGCGAGGCACGAGCGTGGTAATCTCATGTGCCTTGGATCCCATTTCAGAAGGCTTCCAATGCCACATTACTTCCCCTCAATCAACCGCTCCAATCGCGCCATCATCTCGTCCTTCTCTTTCAGCATCCGCTCAAAGAGCGCGATTTTTTCGTCGTGGAGTTTTATGATTTGCTCAATAGGATTAAATACAGGTTTTATATTGATTGCGGATGCTCCATCTTTAAAATCTGTGAATGTATTCGAAATAATATTCACAGCCTGCTCCTCATCAAAATTTCGAAAGGCTTCTACAGGTATTTTGAGCACCTCAGAAATCTGTTCCAGCAAAGGCGTTTCAATCTGATTCTTTTGCTCCAGGATGGAAATCTTTTTTTGGTTCCAATCCTCACCAAGTTCATAGGCAAGGGCTTCCTGCTTTATGCCCAGCATTTCCCTGAATCGTTTGACGTTGCGTCCTTGATGTATTTTCTGTTCCATAGTACTCGAATTAAGACTGGCGATTTCTATAGCCAATTGGTTGGTATGTTGAAAGGTAAAATTAGCGAAAATATCCAGTATAATATCTCTTTTTAGGGGATAAAATATCCCTTTATATAATGGTTTATCCTTGGGTAATGACTTTTCTTTAACTCAACTTTAAAATTAGCTTATCTATGGACTCCAAGACCTTATCCTTTGAAGCCAGCCCATGGGCAGGTTACGAAATCAATTGTCCCTATGCCTTGCTCTCGGCGTTATTCGATTATGCACATCTTCATGAATTGAAGCATTTTTTAACCAGCATGATGTCTTATTGTTATAAAAACAAAGTGTTCTTTAAAAAGAATCCAGGACATGCCTTAACAATCCATATGGTCTTACATTCCTTATTGCGGGTGGGTTATGTTTTGCAGGTGCACACAGAAAGCTATCGGGTGAAGGAGAGCGCTCATATTCCAAAAGATCTTGGCCTAGGCGCGTTAACGCCTGAGGAATATAAAAATCCTTTGCTCGTATTTCAAAAAGCATTTAGGAGCCACACCTTAAGCGAATTTGATTTCGCATGCTTTGAAATTGTACTTTTTTCACTAAGCCCAATCCCAGATGTTATTACATGGGATTTGTTTAACCCCTACAACCACCTGCTCAAGATGCTGGATGCCAGTTGGCTGATTCACATACGTGGCCTTTAGACGGTTTGAATTTTTAAACACCCTTTGGGATATTTTATCCTTTTAGGGAATAGAATATCCGATTGTTATAGGAGAGCTTTGATAGGTAACTTTTAAAAAATATATCTCATGGAAACACCTTTCAAATCCACAGCCCTTGACAGCTCCTTGCAAGAAAAACTACTGCAATTGACCAGAGAATTGGCTGTCGCACAAATTTTCTACCATCCAGCCACCACATCGGCATTGGCCCAACTCATTGTTGTTATGGGCGAATATAGTGATGTTTCTAAAGTGGCCTCCCGCAAATGGGTGCGTCGCGCCAGAGAACAATTCAGTGTACAGGTAAACGTCATCCGCTATTTATTAATGATACGGTACGATAAGATTGGGAATCCGTTCATTGCTTATTACTGCCACAAAGGAGCTCTAATTTATAAGCATCCTGATGCATCGGACGGGTTGGAGATTAAAAGGGAAAGATTTAAAAAGAGATACCATGATTACCGTGAAAGATTTCATTCCAGTTATGATCTCCTGCTTACACAGGCGCGTAAGTTCGAATCGCTTAATGCCATAACATCGGTGTTTTTGATTTATCATTCAACTTTTAAAAAACACATCACTTATTTGGAGACGCTGTATTTCGGGAACGATTTTTTCTCAGATAATCTGCACCAACGCATTTATAGACTTTCCCATGTTGTTCCTGGCTTAGAACGCTTGTTTGTGAATAGTTCAGAGCGGAGCTATTATTTGATATCACAAATGGAAAAAGCTGAGAAAGACGCAGGGAATGCAGATAATTGCCATACAATTCCAGAGCTATTGGCGAATGTACAAGCAATAGATGATCAATTATCCAAAATGGTGGTCGACCGATTTTCCGAATTGAAATACCTTATTAAGAAGCATCTCCCATCGCAAACTTATGTTGTTGCTGATACGTCTGCAACAACCTCCTCTGAATTGGCTAAAATCGTCTCATATCTCGTAAAGACCGTAACCCCAGAAGAAGTTTACTGTTTTGGAACTAAGGACACTGCAACTGGTCTTCTGTATTACCTACTACTTATTGGTTCGGGTTTGGGCACAAGCACCCTCAATCGGTTGCAACAATCCATAGCAGACCGATATGAATGCGAGGTGGTGCTTATCGGTCATAGCCGCATATGGATCCAAGAGCACCTCTACGTTCATCAACAATTCTTTCAAGCGGTAATGATTCCTGAACACCGAGTATATCCATCCGCATCGCCATGGCCGTTACTTCATTGGAGACATCCATATACCTGCGCTTATCCTGATCTTGATTATTATTTTAGAGCTACCAAGAAAATAGTCTCATCTTATTTTATTCTGCGCCAACACAATGATGAGTCCACAACAGGAACATTGCCTATATTGTTTAGTACCTGCGTGCTGAGAATCTTGCGTACTTTGGTCTATAGTTCTACCGCATACCTACCCAATCAACTTTCAGCTTTTAACCTATGGCAGCTTTGCGTATACGCGAATTCGTGTCTGGCAAATACGGAATTTTTGTTTGAAAAGCTTGATGGCAAACAGTTCTACATCAGAGTGGATAAACATGCTCAATATGCACATGGTAACATTCATTACACCGAAACACAGATATTGGTTATGGATGAAATATTAAAGTGTTTGTTTGACACCTTGACACAGTCTGTAGAAAAAATCGATATGGTGAATATAGGTTCATAATAAATTGGATTCACTCCAATGGATGAAGATAATAGGAGCGGTGCACGCCCGATGTGATTTTGTTCGAGATAGACTTGAGGTAAATTAACTGAGGGGCATTTCATAAAAGACATACTTAAAGCAACTGATATTGGAGATAATTAATGTCCTATTGAAACTATGATACTTTTGCTCGTTTAATACGCTCCCTGCGTCCTGATAAATAAGGCACATCTATCTTAAACGTGCCTTATTTATTAGGAAAAACAACTTAATTACACCCGTTTTTCCTACAAGTGACCCGCTCATTTGTATTTTCCCAATGAGTGGAAAGCTTGTTCGTGTCTGTACCGCATCCAGTAGTGCCGCCTTTGCTGCCTACATGGACTTCATTGGTTGGAATGTGTTTGACTGCCATAATGATTTGAATTTAAGGTTAATTATTCATGAAGATAAGACTTTTAACTTCAAATACCTTGCGGTTTTCTTAAAAGTGGTTTAGTGGCAAGTCATTATTTAATTCAGCGAATAAAATGTTGCTGAGTTTTTATAAAGATGTTGAGGTAGTTTAGGGATTATCACCCGTCATTGCGAGCGAGGCACGAGCGCGGCAATCTCATGTTCCATGGATCCCATTTCAGAAGGCTTCCAATGCCACATTACTTCCCCTCAATCAACCGCTCCAACCGCGTCATCATCTCGTCCTTCTCTTTCAGCGTTGGCACGTAGAGGGCGATTTGTTTGTTATAAAATAGAGCTATTTTAGGACGGGTCAATTGGTTTATTTTTCCTTGGCTACTGAAACTCGGGATTTTCAAGATTTTATTGGTAAGGAAATATATGTTCCTACCAGTTGCGGTAGTAGTACACCTTAAGAATTGGCATTAGAAGTAGAATAATTTTACAGTTTAATTCATTCCTCCACATTTCGTGAAAAGATTTATTCCGAGGTAAGTGTGTCTCTATCATAATCTTCAATCCAGTCGCTAAGGTTGTGATTCCAATTGCTTCATCATAATATGGACGTCATCCAAAAATTCACCTTCTTCAAATGGTAATAATTTACTGGCCAGTTCCAGCGTTCTTCGAATGTCTCTGCCATGATCCTTGACATGGGGTGGAGAGTATGGATCACCCTGTGTGGCAAGGATACTAACATGGATTAAGGCTTCGATTGTAGTAAACAAATCGAGGTAGCCTTCAAACTGCAAATAAGAAGGTTTGAATTTGTTTTTTTGAATGTCCGATGGTCGCAACGTATCCAATTTATATTTTGCCGATTTTATTAATTTCTTGAGTTCCTTCTTTTTTATTTTCATGGCGATTAAGGTTTGTTAAATTGTTTTTTGCGCTCTATAAAACTCGTTAATGTGATCCATTAGGGCCTCCTCGCCCCAAGGCAATAAACGATTGGCGATTTTCAAGGTTTGCTGAACGTATTCATCCTTGTTTCTTTCCAAGATGTCATCCTTTTCGGATTCGGGATCGATAACTTTCATGGATAGATAAATTAAGGCGCGCACAGTCATGATCAAATCAGTATGGTCATCCACATAAAAATATGAAGGTTGGTATTTGCCTTTAAAGTGTAGATGGGGAATTAGGATTGGGGTGTGATCCGACTTGTGATAATTTAGTTTTTCTATTAGTTTTACTTCAGGGTGCTTCATGATAATTTATTTATAGGTTATATGTTTCTGTGTGGCTTAATCTCAACCATATCTAATGGAAAAATTCAGTAAACTTTAAGAGTTCATCACCAGTATAAAAGGGTTATTGAATACGCGACAACGTTCATCTACACGTCGTTTTTCATGGTTCTCATTTTAAAATGTTAACGCTATGGTTCCTTAACCGCTAACAACTCCTTAACCTTATCCAAGAAATCCATCTCCTCATAGGGTATCATTTGTAGAGCATACCCAAGAACTTCACTTATATTATTTTCTGGTTCCTTAATAAGATGATTTGGGCCATAATCTGCTTCCAAAGCCATAACGCAGACTTTTAATAAGTTGGCTATCATAAAGGACGTTTCAAGATAGCCATTAGCCAAAAGGTTTATGTGGAAAATATCTTTCCTATGAGGGTGCGGTTTTAAAATATAAAAATGTTCCTGAGTAAGTTTTTTTAGCTTATCCAAAATCAATTCGCCATTGGTTTCCGACATTTGTTCTTCAGAAGAATCTTGTTTATTTATAATCTTTTTACAGGAAGACATTTTCTCTGTAAATAAATTGGAAACTAGCGTTTCGATTAGTTTTGCCTTCTCTTGGATGTCGAGAACTTGCTCTAAGTTGATATGGTAATTGTTTTCATAACGTGTGGTGATATAAGCATCATCAAGCAGCTTTAAAAGATTAAGTTCTTCTTCTATCTCGGTTTTGAAAAGTTTTCCGAGGTGTGGGGAATATAAATTGATGTACTTCTGGAGTTCTTTGATGCTATGGCTTTTACGCTCCTTTCCCATAGTCAACAATGCACCGAGTCGAAACCATAATTCGATATATTGATGGAACATGTAAGCGGCATGACAAAGATTATTTTTCTCGACAAAAAAGAGAGCGCCATCCATAAAAGCTGTGATTTTATTATGTTCTTTTTCAAAAGCTGATTGTATATGGCTCAGTGTTTGTTCGGAAAATCTATATTCGTAAAAGTTGTCTAATTCTTCATCAGGATGCTGATAGATCAATTTTTCCCATACACAACCATGCACATAAAACAGGTTGTCTTCTTTTAGTTGTTGAAGTGCATATTCAAACGAAAATATCCTGTATAGATAATTTGTTTCTTCCTGAAATATTTTGGCGACCATTGCTGATAATTCTTTGGTCAAAGAAGAGCAACTTCCTTTGAGGATTACAATTAACAGTGATTTGCCATCCTGTTGGAATTCAATTTCTGTTTTATAAATAGATCTTACTTCAAGACAGTTGATAAGCTTATTTATTACCAATTCCATATTTGAGTTGTTTATTTCATACATAATAAAAAAAATAAATTTGCATATTCGGACAAATATTTCATAGAATCGGAACTAATGTACATAAATTAAGACATAATAACAAATATAAGTTTAGAAAATCGGAAAGGTTTATCTTATATACTAACTTTATATACCGAAAACAGGATATATATGACAAATTTAGGGCTCTACTTTGCTAAAAAATCGATAAATAGATCGGATGTATCTCGTAAAACTGGCATTAGCAAAACAAGATTAAGTGAGCTTTCGAATAACCGAAAAACACAATTGAGAGTGAGTGAGTTATACTTGATTTCTCTTGCTATTGACGAAGATCCATGTGAATTATTAATAGAGGTATGTAAAGACCTAAAGCTTCCTAAAGGTTAAATCTCAGACCATTAATTTTGGACTAACGGCTTATTTTTTGTCCAATAAAAGCTTAGATTCTGACAGATTAAATTTTTATTTTGGGTGTGATGTGGTCATTGGTATTGTTGAATTAAACTATTTTCTTATTGGCAATATGGAAGTGCATCCATTTTATATCAATATGTGGCCACTTAAGAAAGTATTGTCAAGTTGAATATGATTTTGAAACGTCTAACCTATAGTTGGCAGCCATTAAAAAAACGAAACCGAGTTGAGTAATCGAATTGAAATCCGTAAAATTCAGCGACCGTATCAATTTACTTTTGGATTTTTAAAATTAGCAAAAGAAATAAATCAACATCATTTTACTCCCTGCAGAAAACACATATTTTCAACGCTAATTATAAATAAAATAAGCAAATAAGAAAGCGGATTCTGAGGAATGCACTACGTAATTGCTAATAAATTGAACACTAATTACTTTGATTGGTCAGCGTTACCAATAAAATTCAAATGTGCTGATCTACTAGAAGAGCGAAATGACCACCAACAGAGATTGGAAACATAATGACGTTCAATGTCCTAAACAGTTAAATAATATTTATAATCCGAACCCCGCATAAAGTCTCCAAACCATACACCTCTTCGGAAATAACCTCAAAATACCTGACCCCCATTAATACAATCCCGGTATGTACCGACGACCTTATCACGTCAGGAGTCAGCTCAAAAGAAATAGGCTCGGCGTCAAGGTCTATAAACCGAGTCGGAGAGACCA
The DNA here is from genome assembly GCF_014062315.1 of Gelidibacter maritimus. Lineage (GTDB taxonomy): Bacteria > Bacteroidota > Bacteroidia > Flavobacteriales > Flavobacteriaceae > Gelidibacter > Gelidibacter maritimus. The sequence continues at coordinate 126,919 of NZ_JACGLT010000004.1, forward strand.
CTAAAGAGCTTTCGAGACTCTCAAAGTCAAAGTCTAAAATACCAAGTGAAATTCCAAGATGTGTGGCAGATGTTGGAGCTTTGATACCCGCCAAATTAAAATGTGAAACCTTCAAGGTTTGAGATGGCCAATCAAAGACCGTGGATTTGCAAAGGGCCTCTAAAACCTTATTTTTTGGCGTCAAATCATACTGCCGCAATATCTGCCGTCCCTTAGCTGTTTGTAAACCTTGATGAACACGGCGCTTGCCACGCTCAGAAACCATATCCAACGTTTTGAGTTGCAGAAAAAGTTGCATCAGATTAGAATGAAATTTCTTGTCTTGAACCTCATTCATAAAAGGTAGTAGCGCCAACCGAAACGCTTTCTTGACGCTACTACTGTGCCCAAATTCACTGGCATTCTCACGTACCCGTTGCATACTAGCTTGGGTGCGAATGGCATGGCCATCAAATCCACCGCCTGCTTTTCTGGCATAGCCTACGCCCTTGGTGATATAAAAATTTATGCCGCCTATGGTCCCTGTAATTTTAAATATTCCCTTTTGTCGTGCCATAGGTCCTAAAGTAATAAAAACCAGCAATATAAACAATAGGTATAGCGTATCTATAGCGTATCAATGCTATGGACAATCCATTCCTCATTGCAGTTATAATTGGGATATTTTAAAGGTAATATGGGTCGAGTAGGTCTCAATGTAAAATAAAAAAGTCAAGACTTTGACATCTTGACTTTTCCATCGTTTACTGTAGCGAGATCGGGACTTGAACCCGAGGCCTCCGGGTTATGAATCCGACGCTCTAACCAGCTGAGCTACCTCGCCATTAATTTTACTCATCGAAGATCATCAGACTTTGAATCCGACGCTCCCCGCCCGAACGTACCTTTTCGGAACGGGCGGGTAACCAGCTGAGCCTGTCCGAATGAATTCGTTCAGGCGGACTACCTCGCCATTAATTTTACTCATCGAAGAGCATCAGACTTTGAATCCGACGCTCCCCGCCCGAACGTGCCGTTCAGTACGGGCAGGTAACCAGCTGAGCCTGTCCGAATGAATTCGTTCAGGCGGACTACCTCGCCATTAATTATGTTTTTACACGTATTGGATATGCTATCCAATGCCTCCCCTTAAAAGGTGTCCTCAATTTGGGAGCATAGGCCATAAGGCCACGGTGCCATAATTTAAGGCTGCAAATATAAAAACATTATTAATCTCACCAAACAATAAAACCATAAAAATACGATAAAATTAATTTTGTCAATTTGTCTTTAAACTAAACAAATAATTATATATTGAGCAGGTTAACAAAATAGACCTATGCAAGAAAAAATAAAATTTGAAATGGAGTTTCCCATTCAGTCATCCCCTCAACTATTATATCAATATATATCGACACCTTCAGGCTTATCTGAATGGTTTGCAGACAATGTCAACTCCCGTGGCGAGTTTTTTACATTTATTTGGAATGACAGTGAAGAAAAAGCCAAATTGCTCAGCAAGAAAAGTGGGGAACGGGTAAAATTCAGATGGATGGATGATGAAGATGACGGGGAATCTTATTTCTTTGAAATCAGAATCCAAGTGGATGAAATCACTAAGGATGTATCCATAATTGTCACTGACTTTACAGAAGAGGACGAGGTTGACGAAGCCAAAATGCTTTGGGAAAATCAAATCTCCGATTTAAAACAGGTTTTGGGCTCTGCTTAGACCAACTCTTTTTTATAAATAGTATATTTGTCTCGATTTTTTAAAACTTCGAGACTTTTTTTATGGTTAATTTTAACGGTACCCTTCACGACTCTTCCTCACAATTATTGTCCATCGAAAACAGAGGTTATGCCTACGGCGATGCACTCTTTGAAACCATAAAGGTGGTGCACGGGAAAATCTTGTTTTGGGAAGATCATTATTTTAGATTAATGGCCTCCATGCGCATTCTCAGGATGGAAATTCCCATGAACTTTACCATGGAATTTATAGAAAGTGAAATTTTAAGGACGGTTGAGGCAAATCAATTACTGAAGGCCACTGCAAGAGTACGTATGAACGTCCATCGGGTGGAAGGCGGTAAATATACCCCGACCTCCAATAATGTTGCTTATAATATCCTCACAGAACAAATGGATTCTGACTTTTATATCTTAAACACAGAACAATATACAGTTGAGCTGTTCAAGGATTTCTATGTGGCACCTGGACTATTGTCCACATTAAAGAGCAATAATAAAAGCATTAATATCTTAGGAGGTATTTTTGCCAAGGAAAATAATTTCGAAAACTGTTTGTTGCTAAATACCGATAAAACCGTGGTAGAGGCTTTGAATGGTAATTTGTTTTTAGTGAAGGATAGGGTTATTAAGACGCCACCGTTGTCTGAAGGCTGTCTTAAAGGGGTAATGAGAACGCAAATTATGGAGCTCATTGAAAAACTTGAGGGTTATACTTTGGAGGAATCACCCATTTCTCCCTTTGAACTTCAAAAGGCAGATGAGTTGTTTATAACCAATTGCATTGTTGGAATTCAGCCGATAACCAACTATAGGAAAAAAGAATTCACACGAGACGTATCAAAACAGCTCATAGAAAGACTGAATACAAAAATCAGACTCTCTTAGTTGTAAGTAGGGTTTTCAGGCGCATTTGACCAAATACTGTAGTCGCCACCCAATTCCAACATCTTTTCTCTCCAGAAGCTGTCCTCCTTTTTTTCAATGATAGCTTTTTTGTAGATGTTTTCAGTAACGATCCAAGAATTGAATTCCAGTTCACTTTCCAATTGAGAAGGTTCCCAGCCGGAATACCCAAGGAAAAACCGGATGTCACAAGGTTTAATGGCGCCTTTATTGATAAGGTTGAGCACTACATCAAAATCGCCACCCCAATAGATACCCAAAGAAATTTCGATACTTTCTGGTATTAATTCTGGAATTTTATGGATAAAATAAAGGTTGTCCTGTTCAACCGGACCTCCGTTATATACTTTAAATTCAGCGTCCGTATTTGGCACTAAATCCTTTAAAGTGTATTCTAAAGGTTTATTTAAAATAAAACCTACAGATCCTTCAACGGTATGATCGGCCAATAAAATAACGGAACGGTTAAAAGATGTGTCTCCAATAATGGAGGGTTCGGCAATTAGAAGATGTCCTTTTTCGGGTTTAATTGTAATCATAAGTCATGATTTGAAATTAAATCTAAAACATATTTTCTAAAATTCCAATAAATTTGTTAAAAAATCGCATAAAAAAAGTCCACTGGAGTCAGTGGACTTTCAAATATATTTAAATGTGATCTTAGTTTACAGCACTGCTTAAATCAGAACCAGCTTTGAACTTTACTACGTTTTTAGCTTTGATTTGGATAGTTTTACCTGTTTGTGGGTTTCTGCCCTCTCTTGCTGATCTTTTAGAAACTGACCAAGATCCAAATCCTACTAAAGATACTCTATCACCTTTTTGTAAAGTACTTTCGATATCAGTCAATAAAGAATCTAATGCTTTTTTAGCTGCTGCTTTGGTAATTCCAGCATTTTCAGCCATTCCATTGATTAAATCTGTTTTGTTCATAAAATTATAATTTTAATTATTAATTAATAGTTGGGTTAACATATTGTCAAATCCTCATACAAAATTATACGGAATATTCATTCACGCAAGTAATGACAAGGGAAATGCGGGTTTTTGTTGATAACTTTGGCCATTTGTTAATAAAGGAGACTGGTTTTTGTCGATTTCTTGTAATATCAATGCCCATAAGGGTTTACAGCATTTTGTCATCCTCAGAAAAACTAAATCCATTCAAAAGCGACTTGATTTCCATTTTTCGCTTTCCAGGTAACTGCATTTCATTAATAAATAGGTAACCACCTTGAACTCCAACTTTTAACTCATTTTTAGTGGTAATTATTGTTCCAGGTGCTTCTGAATGCGAAACCTCCTCTTTGGAAACCGCAAATAATTTGACCGTTAATTTTTCATCCTTCGTTTTAAGATAACACCAAGCCCCCGGAAATGGATTGAGTCCCCTGATTTTGTTGTAGATGGCATCCAAGTCCTGACTCCAATCAATTTTACAATTGGCCTTATTGAGCTTATAAGCGGTTTTGGGCTGTTCTACTTTAGGTTGGACTGTGGTCTTTACCGTGTCCGTTTCTATTAATTTCAAGGTGTCAATCACCAATTCACTTCCAACCTCCTGAAGGGTATCATGCAAAGTGCCAACGGTTTCATCTTCTTCAATGCTAACTTCCTTTTGTAGTATAATGGCACCAGTGTCAATCTTATCATCAATAAAAAAAGTGGTCACTCCTGTTGTCTTTTCGCCGTTGATTACTGCCCAATGGATTGGTGCTGCACCTCTATAATCGGGGAGGAGGGACGCATGGAGATTAAAAGTGCCATATTTGGGCATCTTCCATACCACTTCAGGTAGCATCCTAAAAGCCACCACAATTTGTACATTGGCATCTAAGGATTTTAATTCTTTTAAAAATGCGGCATCCTTTAAATTGGTTGGCTGTAGCAGGGTTAAGTTTTTAGAAAGCGCATATTGCTTCACATCCGATTGTTGCAGTTTTTGTCCGCGTCCCGCAGGACGATCAGGGGCGGTGATGACCCCAACAATCTGATAATCGTTTTCAACCAGTAATTTTAAAGTGGCCACCGCAAATTCTGGGGTGCCCATAAAAACAATTCTTAATTCCTTTTTTTTCATGTGTGTTTTATTTTGTACAAATTGTTAGCCGTAATATCCAAGATGTCATTGGCCAACATCAGTTGCAGTGTTTCCAAAACCTCTGGTTCAGAATGTTGCATCTGTTCAACTAATGTTCTTGAACTTAAAGGTTGGTTTTCTAAAAGCAAAATGATCTCATTGGATATACTTTTTTTAGACGAGGTTTTACCTTTTGGTTTTTGTAAAATACAGTAGGAACAAATACCGCAAGGGGTGCTGTTCTTCTCCCCAAAATATTCCAACAGCATCATGCTCTTGCAATGTTTATCATCAGAAATATAGTTAATAACCGCATCTATCTGATTTTCTTTTAAGCGTTGCTGTTGTTTAATAATAGGGGCAATTCTATTAATGGTCTTGTCGTCTTCTCGAGGCTGTAGAAAGGTCAATTCAGAATCGGTATTGGAGTGATGGAAATCTACAATGTCATCTTTTTCCAATTGCTGTAGGATACTCAAAACTTGTTTTTCAGTAACATTTGCCTTGTCCGAAACCAAATTGAGGTTAATTTTCAATTGCTGGTCAAAAATACCGCCATAGGTGCGCAAAATTGCTTTGATAACGGGTTCAAAAGATCTATGGGTGTTGAGATATCCAAATAACGCCGGACTGCTGATCAGGAATTGGAGTTTGGTTTGGTAATTGAATTGTTGAGATAAACTGATAACGCTGTTGCGGTCTAAAATCTGAAGGGCATTATACGTGGTGCTCGTCGGAAAGCCGTAGGTTTTACAGAACACATTAAAGTTAAACTGATGTTGGGTCAAATGACCTTCGCCATAGGAGATCTGGAAGTAATTACAGAGTTTCCGATACACTTTCTTAATAAAATCAACAGAAGGTAAAGTGCTTAAGAACTGATGTTTCAATTTTAATTCGTCTGAAGCATTTTTTAAGATAACTGCAAAGGCTTTTTCGCCGTTCCGGCCAGCACGTCCTGCTTCTTGGTAATAACTTTCCAGGCTTTCTGGTAGATTGATATGAATTACGGTTTTGACATCTGCTTTGTCAATACCCATTCCAAAAGCTGTGGTGGCCACCATTACCATTTTTTGATTGGAGGTCCATTGCTCTAAATGCGCACTCTTTTCTTTGCTGCTGATGCCACCGTGATAGAACGTGGAAGAAATGCCTTTCGATACTAAAAACGAATGAATTTCTATGGTTGCACGTCTCGTCCTGACGTAAATTATTGAGGTGCCTGGATATTTTTTTAGAATTTGTTCAATCTTGTAGTGCTTATCATTAGTATCCAAAACCATGTAAGCAATATTTGGCCTTTTAAAAGAAGCCTGAAAAACTTTTGGCGCCATAAAATCCAATTCTGTCATGATTTCCTGTACGACTTTAGGCTTAGCCGTTGCCGTAAGTGCCACCACGTTGACGGAAGGGTGCAACTGACGTAAGATATCAATATTTTTATAGGCAGGTCTAAAATCATTCCCCCATTGACTGATGCAATGTGCCTCATCAACCGCAATTAAATTGACAGGCATTTGTTGGATCCGGTCTTGAACTAAGGTCTGCTGTAAGCGTTCTGGAGAGAGATAAAGGAATTTATAATTCCCATAAATGCAATTGTCCAAGAGGGTATCTAAAGTGTTGTATGGGATGCCACTGGTAATGGCCATCGCTTTTATGCCTTTGGCTTTAAGTTGATCTACCTGATCTTTCATCAAGGCAATTAAAGGAGAAACGACAATACATATACCGTCTTTTACCAAGGCGGGCACCTGAAAGCATATCGATTTTCCACCACCTGTGGGCAGTAGAACAAAAGTATCCTCGTTATTTAGAACTGCAGTGATAATCTCCTCTTGCAGCGGACGAAAAGAAGTGTGCTGCCAATAACGTTCTAAAATGATTATAGGATGTGACATCGCTATAAATTTAAGGAATCTAATATAAAGTCTGCGCGATTTTTTACCGTGTCAAAAGGAATATGAACCAGATCATATCCAAACATTTTATAAGTGTTGAGAAGCTGCTCATGAATTTGCTCTGCCTGTTCGAAGGTTTCATAACGGACATTGTCACTTTGGAAAATGGCTTCCCATGGGGTTACAATGAAAACAGTATCGTAGGGGCTATTTCGGCATACTTTTACAAAGCTCTCTGGGTAGTCACTGCCATAAAAATCCATATAGGCCAATACATCAGGCAGACCTCGGTCAAGAAATACAGAGGTGTTTTTATAGGTGTCAGCTTCCGTATATTGTTTTGCACGGCCTTCTAACAATAATTTGCTAAAGAGTAGGGGCTGTGACAAAAAAAGTTGTTCTATGCCGTTTTCTCGCGCTTCAAGGGTTACTTGTCTTGAGATTTCATCAAAGCAAATGTGTCTTCTTCGTTTTAATTCTTCTATTATTGATGATTTCCCAGTGCCTGGTCCTCCAGTAATAACAATTTTCTTTGTGCTCAATTTGGCAGGATTTTGGATGCAAAAATCGTAATTTTAATAGAAACTAAAAAATGTAAAGTAAAATGTATCTTTGCAGTTGAATAAGAAAGATTATGAGCACAGACAAAAATAAAGACGAGTTTTACGATAAATTACGATCGCAACTTTATGCAACAGCGAGTTGGCCATCAGAATATCTCTATAAGTTTATCGTTGTATCAGAGGGGGATAAAGTGCAACAAATAGCATCTGTTTTTGATAATATGGGGGCGGTGATAAAAACCAAAGCCTCAAAAAACGGAAAATATACCAGCGTGTCCATTAATCTGCAGATGGCAACACCCGAAAGTGTTATAGAAAAATACAAGGAAGTGGCAGATAATGTGGAAGGAGTGATTTCGTTGTAGAGTTTAGTGGGGTAGTGAGTAGTGGGTAGTGGGTAGTGGGTAGTGGGTAGTTGGTAGTTGGTAGTGGGTAGTGGGTAGTTGGTAGTGGGTAGTTGGTAGTTGGTAGTGGGTTTTGAGTTCACTGCTATATTTGATTAACAATTAACGACCCGCCCGAACGTGCCATCTCGGTACGGGCGGATTGAAGAATGTCGATTCTTGAATATCGGTCAACACTAATCAGTGAAGTTCAACCAACTGAGACTGCAACTGAGGACTGTCTACTGAGGACTGCCAACTATAGACTGATTTGCGTCTTTTTGCGAAACTTTTATAGGACAATTAAACTTTCTTTGTTTTTTTTCGTATTTTGCACACGTGCACAAAAACACTCCGATGCATAACATTTAAAACTACACTTTAATATTTTGATAGACAATTTAGAATACAATACTGAGCGTGAACATTTGATCATTCCTGAATATGGAAGACATTTACAAAAGATGATCAATTACGCCAAAGCGCGTGAGACAAAAGAAGAACGCAATAAAGTTTCGAAAGCCATTATTTCGGTCATGGGTAACTTGCAACCGCACTTAAGAGATGTGCCTGATTTTCAGCATAAGCTATGGGATCAGTTATTTATTATGGCAGATTTCGATTTGGATGTGGATTCGCCATATCCGAAACCTATAAAGGAAGATTTACAGGCCCATCCCGAACCTTTAAAATACCCGCAAAATTTTCCGAAATACCGTTTTTACGGCAACAATATCAAAACGATGATTGATGTGGCCAATACATGGGAAGACGGCGAGTTAAAAGAGGCGTTGATCTATACCATTGCCAACCACATGAAAAAATGTTTCCTGAATTGGAACAAGGATACCGTAGAAGACGAAGTGATTTTCAGTCACTTGTATGAATTGTCAGGAGGGAAGATCAATTTGAAAAAAACCGATGAAGATCTGTCTGACGTCAGCACGTTGATGCGAAACAAAAAGAAATATTCTTCAAGTTCTAAAAAATCACATTCCAAAAAGGGCGGTTCCAGCCGCAATAGAAAACGCTATTAACTATACATGACAACATTTATAATTGAAGGAGGTCATCAATTAAAGGGAAGCATACAGCCTCAAGGTGCAAAAAATGAGGCACTACAGATTTTATGTGCTGTTTTACTCACCCCGGAAATTGTTACCATCCATAATATACCGGACATCATAGATGTCAATAAACTCATTTCACTTTTACAAAATTTAGGTGTTAAAATCAATAAAATTGGTTCTGGCTCCTATACCTTTCAAGCGGATGACATCAACTTAAAATACCTTGAATCTCCTGAATTTAAAGAAGATGGTAAGGGACTTCGAGGCTCTATAATGATTGTAGGTCCACTATTGGCGCGTTTTGGAAAAGGTTATATTCCAAAACCTGGCGGTGATAAAATCGGGCGTCGACGACTGGATACTCATTTTGAAGGTTTTATCAATCTGGGTGCTAAATTCCGTTACAACCGTGAGGACCATTTTTATGGTGTGGAAGCAGACCGTTTAAAAGGGACGTATATGCTTTTGGATGAGGCTTCCGTAACCGGAACGGCCAATATTGTGATGGCTGCTGTGTTGGCCGAAGGAACAACCACCATTTACAATGCGGCTTGTGAGCCTTATTTGCAACAACTTTGTAAAATGCTGAACCGAATGGGCGCTAACATCAGTGGTGTTGGTTCCAATATGCTGATTATTGAGGGCGTAGATGCTTTAAAGGGAACAGAGCATAAGATGCTCCCGGACATGATTGAGATTGGTAGCTGGATTGGCTTGGCGGCCATGACCAAAAGTGAACTGACCATTAAAAATGTCAGTTGGGATGATTTGGGACAGATACCTAATGTCTTCAGGAAACTTGGGATTACCGTTGAAAGATCGGGTGACGATATTCATATTCCAGCACATAAAGATGGCTACGAAATTCAAAACTATATCGATGGTTCCATTCTGACGGTATCTGATGCGCCATGGCCTGGATTTACTCCAGATTTGTTGAGCATTGTGTTAGTGGTTGCCACGCAGGCAAGAGGTGCTGTTTTAGTGCATCAAAAAATGTTTGAAAGCCGATTGTTCTTTGTGGATAAATTGATTGATATGGGCGCAAAAATCATTCTTTGCGATCCGCATCGCGCTACCGTTATAGGACATGATTTCAAATCGACCTTAAAAGGAACCACAATGACCTCTCCAGACATTAGAGCGGGGGTTTCGCTCCTGATTGCCGCCTTATCGGCAAAAGGAACATCCACCATTCATAATATTGAACAAATTGATCGTGGGTATGAGCGCATTGATGAGCGATTACGAGCTATCGGTGCAAAAATTAAAAGAGTGAGCTGATTACCTCAGACTATAAAATTATTAATATGAAATGCCTCAGTTTTTTTGAGGCATTTTTTTATGCAATAATTTATTTCAGCTCATTTAACTGCCGATTGATCATTAAATGCGTTTTTTCAGTGAGTTTGTGAGACCCGGTAGGAGATGTCTTCCACCAATAATTCCATTCCATTTAATGAAATTAAAATAAAAAGGTGTTCGCAATTTTTTTAAACAATAGTTCTTAATCTAAAGCACGCTTATAGACTTCCAAACAGCGCAGTCTGGCCTCTTTATGATCCACCATTTTTTCGGGATAGGATGTTTCTTGGAATTCAGGGACCCATTTGTTGATGTATTTCAAGTCCTTATCAAATTTTTCAATTTGGGTGGTCGGATTAAAAATGCGAAAATAAGGAGCGGCATCTACACCACTTCCTGCAACCCATTGCCAATTCCCAACATTGCTTGACATCTCGTAGTCGTGCAATTTCTCAGCGAAGTAGGCTTCGCCCCAACGCCAGTCAATTAATAAATGTTTACATAGAAAACTGCCGACCAACATCCGCACCCGGTTGTGCATAAAACCCGTTTCGTTCAATTGACGCATCCCCGCATCAACCAGTGGATATCCGGTTTTGCCTTCGCACCACCGCTTAAATTCTTCTTCATTATTACGCCATTCAATGCGGTCGTATTTTGGTTTGAAACTTTCGTTGACCGTGTGTGGAAAGTGCCATAGAATTTGCATAAAGAATTCACGCCAGATGAGCTCCTGCCAAAATACTTCATTTTTTTCAGCAATGGCTTTTTTCATTATTTTCCGGATGCTGACCGTGCCAAAACGCAAATGAGGACCTAATCGGGACGTGCTATCCTTGGCGGGGAAATTTCGGGTTTGTTCGTAGTCCTGAATTAATGTTGGCGTTACGTCATAATCGGCAATTTTTTGAGAGGCGTTCTTAAACCCAATGTCTGATAAGCTTACATTTGGAAGGTTCGTGTTTTTAATGAGATTAGAACGGTGGGAGTTGGTGTAATAGATCTTTAAGTCAATAGTTTTAAAATGGTCCTTCCAGAGCTTCATATAAGGTGTGAACACCATATACGGCTTACCATCCTTTTTAACCACTTCATCTTTTTCGAAAATAACTTGATCTTTAAAAGTGCGTAAGTTGATGTTCTTTGAGGACAGAAATTTCTTTATTTCCGAATCGCGCTTTTGGGCATAAGGTTCGTAATCGTGATTGGTATAAACTTCGGCAATGTCAAAGTCCTTAATCAGCTGTTTGAACACCTCCAGGGGTTTTCCGTAGTATATGGCCAGACTGCTACCGTCCTCGTTTTTTAAGTTGGTCCGCATTTTTTGAAGCGAATCAAAAATAAAATTTACCCGAGCATCCGTTTTAGGCAGATCGTCCAGGATTTCCGGGTCAAATATAAAAATGGGTAAGACAGGGTGCTCGGATGTTAAAGCCTCATAGAAACCGATATTGTCATCCAATCTTAAATCGCGACGGAACCAGAAGATATTGATAGGGTTTTTCATTTGTTTTATTTTTTATGATCAGAGTTCAGGCGATGCTCTACTTCATCATTCGTTATTCAAAATTCGATGTTTGATGTTCAGGCAATTTCAACTTCCCGCCTTCGCTATCGCTTCGGACGGGCAGGCGGACGGGCAGGGCCGCCTCCACATTGCTATGTAACTTACCGGTTATACACCCCAAAGAGTGTTTCCAATTTTTTTCTTCTATAATTAAATATCTCCTCCAACTTTGGTTTGACAATAATGGGGTGCGCCATCTGTCCCAAGAGACCAAATGGTAATTTGTAATCGATGATATCTTCCATTTGAACCCCACCATCAATCTCTTTAATAAAATGTTTATGATGCCACAAAGCATAAGGACCAAAGCGCTGCTCATCGACGAAGTATTCGTTTTTTACACTATGGGTGATCTCCGTAACCCATTTGGTTTTAATCCCCAAAACTGGGGTCACAATATATTGGATGATTTGTCCAGCAAACATAGGTCGATCCGCCCCGGAAAGAATATGGAATCCCATATAGTCTGGGGTAATAGTTTTTAAATTTCTTGGATCGGAAAGGAAGTCCCATGCCGTGTCAACGCTAATGGGTAAATTCTGTATTTGGTGCAGCGTGTATATCTTCATGGTAATGCCCGAGATAGTGGGTGTCTGTTTAATTAATCCTTTGATCTGTTATGTGCATTTCCTTAATCCCACACCCAAAATAAGGCGTTTTCCTTAAAGAACTTTTCGATTTAATTAAATATTAAAATGTACAAATTCAGTGAGGTGGCAATCCAAATCCATATAAAATACGGAAAAATTAATAATGAATAGGCTTTTAGCAACCTGAAATAAGTAACTAAAAATACGGTAATAATAAAGGTTAAGGCGATAAGCGTAATCAATCCAATGGCAATTAAATGCTGGTTGAAAAAGATGAAATTCCAAGCAATGTTCAAAGCCAATTGAATGATGAATAAGGTGATAACTTTATTGGTGGGCTGTTTACGATAAAGTAACGTCATGTAAAAAGAAAAGCAGAGCATTACGCCTGTCCAAGCTGCTCCAAATACCCAATTTGGTGGCGTCCATGGTGCTTGGTTCAGTGAAGTGTACCATGCGCTTGTTGGACCATTTCCCATAAGTAAGATGCCAAGTCCTAAGGCACCAAAGTTTAGGAATAGAAATACGAGCAGTGGTTTTATAAATTTCATATCTTACTTTTAATTCACACTTGTGGGTTTTGGTTGCCAGAGGCAAGTCTTTTTTTTAAAAGTCAATTCCATATTCAGACCAAGTGGGGTTACTTGTCCGTGCCGGTCGGGCTCCGAGGTTCTTGATTGCATCTTAAAAGAGACACTCCCAAAAATGGGTATTGGAATTGGCTTAGGTCTATTGGACTTTAATCTTGATTGGGTGTGCTCTTAGGTTCTTGATTAAAAATAAAAAATTCTATTTTAGTATCGTTATGATTATAACGATGCTCTTATAGAATAATCCAAGATACCTCGTCCATTAATTTTAATGCTAAGGGACACTGCATATTTAAATGCTGGAACCCATTGCGCTGATTAGATCTCGACCTGAATAGCGCAATGGTTCCAGTTAAATTGTTGTTATGCAGTAAGTGGTTTCCCTTTTAATCGTTTTTCAACTTTCTGCTTTATGACCGTTAATCGTTTCATGATATCCATGATCTGTTCGTCTTTTTTGCGCTTATAAATCTCATTCAACCCTAAGATAAGGCTTTTCGCTTTTCTGGAAATTTCTATTCTGTCACTAGTAGAGAGTGATCTTAATTTTTGCTTCTCAAATTCGAGTGCTTCATTAATAATGTCCATAATGTTAATCTTTTAAATAGTTTTGCAATTCGGCGATTTTTTCCGGTGCGCCAAACTTTCCACCGTAATATGAGGTAATTGTTGTTGAGGACTCATCCTTAATCCCTCGTGAGGAAACACACAAATGTTTAGCGTCAATAATGACGGCAACATCTTCAGTTCCTAAAATATGTTTCAAATCTTCTGCAATCTGATTGGTCAAGCGTTCCTGAACTTGTGGACGCTTAGCATAATATTGAACGACACGATTTAGCTTTGATAATCCAATGACTTTACCTGAAGAAATATAAGCTACATGAGCTTTTCCAAATATGGGAACAAAATGATGTTCGCAGTTGGAGTGGAAGCTAATGTTTTTTTCTACCAACATTTGATTGTATTGATAGTTATTATCAAACAGTGTTATTTTTGGTTTATTTGCTGGATTTAACCCAGAAAAGAGTTCATCAACATACATCTTTGCAACCCGGTTTGGAGTTCCTTTTAAAGAGTCGTTAGTGAGGTCCAATCCTAACACATCCATAATTTCTTCAAATAAATGCGCAATGCGTTGTTTTTTCTCAGTATCAGAAAGCGCAAAGGCATCAGATCTTATTGGTGTTTTCAACCCGGTATATAAATGGTCGTTTCCAATTTCAGTGGCATTGAAATCCTCGATGAGTTGATTGACTTTAAAAATTTTCAAATCTTTTTCTGGAATCATGTCGTCTTTTTTATGTGCTGTCTTCAGAATTTAGATTCCAGAGCAAAGCAACGTTTGGAATTGGAAATTAATTTTTACGCTAATTATTATTGAAATGATGGGAGCGTATGGTATTCAGCTTCATATTTTACCTTTTCATTCAAAAGTTTGTCAAAAAAACCTTTGTTCTCTCTAAAATTTGAGTTCGCCCTGAAATTGATAAATTTTCCTTCAGCATGAATACTACTGCCATTACTGCTTTTATTAATGGCCAATTTATAATACGGTATGACCCAAGTGTAGGTATTTAATCCTTTATTAATTCTGACCAATATTCCTACTGGGCGCATCTCCAAATTGGCATAATTAACATCCGGTACGCTATTGAGATAATTATTCATGTTTGGACTCACTTCATCAATGATCATACGCTTGGAACCCGTTCCTTTCATCATAATGGATTGCCAAAAACTGTATGGTTTACCCACCAGATCATTGATGAGCGCTTCGTGCTTTTTATTGGTATATGTGGTGTTCAAAATCATGCACTAAATATAGTTAAAATAAATATGCGTTTACAGTTACAGCCAAAACATTAAACAATAATTAACACATTGCAAGCATATTTTGTTGATTATAGATTTTGTGGGAAACAGATATCCAAATAAGTGCTAATATCCACGATGTTTAGATTTTGGTAAGACTGATTTCAACACGCGTTCCATCAGTAAGTTTTGAATTTACATCAACGCCTAAGTTTCCACTAATTTATTAATCATTCCTCTGAAAATAAAACCATGAAATGGCAATACACTATACCAATATAATCGACCCGCCAATCCATGTGGTCTAAAGGTGGCAGTTTGTTTTAATAGTCCGTCTTCAATTTTGAATTCCAGCCATGCTTCACCAGGAAGTTTCATTTCGGCATAAAGCAATAGCTTACGTTCTTTTTTATCACTGAAAATCACACGCCAGAAATCCAATGCATCACCAGCATTTAATTCTGAAACATGCGTTCTGCCACGTCTCAAGCCTATACCACCAAATAACTTATCGAGATGGCCTCTTATTTTCCACAAATAGTTTCCATAATACCAACCTGTAGAACCGCCAATGGACCAAATTCTATTAATGGTTTTGTCCATATCATTTACCTCACGCTCTTTGTAGTCAGTGAAGCAGCCGTACGTGGGGACATTAATATATTTATGCAGACTGCTTTTGAGTCCGCCGCTACTTACCATCGCATCTTTCCAACTAGATACAATACTGTTTTGCTCAATCTTCTCAAATGCCAAATCCACAGCCTCTCGATAACTAATGGGATGAACATCAAGCAACTCATTAATATTGCTTTTTTTACCAATAATTTGCACCCCCATACTATCTACTAAAGAAGTTGCCAGTTTGTACGACGTAGAGGTCACAAAATAAAGCCAGTAGGAGGATAGTTTTGGAGTCATGATCGGGACCGTCAGAATGTAGCGCTTCAAATTTCGGATCTCAGCAAACTTGAGCAACATCTCCTTGTAGGTCATGGTTTCTGGACCAAAGACGTCGAAACTCTTGTTATAAAGCGCTTCTTTGCCTTTGGCTCTTGATAAAAATGCCAGTATATCTCTAACTGCCAAAGGCTGTGTTTTGGTCTCCAACCATTTTGGAGCGATCATCACCGGCAATTTTTCAACCAAATCTCTGATAATTTCGAAAGAGGAACTCCCTGATCCGACAATAATGCCCGCTTTGAATATGGTAAGCGCATAGTTTTCTGAGGCCAATAGTTCCTCAACCTGTTTCCGCGATTTTAAATGCTTTGAGAGACTTTCCTCATTAGTAATGCCACTTAAATAAATGACCTGTTTTACACTGGTCTTTTCAAAATAGGTCTTAAAGTTTTTAGCACAAGCCGCCTCCAATTTTGCAAAATCGTCTGACGTACTGGACATGGAGTGAATTAAATAATAAGCAACATCAATATCTTTGGGAATGTTTTTAAGTGTCTCGGGTTTTAGAAAATCGGCCTCTACAATAGAGATATTAGCATGGTCCTGAAGGTTCTTATCTGCCCTCAAGGTATCGCGGACAGGACAAATCACGTCGTGACCTTCATTGATGAGAATGGGGATTAATCTTTTTCCGATGTATCCTGTAGAACCAGTAACGACTATTTTCAAATGCGTATATTTTTGTTAAATATACGACATGTTTAATAAAAAATTCTAAATGTTAAACAAAAAAATGAAGATCATGTGTTTTGGGTTTCTTCGGTCCCATGCACACGGAGAATTCTACAAGGCGTAAATATGTAATTATCTCCATAATTGCGGCACCTGCAGAGTGTTAAAAGCTGTCACTAAGGTGTGAGGTGAGAGTGCGCTTTAACATAGGGACTTCTGTAAAAGTTGAATGTTTTGTTTTTGCAGGTGAAGTGATTAAACTTATCTATGTCGAAATTACGATCGATTTTTCAATTCTTCCATCAGTTCTTGGACTTTGGCCAAGGAGAATGGTTTCACGATATATTTATTGACCTTTTCATAGCTTTTTGCTTTATTGATATCCCGACTGTCCACAGAAGAGCTGACAATATAAATAGGAATATTATTTGCAAGAGGAATTTTGTCGAGTTCATCCAAAAACTGCCACCCGTCCATAACCGGCATATTTAAGTCTAAAAATATAACATCCGGCAAATTGGTGTTCGATTCTAATTTTGGCAATAACTGATCAAAGGCATCCTTTCCATTTTTATAAACCAGAAAATTGAGTGAAATCTGCACGGTTTCCAACATTTTCATGGTTCCAAATCTGAAAATGGGGTCATCGTCAATAATACAAATGGTTTTAATTTTTTTCATCATTAAAATATAAAGTGAACGTACTTCCGATATTAGGTTGGCTTTCAACATCTATCCGTCCGCCCATGGCTTCCATTTGATTTTTACTAATAAATAACCCAATACCTCTAGCGTCTTTATGCTCATGGAATGTTTTGTACATGCCAAAAATCTTTAAACCATTTTTATCTAAATCGATTCCCAAACCATTGTCGGATATGCTAAGATACGTATGACCATTTCTTTTTCCAGTATTTATCTCAATTTTTAATAGTCGGTATGGCGATCTGTATTTTATAGCATTGGTGAGTAAATTTAGCAAAATACTGTCCAAATAGGACGGCACTGCATAAACCATATCGTAATCGTTGATTTTTATAGTGAGCTCGGCATTAATTTGATCTAAAGTAGATTGAATGTTTTCGATGGATTTATAAACTCGCTTTTTTAAATTCTGCGGAACTAAAGTATCTTTTATCAGATTGTTAATTTCGACAATTTCACTTAAATGCTGTACCGTTTCGTTCATATTGTCAGAAGCTGACTTAATATGGCCGAAGAGTTCATTGTTGCAACCTTGGTGATCGTTGAGTTCAATCAACTCTAACAGCATCGACAAATTTCCGGTATGAGAACGCAAATTATGCGATACAATATGAGCATAATTTTGAAGTCTATTATTATGCTCTTTTAAGCTTTCTGTCAGAAGCTTTTTGTCCGTGGTATTACTGACTTGTAGCACTAAATGGGTGGTTTCGCCCTGATCATTTTTAACAGCTGAAATGGAAAGGTTTGCCCAGATTAATTTTCCGTCTTTATGGAAGTAACGCTTTTCCTGTTGAAAACTTTCACGCTCCCCATGTAAAACTTCCTCTATAAGTTCGCTCGTAAGATCTAAGTCTTCTGGATGGGAGATGGCACTCTTTTCAATATCGATCATTTCCTGTTCTGTATAACCGAAAGTTTCACAGATTACTGGATTGACCTTGATGATTTTACCGTTTAAGTCCAAAAGGGCCATTCCAATGGGTGCATGCCAAAAGGTTTGCCTAAATTCCTCCTCCCGAAGTACAATCTCAAGCTGTGCCATTTTGAAATCGTCAATATCCTGTATCAGTCCGTGTAGCATATTACAGGATCCATCCTCAAAATCAGAAACACCCAACATGCGCATCCACCTAATGCCCGAATTTGTATTCAATTGGATCTCCAGATCAAAATTAACGCCTTTTTTAATGGCATTGTTAACCAAATTGAGCAGATGTTCCTGGTTTTCTGGAAGAATATATTGTTTGATAGCATCTGTAAAAGATATGGGGGTATAATCTGTTGTACCAAGCAATCGACCAAGATTAGAGTTCCAGAACAAGAGTTTTGTTTCTGGATCTATTTCCCATGAACCTATTTTAGCCAAGGTATTTGAGCGCTCTAAACTATCTTTGTATTTTTTTAAAAGTATTTGATTCGTTTTAGTTTCCGTAATATCCACCACTTGAGCTACCATGTGTGTAAATTTATTGAAGTCGTTTTTAACTGCAGAAACTGATACGTTGGCCCAAATAACACGACCGTCTCTATGTAAAAAACGTAAATCGTCAGTAAAATTGTCTGACGCACCGTTAATCAAATTATCCATTAATTCGATATTTCTGTCAAGATCTTCACTTAATGAAATATCTTTAATTCCGATTTCAAGCATTTCATTCATGCTATAACCAAAAATTTCACAAAGACTTCTGTTGACATTATCCGCCGTACCATTAAAGTTGATGATTGCCATACCCGCTTTGGCGTGATTAAATGTTGTACGCCACTGCTCTTCTTTAACAGTGATGGCTAGTTGCGCTTTTTTGATATCATTGATATCCTGGATAAGACCATATAATCTAGTGCATTTGCCATCTTCAAATTCTGAGATGCCGACCATTCGTATCCATTTTCGCTTTCTGCCATCTGCTTTGACAAGAACTTCAAGATCAAAATTGACCCCTTCTTTTAAGGCTTTGTTGAGTGCATTTTGTAAGACTTCCCTTTGAGGTGAGTTGCCAACGAAGAAATCGATGGACTCTAAAAACGTAGGAACTAAGTTATCTCTGGTATTAATGATTTTGCGTAAAGACTTACTCCATTTTACAGTATAATCATCAACGTTAATTTCCCAAGAACCAATTTTCGCCATATAATTTGAGCGCTCAAGTAAGTTTTGATAATCGGTCAACAGAATTTCATTTTTCTTTCGTTCTGTAATATCTTGAACCTGAACTACAAAATGCGTGATTTTATTTAAGTCGTTTTTAACGGATGAAACTGAAACATGCGTCCATATAGTCGAACCATTCTTATGAATATAGCGTTTATCGATTTTAAAGGTCTCTCGGGTTTTTTGTACAAGCTCATCAATAAACACATTGGAAATGTCACTGTCTTCAGGGTGTGTGAACTTATTAAAGTTATTTTGTAATAGTTCTTTTTCACTGTACCCAAGACATTCACATAACACCTTATTGGCGCGAGAAATATTTCCTTGCAGATCAATTATAGCCATGCCTACAGGAGCATAGGAAAATGTTTTTCGAAACAATTCCTCTTTTATGGCTAGATTTTTTGAAGCTATTGCTTTTTTATGGATGTTTTGGAAGAAACCATATAAACGAATACACTTGCCATCCTTATGTTCGGTCACACCAATAGCTCTGGTCCACATATAGCTATCGTCCGAGGTTAAAACTTGGACTTCAATATCGTAATTCTGGCCGTTTTCAATGGCGTTTTCAATGGCGTTTTGTATTTTTTGGCGACTTTCACCAGGCTTAAAAAAGCTAATGGCATCTTCAACGCTTGGCTGGTAGGTTGTAGGAACACCAAACATGGTTTTTATTTCATCACTCCAATCAACTTGATTGGTGTTTAAATCAATTTCCCATACGCCAATTTTTGCGACTTTATTGACCCCTTCTAAGAGTTCTTTATATTTTGATAGTTGAAATTCATGTCGCTTTCTATCGGTAATTTCGTAAAGTATGCCTTCTAAACGCTTTGGTTGATTGTCTTTGCTGAAAGTGGTAACCTTTCCAATGGAGGTTACCCAAACCCAATGTCCATTTTTATGTTTGATTCGGTATTGATTACTGAAACAGGACGATCGAGAATTTATGTGTTCTTCGAAGATTTCTTGGGATGCCAAAAGATCATCTGGGTGCATTAAGTCTCTCCATGTTTCAAGAGTCAATTGTTTTAACTCATCAGTGGTATAACCAATGGTTTGAGCTAAACTTTCGCTACTGTAAGTTTCTCCGGTAATTATATCGCACTCCCAAGTTCCAATGCTGCTATCGCTAAGGATCTCATGTGCTTTTTTTTGTTGATGAATGATGTCCAGTTCCGCAGCCCTTTTTTTGGAGACGTTTTTAAATGCAATAAAAACAAATTGATGCGTGCTCTGGCTATGGGGTGAAAAATAGATATGACATTGCAACCAAAGCAAAGTCCCAGACTTATGTATTATCCTTAGGTCGTCAGCAATACTGACTTTTTTATTACCGCAAAGACCGTTAAGATGATCGCTAAACCTTTTTCGATCGTCCGGATAAATAATGCTATCCCAAGTTAATTTTTGATCAGACTCATACCCGAGTAGGTTCTTAAAACTTTTACTAATGACAAAATCATAAATATTTGATTTTTCTGTAAACCAGACACCGTCGTATAGATCTGAACTGAATAGATCATAAATGGTTGAATCTACAAGTGAAAATTGTGCAGTTTGGGGGCTTTTATCGATCAAATTAATTCGTAATTTGGTAGGTACATCCTAATTTGGTAGTTTTCAAGGGGTAAAGATATCTAATCTTGGTCTGAAAACAATGAAATTACAATAAATTAACCAAAAAGACAAAACAGCACGTTTAAAGTTAAAAGTCAATTAATTACAGCTATGGCAAGCCAATAGACCACTGCTAGGTTATTTAATGGATAGATACCAACGCGTTTTTTTAAGAAAATGACTTCAATGATTATAGGCTCTTAAAATTATTGATTTTAATGTTATTTGCCTTTAAATCGAACATCAGATTATATAGGCCAAAAAATGTGCGGTTCATGTAAATAAAGTGCTTAGAGCCTCTATTGCCGTTCATTTTTCTTAGTTCCGTACTTTTTGAATACCGTTGTCCCAATTCTGTGATCTTTCCAAAGAATTCAGTATCAGAGAAATCAAAGGTTTCTGCATGAAAAGGCTGGGTGAATAAACTCAATAATTCGTGGAACATCTCCGAGAAAAACAGCACTTCTTCTTTTGAATCATCTTCACGCAGAATCTCCAATTGATATAATTTATTCATAAAAAAGGTCTTATCTGTAATGTTTGCAGGTTTTGCCAATTCAAAATAAGGTTCGTAAAAATCGTCGGGAATAGTTTTCATGCAACCAAAATCAAGCGCGACAAGGTTGTGGTCTTCAGATACCAAAAAATTTCCGGGATGTGGATCGGCGTGGACTTTCTTGAGTTTATGGATTTGGTACATATAAAAATCCCAAAGCGCTTGGCCCAGTTTATTGGCCGTTTTCTGATCCGTATTTTGGGCCTTAAATTCTGAAAGATGCTTACCTTCCATATAATCCATAGTAATGATTCTTTCAGAGGATAATGCCTCATAATATTGAGGAAACAAAAGATTTGGAATGTGTGCACACGCTGCAGCAATTTCTTTGCTCTGCTCTAACTCCAAAATGTAATTTGTTTCCTCAATAAGCTTTCCTTCAACTTCCTTGAAGTATTTGTCAGAATCCTTACCCTTGATATTGAACATTTTCATGGCAATGGGTTTTACAAGTGCTAAATCAGACGAAATACTATCGGCAACTCCTGGATATTGGATTTTCACAGCAAGTTTTTTCCCGTTTTTTTCTGCAATATGGACTTGTCCAATGCTTGCAGCGTTTACAGAAGTTGTGTTGAAGGAGTCATATAATTCATTTGGCAACTTGCCAAAATAGGTTTTAAAAGTCTTGATCACCAAGGGTGGCGATAATGGAGGTACTGAAAATTGTGCTAAAGAGAATTTCTCCACATAGGCTTGAGGCATAATGCTTTTTTCCATGCTCAACATTTGTGCAACTTTCAAGGCGCTCCCTTTAAGTTGCTTTAAACTGTCATAAATGTCCTCGGCATTGTTTTCGTTTAACTTTGACCGTGCTTCATTTTCAGTTTTGGTGATTTTATCGCCGTAATATTTAAGGTAATTAACACCAACTTTAGCACCGGTAGACACCAATTTTGAAGCTCTTTGAATCTTTGATGTGGGAATTTTATCTAATGTCTTCATTTAACTCATCTGAATTTTTTCTTTAAAAAGAAATTTACCAAGGTCAATCACACTTTTTAAAGGCGCAATATTTAGTACGTCAAAACTGGTGTTGACTGATTTTTCAATAAATACATCAGTTTTTTCGAATGAAGCCGATGTGTCATCCATCCAAAATTTTATGGTCAACAATAATTGCACCCATGCCGATTCTTGTAAGGCACGATGTTGTAATTTATCCATACGCTCCTCTTTAATATCTAAAGTCTCAATATCTAAACCAGCAATATATGAGGTAAAACTCTTTTTTAATTCGGATAAAACTGAGACATTTTTTAAGGCGTTCTTATGTTGTTGTAGAGCAAATAACACATAACTTCTATTGGCAGTCAAATGCTCGAAAAACGTAAAATAAAAACTTAACAATTTGTGGCGAGCATCATAATTCTTGTAGTCGTCACTAGCATTCAACAGCTGAAGTGAGGTGTCAAAAAGTACACGAAAGATGTGTTTTTCAACGGCCTCAAAGCTGCCAAAATAATTATAGAATTTGGATTCTTCAAAGTTGTTGGCTTTCGCAAAGATGTAAACTGATTTAGGTGGCGCATTATGTTCTAAAACATAATCCATATAAAACGTAATGATATTTTGAGCTGAGATATTTTTCTTTTTAGCCATGAATGTGATTTTGACGCAAAGATACGCTATGTTTAATCTTTATTGCATAATATTAAACAAAATTTAACATGGATTTATGAGTTTCAGTTATCGATTTAAACCGATGCGCTTCAGTATTTTAGCTGTCCTTTAGGTTTTAATTTAAGATTTCATTAACAATTGAGGGTTTTAAAAACTGTAATTTTACCTTCAGAACAAAAAATCAACTAAAAAATAAATTATTATGAGAAAAATTATGCTGTTTCTTAGTGTTTTAGGAATGACCTTTTCACTAAATGCCCAAATTCAAACCCCACAACCAAGTCCATTTTCTAAAATAGAGCAAAAGGTTGGAATGACAGATGTCACATTGGAATATTCTCGACCGAATGTAAGATCCCGTACTGTTTTTGGTGATTTGGTGCCTTACGGGAAAGTGTGGCGTTTGGGAGCCAATGAGAATACAAAAATTACGTTCAGCACTGATGTCAGCGTTCAAGGAAAAGACCTGAAAGCTGGTACTTATGCGCTTTTTGCTATTCCGAATGAAAATAATTGGGATATCGTATTTTATTCAAGTGCTCAAAATTGGGGAGCCCCTCAAGTGTTAGACGAGTCGAAAATTGTAGCTAAGGTTAAGGCTGAAACTTATCCGCTACCGATAGATATTGAAACCTTCACTATGGGCTTTGATGATTTGTCAAGTACTGGTGCCACTCTTGGGATGATGTGGGCTAATGTATATGCTGGTGTGAAATTTGAAGTGCCTACTGATAAAATAGTTGCGGCTTCAATTGATAGAGTGATGAATGGTCCTAAAGCTGGTGATTATTATGCTGCGGCGGTGTACTATTTTCAAGAAGGAAAGGATATCAACCAAGCTAAGACATGGATTGATAAAGCAATGTCAATGATGCCTAATCCAGCTTTTTACCAATTGAGACAGCAGTCTTTAATATATGCTAAAGCAGGAGATAAAAAAGGAGCGATTGAATTGGCTAAGAAATCTTTGAAGGCATCCGAAGAGGCCGGTAATCCTGATTATATTAAAATGAATAAGGATTCGTTGAAAGAATGGGGCGCTAAATAATTATAAGGTCCGCATAATATAGAGCATAGCCCCACAAAATCTTGTGGGGCTATCTATTTTCAATCGTATTTTAAATCAATAAGATACCTGATATCATCTAAAATAAACATCAGTTCCCTGCTAAAATCATAGGTCATGATCGGGCTTTCGGTTTTCTTTTTTCGTAACAATTCATTAAAATGCTCCGTCTCGTAGCTGTAACCGAGGGTGTTACATTCAAAAGTATGTGTAGTCTGTTTACCGTTATGGGTAATTGTAACTGTAGACGGTCTATGGAACTGACCATTGATTTTAATGATGCCCTTTTCACAATAAAAAATAGCCTCTGTGGGTGTTTTCTCTAAAAAGGAACTCTTTAAAAATGCTTTGACCCCATTATAATAATTAAAAATAATCTTACAGGAAGCATCTACGCCATTGTCAAAAAATCGCGCTTTTGCTTCCACATCAACAGGTTTTCCCAAAGTAGATAAAGCTGTAAAAACAGGGTAAATGCCTATGTCCAATAGACTGCCGCCTCCAAGCGATTTGTTAAAAACCCTCGAATGCATATCCATTTTTGGTTGAAACCCAAAATCCGCTTCCAGTTTATTGATAGAGCCATACTTACCAGTGAACAATTCCTTTAAGACAAATTGATAGTGTGGTAGAAAATAAGTCCATAAAGCTTCCATGAGCAACACGTTGTTGGCCTGTGCGACAGAAATCATTTCTTCAACTTCTTTTGAATTCATGGCCAATGGTTTTTCACACAAGACTGCTTTTTTATGATTTAAACATAAAATGGCGTATGCTTTATGAAAACTATGTGGTGTAGCAATATAAACAGCATCAACATTGGGGTCGGCCGCCAAACTTTCATACTTGCCATAAGCTTTTGTGGCATTGTGTTGTTTAGCAAATGAATTGGCTTTTTCCTGATGCCTTGAGGCCACGGCATAGAGCTCGCAATGTGCAACAGTTTGGAGATCGGTAGCAAACTTATTGGCAATTTTACCAAGTCCGATAATGCCCCAGCGTATGGTTTTAGGCGTTTTCATTTTGTTGTGGGTTCATAAATTGAAGTATAAAAGCAATCCCGATGACTAATGCACATCCGAATAAATTTAACCATAAATACGGCATCCAATCGTACCACCAACCTATAATAACAATGGCTTGAGTGATTAGAGCGGCCATAAATACGGCATTACCTTTAATGTATTTAAAGAAGAATGCCAATAGGAATATCCCCAAAACATTACCGTAAAATATAGAGCCGATGATATTGACCAATTGAATTAAATTATCAGCTAAATAGGCGACACTTGCAATTAATATGGCTAAACTTCCCCAGCCTAAGGTAAACCATTTAGAGGCTTTTAAATAATGATTTTCATCTTCGTCCTGTACAAAACTACGTCTATAAAGGTCCATGGTTGTGGTTGATGCCAAAGCGTTGAGCTCACTGGCAGTGCTTGACATGGCGGCACTTAAGATAACTGCCAACAACAATCCTATTAAACCTCGAGGCAAATTATTTAGTATAAAGTGGATGAAGACGTAATCTTTATCATTGGTTTCTACGGCTAAGGTCCGTTCTTGATTTGCTTTCCCAATCAATTCCTTAGCTGCCTCTCTGTTGGCTCTATCACCCATATTAAGTGATGCAATCTGTTGAGCAATAGCTTCTGATTTGTTTTCAGCATAAGCACTCATCAAACCCTTTTTCTTTGTAAAAATTGCATCCTGCTCATTTTGCAATTGAACATAGTCTTCAACGTAGGAAGAATTCATCACGGTATCTGTCGCTGCTGGATTGAAATTAATTGGCGAGGTGTTAAATTGATAAAATACGAAAACCATCACCCCAACCAATAAGATAAAAAATTGCATCGGAACCTTTAGCAGGCCATTGAAAATTAAACCCATTTGCATTTCCTTTACGGATTTTCCTGAGAGATAGCGTTGCACCTGACTTTGATCGGTTCCAAAATAGGAGAGGGCCAAGAAGGTTCCACCAATAATACCACTCCAAAACGTGTAGCGATTGTTAAAATCAAATGAGAAATCGAGGATGTCCATTTTTCCACTGGCACTAGCAATCTCTAAAGCGTTGGTAAAGGTGATGTTTTCAGGCAGGTAGCTCACAATTAGAAAGAAAGCGATAAACATGCCGGTAAAAATAACCGCCATTTGATGCTTTTGGGTGATGCTTACTGCCTTTGTGCCTCCAGAAACGGTATAAATAATAACCAAAATTCCTATGATAATAATGAGAATATTCAAATTCCACCCTAAAACGGCGGATAGAATAATGGCGGGTGCATAAATGGTGATGCCGGCCGCCAATCCGCGCTGGATCAAAAATAAAATAGCGGTTAAGCTTCTGGTTTTTAAATCAAAACGGTTTTCCAAAAACTCATAAGCTGTATAGACTTTGAGTCGGTGATACAAAGGAATAAACACCAAACAGATGATGATCATGGCAATGGGCAATCCAAAATAGAATTGAACAAACCCCATACCGTCATGAAATGCTTGACCTGGAGTGGACAGAAATGTAATGGCACTGGCTTGGGTTGCCATTACACTTAGGCCGATAGTCCACCATTGGGCCTCATTGCCGCCTTTTAAATAATCTTCAACATTTTTATTGCTGTGTCGCGTTTTCCATGTACCATAAGCAACAATGGAAATCAGCGTTCCAATGAGGACAATCCAATCTAATGTCTGCATCTTAGAAGGATTTCATAATAAAATAAAAAAGGACGATATATACAGCATTGGCAATCAAGACCAAGGTGTATGATTTTTTCCAAGGTTCTTTTGGTGGTTGATTTGTTGGTTTGTTCTGCATAATTGTGATGTTTTTTAAACTTATAAGATAAAACCTTAATTTTTCAATTGGTCGTCTGCTTTAGGTGTCTTTTTACCTACCGAAAGCATATTAGCAAATAATCGATAGGCGCCGGCCACACCTTCTGGGAATTCCCTGAAAAAGCTTAATCCTGTATAAATATAATGTCCTTTTCCATATTTGGCCACCAATAAGCTGCCTTCTTTTGGAGATTCGCCTTTGTCGTGCATAGATAATAGCGGCGTAAATTCTTTTGACCATTTGTCGGGAAAATAAAGGCCACGTTCTTGGACCCAACCTTCAAAGTCTCTTTGGGTGATTTTGTTGGGATAGTTGAGTAATTCATTAGAGGTGTTCAATAATACGACTTCTGAGTTTTCATCAGTCACACGATCCCGTGATAACTCCAATGGATATGGCGCTAAATCATCAACAACAAGACCGCCACTCGTGTTGTATTGGATAATTAAATTGCCTCCTTGTTCTACAAAATTGAATAACTGTTGCTGTTTAAATTTTAAGGCATCCACCGTGTTATAGGCTCTAATTCCAACTACAATGGCGTCAAAACGGTCAAGGTTTTCGGCGGTGATATCTTCGGGCTTGATAATGGTTACATGATAACCAATTTGCCGTAAACTTTCTGGAACAACATCTCCAGCCCCTTCAATATAACCAATGTTTTCACCTTTTTTCTTAATGTCCAATCGGACCACTTTACTTTCACTTGGCAACAAGACCATTTGAAACGGAATATGATCATAGTTGATCTCAACCAATTTTTTAGTGAAAACATTGTTGCCTATATGCACCATTGGTGTCAGTAGGCCTTCGCTCTGGTTTTTTGAAGGAATAACCGTGAAGTTCAAGATATGTTCTTCGCCTTTATTGGAGATGGCAATATTCTGCTTTTCAGGATACACCTGCCACCCTTTAGGATATGCCAGTTGAACATAACCTTCTAAATTTTTACGATTGGCCTTAACGACTACTTGAATATCCTTTTGTTGTTCATCGGCAAAAATAATGACCGGTTCAGCAATATGTGCGGAAGCTTCCGGAACTATTTCAAAAGGTTTATACACTTCACCTTTTACAGGATCATTAATTTTATAAATGACCGGTTTTGTATAGGCTAACATTTCACCTTCAATAGAAATATTAAAGGTTGCAGTGGTTGTTTTGGGTGTTTCCGGCAAGCCGATGAGCTGTTGGTCATCAACCTTGTACATGCCCAAAGTGCCTTTGTTTTCCAACCAATAAGGGGTGGAATAACTAGCGGTGGCCGGAATGTGTATTTGCGATTCATACTGGTGGGAATCATTGAACTTTAATTCGGTGTTTTTTGGAATGCTTGTGCCATCAGACAAAACTATGGCGCTTAATACCATGTTTTGGGGGCTGCGGTTGATGGCCTCCAATTTCAACTTCACATTGCTGTTTTTGGTGGCAAAATTAGATGCCGCTACGGCTTCCATAAACAATCCTGCGCAAGCAGCAATAACGTCTTTAAGGTCTTCAGACTTGATAGCTTTCCAGTGAGAATTTTCAAGTTGCTGAACCAATCGATAAGCCTCTATCAATTTTGGAATTGAGGCTGACGGATTTTTAAAATCGTAATTATCCTGAACTTCTTTCAGTAGTACTCCAATGCGTTTGCCGCCTTTAACACGGTTCCAGCTGGTATCAATACCTTCAAAAATATTGTTCTTGTCTTTTGGAGCGTCGCCTTTTATGAGTTCTAAATATTCAAAATCGCTTCCTCGGGTTCCTGTGTTTCCGAATCCCTGCGATTTATGGGCACTTCGGCTCAATGCGGCAATTTCGGGATTTGAAAGGCCCAGCGCCGGGTAAAAATCGCCTACATCTACCGCATATTGATTGGTTTTATCAGCAGCATCAAATTTTTCCTTACTGCCATAAAACCACCATGAGGTATTAAAGAATTCGCGTTTTGCCTGCCAAATATCAACAGACTGTAATTGATTTGGAAATTTTGAGGGATCTGCCGCACTATCAAAGGCCTCTACACTCAACATTGCTGAACTCGTATGATGGCCGTGGGTTGTCCCCGGACTTCTATGATCGAAACGATTAATGATAATGTCTGGTTGGAACTTTCGAATAGCCCAAACCACATCACTCAATACTTCCTTCTCATTCCATATGGCCAAGGTTTCATCGGGATGTTTGGAGTAACCGAAATCATCCGCTCTACTAAAAAGCTGTTCGCCACCGTCAATACCGCGTGCGGCCAATAATTCTTGGGTCCGGATGACTCCCAATAGCTCTTTCAGCTCTGGTCCAATAAGATTTTGACCGCCATCACCACGCGTCAATGAGAGATAGGCAGTTCTGGCCTTAACACCATTGGCCATATGAGCAATAAGTCGCGTATTTTCATCATCCGGATGTGCGGCAACATAAAGAACAGAACCTAAGAAATTGAGCTTTTCTATGGCTTGATAAATTTCTGAACTTGTGGGTTTTTTAGGATGTTGTGCTTGAGTTGAAAAGCAATAAAATAAAGTAATTAAAATGAAAAAATAAGGTCTGAACATTTTTTGGACTTTAGCGAATTCTTCAAATATAAAAAAGAAGCATCGTAATTTCCGATTTTAGTTTTTATTTAACTCATAATCGGAATAATTTGAAATACATCAAGGGGTTTAATTACTCAAAGTTCACAATTTCTCCAGTAGCGTCTTTAAAATAGGAGTAGGTGATAAATTTGATTTTTATCAATATTTATTGGGTAGACCAAGCCTGGTCGGAACCCGTTGATCGTGCGTAATAGGTTTTAGAACCTGCACGAATGGATGGTCTTTATCAATTAAAGATACTCATTTACAGGGTTATGAGCATTTTTAAATAAGGTGGCTCAAGGATTATGAAGAGGTATAGAGTTGGATATATTAGGTCAAATCGGTCCCGCCATCAAACACATCATAGATGGCGTCCTTTTTAATCAAGGTCACCGGTTTTTGGAGCATTAGGTTATTAGGATAGGTAATCAAATCGCCATTATCAATACGCAAATGTAGTTGAAAGGCTCTAATGTCTTCAATGATGCCTTCCAAAGGAAAATCATGATCGTGAATTTTTATTTTATCACCTACTTTATATGGGAAAGAGAGAAACATAATAATGCCCGAAGTGATATTGCTCAAAATCGACCAAATGGCAAAAAGACCGATCCCTATAACTGCAAATACGGATGAAAAAAGCACGACCAAATCGTTGGCCTGAGTTCCAAAAATAAAAGGAATGATTAAAAGAGCAAGCATCAGCAATGCCACACTCACGTAACGTTGCATTAATTGAGTACGCGCAAGGTTGATCCCGTTTTTTTGCGATATTTTACCAATGAGCGCATTGATGAAAAATCGGGTCACCAATAATAGAATAAGGACTATCCCTGTATAAATAAACTCTTTATGATAAGTTTGGAAAAACATAAATTTTCAATATAAAAATTATCTGCAAAGATACACAGAAAACGCAGAAGTCTAATTTAAACCTAAGCTTTCTCTCAATGGAAAATCGTTATTTGTGGTCTTGTTCCAATAGTCGGATTTTATAGTATTTATTTTAGTTGCTTTGGTGGTTAATGGCTTGGCGTTGTCACCAAAGCCGCTGATAAAAGTTTCTTCCCACGAGGTGATGTCAAAAGGAAATTGCGGATTGAAATTGATGCTCAAACTTCTGTTTAACTCTGGATAAGTGATGGTGTACGTACCTGCAAGCAATTCTGCGGAAGCGGCATAGGCTTTAAAAGGAACATGTCTGAGACGTAAAAACTCGAAAGAAGGGATGATTTTTAAATCCCCCGTTGGTAAGCTCTCCGGATTGATGCGCAACTGTGTCCATAATTCATTTTCGAGTATCGTTTTGCTCATGCTGAAATTTTCATCAGCTTCTCCTTCAAAATAGGAGTGGGAGGCCACATCAAATTCCGTTCGGTTATTGAGTTGGGTATAAACCTGACCGCACCATTCTTGTACAGAAGCTGTTATTTTTAAAGCATGTTGATTGTTTGCCAATGGGTAAAAAACACTTTGCATGATGCTGTAGGGGTAGATACCAGTATTGAAGTTTTTAGTGGCATTTAGTTTTAGGACAGCGATGTCTGAAGATGTAGTCTCATCTGCTTTCACTTGCTCGTCTCTTAAAAATGGTTCGGTAACAAACACCAATACCGCATTGCCTTCTCGGATTTCACCATAGCGCGCCTGTTCTAAAGTAAATGAAGTTATTTCGGCGGTATTGTCAAACCAATAGGCTTTGAATTCATCGGATAAAGGCTGAGCACTTTTCTGCTTTGCTTCTATGGTTGATGGTTTGATTTCTTGGGGTTTCTGAGTCGCTTCTGTACCTTCCTTGCAAGAGAAAATTAAAAGAATGAGGATAAAGGGAAACAATGTGGTATGTGATACTTTCATGGAAAATTGGTTTTGATTAAAAATACGATACTAAAGGCTTTTAACCATGTCTTTTAATGTTTTGTAAACCAGATGGGTTGGCAGACCCATCACATTAAAATAAGAGCCTTCTATTTTGGTCACGCCAATTTGACCAATCCACTCTTGAATACCATAAGCACCTGCTTTATCAAAAGGTTTGCACGTGTTGATATAATAGTTGATTTCTTCATCACTGAAGCGTTTGAAGGTCACTTTTGTGACGGCATTTACCGTTTTTTCGTAAGTAGGCGAGGTAAAGCAAACTGAGGTAATGACCTCATGGGTGGTGTTGCTCAGGGATTTTATAATTTCGAAAGCTTCTTTAGCATCTTTTGGCTTGCCCAATGCCTTGTTGTTGGCCCAAACAATGGTATCGCTGGTGATGAGAATATCGTTCGGTTTCAACTCTTTCTTGTAAGGTAGAGCTTTAAGTTGAGCAAGGTAATCACTGATCTCAAAATGATTCAATCGCTCCGGATATTCTTCATGGACCGGTTTTAATCTAATTTCAAATGTCAGACCCAAATCTTTGAAAAACTGATGTCGCCTTGGTGAGGCTGATGCTAAGATGATGTTGTGATGTTTTAGTTTTTCGTTGAGCATTTTTTTAGTCTTCAGTGTTTAGTGTTCAGTAAGCAGTAGGCAGTGTTTCGGCATTCGCAATTGCTAACCGCCTCTACAAAAGTTTCGGGCAAGCAGACGGGCAGACAGTGTTTTGTCTGCAGTTTCTTCTAACTTCCAGTTTCGATCTTCACACCTCTCCGAGCCTTCACGCGTCTGTGAGAGATTAATTCAACGAAAGTTACCTACTTCAAAACAATCGGATAAAGCAGTAAGGACAGCATCCCAAATAGCATGACCAATTTAAGCATATTGCTAATATGATGGTAGTGTTTTTTAGTTTTTGCGTGGAAAGTTTTTAGGGCGATATAAATTAATGGTACAACAATAAGCACGAAAAAATAACCGATAAACAATTCGTATTTCAAGAGGTAAGAGGCCACATAATATAAGGAACCAAATATTGGCAATAGAGAAACCACAAAAGCTACTTTTGATGCTCTGTCACGTCCAATGACTATTGGGAGCGTACTCATTCCCGATTTGTAATCGCCATCAACATCCTCAAGGTCCTTGATAATTTCGCGCACAAGATTGATCAGGAATGCAAATAAGGCGTAATCAAAAAGAATCTTAAAGAAGGTTAATTGTGTGGCTTGATTTTGATCGGTAATTACTGGCATTAATTCAAAAACTCCAACAATGAGAATGCTCATACCTACTAATACTGAGATCAAAATGTTTCCTACTAGAAGCATTTGTTTAAGATAGGATGCATAGATATAGAGCAATGCGGAGATGATGACAAAAATAGCAAAAAAGCCGCTCCTTCCTACCAGATGAGATAGGTAGAACCCAATAAGCACTCCAATCACATTGAGAACAATGAATAGGGCATAGGCGGTTTTTTCAGGAATCTTTACACCGATGATTACATCAGATGGTCTGTTGACCAAGTCCGTTTCAACATCGTAGATATCGTTGATGATATTTCCGGCTGCTGCAATACAAAGTGTAGCAATAACTAAAAGTCCAAACCCAAAACCATTGAGTGTAATTGTCAATTCTGTTTGGTCAATAAAAGGTTGAAATAAGGCGTATTTAATGAGTAATTGCACAAAGGCAATCATCAATAGGTTTTTCCAGCGGATTAAATTCAGAATATTCAATGGGTGGGTGGTGTTTGTTCGGAGTTATAGGTTCAGAAGTAATGAGTTCAAAACTCAAGAGTTTCAAGTTTAAAGTTTCAAGCTTTTCATCTCATATTTTATGTTTTTTCGAGCAGATTTTCGCAGACTTCAGTTTTTTTTAATTACTTAATATATAGCGTATTCATCTTAAAGTTAAATCCCTAATCACTTGGCCTTTCAACTTCACGCTCCGTGCTTCAAGCTTCATCAATCATACTTAGCATTAAAATTGCCATTCCATTTTCCTTGGACTTTCAAAACCTGTTCAATAACATCTCTTACGCAACCTTTGCCGCCATTTTTATGAGAAATATATTTCGAAATAGCCTTAATTTCTGGAACGGCATCTTGCGGACAGGTAGGTAGGCCCACAAGTTTCATTACAGGAAAATCCGGAATATCGTCGCCCATATACAGCACCTCTTCATGTTTAATGTCATGTTTTTCCATATAAGCATCTAGTTGCTCAATTTTATTGTTGGCACCAAGATAGATGTCAGTAACACCAAGTGCCTGCAGTCTATGGCGGACACCTTCATTATTGCCGCCTGAGATAATGCACAAATGGAAACCTGCTTCTATGGCGGTTTTCATGGCAAAACCGTCCTTTGTATGCATGGTTCTAAGCATTTCGCCAGTAGTGGTGAGTGAAATTGTGCCATCGGTTAATACGCCGTCAACGTCAAATATAAAAGTGGTGATTTGAGCGAGGTATTCTTTATAACTTTTTTCTTCCATTTACTTTGTTTTTTTTGATCGAACAGTGGCGCCCGTTGCCACACGATGTGTTTTTTGGATGCTGGCAGTCAAGAGCTCATAGATTGCCTGATGCTGTTCATCTTTTAATAAATCGATATGTTTTTTGAGGGTTTTCTTATCATTGCGTTTTGCCGGACCAGTTTGTGCCATATATGGCGATAAAATCTGAACTTTTTTTGCAGTTTCTAAGATTAAAGGTTTCAGAATATCAAATTCCACGCCCTCCGCTTCAGTAATTTCATGTGCCACACGATACAATTGGTTGGTGAAATTATTAACAAATACAGCGGCCAGATGTAAAGCTTTGCGCTGGTTGGTATTAACTTTATGGCTATTGCTGCCAACTGCTTTTGCTAGGCCTTTCAGAATTCTGCGATCTGATTTGTCAATAGCCTCAATACAAATGGGCACATCTGCAAAATTTAATTCTGCAGTTTTACTAAAGGTCTGTAAAGGATAAAATACCCCACGACGGTTTTTTTTGTCGAGGTCATGAATATTGACTGTGCCAGACGTATGGACCACCAATCGGTTTTCAAACGTCAATTGCGATGATAAATTGGCAATTGCATCATCACTGACAGCAATAATATATAAATCGGCTTCTTTTAATTCTGATAAATTGTCTGTGATGGCCACCTTGTTCTTGTAAGAACTTAGATGGCTAATATTTCTGTTAAACCACTGGCTTACAGTAATATCATTTGCGTTGTAAAAAGCGTTGAATAAATGCGTTGCGACATTGCCTGCCCCAAGAATAACCACTGAAATCATGCCGCTAAATTAATGAAGAAATAGGAATTAAGAATTAAGAAATCGGAATTTTTGGGTTTCTTACAGTATTCACTTTCCGATTTGTTTTTATGTTCTTCCATGGTTTTTCGATTTTTAGATATAAACCTTTCTGTCAATTATAGCTAAAGCCTCTGATTTTTCGAGTTTTTTAATGGCTCTGATAACTGTTTCTACCCGTAGACCGGTTAAATCTGAAATTTGCTGCCTTGTTAGAGGCACTTCAAAACTGTTATCCCTCTGAGTGCTACCTTTAAGATGGTGCAGTAAGGTTAAAATACGATGTTCTGGTGGATAAATTGAGACCTCTCTTGCTATCTTAGCCTTATAGACCATACGTTTGCAAATCAATTTTGTGAATTTTAAATGAATGTCGGGGTGAGTTTTTAAAAGCTTAAAAAAGGCCAACTTAGAAAGCATGTAGATTTTAGAGGTCTCGAGCGCCAACGCCGTTGCTGGATATTTAAAGGCACCAAACAATGGCGGTTCTCCAAAGGAGTTGCCACTCTCAAAATAGCCCTGTACAAATTCTTTTCCTTCTTCCGTCATATTGTACATTTTGACTTGTCCTGTTTGGATCTGAAAATAGAAATCTGCTCGTTCACCTTCATTGAAAATGATTCGATCTTTAGAATAGGTCTTTAAACTACCTCCAAAAGCATGTATTGTATCTTCGGGAATCATGATCTTATGATTTGAATCATAAAAGTACGAATAAACGTTTAGGAACTTTGTAAGAACTCAAAAAATAAGAACTATGACACTCTATAACAAAGGGCTCGAAGATTTTAAAGAACATTTGACCTTATATGTTCCGTTGTCCATCATTTTTCAAAGTTGCTTAGGTTCTATTGCAGCCATGTTTATTTTAATGAACAGTACTTATAATTTTCGTTTCTTGGACTTAATTTTAGTTGTTAGCTTTGCCATGGCGTATAATGGATCTTTATATGCACAATTGAAGCCGAAAATTATCTATAATTTATTGATCGCAACAATTTTAGTGCATTCAACGTTCCTCATCATTAATTTGATACGTTTAGCATAATGTATAATGGAAAAAAAGGACATTCAAGATAGGGACGATGTATTTCTACTCGTTTCAGAATTTTATAAGAAGGTTAGAAAAGATGAGATTTTAGGCCCGTTTTTTAATCGGGTCATCACCGATTGGGATGCTCATATTGAGCGTTTAACCACATTTTGGGAAACCAGCTTGTTTATGACCAGAAAATTGGATAACCGATATTTTGGAAACCCTCTACAAGTGCATATTGACGTTGATAAAGAAAATGACAATACCATTACAGAACTGCATTTTGGTCTATGGTTGAATTTATGGTTTGCAACGCTGGACGAGCTTTTTGATGGTGAATATGCTCAAAACGCTAAAAATAGGGCGCGTAAAATGGGAACTTTTATGTATTTGAACATTTTTCAGGCACGCCAGGAATAGGATATAAAGTTTTCAATCCGTAACGAATGGCTCACATTGCATAGGTTTTAAATAGATTAATAGACCGGCTGTCTGATGTTGAAGTCGTAAAATGCAGCCTCTACAATTTTGATTTATCCAATCTTCTGCGATTTTCAATTCGAGTGCACATTAATCTATAATGGGCAAGTATTCAATGCTTTATATAACGATTCAAATCTTCTAAACACAATCATTTTATAATGACCATGTTAGGTCATTTTTTGTTTTCCGATGAATCATTGGAAGAACAGCAAGGGGTAATGATTGTTGGGTTATCCAAGACGAACACTTGGCATTTAAGGTAATAGTTTAAAAGGCTATAGGTTCTAATTTCAAATAGTTTTTTTAAAAATTTGGGACAATATAGTTATCTGAAATTTAACATTCAATATGCCTTCAATCATCAACAAAAAAGGCTAAATTTGCACTGCTTAATTGAACACCCAAAAATTAGTTCTTCTATCATGCAAAAAAGACTCGCTAATATTCTTTTCTCCACCCGTTTAACTGCCATTTTATTTGTTGTATTTGGCTTAGCTATGGCCATAGGGACATTTTTAGATGCCAATCAGGAAACTTCACCAACACCTTACACGCGACATTTAATTTACAACGCTTGGTGGTTTGAAGCCATTATGGGAATTTTTATGATCAATTTTTTTGGTAATATCTCTCGCTACAGACTCTGGCGTAAGGAGAAATGGGCGACCCTGACCTTACATTTATCTTTCGTTTTGATCATTTTTGGTGCATTTATCACCAGATATATTGGCTATGAAGGCATGATGCATATACGTGAAGGTGCATCTGAAAAACAATTTTTGTCACAAAAAACCTATGTTACTGCTTATATTGATGGCGATTATA
Organism: Gelidibacter maritimus; assembly: GCF_014062315.1. Lineage (GTDB taxonomy): Bacteria > Bacteroidota > Bacteroidia > Flavobacteriales > Flavobacteriaceae > Gelidibacter > Gelidibacter maritimus. The sequence continues at coordinate 163,713 of NZ_JACGLT010000004.1, forward strand.
TGGTCAATGGCGTGGCTCAACGTAAAATTATTGAACGCGAAGTCGACTTTTCATACCGATTAGACAATAAACTCCACATAGAAACTGATTATGACAATACGCCGATCACTATTGAATTGGAAAAATACATCAAAAGTGCAGAAATAGATATTCTACCAGACCCATCGGGGGAGTCGTACCTTAAATTAGTTGAAGCTGGAGATGGTCAACCTCACAATCATTTCCTGAAAGTTGGCGAGGTTTCTAATCTTCATAACGTTTTAGTGGCTTTAGATAAACCAACCCCGGGTGCTATTAATATCACCTCCACCCCTGATGGCTTGACCATTGAGTCGCCTTATGAAGGAAGTTATATGACCATGGCAACCATGGAAACGGGCACTGTTGTAAAAGACAGTGTGCAACCCTTAGTTTTACGATCGCGATACCTTATTGGAAATATGTCTATGGTGTTTCCGAAACCTATAGAAAAAGGTGTTTTTGATGTGGTCAAAAAATCTGAAATGCTGGCGGGGGATGAGGATGGCGTTGTGCTTAAAGTTACAGTTGATGGCGAAACCAAACGAGTCAACTTATTGGGCGGTCCGTTTAAAAACAATCCTTTTGAACAGGTTAAATTTGGAAATTTAGACATTGCACTTAAATATGGTTCCAAATTGATGGAATTGCCATTTGAAGTAAAACTCAACGAATTTATCGCTCAAAAATATCCAGGAACCGAAAAGAGCTATTCGTCTTATGAAAGTAAGGTGACGGTATTGGATGAAGAACAGGGCGATTTTGATTATCATATCTATATGAATAATATTTTGGATCACAGAGGTTATCGTTTTTTTCAAGCAAGTTTTGACCCCGACGAAAAAGGAACAATTCTTTCTGTTAACCATGATTTTTGGGGAACTTGGGTAACTTATATTGGATATATCTTATTGTATATTGGACTTATGGCGATTTGGTTTGACAAAAACACACGATTTGCTGATTTGAATCGCATGCTCGAAAAAGTTAAAAGTCAAAAACGAAAACTTGCCACAATTTTATTAATTGGGTGTTCAGCCTTAGGGTTTTCTCAATCTCATTCGCCTGATGATGGGCATCGTCATAATGACAGACCAACCAAAGCCCAAATAGATTCAGTCCTTAGAGCTAATATTACCCCAAAAGAACAAGCCGATAAATTTGGACACATGGTGGTTCAGGATTATAGTGGCCGTATGATGCCAATGGATACGTATGCTTCCGAAATGCTACGTAAGTTGAGCAAACATGATACTTATGAAGGGTTTACTGCCAATCAGGTCATGTTGTCCATTCAGGAAAGTCCGTTGCTCTGGTATAATGTACCCGTTATTTATTTGGCTGCAAATAAAGCGGATACTATCAGAAAGATTATAGGGGCGCCTATGGATCAGAAATATGTGGCATTTATCGATTTCTTTACGGAAGAGGGCATCTACAAATTAGAGCCTTACCTTGAAAGTGCTTACAGAGCGGCAATACCTAATGGATCTCAAAAGGAGTTTAAAGAGGCCGATCAACGCGTTAACTTATTGCATAATGCATTAGAGGGACGTGCCATGAAAATTTTCCCGGTTCCAGAAGATGATAACAATAAGTGGATATCTTCAAAGGAATTTAGAGATGGCGGTTATCGTGAAAAAATAAGCGATTCGCTTTTGGGGAATTTTATAAACAATGGTTTCAGCGCTTATTTACTGACGCTCAATCAAGCCAAACAGGATGGCGATTTCTCACGAGCAGATGCAGTGTTGAATGGGATTAAAAAAACTCAGGAGAAATATGGCAGTGAGGTCATGCTATCTGATAAAAAGATAGAAACCGAAATTGCCTATAACAAATATGATATTTTTAAGAATCTGTTTAGTTGGTATATGTACGTAGGAACACTGATGTTCATTTTGCTAATTGTACAAATTTTTAACGGCAAGAATAAGTTTGTTAATGTCAGTATTAAAGTCTTCGGATTTATTCTTTTAGGGTTATTTGTACTTCATACCGCAGGGTTGGGTGTACGCTGGTACCTGTCGGGCCATGCGCCTTGGAGTGATGCCTACGAATCGATGATTTATGTAGCTTGGGCAACCATGTTCTTCGGGTTGGCTTTTGGTCGAAAAAGTGATCTTACAATTGCCGCAACGGCTTTTGTGACTGCTATTATTTTGATGGTGGCTCATTGGAATTGGATGGATCCTGCCATTTCAACCTTGGAACCGGTATTGGATAGCTATTGGTTAATGATTCACGTGGCCGTTATTGTAATGAGCTACGGACCCTTTACTTTAGGAATGATATTGGGAGCAGTCTCTCTGATTTTGATGATCTTTACCAACGAAAAAAATAAAAAGAAGATGTTGCTCAATATCAAAGAGCTTACAATCATTAATGAATTGGCCCTGACTACTGGTTTAGTATTATTGACCATCGGAAACTTTTTAGGTGGGATGTGGGCCAACGAAAGCTGGGGCCGTTACTGGGGATGGGATCCAAAAGAAACATGGGCATTAATCAGTATTATGGTCTATGCTTTTGTTATCCACATGAGATTGGTTCCGGGCCTACGTGGGCGTTTTGGATTTAACTTGGCGTCGATAATTGCTTTTGCAAGTATTATGATGACCTATTTTGGAGTGAATTTCTACCTATCAGGACTCCATGCCTACGCCAGTGGTGATCAAATTGTCAGCTTAAAGTTTATTGCTATTACCGTTGCAATTGTAACCATATTGGCCATATTTGCTTATCGAAAATATGCTATTTACTATAAAAAATAAAACTTAATTTGTTCTATTAAGATATCAGCCATAAACCATTGTTTGTGGCTGTTGTCATTAATCTTAAACCAAAAACTATAAATAGATGGGCTTTTTTAAACAATTTAAAGAATTTGCCGTAAAAGGTAATATGATGGACATGGCCATCGGTATCATTATTGGAGCGTCGTTCAATAAAGTGATTGATGTCTTGGTGAAAAAAGTATTAATGCCGCCTTTGTCCTTAATGACCGATGGTTTAAACTTTCAGGACAAGCGTTTTATTTTAAGGGACAAAGTGATGGATCCGGCTGGAGAGCTCGTCTCGGACGAAGTGGCAATAGGTTATGGTGCCCTTTTTGAAGCGTTTATGGATTTCATGATCATTGGGATGACCGTTTTTCTTGTGGTCAAATTCATGAATAGCCTTAAAAACAAGGCTCATGATGTCAAAGATAAAACCATCAAAACACCAAAGGACATTGAGTTGCTTTCACAGTTGACAGAGTTGATCCAAGAGCAGAATGACTTGCTAAAAAAGCAGAAGTAATGTCCTAATTGTTTTCTTAATTGAAAAAAAGACAATGTCAGTCTGAAATTTTAACGCTTTGTAATAGTTTTAAATCAGCTAACAGGATTGCTACTTATCAGCAAGAACAGAATTGAAATGTTTGGAAATGGTTTCATACGCAATATCCTTAAAATCGTTCACGACCATGTCGGCAAGTGAGAAATCTTGATCATTTGATTCTAAGCCATCATAGCCAACGCAAAAAATACCAGCATCTTTTGCTGCTTTGATTCCGTTTGTCGAATCTTCAATTACCATACATTGATCGCGGTCAAATCCGGCCGCCTTAGCAGCATTTTCAAAGATTTCAGGATGTGGCTTGGACGCTTTTAAATCGGCGCCACTCAATTTGGCCACGAAATATTGGTTTAAATTGAAACGCTTGAAAATATTATTGATGTTTTCCATGGTTGCAGAAGACGCAAGTACCAAGGTCAATCCATTGTTGTAATAATCTTTAATCAGGTCTAAAACTCCAGGTAGAAGATCTAATTCGTCGTCGTTTTCAAATAAATTCTTGAAGTGATAACGTTTAATTTCCTGTAAGGTTTCAGTACCCAATGGCAAATTAAAATGTTTGATCAACATGTCACAAATCGCACGTGTGGACTGTCCTGTAAAAGTAGAATAAAGATCATCTGGGACCTCTATATTGACATCGTCAAACATGAGGGCATAAGATTTTTGATGCAATGGCTCAGTGTTCACAATAACACCGTCCATATCAAATAATACGGCTTTAAGCATTTGGAGAGTAATTTATTAATAGCGTTACGAATATAAGTTAAATGAGTTACAATGCCTAAAATACAGTTTTTAAGTTTAGATATTTTTTTAGAAGATTAGATTTATACATGTATCTTGTAATGGTTTTTCTTATTCAAATTTTTAAAACCTCTATGCTCAGCACCGGGCTTATGGCGCGAAGCTTTCCACTATGGAAAATATAATTTTTATTCCTTTTTTCTTCATCTTTTTATCTGTCCTGTTCATTTCGGCACCATGTTTCTTGATTTTACCGTTATAAAAAGCACTTTGATATTTCATCGATGTATAATCAAATATTCGTAATTTTAAAGCTTATTAAATTTTAGAACCCATGTCAAAATCAAAATACGGATTAAACACCATTTGCACGCACGTTGGCGAAATCAAGGATGAACAGTTTAAAGGAGCGGTATCGCCTATTTATATGTCTACATCATATCAATTTGACGATGTTGATGTGAAACGTTATCCACGGTATTTTAACACACCAAACCAAGAACATTTGTCCAAAAAGATAGCAGCCTTGGAGCATGCCGAAGCAGGAATGATTTTTGGAAGCGGAATGGCAGCCATTAGCACAGTGTTTTTGGCATTTTTAAAACAAGGCGATCATATTGTGGTCCAAAATACCTTATATGGTGGCACCAGCAATTTTATTAGGGAAGAGTTTCCTAAATACGGTATCGAATTTACGTTTACGGATGGATACGAGGTTGCCGATTTTGATGCGGCCATCCAACCGAATACAAAGCTAATTCATATAGAAACCCCATCCAATCCCTTGTTGACCATCACGGATATTAAGGGGGTTGCTGATTTGGCAAAATCGAAAAACATTATCACCACAATTGATAATACCTTTGCAAGTCCTGTCAATCAAACACCAATCGATTTTGGAATTGACATTATCATGCATTCCGCTACAAAATATTTGGGAGGCCATTCTGATATATTGGCAGGTGCGGTTGCGTGCAGTAGAACTCATATGGAGGCCATTTTTAATGTAGCCAAGAATTTAGGTGGTAGTTTGAGTGATATGACCGTTTGGATGCTGGAGCGCAGTATGAAGACTTTGGCTTTACGCGTCAAGGCCCAAAATAAAAATGCCCAAAAATTGGCTCAATTTTTATCAGCTCATGAGGACGTCAAACAGGTGTATTATCCTGGGCTCAAAACCCATCCTCAGTACGCTTTGGCAAAATCGCAAATGAAAGGATTTGGAGGCATGCTTTCTTTTGAGCTGGTTGATGGATTGGATGCCATGGCATTCCAAAAGGAATTGAAATTGATCAAACCGTCAATGAGTTTGGCAGGTGTTGAAAGTACAATGCTATCGCCTCATAAAACCTCTCATGCTTTACTGACCCAGGAAGAGCGAGATAAAATAGGTGTGAGTGATAATTTGATTCGCTTCTCGGTGGGGATAGAATCTAAAAAAGATCTGATTGCAGATATTGAGCAAGCCATTGAGACGGTAAAAAAAGCAAAACTACAGGCGTAAGACTAAGGTTTTGAGAACTAATGCCGCAAACAAACCGTAATTTATGATAAATAAAGGCAGATTAGAAGCATTCACAGATGGCGTTTTGGCAATTATCATTACCATAATGGTTCTGGAGCTTAAAGTGCCACACGGCGGTGATTTTAAGGACTTACAAGGTGTATTTCCCGTTTTTGGTAGCTATGTTTTGAGTTTTATTTATGTCGCAATTTATTGGAATAACCATCATCACATGATGCAAACGGTAAAGGAGGTTTCAGGAACAATTCTGTGGGCCAACATCCATCTGCTTTTTTGGCTGTCACTGATTCCTTTTGTAACCGGTTGGATGGGTGAAAATGATTTTACAACGGCCTCGGTATTTTTGTACGGTATAGTGTTGTTATGTGCTGCTATTGCTTATTTTATTTTGCAAAATGCTATTATCAAAAATCAAGGAAAAGACTCTATATTGAAAGCTGCATTAGGAAGAGACATCAAAGGAAAGGTGTCTCCAATTTTATATGTCTGTGGCATTGTTGGCACTTTAGTTGATGTAAGAATTGGGGAAGCTATTTTTGTTTTGGTAGCCTTGTTGTGGTTGATTCCAGATAAAAGAATAGAAAATAAATTAAAAGATCTGTCGCAATAAAACCTTAATAATTTGCATAAAAACTCATTTCATCTTGAAAATTACGATTTTGACCTGCTTGTAAAAAATCATGAGCCATTAAAACCTTATGTTTATGTCAATGATTATCAAACCAAAACCATCGATTTCTCGAACCCGGATGCGGTAAAATCTTTAAATACGGCCTTGTTGTTTACATATTACAACATTCAGTTTTGGGGTTTTCCTGACCAAAATCTATGTCCACCCATACCAAGTCGCGCGGATTATATGCACCATCTGTCCGATTTATTGAGACGAAGCCATTTAAAAACGGATGTCAAAGTTTTGGATATTGGTGTGGGCGCCAGTTGTATCTACCCTTTATTGGGCAATGCACTCTTTAGTTGGCAATTTGTAGGTACAGATATTGATGAAAAGTCCCTGCAATTTGCCCAAAAAATTATCGACAAAAACAATTTTGGAGATGCCATTACATTGCGTCATCAAAAAGATTATCAGCACATTTTAAAGGGGATCCTTAAACCATCGGATAAGTTTACTGCTTCTATTTGCAATCCGCCATTTTTTAAAAGTCAGGCGGAGGCTCTTGATGCCACCAAAACAAAATTGAAAGGATTGGGTAAGAACGTCGATAAAGTAGTTAGAAACTTTAGTGGGACACCAAAAGAGTTGTGTTACGCCGGTGGAGAGAAAGCGTTTTTGCACAATTATTTGTATGAAAGTTCCCAATTCCCTAAACAGTGCTACTGGTTTACAAGTTTGGTATCAAATGTCAGCCATGTCCGATCAATGGAGGCCTCATTGAAAAAATTGGGAGCAACTGAGTTCCAGGTTTTGGATATGATTCAAGGTAATAAAGTAAGTAGGGTAGTGGCTTGGTCATTTTTGACCGAAAAGGAACAAAACGATTGGATTAAAAATTAAACTTTAATGATGGAATTGAAGTCAGTAGTGTTTGAAAACAGACTGGACCTCTGTTTCATTTCAGAAATTTAAAACATAAGAATTGTCAAGTTATGATTCATGTATGAAATGGGGTTAATTCGTGACATTCGTGGTTAAAATTAGACAGCAATTGGAAGCCAAATAGCAGTTAGTTGTAACCTTTAATTAGAAAATAAAACTATAAACAGATGAAATTAGACATTTTGGCGATCGGTTCTCACCCAGATGACGTAGAGTTAGGCTGTGGTGCCACCATTGCAAAAGAAGTCCACAACGGTAAAAAAGTGGGGATTATAGATCTTACGCGCGGCGAACTTGGCACTCGGGGCACCGCTGAAACTAGAAAATCGGAAGCCGCAGAAGGCGCAAAAATATTAGGTGTTGTGGTGAGAGAGAATATGGGTTTTGCGGATGGTTTTTTTATTAATGATAAAGCGCATCAATTGGAACTGATCCGAATGATCAGAAAATATCAACCAGAAATGGTCTTATGCAATGCCATCAATGATCGGCATATTGACCATGCCAAGGGCAGCCAATTGGCGAGAGATGCCTGCTTTTTAAGCGGATTGATGAAAATTGAAACCGAATTGAATGGAAAAGTACAACAACATTGGCGACCAAAATATGTGTACCATTATATTCAATGGAAAAATATTGAGCCGGATATTGTGGTTGATGTGTCGGGATTTATGGATAAAAAAATGCAAGCAGTTGCAGCTTATAAAACGCAATTCTTTGATCCTGAAAGCAAAGCACCCCAAACACCCATCAGCAGTAAAAACTTTACAGATAGTATTGATTATAGAGCGAGAGATTTAGGGCGACTGATAGGAACAGAGCACGCCGAAGGTTTTACGGTAGAGCGGTATGCTGCAGTTAAAAGTTTATTCGATTTAATATAATATTTTCATCAAAAGACTTTGTAAACATTAGTAAATAAATTACATTTGCAGTCGCATTTAAGAATGCGGTTACATGGTGGTCGTAGCTTAGTTGGTTACCCGCCCGTACCGAACGGCACGTTCGGGCGGGGAGCATCGTTAAGATGTTCCTATAAAAAGTGCAATACGGTGGTTGTAGCTCAGTTGGTTAGAGCATCGGTTTGTGGTACCGAGGGTCGCCGGTTCGAGCCCGGTCTTCCACCCAAAATTTAAGCCTTCAAAGCAATTTGGAGGCTTTTTTTGTACACTGATTTTTTAAATGTGGCCAATTAAGGTTCAAGTCAAAAAGTTAGGGCGAGAGAATACCAATTGTCCTAATATCTATAAATGATTTGTTGGTTCCAACCATCAATATTTAATGGTACCTCACTTTGAGTTTTTATTTGGAATGGAGTAAGGTCAAAAGAAATTGATTTTTGAAATATAGCATCACATAGCTCTTCATTTATTAATTCCATTTTGACAGATCGTTGTAATGGAAAAACAGCGTAAAAGGCATCTACACTATATAAATTCTCTTCCCACAATTCTGTTCCGCAGCCACTGGAACTATATGTTATTTCCAAACAATCACTAATTAATTCAATTTCAGTTATCACATAATTTGAAGTAATGATGGAATTAAATTCACCTTCGGAAACAATTTCAGAGATGAGACTGCAGTTCTGATCAACAGAAGAATTATCATCATCGGTGTTGCAACTGAAAATTAGGATATATAGAGAAATAATTAGAATATTTTTTTTCATAATATATAGTCCGTTTTCTATTAGATGTAAAAAATTGAAATGGTTGTGTCAAAATCCCAACTTATATTAAATTTAATAGTATTCTACCGCAAAAATTTTACTCGAATGTTCTATAGATTAATAGGATTTTAGTCTGGAGAATGTCTACAACTTTTAGAATAAATCGTTTAAAACCTTCGCTAATCTAATCCCCGCAATCTGCAATTGGGTTCTTGCTATGTCCAAATATTCATAGGAATAGGCGTAACGTAAATTTTCTCCTTCCTCGACGGAGTTGTAGATGGTTTTCGTTAAGTGTTGTGTGGAATTCACCCAATCAACAATAGATCCTTGTTGAAGAAACTTGATTTGCTTTTTTGATATAAATTCAGCATTTGCGGCCAATTCACTATAACTCATATTGTAGGACTCAATCATTTGACTGTCCCAAACTCTATGAAGGTTAGTGTCTTTAAATTGCCATTTTACTTTAATATCGTTGCCGCCACGGTCTTCTTCCCGCCCAATATGTAATGGTTGGTGTAAATCGCCAATCAAATGAATCAACATTTTCAAATAAAAAGCTTTATCAGCATCGGAGGCTTTATCGTCCTTAATGACTTTTTTACAATAGGCAATACCAGTGACCAAATCGCCTTTTGGATTTTTTTTGGACGACTCATAATCCTCATCAAGGGACATATTCACATAATGCCAAGAGTCAAATTCGTTGTAACGCGGATCGGCCTTAATTTCATCGGCAAAGGTAGATACGAAGGCTAAGGATTGGTGATTTAATAGTTTTTTGAGATGACGCTTTGTTTTATTGCTCGTGTATTGATCGGCTATGGCTCCTACAACACGATGTCCAGTAGCACCCCATTTTTTGTTGGCGAAACTATTGGTGTTGAAAAGTAGAACTGTAGTAATAATAAATATTGTTATTGATCTCATAATTGTATAAAACTATTTTCTCTTATTTCTTTTATTGTAGTTTTTATCGCCTCTTGTTTTAGGTTTTTTATACTTCTTCGCGATGTCTCTTTTGTATGAGCCTCCCTGATTTACCTTCTTATTTTTATCCTTTTTTTCATGAAAGGCAGGTCCTGGAAGATCTTCATCACGTCTTTTTATAGGGTTGTAACGCTCCTTATTTTGTGGACGTTCTTCCTCAATGAGTTCTGTTGAAAGTGAAACTGCATCGGGAATCTCATTTAGCGGTATTTCCATTTGCATCAAACCTTCAATCGCTGTTACCCATTCTTGTTCAGCCTCGGTAGAAAATATTAAGGCATGACCTTTTCGCTCCGCGCGACCAGTCCTTCCAATACGATGCATATAGTTTTCCGGGAAGTGTGGGGTGTCAAAATTGATAACATGACTGATATGGTCAATATCGAGTCCACGAGCCATCACATCGGTAGCTATTAAGATGCGATTCTCACCTTCTCGGAATTGCTCAATACTCCGCAATCGATAATTTTGTGTTTTGTTGGAATGGATGACGGAGCTTTCATTAGGAAAAAGTGCTTCGATCTTGTCAAATAATAAATCCGCCATTTTCTTATAGGCCACAAAAATCAACACTTTATTGAAAGCTTCTTTATCCTTGAGCAAATGCTCCAAGAGATTTACTTTAGTATAAAAGTTGGGCACATTATAACGCGCTTGAACGATATTTTCCAGTGGTGTCCCTGAGACAGCAACGGTAATTTTTTCTGGATTGGTAAAAAAGTCAGTAATCAATTCATCCACATCATCAGTCATCGTCGCAGAAAACATGATATTCTGACGACGTTCTGGTAGAATATCGAAAATATTTAAGAGTTGATACCTAAATCCCAAGTCGAGCATAACATCCACCTCGTCAATCACCATCTTTTGAATGGATTTCAATGGTAAGACATGGCTCACCGCCAAATCAAATAAGCGTCCAGGGGTGGCCACAATAATATCCAAGCCTTGTGCAACGGCCTGTCTTTGAGTGTTGATGTTGACGCCACCATAAATACCGAGCACTCTCACGTTAATATATTTGGTCAGCTTTTCAATATCCTCAACCACTTGAACAACCAGTTCGCGTGTGGGCACTAAAACCATCACTCGCGGATTATCTTGTTTAGAAAAAGGTAAGTTCTTAAGTATGGGCAGCATATAGGCGTAAGTTTTACCTGTACCAGTTTGTGCAATACCCACCACATCCTTGCCAGAGGCCACAACATTAAATGCTTGTTCCTGAATAGGAGTAGGTGTGGTAAAACCTAAGTCGTCTAAGGCGTTGTATAACGGGGTGTTTAAATTTAGGTTTTTAAAGCTCAAGATGTGTGATGTTTTTTTATGTTAAACTATTGATGGGTGATAACTTTTAATTTGATAGGGTGTAAAATTTTATTTCAACCAACCACCGCCAACCGCCAACCGATAACCGACAACGGATAACCGATAACGGATAACCGATAACTCTATCTTTATTCTGGCCAAAGTTAAAACTAATAATCAACTTACACTAAATGCCCTTCGTGTATTTCGATGGTGTAGGAAGCGATATAAGTGTTGTTCTTTTCTAAAGCCACAATGCCTTCTTTGTCTTTCAATATGTAATTGCTGTCCTCAGAATCAGCTAAGCCTTGCCATGGTTCAATACAGACAAAGTTGGCTTTCGGTTTTGCCCATATTCCTAAAAAAGGGAAATCCTCGAATTCAAAATTTAAAATTTCACCATGGTTTTTGCTGATCAACGCGACGTTCTTCGATTTCAAATCTTTAAAAACAAGCGCATCTTTATCAAACAAATGCGCGTGTAGCGGAATTGTATCAGGAGTTTTGAATACAGCCTCGGTTTCTGAAGTGAAAAGTCCTGTACTTACGTTTAGTAGATGGGTATGTGAGGTTTCAGGATGTTCAAATTGCAAACTGTAATCATTATAAGATTCCCCAGGATATAAAGGGCACTTGAATGCTGGATGTCCACCTACAGAAAAATAAATGGTTTTGTCATCTCTGTTTTTAACGGTATAGGTGATTTTAATTTTATTTTCTACCAATGAATAGCCCACCAGAAATTCAAATTTAAACGGGTAATTCAGTAGCGTTGTTTCAGAATATGTCAATTTAAAATTTAAGAGGTTTTCGCTTTGTTCAGCTAATTCAAAAGCGTTGCTACGTCTTGTAAACCCGTGTCTCGATAAGTGATAGGCTTTGTTTTGATAAGTAAACTTGCCGTCCTTCAATTCGCCTACAATGGGAAATAAATTGGGGGCATGGCCATTCCATATTTCAGGATTGCCATCCCACATAAATTCTAAGCCATTTTTCACAGCTGAAATTTTTTGTAATTCTGCGCCTACAGGGTGGATGGCAATTTCCAGAAGCGAATTCTTTAAGGTAAACATGGTTTTGATATTTTTAACTAAAGTACAAAGTTCTTAATTAGTTTGTAGAATCTCATTAACTTTACCTCGGAAAATTGAGCCTTGAGAACACAGCACACCTATACCATTCTATCCCCTGATTTTAAGACCCAGCTTTTGCAGTGGAGCCAACAATTTTATGAAGTTGTTTGGTTGGACTCCAATAAATATTCTCGAAAATATGGTAGCTATGACGCGGTTTTGGCAGTTGATGCGTTTACGAGTATCACTACCGATAGCTATCAGGCATTTGATAAACTACACGAGTATCAAAGCGTGACCAAGGATTGGGTTTTTGGCTATTTGACTTACGATTTAAAAAATGATCTTGAAGATCTAAACTCCAATAACTTTGATGGATTAAACTTTCCAGAATTATTCTTTTTTCAACCAAAGAAAATTTTTTTGATTAAAGGCGATGTTCTTGAAATGCACTATTTGAAAATGGTGGATGACGAATTTGAATCTGATCTTAAAGAAATAGAGCAATGGACGAACAATAAGGTTGACCATGTTTCAGAAAAAATTAATATAAAATTACGATTGACCAAGGATCACTATTTTGAAAAGGTCAATAAGATGCTATCGCACATTCAAAGAGGCGATATTTATGAAGCTAATTTCTGTCAGGAGTTTTATGCTGAAAACACGCCAATTGATCCATTGGAAACCTACCAAAAACTGAACAGCATCTCAAAAGCGCCTTTTACGACTTTTTTTAAAAATCAGCAGTATTACGCTTTGTCGGCATCTCCTGAACGCTATTTGAAAAAGGACGGCACTGTTGTGATTTCGCAACCTATTAAAGGAACTGCTCAACGTTCGTCAGATCCTGGAGTGGACGAACAACTAAAAGAGGAGCTCAAAAACAATCAAAAGGAACGTAGTGAAAACATCATGATTGTAGATTTGGTGCGAAATGATCTTTCACAAACCGCTATTAAAGGTAGTGTCAAGGTGGAGGAATTATGTGAAGTATATTCCTTTGAACAGGTACATCAATTAGTTTCGACCATCACATCAGTTGTTGAGAAGGAAACCTCTCCAGTTACTATATTAAGGACAACTTTTCCTATGGGAAGTATGACAGGAGCGCCTAAGATTTCAGCAATGAAAATTATTGAAGATCTTGAGGAAACCAAACGCGGACTTTATTCTGGTGCCATCGGTTATTTTAGTCCGACGGGCGATTTTGATTTTAACGTCGTTATTAGAAGTATCTTGTATAATGCAGAAAATCACTATGTTTCTTATTCGGTAGGTGGTGCGATTACTGCAAAAAGTGATCCCCAAAAGGAATATGAGGAATGTTTGATCAAGGCGAAGGCAATGAAGCAAGTGCTTGAAAATTAGCTATATTAATACAATTAATTTTTCAGGTTGACGATCAAAATAAGAATGCGCAATAAAAATCGACAGATACCATAAAACTCAAAATAATGTTACAGACTTTTCAGAAACATCTTGACACGCATTTAGGCATGCTCCACGGCAGCCGACTGCTCTTGGCCATTTCTGGAGGCTTGGATAGTGTTGTTTTAACGCATTTATGTCATCAATTAAAATTAAAGATCTCCTTGGCACATTGCAACTTTAATTTGAGGGCAGCTGAGAGTGATGCTGATGAGGACTTTGTATTGGAGTTGGCGGATGATTTGGACATGGATGTTTATATTGAAAGTTTCGATACGGAGACTTATGCTAAAGAACATCATATTTCCATTCAAATGGCAGCTCGGGAACTCCGTTATACTTGGTTTTTTGAGTTGGCAGAGCAATTGGACTTTGACTATATCCTAACGGCACACCACGCCGATGATAATCTCGAAACATTTTTGATCAACCTGACCCGGGGTACTGGATTGGATGGGTTAACCGGGATTCCTGAAGTATCTGATAAAATTGTGCGACCATTGTTGCCATTTTCAAGAGAAGCATTGGAAACTTATGCGAAAAAGGAACAAATTGAGTGGCGAGAGGATGCTACGAATGCATCCACAAAATACGTGAGAAACAAATTACGGCACGATGTGATTCCGACATTAAAAGAGGTGAACCCACAATTGCTACAAAATTTTCAAACCACGATTTCGAATTTGCAGGACAGTCAAAATTTGATTGATGATGCGGTGGTAAGGATGCAGAAAAAAATTGCCAAACTAGAGGATAATGTTATTAAACTCAATATTAAGAAGCTAAAAAAACGGTCTAATCCCAAAGCGTATCTCTATCAACTTTTAAAAGGCTATAACTTTACAGCTTGGAATGACGTGGTCAATTTGCTCGATGCACAATCAGGAAAACAAGTCTTTTCTTCCACCCATCGGTTGCTAAAGGATCGGAATTTCTTGTTGTTGAGCGAAATAGGGCAAGGCGAAGAAGAGGAGATCATCTCCATTTTAAAATACGACAAGAAAATAAAAACACCTTTTGGAAATCTGATTTTTGAATTAGTTGAGAAAACGTCTGACGCTTCAAAAGACATCATTTTTGTTGATGCCGACGCCATTCAGTATCCTTTGAAAGTGAGGAAATGGCGTCATGGCGAATTTTTCTATCCTAAAGGAATGCAGGGAAAGAAGAAGTTAAGTAAATATTTTAAAGACGAAAAACTTTCTTTGTTTGATAAAGAGAACGTATGGATTCTCTATTCAGATGAAAAAGTGGTCTGGGTGATAGGGCGTCGGGCTGATGAACGGTTTATAGTGAATGAAAACACCACAAATATTTTAAAAATAGAAGTATATTAAATGAAACTACAAGGGCAAATTGTTGATATTGAAAATCGACGCATTTTTAAGGGCGAAATCACAGTACAGAATAAAAAGATAGTTAGTATTGTAGAGCTTGAACATGACGTTGATCACTATATCCTTCCGGGTTTTATAGATGCACATATTCATATTGAAAGTTCCATGTTGGTGCCCAGTGAATTTGCGCGTTTAGCTGTGAAACATGGTACTGTGGCAACCGTTTCAGATCCGCATGAAATAGCGAATGTGCTTGGCGTTGAAGGTGTCGAATTTATGATTGAAAACGGAAAAAAAGTACCGTTTAAATTTAATTTTGGCGCACCGTCATGTGTTCCAGCGACCTCATTTGAATCGGCTGGGGCCATAATTGATTCTGAAGGGATTAAAAAACTTCTTGAAAATCCAGATATAAAATACTTAGCGGAAATGATGAATTATCCCGGTGTATTGTTTGATGATCCTGAAGTTTTGAAGAAAATCGAATGGGCGAAACATTTTAACAAACCTGTGGATGGACACGCACCAGGAGTTTTAGGAGACGACATTACTAAATACATCAATGCAGGCATTACAACTGATCACGAGTGCTTTTCTTATGAAGAAGGGCTTGAAAAGCTTCAAAAAGGCATGAAAATCTTGATCAGAGAGGGTAGTGCTGCCAAAAACTTTGAAGCCTTGATTGATTTATTACCGGAGCATTATGAAAATATGATGTTCTGCAGTGACGATAAACATCCTGACGATTTGCTATTACATCATATAAATCACCTCTGTGCGAGAGCGGTTGCAAAAGGTATGGACATCTTTAAGGTGTTACAAGTGGCGTGCATCAATCCCGTAAAACATTATGGTTTGGAAGTTGGCACATTAAACGTTGGAGATGCCGCTGACTTCATTGTAGTTGAGGATTTAAAAACATTCAAAACCTTGCAAACCTATAGTGATGGCCAATTGGTTTTTGATGGCGGTATCTCTTTGATTGAGAGAATTTCTTTTAAAAATCTAAATAATTTCAACACATCTAAAAAGAAGCTAAGTGATTTTAAGTTTGAATCTACTTATAAGAACATCCGGGTGATTGTAGCCATGGAAGGCCAATTGGTGACCAATGAAATTATAACGGCCAGTTTGAGTAAAAACGGTAATTTGATTTCTAATGTTGAAAAGGATGTTTTGAAAATGACCGTGGTCAATCGCTATCAAGATCAACCGCCGGCTGTTGCGTTTATTAAAAATTTCGGATTGAAAACAGGAGCGATTGCTAGCTCTGTTGGTCACGACTCTCACAATATAATTGCTGTTGGTGCTTCTGACGAGGCTATTTGTAAAGCGGTGAATTTGCTTATCGAAAATAAAGGCGGAATTTGCGCGGTTTCAGATTCTGAGGAACACATCTTGCCATTACCAGTTGCCGGAATTATGAGCGATCAAGATGGTGTAACCGTAGGAAAGCAGTATGCTGCGCTTGATCAGATAGCCAAGGAACTGGGCAGTACTTTAAAAGCACCTTATATGACCTTATCATTTATGGCACTTTTAGTCATTCCAGCATTAAAACTAAGTGATAAAGGTCTTTTTAACGGGAAAGACTTCAAGTTCACCACCCTGGAAATTGATTGAAAACTCAGCGTATCTCTGTGTCTTCTCCCTGTAAATCAGTGCAATATCTTCTTAATTATAAATTGCATAATTCCGATGAGATCTCACGTGAATGACGCAGAGCGTTATTTCGACCATACATTAACACTTAAAACTTATAATTTGTAATTATTTCACAAAAGACACCAAGAAGTCACAAAAGGCACGAAGGAGAAATTGATTAAAAACTCTTTGCATAACTTCGTGTCTCCTTTGTGAAACTTTGCAAATAGCTTCTTAATTATAAATTGCATAATTCTGATGAGATCTCACGTGAATGACGCAGAGCGTTATTTCGACCATACATTAACACTTAAAACTTATAATTTGTAATTATTTCACAAAAGACACCACGAAGTCATAAAAGGCACGAAGGAGAAATTGATTAAAAACTCTTTGTGTAACTTCGTGTCTCCTTTGTGAAACTTTGCGTAATAGCTTCTTAATTATAAATTGCATAATTCTTATGAGATCTCACGTAAATGACGCAGAGCGTTATTTCGACCATACATTAACACTTAAAACTTATAATTTGTAATTATTTCACAAAAGACACCAAGAAGTCACAAAAGGCACGAAGGAGAAATTGATTAAAAACTCTTTGTGTAACTTCGTGCCTCCTTTGTGAAACTTTGCGTAATAGCTATTTATAAGAAACCAAATCAACAACACACAACTAAAACATGCCCATCCTCGATTCCACATTTAAAGCACCCTATTTTTTTCGTAAAAGTTTTGTCGCCACCGTATATTCCGGATTGTTCAGAAAAGTTGATTTAGAACAAAAGCGCGAACGCTTGGAGTTGGCAGATGGCGATTTCATCGATTTGGATTGGAGCTATGCCCAGAAAAAATCCGATAAGGTCATTATATTATTAAGCGGATTGGAAGGTCACGCCCAGCGACCTTATCTCACAGGAACCGCAAAATTATTCAATCAAAATGGTGTGGACGCCATAAGTGTTAATTTTAGAGGATGTAGTGGCGAACCTAATCGGAAATATTATGCCTACCATTCTGGAGCAACGGACGATTTGCATGCCATTGTCATGCACGCCATTAAAGAAAGAAATTATGCCGAAATCTATATTTATGGGATCAGTTTGGGTGGAAATTTAGCTTTGAAATACTTAGGAGAGCGTGATGAAGTGCCAATTCAAGTAAAAGTCTGTGTTGGAATTTCGGTGCCTTGCAGTTTGCAACACGCCGCTAAACGTTTGCATCATTTTATAAACAAACCTTTTCACGACCGATTTAAAAGAAAATTGGTCCATAACTTACGATTAAAGCAAAGTCAATTTCCAGAGCAAATATCAGAGGAGGAAGTAAATTCTATAAAAACACTCAATGATTTTGACGAAGTGTACACTTCAAGAGCCCACGGATTCAAAAATGCTTTGGACTATTATGAGAAAAGCAGTTGTCTCCAGTTTTTGCCTAATATAAAAGTACCTTCTTTAATTATAAACGCGCTCAACGACTCGTTTTTAACGCCGGAATGTTTTCCGGTGAAAGCCGCCAAAAACAATCCCAATCTCTATTTGGAAATGCCAAAACATGGAGGACACGTCGGATTTATACAGCGTGGTGGCGTATATTATAATGAGAAAAGGGCTTTGGAGTTTGTAAAGGAAAACTCAAAATAAATAAAGTTCAATTTAAGATTTCGGGTATAATATTGCCGTATAAGCTATTGCACAAAGGCGACAAAGGTTCCACAAAGAAAGGATGGATTATGTTGATCTAAAAAAAATCAGTGATGAACGTGAAATCGAATTTTAAATATTTCAATATACTTCATTTATAAGTCCATTTTATACTACAATTCCAATACTGGATTTAAAATTTCTCCGCTCTCTGTGAACCTCTGTGTAACCTTTGTGGAACTCTGTGTCACAACTTTTAAATGAGTTATGGTCAGTTGCATCAGTGTTTCCGTCTGAACGGACGGGCATGTCGTTCTATTCTACCGCCTCAATGACTCTGGAAAACCTTCAACCGTCAAATCCCAAAGAATCGGTAATAAAAAATAGACAAACAAGGTCAAGATGACAATGGATATCACATTCATCACAAAACCTTTGTTGACCATATCAGGAATCCTCAGATACCCAGACCCAAAAACCACCGCGTTTGGAGGTGTTGCCACAGGTAACATAAACGCACATGATGCAGCTCCGGCAGCAGCCACCATCAAAATAAAAGGATGAATATCTACAATGACCGCCATGGGTGCCAAAACTGGTAGTAACATGGCTGTAGTGGCTGTATTGGACGTGATCTCCGTTAAAAAGTTGACCGCAGCAATGAGCAAGAGGATAAGAATAATTGTTGTTATTCCTGCAAAGGTGGTCATCTGATTCCCTATCCAAACCGCTAAGCCACTCGATTCAAATCCGCTAGCAATCGCCAATCCACCACCAAATAGCAGGAGAATTCCCCAAGGCAGTTTTACAGCGTCCTCCCAAGTCATCAATTTTCTTTTGTTATCCTTAGCAGGGATTAGAAATAAGACAATTGCAAAAATTATAGCAATGATCGTATCATCCAATTTCGGAATTAACTTATTAAACAAAAACGAACGGGTGATCCAAAAGAAGGCGGTTGTACCAAAGACAAACGCGACCATTTTTTCTTCATAACTAATTTTTCCAAGCAATTTCATCAGGCGTTTGATTTCTGCTTTGCCCCCTGGGAATTCCTTTTGTTGAAAGCTAAAGGCATAAGTGGTCAAGTATTTCCAACAAATAAAAAGCAATACGACAGAGATGGGAAACCCAAACATAAACCACTGTAAAAAGGTGATTTCATAATTATAGATATTCGAGACTACCCCAGCCAAAACCAAGTTAGGCGGAGTTCCGATCAATGTGGCAATCCCGCCAATAGACGCACTGTAGGCGATGGCAAGCATTAAGGCCTTTCCAAATAAGTTAGTTTCGTTTTCAACAGTATTAGGGTTGTCTTTAAGTTGAGTAACAATGGCAATGCCAATGGGTAACATCATTACGGCAGTGGCTGTATTGGATATCCACATGCTCAAAAATGCAGTCGCAACCATAAACCCGAGAATGATTTTTTTTATGTCAGAACCAATAAAATTGATGATATTGAGTGCAATTCGCCTATGAAGGTTCCATTTTTCAATGGCAATGGCTATGATAAATCCACCTATATACAAGAATATGTATTTATGTCCGAAGGATGCCGTTGTAGTACTCAGATCCAATCCGCCAGATAAAGGAAAAAGGACAATGGGCAACAAGGACGTTACGGCAATTGGAATGGCTTCTGTAATCCACCAAATGGCTACCCATGCTGTAGATGCCAATATGGCCCTGCCTTCTTCCGAAAGGCCTTCAGGTTTAAAAAACAATATAATGAGGATAAAAGCCAAAGGGCCTAAGAGGAAACCGATGCGTTTGGTAGGGTTCATTTGAAGGTTGATTAGTGCAACTAAGATATAAATTTATAGCAGTTTCAAACTTGTTTTTTTTGCCTATTAATTCCCACCGGTGGGTTTTAACACCTCGAGACTTGCCTCAATCAAAAAGACAATTGCTTATTCATATCTCGTGGGCTTGCCCGCTCGAGCCGATCGAAAGGGTCAGAGGTTCTTAATTTATAGGTGTAATAGAGATCTGAGACCCAATTTTAGCGCTATCGTTTTGAATACCATGCATCTATCTGAATAATAAATGGCAAGATCGATAAATTTAAACTGTTTTTTTCGTAGCTTAGAGCCATGACTTCCCCTAGAATTGATTAAAATTAATTCTTGATTCCCACAAGACTGATAATTTTAAACAACGCTTATGTTTATAAATAATCTGAAAGCCTTAGTACAACGTCTTCTTGTTTTTGTTGACAATGTGATTTCCTCTTTCGGAAAATTTGGTAAGTCGTCTTATTTGAGTCTTCTCTTCCTTGGGATTATCTTGCTGTTGGTTCAGGCCATGGAACAGGCCAATACATTATTAGTGGACATGATAGAGCATGATAAAGTGTCATTGATCTGTTGTTTTATATTGATTTCTGTTTTTGCCTCTGTGCTGTCTCACTACCCTCGCTATATCTATTATGCCGAAAATATTAACGATAGCCGTGACGATCACCAATGGTACGCCTATAAATGGCTTGGCTATACAATTTTTATCTTCTCAAAAATAGACAGAGCCTATAAACAGGATTACAAAGCGAAGTTTTTTAGACATTGTTTAGGCTTGATCATATTTATTATTTGGCACTATTATATCTATCAGACATTTTATCCAAAGCTGATCTTTGGTGACTATAAGATTGAGTTCTTCCAAACTATGTCACTCTTGTTTACGGTTATTCCCGCGATAATTTTAATAGTTCTTTTAGATAGATTTGATAACTATCAAGATAGAATAATAAATGGTGAAGACGATGATGAGGAAGTTATAAAAGCAAAAGACGAAAAAAAGAAATTTGTTACTTTAGGTGTCACCGCCCTCTTGCTGAGTATGGGTATTGTCATTGTTTTTGCGGTTTTGTTGATCGTTAGCCTGAAATTCAACTTTACGGGCTATTGGTTGCTCCAGATATTCACATTTCTATTGGCATTGATGTACATTCTGTTCAGGGTGTTTCGGGTTCAAGTCATCACAGTATATTATAAGTTACATGACTTGAGCAGTAGTGTTGGTTATTTAAGGTATTATTTTGTGTTTGCCGTTGTGGTTGCCTTGTTTTTAATCTATAGCAATCTTGCCGTTTATTTCAATTGGAAACTGTCTAACGCAATGCTGATATTGTTGGGTTACCTTTTTATTTTCTACTATATAGTGGCGTGTCTGGTGAAATACTATTTTATGCTGTCCATTTTCGATACGCAAAAAAAGGATCTGGAAGCTAATCCTCATGTCACCCCTAAAAGTTATTTATATACATCGGGCGTAAAAAAGGAAAACAGACACCATTTGGTTCCTCTTACGGAACAAAAGGCTTTCTCCCAACGAAGACGCTTGGTAGCTTCAGTGATTACAATGGTGGTCATTGTGCTTGGCATCATTTCTTTAAACTCAGAAAGTGCCATCCATGAGCTGAAAGTTTATGAAAAAGCTCAAAATGAAGAGGTGATGGATATGAAAGCCTTTAAAATGAGACTCAGGGAACGTACCCAAAAACCCTTGTTTTTCGTTGCATCGCATGGGGGTGGGTTAAAGGCAAACATATGGACCATGAAGGTCTTAAACGAAATTCAGATGAAGACGGAAGGCGAATTTCTTAATCAGACCATCTCGTTTTCTGGAGCTTCGGGAGGTATGATGGGATTGTCTCTATATTCGGTTTTGAGTGGGGAATACACTGGCGACTTTAACGCCATTGGAGCGAAAATAGATGAGGTGGCCACTGAGAATTTTGCCTCTAAGGATTTAGCTTTGACATTTGGTTTTGATGGATTTAGAAAATTGTTTCCTTTCAATAAATTAGGAAAATATCGCGATCGGTCGTATTACGCAATGGTGACCTATCGGAATATTTTAGAGAATGAAACAGGCAGAACCTTGGATTCCTTGTCGTTCAATGCTTATTGGAAGACCAATATTTTCGATAATAAAAACCAATATTTTCCATCGCTGATTATCAATACTGCCAAAACCAATGGTAGACGTGGCGTCTTCTATTCGGTGAAGTATCCAAAGGATTCCACCTTATTTTATAATTCAGACAACTTATCGCAACTGCATAATGGCGCTATTGCCTTTTATGAAGCCGTATCGTCCACCAATAGGTTTCCTGCACTCAGTCCTGCGGCAAAAATTAAAAATTACGGGCACTATATCGATGCTGGCGCCATTGACAATAGTGGACTGCTGAGTTCTATCGATTTGCATAATTACTTGCTAAAGGATTCAACCTTAAATACTACCAAGAAAGTTTTTGTTGAAATAATAAACGGACGCAACAATTATATCTGGCATCTCATTCAGAAATTTAAAAAAGAGAAGGATGTTGATCATTTCTTTATTGAAGAAAAGGAACAGGATAATATTGTGGCCGATCTTAAAACCGGTCTGAACTTGGATAAAATCCCGAATTATTTAAGTGATTTCTTAAATGATTGGAGTAAAAATCCACTGGTGAGTTATATTCCCATCTATCTGCCGTTTCAAATTGAATTAAAAGAAGTAGAAGCCTATTTGGGAGGTAAACTGATCGATTCAGATCAAATCATTGAACTCAATTATTTTTTAGATCGGCAAAATGCAAAGGTGAAAAAACAAATTAATGACAATGGTTCCGTTTGGCAGACTTACGAACCCACTTTGGCCAGGCATTTAAGTAAAAGCACAATCGCCTATTATGACCGTGTTATCCAAAGCGAACTGATAACCGATCAGATCGAGGAAATTACAGCCGAATTAAAAACTAAAACCCATCGCCCATGAAATCAATCAACTCCATTAATGGTATTCCGTTGCACTACGCTCGATTAACCAATCATCCTTATGGAACCATAGGTGAACAGCGCTTTTTTTCGATTGATGATGATTTTTTAAAGATTCTTGAAAAGGCATTTGATGAAGTCTTTAAACGATGTCCGTTGGGTTCTCCGGTAGCTATAACTACTGCTGGAATTTTTGTTGCCAAATCTGGACAACATGGTCACGGCAGCGCTTTCGATTTGGATGCTATATTTTGGAAGGATGCAACATTGGTTACCTTAAACTTTGTTCATCAAAAGCAGCTCTATCTGGGTGTCGAATCCATTCTTCGGAAACACTTCGGAATGGTCCTGAACCACTTTTATCCAAAACACGCAGACCATTGGCATTTCGATACCAGCGTTTCGGTCGATTACCATGAATCTTCAAAATCAGAAACGCTTTACCTTCAAATGGTATTAAAATATATCTACGGAAAATCAGTAATTATCGATGGCATTTCCGGTCCACAGACCAGGGGATTTACAAGTGAAGTTTTTAAACGGCTCAAAATTTCCGAGCCCATCACTACCATTGTCAACTATTTGAAGTTTTTAGACTTGACTGCTAAGATTGCATTTAAACTTAGTGAAGACAAAATAAGCCCAATTGAATTAATGGATAACCTGGAAGCTGTCATAGATACCTTGCCAACGGCTCAAAAACAAGAGGTGAGACAAGCATTGAATTCATTTTTAGATCATACTGAAACCTCAAAATGGATCATTAGTATAAAGTACGATCTTGATGTGGAATCTGTAATTGACGAGGTCCTAAAATCGGACAGTAATAAATCACATAAAAAATAGAAATTATGGAGGCTTATAACGTAGGGACAAACGCTCCCATCAAACTAAAAATAGCAATTGAAACTGAAGCCATACCCATGAGCTATGCCTTTTTATATCATACTATTGATGACAAGGAGTTTTTTAGTTCCATTCCACCTTTTGATCCCACCCAAAAAACAGGTTGGAAGCAATTGGACGGTGGAAATCCAGTGAATGGTACGATTTTAAGAGTCTTAACCTTCCTAAGGTTTTTCAATGATTTCCCCGATGAAAAAACGTTTAAACTGGCCATAAAACAAGTGGAAGATACTTATGAACCCAGTATCAATGGCGGTGATGATGGCCCTTATACCATACCATTTAAATTGAAGGCATTTTATGAGAATAAATCTTGCGTTTTAGAAAGTGGCATTAAGTTAATTTAAAACGAGACCTATGACATATTTAAAATTCTTATGTGTTTTGGTAACGTCGGTACTAGTTGCGCAATCGGATACAAATCCGACAGCGGGATTGAAAAACCTGGCGCCTCCAAATTCTCCAGCATTTGTATTAATGGATATTGCACCTTCCAATATTATCGTCCCCGACAATATTCAGGCATTTTCTATTCAGACCATCAATGCGTTTTCAGGAAATAGCAAGGACGGATTGGGAAACAACAATTACGCTGTGGAGTTTCAGCCCTACTGGTACGTGAAACGAGAAAAGATGAACTTCTTTAAATATAATAATCTCAAAACTGATAAGCCTGAAGGAGAAACTATAAGTGTCAATGACTATACGCGTTACAATGTGTTCGGTGACGTTTGGAAAAAGGCATCCGTTTCTTTGGCATTGATGGACGGTACTTTCAATGTCTTTGAAGTGCCACAATCATTTGTGTCTGTTGGTGTGAGAACACGGTTATTAACGGTTAAGACCAAGAATCAAATTGCCGAGATCAAATCTCAATACACAGGGTACGAGGAGTTCATGTCAAGTCCTGAAGTCATTGCGGTTTTTGCCAACCCCAGTTTAAGTCTATCGGAGATAAACACCGCCATCAACAGCTTGGAAGGTTACCAAACTATAGTTCAAAATTTTGAGCAATCCATACAGCGAAAACCATTTTTCGCCTTGGATGTGGCCGTTGCCTATAGCCATTTTATGGGCGATAAAAGTCAGGACATGGATGATGCCTTTGGCCGTCTTGGGTTTTGGGCAACGGGCGATCTGGCATTTTATACACCAACTATTGGAAAACAAAGCCACGTTCATATTTATGGCGTATTCAGATATCTTAGGGATGGTTTAAATTTAGATCCAGATTCTGGAGAGTTGAGGATTGAAAATACCACGGACTATGGCGCTAAAATTGCTTTGGAATTGGATAAGCTTTCTTTTGGCTATGAATACATCACAAGAGATTCAGAAAATAATAATGAAGAACGGTCTATTGGCAGCATCAGATATAAAATCAGTGAGGCCTTTACCATAAATGGAGGCTTCGGAAAAAACTTTGTAAGCGAAGGTACCACTGTGGTTCTTTTTGGTATCCAATGGGGACTGGATTTTGATAGTTCGGTGGTATTGGATCCTAATAGATAGTCTTAGACCTATTTATACTACCATGGCTAATATCAGATCTATCTATTTTTTGGTGCCATTCTCAATTAGGATTTTATGATTCATAATCACTTTGTCAAGGTTGGTGTTTTCCACTAACGTTTCTGAGTTATTATATTCAAGATGTTTTCTTTTGCGTATATATAACTCAATTCCATAGACCAATAACCGCCTTCAAACTTTCCCCTTTGAAGTTAGGGGCATTCTTCATACATTTAACCAAACCAATCCTGCTATGCTCAAAAAAGTTTTCGGAAGTGCCGTTTTTGGCGTTGAGGCGACAACCATCACCGTTGAGGTCAATGTGGATAACGGCGTTGGTTATCACCTGGTAGGTTTGCCCGACAATGCCATTAAAGAAAGTAATTTCCGGATTGCCGCAGCCCTTCAAAATAATGGCTATAAAATCCCTGGTAAAAAAATCATCATTAACATGTCGCCCGCCGATTTACGCAAGGAAGGCTCCAGTTATGACTTGACCTTGGCCATTGGAGTTTTGGCCGCCACCGGGCAGATTCAGGCCGAGAATCTGGAGGAGTATTTGATTATGGGCGAATTGTCCTTGGATGGCAATCTGCAACCCATTAAAGGTGCCTTGCCAATCGCCATTAAAGCCCAAGAAGAAGGCTATAAAGGTTTTATCCTTCCGATGCAAAATGCCAAAGAAGCAGGTATTGTTGCAGGGTTGGAAGTTTATGGCGTTGAAAACATTAAGCAAGTCATCGATTTTTTTGATAAAAATGAGCCGTTGGAGCGCACGATTATTAATGTTGAAGAGGAATTTTACAAAAGTTTAGATTTTCCGGAGTTTGATTTTTCAGATGTAAAAGGTCAGGAATCCATCAAGCGCTGTATGGAAATTGCGGCGGCTGGCGGACATAATATCATTCTGATCGGCCCTCCTGGAGCAGGAAAAACCATGTTGGCCAAGCGCTTGCCAAGTATTTTGCCACCTATGACCATGCGAGAAGCTTTGGAAACCACTAAAATTCACTCGGTAGCGGGACGCGTCAAGGCCAATACAGGGTTAATGTCACAACGACCGTTTAGAAGTCCCCATCATACGATTTCGAACGTCGCCCTAGTAGGTGGTGGAAGTTACCCACAACCAGGAGAGATTTCACTATCTCATAACGGCGTTTTGTTTTTGGACGAATTGCCAGAATTCAAACGCGATGTTTTGGAAGTCATGCGTCAGCCTTTGGAAGATCGGGAAGTAACCATTTCACGAGCCAAATTTACGGTCACCTATCCCTCGTCATTTATGTTGGTAGCGAGTATGAATCCGAGTCCGGGTGGCTATTTCAATGATCCGAATGCGCCTGTGACCTCGTCACCTCATGAAATGCAAAGGTATTTAAGCAAAATTTCTGGTCCGCTGTTGGACCGTATCGATATTCATATTGAAGTGACGCCGGTGCCTTTTGAGAAATTATCGGATGAACGTAAAGGCGAATCGTCCATAGACATCCGTAAACGGGTTACCGCGGCGAGAGAGCGGCAAACCAAACGATTTGAAAAATATGAAAATGTCCATTATAATGCGCAGATGAGCAGCAAGCAGATTCGTGACTATTGTAAATTGGATGCAGCATCCTTACAATTACTTAAAACGGCTATGGAACGTTTAAATCTATCGGCCCGAGCCTACGATCGTATTTTAAAAGTATCACGAACTATCGCTGACCTAGAAGGTGTAGAAACTTTAAACGGATCGCATATCAGTGAAGCCATTCAATATAGGAGCTTGGATAGGGAAGGGTGGTTGGGATAATGCATTCCTGCGAAGGCAGGAATCTTAGGAAAAAAATGCCAATTCTAAAAAGTTAAAATCAGTTTTAACAAGGTTTTGTTTAATTATTTTAGTGAAGCCGAAGTTTGTATAAGGAAGGGAAGTTGAGCTACCCCATTCCTGCCTACCTGTCCGGCAGACCGGCGAAGGCAGGAAACCTTTAGGTTCAACGAAGTTAATCTTAGGATGAAATTGCCAATTTTAAATAATTTAAAACCAGTTTTAACAAGTTTTAGTTTTATTATTTCAGTGAAGCCATTCGATACCGAAGTCTGGATAGGTAAGGGTGGTTAGGCTAAAGGACTGCTGCGAAGACAGGAAACCTTTAGATTCAAAAAGTTAATCTCAGGTTACAAAAGACAATTTTAATTCTATAAAAAAATCGTTCACTCTATGATCAAAGCCTTAAATTTGAATTTATGGATTGATTCAACGACAGGATTCTATAGATGTCAAGAACTATCTCCATATAGAAGACCTTAAAGATATAAACTGTGGTCGTATGTCCACATTTTAGTGAAAGCAGGAAACCTTTAGATTCAACAAATTAATCTGAGTAACAAAACGATAATTTAAACTTATAAACATCAATATCTTCACTATGACCCACACCTTAAAATACCTAATTCCAATCCTTCTCGTTTTTGCTTGCAACAATTCTAAGGAAAAAGAACAACCCAAACCCGAGGCATCAGCAGAAATCGTACAAGTTGAAGCTCCAATCCTACATTTGGAAGAGGCCAATCGTTTAGCTGAGTTGCCGATAAATTGCGTACAGGTTGAATATCCCAACAAACTCAATCAAACTATTGGCAGTTCGGACGATTTAAAGTCTCCTAAAACGCTTCATCCCGCATTCTACGGGTGTTTTGACTGGCATTCCTCAGTCCATGGTCATTGGAGTTTGGTGAGTTTGTTGAAGCAGTTTCCTGAGTTGGATAAAAAAGCAGATATTGAAGATATGTTGTTGCAAAATATGTCCAAGGAAAATATTCAAATTGAAGTGGATTATTTTTTTGGAAAACACAACGCTACTTACGAACGCACTTATGGTTGGGCGTGGCTGTTAAAGCTTGCAGAAGAACTTCATACATGGGATGCGCCGTTGGCAAGGGAACTGGAATCTAATTTGCAGCCTTTAACTGATCTGATGGTCGAAAAATACATCGAGTTTTTACCAAAGCTCAACTATCCCATTCGGGTTGGGGAACATCCCAATACGGCTTTCGGATTGTCGTTTGCCTACGATTATGCGAATACTGTTGGGAACGAAACACTAAAATCCTTAATCGTTCAGCGATCGAAAGATTTTTATTTGAAAGACGCCAATTGTCCTTTGAGCTGGGAACCAAGTGGTTTTGATTTTCTATCGCCATGTTTGGAAGAAGCTGCCTTGATGAAACGTGTCTTGCCAAAAGAAGAATTTAAAACTTGGTTATCCGATTTTCTTCCCCAATTAAAAGATCAAAACTTTGCTTTGGAAACGGGAAAGGTAAGCGACAGAACGGATGGAAAATTGGTGCATCTCGATGGCGTCAATTTTTCGAGAGCATGGAGTTTATATGAGATTTCTAAAGACTTGCCGGAATATGCACATCTGAAAAATATTGCCAATGCACACATAAATTATTCCCTGCCAAGTATTGTGGGTGATAGTTATGAAGGAGGCCATTGGCTGGGCAGTTTTGCCATCTATGCGCTAAATACGGTAGCGCGTGATTAAAAACTGGTTTAAAAATATTGGTCCTGGTCCTTTAGTTGCCGCAGCTTTTATCGGGCCTGGCACAGTTACTGTCTGCACTTTAGCTGGCGTCAATTTCGGATTTGCTTTGTTGTGGGCCATGGGCTTGTCTATTATTGCAACTGTTGTTCTCCAGGAAATGTCCGCACGCTTGGGTCTCATTTCACAAAAGGGACTTTCGGAAATCATACGGTCGGAAATTAAAAATCCGATACTTAAAGGACTTACAATCCTCTTGATTCTCTCAGCAATTGTTATTGGCAATGCAGCCTATGAAGCTGGAAATATCAGCGGCGGTGTTTTGGGAATGGAAACTATTTTAGGAAATCCTACAGTGATTCTTGCCGGTTTTAATTTGAACATATTGAGTGTTATCGTTGGAATTATAGCGTTTTCAGTGCTTTATATCGGGAATTATAAGGTTTTGGAGCGGGTTTTAGTGTCGTTGGTCATTTTGATGAGTGTGTCTTTTCTGGTAACTGCCTTTATTACACAACCAAATCTTTCAGATATTTTCAGCGGACTTTTTGTTCCTCAGGTTTCGGAGGAAAATTTACTGACTATTATTGGGTTGATTGGAACTACGGTGGTACCATATAATTTGTTTTTACATGCCTCGCTTGTAAAAGAAAAATGGCATCATGCATCCGACTTAAAATACGCAAGAAAGGACACGATAATCGCTGTTGTTTTGGGTGGCACTGTGTCCATGAGTATCATTATTTCGGCTGCAGCTATTGACACTCAGAATATTTCCAGTGCTGCCGATTTGGCCAAAGGATTGGAACCCCTGTTCGGTCGTTTTGCTAAGTACTTTTTGGCAATTGGTCTATTTGCTGCAGGAATTACCAGCGCTATTACTGCACCTTTGGCCGCAGCGTATGTAGCTACTGGTTGTATGGGCTGGTCAACAAGTATGAAATCCAAACAATTTAAAGCGGTTTGGATGTTTATTTTGGGTTTGGGCGTTTTGTTTTCGTCCATCGGATTTAAGTCTATTGAAATTATCAAATTTGCTCAAATTACCAATGGGTTGTTGTTGCCCATTATCGCAGGGTTTTTATTGTGGGTGATGAATAAATCCAGTATTTTAGGAAAGTATAAGAATACTATAATTCAGAATGTCATTGGGTGTGTTATTGTTGGAGTGGCTGTGTTTCTTGGAGCGAAGAGTATTTTGATGGTGTTTGAGGTAATTTAATGTTTTTGAGGATTTATAAAATTTCAAAAATAAAATTCCAAATTCCAGTTGAATAGTTAGTAATTGGTGAAATTGGCCTAATATGAGGGCTATTCAGTTTTTCTCGTAGACCTGCATGTTGACAGACAGGGCCACAGAGCCACAGAGCAGGAGAGATGCAAGGTTACAATGAATTGTAAAGAGCTGATCCCGATAGCTATCGTTAAGTGTCTAAAAAAAACATCGTAAAATTAGAACTATAACTGCTATCGGTCTTAACCGAGAAAAAGATCAGTATTTTATTAGAAATCAATGTCGAAAGAAAACCAAATAATATCCGTAGATATCAATGCCGATGTCGGCGAAGGCCTCGATAACGAAGCCCAACTCATGCCATTTCTATCCTCGTGTAATATTGCTTGCGGTGGACATGCGGGAAACGAAATGACGATGGCATCCGTTGTGAAATTGGCAAAACGACATCAGGTTAAGATTGGTGCGCATCCATCTTTTCCTGATAAAGCAAATTTTGGACGGCTTGCAATGGACATCTCATCAGAAAAATTATTGGGATCTCTAAAGTCTCAAGTAAACAATCTTATCAAGATTCTAAAAGCTGAAAATGAACTTTTACACCATATCAAGCCTCATGGTGCGCTCTATAATCTTGCCAATACCGAGAAAACTTATGCTGAAGTTGTCATTTCGCTGATGAAACATTATGATAAATCAGTCAAACTTTATGCTCCGTATGGATCGATAGTATCAAAAATGGCAGAAAAGAACGGGATTACGGTTATATATGAGGTTTTTGCCGATAGGAATTATAATGACGATTTGACCTTGGTATCAAGATCACATCCAAATGCACTAATTGAAGATGCGGCTGAATTAAGCGACCATGTTCTCTTTATGTTACAACATCACAAAGTAAAGACTATCAGTGGTACGGAAAAAGAGATCAAAGTAGATACGATTTGTATTCATGGTGATCATCCTCAGGCCGAACAGCATTTGCAGATTCTGACA
Organism: Gelidibacter maritimus; assembly: GCF_014062315.1. Classification (GTDB taxonomy): domain Bacteria; phylum Bacteroidota; class Bacteroidia; order Flavobacteriales; family Flavobacteriaceae; genus Gelidibacter; species Gelidibacter maritimus. The sequence continues at coordinate 194,951 of NZ_JACGLT010000004.1, forward strand.
GCAGAATTAAATAAAAAAGGGATACAGATTAAATAGAATTTTGGACCATTTTAAATTGACATATTCGCGATATTCAGAAACTTCCATTTTGGTGGAATGGCCACAATACATTGCACCTGAAATCCTTAGTGATATACTGCTGTTCAAAACTTATTTATTAAAAGAGAATAGTGAATCAATCATTCAAATAACCAATGCATATTCCTCTATTTTAATTACTTACACATCTAATGATGTCGATATAGATACCCAAATTACAACATTGAAAGCTAAATATGATTCAAGACAGAATTTTGAAATTGGACCTCAAAAGTTATGGAAAATCCCTGTTTGTTATGACTTCAGTTTTGGTTTGGATTTAGAGGAATTGTCAAAAGCAAAAAAACTGTCAATTCCTGAAATTGTCCGCATACATTCTGAAGCCATTTATAAGGTCTATTTTATTGGCTTTCTTCCGGGGTTCTTATACCTCGGAGGTTTGGATAAGCTTTTGTTTACGCCACGACGCGCAAGTCCGAGGTCTCAAATTGAAAAGGGAGCGATAGGTATTGGTGGTGAGCAAACGGGCGTTTATCCCAATGCAAGCCCGGGTGGTTGGAATATTATCGGAAATTCCCCCATCGCATTTTTCAATCCCAAATTAGAACAACCTTGTTTTGCTAAGGCTGGAGACTGTATTCAGTTTGTTCCAGTCGATTTTAAAACCCATCAGGAAATTTCATCACAGGTGAAAAACGGAACTTATAAAATAGAAAGCGAGGTGCTTGATGGTTGAAGTTTTAAAAGCAGGCCTGTATGACAGTATTCAGGATTTGGGGCGCATTGGTTATCAGCAATTTGGTGTTCCAATTTCTGGAGCTATGGATGGGTATTCGGCAAAATTGGCCAATGCTATTTTAGGAAACTCAGATGATGCAGCTGTTTTGGAATTCACGTTAATTGCGCCAAAACTTAAATTTCATAGCAATACTGCAATATGTATCACGGGGATGGTGAGTCGGGCCAAAATTAATGGCCAGCCCATTGAAAACAACACCTTTGTTATTGTAAAAGAAAATGACCTGCTTTCTTTTGGTGACAGAATATATGGCTGTCGTGGCTATCTTGCCGTAATTGGCGGATTCCAGACAGAAAAAGTCATGCAGAGTCGAAGTTTTTATACATCCATAACCGAACAGCACCGTCTAAAAACGGGCGACTACTTAAAGGTATCCCATGAATTGGCGACAACCAAAAACACGAATGCTGTTCTAAAAACACCCAAAGAACATTTTGAATCGACAGAAATAGAGGTGTTTAAAGGTATTGATTATGAGTTGATTGATACGGACTATAAGAATGAATTGTTTAATAAGAGTTTTACGGTGTCAAGCGCTAGCAATCGCATGGCATATCAACTGGATGAGCGTTTGGAGAACTCGTTGGAGCCCATTATTACCGCACCTGTTTTGCCAGGTACCGTACAACTGACTCCTTCGGGACAATTATTGATTTTGATGCGCGATTGCCAGACCACCGGCGGGTATCCACGAATTCTACAGCTTTCCGAAATGGCCATCAATCGCTTATCCCAAAAAACGCCGGGACAAGGATTTCGGTTCCAACTGTCTCCCCATTGATCTTAGATTTTGACCCAGTTTTAAATAATTTCACCATTGATTTTTAATGTTCTGAAAGTGCTTAATAGTGATTAAATTCATTTAGCAAACGCGCCGCTTAAATTTGTAAATTTTTCAGTTCAGATTTTTATTTTCAATAATATTTTATGCGACATTTTGAGGTTTAGTTGGCATTAAACCTAAATTTTATATAATTTCATACTCTTAAAAATTAAAACCAACCCCTTATGAAAAATTTTGTAATACTCATTTTAGGAGTCGCTATTGGTGGTTTGGCAGTCTATTTTTATTGCTGTCAATCTAAAACAGAATTGATTGTTAGTGCTCCCAAAGGGCTTATATCTGCTGATCAGGCTAAAGCACTGGATCAAGCCTATAATGCCCGACACCGATTGATAAGTGATTCTCTTGTGAAACGTGAAGGTGGCGATAACCGATCGTCGTGGTATGGGCTGGATGAGGTGAGAAATTACCTCAATTATGCTGAAAAGGACGCTAAGGAAAAAGGATATACTATGAACGGTATCCGACTTTATTTGGGTGCACATCCAATTGAAAATGATAAACCTGGCTATACCACCGTGTTTTTTATTCCTACCGGAACCCCAAATAAAGCAAACGCAGCCTTAGTTAATTTTTCCATGCAATCTGATGGCGGTGACATTCCTGGCGGAGAAGGTTTGGATTATGGAAATCACGGCTATCCACCTGGTGCAAATTACCCTCAATAGAGATAAATGTTAGCAGAATTTTTTATTGATTACCGCGCTGTAATTACTATAGTTTTTGAGCTGCTTGCAGCATTATCTGGAAGCTATTACCTCAGGCAGGTCAATGACAGTGCGCTCAGGGTTTTTGTGTATTACCTTTGGCTCACAGTTGGTGTCGAAACCATTGGGAACTACAGCTATCTGATGTTATATGATTTCGATTACGAATGGTTTAGAGCTATTAAAAACAGTGTGTTTAGTCGGAATACCTGGCTTTATAATATTTATTCTTACTTATCAATCGGTTTTATTAGTGTATTTTATTACAGTCTCATGTCTAGTTTTAAAACCAAAGTAACCATATTGTCTACTATGGGGGTCTTTAGTCTGTTTTCAATTTTTTACTTTACTTTGACCGATGCATTTTTTGTTACTACATTACCGTATCACTTTTTTATTAGTATTTCGATAATTTGTTTATATGTGTTATTGTATTTTCTACAACTGATAAACAGCGATAAAATTCTCGATTATTATAAACTGCCTTCTTTTTATATCAGTGTCATTTTGTTACTTTACTATCTTTGTATCATACCCTTATTCATTTTTGATGGGTACTTCAGATCTATAAATTCAGATTTTGGAAGGTTTAGAACTTTACTTTTATTATTTATAAATATATGTACATATTCAAGCTTCGCTTTGGCATTTTTATATCCGCTTTACAAGAGCAAACGGTCAATAAGGAAGAAATAGCTCTAATAGGTTATGTGACATTGGTGGTGGTGCTGCTGGCGACTATGGTGATTGTATTTTTTGTTGCTTTTCAAAAACGAAAAAACAAATTGCTGTTGGAAAAAGTTAAACAGCAAAAACAATTTGAAGAAACTGTAGCCAAGACGAGTGAAGAGATTCAGGAACAAACACTTAAATATTTGGGCGAGGAGTTACATGATAATATAGGTCAATTGCTATCCTTGGCAAGTATGCAAATGGGGATGTTGGGGGTTAAAATCACGCCGGATATTAAAGAGCCATTCACTGAAACCCAAAAAATAATCAGGGAAAGCTTGAATGAGGTCAGAGCTTTGTCAAAATCTTTAAATGCTGATGTGATACAGAACCGAGGTTTTGAGAAGTCGATTAATGCAGAAATAGTACGTCTCAACCGGATGAAATTGATTACTGCTGAATTTGTTGTTCTTGGTGAGGTTACTCCGTTTAAGAACAAAAAGGATGGAATTATTTTATTCAGGATTTTACAGGAATTTATTTCGAATACTGTAAAACATTCCAAGGCTAAAGTGTTGCAAATTTTATTGGACTATAGGCAAGACGCTATGTTAATTATCAAAGCTGCTGATGATGGCCAAGGTTTTGACTTAGATGCGGTAAAAGATAGTTCAGGGTTGTTAAACATGAAAAACAGGGCAGAGTTGACGGAATCAACCTTTAGCTTTTCATCACAACCCAATAACGGAACACAGCTCGAGATTCATTATCCAATTGAAGAGCGCGCGTTAAAAAGAGATGCCATAGGGTGATTTTTTTTATATCGTGGAGCTTATACTTGATTGCTCTATGGTGATATTAATTTAATGTGACTTTACTTTTTAAGTATACGGAAATGGCCTGAGTACATTATTTTTTGTTCCTATAGAGTTCAATCGCTTTTGAGAATTTTATCGCCCCAACCTCAGTTTGATCGTATAAAAATCCGTTGAGTTCAGGGTGATTTCCATCAATCCAATCTAAAAGTGCTTTTCTATTCCGTTCCCAAGTCACTTCGTCAAAATTCTCGTATTCAATTGCTACACTACTTATTTTATGGTTACTAAATGTTATAGTTTGATTCGTAATAAAAGGTGTTTCGTGAAGAAAAGAGATTCTTTGATCCATCTTTGAAATTTTCGACTTTATAACTTCGTCTTCTTCCAAAATTTCGAGTATATCGTAGTTGGGGTCGAAAACAGAATCCCATTTTAAAAACTCGAAATAGTCGCTTTTTGAATAGATTTGTTTGTGTTCGCCTTCAATTTTAGTTAAGCTATCCGCAATCCAATCAGACATTTTAGAATGGTCCGATGCGTCAAGAGCCTTGACGTATTGTTTCACGATTTCAACTCTATCAGTTTCTTTTTCGGGATTTTTACAGGATACAAATCCAATGGTCAATAATAAAATTATGAGGGCTTTGTTCATCAGTTTTTGGTTTGCTTATATCCTTATTTGCGTCAGATTAACTATCATGCTACACAAAGGTCTGACTCATTTACTTCAATACTTAACGATTTTTATTACGAAAGAAATACGAATGTCCACGTTGTGTTTTAAAAATTTAAACTTTAGTACGTTTCGCCGTTAAGTTTTTATTCTTGTAGCCCAACGGGCTGTCATCCAGATTCTAAAATAAGTTATAAGCACGCCCTCCAGAGTGGATCGTCGGGCAGTGGGGCTTCGATATCAATTTCTTTATTTGACACGGGATGGATGAATGATAGACCACGCGCATGCAGACTAATACTGGCATCAGGATTACTCCTGTCAAACCCATATTTTAGATCGCCTTTTATAGGCGAGCCAATGCTTGATAGTTGTGCGCGAATTTGATGGTGTCGTCCCGTTTCCAATTGAATTTCAATCAAATAATAATGATCTAAGCTTTTTAAAATATTATAGTGAAGAATCGCTTTTTTTCCATCAGGAATTTCCTTGCTGTACGCTGTAGATTTATTATTCTTCGGATTTTTTTTTAACCAATGGATCAGCGTATCTTCTGTTTTTGGTGGTGGTTGTTTGACCAAGGCCCAATAGGTTTTTTTGGCGTCTTTCTGAGCAAATATTTTATTAAGTCGTGGTAGGGCTTTACTTGTTTTAGCGAAAACAATGACACCTGTGGTCGGTCGGTCCAAACGATGGGCAACTCCGAGATAGACATTTCCGGGTTTGTTGTACTTTTCTTTTATATAGTTTTTAACCACATCGCTCAAAGGTGCATCGCCTGTTTTGTCACCTTGCACAATATCACCCGCTCGTTTATTGACAATAATCAGATGATTGTCTTCATATAAAACTTGCAGGTTATCCTTATTGGAAAGAATTTTATTTTGATTTTTTGCCACGAATAAACGAATGTTTTATTTTGGGATGAAGGGGCGTAAGTGTATAGTTATCAAGTATTAAGAGTTAAGACCAAAGAGATAAGGAATGTCATTACAATTAAATTATTGTATTTTTCATAACTCATAACTCATAACTCATAACTCATAACTCATAACCCTAATACTGCTCTTCATCATTGGGGAAATCTAAGTTTTTCACATCCGAAACATACTGCGAAATTGAATTCGTCATATCTTCATAGAGGTTCATATAGCGACGTAAAAAGCGCGGATGGAACTCATGGGTCATTCCGAGCATATCATGAAGCACAAGGACCTGTCCGTCCACTCCATTGCCAGCGCCAATACCAATTACCGGAATGGAAACACTCTCGGCTACTTCTTGAGCTAATTTTGCGGGAATTTTTTCCAACACAATTGCAAAACAACCAATTCGTTCCAGCATCATTGCATCTTCTTTGAGCTTGTCAGCTTCTGCATCTTCTTTAGCTCTAACGGTATAGGTTCCGAATTTATAAATGGATTGTGGGGTGAGTCCCAAATGGCCCATCACAGGAATACCGGCATGCAATATCCGCTTGATGGATTCCTTAACTTCTTTGCCGCCTTCTAATTTTACCGCATGACCACCGCTTTCCTTCATGATCCTAATTGCCGAACGCAAAGCTTCCTTCGGGTCACTTTGATAGCTGCCAAACGGTAAATCAACAACAACTAACGACCGATCGATAGCTCGCACCACACCAGCAGCGTGATAGATCATCTGGTCCAAGGTAATTGGCAAGGTTGTTTCGTGACCTGCCATGACATTACTTGCAGAATCGCCAACCAAAATAACGTCAACACCGGCACCATCAACAATTTTAGCCATGGTAAAGTCATAGGCGGTGAGCATTGATATCTTTTCGCCATTGGTTTTCATGTCTACCAAGGTTTTTACGGTAATTCTTTTGTAATCTTTTTTAGCTACGGACATAGTTTTTTGTTTTATTGATGTAAAAATAACAATTAAGTTTTAACCTGCCTGTCTGCTGAAGGGGAAATTAGAATAAACGCGATTGGATTTCGATTTAATGCGTATGACCACGCTTGTAAAATTTCTAATGATTGCGCATTCTTTAATAGAATGTCGTTGCATTATGGATCAATTGGAGATTGCTAATTGATTTTGGTAGGTAGATACGCCATAACTAAAGGCCTTAAGTTTTTTTCTTGGGATATGTTTCTGTGAAGCTTTTAAGAAACCGTTCATTCTCATTAATCAGATGGGGGTACAGGGTGGTCATCCTAACCAGTATGAAGCATTTTTTGTGTTCCTATCAGGTGAAGTTGTTAGGTGGTTATGAAAGTAGCCTAGGTATAATTATATTTCCGAATGCACGGTTTTTGGTTTAGACGAAATTGATGCCGGCATTTTGATAATCTTTTAATTTTGGATTATTTGGATCATAATCGGTAACCACGGTTTCAACTTCTTTTATGTTGCACACTTCATAATTGAGTATTGAGTTTAGTTTATTGGATGTTGATAAAAAGACTGTGTGCTGTGAAGCATTGATCATTGCTTTTTTAACCAGTGAGACTTCGTAGCCTTCATCAGTAATGCCCTGTTCCAGACTTAGGGCACTCACCCCTATAAAGCAGATATTGGCCCGTAGACTGGATAAATATTGAATCACATCAATACCAGTGGTAACCATTGAGCTGCGGTGGATTTTACCTCCAATAAAGATGGTTTCAATGGAATGATGCTCCGTTAATTGCATGGCTATTGGTAAGCTGTAGGTGTAAATAGTAGCTTTTAGTTTTTTTGGCAGCAGTTTGGCAAGCATTAAATTTGTGGTTCCGCCACTCATGATAATGACCATCCCGTCTTTGAGCAAGTTAATGGCTTTAAGGGCTATTCTAACCTTGTTTTCACGATTGTATATAATGTCTTCATTATAATGGTAAAGCTTTTGGATTGTTGAAATGGCACCACCATGAACCTTGGTAAGTAGTCCACGGTCATCCAATTCCTTGATATCCCTTCTGATGGTGTCTTCAGAGACTTTCAGTTTTTCCGACAAAAAGCTGGAACTGACCCTTCTATTGATGCTGACTTCATCAATTATTTTTTGCTGACGCTCTTTTTTCTTCATACCAACTGTATTATCTAAACAAAAATAGCAATAGAATGCGAATTTTTTTTAAATATATGCAAAAAACTGCATGTTTAAGCGCTTGATGTAGCAACATGAGCTAAAATATTCTATATTTGAGATTCTTTATTTTAAATGTCGCTAAAATAGGAAATTATGGGGAGTTCTAAAAGATTGATTTCAATAGATGTTTTAAGAGGGCTCACCATTGCATTAATGATTTTGGTGAATACGCCTGGGAGCTGGAGTTTTATCTATGCGCCTTTTAGGCATGCCGCTTGGCATGGCTGTACGCCTACAGATTTAGTTTTTCCGTTTTTTATATTTATTGTGGGCATGTCTTTGTATTTTTCATTTAAAAAATATGACACCACACTAACCAAAGCTGCAGCATTTAAAATAATTAAGAGAACGATTCTTATATTTTTAATTGGACTTATCTTGAATTTATACCCTTATTTTAATTTTGAGAAGGTAAGGGTCATGGGTGTTCTGCAACGGATCGCTTTGGCCTATGGAGTCGGTGCCATACTTTGTTTGGCATTGAATAAAAAGCAGTTGTTGATTATGCTAACGAGCATTTTATTAGGTTATTGGGCACTCTTGTACTTTGGCGCAGAATCTGATCCGTATTCCTTGGAAGAAAACATAGCAAGACGTTTGGATCTTTTCCTCCTTGGAGAAGATCATATTTATAAGGGTTTCGGAATTCCCTTTGACCCAGAAGGCGTGCTATCTTCCATCCCAGCTGTGGGAACCGTTATTATAGGTTATCTCATCGGTCAGACGATGGACTTCGAAAGCTCTCTTAAATTAAAAATCAGAAAATTGTTGATTTATGGTTCAATCATGTTCATTCTTGGTTGGGCTTGGTCATTCGTATTGCCTCTAAACAAACCTTTATGGACAAGTTCTTACGTATTATACACAGCGGGACTGGGAACACTTCTTTTGGCGCTTTTGATTTATATAATAGACTATAAAGGATTCCGTAAATGGACCAAACCGATAGTCCATTTTGGATCCAATCCTTTGTTCATTTTTGTGCTTTCAGGAATCTACGTTAAGACCATTAGCTATTTGATAAAAATACCTGTTTCGGAAAGTTCATCATCAATCTCTTTGTATAATTATCTGTTTTCAAAAGTATTTGCTCCTCTATTTGGCAATATGAACGGGTCGTTAATGTTTGCCGTCAGCCACATCATTGTCTTTTGGCTGATTTGTTACTTGCTGTACCGAAAGAAAATTTTTATTAAAATATAACGGCTATGGTGAAAATTTTATATTGACGATCGAAACTTTAATAAATGTAACTGTTTGATTGGAAACACCAAAAGCCATTGAGATATGAAATACTAATCCTGAAATCCTGACTATTGAATTTTAACCTATAAAAACTAATAATACCAATGAGCGCAACTTTAATTCTAATAATCATAGCCGGCTATTTTGGACTATTACTGTTAATATCCAACATCGTTTCCAAAAATACAAGTGATGAATCCTATTATACGGGCGATAGAAAATCGCCATGGCAGATTGTTGCCTTTGGGATGATTGGTGCCGTTCTATCAGGCGTCACTTTTGTATCCATTCCTGGCATGGTGGGCAATAACTACTTTTACTATTTACAGTTTGTTTTTGGCAATGTAGTGGGCTATGTTTTTATAACATACGTCCTGGTTCCTATTTATTATGATTTGAAGTTGGTGTCCATTTACACCTATTTAGAAACGCGTTTTGGAGCTAAGACTTACAAGACGGGCTCTATGTTTTTCTTGATTTCTCAATCATTTGGTGCCGCCTTACGATTGATGCTCGCAGCAAAGATTCTGCAATATGCTGTCTTTGATGCTTTTGATATTCCGTTTTATGTTACAGTTATTCTCATCTTGGTGCTTATCTGGTTATATACCAATAAATCCGGAATTAAAACCATCGTTTGGACAGATACCCTGCAGACCTTTTTCTTATTGTTGGCTGTTTTTGTTTCAATTTATGTGGTGAAGACCTCTTTGAATTTAAATGTTTCAGAAACGATAACAGCAGTGACCGATCACGAGTATTTTAAAATTTTTGATTGGGATTCTCATTCGGGAAACAACTTCTTTAAACAATTCATATCTGGGATGTTAATTGCTGTAGCTATGGTCGGCCTTGATCAAAATATGATGCAAAAGACCTTGACCTGTAAAAATAAAAAGGAAGCACAAAAAAACATTCTCACTTTCAGCATTTTCTTAGCGATTGCCCAATTTTTGTTTTTGGGATTAGGCGTGATGCTTTATTTGTATGCCGAACAAATGGGGATTTCATTGGAAATAGAAAATGGACAATTTATCAATACTGATAATCTTTTCCCAATGTTGTCTCTCAACCATTTTGGAATGATTGCCGGAATCAGTTTTATTTTAGGAATAACTGCAGCGTCTTTTTCAAGTGCAGACTCAGCTTTAACAGCTTTGACTACCTCATTCACACATGATTTTTTAAATATTCAGACTAAGAGTGCCAAGAAAAAATTACAATTAAAAAATCGTACCTTATTTGGCTTCTCAGCATTTATTTTTCTCATTATTATGCTGTTTTCGGAAAGTAAGGGAGATGTCATCTCTACTATTTTTAAAGTGGCAGGATATACTTATGGTCCTCTGTTAGGCCTGTATATGATGGGTATTTTTACCAAAGTAAATGTTTATGACAGAGCCGTACCGTATATCTGTATTGCGATGCCGTTGGTGACCTATTTTCTAAACTACGCGTTTATAGAATGGTACAATTTTGACTTTGGATTCATGAATATTTTTGTGAATGCCGCCCTCACTGTGATCTGTCTGTTATTTGCGAAAAAGAAAGTTATATAACCCTTATAATCGATACGATATACTCAATAAGAAATTAAAATCACCTTAACTATTATGGAAAATAAATTAACCACTGAGCAGAGTTCTGCATATAACAATTTAGAAAAGATGGACACCTTTCAACTGCTTTCAAATATGAATACAGAAGATAAAACGGTTCCTGTTATCCTTGAAGAGGCCATCCCACAAATTGAACTATTGGTAGATACCATATATCATAAAATGAAAGATGGTGGCCGCTTGTTTTATATCGGTGCTGGTACCAGTGGCCGTTTGGGTATTTTGGATGCCTCTGAATGTCCACCAACGTTTGGTGTTCCGGATAACATGGTGATAGCACTCATTGCAGGGGGCGATGTGGCGATGAGAAAAGCAGTTGAAAATGCAGAGGATAATTCTGAATTGGGTTGGAAAGACCTGCAGGAATATAAGATAAGTAAAGATGACGTGCTCATTGGAATTGCGGCTTCAGGAACTACGCCTTACGTTATCGGCGCAGTTAAGGAAGCTAAAAAACAGGGTATAATTACCGGCTGCATAACTTGTAATAAAAACTCCCCGTTGGCCGCAGAGGTTGATTTTCCTGTCGAGTTGGTCGTAGGTCCAGAGTTTGTTACAGGTAGCACCAGAATGAAAGCCGGAACTGCCCAAAAGCTCGCTTTGAATATGATTTCTACTACAGTGATGATCAAATTGGGAAGGGTTAGAGGCAATAAAATGATAGATATGCAGCTGTCCAATAAGAAATTGGTGAATAGAGCAGTTCAAATGATCATGAACGAACTTCAGGTAGATGAAGAACTTGCAGATAAATTATTGGCCGAGCATAAAAATGTAAGAAGCGCTATTGACAGCTATAATTCCCTAAGAAAGAAATGAAAAAGTTTTTAACAATAATGGGCATTATGCTCTTCATGATAACCTCCTGCACAGAGGTCACTAATAAGCGTCCAGTCGAAATCGATGAACGGGCCCAATGGGTCGATAGTATTTATAGCGGCATGTCGCTTAAAGAAAAAGTGGGACAATTATTTATGGTCAGTGCGTATTCCAACAGAGATGATTCCCATACCGATTCTATTCATAAACTGATCAATGACTATCACTTAGGCGGACTTATCTTCTTTCAAGGAGGACCAATCCGACAAGCAACACAAACCAATCTCTACCAATCTGCTTCTAAAATTCCTTTATTTATAGGGATTGATGGTGAATGGGGGTTAAACATGCGCTTGGATAGTACATCAAGATATCCGTATAATATGACCTTAGGTGCGATAACTAATAATAAAATTATCAGAAAGATCGGAGAGCAAATTGGAAAGGATTGTAAGCGAATGGGCATTCATATCAATTTTGCGCCCGTGGTTGATATCAATACCAATTCGGAAAACCCTGTCATTGGCGTTCGTTCTTTTGGTGAAGACAAAGTTAATGTAACAGAAAAGGCTTGGGCATTTACCGACGGACTGCAAAGTGCTGGAGTTTTGGCCAGTGCCAAACATTTTCCGGGCCATGGCGATACAGCCTCTGACTCCCATAAAACACTACCAACGGTGGCGTTCACGAAAGAAAGATTGGACACGGTAGAACTCTATCCTTATAAAGAGTTATTCAATAAAGGGGTTGCAGGTGTTATGGTCGCCCATTTGAACGTGCCCAATTTAGAACGTCAAGAAGGATTACCTTCTTCATTGTCCTACCAAATAGTTACTGAATTGCTTAAAGAGCAACTGGGCTACGAGGGACTTATTTTTACCGATGCCTTAAATATGAAAGGTGTCGCTGACTATGGGCAGCCCGGTGATATCGATTTGGCGGCCTTTAAGGCAGGTAACGATGTGCTTCTCTTTACAGAGGACGCACCAAAAGCCATCTCAAGGATTATGGAAGCATATCAAGAAAAGGAGATCACGGAGCAACGTCTGGCTCATTCTGTAAAGAAAATTCTTAACGCAAAATACGATGTGGGTTTGAATGCTTATAAGCCTATTGAATTGGAAAACCTTGTTGAGGAGTTAAACCGAGATGTAAACCAAGAGTTATACCAAGAGGCCATAAGAAATGCTATTACACTTGTTAAAAATGAAGAGCAGTTATTGCCGCTGACTGAAAATGATCAGGAAAAAATTGCCTTTGTAAATTTGGGCAATGACACTGGCGATCTCTTTTTCGAAGCTTTGAAATTAAAAGGAAATGTGACTGATATCAAATATTCTTCATCGCGGAATTTGTTAAATAAACTGCGCAAGTTTGATAGGGTAATCATAGGATATCACAGAAAAAATAGTAGAATTACGAGAGCTATTTCAGCCGCCGATAAACGACTTATCGAAACCATTTCAAAAAACCACAAAACTATTCTAACCGTTTTTGCTAGTCAATACAGTTTAAAAGAGACCAATTTAAACAATGTGGAAAGTGTGCTTATTTCCTTTGAAAATTCAGAAGTGGCGAACAGGGCTACTGCTGAAATTATTTTTGGAGAATCAGAGGTAAATGGTGTTTTGCCTGCATCAATTTCCAAGGATTTTCCTGTTCAAATTGGAATTAATATTTCGCAGTAAACTATTAATAATTAACCTAAAACAATTAAACATGGAAAGAACTCTACACAACAAGCTCATCGTTTTATTGGCCTGTATGGCGATTCATACCATGTTTTCTCAGGAAATTATTCAGGTAGGTCCACACCAAATGCAAAAAGAAGAATTTGGTAAAGTTACGACAGATGCCACCCAACGAGATGCCAGTAAAACGGCTGAAGAGCTAATTGGTTTAAATGCTTCAAGAGCACCCGCATTGAGTAAAAAAGTATTTGGCTTTTTGCCATACTGGGAGCAGAGTTCTGGGGCTCATAACAATATTCGCTATGATTTATTGACCCATTTGGCCTGCTTTGATTTTTTGGTGCAATTGGATGCATCTATTGCTACACCTGCGGGATGGCCATGGACGGCTGAAATAAATGCTGCCCATGCACAAGGCGTTAAAGTTATAATGACTGTAGTTAATTTTGGCGGTGCCGATGGAGCAGATGCCGTGGTCTGGGAATTGATTACCAATCCAACCAAAAAAAATCTATTCTTCAATAATGTCAAAAACTTAATTGAAACCTACAATTTGGACGGCGTCAATATTGATTTTGAAGGAATGTCCTCCGCTCATCGGGGTGCAGAACTGAATGCATTCTTGTCTGATCTAACCACATATATCCATACCGAACTCCCAGGAAAGGAAGTTTCTTTTGATGGACCGGCTGTCAATTGGGGCGGATGGGATATAGAGGGTTTGGTCGATAGTGTAGATTATGTGGTCATTATGGCTTATGATTATACGTCTGCAAACAGTGCAAATTCAGGCCCAATTGCACCATTAACACACCATACTTCATGGAAACGTTCTATTAAGCGTACCATAGAGACAGGTACCTATGCCGTTCCAACGGCAAATACTCCTGAAAAATTGATTATGGCAGTTCCATACTACGGGCAACATTGGAAAACAGAGACCAACGTCTCCGAATCGGTAACCATATCGCATGTATCGTCCACACGTTATAGAAATACAGTAACGGAGGCAGATAGCCACGGTGGTTTTATATGGAATTCAGATTTTGAATATCCATGGTATAGATGGAACGACGGGGCCAATTGGAACCAAGTTTGGACCGATAACGAATTGAGCATCTCAAAAAAATTCGATTTGGCCATAGACAACAATTTAGGAGGTGTAGGGATGTGGGCCTTAAATTATGACGGAGGCCGACCAGAGCTTTGGGAATTGATCAATACTAAGTTTGGTGCAACGGCTTCTGTTGGTGATGCGAGTTTGAATCAGATTAAAGTCCATCCCAATCCGACTTCAGGTTATGTAAATATAACAAATACCAACGCTGTTAAATTCACTAAAATGGAACTGTTCAATATTATGGGCGCTTCTGTTTTAAAGATGACCTCTCATTTTGAAAATATAAACATGACGCCATTTGAAAACGGATTGTATTTTTTAGAAGTTGAAGATGATCAAGGTGCCCAAGCCACCTTCAAAATTTTAAAATCCAATTAGTTGATTATGAAAAGTTTGCGGCACATGAAAAAACGTATCAAATTTTAATAAATAAGACTACAATATCATTTTATTATTTACTCATAAATTAAAACTCGAATATTATGAAATATCTTTTTTTATGTTTTATTAGCCTTATAGCTTGTAATGAAACGACTAAGAAAAATCAAGTTAAAGAGGACAGCATGGTTGTTGCGGAAGTTGAAAAATTGGCAATTGTAACAGGAGCAAATCAAACCGATGTTTATCTTAAGCTTTTAGAGGGTAAGAATGTGGGTGTAGTGGCAAACCAAACCAGCGTTATTTTTAAGGATGAAAGCGAACAAAACCACACCCATCTTGTCGATTCCTTATTGGCATTGGACGTCAAGGTGACCAAAGTCTATTCACCTGAGCATGGTTTTCGTGGCACTGCGGATGCTGGCGAATATATAGAGGATGGCATTGATGAAAAAACAGGTTTGCCTATCTTTTCTCTTTATGGTAAAAATAGAAAGCCTCCGGTTGAATATTTAAAGGATATTGACGTGATGCTGTTTGATGTTCAGGATGTTGGCGTTCGTTTTTATACCTATATCTCCACACTTCATTATGTGATGGAAACTGCCGCAGAGCTTAATATTCCAGTCATTATTTTAGATCGT
Source organism: Gelidibacter maritimus (assembly GCF_014062315.1). Taxonomy (GTDB): domain Bacteria; phylum Bacteroidota; class Bacteroidia; order Flavobacteriales; family Flavobacteriaceae; genus Gelidibacter; species Gelidibacter maritimus. Next base: position 210,122 of record NZ_JACGLT010000004.1, read on the forward strand.
CCAAATCCTAATGGCCATTATATTGATGGTCCTATTTTGGAAAGCGAGGTTAAAAGTTTTGTGGGCATGCACCCAGTACCTATTGTATATGGAATGACCATTGGTGAATATGGAAAGATGATCAATGGCGAAAAATGGATGGAGAATGGCATTCAATGTGAACTTACGGTAATTCCGCTTAAAAACTACACTTACAATTCAGAATACGATTTGCCTATTAAGCCATCACCAAACCTTCCCAATGCCACATCCATCAATTTGTACCCGAGTGTTTGCTTTTTTGAAGGTACCACATTAAGCTGCGGACGGGGTACGGAAATGCAGTTTCAGGTTTTTGGGGCGCCATTTTTACCAAAAGACAAATTCGATTTCAGCTTTACACCGCAACCCAATTTTGGGGCAAAAACGCCAAAACATCAAGGAGAAGTGTGCTATGGAAGAGATTTAAGAAATGTGAAACGGCTTAATGAAGTCAAGTTGGATTGGCTGGTAGAGACATACAATGCTACACCAGATCAACAGACATTCTTTAATGATTTCTTTCCAAAGCTGGCTGGGACTAAAAAGCTGCAACAACAGATTGAAGAGGGAATGTCTATTGGAGACATCAGAGAAAGCTGGAAACCACGATTGGAGACTTTTGCAAAAACGAGAGAAAAATATTTGATATATAACTAACAAAAAAGAGAGATCTTATTATGAGAAGCTATCGATTGAGCATTCTGAAATTTAATAGTTCCAACCTATGTATTATGCTAAGTCTATAATCATAAGACGATCGGTTTGTTAAAATTAATTATAAAGACATGAAAAAATTATTATTTGTTGCAAGTCTTAGTTTTCTTCTAATTTCCGCTGTAGCGCAGCCATCTGTAGGAAAGCAGGTGGGAGTTTCCGTCATTCGGATCAATCAGTTGGGATATACACCAACCTCCATAAAAGTTGCGGTGTTTGGTGCCATTGAGCACGCCAAGATTGAGGTATTCACTCTTCATGACGCATTAACGGATAAAGTGGTTTTTCAATCGAAAAGACCAATTTCAAAAGGAGCTTACGGACCATTTAAATCGTCGTATCGTCTGAATTTTAGCGAATTTGAAACACCAGGGAAATACTATCTCATGGCTAACGGCATTAAATCGCCTGAATTCCGAATCAACACTGATGTTTATGACCATACCGCCGATTTTCTACTGGAATATATGCGTCAGCAACGTTGCGGCTATAATCCCTATTTGACGGCGTCATGTCATTTGGATGACGGCTATATTTTGTACAATCCAGGGAAGGAAGGAGAGCGAATTGATGTCACCGGTGGGTGGCATGATGCCTCCGATTATCTACAATACACCGCCACTTCAGCCAATGCAGTCTTCCAGTTGTTGTTTGCATATCGTGACAATCCAGAAGCGTTTGACGATGCCTATGACGCTGATGGACTACCAGGACCAAATGGGATTCCTGATATTATCGATGAAGCAAAATTTGGTATGGATTGGCTTAAAAAAATGAACCCATCCGACACAGAATATTATAACCAAATTGCCGATGATCGGGATCATTCTGGGTATCGCTTGCCCAATAAAGATTCGGTTGTCTATGACCCTAATCGTAAAGGGCGTCCTGTATATTTGGCAAGCGCTGAGAAACAAGGTGTTTTAAAATATAAGAATAGATCAACAGGGGTGGCCTCCACCGCAGGGAAGTTTGCATCGGCATTTGCTATTGGTGCCACAGTCTTAAAAGATTTTTATCCTGAATATACAAGGTATATGGGAAAACGCGCAGAAGAGGCTTATCGGTATGGCGAATTGCATCCAGGGGTAAGCCAAACCGCACCCGGACGCTCCCCTTATTTTTACGAAGAAGACAATTGGATTGATGATATGGAATTGGCGGCGAGTAGTCTTTATAAACTTACAGGTGATGAAAGGTTTAAAAAAAGTGCCCTGAAGTACGCTTCAGAAGAAAAAATAACACCTTGGATTGGCCGGGATACCATTTTACATTATCAGTATTATCCCTTCTTGAACGCTGGCCATCATGAATTGGCCACAGCACTTAAATCGGATGATCGAAAAGAAGTCACCTCTTATTATGCCAAGGGACTAAAGATGCTTCATGAGCGTGGCAAAGACAATCCGTTCTATATTGGAATTCCATTTGTTTGGTGCTCTAATAATTTTGTGACTGCCGCAGTTACACAGAGCAGACTATATTATAATCTTTCTGATGATGATACCTATCTTGAAATGGAAGCAGCACTGCGCGATTGGCTTTTTGGATGTAATATTTGGGGAACTTCCATGATTGTTGGGCTTCCTGCTGATGGCGATTCGCCTACAGATCCGCACTCATCACTTTATCTCTTGGAAGTTTATCAGACCAATGGCGGATTGATAGACGGTCCGGTTTACGCGTCTATTGCAAACAGCTTAATAGGTGTCGAGCTTCATGAGAAAGATGAATACGCGCAGTTTCAATCTGATTTGGTGGTATATCAGGATGATGTGGGAAGCTACTCTACCAACGAGCCAACAATGGATGGGACTGCTTCTTTGGTCTATTACCTATCATCCTTAGAAAGCGAAAGCATTAGAAATGGAAATAAAAAGAAACGATATACTTATGATTCGAGCGGTGCCATTGTTAGAGGAGACAGATCTGCAAAGAAAATCAGTTTACTGTTTTCAGGTGATGAATACGCCGATGGTGCGGAAGAAATATTAAGAGTTTTGGAGAAGCATAACATAAAAGCTTCTTTCTTTCTTACTGGAAATTTTTATAGAAACGAAAATTTTGCGCCATTCATCAAAAATGCGAAGACATCGGGGCACTATCTCGGTGCACATTCCGATAAGCATTTGCTGTATAACGATTGGACAGAAGAAAAGAAACTATTGGTGAGCCAAGATGAATTTAAGAACGATTTAAAAGCGAATTATGACGAAATGGAAAAGTATGGCATACAGAAAGATGATGCTCCTTACTTTTTACCTCCGTTTGAATGGAACGATCATATCATCACTCAGTGGGCAGATCAAATGAGTATTCAAATAATCAACTATAGTCCAGGTACAATTTCGCACGCAGACTATACCACTCCAGAGATGGAGAATTATAGATCTTCTGAAGCAATTGTAAATTCTATCCTTAATTTGGAGGAAACAGATGGATTAAATGGATTTTTACTTTTGTCGCATATCGGAACACATCCTGATAGAACAGATAAGTTTTATAACAAGCTTGATGAGTTAATTACCACTTTGAAAGCAGATGGATACGAATTTGATACCTTGGTCAGAAACTTGAGTTTGAAAAATTAAATAAAAAAATCCCAGTTGGACTTACTAACAACTGGGATTCCCTTCAATTGACCTATCTTTGGTTATGACGAAATCAGCTTTGATGTGGAATCACCATAAAAGGAATCGGCGAATGATATCCTAATTTCTTAATAACAGGCTCATTGAGTACATATTCGAGGAAGCTATGCGTATAGTTTATCATGGTAATGAGCTTGATATTGTTTTCTTCAATAAAAGCAGAAATAATTTCCTCTTTAGTCCCTATTTCAGGAATCCAATGTATATTATGCGGTTGATCTTTAAGATGTTGGGTGAGTGCATTTAAATTGTTCTGTTGCTTCTCAGTTAGATCATCAGGACCGCTAATATGTAAGATTTCGAGATCGGACTTTTGCAACTTCGCTAAACTTAGGAGCGGACGAATTTCATCACCATAAGGTCGTTTAAAATCGGTAGCGAATGCCATGCGGTCAGTTGTAGCATACTCATAATTATAGGGCACTAATAAAACAGGGCAAAGTTTAACTTTCTTGATCACGTTTACACTATTGCTGCCAAGCAGAAGCTCTTTAGCTCCCGTAGCACCCTTAGTGCCCATGACAACAAGATCTATGGCATTGTCCTGTATGGCAGTTTTGATGGATGCAGTAAGGTAATCTTCACTAAAAATTGATTCAAATTTGTGTTCAGAATTAGGACTTACAAATTTTGCGCGCTCTTTTAAAGTTTCTAACTGTTCTTTAGAAGTGTTTTGTAGTTGGTCTATATAACTTGGCGAAATATAGGTTCTGGATCCTGTATTCACAAATGTCCAAGCGTGCGAAAAATAAAAGGTACAAGGTACCTTGGCGTATAATCTTATGGCATAAAGTGCGGCACTCCATGCGTTCTCTGAAAAATCTGTCGGTAGTAAAATATGATGTCTCATAATTATTATCAATTTAATCTTATAGTGTAAACATAATAGATAATACCCACAAATACCATGATTTTTGTCATCTCTCGGTTTTGATTTGAGTTAGTAGAGCAGGGGTGGTGACAGCAAAATAGTCCTATCAGCTTATTCTCAGAAGGTTAAATCTTTAGACAGTTTTATTCCCGCCAAATGGTTTTAATACTCCCAAATTTGCTCGATCCAAGATATAACTCCTTATTCACGCTTTGGTGGACTTGACCGTCCGTGCTGGTCGGATGGAGCCCGAGTTTCTTGATTTCCATGGAGAGCATAGCTATACTTTGAATCTCTGAAAATCCTTATTGATATTTATGCTGATCCTTATCTAAGATCATTCGTAATCTTAATATTTCAGATGGTGCTCCATCGTTGTCCGTTACAAGGACCAATTCAGTTTCAGTATCGGATATCACTTTATCAATAATTACAGATTCCACTTTTAAGGGACTTTCTGGATTGGGAATCTGTTGAAATACATGGTCATTGTCAAGCTGTCCGTTCTTCATTTTTATAATGCCTAGATAACTGCCTAAAATATCGCCGTCATCATAAGCATTGGGCGTATCTTCAACAGAAGCCGTAAAAATGAGATAAGGTTGGTCTTGAAACGAAGTGGCTCCTGAAAAACCTGCTTGCAAACCCTTGATTTTAGGTAAAGAAAATAAGTGAGTCTTAGGAATAGGGAAGGACGACTTTGTTTTACAATAAGCTAAAAATTCACGAAGTGAAAAGCTAAATATAATATTTCGACCTCTGTTAAAAAGATATAGTAAGTCTCCAACCCTGGCGAGAGCTTCAATATCAAGTTCATAGCCCTGCATGATATCCATCTCTCTTATATGGTCATAAAATAAAGAGATGTCATATTCCTGATAGGAAGCTTCGTCTCCAATTTCAATCAATACACAAACATCGCGTTCAGGCGATTTAGATCCAGAACCAAAAACAAGAATTTCAGTGGTACTGATCATTTCCATCGCCTCAAAATCAGGTTTGTTGATTTTTGGAATTATAGTTCCTTCTAACTTTTCAGAGGAAAAAATCGGAGTTTTTGAAACCAGATCGAAATTCTTACCCAGGTGAAATAAATACGGAGAATCATCACCTATCACATAGTAACCATCTTTAAATTTTACAATCCCAGAGGCGCTTGGTATGTCTTCCAAGATCTGCCAACTCAATATTTCAATGTGTAACTTGAGATGCTGCAAGGACTTGTTTGTTTAACGATAGAATTATGGTGAAATCGATAAAAACTGGATAATCGGTAAAATAAAATGGTCTATTGAAATTATTTAACGGCAACCTTCAAAACAGGCACTTTAAATAAATGTATCTTGATAGTGGAACTAATGACAAATTCAATTTATAAGCTTTGAAATTAGAAGGATTCTCCTTTTAAAAAATAAAGGCGTTTAGTCTTTACGTGGAATCACCAAAAATGGAATTTTAGACTTAAACCCTAATTTCTTTATGATAGGTTCTTTGATGATGTTTTCGATAAAACTATGCTCATAATTGATCATAGTCAGGATTTTGACATTGTTTTCTTTAATGAAATCAGATATTACATCGGCTTTTGCACGATTACTTGGTAGCCAATTAAAAGTGTGTGCATAGTCTTTTAAATGTGTCTTCAACCGTTCAAAATTTTCGTTTTGTGTTTCGGTTAATCCATCCTTGCTTTTGATGTGCAGGACGTTAATAGTAGCCTTGGTCATATCGGCTAATTGTGTTATTGGCAATAGATCTTCGCCAAAAAACCTACTGAAGTCAGAAGGGAAAGCAATTTGGTCCGGTTTCACAAATTCACACTTTGTTGGCACAAGCATTATAGGGCACAACCTTACTTTGTTAATAACGGAAACAGTATTGCTTCCAAGAATATACTTTTTGGCACCTGTAGCACCTTTAGTACCCATAAAAACCAAATTGATGTTGTGCTTTTTAATAGATACTTCTATACATTCTTCCAAAGAGCCGACCGTATAAATTGTTTCAAACTTATGTTCAGGATTTGTACTTTCTTTCTCAGCACGCGCTTTGACCTCAGCTAATTGTTCTTTCGATTTCTCAATTAGTGGATCTATATAACTCTGAGAAATATGGGTCCGAGCACCTGAATTTAGAAAAGTCCAGGCGTAGGAAAAATAAAACGTACAAGGCTCATCAGCGTACAAACTTAGAGCGTAACGTGCCGCGCTCCATGCATTATCTGAAAAATCTGTTGGTATTAAAATATGCTGTCTCATGCTGTTGTTTATTTATCCGACTGAACTGAAAATACATTTTTACTAGTAATGCAAAACTAAGGCTTTATCTGAATATATAAAAGGCTTTATCTCTATATATAACATGATTAATAGCGGCTTACGAAGGAGGTTACGAAAATATAAGAAAATGGTGATCATACCATTGGTTTTATCATAAGACTTTGAACGGCTTGAGTCTTTTCTTACAACAGAAGACCCTGTTGCCAAAAGGTGCTTGTTGTAAGATAATTAAAATAACTCTAAACGATTTTATGTCTTTATTTTACTAAGATTCTATAGTGGGTGCATTGTAAAAGCCTAAAGATTTATCATTGCTCTTTTGACTTCCATAAGATTTAGTTACTGATATTGAGACGATATTAGTTTTCAAATAAAACGTAATGAGCGTTATGTGCTCAAAAATACTGAGCTGAAAGAATTGGATTTGTAATGGAGGTTAACATTGAAAAGGCAATAGCAGGTGGGTGGTAAGCAATGATAGGTGGTATTAATGAAAATGATTTTAAATCCTAGATATTGCGTAACAATCTCTGAACAGCTATTTATGCCTGATTTTGTGCTCTGTCATCACGGAACTATCCTCTTGGAAGGGTATGGACCAAAAAACTGATAGCATAGATTAAAGGTTCACGACGAGACTATTCAATTGGCTTATTTTTTAAGAGATCATTATTGAATTTTTAAGTTCTGCTTTACTATTGTCATTTCTTAAATAAACTATAATATGTTCCGAGAAACTATAAATTAAAGTTAAGACGTTGGTTTTCTTTGCTCAAAAAAGCGATTGCCTGTAAGTTTGAAAAACTTTAAAATATAATTATGTTCAAATCAGTAAAAGTCAAGAGTTTATTTTTATTTGCAGCACTAATTGGATCGCTGACATTATCTGCGCAAGAGCAAAATGTTTCTGATTCAGATTTAAACCAGTTTGCCGATGCCTATATTAAGGTACAAATGCAGAATCAAGTAGCTCAACAAGAAATGATGACCATCATAGAAAACGAAGGTTTAGCGGTAGAGCGTTTTAGCGCCATCCAAGAAGCAGCGATTGATCCGAATAAAGAGTCGGATGCAACGGCTGAAGAAATGAAAAAACATGCCAGTGCCATGTCAAAAATGGAAAAACTGCAGCCTGAATTGGAGCAAAAAGCAGTTGACGAGATAGAGTCTGCTGGTATTTCTATAGATCGCTATAAATCATTGGCTACGGCCATTCAGAAAGAAAGAAGTCTTCAAGAAAGACTTCAGGCAATTTTGATGGAGCGCCAAGGGAATTGATTTTTAGTTCCTTAATAAAATAGAAAAGAAGGTCACATCGACCTTCTTTTTTTTATGTTAAACATGAATGGTGTGAAAATATCTAAGTGCTGCCAAATGAGAGTTTGGTAAAGGATTTAACCAAATGATCTTAACAAGATCTATGAGACCCATTTCAATGTCTAATTCCCTTTGATACGTGTCCATAAGTCGCCCATCAATTTCTTACCATCGCGCGGACTTTTTTCCTGTTCTACAAAACAGACTTCACCATGGTCATTACGCACAACTTCATACTGAAACACGAAGTTCTGGGCTCCGGCGTCCATACTTAATAATCCAAATCTCAAATCGTTGAATAAAAGTTTGTCGTCCTTATTAATAATGGTGTACCAACCTTTTGAGATGTTAATCATACGTTGAACCTTTTCGGTGTTTACTAGATCTCCCAATAGCTCATGATTCTTTTTATAGGTTTGAAAAGCTATCGGCTGGCTGTCAAAAAATGAATAATAAGCCAAAAGATAAGCATCATCGGTCTCTATATTGGCACTCCAAAGAATGGTGTTGAGTGGAGAAGGTCGGACATCAATTTGCTTGTAGGCTATCTGTTGGTCCTCCAAAGCCGATTTAAACTTGGTAAATGCCACCGATTTCAATACTAATGTCAATGCCAAATAAGATGAACTCACAATTAGGCCTATATTGTTATAAATACGACGTTTCCGAGAGGTTCGTTTTTGAAACATTGTCAAAATTAAAAACACTAAAAAAGGTAAGGTGTAAAGCGGGTCAATCACAAAAATACTCTTAAACGCAAGTCTGGTGTCCAATGGCCAAAACAATTGAGTGCCCCAAGTTGTAAAAGCATCTAAAAGCGGATGGGTAAAGAATGCCCAGAAAAATAACCAAGACCATCCCTTAATATCCTTATATGATTCGTAGCGGGTAACAATCCAAGCGAAAATAGGTGCGAAAATTACCGAAAACACAATGGAATGCGTAAAGCCTCTATGTATTTCTAGTGCTGTAACGGTATCGGTAAAATGCGATGAAAAAACATCCAAGTCGGGTATAGTGCCAGCAATAGCACCATAGAGCATGGCTTTATTGCCCACTTTTTTTCCTAAAACAGCCTCGCCAACGGCGGCACCTAATATAATTTGTGTAAGTGAATCCATAAACTTGGCAAAAATAACCCAAAAATTAGATTAAACCATCGTAGGAATAAAAGAGTGCGTGACACACTATAATAGATTGCACCTAAAGCGATTTTTAAGCTATGGATAGCCTTGATGCAAATGATAACCTCTTAAATAGTGTTCGTATAGCTCTCTAAGCATCTTGATTAAGAAACATTTAAAGTCGCCCTCATCCTTATCAAACCCATGTCGTTTAATTGAGAATACCAGCTATTGACTGCAGTATAATTTTAAATGAAGAAACTATATTTCAGTCAATTGCAATTTTTATTAATTTAATAAGCCAAAATAATCGACCAAACGCTTGTTTTTTTCGTTTAATTGCATAAATTTGCTTCGACAACCCCTAAAATCTCAATTATGAAAACTAAACTTACTTTACTTTGTATGGTATTTTTACTAATGACAAGCTACGGTTTTGCCCAAAAAGAGCCTCAAAGTATCATTACAGGAAAAGTGTCCATTGCAAAGTATCACGATCGTTCTGAATTGGATCAATTGCCAAAAGGAGATCTTTTAACCTTGTATAATGAACGTATTGAAGTTATAGTTAAAATTTTACCCAATATCGCTTTTGCCACAAAACCTGGTGTGACGATGTCATCTTTAGGAATTCCTGATACGAAGGATAATCGGAAAGCGCTAGAGGAAAATGTTAAAGCCGTTAATACTTATTTTGACAGTACAATGTCTTTCCAGAACAAAGTTTTGCCGTACTCTGATAAAACTAATTTAATATCAGCGATCTTATTTTATGAGGAAACCTTGAAATCACTTCATACTTATAGTGAGTTCAACCAATATTAATTAGCGCTGACCTTCTATAGTCATAATCATTTTTAACAACTCGGTTATTAATTCGAAAATCATAGAATTTTCTAAGGGATTTTTCATGGATTTTGAGTCCCTTTTATAAGGGTACTTAAGGCTCAAATAATCGATCATCACGCTAATAATATTAACAATTTTTTTGTAGGTATTTTCTGTGTATTGATTTTAAATGTAGGAAAAGTTAGACATTTTGAAATTAAATTATGCATTTCATCGACTTTATTTGTATTTCATAGGATTTATATATATGTTTGAATCCAATAGTTAAAGAATCCTAAATCTATTACTAATTCCATTATTTATGAAAATCTTTACTCCAACTATATGTTTATTTCTTTTGATTGTGAGCAGCACTTTTGCTCAGCAGGAAAAAGGAATTATTGGCAAGAATAACTGGCTGAGCAATTGGACAGAATTTAGGCCCAATCAAGTAGAGCATGGTGAACCTACGCAAATCTTAAGCGGAAATATTACCCAAGACACCAAACTTGTTAAACGTGATACCTATCTATTATTAGGGAGTGTATTTGTTACCGATAGTACCACGCTTACCATTGAACCAGGAACCGTGATCATAGGCGACTTTAAAACTAATGGTGCGCTAATCATCACAAGAGGTTCTAAAATTATAGCCGAAGGGATGGAAACTGACCCTATAGTTTTTACTTCCAATAGAGGTGTGAAGAAAGAAGGTGATTGGGGAGGTGTTTTTATTTTAGGAGATGCTCCAATTAATAAGTTCGGTAATGCTTCTTCAGTAAATTACGGTTTGCGCCCATCTGCTTTTGAAAACATTAGTTATGGAGGTGATAATACCTACAGCGATTCTGGTGTTTTTAAATACGTAAGAATTGAGTATGCCGGAAGACGGACAAGAGATTATGGATACTTCAATTCGTTAACCTTAGCTGGAGTTGGCAGCAATACAGTAATAGAAAATGTGATGGTAAGTTATTCTGATGGTAATTCCTTCAACATTATAGGTGGCGAAGTGAATTTAGAAAAACTGGTGTCCTTCAGAACTAAGAGCAACGACTATGAATTTAATTTTGGCACGCAAAGTACTATTAGAAATTCTTTGGCCATAAGGTCTCCTTATGTATCTGGATCAGATGGCTCACGTGCCATGTATATAGCGTCTTACGATAAGAAAGATGAAGTGGACTTTAGTAAGAAAGGCACTTCGGTACATGCTGAAAACTTAACTTTAATCAGTGTTAGTGAGAATTTAGAAGCAGATATAAAGGTCGGTTTGGTTAAAGAAGCACTGTATATCTCTGAAGATGCTGATTTGGACATTCGCAAAAGCGTGATATCAGGATTTAATCCAGCGGTTATTATTAACGATAAAGTTAAGGTAAACGCTGAAAATTTAGACCGCTTAAAGTTTAGTGATATGTATTTCAATAATTGTAATGGAAACATTTTTACTGAAAATGATTCAAATAATGCCGATTTAGAAAATTGGTATGGTAACAGCGTCTTTTTTAATGTGTATTCAAAAGGAAATGATACCGAGACCTTTATTGATGTTAACAACAATAGACGTCCCGATTTTAGACTCCGCATTAACAAGATTATTGCATCAAATGACAGAGAAGATTAACCTGAGAGTTTTGTAGTTAGAAATATGACCCCAAATCATTACACGCTTTCCATCTTAAACACTTGTCAGTTATCTGGCAAGTTTTCCTGATATAAGACAGTGGTATTGAAATTTAGTAAGGCATTCTTTCTGCAAATAGCACTTAAGAATAACAAAACAGATAATTACTAATACACCCTGAATGCATAAAACTACTACTCTAAAAAGCTATTTTTTTGTACTTGGTATTTTTGTTCTGCTCTTATTATCTGGACAAATAAACGCCCAGGTCGTAATTGGTACACCTAATCTCGGTTATACTCGAGCATGTGCTAGTGATGCTTTCAATAGCTACAATGTAACCTTTGTATTTTCTCCCGAATCTGAACTCAGTTCAACCAATCAATTCTCGATTGAAATGTCTGATGCGACTGGGAATTTCTCAAATAGCACAGTAGTATTCACTTCAGAGCCTGGAGCCGTGACTACATCTCCAGCCACATTAAACTTTTCTATACCTGAAACCACAGCAGGCGAGGCGTACAGGATCAGAATTAAAAGCTCAGGACCCGTAGCAAGCAGTTCAAATTCTGTGGCTTTTGCCGCGTATTATAAACTTCAGGACAGTCCGTTTACGATCAATAATTTGGTGTCTTCTGGGGCCTTTTGTAGCGGTGGAAGTTATTTGCTGACAATAGATAATCCAGGAAACGGGTCTAATGATTCACCACTAAATTACCCTTCACTCACCTATAAATGGTATAGAGAAACGAGTCCAACAACTTCTGTGTATGTGGGAGATGGGTCTTCTTTATCTGTGAGCCAAGCAGGTACTTATTTTGTGAAAACCAATTATGGCACTTGTACGTCAAGTTCGTTCTCCAATCGGGTAAAGATAAGTGAAGCCACTTCAGGTGAAGCAGATGCGGCGATAGTATCAAGTTTAGGAAATCCGTATTGCCCAGCCGAGGGCATGACCACATTAAGTACCCTTGGGGGTGTAAGCTACCAATGGTTTAAAGATGGTATTGCCATAGCGGATGCTACCAATCAAATGTATCAAACCAACGAATCTGGCACCTTTTCAGTCAAAGTTGATTTAGGTAGTTGTACGGCGTCTGGATCCATTGATTTAGAAAGCACAGACTTTGAGAGTGCAATAGATGTGGATGACACTAATATTATGGAGCAGGGCGATAAACTATGGGCTATCGTAACCACCACTGCGAACAATCCAAAATTTGAATGGTTTTTTAATGACGTCCTTATTTCAGGAGCTCAGGGCGATGAGTATGAGGCTACCTCTTTTGGAGAATATAAAGTAAAGGTTACACAAACCTCTGGATGTATGGTCTATGTAGAGCATAGGTTTTCTATAAGTGAAGCGCTGGAACCTTTCCCAGAGGTAGAACATATTCCAAATTTGATCAGTCCAAACGGTGATGGCATTAACGACACCTGGATCATTCCTACAAAATATGTGAGCGGTACCAATACTGAAGTGATAATTATGACAAATCAAGGCAAGGTGGTGCTTCAAACTAAAGACTATTTGAACAATTGGCCTCAAACTTCTTTGAATTTGAACAGTATTAACCAAGTCTATTATTACGTCATCATCACTGAAGATCAGCAAACCAAAAAAGGTTCCATTACCGTAGTGAAATAATATGAAACAGACGTTCCTAAATAGCAATCATATAAGAAAAGGTCTCTCGGGAATGTTCCAAGTGTACATCAATAAATACGTATGGCATAGCCCAATGAAAACTTTTTTGCTGACCATAATATGTAGTTTCTGTTCCATCCAGATGTTCTATTCCCAAGAGGAAGATGGCGTCGTCTCGCTTAGTATACCTGTAAGAAACTCATTAACCTACAATAGATACACAATCAATCCAACCTTTAGTTTTGTTAGAGAACAAAATAGATATATCAGTGTTTATAATAAGCGGGAGTGGGTTCAGTTTGATGATGCGCCACAAACCTATTTAGCAGGCTATTATGGTAGGTTTGCAGAAAATATTGGCGCAGGTGTGGGCGTGTTTCAACAAGATTATGGTGTGCTTACTACATTTGGTGGACTATTGAATTTTGCCTATAACGTGAGATTGAAACGGGATAGTAATTTGACTTTCGGTTTAAATTTGGGCGTTTATAAAAGTGGCATAAATACAGGACGGGTGGTCACTAATTTTTCTGACCCATCTCTTGAGCATGTCCCATCACATCTTTTACTTACTGTAAACCCAGGCATTAACTACGGTACTAAGTTTTTGGATTTTGGCGCGTCTATCAATAACCTGATACTTTATAATGTGCAAGCCTCAGAACTTCTGAATGACGATCCACGTCAAACGCTTCAGGCACATATTATGTACACGGGTTATATATATAGTGGTGGCTTTTTTGATGAGTCAAAATTCTCTGGATTGTTGAGGTCTGAATTTGGTGAAGAGGATACTTCAATTTCAGGCATTGCTATGTTGACCGTGCCTAAGGGAATTTGGGCACAAGTAGGTTATAATACGGTTTACGGCGCATCGGCCGGTTTAGGGCTTAATATTACGAAACAAATTGCCATTGAATACAATTTCGAAAAAGCCTTAGGCGATCTGACCCACTTTGGACCATCGCATGAAATAACCCTAGCTTTCAAACTTAACAACAATTCTTATTATGATTACAGTGCCGAAGATGAAATGTCTGCACTTATCAATTCAGATAATAAACGTGTCTTAGCCTCAAGCAAGCCTAGGATGGATGCTGAAACACGAGCGCAGCTATTGGCAGAGTCGTCCGCCAGAAGAGAGGAAGTGAGAGAAAGAGCAAAAGAAAGAGCAGAAACCCGTGCACAGATTACGGCTGAAAACAGGGCCAGAATTGAACGTCAGTCAGAGGCAAGATTAGCGGCAGAAAACAAGGCCAAACAAGAAGAGCAAGAACGCGCCGTTGCAAACCCAACTCTGGTAGAAAATGCAAAATCTGAAACAATTGCTACAACTGGAAGCGGTGAAAATCAACCAACAGAAACTGACGAGAGCTTAGACGCGCAAAATAAAGCAAAATCTGAAAGCAATGTTCTAACCAAACGAGATGCAGAGGCACAAGCAGCACTAGCGGCTCAAGAAAAATCCAAAGCGGAGGCTAAAGCCAGAGCTGACGCGCAGGCAAGACTCGCTGCTGAAGCAAAAGCATACAATGAAGCAAAAGAACGATTAGCGGCCGAGACGAAAGCTAAAGCAGACGCTGAGGCTAAAGCCAGAGCGGAGGCACAGGCAAGACTTGCTGCTGAAGCCAAAGAAGCCAAAGAAGCACAAGAGAGATTGGCCGCCCAAACGAAGGCCAAAGAGGAAGCAGAGGCTAAATTAGCAGCGGAGGCTAAAGCTAGAGCAGAAGCACAGGCAAGACTCGCTGCTGAAGCAAAAGCTGCGAAAGAAGCACAAGAGAGATTGGCCGCCCAAGCGAAAGCCAAAGAAGAAGCAGAGGCTAAGTTGGCAGCAGAAGCCAAAGCTAAAGCTGATGCGGCAGCAGCAAAAGCTAAACAAGGGGCTGAAGCCCAGTTGGCGTTGGAAACAAAAGCGAGGCTTGAAGCTGAACAAACTGCAAAATTAGCTGCAGAAGAAAAGGCGAAGCAAGAAGCAAAAGCAGCTCAAGCAGCAGCCATGGCTGAATCAAAAGCTAAACAGGAAGCTGAGGCTTTAGCCAAGCTTGAAGCGGAAAATGCAGCACTTGCAGAAGAAACTGAAAAAGAACAAGAGGCTGTAGTGAATCCAACAGATGCTTTAGGTATTTCAATGAAATCTCTTGCTGATATGACGGAGGCTTCAAAAAGCACTCAAGATGAATTATTGGCCAGATTCGATGCAATGGTGGTTAGTAAAAATCAAGATCTCAAGGATTTGAAAGAAGAAAACGATTTGAGAGAGCAAGGAATTTTCAGTGCACCAAAACCCTTTAAGAGTATTACTGAAGAAAACAATGTCCTTCAAGCTATTCGATCAGATTTAGATAATATGATAGACGTCAATACTGAAAGAATTAAGGAGCTGGAAGATTTATATGCGGAGCGTATTAAGGTACCGACACTTAAAAATGATGAGGTCACCTTGTATTATCAAAAGACAATTAAAACATTAAAGGCCGAACAAGCACGGGCCATTCAGACCAGAACTCAATTGAGTACCACCTTAAAAGGTATTAATGAGGCTACAGAATTTGAGAGAAAGCGGAGAATTAAACGTGCTGCTTTTAACAATGAAGAAGATAGATATGCGCAAGATAGAGCCACATTGACGAGAATTAAAGAAAATACACCGCTGAGCCCAGTTCCTTTAAAAGCTGAAGATTTTAATTTTGGTGAAGAACAAGGCAATAATATTCAAATTATTAAAAATGTTAAGAATGTTGAAAGTGGTTATTATGTTGTTGTTGCTGTTCATAATGATGCTGTCAGTAGAGACGAATTTTTAACCAAAGCAGTCGCTGCAGGTCAGTCTAATATCGATTTCTTCTACGATGTCAACACGAGTAGATATTTTATTTACTATAAAAAACTGGATAGTATAAGTGCAGCAAGTGAAGAAATGAAAACTAAAGGAAACCAACCTTATAACGGAAAAATGTCAATTATTAAAATAGAGAACTAAAAAGAATAAAAGCCCCCTCGTTTTTTTCAATGCCCCTTGACAAAAACGAACCATCCAAATCTACCAAAATCATGAAAAAACCTACTTTTTCTAGAATAGCCTTTATTGCATTATTGCTGCTCATGGGTCTTGAATCCATCGCACAAAATCATGTTCCATTCGTACCCAGGTATGATGAGGCCATTAAAGGCGACATGCTTTTAATAGGAAATAATAATTTAAGCGTACACCGGACAAATCCGTATACTGGAAACACCAATAATGAGAATTGGAGGAACAGAGATAAAATGGTATATGTTGACATTGATGGTGACAGCAGTACTTTTAATTCCAGTAGTGCCGATTTGAATGTGCCGAGTGATACCAATTGTTATCAAGTGGTCTATGCGGCATTATATTGGACGGCCGTTGTAAAAGGAGACACTCCAATGTCAGATATTAAATTTAAGACGCCAGAGAGTGGAGGTTATATTGATATAACTGGCGAACAAATTTACTATCAAGATTCTTCAGATGATAGAAATTCCAATGCCTATGTGTATTATAAAAATGTAACGGACATCATGTCTGGATTAAGTGATGCGGACGGAACCTATACAGTTGCTAATATCTCTTCAGCAACCTCGGCCATGATGACTGGTGGACGTAATAGAGAAGGACTGTCCTCCGGATGGTCTCTTTTTGTGATTTATGAGGATCCATTATTACCAAGTAAGTACATCACGTCATTTGACGGGTTTACAAAAATTAATAATACTGGTCCGGTTGCGGACAGAGAACAAAGTTTTGATATTGTCGGATTTCGAACAATTCCTGTAGGACCGGTCCGCGCAAAATATGCTTTTAGTGCTTTGGAAGGCGATAAATCATGGGAAAATGATTATTTGGAAATCAATGGCACAAGAATCAGCGCAACCACGGCAGGGGGAACAACCATACGCCCTAACAACAACTTCTTTAATAGCTCCGTCTCAATTATTGATCCCATTACGAATACCCCGATGCTTTTTACGGATAGAAATCCTGCGAGTTCCAATACGTTAGGATTTGACGCGGGAATTATCAATATTCCCAATGCTGGAAATAATGTGATTGGAAATGGAGACACCTCCGCTACCATTAAGTTGGGGACCAATACGGATATTTATTATTTCTACTTTAGCGCTTTTGCCATTGAAATCATTGCCCCTAAAATAGTCCTTACTAAAATTGTGGAAGATACTGCGGGTAATGACATCGGAGGGCAATTGGTTAATTTGGGTGATGAACTTAATTATGTCATTGGTTTTCAGAATGTTGGTAATGATCATGCCACCAACTTAATCATTAGAGATGTACTTCCTCAAAATATTGTCTTCAACTATCCGGAAGATTTGGGATTGCTCCCTTCTGGAGTCACAGTGCAAAGCTATAACCCTGCCACGAGAGAAATCATATTTGCGGTTGATAATTCTGTTGTTGAGATTGATGATCCTGTTCAAGAAATTCGGTTTAAGGTTACGGTTGTAAAAACTTGTAGTCTTTTAAATGATGCCTGTTCAAATATTATTAGTAACCAGGCTTACTCTACCTATAATGGTACGGACAATCCAAATTTCACCATTTCTGACGATCCAAGTTTCAGTTCAAATACAGGTTGTTTATTAACACCAGGAGCCACTAACTTTTTGGCAGATATTACATGTGATTTTGAAGAGGAAGTCATTTTATGTGGCTCAAGTGTAACGCTAACCGCGGGTAGTGGATATGACTCTTATACTTGGTCCACCAGCCCTACGGGTTCACCGGTAATCGGGACCACACAATCGATAACCGTTACAACTACGGGTACTTATTATGTTCATAATACAGCTTCGGCACCTTGTCAGTCCATTGACCAAAGATTTGTTGTAGTTACCTATGGTGAAAATGACGTCAATCCGCTGATTCCGTTTGCTGATGAGGTAGTGACTTGTCCAAACGATGGTAAACAATTGCCAAATTTCTTTTTATGTGGTGCCAATGATATTCGTAACATTGAAACCAATATTACCGATACATCTTCTATTATATGGGAAAAATTGGATGAGACCAGTTGTTCAGCTGTGCCATTGGAAGATTGTGCCAATGAAGATAGTTCATGCACGTGGAATCAGGTGGCTACAGGCCCTAATTATAATATTAATCTAGCCGGGCAGTATCGGATCACCTTAAATTATGAAGGAGGATGTTTTAGTCAATATTATTTCAATGTATATTCAAATATTCTAGTTCCAACGGCAACGTCAAAAGATATTATATGTGACATTCCGGGTGAAATTGTCGTAGGTGGCGTGCCAAACGGTTACGAATACAGTATTGACGGTTCAAATTACCAAAGCAGTAATGTATTTTCAGTCGCTACACCGGGCGTTTATAGTGTATATGTTAAACAAATTGGTTTCGATTCAAGTCCATGTATTTTTTCTGTACCGGACATCCAAATAAGAGAACGTAATTTTACAGGAACGGCCGTTGTTACGCAGCCGCTCTGTCATGATGATAAAGGAAGCGTCAAGTTGGCCGCTAATGATGCACGTGCTCAATATTTTTATTCGCTCTCAAAAGGTGCAACCTTAATCCATGAGGTCGGTCCGATTATGGAAAGCGATTATTCCTTTAACAATTTAAATCCAGGAACGTATACAGCAACCATTTCTACCGAAGATGGCTGTAGTGAAATAGTGGATTTTGAAATAATTAATCCTGAGTTACTAACGGCTACCTCCGCCATAACAAGACCACTATTGGCTTGTGACTATCCAGATGATGACCCTGATGACGGAAAGGAAGGTGACGGGGATAGTGATGGCGACGTTGGTGCAGAACCAAGAGGTGGTATTATCACGGTATATCCAAATGGAGGAACCGCACCTTATTATTACTTTGTAAATGGTGCTACCGAATTCCAATCTGATCCAGAAATTATTGTAACAGCACCTGGTACCTATACCATTAGGGTGGTCGATGCCAACAACTGTAGCACTGAAACAACCATTCAGATTGAAGAAACACCAGCACCGGAGTTTACGGTTGCATCAACTGATATTTTATGCGATGACCCTAATTCTGGAACAATTAATATCAATGTTACCAATGCTCACGGAACGACTTTAAAATACAGTATTGATGGCGGTGAAACTTTTGTAAATTCAAGTGCGTTTTCAGGACTTACAGCAGGCTCTTATGAGGTCGTGGTTGAGTACATGATTGGTACTGCTTCATGTTGGACCGATCCGGAAACAGTGATCATAGATCCTTCCGTGGCTATGGAAGGTGTAGCAACTTTAGAGGCGCCATTTACCTGCGATTCCAATGGTACCATTACGGTTTCAGGCGTTAGTGGAGGCACAGCACCACATCTATTCAGTATTGATGGTGTCAATTTCCAAGCATCACCTGCGTTTACTAATTTAACGGCTGGTACGTATACCATCACCGTTAAAGATGCATTGGAATGTACTTTTGCGACCAATAGCATTACTATTGAAGCGCTAAATCCACCAACGAATTTAACCTTTGACAGTACGGCCTTAACTTGTCCAACTAACACTTCCGATGTGACCATTACTGGAACCACTGGTGGAACAGGGGAGTTGGAATATCAGATTATCGCTCCAGCAGCAGCGGTAACAGCTTACCAAACTTCAACCACATTTGCAGGTTTGGCTCCAGGAACTTACACCTTTCAGGTAAAGGATGCCAATGATTGTACTTATAGTGAATCTTTCACTATCGCATCATTACCTACACTTCAGGTTGTGGCACAACCTATAAATGATGAGACCTGTTTTGGAGCTGATGATGGTTCAGCACGATTTACAGTTTCAGGGACTACTGATTTTACCTATACGGTTAACGGTGGTACTGCAACTACAGGAACTTCTCCGGTTGTCTTGACCGGCTTGGCAGTGGGCACCCACACCATTGTTGTGACGGATGTTGCAACCAATTGTACCGCCACAGCTTCTGTAACAATAAACGGATCATCTGCAGCATTGACAATGGCCACAACTATTGAACCGATTACTTGCTTGCAAGATGGTAGTGTCAAAATTGATGCTTCTGGCGGTTGGGGAGGAAATACCTTCAGTTTAACCTTGCCGGACGGCACGGCTCTACCTGCCCAAGCAAATAACACCTTTTCTAATTTAACCCAAGATGGAACTTATACGGTCAGTGTAACTGATGCCAAAAACTGTATAGTGACTGAGACTTTTGTTTTAGCTACTCCGGACGCCATTGTTGCAACAATTGAACAAGGTGCTAATCTTTGTTATAACACGAACACCGGTGCAACTATTGAAGTGAACGTGACCGCAGGACAAGCTCCTTTTGAATATAGCATCAATGGAAATGCGTTTCAAAGTAATACTACTTTTATAAATCTTGTACCAGGGGCTTATACCATTATTGTAAGAGATGCATACGGTTGCGAATTGACTTTACCTACTGAGGTTATAGAACCGCAACTGTCAATGAGCACAATTTTTACAAAAGATTTAGATTGTACAGGTTCTCCTGACGCTGAAATCACTGGAACAATCGTTGGTGGCTATGCGCCATTTACCCATGAAGTTGCTATTAATGGTGGTGCTTACACAGCTTTAGGAGCAACTGGTTCATCATTCGTATATGCTACGGCTAACTCAGGAACTTACCAATTTAGAGTAACTGATGCCCAGGGATGTATTGTAGAATCTGGCATTACTACCATCGATCCACTTTCACCACCAGCCATTAGCGCAGCGGTACAGGCACAGGATATATTGTGTTTTGGTGATGACAACGGTTCAATTACGGTAACCATAGATACATCAGTTGGAACACCTCCTTTTGTAATCAATATTCACAATGACACTACCGGGACTGACTATGGGACCCAAACCTCAGGATTGGCCGCCGGAACGTACACGGTAACGGTTACCGATGCAAAATCTTGTACGGTTACTGAAACTGTCATCATTGACCAGCCAGATGCTATTAATGTAGCGTCTCATGCTGAACCTATTACTTGCGATTCTGCCAATGGTGGTATATCCAAAGGATCAGTCATTATTGACGGCGTTACGGGTGGTACACCCCCTTATAACTATTTTGTGACAGGTACCAATGGCTACGATGAATCTGAATTGAATACCGACGGATCAACGTCTTATACATTTGACGTGGTTGATTTTGGTTTGTATCAGATCAATGTGGTTGATGCGAACGGCTGTTCCGTTTTGGTTCAAGATGTTTTGGTGGCATCACCACCAGATGATTTACAAATTAATATTCAATCAACGGTAGACTGTGCCACTGGAGGAGAAGCAATTGTAAGTGTTGGAACTGCGTTGGCAAGTGCTGGACCATTCTATTTCAGTACCTATCCTGCTACGGGTACTGCACCAGGAGGATCATGGGTTGCTGAGGATGCCGTAGGATCAAAATCGACAACATTCACCAATTTAACTCCAGGAGTTACTTATACTTTCATCGTTTATGACCAGTCTACCGGTTGTACGCATTATGAAGTGGCACCAGATGCTATTCCATCAAACTCCAATTTGACGGCAACGGCATTAAGTTCAAACAATATCACCTGTACTGGAAGTGCTGATGGAAATGTGTCATTCACTATAGAAAGCCCTTATGGGACAGCGACTAACGTTAACTACGAAATATTTAACTCCTATTCATTGGTCTCAACAGGAATCAATGGTTCTGGAAGTGTACCTGCAAATGGTTCTTTAGATGTCGATAATTTAGGCCCGTTACCATTCGGAAATTACTATGTGTTGATTTCAGAAACTTCAGGACCAAATTCGGGATGTAGCGTAATCACTGTGCCTTTTAACATCACCGAATCTGCAATTCCATTAAGTTTAACGACTTCAGTTGACCAAAATGCGAACTGTAATGTCAACTCCGGATTGATCAGTGCTGTTGGTCGCGATGGTACAGCGCCTTATACCTATCAATTGACGAACTCTGCCACTGCACCATTGGCGACAGACCCAGCGTGGGCCTCAGCCAATACCTTCAATAGAGATGCTGGTAGCTATTTTGTTCATGTTATGGATGCTTATGGATGTATTGTTTCGAGTTCCGTGGTGGTTTTACCACAAGACCCAACGCCAATTGTTGCACTTGATCTAACCAACCAATGTGACACAGCAGAAGGTGATTTCGAAATTGAAGTTAGCCTTCCAACGGCTGGAATCGCACCATATAGTTTTAGTATAAATGGAGGTGCCTTCCAAACAAGAACGGCACCATTCACCATCACAAATTTAACCTCAGGGACTCATACCGTTGAAGTTAGAGATGCTAATGGTTGTGGCAACTTAGAGACGATTACAATTGAGCCGCCAGTTGGTATTACTCCAGCCATCACTGCACTGCCAACTTGTGCAAATGATGATGGTGTGATTACGGTCACAGCAATTGGTGGATCGGGTAGTTATAGCTATGCGATTAGTCCTAATGCGGGCTCCATAACATTGACCGGAAATGTATTCTCCGGAGTGCCATCTGGAACTTATACGATTACGGTAACTGATACAAATACGTTATGTACAACTGATGTTTCAGTAACCTTAGAGGCAGCAACTCCAGTGCTCTTTACAGCGGATCCAACCCACGTATCATGCTTTGGTGGATCTGACGGAACGATTACGGTTAACCTTCCAGCAAGTAATGACAATCCAGTGTACACTTATGCCATCATAGCAGGGCCATCTTTGGTTGCAGCTCAAGGTTCAAAAGTGTTTACAGGACTTGTCGCAGGGACGTATACGGTTGAAGTCACCTCAGGAAGAGGATGTTCGTCAACAGTAGATGTGACGGTTACTGAACCTACTGAATTGACGGTTTCTGGTGTTGCTACAGACTTTGCCTGTGCCTTAGATAATTCAAAAAGTGTTTCAACGCTGACGATTACCGCGATGGGAGGAACCACGGATTATACTTACAGTATTGACGGCACTAATTATTTTACGACCAATACCTTTGAAATCATCGATACGGGAGTTGCGCAGACTATTGACGTTTACGCTAAAGATGCCAACGGATGTGTGGCAACAGATACCGTCAATATCTTGCCATTGCCAGAATTGACTGCTGCCGCGGTAACTATCGTTGATGCAATTGATTGTAATGAAACGGGCTCGGTAAGAATTGAGGTCACAGGAGGTTCAGGAGATTTCCTATACCAAATGCTTCCAAGTGGGACGCCTCAAGCTTCCAATATCTTTAACATCACATTGCCGGGCGATTACTATTTCCAAGTGACTGATGTGGTTACTGGATGTTATATTGAAACCCTCGCTTTTACCGTAGATCCATTTGATGTGATTGATGTGGTGGCAACACCTACAACCGCTGTAACTTGTTATGGAAACACTAACGGTGCTTTGGAAATCAATGTGTCAGGTTACTCTGGCAACTATACCTATGAGGTTTTAGACAATGCAGGTGCTGCAGTTATTGCGCCAACCAATGCAAATACGTCAACAAACCCACAAGTTATCAATGGATTGGGCGGTGGAAATTATACGGTGGTCGTTACTGAAACGGATAGTCCTTTCTGTGCTACCGTTACCAATGTGGTTACCATTGCTTCGCCGGCGACACCATTAACACTAGAAGTTTCCGAAACTTCCAATGTCACATGTGATGATGACCAAGGCACCATAACCGCGCTTGCAAAAGGTGGGTGGGGAAGCTACGAATATGAATTGACCGGTGCTGCAACCGTAGCTTATTCTCCAAATGGAACTTTTACAGGTTTATCAGCTGGTGTTTATGTCGTTAATGTTAGAGATGCTGGTGGTTGTATTGCAACAGAAACAGTAACGCTTGTGGCGCCAACACCAATCGCTTCAAGTTTCACGGCAAGTGCGACAACCTTACCATGTTTTGGTGATCAAACTGCAAGCATTTCCATCACTAACGTTACAGGTGGACAAGGTAGTAACTATACTTACACCTTGAATATGGTATCGCCAACGCCAAGTTCTTCTGGTCCGCAATCTACACCAGTCTTTAGTGGCTTGAGCGCAGGAACATACACATACACCATTACCGATGGTTATAATTGTAGTTTCAATTCAGGAGACATTGTCATTGCACAACCAACGCCAATTGAAGCAAGTTTGACCGCTGTGACCACGCCAACGTGTATCACTCAAGCCACGTTGACCTTAAGTGCCAATGGAGGAACTGGACTTTACACTTATAGTGATACCAGCACGTTTACGAATATCTTGGGAACCTTTACAAACGCAACAACTATTTCAGTGGCTGCTGGAACTTACAAGTATTATGTAAGAGACGCCAATGGATGTGTAGCAACCGTAACCAATGATATTAAAATTGATCCAGTTCCTGATTTAACCTTGGACCTATTATTGACCAATGCTACAATTAATTGTACAGGGGATAACTCGGCAGTTATCGTAGCAACTGCCCAAGGTGGACTGGGTAATTACGTATACACCTTATTAAATGCTTCGGGGAATCCGATTCCTTCTGCGGTCCAAAATACACCAGGGGTATTTACTGAGCTTGTTGCAGGAACTTATTTCGTTAAGGTGGATAGCGGCGATTGTGATACAACGTCAAAGATGGTAGAAATTAAGGAACCTTTGGCCGCAATTGAGGCTACTGCCATAACAACAAACGTTAGTTGTTTTGGAGGTAATAACGGTTCGGTTGAAATTACTGCAACAGGTGGAACAGGAATTATAAAATACGCGATTTCTCCGCAATTAAATCAATTTTTTGAGAAGAATGTATTTGAAAACTTAGCTCCTGGCACTTATGACATCATCGCTCAAGATGAATTGGGATGTTATGTAAACCTTAATGTCACCATTACTGAACCAGCTGCTGTAATTGTAAGTCTAATTCCTGGATCTAGCGTACCTGAAATTTGTGAAGGTGATACTGATGGTATGTTTAGTATTACAATAACAGGCGGTACGGCGCCGTACAGCGTAAGCTTAGATGATTACGACGGACCTTATACCACCGGAACAGCTACTCAAACACAGTTTGATTTTACTGGATTAAAAGGAGGAGACCATAGTGTCTTTGTACGAGACAGTGAGGGCTGTGAGTCTGAATGGAACATCACCTTCCCTGAGTCGGTTAAAATTGACCCAATGGTCGAGATAGAATATTTATGCGAAGGCAATATGCCAGGCAATAGGGTAACCGTAACCTTTGACGATAGTATACAGGATATGTCTGATTTGGATTTCTCTTTAAATGGCGGGGCTTTCCAATCAAGCAACGTATTCAATAATATTGTTGCAGGAGTAGGGCATTATATTGATGTCAGACATACCAATGGTTGCATCAAAAGAACTGCCTTGTTTGATATCGATCAAGTTGATGCATTATCGCTTGTATTGAGTGATGGAGATATGAATCAGATTGTGGCCACCGCTACAGGTGGGACCGAAGGTTACTTATTCACTTTAAATGGAGAGGATATGGGATCTGAGAACACTTTCGTGATACGCGAATCTGGAAACTATACGGTAACGGTAACTGATAGTAGTGGTTGCGTTGCGACCGCCACCAGGTATTTTGAATATATAGACATCTGTATTCCAAACTATTTTACACCTAATGGCGACAATCATTTGGATACTTGGGCTCCTGGTTGTTCAAACAACTATGCCAACTTAGAGTTCAAGATTTTTGATCGCTATGGTCGTGAAGTTGGAACCTATCGTCAAGGCCAGTCTTGGGATGGAAAATATAGAGGAAGAGAACTTCCTACGGGTGATTATTGGTACATCGTTAAATTAAATGATGGTAAAGATGATCGTGATTTTGTAGGACACTTTACACTTTATAGGTAATAAGAACTAATGAAGATGAGGTTAAAAAATAAAGCTATTCAGATGAAAAAAATTATATCATTTACGCTCTTTTTAGTGATGACTTACGGTTATGCCCAAGAGTTGAATCTTCCGGTGTTTACCCAGTATTTGGCTGATAACGACTTTGTGATTTCTCCGACTTATGCCGGTATTGGTGATAATTTCCGGATAAGAGCAAACGGCTTGACACAATGGGTGGGTATTAAAGGAGCTCCGGATAATCAATCCTTATATGCTGATTTCAGGATTTCTGATCGTACGGGAGTTGGCGTGTCCTTATACAATGATAAAAACGGGAACACCAGACAAAAGGGCGTTAAATTTTCTTTTGCGCACCACTTGACCCTAGATTATTATTCAAAGCAATATCTGTCTTTCGGGGTTTCTTACAATATCAACAGTTTTAGGATTGATATTGAGAATTTCCAACCCAATTATGAAACGCCGGTTATAGACCCTTATGTTACCGATGACCGGGCAACAAATAATAATAACTTTGATGCGGGTGTTCTTTACCGAAACAAAGGCTATTACTTCAGTTTTAATGCCAATAACATTCTTAAAAAGGATATTGATGATTTTATAGGTATTGAGCCGAGATTACTGTTGAATTATCAAATTTATACTGGAATTGTGATTCCGAGTAAGAACGATAATAGTGTGGAATTTGAACCTTCCGTGTATTATCAAATGTTCAGTAGTGACAAGCGCTCCAGTACCGATGTCAACTTTAAATACCGAAAATATAACGGTAGAAGTGATTCTGGGGACTATTATTGGGCGGGAATTTCTTATCGTTTCCTTAACGATCAATTGTTTAAGCCATTAAACATCGGTCCCATGGTGGGAATAATGAAGTCTAAATTCTATTTTGCCTATTCCTACCAAGTTACCACCAATGCTATGGCAGGCTATAACTCGGGAACACACATGGTGACCATCGGTTTGGATTTCTTGCAGGGCATTAGTAATTGTCCATGTACGCAGAGCCCCATTCATTAATTTAAAATTTATTACTAAACAGCTAAGATATATGATTTGAATTACCAGTCTTTAAAACTATAGAGTTTCAAAACATCGTTAAAAATGTTTTTAAAAGTAGCATTCACTATGGTCTTATTTTTTAAAAAAACTAATATTAAAACAAAAAAACATGAGATGTAAACTACTTTTATTACTGATTGCACTAACTACATTTAACACCTTTGGACAAACCACATATATCTTCGATGGCGATGGAAGCTGGACCGATGAGACACAATGGAAAGATGGAAATTATCCTGGCCTAACGGTAAACTTGAATGATACAGTTGAAATTCTAGGAAAGCTTATAATTCCAGAGGATATATCGGTAACTAATAATGGCACTATTGAAAGTTTTAGTTCGGCAAATGGAGCTGTTCCAGACTTAACAATTAGAGGTGAATTTAAAAATTTAAACACAATTAAATTTAGTAGAATACAAATTAATGTCACTACTACCGGTAACGTAGTATTGTCAGATTCGGAAACCATAATTACTAATTCTTCCACTTTCACTAATTCTGGTAAAGTAGTAGTTTTTGCGGGTGGTGTTTTAACCCTTAATAATTCAACATCTTCCATAATAAATGATACCACTGGGCTTTTTACAAATTATGGAACTGTAAACGTTTTTAATGGGAAATTAGAAAATAACAACACATATATGCATGCCATTAGAAACGGTGCTACAATGACAGTTACTGGCGGGGAAATAATAAATAGAGGAGGCTTTAGTAATGATAATAATGGCCATTTACATATTAAAAGATATTTTAATAATGAAGTTACAGGCTTGCTTATTAACAGTGGAGAATTATCAATTTCAGAATTTACATCGTCATTAATTAACGCTGGAAGTTTTCATAATAATAAAAACGTACATGTAGGTGATGGCACGACGCTTAATATGTTAGATGATAGTAGCTTTATTATCCAGTCGGGTACAGTAACTGTATCTGCAAATGGCAAAATTGAAAATAGAGCATCTGCATTTGAATTAAGGGCGGGAAAGGTGCTAAATAATGGTACCATAAACAATGAAACTGAAATACTTATTCGGTATAGTGGCGAATTGGAAAATAATGGTACTTTAAAGAATCTGGGTGCCCAGATAACCAATTTAGGTACACTAACTGGAATCAATATAGAACATGGGTCTCATTTTTCAAACGATGGGGTTTTATCTCCAGGGAATTCAAGTACTGCTATCGGCACCTATAGATTTGATGATTTTATAAATAATTACACCCAAACTGCGTCTGGGTCATTGAATATTGAATTGGCCGGTACTGTTGCTGGGGTTTCTCATGACCAAGTTATCGTCAAAAAAATAGCAACTTTAGGTGGCACATTAAATGTAACATTGATAAATGGTTTTGAACCTGCTATAGGTGATGTTTTTACTGTCTTATATCAGGGGGATGGGATTGTAGGTTCATTTGCTACAGTAAATTTACCTACGCTTTCTGCAGACAAGGAGTGGGACGCAGTGGAGTATAGCGATACCGATGGTGTGCGGATTTCCGTCAAGAAATCTACGTTAAGTATTTCAGACGCTAATGCTGAATCCTTAAAATATAAAATTTATCCTAATCCCGCTTCAAATGAAATTTTTGTTTCAGGAATCACCATGCCTTCAAAAGCAATAATTTTCGATTTGAATGGAAGAAGAATTTTAGAAATGGAATTGTCAAGAGATAAACCAAGTGTTGAATTAAACACATTGGAACCAGGCGTTTATTTTTTGAATGTAGAAACAAAGACGTTCAAGTTTGTAAAAATATAATTCATGAAATAACGTCACAATAAAACAAATTCATTTTAAAAGCTCACATTACTCTTGTAAAGTATTGTGAGCTTTTTGAATTTAAACTTTTTTTAATTAGAAGAATATTTTATTTGACCCCATTCCATTTCGTTTACATTTACGTATTCTAATCTATAATTGATATTTTTATAGCGATGATTTCTAATGGTCAAATATTAGTACGTATACAATTTTGGGTAACGCTGCTTTGCTGTTTGTTTTTTCAAAATAGGTTAGAGGCCCAGTACGCGCCATATTTTCAAAATTATGATCTCTCGCAATATAATGCCGGAAATCAGAATTGGGGTATATCTAAAGCCGATGACGTTCTTATTCGAAAGTCGTTTTGATATGACAAAAACATTACTGGATAAGTGTAGCGCTACTATAACAAATATTGTAATAACGAAGGCTTAAACATAAGCCTCAAGCCGATTTAAGGGATATACTTCTTAGTGGACATTTTGTTGGAAATAAAAGATTAACAAATGAAGAAAATAATATATTATTTAGTGCTATGTAGTTTCAGTTTTGGGTTTTCCCAAGCTAATGTCACCACTTATACGTATGCCATAAAAGGTTTGGACACCTTAAAAATGGATGTTTACACACCAAAAAAAATGAAAACTAATGATTCCGTTCCGGTTTTATTGTGGATGCATGGTGGCGGATTTGTGGGTGGGAGTAGGAATAATTCAAGTGAAGTGAAATTGGCTGAATTGGCTGCAGAGAAAGGGTATTTAGGTATTTCCATCTCCTATCGATTGACAAGAAAAGGCCAACCGACCGGGTTTGGATGTGATTGTCCTAGAGCTGATAAACTGCTGACTTTTAAATATGCAGCCATTGACTTTCTGGACGCTGCAAAATTTATTTATGAGAATAAGGATTTGTTGGGTGCAGATACGACTAAGATCATCGCCGGTGGGAGTAGTGCCGGGGCGGAAGGGATGCTCAACGCAGTATATATGCGTGAATATTTTATTGACAATTTAAAAAATTATGAGCATATCAATTTCGCTGGTGTTTTTTCTCTGGCAGGAGCCATGGTTAACGCTGATTACGTGTCTGCAGATAACGCGTTACCTTCAGTATTTTTTCACGGGACAGCAGATAATTTAGTGCCTTTTGCGAGTGCGGCGCATCATCTTTGTAAATCAGAAAAGAAAGGCTATATCATATTGGATGGATCGTCAACCATTGTCGACAGATTGGTTGAATTGGAAATGCCCTACTATTTCTATAAAGTAATTGGCGGCAAACATGAACTGTCATCCATCCCGTTTGATCAATTGGATGAGGTCTTTGCTTTTTTTGATCAAACTGTTTTTAGAAAAGAGATCATACAAACTGTAAGAATAATCAAGAAAATATGAAAAAGTTAGGATGTTGATTACTGATTCATGATACTTTTCAATCGTGCATTACTAAACCATAAGTTACTGCCGAAACGCAACCACAACAAGAGACCAATAGGAAATGAAGCCAAACCTCAAACACCTTCCAATTTTAAAGTGGCCAGACAAAAGGATAGACGTAACGCCAATTTAACGTGGGATGCGGTCAAAGATGCCACGGGATATGTGATTTATTGGGGCATTGAAAAAGATAAATTGAATCTTAATGCCATGATGTATGATTATCCTGATTATGAATTGCGGGCACTGACCACCGATCAATCGTATTATTTACAAGTAGAAGCATTCAATGAAAACGGGATTTCTCAGCGAAGCGAGATTGTTTTTATAGAATAACCGCGACATCTGTAATGATGGTTGTTAGTTCTTATTAGACGTTTTGATTTCCATTGCATTGTGTTTGTGCTTTGATATGGTTATATGGAAGAATTTTTAGGCAAACTAAAAACTTTTGCTTTATGGTTTGGAATTTGTAATTTCAACTTATATTGGATCTCACACCATGCAAAACTTCAATTTTGAAAATTAAAACCGTCATTTTATATATTCAACTCCTGTTTTCATCAATTTTGGTTGCACAGGAGTTGCCGCCACTCACTATATATCAACCACAGCAATATGGAGCTGAAAACCAAAACTGGAGCGTATCCCAATCGGATGAACAGTATATTTATGTAGCTAATAATCAAGGACTTTTGGAGTTTAATGGAGCCGATTGGCAATTGTATCCTACGCCAAACCAATCGGTCTTACGTTCGGTAAAAGCTATTGGCGACCTGATTTACACCGGGTTCTATATGAACTTTGGGTATTGGGAGCGCAACGAATTTGGCAGTTTGGATTACACCTCAATTTCTGATGAATCAGACGTGCCGTTGATAGAAGACGAGCAGTTCTGGAATATTTTGTCCTTGGATCATTTCGTTCTCTTTCAATCCTTGAATAGAATTTATATTTATGATTTAGAAAAGCGCAGTTTCAAAATAATAAATTCCCAAAGTACGATCACCAAAATTTTCAGTGTGGATGATATTATCTATTATCACGTTTATGGCGAAGGTATTTATAAAATTGAAAGTGGGCAATCCGTTCTATTGATTGATGATGCGATATTTTTAACAAATATTATTGTCAATATGTTCAATCTTCATGGCGATCTGTTGATTCAAACCCAAGAACAGGGGTTTTATAAGTGGAAAGATGGGCGCCTTTCTGACTGGGATATTTCTGCCAGAAATACGATTGAAAGCTTGAGTGTATATAACAGTATCCGACTTCAAAATGGTGATTTTATATTAGGAACAATATCTAATGGAATGGTTTATTTAGACCAATCCGGTGCCATTGTATATACCATTGATCAGGCTGATGGGCTTTCAAATAATACCGTACTGGGGCTTTTTGAAGACAGCAATAATAATGTGTGGTTGGCTCTGGATAATGGAATCAATTGCCTCAACTTAAAATCGGCATTAAGTATCTATAATGATAAAAATGGCGATTTAGGAACGGTTTATACCTCTACACGTTTTGATGGAAACTTATATCTCGGTACAAATCAAGGACTTTTTTATAAAGCACTGGACTCCAATGATCGATTTAAATTTATTGAGGGCACTAAAGGACAGGTATGGAGTTTAAAAAGAATAGACCATACGCTTTTTTGTGGTCATAACTTAGGAACTTTTGTCATTAAAGGAGATACCGCGAAATTGGTGGCGTCAATTCCTGGCACTTGGGATGTTCAGACATTTCTCGATGATGATAACCTGGTTATACAAGGAAATTACAATGGACTCCATTTTCTACAGAAACAAAATGGACAGTGGTCTTATAAGAATAAGCTGGAAGGTTTTAATATATCATCCAAACATTTTGCTATAGTGGACGCTCATAAACTTTTGGTAAGTCATGAATACAAAGGTGTATTTGAAATTTCAACCAATGACGACTGGACCGAAATACTGTCGGTTGAGAAAGATACATCTGTAGAGAAAGGCTTCGGCTCAAGTTTGGTCACCTATATGGATAAGATTCTGTATGCTTATGAAAAAGGAGTTTTTGTTTATGACAATCAAAAAGAAAAGTTTAAAAGGGATAGTTTGTTGAGTACTATTTTTCCATCAGGGGAGTACATCTCAGGTAAATTGATTTCCGATGGTCAGCACGATAAATTATGGGGTTTTTCAGGTAAGAATATCTCGTACGTGTCGCCAGGGAAATTTAGTGAGAAGCCCGTTATAACAAGAATACCTTTACCAAAATCCTTGAGAAACGATATGACTGGCTATGAGACCATCTCTTACTTATCAGAGGATAAGTATCTTTTTGGTACCTCTTCAGGATATATTATTTTAGATCTTAGAAAAATGGATCTTAAATCCTACGATGTGGACATCACTGGCATAACCAATTATGCCATCAATGGCGATGCATTTTCTGTGGATATTACCAAACCATCTCGCTTTACCAATAATGAAAATAATCTCGAGTTCCATTATAGTGTGGCTCAGTATAATAAGTATTTAGAGTCAGAATATCAGTACAAACTCATTGGTTATTATGACGAATGGAGTTCATGGTCTTCACAGCCTTCTGCATCTTTTAAAAACTTGCCTCATGGATCTTATGTGTTTAAGGCACGATCAAAGGTAGGAAATAACGTTTCCCATACCCAAGCTGTTTATCATTTTGAGATCGCCAAGCCTTGGTATCTTTCCAACATAATGGTAGCCGTTTACCTCTTGCTTCTTATCGTTTTAGCGGTTATGATCCACTATCTATACAAACGGTATTATAAAAAGCAGAGGGAAAAGTTAATGTTGAAAAACAAACGTGACTTGGAATTAAAGGAACTTGAGGTAGAACAACAGTTGATGCAACTCAAAAACGAAAAGCTCAAACAGGACGTAGAAAATAAAAGTAGGGAACTGGCAATTTCTACAATGAGCCTTATTAAAAAGAATGAATTCTTAAGTCAGATTAAGGATGAATTGAAAAACACGGACAATTTAAAAAGTGTAAAGCCAGTTATCAAGATAATTGATAAAAACATCAACACTACAGACGACTGGAAATTCTTCCAAGAAGCCTTCAATAATGCGGACAAAGATTTCCTTAAAAAGGTGAAAAGCAAACACCCTAAACTAACACCAGACGATCTTAAACTCTGTGCCTATCTTAGGCTTAATCTTTCCTCAAAAGAAATTGCACCTTTATTGAACATTTCGCCTAGAAGCGTAGAAGTGAAACGATACCGTTTGCGTAAAAAGATGGAATTGCCACATGAAACCGGCTTAACAAATTACATCTTGGAATTGTAGGTCTACTACATCTCTTTATTTCACCCATACATTACCACAACATCACCTTGTTTTGCAAAATCTATCTCGATGTAGTGTTAAATTAATTAACACCATTGAATAAGCGGTGCTATGGGGGTTGTTTTACATCTCGCATAAATAACATCTCAGTTTTAGGTGCTGTATATTCATTGTAGTGGTGAGATTTAATTGTTTGACAATTGAATTGTATAAGTTTATGGAATAAAGTTTCAAACTATGATAACAAAATTTCTCTCATTTTTAATTCTCCTATCTACAACCTTAGTATTTAGTCAATCGATTAATGTTAAAGGAACAGTAAAGGATTTTGAAAGCGGTCAACCTCTTATTGGAGTCAATGTCGTTGTTAAGAATACCACAAAGGGTGCTTCAACTGATTTTGATGGGAACTTCAGTATTGATGCGGTTGACATTAATTCTGTTTTAGTAGTCACCTATGTAGGCTATCAAAATCAGGAAGTAAAGGTTCTGAATGATCAGCCCTTGACCATTATTCTTAAAGAAGATGCGGAAGCACTCGATGAAATTGTGGTGATTGGGTACGGATCGCAACGAAGAGAACTCGTCACTGGTGCGTTTACCAGTTTGGATGCAGAAAGAATTTCAGAAAGCAATCCCACGCGTATTGAAGAAGCGCTTAAAGGAAATGCAGCTGGGGTTCAAGTGACCTCAAATTCCGGATCTCCAGGAGCATCTCTAAACATTAGAATTAGAGGGATCACTACTAACGGTGATAACTCGCCTCTAGTTATTGTGGACGGGGTCAATATCGGAACCGATTTGAGCATCATTGATCCTAATGATATTCAAACCATGGATATTATTAAGGATGCGAGTTCTGCCATCTATGGGGTGCAAGGTGCCAACGGAGTTATTTTGATCACTACCAAAACAGGGAAAAAGGATCGAAAGACTAAATTCTCCTACAACTCCTATTATGCGATCCAAGAGGCTGAAAATCGCATTAATTTAATGAATAACTTAGAATATGCTTTGTTCCTTAATGAAACAGAAGCGGTTGATGGCAATGTGATTCCTTATCCGAATCTTCAAAACTTGACTACCAATACTGATTGGCAAGATCAATTATTTGAGTCGGCGCCAATGATCAGCCATAACTTGAGTGCCGTAGGCGGGTCAGAAACCACAACCTATGGATTCAGTGCCAGTTATTTTGCCCAGGACGGTATCATTGCGAGTGATAAATCCAACTATCAAAGATGGACGGTAAAAAATAATTTCGGAATCGATCTTACCGAAAAATTAAAACTAAACACCTTCTTACTTTATACCAATATCAGAAGTCAATCTATTCCGGAAGGCGGAAGAGGTTCAGCGCTTTATTATGCGTTGAATGCATCGCCGTTAACGCCTGTATATGATGGAACGGATGGCAGTGGCATTTCAAGAGGCTACTCCTATATAGGGACAGAGCAAGGCAGTGAAATTATCAACCCAATGGCATTGATCGATAATACCTACAACGAAGGACAGGCCGATCGTTTTACTGGAAAGGTGGAATTGGAGTGGAATGTGTTTTCTGATTTAAAGGCGACAAGTCGTTTCAACTTCAATTATTCCAATTATGGTGGCCGATCGTTTTCGCCACTACAATATTATGGTCCTGGAAAAGTGGTCAATAACGTTAGTTTAGATCCTAACGATAGAACTGCTTTTGACCTAGACCGAAATAAGGATGGCACAAGAGATGCCTATGGTTCCGTGGCGGAAAATTCACAAAGATCGTTCGATTTTACTTGGGAGAATTTTGTGGATTATTCAAAATCTTTCGGTAAACATAATTTGAATGCCTTATTGGGAACGTCTATTAGAAGTGAAAAATATAAAGGTTTCTTTGGTTCTGGCCCATTAAATAGTGGTCCTGAAACTTGGGAAAACGCATTTCTAGGAAATTCACAGTCCATTATTCAGGTAGTAGATGGGGAAGTCACCCAAAATTTGGTGTCGGTATCCGACGGTAGAAATGAAGATCGCTGGTATTCCTTTTTTGGCCGTGTTCAATATGATTATGATCACAAGTATCTGTTTTCTGCCATGATAAGAAGAGATGCTTCAACCAAATTTGGACCAAATAACAGAATAGGTAATTTCCCATCAGTCTCTGCAGGTTGGGTGCTTTCCAACGAAGATTTTTATAACGTGGAGGCCATCAACCGATTAAAGTTTAGAGGAAGCTGGGGTATTACCGGAAACGATAAAATTGGAAGCTACAGATGGATCGGCCTCTTGCAAGGTAGAACCGGTGCGGCCAACTATCCGTTTGATGAATTATTAGCCAGAGGAAATGCTATTGGTTCTTTGGCCAACCCTGATTTGAAATGGGAAACCAATTATCAAACCAACGTTGGTGTGGACGTTTCCTTCTTTAATAGCAAATTGGATTTAACCGTGGATTACTACCGTAAAAAAACGGTCGATTTGTTATTGGTTCCAGAAATCTCTGGAGTATTGGGCAGTTCAGCTCCTGGAAGTTCACCTCCAGTGGTCAATGCAGGAACCATTGAAAATAAGGGTATTGATTTAAGCTTGAATTTTAACCATCACTTCAATGACAACTTTAGAATGGGTCTTGGCTACAATTTGACCAGTATTAAAAACAAGGCTCTTGAAGTCAATAACTCGGCTGGATTTCTACCCGGCGGATTGCACAACTTGGCAAATAACACATCACGATTTCAAACCGGTTTGCCTATTGGCGTGTTCTACGGTCTTAAAACCGATGGGATTTTCCAAAATCAGGCAGAGATTGATGCGCATGCAGTACAGCCGAACGCACAACCAGGAGATTTGAGATATGTAGATGTGGATGGTGATGGCGTTATTGAATTTGGAAGTAATGACGATTTAACGATGATTGGAAACCCAATCCCAGATTACACTATGGGTTTCAATCTGAATTTAGACTTCTACCAATTTGATTTTGGAACTTCATTGTATGCTTCTTTGGGTAACGATGTTGTACGAAGCTACGAGCGTTTCTTGACCTATAGCAACAAACCAGATTTGTATTTGGATCGTTGGACAGGGCCTGGAACTTCTAATTCTGTTCCGAGAGCTTCAAACACCGCTTCAAACAATCAGTTATTTTCCTCATTTTATGTGGAGGACGGTTCTTACTTAAGAATTCAAAATGTTCAATTGGGATATTCTATCAATCCTAAACTTTTACAGCGAACTAGAATTGATAAGTTTAGAGTGTATGTAGCGGTGAATAACCTTTACACATTTACTAAATATTCAGGCTATAACCCTGATGTTTCAAATTCCAGTCCTAATGGCGCTGGGGTAGATTTGGGACAATATCCAAATACCAGAACATTTACAACAGGAATTAATGTTTCATTTTAATTATATAAACATGAAAGGGAATTTAAAAAAAATATTGGCAATCGTACTCTTCACCACACTTTTGACCTGTGATGATTACTTGGAGATATTGCCAGAAGGTCAAGAAAACACCGAGAATTATTTTAATTCGAAATCTGACTATGAAGATGCGTTAATCGGTGTCTATGATTTGTTGGGAACCACCTATCTCAGTAATATTTTGGGAGAAATAGCTTCCGATAACAGCAATTGTGGAGGTGGCGATCAAACCGATGTTTTAGATTGGCAGCAGATCGATGATATGATCCATACCGCGGACAACGGTGCTTTACGAAATGTTTTTCAGTGGATGTATGCCGGAATCAGTCGCGCCAATTATATCGTAGAATTTAAAGATAAAATGGATTTTCAGGGGAAAGAGCAATTGCTTGCCGAGAATTTATTTTTAAGATCGTATTTCTACTTTGAATTGGTGAAATTCTTTGGGGACGTTCCAATGTATTTGGACGGTAGAATTTCTTTGGAAGATTCTCAAGCTATCGATAGAACTCCAAAAGCAGAAGTGTATGCACAATTGGAAGCCGATTTAAAAACAGCAATTGAAAGCCTGCCTTGGGAACAAGCGCAGAATGGACGTGCTACTAGAGGAGCCGCATTAGCACTGTTGGGAAAAATATACCTCTACCAAGAGAAATTCCAGGATGCCGCAACTACTTTAGATAAGGTCATTACTTCGGGGCAATACCAATTGGTTTCTGATTTTAGCACCATCTTTTTAAATTCCAACGAAAATAATATAGAGTCGGTTTTTGAAGTTCAGTATTTTGGTGGCCAAGGCGCCAGTTTTGATTGTTTTCAATGTGTGGAAGGTAATATTGCAGTTGGGTTTATGGGACCACGTTTTTTAAATGGCGACTTTTCACCTTATACCAGTGGGTTTAGTTTTAATCCTCCGACCGCTGAAATTTTCAACAGTTATTCTTCCGATGATGTCCGAAGAGATGCAACCATTTTAGATATGGAAGCTTTTGTAGCCGAAAGACCGGATGTGACTTTCAGTCAAGGAAACACCGATGATTACACAGGCTATTATAATAAGAAATACATTCCTTACGCTGAGGCAAACTTGCCAGATGTGAATCTGACTCATAGTAATAATTACCGTTCCATCCGTTATTCTGATGTTTTATTGATGGCAGCAGAAGCTTACAATAGAGGCGCCATTGATGATTCAAAAGCAAGAAATTACGTTAATCTAGTGCGAGAAAGAGCAGGACTGGAAGATGTAACCTCTTCAGGCGGGAATCTTACACAGGACATTTATAGAGAAAGACGATTGGAATTGGCTGGAGAAGGACATCGGTTTTTTGATCAGGTAAGAACTGGTCAGACCAGTACCATTAAAGGGTTTACACCAGGTAAACATGAATTGTTCCCAATTCCTCGAATTGAGATTGAATTGGCAGGAAATCGATGGACACAAAACCCAGGTTACTAAAATATAAGCATATGAAAGTTTTAAAATACACATTGAGTCTTGCCTTGTTGGTAGTTGCCATTTATAGTTGTTCTCAGGATGACGACATAGTGAATATCAATGAGATTGCCGCACCAACAAATGTTTCGGCAGCAGTTAGAGTAACAAACGACAATACAGGATTGACCACCCTAACGCCTTTAGGCGACGGAGCGGTTGGTTTTGTTATTGAATTTGGGGACGGTTCAGAGCCCTCAGAAATTATCCAACCAGGTAAAAGTGTCAACCACATTTATGAGGAAGGCAGTTATGAGATGACGGTTAAAGCCAACGGATTAAACGGCTTATCCACCACCGTAACGCAAACCGTGGAAGTTTCGTTCCAAGCACCAGAAAACTTGGAGGTCACTATTGCTAATGACCCTACCATATCAAAACAAGTCAATGTCAATGTATCGGCAGATTATGCGCTTTACTTCCAAGTTGATTTTGGTGAGGAAGGCAGCGAGCCTATAGAAGGAAATATTGATGACACCGTATCTTTCGTATATCAAGAAACCGGAACTTACACCATTACAGTTACCGCCTTTAGTGCCGCTATAGAAAATATAAGCTATACGGAAGAGTTTGAAGTGACGGCTATTTTACAACCGTTGAAAGCAGCACCGAAACCGCCATCACGATCGGAAGATGATGTGATTTCTGTTTATAGTGATGCCTATACCAACATCCAAAACACTGATTTTTATCCAGATTGGGGACAGAGCACAACGTTCAACCAGATTACGATAGATAATAGTGAGATTATCCAATACGGAAATTTAAATTATCAAGGCATTATGTTAGGGGCACCAGCAGATGCCTCGGCTATGGAATTTGTTCATATCGATATCTGGACCGCTGATGATAATAATGCAAAAATATCCCCTATCAGCTCAGGGCCAAATGAAGCAGCTTTCGAATTGGAATTGACGCCGCAACAATGGACGTCATTCAATATTCCATTAGCGTATTTTACGGATCAAAATCCGTCGCTCAATTTAGCCGATATCTTCCAATTCAAGTTTGATGGCGATCCTGCCGGAGGAACAATTTTTATTGATAATCTCTATTTTTTCAGAGCACCATCCATCCCTTTCACTTTGGCTGGGAGCTGGAAATTAGCTGATGAACCAGGTTCGTTAGGCGTAGGACCTGCGCTTGGAGATAAGGGTTGGTTCAGTTGTGACGGCGATTGTATGGTCGAAAGAGCCTGTTTCTATGATGACACTTACGTGTTTAATGCTGACGGAAGTTTTACCAATAATTTAGGTGATGACACTTGGATTGAAGGCTGGCAAGGCGGTAGTGACGGTTGTGGTTCACCGGTGGCACCTCACGACGGATCGGCAGCGGCAACATATGAATATGATGCAGCTGCAGGCACGATCACCTTAAATGGATCCGGAGCATATCTTGGTGTTCCTAAAGCGAACAACCAAGGGGAGCTGCCTAATGTTGAAATTGCCAATTCTATAACCTACACCGTTGAAATTGTGGATGAAAACACCATCAGCGCCTATGTAGAATCAGGGTCCGGCGTTTTCTGGCAATTCACATTGGTTAGAGCGAGTGCACCACCATCCCCTTTACAAGGCACATGGAAGTTGGCTGACGAAGCTGGTGCGCTTGGTGTAGGACCTTGGGTTGGAGACATTGGTTGGTTCAATTGCGATGATGCTTGTGTTATTGAAAGAGCATGCTTCTATGATGATACGTATGTTTTTGGAGCAGACGGATCTTTCAAAAACAATCTAGGCTCAGAAACTTGGGTAGAAGGTTGGCAAGGTGGCGACGAAGGTTGCGGTGCACCTGTTGCACCACATGACGGCTCAGCCCCAGCAACTTTTACTTATGACCATGCCGCAGGGACGGTAACCATTAATGGCGTTGGTGCTTATATAGGTCTTGCCAAAGTTACTAATGAAGGTGAATTGCCTAATGTACCTGTTGCTGAATCTATCACTTACAATGTAACGCTTGTCGATGCCAATAATATGGATGTTTTTATAGAATCAGGTGATGGCGCGTTTTGGCAATATAAGCTTGTGAGATTATAATTAATAAAATCAAAGAGATGAAAAAATTAAGTAAAATAATAGGCCTAATTGCCGTATTGGCATTTTTCGGAAGCTGTGAAAAAGACGATCCCACCATCGGAGATATCATTGCGCCAACAAATATTGTGGTCACGACAGAAATTGTAGGACAAGATGCCGATAATCCTTTTGGAGACGGTACTGGAATCATTAATTTTTCTGCACGTGCAAACAACGCCTTGTCGTATAAATTCGTAACGCCTGGAGGACAACAAATGTCAGCCTCAGGAAATGCGGCAATCACTTTTACAAATGTGGGAATCAATTCTTACCAAGTCGCCGTTGTGGCTATTGGAACGGGAGGCGTAACTTCATCTGTTACTGTAGATGTGGAAGTCCTTGTAACCTATGAACCTCCAGCAGATTTATTGGAAAAACTGGTAG
The DNA here is from genome assembly GCF_014062315.1 of Gelidibacter maritimus. GTDB lineage: Bacteria > Bacteroidota > Bacteroidia > Flavobacteriales > Flavobacteriaceae > Gelidibacter > Gelidibacter maritimus. The sequence goes on from NZ_JACGLT010000004.1 coordinate 251,017, forward strand.
GCGATGGAAGTAAAACATGGCGTATAAAATCTGAAAAGAAAGGCCACTTCGGTTTAGGGCCTGTGGATGGAAATGTTCCAGTAGAGTATTTTGGTGTTCAACCAGAGGAAAAAGCGGGATCAGGGATGTATACGGACCGCTATATTTTTGATCGTGATGGTACGTTCACACATATTACCGATAGTACCAACGATGATCCTACCTATAATCCAGAGGGCACCGTCTTTGGACGTGAGAATTTGATCAACGAGTTAGGTGGTGTTGGTGGCGGAACCCAACAAGAAGCTGATGTCTTAAATTATCCGTTAAATGATTACACTGAAAATTGGGGGCTAATTGCTCCAGGGGGTGTAGAAACTTTAACCTTAACTGGCAAAGGATTTATTGGGTACTATGTAGGCGGAAATCATCAGTATCGCATCTTTGATAGATCGGTTTCCAATGAATTGCTCATCACTACCAATGATGGCAACGGGGAGTTCAGTTGGTGGTTTATCATCACCTCTCAAGAGCCAGGCGAAGGTGAAGTGGATGAACCGTTCAGTTCAGTTTATAACGATTTGGTTTGGGAAGATACTTTTGATGTTGATGGTGCTCCAGATCCTGATAAATGGACCTATGACCTTGGTACAGGCGATAATGGATGGGGCAATAACGAGAAACAATCGTACACCAATAATCCTGATAACGTCAAGATAGAAGATGGTATTCTAAAAATCACTGCCAAGGCTGAAAATGGATCTTACACCTCTTCAAGAATCAAAACCGATGGCATATATTCCTTTACCTACGGTAGGGTAGAAGTGAGGGCAAAACTTCCTTCGGGAGGCGGTACCTGGCCAGCGATTTGGATGTTAGGCCAAAATTATCAAACCGACATATGGCCGGCCAGTGGAGAAATTGATGTCATGGAACATGTCGGGAATAACCAAAATACCATTCTTTCCGCTTTACATTTTCCTGGAAATTATGGCGGAAATGCGGTAACTCAATCCACCACATTACCTACAGCCTCAACTGAATTCCATAACTACAGTGTAGAATGGACGCCAGAGTTTATAAAGTTTTTAGTCGATGATAAAGTGTTTCACACGTTTGCAAACGACGTCTCAACACCTTTCAATGCCGATTTCTTTTTGATTTTGAATGTGGCTATGGGTGGAAATTTGGGCGGAGCAATCGATCCCAATTTTACGGCATCGACTTTGGAAATTGACTATGTTAAAGTATACCAGTAAATGAAGAACATTTTATTATTATTGATTAGTAGCAGCCTACTCGTTGGCTTGGTTTCTTGTGAAGACGCCCATGCCAGGAGTAGTGATGAAGGGACTTCGGTTATTGAAGTAGACTCTATTGGGATTAAAGTGAATGCGCTTTTAGCGCGCATGACCTTGGAGGAAAAGATTGGTCAAATGAACCAATATAATGGGTTTTGGGATGTCACAGGTCCTGCGCCGTCTGAAGGCGATGCAGCCAACAAGTATGAGCATCTTAAAAAAGGTATGGTTGGTTCCATGCTTAATGTAAGAGGGGTCAAAGAAGTGCGGGAAGTCCAAAAAATTGCAGTTGAAGAAACGCGCTTGGGCATTCCGTTGATTATCGGTTTTGACGTCATCCATGGATATAAAACCATCAGTCCAATTCCGCTTGCTGAAGCTGCAAGTTGGGATTTGGAAGCGATAAAGCTATCCGCACAAGTTGCGGCTGAAGAAGCTGCAGCTTCTGGTATTAATTGGACCTTTGCGCCAATGGTTGATATTTCGCGTGATGCAAGATGGGGACGGGTCATGGAAGGTGCGGGAGAAGATCCTTATTTAGCCTCATTAATTGCCGTAGCGCGCGTACAAGGTTTTCAAGGTGATGATTTGTCATTGGCAAATACTATTGCGGCCTGTGCAAAACACTTTGTAGGCTACGGTTTCCCGGTGGCTGGTAAAGATTATAACACTGTTGATGTGGGTACTTCCACTTTATATAACGTCCTTTTACCTCCTTTTAAAGCTGCAGAAGAAGCAGGAGTGAGAACGTTTATGAATGCTTTTAATGAGCTGAATGGGATTCCTGCAACAGGAAGCGCCTTTTTGCAACGTGATATTTTAAAAGGCGAATGGGATTTTGACGGTTTTATGGTTACCGATTGGGGCTCCATCAATGAAATGATAGCACACCGATATGCCAAAAATCGTCGTCAAGCGGCTGAGTTTGCCATAAACGCTGGAGCGGATATGGATATGGAATCTTACGCCTATGTTAATGAATTGGTAAGTCTCGTACAAGAAGGTCGAGTGGATGAAAGCTTGATTGACGATGCTGTAAAGCGAATTTTAAGGGTAAAATATGAACTCGGACTTTTTGATGATCCGTATAAATATTTAGATGAAACCGTTGAAAAAGAAGTCATTGGAAGTCAAAGAATTATGGATGCTGCTTTAGATATGGCAATAAAATCTATTGTTTTGTTAAAGAATGAAAACAATCTACTGCCATTGAAAAAGAACGGTCAAAAAATAGCTCTGATTGGTGCCTTGGCCAACGATAAAACAAGTCCATTGGGCAGTTGGCGAATTGCCGCTGATGATGAAACTGCAGTAACAGTTTTGGAAGGTATGCAAGCTTATAAAGGCAATACCTTAACTTATGAAAAAGGTGCTGATGTGGTTACTGGAGAAACACTTTTCCCTAAAGAATTAACACTTAATGTTTCGGACAAAAGCGGATTTTCATCAGCCGTAACTGCGGCCAAAAATGCAGATGTTGTGGTAATGGTGTTGGGCGAGCACGGTCTGAACTCGGGAGAAGGTAGAAGTCGATCAGAAATTGGTCTGACTGGCGTGCAGCAAGAATTATTGGAAACGGTTTATAAAGCGAATAAAAACATCGTATTGGTGCTCAATAACGGGAGGCCTTTAACTATTGAATGGGCAGATGAGCATATTCCAGCAATTGTAGAAGGATGGCATTTGGGTACTCAAAGTGGTCATGCCATTGCACAAGTGCTTTATGGCGATTATAACCCGAGTGGGAAATTGCCAATGACTTTTCCGAAAAACGTTGGACAGGTCCCAATTTATTACAATCACAAAAGTACAGGGAGACCATTGGATCCAGGTCAAGGCGAGGTGTTCTGGTCACACTATACAGATGTGAGTAACGCACCTTTATATCCTTTTGGCTATGGGTTGAGCTACACCACGTTTGGTTATAGTGACCTGAAGGTTGATGTTGTTTCAAACGATAAAGTGACCGTATCGGTTAAATTGACCAATACGGGTGATGTCAAAGGAAAGGAAGTTGCCCAATTATATTTAAGAGATGAATTTGCCAGTGTTACCCGACCTGTAAGGGAATTGAAAGGTTTTGAATTGGTGGAGTTGAATCCGAAGGAATCCAAGATTATAGAATTTACATTAACACATGCAGAATTGGGATTCTATGATAATAACGGAAAATATATTGTGGAACCAGGTACTTTCAGTGTTTTTGTAGGAGGCAGTTCTGATGCCACCTTAACTTCGAAATTCGATTTAAAATGAAATTGATCAATACCATCCTCATCATTACGCTCGCAGTATTCAATACGGCGCAATCGCAAGAACTTATCTTGGAGGAGCATTTTGATGGCGACCAATTGAATGAGGCCATTTGGAATTATGAACTTGGCGATGGTTGTCCTGACCTTTGTGGCTGGGGAAATAATGAACGACAAATTTATGTTAAGGAAAATGTCGAAGTCAAAGATGGAAAATTGGTTATTACCGCAAAGTTTGATGGTACCACCTATACTTCTGGGAAGATAAACACTAAGGAGACTATAGAGTTCCAATACGGCACTATTGAAGTGCGTGCAAAACTACCGAAAGGTAAAGGCGTTTGGCCTGCTATCTGGATGTTGGGCAGTGATATTTCAGAAGTAGGTTGGCCTCAATCGGGTGAAATTGATATTATGGAATATGTTGGTAAGAATCCCCACGAAATTCACACCACATTGCATACACCCGATAGTCATGGTCAATCAATAAATTCACAGGTCACGACCATTGAAAATGTTGAAGACGGTTTTCATGTTTACAAAAGCGAATGGACCAAAGACTTTATCAAGTTCTATATTGATGGGGTTTTGGTCTATACGTTTTCTCCAGAAGTGAAAAATGACAGCACTTGGCCATTTGACAAACCATTTTACCTATTGCTCAATCTAGCGGTTGGCGGCAATTTTGGAGGTCCGGAAGTGGATGATAATATATTTCCCCAAGAATTTAGCATTGATTATGTAAAAGTCTTTAAGAACTAAAGAGACAACTTTCATACGTGCTTAATTTCAATAAGTGAAATAATTAATTGAGATAAGTTTATAAAGTTGTTAAAAATTTAAGCAACCATATTGTATTAAAAATAAAGAGTGTACTTTTATAAAGTATACTCTTTTTTAATTTTAAATAGCCATGGTAACGCTCAAACACTTAGCAGAACAATTAAATGTGTCCGTATCAACAGTTTCTAAAGCTTTGAACAATAGCCCGGAAATCGGTAAAGAAACGATCCAACGTGTTAAGGAATTGGCGAAACATCTCAATTACCAACCCAATAAAATGGCGTTGAGCCTAAAAAGTAATAAAACCAATACTTTGGGCGTCATTATTCCGGATGTTCTTAATCATTTTTTTGCAAAAGCACTTTATGCCATTGAAATGGAAGCGTCAAAGCAAGGGTATAATATCATCACCTGTGTTTCCAATGAACTATTGTCGAAAGAGGAAAACAGTTTACAATTACTATCCAATGGCAGTGTTGACGGGTTTATCATGTCCATAGCCGAAGAAACCCAGAAACAAAACAAAACAGATCATATTTCGAGAGTTATAGACCGCGGCGTGCCTATGGTCTTATTTGATAGGGTATGTGACGATCTCGAGTGCGATAAGGTCATTATTGACGATTTTGGTGCAGCTTATGAGGCTACCAAACATTTATTAAATGAAGGACGGAAACATATTGTCCTCATTAGCGATATTGAAAAATTGAGCGTCGGAAAGCTTAGAACCAATGGGTATCTCAAGGCTTTGCAGGACGATGTTTTATATAAAGAGGAGCCTGTTGTTATTTCCGTAACCAAAGACGATAATTTAGAAGAGGTTGTTGATAACTTGTTCGACTCAAACAAAAATGTAGACGGTATTTTATCTGTAGATAATACCTCGGGGGTTGTGGCCCTTCATAAAGCTTTAAAGAGGGGCTATAAAATCCCGGAAAATTTATCTATTATTGGGTTTTCTGATAAAAATGTACTGGTTTTTACTGAGCCTAAATTATCTACAATCTCCCAGCACACATTTGATATTGGTAAATCTTCCGTACAATTACTCATTGATAGACTAAATCAAAAATCCAATTCAGAACACGTGACCACCACTATTAAAACCAAGTTGGTTCTGAGAGGGACAACCAAATGACGATTATTGTTCTAAAAAAAAATAAAAATCTTGAGATTTTATGTTTTTTGATTGGTCTCAAAATAATACCCCTAAAGCTTCATCTGGTGCCAAAATATCTGATCATTTCTGATTATAGTTCATTACTTTTGACAATTGAAAACATTCCAAATTGAACCTTGTTTGATGCGTAGCCTCTAAGTATTGATAATACAAATGCATTGAACACCCTAATGTTTTGAGTGTCAATATAGATACCAATTTATGCGTTAATGATATCACTGACTTTGTCATTTAAACAGTCAGTTTAAAAAACACGGAAAAAAAGATGAGATTTTTATTTTTGCAAACGATTATGACTTTCATGATCGTTTTTTTTAATATGCTCCAAGCACAAGAGCTAAAGGGATTCGTTACTACAGAAGAAGGTATCCCTATCCCTAATGTATCTGTTGTAAACCAAAATAAAGTAATCTCAAAAACGGATGCCAATGGTGTTTTCATACTTCCGAGATATTTTAATATTCCACTGAACATCAAATTTGAGCATCCCAATTATCGAATAGGAAAACATCTATTTTCTAAAGTCGATCAGATATTTTATCTAAAAGCGAAGATTGAAATTGAAGAGCTGAGTGAGGTAATGATCAATGCGCCCTTAGAAATAAAAAGCAACGCCATTATTCCTTCAGCAAAAGTCACCAGTGCAGCACTCGATCAGCAAAGTCCGGTGGCAGTTGTAGATGCCCTAAATAAAATTTCGGGTGTTTATATTCAAAGCGGCGCAATAAACACAAATCGGATTACGATACGCGGGGTTGGATCACGTACCTTATATGGCACCAATAAAATAAAAGCCTATTTTAATGGAATTCCAATTACCAATGGTGTGGGAGAAACAGCGTTGGATACCTATGATCCGGAAGATTTGAAATCTATAGAAATTATTAAAGGTCCTAAAAGCACTTTGTACGGCACCAACCTCGGTGGAACGATCCTTCTAAACTCCAAATACCCTAAATCAAAAGGCTATTCAATTGATAATAGAACCACCGTAGGTTCTTTCGGCTTGTTTAAAAACAGTACATCATCAAGTTTTTCTGATGAGAACTTTTCACTCCATTTTAATTACGATCATTTGGAAATGGATGGGTATCGGGAGAATGGCCAGTATAATAGAAACTCCTATTTTTTAAATACGAGTTATAAGTTAAACGATAAAACCCAGTTGTCGTTATTGGTTAGTCATACCAATTTTACGGCACAGATTCCAAGCTCTATTGGAAAGACGGATTATCTGGAAAATCCAGCAAAAGCAGCTTTTACCTGGGGGCAAGCCAAAGGTTATGTAGCAGATAAGAACAGTTTAGTTGGGTTGAACTTAAATTATAAGTTATCTGAAAGTTTTGAGAACAGCACCAGCGTATTTTATACTTATAATGATCATTATGAACCGCGGCCTTTTAATATCTTGGATGAATTTACCAATGGTTTTGGTGTGCGAAGTGTATTTACCAACAATTTTAATTTTTTAGGTCGAAAAGCCGTCTGGAATTTTGGTACTGAAGTTTTCAAGGATGAATTCCATTGGAAAACCATTGAAAACCGGTATGCTTCAAACGATGGAAATGGCAGTTTGGAAGGCGAGCTATTAAGCGATAACCGTGAAGATAGATCACAATTGAATGTGTTTTCAAGTATCACACTGCCTGTATTGGAAAAAGTAACACTCCAGGTGGGGATTAATTTCAACAAAACCAAATACGATTTTCAGGATGAATTCAATCTTGAAAGTGCCAATTTGAGTGCCTCAAGAAATTTTGATGCTATTGTTGCACCAAATGTTAATTTATCTTATCAATTGACGTCGAACCTACAGGCCTTTGCAAATGTGGGTTACGGTTTCAACTATCCCAGTTTGGAAGAAACCTTAACGCCTGATGGTGTCATTAATCCAGAGATTAGTCCAGAAAAAGGTTTTAACTACGAATTAGGGAGTGACGCTTATTTCTTTAAAAAGAGATGGCATATCATGGCTTCTTATTACATTATGGACATTCAGGATTTATTAGTGGCTCAACGCGTGGGAGATGACCAATATATTGGGAGAAATGCCGGACGCACCTTACACAAAGGGTTAGAAATAGCAACTGACTATAAACTTTATATAACAGATGCCATAAATGTGATGCCATACTTCAATGCGGCTTTTAATTGGCATCGATTTGAAGAGTTTGTAAGCGAGGATGTTGATTATTCAGGCAACGACCTCACAGGGGTTCCAAATTTATCGCTGGCATCAGGGATGGCGTTAAGTTATGATAATTTGGCTTTCTATATGAGTCATCTCTATGTTGGAGAAATGCCAATGAACGATGCCAATAGTCTGTATAGCGACGCCCACAGTCTCTTAAACTTAAAGATTGACTATTCTGGTCAACTCTTTAAAGCTCTAAATTTTAAGCTCATTTTTGGGGTCAATAATCTTGCGGATACTAAATATGCATCTTCAATTCTTATCAATGCCACAGGTTTTGGCAATTCCGAGCCACGATATTACTATCCTGGAAATCCGAGAAACTATTATGGTGGTGTGACATTGAATTTTCAATTTTAAAAAGTGTAACATTTTTGATGGTTGATCGTCATATAGTTACATCAATCATCATAATCCGAACTTCTTTTAAGTCCTTATAAAGATGATTTTAGATGAACACAATTTATTAACATCTAAAACACAAAATCAAAATGAGAGAAGACAGAACCTTAATCGTCATCACACATTTAAGCCAGTTAATAACTTTAGTAACAGGTTTTGGAAGCTTAATTTTACCATTAATTCTTTGGGTCACCCAGAAGGAGAAGGTTTATCAAATGGATGCCCATGGAAAAAACATCATTAACTTTCAGTTGAGCCTGATTGTTTATTGTTTTATTTGCATTCCACTGATTTTATTTTTTGGATTGGGGCTTTTAGGATTTATCGCCTTAGGTATCATTTCTATTGTTTTTCCTGTTGTCAATGCTATCAAGGCCAGCAATGGAGAAACCCCAATATATCCGCTATCTATTAATTTTATTTCCTAAATTTCCACGAAAGAAACAAATTCACACGAAAGTGGGAATCTCAGGTTGAAGTGCCCATTCAACTAATTGGCATAAGCGTTTTTAGTTTTTATAATTATACTGTGAAGGGTTTTATCTCCTATACATAAAAGCGCCTACTCAAATGGTTAGAATAAGCGCTTTTTAGTTATTCGTCTGATTTATGACGAGATTCCTGCCTTCGCCTAATTCCCACGAAAGTGGGAATCTCAGGTTGAAGTGCCCATTCAACTAATTGGCATAAGCGTTTTTAGTTTTTATAATTATACTGTGCAGGGTTTTATCTCCTATACATAAAAACGCCTACTCAAATGGTTAGAGTAAGCGCTTTTTAGTTATTCGTCTGTTTTATGATGAGATTCCTGCCTTCGCTTAATTCCCACGAAAGTGGGAATCTCAGTTTCAAGCGCCCATTCAAGTAATTGGTATAAGCGTTTTTAGTTTTAATAATTTTAATGTGCTTGTTTTATCTCCTATAAATAAAACGCCTACTCAAATGGATAGAGTAAGCGCTTTTTTATCATTCGTCTGTTTTATCCCGAGATTCCTGCTTTCTCAGGAATTGGTGCTTTCGCAGGAATTAGTTATTCAACATTACCGGCATCACCAACATGGTGACATATTCACCATCATCAAGGCCATCAATAGGGGTTAGGATTCCTGCTCTGTTTGGTAAACTCATTTCAAGTTGAACATCATCTGCCCCCAGATTATTTAACATTTCTGTCAAGAAACGTGAGTTGAATCCAATCTGCATGTCATCACCTTGATAATCGCAAGTCAAACGCTCTTCAGCTTTATTGCTATAGTCAATATCTTCTGCAGAAATGTTTAGCTCTGCACCAGCAATTTTTAAGCGTATTTGATGTGTCGTTTTATTCGAAAAGATACTGACACGCCTTACAGAATTTAAAAACTGGGTTCTATCAATAGTTAATTTATTAGGATTCTCCTTCGGAATTACTGCTTCGTAATTAGGGTATTTCCCATCGATCAATCGACAGACCAAGACTGAGTTTTCAAAAGTAAACTTGGCATTGGAGTCGTTATATTCTATGGTTACAGTATCGTCAGTTCCCGCTAAAATACCTTTTAATAGATTTAACGGTTTTTTCGGCATTATAAACTCTGCCACCTGATCTGCGGTAATATCTTCACGTGTGTATTTGACCAATTTATGCGCGTCAGTGGCTACAAATGTCAATCCTTCCGTTGAAAATTGAAAAAATACGCCACTCATTACTGGACGTAAATCGTCGTTTCCTGCCGCAAAGATTGTTTTGCTAATAGCCGTTGCCAAAATATCTCCCATGACCGTTGTTGTACTTGGGTCTTCTAAAGCTACCGCTTTTGGGAATTCATTTCCGTCAGCGTAAGCCAAGGCGTACTTACCATGGTTAGAGCTAATCTCGACAGTGTGGTTGTCTTCAACAACAAAGGTCAAAGGTTGTTCCGGAAATGTTTTAAGAGTGTCCAATAGTAATCGAGCAGGTAAAGCAATATTTCCCGTACTGGTACTTTCAACGTCTATAATAGAAGACATAGTGGTCTCTAAATCGCTCGCAGAAACAGTGAGCTGTGAATCGTTAAGTTCAAATAAGAAATTATCCAAGATAGGCAAGGTGTTTGAACTATTTATGACACCCCCCAGCACTTGTAACTGTTTGAGCAAATAGGTACTTGATACGATAAACTTCATGTATTTGTTTATTTTGTATATTATATTATTAGACCAAGCAAAGATATTTTAATAAACTGATATTAGTGAGTCTTAGTTATACAATTTTATTAACAGTTTGCTTATTGAAGCTCTGAAATTAATGATTTCTTTACAGAAACTCAAAGGCTCAAAATTGCATAAAATTTACTTTACTGTTTTAAGTGTACTTTCTGCGTCTCATATAATTATATACCAATCCAAAGAGCCCCAAGATTACTAAGGGCAAGCCTATAGATATCAATTGCCATTTTGTTTTTTTGTCTTCTATTTTCTGAGCATCTAAAAAGGCAATGTTGATGTCTTTAGTGCGCACATTTAATAAGTCGCCATCACTTAATAGATAATTTACGGCATTCAATAAAAAATCCTTATTGCCAAAACTCTGTCCGGTCCATCGGTCAAAACCTAATTCTTGAGGCTGATTTTTGACCACATCATTTTTAATGACATCTCCATCGCCAATAATAATCATTTTGGTGTTTGTACTTGAATCTTTGTTTGAGGCGCTATTAAATGGCTTAATTCGGTCCTTATAGACGGAGGTGAATTGACCTTCCAATAATACGGCCAAGTTCTGTGGGCCTCGCGTGTAAGTTGATGGATCTGGGTCTTGAGTTACAATCTGTAGACTAATTTCTTTTGGAACACCTTCCAGTTTAGTGAGCTGTGAACTCTGCAATAAAATGGTTTTGTTAGTGCTGCTTGTTAAAGTGTCCAATTGGCTGGCAAAATCAAATTTCACTAAGTTCAGGTTGCTCGTAATTGGGTGTTCTGGATTCCCGGCCGCTAATGGCGAATATGGCCATTTTAATGGTTGAAACTGTGCGTTGCTGCCTTCACCCATTGCAATAGTAATGGGAGCAGAGTACATGTCATTGACAATTACAGGATTAATTCGGACGCCATATTTAAAGAAAAAATCATTTAAATTTAGATTGTTTATCATGGCTACACCACGACCTTCATCATTATGAAGACTGTCTTTATCCATCAATATGCTTTCGGTAAGCCACAAGCTCTTTCCATCATTCATAGTATACTGGTCTAAAACCAGTTTCTCCTTTTCTGTAAAGGGTTCTGTTGGTTTTGCAGAGACAATAAGATCAAAATCATTGAGGTTTTTTAAGGTAGCTTCCGGATCGGAGGCTACACTGTCCAATGTAAAAGGCGCAATAAAATAATGTTCCTTGACGGTTTGAAGAAAATCGGCTAAATACTTATCCTCCAATTGACCATTTCCTTTTAAAATGGCAATTTTCTTACTTTTTGGCGTAACTAACTTCTGAAAACCCTCAGCAAATGCATATTCTAAATGTTGTATGGAAATCGTGACAACTTCTTGCTGTGTCGCACCAATTTTGTTTTTTATTAATGGGATTTTGGTTGTTTGATCATTATAGCTCGCCAATGCCCACGGAAATATCAATTCTTGAGAGGTTTTCCCACCTACATTAACGCTCAACTGTAAAGGCTCCAATCCACGTTGGATTAATTGTTCAATATTGGAATCGCGAGAGGCTTCATCTTCCAGGGGATTGATGAAATTGAACTTAATATGAGGATTGTCTAAAGAAAATTCTTCTAATAACTGTTGGGTTTCATTTCTTAGACGTCTGAATTCTGATGGGAAATTCCCTTCCAAAAACACATCAACAATTAAGGGAGATTTGACATCTTTAACAATTGCCTGTGCCGATTGAGAGAGCGAGTAACGTTGGTCTTGAGTGAGATCAAAACGTTTATAGACCTTAGTGCCAATCCAATTTAAGATGAGTAACACGATAAGGACAAGGACGGTTTTTATAAGGTTTGATTTATTCTTTATCATCAAATTTAATGTCTTGTTGATAATGGTTTAATTGACTTACTTTATTATTTTCAAATATGATTTCAACGGCTTCCGATTTACTGTTGAAGGCTCCAGGTAGAACACCAAGACCGTAATTCCATTTATCAACATCATGTCCATTGCTGGCGTCATCCCAACTTAGCCATTCATAAGGGCCTAAAATTTCTTTTACAGATTCTTTGGATTTCCCCATGAGGGTATCCGTTTCTTGAACGTTATCAAACATTTCATAGCGAAACCCCGGATTGCTTAGCCATATTTCAGAATCAAAATATTTTTCATGATGATAATTGCTGAAAATATTGATCAGAGGATAAAATGCGTAGAAATACACAAATGGTGTCAAGATGAGACTGAGTGGAATAGTAAGCCACTTCCGCTTGTCTATCGTGGTCATAAAAAGAAATATAAGTACGAACACGATAATTAAGAAAATGACAAAGAGCGGTGTTATGATCATATTATTTTTTTTGAATATTGAACTGGGTCAAAATGATGAAAAAGACCGAAATACTAACAAAATACAACAAATCTCTAGTGTCTAAAACCCCTCTACTAATACTGTTATAATGGGCTTCCATGCCAAACTGCTCTAATGGTAAAGCGCTTAATCCTGACAATCCTTCAAAACCAAAATAGAAGAAAAAGCATAAAAAAACGGCACTAATAAATGCAACAATCTGATTGTCAGAGATGGTGGATGCAAAAAGACCGATTGCTGCATAGGCAGCCACTAAGAAGAAAAGTCCTAAATAAGACCCAATAACACCCCCATAATCAAGGATGTCTGTGGTCATTTTTAAATTATCGAGGGCTAAAATATATAGCAGCGTTGGCAATAAGGCCATAATTATCAATACTAAAGCGCCAAAGTATTTACCCAAAACTATTTGTAGCTGAGATATAGGTTTAGTCACTAAAAGCTCTAAGGTGCCCTGCTTTTTTTCATCAGAGAAGCTCCTCATGGTTACCGCCGGAACTAAGAACACAAGAATCCATGGTGCTAAAAGAAAGAATGGCGTCAAATCGGCAAAACCACTTTCCAAGATGTTAAAATCGCCATTAAAAAGCCAGAGAAATAGTCCGTTAAGCACCAAAAACAGTGCAATCACCAGATAACCTATTGGAGAAGCAAAGAAGGAATTGATTTCTTTTTTAAGTATTGCAAACATCTATTTAATTCTAAATTATTTAAGTGATACCAATTTATCCACACTCCAAGCTTCTGGTTTGTCATTGAAATATTGTTTGGTTGTTGCCCAAACGGTTTTGAAAAGGTCAGAATTTCTATAATTTTCCAAATCTGACTCGGCTTTCCAATAGCTATAGGTGAAAAATATATTACTGTTTTCTTTGTCTCTGTAAAGCTCTAAAAACTCACAACCTTCAAAACCTCTAATAAGGTGTTTTTTTGTTTCAAAATAAGCAAGAAACGATTTAATCTTTGAAGGCTCAAAACTCATTTTTACAATTCTTACAAACATATTTTCAGTATTAAATATTCCTGCGTTCGCTAATCCTGCCGTTGGGCCATCAGTCTATAGTGTTCAATTTTCATTATACAGTTCACGGTCCTCCGTCTTCCAATATTCCCTTACTTCAAAAAATTCACCGTCACCGTATCCCTCATCTTTAATCCCATTAAGCTTGATGCGCTCCCTACAGTGGCAAGATCACTTTTATAAATGGCAATCTCTAAATAATTGGACGAATTGAAGACTACCAAACCGCGACCTTCATCTTGGCGTTGTTCTTCTGGAATGTCGAAATTAACAATATCACTGTATCTTTTATGGATTTCTTTAAATTTATAACTACGAGCCGAGATTTCAAAAGCGCGTCCCTTTCGGACCTGATCAAAAAATTTCCGGCGTATATTGGTGATCACATTACCATAATTGTCAATATATATGACGCTACCTATAATTTGTGACTGATCGTCATTGACAAATGGGTTAAGGTTTTTGATGGGCTTAATATCGTTTATCACTTTCCCGACCACTTCCAAAGTGCCGCCTCTAGCAATATGACAAGCTACCTTAACAAAAACATCAAGAACAGGAAAGTTGGTTGATGTTTTATCGTGAATATTGATCTCAACAATTTTTTCGGGTGTAATTTCATTGCAAATCATACTCATTATGCCATTATTGGCACATATAAAATAATGATCATCCAACTTCACGGCAATATGCTTGTTTTCTGGATTTAATTCAGAATCAATCCCAATGAGATGAATCGATCCCTTTGGAAAACTACTATAAGCATTTTGTAGAATATAGGCGGCTTCCAAAACATTAAAAGGTGAAACTGCGTGAGAAATATCAACAATCTTTACATCATCAAGTTCGTTGTAAATAGCACCTTTTACAGCGCCTACAAAATGGTCTTTTTCTCCAAAATCAGTGGTTAATGTTATGATTGCCATGAATTTTATTCTGTTCTTTGTTTTGTTGGGTTGTGCGTTATGACTATTTTACTGCATCAATTTAGGAAATAACTTATAATATATGTTTTGTTGAAACGTATATAGAATATTTCATTTAGATTTGTATAATTGGGTGAAAATATCAGTCTTTTTCTGCCCACGCAAAACTAATAAAACTTAAGAGATTAATATATTAAATCGGTAGCTTTTGAATGAACTTATAATTGAATTAGAAGAAATAGCTCCAAAAGATTTTTTTGGAGCGCACAATGTTAATATTGAACTTCTTAAAAAGTATTTTCCCAAATTGAAAATCGTGGCAAGAGGCAATAAAATTAAAGCCTATGGTGATGAAGATGTATTGGAGGAATTTGATAAGCGGATGGCGATGTTAACGGCACATTATGTTAAATACAATAAAATTGACGAAAATACCATAGAGCGTGTGTTAACTAGTGCAAGCAGTGACGAATATTCAACTACTGAAAAGAGTGGCGAAGCAATACTTCATGGTGTGGGCGGTAAGATCATTAAAGCTCAGACGGTCAACCAACGGAAATTGGTTGAGAGTATGCGACAAAATGATATGGTTTTTGCCATTGGTCCTGCGGGAACAGGAAAAACCTATACGGGCGTTGCACTGGCAGTTCAAGCATTGAAAAATAAAGAAGTCAAGAGAATTATTTTAACGCGGCCTGCCGTTGAAGCTGGTGAAAACCTTGGTTTTTTACCTGGCGATTTGAAAGAAAAGCTTGACCCTTATATGCAGCCGCTTTACGATGCTTTGAGAGATATGATTCCAGCCGAAAAGCTGGTACAATTGCTGGAAAAAGGAACCATTCAGATTGCGCCGCTGGCGTTTATGCGGGGACGTACTTTGGATAATGCCTTTGTAATCTTGGATGAAGGTCAAAATACCACACCTAACCAAATGAAAATGTTTTTGACCAGAATGGGCAAAAACGCCAAGTTTTTATTGACAGGAGATCCTGGTCAGATCGATTTGCCGAGACGTACCACCTCTGGACTGAAAGAAGCTCTTTTAATTTTAAGAAATGTGGAAGGTATTGGAATTGTGGTTTTAGACGAAAAGGATGTCATACGCCATAAACTCGTAAAAAGAATTATTCAGGCCTATAAGGAAATTGAACCAAGAGAATAAATTAGCATGTTGTCATGGCATCTGACAATGGTGTAAATTTGTCAGAAGTAGCAATAATTTCAGGATCAACCTATTGAATCTGTTTTTTAAAATTATCAATAAAAATGCCTGTAATGGTATGCCTTTTGTCCATTTGATATAATTAATTTTAAAAATTGTTACAAATGAAAAAAGTTATTCTATTACTTGCGCTCTTTATCGCGGGAACCACGATTGCGCAAAATCACGAGGTTGACGTGACCTCAAAAAACTCATGGTTGAAAATTGGTCTGAACGCTGGCGTTCCAATGGGTGACATCGATGACGTTTCATCTTTTGCACTCGGAATGGAATTGAAAGGTCAATATCTAGTGACTCCTAATTTTGGGATCGGGTTGACAACAGGCTACAACCACTTATTTGGGAAAGATGGCTTTGACGACTTCGGAATTATTCCAGCGGCTGCATTTGCGAGGTATTATTTCAAACCTAAAGGACTGTTTATTGGTGCCGACTTTGGTTACGGATTTTTAACCAATGTTGATAACAATGAAGGTGGACTTTATTTAAATCCGCAAATAGGCTACCACAATAGAGATTGGAATTTTTATGCCTACTACCAAAACACGTTTGCTGAAAATGATATAGATATTCAGGTGCTTGGTATTGGTGTAACTTACAATTTGAGATTCTAATTGATCCAAAAACAAATTTCAAAAAGAGCAGTGTTTTACTGCTCTTTTTTTTTGCGAACTTACTGCCAATAACCTTACTTTTGTAATCATCTAAATTGCTAAAAACGTTTCCATCATGAATACCATCACAGCCACTAATTTTAATTTTCCAAACCAAAAAAGTGTTTATAAAGGCAAAGTAAGAGAGGTTTATAATATTAACGATGAGCTTTTGGTCATGATTGCCACCGACCGCTTAAGTGCATTTGATGTGGTCATGCCCAAGGGAATTCCTTATAAAGGACAGATTCTCAACCAAATTGCTACAAAATTTATGGAGCAATCTAAAGACTTGGTGCCAAACTGGCTGATAGCAACACCAGATCCCAACGTGGCAGTAGGGCATTTGTGTGACCCTTTTAAAGTAGAAATGGTCATTCGGGGTTATATGTCTGGCCATGCCGCTCGTGAATACAAAGCTGGTAAACGCGTTTTATGTGGTGTCCCGATGCCTGAGGGATTGAAGGAAAACGATAAATTCCCAGAACCTATTATTACACCAGCTACCAAAGCAGAAATGGGAGATCATGATGAAGATATTTCAAGAGAAGAAATTTTGAAACGAGGTATTGTGAGTGAAGCTGATTACGTAATATTAGAAGATTATACACGCAAGCTCTTTCAAAGAGGTTCAGAGATTGCTGCAAGTAGAGGTTTAATTTTGGTGGATACCAAATACGAATTTGGTAAGACAAAAGATGGTAAAATTGTATTGATTGATGAGATTCACACACCCGATTCTTCTAGGTATTTTTATGCACAAGGCTACCAAGACCGTCAAGACAAAGACGCATCGCAAAAACAACTATCAAAAGAGTTTGTCCGCCAATGGTTGATTTCTAACGGATTTCAAGGCCTCGAAGGACAAAAGGTTCCGGAAATGACTGATGATTATATTGAGACTGTTTCGGATCGATATATTGAACTCTATGAGAAAATTATGGGAGAACCGTTTGTTAAAGCGGATGTTAGCCAAATTCAAGAACGCATCAGAACCAATGTAGAGCGTTTCTTGGCAGAACATTATTGATTTTCGTTTTTAGATTTTTCCAAATTAACTTTTGGTGGTTTGACCAAATGCAACAATTTTCTAAGATATTTATAGATAAATGCGTTTGTTTTTCCAATATGGAACACAATAAAGCATACGGCAACAATAAATAGTATAGCTCCAAATACGGCTTCCCATGGTTCTAATGATTTATAATAGAAATGTTTTAAGCCAATTCCTGTAAAACTACCGTAGATAATTATAAAATGTACGATATAGATGTTTAAGGTGGTTTCACCAATTCGGGTTACTATGGATTGTTTCATAAAGCGTTCAAGCATATAGAAAAAACCGAAATACACCAGCACATTTCCTAAGCGTAAAAAAAGATAATTATAATTTGCCGATCGCTCAAAGAGTTCAACATGGGTTATCTCAAACAGTCTTTGCAAAATTATAGTTGAATATTGCAATAATATAGCGCCGAGTACAAAAAACGCCGTCACTGTAATTGGTTTAAAATATTTTTTTTGAGAATTTCTAAAAAATAAGGTGGCAAAAAAACCGCCAAATGCCACATAGCCAAACCACGGCAACATTGTAAATACAGAGCCGTTTGATTTACTCAAATAATTAGCAAATACCAGAGGTACTTTTTCTAAAGTTAAATTTCTATACAAAGGTTCAGTAACAAAAATAAGGCACCCTATAGTTAATAGGGCAACTGACAGAATATAGCTGTTCCTTCTACACAGCAGATAGAGACCAATTAATAAAAGAAGTGAAAGTCCAATGCACTGAAGGACGTCTATTACCAAAAAATAAGTGTCAAAACTGCCTTTTAGCCATGAAAAAAACGGGATTCGAAGCGCATACCCAATCCCTATTAACATGACGGCCCTTGTGGCCCCTTTTCGCAACCGCCGTTTGTCACTGCCCTTGGCATGGGCTTTCAATAATAAATACAAAAAAACAAGTCCCGAAATTGTAAAAAATACAGGTGCCGTGATGCCCCTAAAGTAAGACCATACGGTGTAGGCCGTATAGGAATCATCTCTATAGATCGGATTTAAAAGCGTGTCCACAAAATGACCCTGTAACATCATTAAAATGGCGAATGCCCTAACAGCATCAATAAAATAAAGTCGGTTTGCTTTCAATCAGGTATTGGCTAGTAAATGTAAATATAATGTTAAAATCCAAAATTAATAACTTTTAAAGGGTTTCCTGATTTTTTGTAAGACATTCTTGGAGTTTCTAAATCGAAAACTATATCTTTAAAATCGCTAATCAAAACCAAGAAATGAAGACTTTAGAATTGATCCTTCAATCCTATGCAGACTACGCATGGGGTTTGCCATTATTGATTATATTAATTGGCGGCGGTTTATACCTGTTGGTACGCTCTCAATTTTTACCATTCCGTTATTTTTTTCACGCCATAAATGTCCTTCGGGGGAAATATGATGACCCTGATGCAGTTGGGGAAATCACCCATTTTCAAGCCCTTTCAACCGCATTGGCATCTACAATTGGGATGGGGAATATTGCAGGTGTTGCAGTAGCCATTCATATTGGCGGGCCAGGAGCTATGTTTTGGATGTGGATCAGTGCCATTATCGGAATGTCCACCAAGTTCTTTACCTGTACCCTGGCCATTATGTTTCGAGGAAAAGACAGTAATGGTGATGTGCAAGGAGGGCCCATGTATTTTATTATGGAAGGCTTAGGTAAATCATGGAAACCATTGGCTGTTTTCTTTAGTATATGTGGGCTTATTGGAGCTTTGCCGGTTTTTAATGTCAATCAATTAAAGCAGGCTATAAATTTTATTTTGCTGGAACCAAACGGTATCGTTGAGACGGACACATCAAACTTTATCATTGGTCTCATATTAGTGGCTATAACAGCTGTTGTTATTTTGGGTGGGTTAGATAGGATTAGTAAAACCGCAGAAAGGTTGGTGCCATCTATGGTGTTCCTCTATTTTGTATTGGTTTTGATCATTCTAGGAGTTTATATTGAAGAGGTGCCTAAGTATCTTGGACTCATGTTTACGGATGCATTTGCGGCCAATAATTATAGTGGCGATTCATTTTTGGGCGGTGTCGTTGGTGGATTGATATTATTAGGTGTTAGGAGAGGTGCCTTTTCAAATGAAGCGGGAATAGGTACAGCACCAATGGCCCACGGAGCATCAAAAACCAATGAGCCCGTCAGAGAAGGCCTGGTGGCAATGCTCGGACCGGCCATCGATACTCTTGTTGTTTGTACCTTAACAGCACTTGCCATACTGGTAACTGGCGTATGGCAGACCACAGAGGCAAACGGCGTAAGTTTAACCGCAGCAGCGTTTAATGATGCCATTCCCGTTTATGGAAACTATTTGTTGTTGATCTGTATTGCAACTTTTAGCATATCTTCATTATTTACATATTCATATTATGGATCAAAGTGTATGTCCTTCTTATTTGGGGCTCATAACAAACATTATTACAATTATTTCTATATAGCCAGTATCATCCTTGGTGCTGTGACACCTTTAAGCATGATGCTTAATCTTATTGACGGTACCTTTGCTTTAATGGCAATTCCTACAATGACAGCTACAATTTTATTAGCGCCAAAGGTGGTTAAGGAAATTAAAGCGTATTCCAAAAAGATGAAGTTGTAATATTTTTCGAAGCCAATGAAACCTCTATTTTTTAATTTCTTTTAGATGGCATTACATTTATTCCAAATGATTTTATAGAAAACTTGAATAAGTCGTTTCTATTGAAATTTATTTATATTTTTGAAAGAAGAACCCTTGGTCGTTTCCGTTTTTAGGGTATAAATCAACGACTATATTTTATAACAAACCAAAACCATAAAAAACAATGAGTCATTACAGCATTAAAAATCTTGAAGAATATTACCAAGTCTATAGAAAATCAGTGCGTGAACCTGAAAATTTTTGGGAAGAGATCGCAGAAGAACATTTCTTATGGCGAAAAAAATGGGATAAGGTGCTCACATGGGATTTTAGCGAGCCAAAAATCAAGTGGTTTGAAGGTGCAAAGTTGAACATTACAGAAAACTGCCTGGACAGGCATTTGCTCAACCGTGGGGATAAAACGGCCATTATCTTTGAGCCGAACGACCCAAATGAAGAAGCAGAGCATATTACTTACAAAGAACTTCATGAACGAGTCTGTAAGATGGCAAACGTTCTTAAAGACCAAGGAATCAAAAAAGGTGACCGCGTTTGTGTCTACTTACCTATGATTCCAGAATTGGCAATAACCTTATTGGCCTGTGCGCGCGTTGGAGCTATACACAATGTGGTGTTTGCAGGATTTTCATCTAAAGCCTTATCCACGCGTATCAATGACAGCGATTGTAAAATGGTGATTGCGGCTGATGGCTCATTTAGAGGCAATAAAAGCCTTGACCTTAAGAGTATTGTAGATGAAGCGCTTTTAGACTGTGATCATGTCAAAACGGTATTGGTGGTAAAACGAACCAACGCCGATATACAAATGGTTGAAAATAGAGATGTGTGGTTGCAGCCGCTGCTTGATAAGGCTTCTTCTGTCTGTGATGCGGAAGTCATGGATGCAGAAGATCCGTTATTTATTCTATATACTTCTGGTTCTACAGGAAATCCTAAAGGGATGGTGCATACAACGGGAGGATATATGGTTTATTCGGCCTATACGTTTAAAAACGCATTTCAGTACAAAGAAAATGATGTATTCTGG
The DNA here is from genome assembly GCF_014062315.1 of Gelidibacter maritimus. Lineage (GTDB taxonomy): Bacteria > Bacteroidota > Bacteroidia > Flavobacteriales > Flavobacteriaceae > Gelidibacter > Gelidibacter maritimus. The sequence goes on from NZ_JACGLT010000004.1 coordinate 272,160, forward strand.
TGTACCGCAGACATCGGTTGGATCACAGGCCATAGCTATATTGTTTATGGGCCTTTGGCCAATGGTGCTACTACGGTCATGTTTGAAGGCGTGCCACATTACCCAGATTTTGGAAGGTTTTGGCAAATTATTGAGAAGCATAAAGTCAATCAGTTTTATACCGCACCAACGGCTATTAGAGCTTTAGCAAAGCAGAATCTTTCTTTTGCTGAAAATGTTGATCTTTCTTCCATTAAAGTCTTGGGTTCCGTAGGCGAGCCAATTAACGAAGAAGCTTGGCACTGGTATAATGATATTATTGGTAAGGGTCAAAGCCCTATTATCGATACCTGGTGGCAGACCGAAACAGGAGGTATTATGATTTCACCATTACCTTATGTCACACCAACCAAACCCACCTATGCCACTTTACCGTTTTTAGGGATTCAACCTGCCATTATGGATGATACCGAAGAATTAAAAGGGAATCAAGTCAACGGGCGCCTATGTATTAAGTTTCCATGGCCAGGTATGGCGCGTACAATATGGAATAATCATCAACGTTATAAGGAAACGTATTTCTCCACGTATAAAAATATGTACTTTACTGGTGATGGTGCTTTAAGAGATGAAGTGGGCTATTATAGAATTACTGGGCGTGTGGATGATGTGGTTATTGTATCAGGGCATAATCTTGGTACAGGGCCTTTGGAGGATGCCATTAATGAGCACCCAGCGGTGTCAGAAAGTGCTATTGTAGGTTTCCCTCATGATGTTAAAGGAAGCGCACTATACGGGTTTGTCACTTTAAAAGAAACTGGTGAAAGTCGAATCCATGAGAATTTGCGCAAAGAAATCAATCAGTTGATCTCAGAACGTATTGGGCCAATTGCAAAACTGGATAAAATTCAATTTTCTAATGCATTGCCAAAAACCAGAAGTGGTAAGATTATGAGACGGATCCTTCGTAAAATTGCAGAGAACGATATGTCCAATCTTGGTGATACCAGCACATTGTTGAATCCTGAAGTGGTGCAAGACATTATTGACAACAAGTTATAAAAACCATGGCTCTTGTTTCTACCGAAGACAAATTAAGAGAACGAATTAAGGAGCTTACCTGTCTGTATAATGTAAGCTCCTATATTGCCAATTCTAACCTCTATGATCTAGAGCCAACCTTTAAAGCTATAACGGTCAGTCTAAAGGAAGCCATTCTTTACAGTAATGAGGCCTTCGTAGAAATGAAACTTGGAGACAGTATCGTGCATTCGGGTGAAAAATCCAAAGAGCATGTATTTATTCTAACTGCCATAAAAGCTTTTAATTTACCGTATGGTTCTATTAAAATCGGCTATCCAAAATCAAAATATAATCAGAATGTTTTTTTGGAGGAAGAAAAACAGTTGGTCAGGACTTTAGCCATCGAGATTGGCAACTTGATTGAACGCAAACAAATTATCGATAAAGAGGAGTTGACCAAACGCCAAATGGAACGGGCGGACCGACTCTCTATTTTGGGAGAAATCACTGCAGGCATTGCTCACGAACTGAATACTCCATTGGCGAGCATCTTAGGGTTTTCTGAATTGTTAAAAGAGCGTTTTGTTGATGATGCAGAGGCCTTGGAAGATTTGGATAAGATTATGAATAGTGCCATTTTTTCAAGAGAAGTGGTTAAAAAGCTGATGTTTTTTTCGTGCGTAATGCCTCAGCAGATGGAACTTGTCAATATTAATCCAATCATAACTGATGCTATTAATCTGTTAAAGCCGAGTTTTGTAAAAAAAGAGCTCATTTGTCATCTAAATTTTAGTGATGATGAAATCAATCTGAGGGTAGATGCCATCCAACTAACTCAGGTGATATTTAATTTGGTAATCAATGCTATTTATTTTTCACCCCAGAATGGACAGATAACGATTGACGTTGACAATGAAGAGAGAGAGATGGTTTTAACCATTAAGGACGAAGGCACTGGGATTTCAAAAGAGATCTCAGAATATATTTTTAATCCGTTTTATACAACAAAACCGGTCGGTGAAGGTTCAGGGCTTGGTTTGAGTGTGGTGCATGGCATCATAAAAAGCCATAAAGGCACTATAAAACATACCGCTAATCGGCCTAAAGGCACTATTTTTACGCTTACATTTCCTAAAATATAAAAGATGCCATTAGAGCGGGAAAACATATTGATTGTTGATGACGATGTTCAGATTTTGGAATTGATCCAAAGGCTCTTGCAATCCTTAAACTATCACACCTACAAGGCTATTTCTGTAAAGGAAGCAATAGCAATTTTACAGGATCAATCTATTGATCTATTGATTACCGATCTTCAAATGCCGGGGGTTGACGGGCTGCAATTGGTTAAGTATGTTTCTGAACATTTTCCTGATATTCCTAAATTGGCCGTTACAGGTTTCCCTTCTGTGGATGGTGCTTTGAAAGCCATGAAATCTGGAGTTATGGATTATCTTATAAAGCCCTTTACCAAAGAAGAACTTAAAACAGCTGTTCAAAAATCGCTGGTTTTAAGTCGCCAGCCCATCCATAATAAAAAAAGGACTCCACAGGGCAATCCTGTTTTTTCAGAAATTATTGGAGAATCAGAGAGTATGCAGAATGTTCTGAATGTTATTGATAGGGTAAAGGACAATAAAGCTACTGTATTTATTCAGGGAGAAAGTGGTACAGGGAAAGAATTGGTAGCGCGAGCTATTCACTATACAGGTAAGTTTGCTGCGGCACCTTTTGTAGCGGTCAATTGTGGTGCCATTCCTGAAAGTTTGTTAGAGGCGGAATTGTTTGGCTATACTAAAGGGGCATTTACCGGTGCCACCGATAACCGTAGTGGCTTTTTTCAAGCAGCCAATAACGGTACCTTGTTTTTGGATGAAATTGGAAACGCCTCCATGACCACGCAATTGAGCTTGCTCAGGGTGTTGCAGGAAAAGGAAATCATGAGGGTTGGCTCACAAAAAACTGAGAAAGTTAATGTGAGGGTGATTGCTGCTACCAATGTCGATTTAAGAGATTTGATTAAAAATGGACGTTTTAGGGAAGATTTATACTACCGGCTTACTGTCGTTCAAATAGAGGTGCCTCCACTCAGGGATCGGAAGTCTGACATTCCGCTTTTAGTAGATAAGTTTCTTTTCAAATACGGTGTTGAGTATAAGGATAGGATCGTTAAAATATCTGAAGAGGCTCTTATGGCTCTTGAACGCTATGATTGGCCGGGGAATATTAGGGAGCTTGAAAACAGTATTCAACGTGCAGTCATTATGTGCGATAAACAAGTTGAAATAGACAATCTGCCAAAAAATTTAAAATATCAAATTGATTTTCCGAGACAGGATATTTTCCTTTCTCTAAAAGAAGTCGAAAAATTACATATTCTTAAAGTTTTGGAAGCCACAAATAATAATAAGACCAAAGCCGCTGAGATTCTTCAAATTGACCGTAAAACACTTCGCGACAAAATAAAATAAGCCAATCTCTATTGGGTAATAATTCCTCAGTGGGTGTTTTTTACCCGTTTGATCTGTTCTAATGATTTTTAAATATCACAGTAATTAATTGAAAGTCAGTGCCGTATATTGTTTTGATTGTTTCTTTACTTTAGCGGCATATCTATTGCTTCAGTAATAAGGTAGTCTAAAGCAATAAATTATGAACAGTATAGAAAATAGTTTATGTGCGACGTGTGAGCATCTTGCATATTGTAATTTAACAAACAATAAGAGATTTATATGGTCTTGTAGTGAATATGATCTATCAATCAGCCATGGTAAAATTTATCACGAAAGACTTTTGAAACCAAGTCATGATTTAACTGCCTCCTACAGGAATTTGGAACTCACTTAAACCAACATCCTGAGAAAATAAAATCAAAATAAACTATGTTGAAAAACGCGATGCAGCTATTTGATGCAGCATCGGGTTTTATGCATTTTAATCTGAAATATAAAAGAACATATTTAGAAGGCATGTATAAATAGTATTGCCTTAGGTATAATTAAAAACAATAAAAGACATGAAATACGGTAAATTAATATTAGAAAAAAAAGAGTATGTGGCCATCAAACGTTTGTTAAATCTGACTAAAGATTATAAAGACTCAACCCAGAAAGTTTCGTTGACCAAATTTGCGACGGAAATGGAGAGCGCTGAAATCTTGGATGACGACAAGATGCCTGACGACGTTGTAAGGATCAATTCAGAAATAACCATTGCTACTAAAGACGGATGGTCTTATACTTTCCAAGTAGTTTTACCTGCAGAAAGCAATAATTCCCAAAAGAAAATCTCTTTGCTTTTGCCAATGGGAGCTGCTGTGTTAGGCTATGCTAAAGATGACAGTATTAGTTGGACGTTTCCAGGTGGTGATAAGGACATCACCATTTTGGATGTCAAACAAAATAATATAACAAAATTAAACATTGCCTAATGAAACCCTTAGTTAATTACGGATATGAGACTGACGACGAAATTGTCAAACGCCACAGGCATCGAGAGCTTAGTACTTGGATATCCCATTTGGACGCCATGATTAATGAAGCAGACCAGCTGGCGAAAATCATTGTCCATAAAATTGGGGATAAAGAATTGCGAAATGAGTTACTTGATGATGTTAATGAAAATATTCATCTGTTAAATGAATTCTATACGTATAGAAACTTGTTGAACAACGTCAAGGAATGTGATGAGTTGGAATGCGACCAATTCTATATGCGCCATCATGATCATGTCTTTGAAAAGTATATGGACTGCGTTACCCAATACCGTGTCGTGAAAAATAAAGTTTACCAAAGACTACTTTTTTAGTGTTGTTGCACTTTGTGAACAACATTAAAAAAGCATTTAAAAAACGAGCCATAGTCAATTTTGATTATGGCTTGTCTTTTTGTTATAGAACCCTTAAAAAAGAACCGCTTCAGTCAGTTTCCTGTAATTAAATACTATCTTTAACTTTCCAAATTTTAGACAAATTAAATAATTACCAATAAATGGATATCAAACTTGCAGTATTAATAGATGGCGATAATATTCCTTCCGCGCATGTTAAGGAAATGATGGAAGAAATTGCCAAATACGGAAACCCGACAATTAAGCGAATTTATGGTGATTGGACAAAGCCTCATCTCTCTAAATGGAAGAATCTGTTATTGGAAAATGCCATTACGCCCATTCAACAATATGGTTATACTGTGGGTAAAAACGCCACTGACTCTGCCATGATTATTGATGCTATGGATATTCTTTACTCAAGAAAAGTTGATGGCTTTTGTTTGGTCTCAAGTGATAGTGACTTTACACGCTTGGCAACACGGCTGAGAGAAGCAGGGATGAAAGTTTACGGTATTGGTGAAAAGAAAACCCCCAATCCATTTATTGTTGCCTGTGACAAGTTTATTTATATTGAAATTCTTAAAAATCAAGGCCAGGAGGAGGAAAGTACCTCTAATCAGAAAACTAAATCTACGGAGAGCGGTATTGATAAGATAACGGCAAAAGACATTAAATTTATTGCAACCACCATTGATGATGTTGCTGATGACGACGGTTGGGCATTCTTAGGTGATGTTGGTAGTCTGTTGCAGAAGAAACAGCCAAATTTCGACTCGCGGAATTATGGGTTCCAAAAACTGACCCCTTTGATCAAATCCATAAACGAATTTGAGATTGATAGACGTGAAGATTCCAAAGGCCATTTCAAACTTATCTATGTGAGGCTTAAAGAAAACAATCAGCCCAAACCAAAAACAAAGTCGAAATCGACCAAAAAATCAAATGGTAAAAAGAAGTTGATTTCAAAACTTTAATTCCCACCAATAGGGAGTAATCCGCCGGGGTTTACAGTAATCAAAAAACACCAATATCAGAATCATTCAATACGGCTTCCTGCCCGTTCGGGTCGGACGGACCCCGAGGTTCTTGATTATTCCAATTGACTCTTATCCAGAGTAGGTTATCATTTTTTAGGTTTCTGCATGCTAGATCCTTTGTACGGAACTTGGGAAAGTTATTCCGTTTTAAATGATATCATAATGGAATATTTCCGTGTTTACGCTCTGGACCATCCACTTTTTTGTCTTTCAACATGGCAAAAGCCTTAATTAATTTTCGGCGTGTATCCTTCGGAAGGATTACTTCATCAATAAATCCTCGTTCAGCGGCGCTATACGGATTTGCAAAAAGTTGTGCGTATTCTGCTTCCTTTTCTTTCCATTTAGCCTCTTTATCCTCAGCCTTGTTAATTTCTTTTTTAAAGATGATTTCTGCTGCGCCTTTAGCACCCATAACCGCAATCTCAGCACTAGGCCAAGCAAAATTCATGTCGGCACCAATATGTTTAGAGTTCATCACATCATAAGCCCCACCATAAGCCTTTCGTGTAATAACCGTCACTCTTGGTACTGTGGCCTCACTAAAAGCATAGAGTAGTTTAGCTCCATGTAAGATGATGCCACGCCATTCTTGATCAGTTCCTGGTAAAAACCCTGGCACATCTTCCAAAACTAATAGTGGAATATTAAAACAATCACAAAAACGTACAAATCGTGCTGCTTTTTTTGAACTGTCCACGTCTAAAACACCTGCCAGATACATCGGTTGATTGGCAACAATGCCAATGCTTCTGCCGCCAAGTCGGGCAAATCCCACAACTATATTCTCTGCATAATCTTTGTGGATTTCGTAGAACGAATCGGTGTCAATAATTCCATTGATCACACTATGCATGTCATAAGGCTTATTGGCATTGTCAGGAATAATTTCGGAAAGCTCCTCTCTGATTTCATCTTTTAAGTCATAGGGCAGTAGAGGGGTAGTTTCTGTATTGTTTTGAGGTAAGTAGCTGATAAGTTTTTTAATATCTTCCAGACAGTCCACATCATTGGTCGCTGTGATATGGGCCACACCAGATTTGGTTGAATGTGTACTGGCGCCTCCCAATTCTTCTGAGGTTACATTCTCATTGGTGACCGTTTTGACCACATTGGGCCCGGTTACAAACATATAGCTGGTGTCTTGTACCATAATGGTAAAATCTGTCATGGCTGGACTGTAAACAGCGCCACCTGCACACGGACCCATAATAGCAGAAATTTGCGGAATCACTCCTGAAGCTTGCACATTTCGATAAAAGATATCTGCATAACCTCCCAAACTGCGTACACCTTCTTGAATTCTGGCACCACCTGAATCATTCAATCCAATAATGGGCGCTCCAACTTTTAAGGCTAAATCCATGACTTTACAGATTTTTTCCGCATGCGTTTCTGAAAGTGACCCTCCAAAAACCGTAAAATCCTGTGCAAAAACATAAACAAGTTTCCCGTGGACCGTACCATATCCAGTGACAACACCATCACCATAAAACTGTTGTTTTTCCATTCCAAAATCCTTGGTACGGTGGGTGACCAAAGCACCAATTTCTTCAAAGGAACCGTCATCCAATAAATAAAGAACACGCTCTCTTGCGGTCAGTTTCTTTTTTTCGTGTTGTTTGTCAATGCGGTCTTGTCCACCTCCTAAATAGGCTAGGGCAAGCTTGTCGTTAAGATCTTTTATTTTAGATTCCATATTTATTCATTCTGGCAGCGGCGCAGAGGCCGTGCTTTTTATATCAATTTACTTCTTTTTTCTTTGTGGAACTTTGTTGAGATTTGTGCTTTCTTTGTGTTACAACCTGAGTTTTAACCTAAACTTCAACTTCACTCGCCATCCGGCACACGCAATATCTTTTGGTCTTCCAAATATTGTTTCACCGCAATCAATGCAGCTAAATGCGCTTCTTGCTTATTCTGTTCTTCAATTTTTTCGGGAGAATAATATTTTTTAACAAAATGAGTATTAAATCTCCCTGAACGAAATGCCTCATGTTCAAAAACAAATGTGCCAAATGTAAGTGTAGTTTCAATGCCTGCAATGTGATAATTGCTAATAGCATCCAACATCCTTTCAATAGCTTCGGCTCTTGTTTCGCCGTAGGTAATCAATTTGGCAAGCATAGGATCGTAAAAAATAGGAATATCCATCCCTTCTTCAAAACCATTATCCACACGGATATTATCGCCTTCCGGTAATTTATAAACTTCCAAATGCCCAACGCTTGGAAGAAAATCATTCAATGGGTCTTCGGCATAAACACGTAACTCCAGAGCGTGACCTTTAATCTCTAAATGCTCCTGTTTTATTGGAAGAACTTCGCCACGGGCCACTCGAATTTGCAATTCTACCAAATCAGTATTGGTTATAAGTTCTGTGACAGGGTGTTCAACTTGTAAACGGGTGTTCATTTCTAAGAAGTAGAAATTCAGATGCTCATCTACAAGAAACTCAACTGTTCCAGCACCCACATAATCACAGGCTCTGGCAACTTTGATGGCAGCTTCACCCATTTTGATTCTTAATTCTGGAGTTAGAACAGCTGATGGTGCCTCTTCAACTACTTTTTGATGACGGCGTTGAATGCTGCACTCCCTTTCAAAAAGATGAATGATATTCCCATGGGTGTCAGCCATGATTTGAATTTCAATATGGCGTGGTGAATTGACATATTTCTCAATAAACACGGAGCCATCACCAAATGCTGATGTGGCTTCGCTGATGGCGCGCTTCATTTGCGACACCAATTCTGAATCCTTTTGAACTACGCGCATTCCTTTACCGCCACCACCAGCGGAAGCTTTTATTAAAATAGGAAATCCGATGTCCTTGGCAATGGCATGAGCCTTATCTATATCTGTTATGGCTTCATCAATCCCAGGAACCATTGGAATATCATAACGTTTAACTGCTTCTTTAGCTGCTAATTTGCTGCCCATGATTTTTATGGCTCTCGATTTTGGACCGATAAATGTAATACCGTTGGCCTCACAGGCTTCTGCAAAATCAGCGTTCTCACTTAGAAATCCGTAGCCCGGATGAATGGCATCAACATTTAACGACTTGGCTATATCTATAATTTTATCGCCTAATAAATAAGATTTATTGGACGGACCTTCTCCAACAAGTACCGCTTCATCGGCATATCTTACGTGAGGAGATCGTCTATCAGCAGTAGAGTAGATGGCCACCGTTTGAATGCCCATTTTTCTGGCGGTTTTTATAATTCGGATGGCAATTTCCCCTCGGTTGGCTATGAGTATTTTTTTCATTGATAATTATATTTTTATTCCCGCTAAGGCGGTGAACCAATACCTGCGAAAGCAGTTGTGGTTTTTACCATAAATACACGACAGTTATGCTATTGGTTGCTTATGGTTATTTGGGTGTTATACTATGTCGGTTGGTTTCTATCATCACAGCAATCTACTCAAACGTAATCAACAGCTGATTTTTTTCAACCGCATCTCCTTTATTAACGGTAATAGATTTAATAATCCCATCTCTTGGCGAACTGATGACATTCTCCATTTTCATGGCTTCAAGAATCAATAGCGGATCATTTTCATTAACCACATCGCCAACTCCAACATTTATTTCCAATATTAATCCAGGCATGGGCGCAATGATTTTATCCACTGTTTTAGCATTGCCAATTTCAAAACCCAATGCAATAATTAATTGGTCTAAATCGCTGAAAATGTCAATGTCATAAGTGTTATTGTTGATTTTGACTCTATATGATTTATCGTTAAAGTTACTGTCTGTTATTTCGGCATTGTAAGAGTTACCATCTTGAAGTATATGGTATTTAGAGTCGGATATTTTGATGGCGTCTAACGATTTTAGATCGTCGTTGGAAACTGATAATTCCAGCGCTCCATTAACCTTCAATAGATAGTGTTTGTTCATATAGAATTCATTATTGGTTGAAAAGTTACGAATTTAAAAAGGTAAATTAAAATCTATTTGACTTAAGGAAATAGTGCTCTAATTTAAAATATTTTGATTTTCTGAGAATTGTTGTTGTCTTAAGGAAAATTAGGGCAGCAATCAGTGCATCGCCAGGTGCTGTATGTCGGTCGGTTAAATTAATGGCATAAGCTTCCGCGATATCATCAAGCGAATAACGAATGTTTTTATCAATAAAATTCGACTTGATCCTTGTATCTGCATAAAGCTCCATGGTATCAATGACCTTGTTTTTTAAATTGGGCAAACCCATTCTGTTCAGGGATTGATTGATCATTTTAATGTCAAATATCGCATGGTGCGCCACCAATACCGAGTCTTTTATGTAGATTAAAAATTGTTTTAAGGCCTCTTCTTCAGAAAGTTTCTTTTTAGTGCCATGCTGAAGAATACCGTGGATGTGGACCGTTTCGGGATTGAAATGCGATTGTTTTAAATAAACCTCAAACGTATCTGCCACTGAAATCTCATTTCCAACAATAGATACGGCACCAATGGATAGGATTCGGTCCTTATAAATATCAAATCCAGTGGTCTCTGAGTCTAAAGCGACAAAACGTGACGTGTGTAAATTCTTTTTCTCCTTTTTATCAAAGTGAGCAAGATACGTGATCCAAAAATCGGGATGTTTTTTCTTTTTAAAACTCCAGAGCATCACATAAAATTATTTAAATTGAACTTTAACTTTATCAGTTCCTGAACCTTTGCTATGGTTTTAAAGCAACGTTTCAACTTCATCTTTTCTTCTTTGGTCAAGGCGGCCAATTCAATAAACCTACCGTCATCATTATGGAGTAGGCCATGTTTAGTCCGGAATTTGAGCAAGGCTTTAGAGGTGTATGAACAGGAAAGATAAAACTCTTCATCTTCAGGATATAGTTCTGCCATTTTCTCAAATCTTTCTGCAGTATTATTAATATTCTTAATTTGATTGGAAAGCGCAAAGAGACGACCAGCATCAACAATGGGCATAATGGCCCGTTTTTTAATATCGAAAAAATCTTTGTATGCTCCATCCTGTTCTACTAAAAACTGTCTAAAAAAACCAAGAGGAGAGGCGCTTCGTAGTGCACTGGCTCCAAGCTTAAACAAAAAAGAATGATTGTTTTTTGTGATTTTGAAAATGTGTTCAGAGAGTTGGTTTGTGAGCGCCGCATCACCATAAGTGATATCGAAATCGAAAAATATGGAGGATAGTAAAATTTCATCATCTCCGGTGTTGGAGGTCCAATGATCAAATTGAAGTTTCCATTCATCTAAACTTAAGCACCATTTAGGGTTTTTAGCCATAATGTCCGCTGGACAAAAATCAAAACCAATGTTATTCAGTCGTTTGTTGACTTTCTTTGCCAGCAACAAGAAATAGTCTCTGACAGGTTCCAATTCCTCCGCTTCAACATTTTCAAATACGATGGCATTATCCTGATCGGTGTGCAACAATTGTTCTTTCCGTCCCTGGCTACCTAAAGACATCCAGGCAAACGAGACGGGAGGCTGTTCTCCCATTTTTAAAATACAGCGCTCAATGATGCGCTTAACGGTGGCATCATTTAGTTCAAAAATAATTTTACTGGTTTGTGTCAGTGGGATATTTTGTTCGACGAAACCTTCCAGAAGCACCATAATCCTTTTCCGGATGTGTTTCAATTCTTTGGTGGACTTAGACCTTTTGATGGCTTTCATCAAAACCGTCGGACTGCTGCCGCGCATCACAGTAATGTCCTGTTGGGAAATGACACCTATGATTTTTGAATTTGGCGTGCCATCTGATGTGATGCATAAATGGCTGATATTGTGTTTCATCATTGTCAGTTGCGCCTGACTTATGGACACCCCTTTTGGATAGCATAGAACAGGCGAACTCATAATGTGGTCTGCACTGTCTTCAATGGTATGTTCGCCAGTGATGACCTTATTGCGCAAATCCTCATCGGTTATAATCCCAATTGGAATATTGGCGTCCTCGATGATAATAGACCTAATCCGATGTTGCCTCATGAGTTGCCCAATATGTTTGATTTTTGTATCCTTTTTGGCAGTTATCACTTTTTTGGTATAACGAACGGGCTGCAGTTCAAAAAGTTCTTTTTCGTGTGTTACAGCATCCAAATCATCGTCATACAATGAACCATACATTTCTTTTGAAAAGGGATTTTCGGTATTGGAAGCAAAACTTTGAATAAGAAAGTCTACAACCTCCCTGCTTTGGCTTATCAAAGGTTTAAAAATGCTTAATGGAATGCCATAAAGTATGCTTTCTTCTTCAGTGACTGCGTCTGTGGTATAATTTTCATTGGCGAAAAGAGGTCGTAGACCGAAAATATCCCCTTCATCAAATCGATCGACGGTTTCAAGTTTCGAATTGATATTCTGTTTAAGTGCAATGGCACCTTTGTGAATCATGTAAAATCTATCGTGAGGTGCATCATTTGCTAAGTAGACGTTCTTGTCTTTTTCAAGATAGGTGATATTGACTTCCTTGGAAATGGTGTATACATCCTCTTTTGAAAGTTGATCAAAAGGAGGAAAATTTTTGATAAAATCTGCAATTCTTTCAGCTATTGTATTTTTCATTCCGATAAAATTAATCAAAAAAAGTGGTCATCAACTCCCAATACGCTTTGTTTCACTTTTCTTTATGAATTTTGAAATTAGAATTGAATTGGTGTCTTATAATAGCCTTCCGAGATAGGACAATTCCGATAAAAAGAGAGATAAAAGCACCAATCCACACACCCGGAATAAAGTCTATAAAGAGGAAAAAATCATAAGCGCCGTGAAAAAGGACTGCCAGAAAAAGTCCAGTCAGATTGAGTAGGACGCGATTGTTTGAAAACTTCGCTTTTCCCATAAAATAACCCATCAAGATAGCAAAGGTCGCATGGGCAGGAACCGCTGTAAATGCTCTAATAATGGCTACTTCAATGCCGCCTTGCAGAACATACATGATATTTTCAGTAGCAGCAAATCCCATAGAAACCATAACCGCGTAAACGATACCATCAAAAGGTTCATTGAATTCGTGGTGCGGTTGAGCGTAATAGCGAATGATGATGTATTTGCTAAATTCTTCTGAAAGACCAACCACAAAGAAGGCCTTGATGAATTGCTCAAAAATACTATTATCATTTTTTAATGGTAACGGAATGTCAATGAGAATATAGAGTAGTGTGGTAATGATAACGCTGACAATAGCGCCCAATAAAAAATTGTTAACCAAAAGCTGCTTTGGTTCTTTTTCATATTTGTCTTTTATAAAAATATAAATGATGATTATGACAACGGGGGCAATGGCGAGTGCTAATAAGGTCATGTTTTTTGCTTACAATAATCGATGTTCGATGGCCTCAATTACCTCAAGGTAATAAGGTGTGTTGCTGGATATAAAATGGCCATTGACATCACTGTTTTTCAATAACTCGCGAAATTCGGGAATGCTTACAAATTTTACTTTTTCCACTTCATTATGGTCCAAAGTAAACTCACTTAATCTATAGTCAATCTTAGCAATGAAGGTATGGTGAAATTCATTGTCTTTGATCCCGTTTGGATAGCTTTGAAAACATTCAAAAACCCCGATTTTTTCCAAGAGGTTTTTTGGAATTTTGATGCCAATTTCTTCAAATGTCTCCCTCACCGTAGCCTGCGTTATAGATTCATCAGAATCAACATGGCCGGCAACCGATACGTCCCATAATAGGGGGTAAATAGTTTTTGATGCGGCGCGCTGGGCCAGTAATATTTCGGCATTGGCGTTATAAAACCAAACATGGGCGGTATTGTGGTAGTAACCCTTAGAGTGGATTTCTGATTTTGGACAGCTTTTTCCGGTAGGTGTTCCGTCGGCATTTAAAACATCAATATATTCGTCTGTAGCCATTTTAGTCCATTACTGATTTTAAGCAATTCACAAATTTATCAAAATCCTTTTCTGTATTGAATACATGGCAGGATAAACGCACATAGGCACCTCTAAAGGAAACATAAATATTTTCATCTTTTAACGCTTTTTTAAAGCTTTTGATGTCAACTGCTTCAGGCAATTTGAGGCCGAAGAGGTGATGACTTCTGTGTTCATCAGCTTCAATTTCACATCCCAAATCGCGCAAACTCTTGACCGCATTAACCGAAATTTCTTTACAATACTTTTGAACGGCTTCGGGCGTCCATGAAATTACTTGTTTTAAAGCTTCCAATTGCATTTTTACATAAATGAAACTGCCACTTTCTCCCATAACATATCTATTGGCAAATGGTTTGTATTGCGATTGATATTGTGTTAAATCGGGTAATATATGGCTATCCAATCGGTTGGTCCAATTTTCTTCCAAGGGTTCGCCATCATCAAAATAAGGCCCATAATAGGCATAGCCGCAACCATAAGGTCCGAAAAGCCATTTGTAGCCCGCACAAATCAAGACATCCGGTTGTAACTCCTTTACCGAAAACGGCAATGCTCCAACTGATTGGCTACCATCAATAATCAATAAGGCATTATGCTCTTGGGTTTTGGCTCTAATCTTCTTTAAATCGAATAAAGCACCGCTGGACCAATGGATATGTCCCATGGCAACCACCGCTGTGGACTCGTCAATGGCTTCCAAGATGGCATCATTCCATGTTTTCCCCAGATTGGATTTTAGATGTGGTGCTTCAATTATTTTGAGTTTGGCTTGATATGTGTCGGTCAATTTCTTCCAGGAATAATAATTACTGGGAAATTGTTCCTGCATTAAAATGACTGTGTCACCTGGTTTTAACTTGATGTTTCTTGCCACAGTGGCAATGCCGTAAGAAACTGAAGAGATTGTTGCAATGCGTTCATAATTGACAACATCAATAAGTTGCGCAAATTTCTTCTTCAAGGCAATCACAGGCTCAAAAAAATCAGTTGACGGAATTAAATAGGGTCTGGTTTTTTGCACTACAGCTGCAATACCGGCCTTTTCCACTGCTTTAAACGACGGCGATAGGCTCGCCGTGTTTAAATAGCAGATATCTTCAGGAAGATCAAATAGATTTTTTTGTTCAGTTATATTCATTATTTATCAAAATAACTAAAAGTATCGTTTTCACTGATGTTCAATAAAGATTCGTAAATTAATTTAATGACGTTCTCCACATCGTCTCTATGGACCATCTCAACCGTAGTATGCATATAACGAAGTGGCAATGAAATTAAGGCACTTGCAACGCCCATACCGCTATAGGCAAAAGCGTCAGTGTCGGTTCCTGTTGCTCTTGAGCAGGCTGACCGTTGGAAAGGAATTTTCTTGGCTTCTGCCGTTTCCGTAATGAGATCTCTTAGTTTTTGTTGAACGGCAGGAGCATAGGCCACAACTGGCCCTAAGCCTAATTCTAAATGCCCCTCTTTTTTCTTGTCAATCATTGGTGTAGTCGTATCGTGCGTAACGTCAGTTACAATTGCGACGTTGGGTTGGATGCGCTCGGCAATCATTTCTGCACCACGCAAACCGATTTCTTCTTGAACGGAATTTGTGATATATAAACCGAAAGGCAATTTCTTTTTATTCTCATGCAGCAAACGTGCCACTTGAGCAATCATAAAACCACCAATACGATTGTCGAGGGCACGACATACAAATTTATCATTATTCAAGATATGAAAAGTGTCAGGATAGGTGATGACACAGCCTACGTGCACGCCCATTTTTTCAACCTCTTCTTTGTCTTTTGCACCAACATCAATGGTGATGTTTTCTGGTTTTGGGGTTTCTTCCTTAGATTTATCTCGTGTGTGGATTGCAGGCCAACCAAAAACACCTTTAACGATGCCGTTTTTTGTGTGGATATTTACAATCTTACTCGGTGCAATCTGATGGTCGCTGCCGCCATTTCTAATAACATAAATAAGACCATTATCAGTAATATAATTGACGTACCACGAGATTTCATCGGCGTGACCTTCAATGACAACTTTATATTTTGCTTCCGGATTGATAACGCCCACGGCAGTTCCGTAAGTATCAGTAATAAATTCGTCTACATATGGTTTGAGATAGTCCATCCACAATTTTTGCCCTGACCACTCGTAACCAGTCGGGGATGCATTGTTTAAATAGTTTTCTAAAAACTCTAATGATTTATTGTCTAAAATGTTCTTTTTTGGCATAGGTATATATTTTGTCTAAAATTAATAATATTAATAAGAATTTAAGGTTAATGGCTATGTAAATTCTTAATTTTGGACTGATTTTAGCGCTATTGCACCAATGAAGTTGATGACCTACATTTTTATATTTTTACCCTTGTTGCTATTTGCTCAAGTTGACCCTGTGGAGAAAGATTCTACAGCTGTTGAGTATTATTATATTGATGGCGATTCGATTCCCGTTTCAATAATCGATTTGGATGCTGTTTTAGTATTGCGTAAACTAAAGTTTGACAGTAAGGACGACCGTATTCGATATTTGATTTTAAAACGAAGGACTATTAAAGTGTATCCTTATGCAAAATTGGCTGCTGAACGTTTGGTTGAACTTAACAAACGTTTAGAAACTTTAGAACGTAAAAGTGAAAAACGACGATATGCCAGAATCATTCAGAAATATATTGAAGAGGAGTTTTCTGAGGAACTCAAGAAATTAACTCGTAAGGAAGGTCAGATTTTGGTCAAATTGATTCACCGTCAAACAGGAAAAACAACATTTCAATTGATTCAGGAATTGCGAAGTGGCTGGCGGGCATTTTGGTTTAATAATACAGCCAGGTTGTTTGACATTTCATTAAAAGAAGAGTTTAATCCATTACATGTAAGCGAAGATTATTTGATAGAAGACATCTTGGAACGAGCTTTTCAAAACGGTCAATTGGAACGTCAGAAATCGGCATTTCCCATTGATTATTTTGAGCTTACAAATAAATGGGCGGCCAAAACCATTAGAAACTAATGCGGATACAATCTGATTTTGAGGAAAAGCTTAATGCCTGGACACATGGTTTTGGTGCAGTGTTGGGGATTGCGGGTCTCATCTTGCTGATCAGTACCAAAAACCATAAAACAGATTGGAGCTTATTTAGTGTGATCATTTATGGAGTTTCCATTATTGTGTTGTTTTCTGCCTCTGCCGTTTATCATTCTGTTTCTGGTGAAAAACGGAAACATTATTTCAGGATTATTGACCATATTAGCATTTATCTCCTAATAGCCGGAACCTACACACCGGTAACCTTAATTGCACTCAACAACAGCTTAGGGTGGCCTTTATTTTGGAGTGTTTGGGCCATAGCAGGTTTTGGAATGGTCCTGAAGTTGTTCTTTACTGGAAGATTTGAGATTTTTTCAACCCTGTTGTATTTGATTATGGGATGGCTGATTGTTTTTGACTTTACGAATCTCTCAAAATTGCTCGGTCCGAATGGTTTAATGTTGTTTATTGCTGGAGGAGCATTTTATACCATAGGAATTATTTTTTATGCGGTTCATAAAATTCCATATAATCATGTGATATGGCATTTATTTGTGCTTGGTGGCGCAATTTGCCATTATCTGATGATCTTCTTCTATATTCTTTGAGGTTCATTGGTTATGAGCGAAACTTTTCAACGTCTCATTATTTTTGGATTGCTTTTAATATAATTTTAAATACTATTAAGTGCTTGTTAATTACGGTACGATGCTCATGAAATCGGGTTGGCCACCCAAACTCCAATTTCAGTCCATTGGCATGTTTTATCGCCATCACATTATTCTCAAAATATCAACTGAATTTACTCACATCAATTTTAAATAGTTCTGCTGCATTTTTCCACATGATCAATTCTTTCTTGCCGTCATCCAATTCCAATTGATCCATAAACCGAAGATAGGATTTCATATTACTAATAGGCCAATCAGTGCCATAAAGTAAATACTTGGGATCTCCAGCATAGATGATCATTTCTTCGATCTCCTTTTTCATATAGCGCTCAAATTTATCTGAGAAATCGCCCAAAGTCAATCCGGAGATATCCGCATGAACGTTTTTATTTTTATAGACAATCTCCATACAATCCTTAATCCATGGGCTTCCAACATGGCAAATCACAATTTTTAAATCGGGATAATCTACTGCTAAATCATCAATATGAATTGGGTGGGAATACTTTATTTTTCCATTTGTGGCATAGGTGTCACCAGAATGGAACATTACAGGAACATCAAACTCAATGGCCATATCATACATGACTTTAAATCTGATATCATTAGGATAGAATGGTTCATAACCAGGATAGAATTTGAGACCTTTTATAAGACCAGCATCAAGATACTCACTCAGTTCACGTAAATCCTTATAATCGTAATTCAGATAACTTATGCCTGCCACCACGCCAAGATTATTCCGATCGCTAATGGCCTCAACTACCTTTTTTGTACTGGGCCTGTGTTCATTTACTTTGTAAGACGACAATACCAATGAATAATCTACCTTGTTTTCTTCCATGGTATCCGTTAACTTATTGAGACAGTCTTCTAAAGAAACAACACGGTCTTCATGGTAGTTATTGATATGGGTATGGACGTCTATAATCATAATGTTTTTTAATTTAAATGTTAATACTATCGAGAAATTATGGGAGCTAATCAAGTTTAGAATTCAGTAAGCCTGAATCAGTTTTTATTTGAAAGCCGTCAATCTAAAATGAGATTTCGTTCTGTTAGTACTCAAAACTACAAAATACACTCCTTCTAGTGAACCATATTCAGCATTCATTGAGGCTTGCTGGTTATGAATCTATAAAATCTTTGTAGTCTTCAAAAAAAGCTTCAAACAAGGACATTTTTTCAACAAAAAACTCCATGACCTCTCTCCAACTGTTTTTATTGTGAATGGATACTTTCTGATTTAATTTTACATAGATTCTGGAGATTTCCTTCCCATTATCTAAATAATATTCTTCTTCAAAAATTGCTTCTGGTAGAAACTCCTCGGTTAAAATAGCCTTCAGTGATTGTAGTTTTTCCCAAAAGTTGATCCGGTTTTCCAAATCATCTTCAAGATCTAGTGCAACTAATGCTGATTTGGTGTCAAAATGGAATTTAAAAGCTAAACCTTTCAACTTGGTGTCATAAAGAATCCATTTTCGAGGGAATGATTTTCCGAAACTGATCCAAAATTCTTCTCTAAGTTTTCTTGACTCTTCTTTGCTGAACATAACATTTCACACGTAGACGCGGATCTTTTGGCGTTATTATTGCTTTTTCAAAGCTAAGTTATATTTATATTATTTTGACTTTCCTTAGTATTTCAAATTAAATAAGCAACCAAAATCCCCAATGCAATCAGTATGAGTTTTGTAAGGTTGAACCTGTGGTTCTCATTACTTTCAAACAGGATCACGGTTGAGATATGAAAAAAGATACCTATAACAATTGCATTTATGAAAAATAGAAAATCTCCAGTAAACGATACAGTATTGGAAACTAGCGTGCCCACTGGCGTCATAACTGCGAAAATAACAAGAAATCCAACAATTTGATTTGATGTAAACTTTGATTCTATCAGATAGGTGGTAATCAATGCGGCAATAGGGATTTTATGGATGAGCACACCGTAAACCATATCGTTATGTTGATGGATAGGGAAGCCTTCCAAAAAACTATGGATACATAAACTGATAAAAAGTACCCAAGGAAAGCCTGTTTCTTGTTTGTGGACGTGTACGTGGCCATGTTCAGCTCCTTTAGAGAAAAACTCCAGTAAAATTTGTAACAAAATGCCTAACATTATGAACAGTCCCGTTTGTTTGGCGTCTAAATGTTCATAAACTTCAGGCAATAAGTCAAAAAGCGTTAATGCCAATAAAAATGCACCACTAAAAGATAATAGAAATTTTGTGTAATTGGATTTTTTGTGTTTGAATATCAAAACCAATATAACACCAATAATAACCGCTAAGAAAGGTAAGAAATATTGCTTCATTTGAAGATCATAATTAACCGTTCGGAAGTTGTTTTATGGAATTTCTGTAGTTTGTAATCGCCAAAAACATCCAGCAAATAAACCCCAGCTTGTTCAAAAAGTGCCTCAAAATCGGATAATGTTTTCGCTCTAACGCGCTCTTGAAAATTATAATCTACGCCATCATCCTTAAAACTGATATCCTTAATAATTTGGCCGTTCTCAACATATCTTTTCTGATGGAACGCTATACCTCCTATGGTTTTGACATCTTCAGGCACTAAATTGTCAATCACATAATCAGCATTCATAAAATCTATTACTCCAAATCCAAATTCATTGAGATTTTCCTTTATGGCTTTTATGGTATTAAGGTTGTCTTCAGACCTGTCAAAATAGCCAAAGCTGGTGAAAAGATTGAATACGGCATCAAATTTAGCATTGTATGGATTGCTCATATCGTGCACTTCAAAATGTAGCATGTCATTCTCATACCTCTTGGCGTATTTGATACTGTTTTCTGAAAGATCCACGCCCGTGACATCATAGCCCAAAGAATTGAGGTAGATGGAATGACGCCCTTTACCGCAAGCAAGATCAAGTATTTTAGCCTGTTCTGGTAAATTTAAATATCGGGTCAAGCTATCCATGAATTTTTGGGCTTCCGTATGATCTCTATCGGCATAAAGAATATGATAGTAAGGGGTATCAAACCATGAGGCGTACCACTCTGTTATGTCTTTTGTCATTATAAATTCGTCTGACTGCAAAAATACTTTATTTTTGTAATCTATATCAGGAGAATAATGGATAATAATTTTAATATGGTAGCCAAAACCTTATTTGGTTTTGAAGATCTACTTGCCAAGGAGTTGACCCAACTAGGAGCGCAAGATGTGAAGACAGGTGTGCGAAATGTGAGTTTTGTTGGCGATAAAGGTTTTATGTATAAAGCAAACTTAGCCTTGCGTACAGCCATTAAGATTCTAAAACCTATTCATAGCTTCAGAATTAATAATGAAAAGGACTTGTACGATCAAGTTTATAAAATGGATTGGGACCAATACCTTAAGCCTACGGGAACCTTAGCGGTTGATGCTACCGTGCATTCGCATTTATTTACCCATTCTCTTTATATTGCCCAAAAAACGAAAGACGCTGTTGTAGATAAATTTAGAGATACGGTGGGTGAGCGGCCAAATGTGGATCTGAAATTTCCAGATTTAAAAATCAACGTTCATATTGATAGAAATATGTGTAATGTTTCTTTGGATTCTTCAGGTGATTCATTACATAAAAGAGGTTATAAAACCGCCACCAATATAGCGCCAATCAATGAGGTTTTGGCCGCAGGATTGGTCATGCTATCGGGTTGGGACGGACAGACCGATTTTATGGATCCAATGTGTGGAAGTGGTACTATTCTGGCAGAAGCGGCCATGATAGCCTGCAACATTCCTCCCAATTTAATGCGGAAGGAATTTGCTTTTGAACGTTGGCAGGATTGGGATGTAGATTTATTTGAGAAAATAGAAGAATCACTCTTAAAGAAAATGAGGGATTTTCATCATCGGATTATAGGTTATGACAAATCGCCGAGCGCCGTTGATAAAGCTAAAGAGAACATAAAAAATGCTGAGCTGGGCGATTTTGTTGAAGTAAGACATGAAGATTTCTTTAAGACCCAAAAAGCGGGCGACGAGAAATTGCACATGGTGTTCAATCCGCCGTATGGTGAACGTTTGGATATAGAAATGGAATCGTTTTATAAAAATATTGGTGATACCCTCAAACAAAATTACCCGGGTACTGATGCCTGGTTTATAACCTCAAACCTGGATGCATTGAAGTATGTGGGTCTTAGACCTTCCCGA
Source organism: Gelidibacter maritimus (assembly GCF_014062315.1). GTDB lineage: Bacteria > Bacteroidota > Bacteroidia > Flavobacteriales > Flavobacteriaceae > Gelidibacter > Gelidibacter maritimus. The sequence continues at coordinate 293,782 of NZ_JACGLT010000004.1, forward strand.
AAAATTCATTTGGTCAATGCAAAGCTGGAAGCAAGATTGGTGAAGTACGAAATTTATGAAGGCAGTAAAAAAAGGAAATACAAGGAATAATACCATATTAACAAGGAAGTGCTGCGTTGAAGTAAATCATTGTCCATTCTATTATAATTTCACTAGTCATAACTTCCTCAATTAAGACTATGTAAATCAATCACCGCTTTACGAAAAATGTAAGCAACATCGCTTTTTGTACGATATTATATAACATGGTACAACAATCGGTTAGCATTTCAAGATAAGACGAAAATACCTATTGTCGTATCGGCCTTTACTTTGTTTTAGCAAGTTGGAATGAAAGAAAATCCAAGATTTTAAACCTATTTATAAAGCCGGGATGACATGCCTATGATTAAATTCTGATAAATGAGATTTAATAATATTTCTGAAGTTGCTTTGTGTGATGATCCACATGATGTGCAGTCCACATTAAAACTTCCCTAATTGGCATTTTTCCCATTAATTGGTGTGGTAGCACCAAGGTGTCTAAGTTTTTATCGGATATTCTTCTAATCTTATATTGTAACTTTTTGCTTTCTACTTGCAGACGATTCAAAATGTAATTTTTATCCTTTAATTTTGGAGCCTTCATATTCTTGGAAGCCTTAAAAACGTAGTCTTTATTGTCTTTTAAAATTTCCTGATAATTCTTAACAATGGTATCGTAGTCACGTAATTCGCGCGTGTTTTTTCCAAAGGCATATTTGAAAAAAAATCTTGGCATGCTTAAAATATCGTTTAAAGGTTTGATACTTTGAAGCAAATGAAGTGCTTGTTGACCTGTAGTCCATTTGTTTTCAGGTCCTTGCGTCCATTTTTCGTTATCCTGAATTTGCAGCCAGTTGATTAGAGTATGGTAATTTTCTTCCAATAAATCGGCAATCTCATCTTTATGCATACACTGGTATTAGTATGCAAAAGTTAAGTAAATTATTTTAAAGAATGAATGTGAAAAAGGAAGTTTTTATCGAGATTTAGTCCTCTACAGATATTTTTTTGTTCTTCTTGAAAATAGGGATCAAATAAGAAACATTATAACCAAATCCGAAACCGAATCGTCCACTATCAAATGTTCTGTTGAAACCAGGGATAAATAAATTTTCAAAATTTGTAGGTTGATCTTCAGCGACCAGACCTTTAAGCTGTGCATTGATACCGACGAACAAATTGTTGACAATTTCGGCTTTGATTCCTATGACCAACTCCGCCCAAACGGCTGACAACCCTTTAAATTCCTGCAAATCTGTTGAAGTAAATGGAGGGTTATAATATTGATCTGTGGTATAGATAGTATAACTATTTAGGTTTTGGCTGAACGCACTCACACCAACGCGCAATCCGGTGTAAATCAGGTTTTCCATATCGAGCCAGTTTCTATAGAGGTTGTAATCTATTCCAGCTTTGAAGTAGCTGCCTTTTGCGGTTACATCTAAGTAATCGTTTCTTATGGTGTTTTCTTCGGTCCCCAGTTCACCAGCCAAGTACAATTTTTGAGTAAGTCGATAATCGCCAGAAATTTCAAAACCTGTATAATCGTCATCTATAAAGGAACGGGTCAATTTTCCGATGTCAGCGCCCAATCGCAAGCCATATTTTTGTTTGACAATAATTGTGTCATTAACATTTTCTTCTTGCACTTCTTGCGTTTCTTGGGCAAATGATGTTAGCGGCAACACCATCAAGAAAAGTTGACTAATGATAAATATTGATATGCGCTGCATTTTCGTTGTTTATGGTGTCTTTAATAACTTCGATGTCTAAAATCCAATTGATTGAGTCTGTTACCCGTGTTGCACTGATATTATTGAAAACACTTTTATAACCACAGGCTCGAGAAACATAAATGAGTTCTGGAGTATATTTTATTTCGATAATATCGGGATTCGGAATTGTGCTTTGAATTGTATCCTGATCAAAATCTTGATCTCTTGTCAACACAAACCGCGACGTGTTAATGGTGTTTAAGGCCTCTACTCTTAAAGGCAAAACGATAGAATCTGTAGTTTTATCATTGACAATAAGCTTTGGGTTGCCTTCTGCTTTAACATTCATGCGTCTTACCGTTTTTGTCTCTGTTAAAACATCAATATTATAAAAACGAATGATCAGATGTGGCGTTGTTGGTGTTGTTGCGGCACAAATATCATCACGTTCGCAACCCCATAAGCTCAGGATTATGAGAAGAACTATTAGGGTTTTGATGTTTTGAAGGGCTTTTATTAGTTTCAAGTTTGTTTTGTTTCAGGTTTCTGTTTAAATGACGTATTGAAAATCAAAAATCAACAATCATCCATTACCAATCGTTAATCGACGATCCTAATTATCTTTTTTCCAAAAGTACAACATTTTCAACATGATGTGTTTGCGGAAACATATCAACCGGTTGAACCTTCGTTACTTTATAAATGGCATCCATCAATTCTAGATCGCGCGCTTGTGTAGCACTATTACAGCTTACATACACCACTTTTTCAGGCGCCACATTAAGTATTTGTTGCACCACATCTTTATGCATACCGTCACGTGGTGGATCAGTAATAATCACATCTGGATGACCGTGTTTAGCAATGAAATTGGCATTGAACACATTTTTCATATCTCCAACATAAAACTCAACGTTGTCAATTCCATTTAATTGTGCATTTTGCTTAGCTGCAATTATGGCATCAGGAACAGACTCCACACCAATTACTTTTTTGGCACTCTTGGCCACAAATTGAGCTATCGTTCCAGTTCCTGTATATAAATCGTAAACAAGTTCATGGCCATTTAAATCGGCAAAGTCGCGTGTTATTTTATACAGTTCATAAGCTTGATCTGAATTGGTTTGGTAAAACGATTTGGCATTAATCTTAAACCGCAGTCCTTCCATCTCTTCAAAAATATGATCCTGACCTTTATAGCAAATGACCTCCTGATCATAGATAGTGTCATTTGCTTTTCCGTTAATAACGTAGAGAAGCGATGTAATTTCCGGAAATTTATCACCAACATAGTTCAATAGCAGCTCACGATTTTCTTTATCCTCTTTAAAGAACTGGAAAAGTACCATAATATCGCCGGTAGTGGAGGTGCGAAGCATTAATGTTCTCAAAAAACCAGTTTGATTACGCGTATTAAAAAACTCAAGACTGTGTTTGACAGCGAATTCTTTGACCGAATTTCTAATCGCATTGGATGGATCTTCCTGAAGCCAGCATTTTTCAATGTCAAGAATTTTGTCCCACATTCCAGGAATATGAAAACCAAGTGCATTTTTATCGCCAATATCTTCGTTAGAGCGAATTTCGTCTAAAGTTAACCAGCGACTGTCACTGAACGAAAATTCCATTTTATTTCTATAAAAATAGGTCTTTGCAGAACCTAAAATGGGAGTAATGGGCGGTAATTCTAAATGGCCGATACGCTTAAGGTTGTTTTCAACCTCCTTTTGTTTATAAAACAATTGGTGCTCATAACCCATGTCTTGCCATTTGCATCCGCCACAAACACCAAAATGCTGACATTTCGGTTCGGTACGCTTATCAGAATACTCGTGAAATTTTATAGCATTGCCTTCATAAAAAGACTTACGTTTTTTAAACGTTTCTACGTCCACAACATCACCGGGCACGACGTTTTGCATAAAAATGACAGCCCCGTCTGGCGCTTTCGCTACTGATTTACCTTTGGCGGCAGCATCAACTACGACAACATTCTCAAAGATTTTTTTTCTGTTTCTTCTACTCATGCGGCAAAAATAGTGAAACCAATTGCTATTTACGAATTCCAAATCCCCATTTTATTAATGAAACCCAAAATTTAAAAGCGGAGCGTATAAATAGTTAAGGATTGAACCAATCCTTCTATGTGACTAACAAAATCGGCAGTATCGAAATAGAAAAAGTAGAACTCACTGAACAAATTCCATTGGTTATCCTTCTTAATGAAATTCTAAATTGGTATCGATGCAAAACTAAAAAATCAAAATAAACCTGCTTTTATCGTTTGATCATTATTTTATCGCCTAGGTTGCAAATTCAATCGGAAAATTTTTATGAAGTTTAAATATTTGCTAATTTGCGAGTCCTAAGGGATGATTTCTCTCTCACGCTGCTTTTTCCTCCCGAAACTATTGGGAGTTCGAAAGAATAAAGGTACAGTAGGAATGGTTATTTTACTCGCTAAGCGAGTTTTAATTATTAATGTTTGCATCTCAACTATACGATGTCAAACCGTGTCTATTGATGACATGAAACTGTAAATTTCTATAAGATGACTGTTTTAAACCAATTAACTTCGCAACAAGCGATAGATTTAGAAAACAAGTATGGCGCCCATAATTACCATCCGCTTCCAGTAGTATTAAGTAGAGGAGAGGGTGTACATGTTTGGGATGTTGAAGGAAAACAATATTATGATTTTCTCTCAGCATATTCTGCGGTCAATCAAGGCCATTGCCATCCAAAAATTGTTGATGCCATGGTGGCTCAAGCCCAGACCCTAACTCTAACCTCACGAGCGTTTTATAATGACGTTTTAGGGAAGTTTGAAGCTTACGCATCAAAATATTTCGGGTATGATAAAGTGTTGCCCATGAACACTGGTGCAGAGGCTGTAGAAACGGCGCTGAAGATCTGCAGAAAATGGGCTTATGAAGTTAAGGGTATTGCGGACCAACAAGCCGAGATAATTGTTTGTAGAAATAACTTCCATGGAAGGACCACGACCATTATTTCATTTTCTAATGATCCCATTGCACGTAAAAACTTCGGTCCATTTACGCAAGGCTTTATAAAAATTGAGTATGACAATTTACAGGAATTGGAACATACCCTAAAGAACAATCCTAATGTTGCAGGATTTTTAGTAGAGCCTATTCAGGGTGAAGCTGGGGTTTATGTACCGAGTGAAGGCTATTTGAAAAAAGCCAAAGCCTTATGCGAAAAGTACAACATCTTGTTTCTGGCCGATGAAGTTCAAACGGGAATTGGAAGAACAGGAAAACTTTTGGCGGTAGATCATGAAAATGTGAAGCCAGATATTTTAATCTTAGGGAAAGCTTTAAGTGGTGGTGCCTATCCGGTAAGTGCCGTATTGGCTGACGACTCCATAATGGGAGTGATTGAACCTGGTAGTCACGGCAGTACCTTTGGCGGAAACCCAGTGGCTGCAGCAGTGGCCATCGCTGCATTGGAAGTAATTGAAGATGAAGATTTGGCTGAGAACGCTGAAAAATTGGGTCAGATTTTTAGAAGCGAACTGGATTCCTATATCCAAAAGAGTACTATTGCTAAATTGGTGAGAGGCAAAGGACTGCTCAATGCCATAGTAATTAATGATAGTGAAGAGGGTGATACTGCCTGGAATATTTGTTTGGCACTAAGAGATAACGGCCTTCTGGCAAAACCTACCCACGGAAATATAATTCGCTTTGCACCGCCATTAGTAATGAACGAGCAGCAACTTTTAGAATGTGTTGGTATTATTATAAAAACATTGAAACAGTTTGAACCAAATTCATAATTATGGACGAAAAATCGGCTTTTGAAACCTTTGAATTGAATCTTCCACCAGCAATCTTGGGGTTTCTAAAAGAAACTTCAACGTGGACTTATTTTCTTTCAATATTAGGGTTTATAGGTATTGCACTAATGATTCTTGGCGGATTGTTTTTTAGTTTGATGATGAATATGATGCCAGGAGGTAATCCGTATGCAGGACTAGGGGTTGATATGTCTTACTTTGGGCTTATCTATGTTGTCATTGCTCTGCTTTACTTTTTCCCAGTGCTTTATCTTTTCAATTTTTCACGAAAAATGAAAAGTGCCTTACGATCTAATAATAACGACCAATTGACGGCTGCTTTTTCAAATTTAAAATCGCATTATAAATTTATCGGAATTTTTACCATCGTGATCATGAGCTTATATGTTTTGATTTTTGTGTTTGCAATGATTGCAGGAACCTTATAAGTGACTTAATCAGTGAATAAAAAAAGCGGCTAAATTAACTTTTAGCCGCTTTTTTATATCGAATATGAATGGTTATTCAACACTACCTTCATTGAGGCCTTTCATAAACTCTTCCTGGATCTCTTGAATACCTTCCATACCTACTGTAGAGAACAACCAGATGGCATAAATTAAATAAATAGCATTTAAAACGATACCAATAATAGCAAGAATCCTTCCTGTCTTTACATTTTGGAATCCGGTGTAAATTTCAGGACTTTCCATATAAAGTTTAGTGGCTTTGTTGGCAAGCACCAAAGCAATGATGCCAAGAGGTAATCCAATGATACCATAGCAACAACAGGTAACTATAGATAAAATTCCGAAAACTAAAATAAGTGTTGCATTGGGCAATTGTTGTTTTTCCATTTGGTTGGTTTTTAGTTGATAATTTTTATAAAATAGCTGATGACCACGATGCTCACGTTTAAGATGATCAAACCCATCTTAATGGTGTAGTCATGTTTAAATTTGATAAACAGGTTAAATATAAGAAAAAGTGCCAATAAAAAAAGTGTGTAAATGGCGGGATACATCTTAAAAGCCATCAAAAAGTCGCCCTTAAAGACTAATAAAGTGGCGCGCTGAATGCCACATCCTAAACAATCAAGCCCAATGAGCTGCTTGTTGAGACAAGGGAGCATGAAATCTTCTGGCTTGATGAGATTAAAAAACGTCATGCACAAATGTATAAAAAGTATAGAATTATTACCTAAACTTTTTGAGCTTAGATTTGATGAAACCAATACAGTTTTGATTCTAAATGATTAATTTCGTATTTCCTAATAAAACAACCCACTCATGAGTATTTCGAGAGCCATTAACCTGTTATTAATAATTGTTGGCGGATTTATAGCCATTTATGCCAAAGCAGGAGCAGATCAAAATCAATATTTATTAATCGGCGGGATATTGATATTAATGATAGGTGTGTATCGCATTTCTCGAAATATACCGAGCAAGAACGATGAAGAACCCCCTTTTAATAACAGCTAATAACTATGGATTTAAATGTAGGAGATAAAGTGACTGTATTGGATGAGGATATTTCCGGAATAGTTTCAAAAATTGACGGATTGACGGTCTATATTGAAACCGATGATGGTTTTCTTTTAGACTTCCAAACAAATGAATTACTTAAAATGGGCCCTAATGACACTTTGAGGTCGCGAATTTTTTCTGAACATTCCTTTACGGAGGTACTTTCAGAAAAGGAACAGCCTACGAAACGGCAATCTGTAAAAGTGAAGCCAAAAGATCGGAATCAGCCAAAAATGGAAGTCGATTTGCACATCCATAATTTAACGGAAAATCAGCGTAACTTATCTAAATACGATATGTTGAATCTACAATTAGATACTGCACGAAGTCAGCTGGAATTTGCCATCCGCAAACGCATTCAAAAAATTGTATTTATCCATGGCGTTGGTGAAGGGGTTTTGAAAATGGAATTGGAAACACTTTTTTCCCGGTATAATAATGTCAAATACTACGATGCCGATTTCAAAAAATATGGCTTAGGGGCTACAGAGGTCTATGTCTATCAGAATGCTTAAATAGTCACGCGGCTAACATGCAATACTAATTCAGTCATTATAAAGTTGGTATTTTTGAGAGCCTGAGATATTGCTATTCACTTTCTATCATAATAGAATGGGTGTACGTGCCCAAATCTATTTCAGTTAAACTGATAACATCCAAATTAACGTTGCTGATATAAAATCTGACGGTAATTGTACGTTTATAAACATTCTTATTGAAGTGTGGATAATCATACTTATCCTTTGCTTCTTTATCAAGATACCTCGGAACACTTGGTGTAAGAGAACTTTCGTCACGGTCGTTCATCGGATTTCCATCCATGTTTTCATCTTCCAAACGGGTTAAAACACCGTCACCGTCGTCGTCATCGTCTAAATAATCAGGGATGCCATCACCATCAGTATCCTGTGCATTGGAGAGGCCATCGGCCTCAGTGTAATTGTGTTTTTCGTTTTTGGTCAAGACATTGTCGTTATCGTCATCTTGATCCAAATAATCCGGTATGCCATCGCCGTCAGAATCGGTTGGATTAGTTGCAGGGTCATTATCACCATCTAAATTGGCATCCTCAATATGTGCGGGTATACCATCACCATCATCATCTACAAAAGTAGTCACCGTAGTTACTGTACCAGCCGTGGCAGCATAATCCTTTATGATATTGGTAACGGCATCAGGTAGTAAGTTGCATAATAAATCTTCCGCATTGCCGTCATAAGTACGATAGTTGAACTTTGAATTTGTACCATTGATGGCAAAAGTGGTTTTGTAATTATTTTCTGTAGGATTGAAAATGAGTTCTGTAGCAGAGTTTCTCGGAAAAATCAAGCTCAAAGACTCTGAAGGATCTTGTTTTGTATCATATAAAAAATAATTCCCGGGACTTAAATCACATATCGATAAAGTTCTGTCAAAATCCAATTCTACGTCAATGACATCACCATCATTACAAGCAGTAACCAACAAGCACACACTTAGGAAGTAAATTATTTTCTGCATTTCAATCATTTTGATAGCAAAAATACGCCATTTGGGAATTTATAACGAGCCATCTTCATAATAATTTTATTTGGAGTATTTTTGTCATCCGAAAGAATTTTACATGAAACAAGTATATTTTGATAATGCTGCAACTACCGCTATGCGCGATGCTGTAATTGATCGAATGGCAGAAGTTATGCGTTCGCAATATGGCAACGCATCATCTACACACAGCATGGGACGTTCCGCAAAATCATTGTTGGAAAGCTCCAGAAAAACCATAGCTTCATTTTTCAATGTGAGTGCTTCAGAAATTGTTTTTACAGCAGGAGGTACCGAAGCAGATAATTTGGTTTTGCAGAGTGCCGTTAGAGATTTGGGAGTTACCGAAATCATTACAAGTAAATTGGAGCATCATGCTGTTTTACATACCGTAGAGCATCTTCAAAAGACATACAATATAAACGTTAATTACGTTAATTTGCTTGAGAATGGCATGATTGATCTTACTGATCTTGAACGTTTGCTGAAATCATCAAACAAAAAATTAGTCAGTTTGATGCACATCAATAACGAAATTGGGAATAAGTTGGATATCAACAAGGTAGCAGAGCTTTGCAAGGCAAATGACGCATTGTTCCATAGTGATACCGTACAGTCTGTTGGACATTACCAAATGGATCTACAAGACATTCGTCTCGATTTTTTAGCGGCAAGTGCCCATAAGTTCCACGGTCCAAAAGGGATTGGTTTTGCCTTTATCAGAAAGGGTTCAGGTATCAAAGCGTCCATTTTTGGAGGCGAGCAGGAGAGAGGCTATCGGGCCGGAACAGAATCCATTCATAATATTGTAGGGATGGAAGAGGCCTTAAAATTGAGTTATGCCAATTTAGAAAAGGAGCGGTCGCAAATTTTAAAATTAAAAGATTATTTTATTGACCAATTACAAAGCCTTTCATCTGAGGTGACATTTAATGGCAATTGTGAAGATAAAGAAGGCAGCACCTACACCTTGATAAATGTTTGCCTTCCCATTGCGCCCGAAAAAGGAGGGATGCTTCATTTTCAATTGGATTTAAAAGGAATTGCTTGTTCTAAAGGTTCCGCTTGCCAAAGTGGTAGCAATCAAAACTCGCATGTTCTTTCTGAGATTCTGGACACTGAAAACCTATTGAAGCCTTCGGTAAGATTTTCTTTTTCTTGTTTCAATACAGAAGATGAAGTAGATTATGTCATTGAAACCTTAAAGGAATTTGTTAAAAATTAGCGGTTATATTTTAGTCGTTTTGCTGTTGGTGTCCTGTAATAAAGAACACCGCAATTCGCATATGCTCAAGTCAGCATCCCATACTCAGGAAGACCCGAAACCTAAAACTTACAAAGTCAAAAATATAGGCGATACCTTAGATGTGTTCAATGATGTTTATGTGTTTTACAATAAAAATATTGGTAACGTTTCAGGACGGAACTTAGCGGCAGATGGCTATAATCTGGGTCTGAAATGGCAATGTGTAGAGTTTGTCAAACGCTATTACTACGATTATTTAAATCATAAGATGCCCAATAGCTATGGGCATGCGAAAGATTTTTTCAATCCGGCGTTAAAGGATAACCAACACAATAAGGATAGAAACTTAGTGCAGTTCACCAATGGAAGCTCATTGAAACCTGAGGTCAACGATCTGATTATATTTGATGGCACTATTTTCAATCGGTATGGACATGTGGCTATCATTTCAAAAGTGAACAAAACCTCGATTGAAGTGGTGCAACAAAATGTTGGGAAAGAGTCAAGAGAGAATTTTAAACTCCGATTTAATAACGACAAATGGACAGTTGGAGGTTCAAATGTTTTAGGATGGTTGCGGAAAACTGAACGATAAATTGAATGTTGGTCCGTTTGAACAACACGGTAAATAACACTGATGATAAAAAATAAAGACCGATTTTGGAGTTCATAAAATAGGTCTCGGTTATTAAATTATTGATTTTCAATACTTCTGTCCTCCCGGTACCCGTACAGATTAACCTATCCTTAGAACCTCATTGAAACTCGGACATTAAATACCCGTGGACTCAAATAATTAGGAATGGCATATTGTCGTTTGCTATACAAATCTCTGACCCAAGTATTGGTTATTGAGTTTTGTACATCAAACATATTAAACACCTCCACACCAATGGTGAGTTCCTTAAACGCATTTTTCCACTTGGCATTATAAGTTTTGTTGCCGTCCACAATCACATAAGAAAAGCCCACATCTGCCCGCTTATAATCGCGCAGTCTGTTTTGGTACTCATAAGGGTCAGCATAACTTGGAGACCCGCCGGGAACTCCTGTATTATAGACCAGATTTAAGTACACCTTTAACTCAGGAATATTTGGCACATAATCTTGAAACAGCACTCCGAATTTTAAACGCTGATCGGTTGGTCTTGCAATATATCCCTGGTTTTCAATGTTTTCTTCGGTTTTTAAATAGCCAAAACTGAACCAGGACTCCGTGCCAGGAACAAACTCGCCATTCAATCTCAAATCCACACCATAAGCATAAGCCTTGGCATTATTGGTGGCACGATATCTAATTCGCACATTTTCTAAGGTGTACGGGTTGACGTCGGTTAAATGTTTGTAGTACGCTTCAGAAACTAATTTAAAGGGTCGGTCCCACATTTTAAAACTGTATTCGTTGCCCAAAACAACATGTATTGATTTTTGGGCCTTTACATCTGGTCTCACTACCCCAGAAGAATCTCTGAGTTCTCTATAGAATGGTGGTTGGTAGTAAAGACCTCCGGCAATTCTGAAAAGCATGTCCTTGTTCCAATTAGGTTTGATGGCAAATTGTGCACGTGGACTAAATACAGTTTGGGTTTTACTTTCAATGCCTTCGCCATTGACCGTCCAATTGTGGGCTCTGACTCCAAGGTTATAAAACACCTCATGATGGCCTATTTCAGAGCGTTTGCTCCATTGTGCGTAAGCTTGAAATCTATCAATCTGAACATAATTGGTAGCTCTTATATTCTGAAAAGCGACTAATGGTCCCTGGTAAGGTTGATATGGTTGGTTGTTAAAAATCTCCAATTTTGGTGGATTAATGGAAAATCCTGCCGAATCAATCACTTCCCATTCCACTAGTCGGTCTCGGATATCCTCATGCGTATATTTTACAGACCATTCAAAAGTATTGTCGTCCAACTGATAATCGCCCTTATGCTCTATGGTTGTAATGAGGGCATCCAAATCGTTTCTGGCATGGGTGAGTTGGGATCCAATCCCTTCGCTGAATTCAACTTCTCCTAAATTTTCATCACCAATATTACTGTTCACTTCACCCAATCGGTATTGCGCCAAAATATCGAAATATTCCTCCTCAGTCGTATGGTAGGTGGAAGCAATTAACTTTAAGGTCAAGTCGTCGGTGGCAAAATAATTAGCTTTAAAAGCCCCAAAATAAGTGTTATAGGCATCTTTTTCCTGGCCTTCATAATATACCAATAAGGCAATCGGATCAGCTAAAGTCCCAAAATTGGTCTGTCTGTTTTGTGGTTGAAAGTTGTATTTGTTGCTCGAGATGTTTCCTAAAAAATTAACTTGGAATTTATTTGTAAACTTATAGGTCAAATAGGTCTGGACATCAGCAAATACAGGTTTTACATTACCTTCGGTTTCTAATGAATTTAAAACTAAACTGTTGTCTCTATAGCGTAGCCCGATAATCCCCGACAATTTAGAGTCCTTTGATACCGCTTCCGCAGAAATACTACCACCTAATAAGGAGAGGTCTGCATTGACACCAAATTTGATGGGATTTTTGTAAGTAATGTCCAAAACTGACGAAAGCTTATCGCCATACTTGGCTTGAAATCCACCAGCTGAAAAATCGACATTCTGTACCAAATCGGTATTGACAAAACTCAGGCCTTCTTGTTGGCCCGATCGTACTAAGAAAGGTCGGTAAACTTCAATTTCATTGACATACACCAAGTTTTCATCAAAATTTCCACCTCTAACGGAATATTGTGTGCTTAATTCATTGGAAATATTGACTCCTGGCAATGTTTTTAAAATGTTTTCTACTCCTGGTTGTGCGCCTTTAATGGTGCGGATAAGGGCTGGGGGAATTGTGGTTACACCTTCTACTGATTGGCGTTGGTTGCCATGGATAACCACCGTGGCAATTTGTTCAACATTCAAATTCATCACAGGATTAAATTCTACGGTCTGTCCATTTTTAAGATTGAATATGGCCAACACACGTTTATGTGAGATATGCGTAAACTCAACAGTAATGTCCTTTTGGATTGGTATTTTTAATTCGTAAAAACCGTTTTCATTAGTGGTGGTTCCAGTGTCACCAGATTTAATGCTGACATTTGAAATGGGAAGGTTGGCATCATCCAAAATGATGCCTTTAATTGTTGCGGTTTGAGACCATCCTAAAAAAGGCAAAAGGATAAAAATGAAGCGCAAAAGGTGACAGTGTAGTTTCAAAAGGGTTGGTATTTTATTTTCTAAAAAATGTTGCTTCAAATGTAGAACTATTTCCAACATTATCTGTCACAATGAGTTTCAATTCGTTTTCGGTGTCATTGATCACATTATCATTAAAATCAAAAGTCAAGGTATTGGTTTTATACTCATATTCCATCAAAATCCATTTACCGTTGACGGTAGCCCTGTAATTACTGATTCCTGAGAGATCATCAGTAATTTTAAATTTAAGATAGCGGTAGTTGCTCAACCATTTTTTGTCCTGAAAATTGATTGGGGAAATTTTCGGTCCTTGGGTATCCATAACCAAAGTGTATGTGCCCAAAGCATTTGAAGATGCCGTCAATATCTTGTTCTCGCCACGCCTGGTATTGAGATAGCTTGGGTAGTTTCGTCTTCCAATAAGTTCGGCAATGTAGAGTTTGTCTATTTCTGAGTCTTTATATTTGCTGACATCATATTGAATACTTACGTTTTTTTGAAGAGGGATAATGTCTTGATGTAGATAAATGGTGTCATTGCTTACCTTAAAATCGATAAAGGCATCTTCATAAAAACTGTTGGCAGGGATAAAGACATTAACATTCTTTTCATTTAAATTGGTAGGCTGTTCAGCAAAAATATAAGTTTTAGTAGAGGTGTCAATAGTCTTGGCTGGTGATGATATTTTTTTTCCATTTATTGGAATGGTCACCCAAGATTCGTTACCGTGAAAATCTGTGATCCGAATTTTATAGACAGAAGCGGTGCTGTCGGCAATCTTTACATAGCCATCATTGTCAAGATCTTTGTAAAGGCTCAAGACATTACCTTTTTCCACGAAAAGTTTTTGCACTCGCTTTCTCCTTGTTTTATAGAATTCGTAATCAAGAAATCTATTGATATGTCGTGTCTCACTAAATGAAAATCGGTTAAAATCCATTTCAAACTTTTTATGCCCATTAAAAAAAGTCTGTAATCCATTGATGCCATTTTGATTGACTGCAAAGTCTTGTTGGTCATAACTTTTTACGCCAAAGCCGATGGTGCCGTAGGCATTGATACTTTCTACATGATAGTCTTTGTTCCTATTGGGGATGAGGCGTAATTCTACACGTCCTTTTTGACCATTTACATTGGCGTTGTCGTCTTTTGTATAGGCGTAAACTCCCTTGACAAAAGGCGTTTTCTTGTCCTGAACTTCTAAACCAAAAAGTAGAGGATTGATGGTACGTTGTTGCTGGTCGCGGATTTCAAAATGCAAATGTGGCCCACCAGAGCTGCCGGTATTTCCGGAATAAGCAATAATCTCGTCGGTATTGACTTTTAATTCGTCAACCGCAGGAAACATTTCAACCTCGTAAGATTCTTGTTCGTATTGCTTTGCTTTTACGTAAGCTTCAATGGTAGGAGCGTAGCTTGATAAATGACCATACACACTAGTGTACCCGTTTGGATGTGTAATATAGATAACTTTACCATATCCGTAATGTGAAACTTTAATTCGGCTCACGTATCCCTCAGCAATTGTATAGACATTAAGACCTTCTCTTTGCTGGGTTTTAATATCCAATCCGGCATGAAAATGATTGGTCCGTAACTCTGCAAAAGTTCCTGAAGGAATAATTGGGATATCCAACGGGCTTCTAAAATAATCAGTAGGGTAGTCCACTTGAGCAAATGCAAAGGTAGTTAAGAAGAGGGATGCAAAAAGAAATTTCATAGCGATATTTGAAAGGCTAAAAATATTAAAAAGTACTTAAAGTGCCTAAAGATAACGAGACATAAAGTTATGAGTAATAAATCAGATTAGAGGTGTCAATGAAAGACTGATGCCACGCTTGTTTATGTAGTTTTGGTTTTTTAACTCCGATGAATTTGAGATACTTAGGACGCTTTATCTCACTTATAACTTATTTTTTTAAAATTTATGATAAAACAATTGTGATTTTTGTTTATGTATGTTAACTTTGTTTCATCAGTATTGAAATATGTAAATGAGTAAAGTTGAGGATATTGTTGATTCTTTAGAGAATAAAATCAGTAAAGTTTTGCATAAACAAGAGGTTTTGAAACAGACCAATGCGAAGCTTTCCGAAGAATTGGCCGGTCTCCAACAAAAGATTATTCAACAACAGGAGGAATTAACTTCTTGGATTGAAAAATATGAAGCTCTGAAAATTGCAAATTCGATGCTGGGCAGTGATGAAAACAAAAGAGAGACGAAGCTCAAGATAAATACATTAATAAAAGATATAGATCATTGTATAGCACAATTATCTCAATAATGTAAGGATAGGATTTAATGTCAGAACAGCTAAAAATTAAGCTTTCCATAGCAAACAGAGTGTATCCATTGACTATTGCACCTGAACAGGAAGAAGGATTGAGAAAAGCAGCTAAGAAAATTGAATCAATGATTAGTCAATTTGAGCAAAATTATTCCGTGAGGGACAAACAAGATGTTTTGGCCATGTGTGCCTTACAGTTTGCTTCCCAAGTGGAACAAAAAACGATAGATACAGACCATGTAAGTGAAGAGGTCACCAATAGATTAACCGCTTTAAACGATCTTCTTCATTCACATTTAAGCTCTTAACGTTCTTTTAAATATATTAGGTTACTGCCTACATTAGTTATTTATATTTGATAAACTCAACACTAATTCTTTAAAAAGGGTGAGTTTAAGTTGTAAAATCGAGCTGCCATTGAGCAGATTTTTGATCAGCTTGTTAGCCCTAAACTTGTTTTTAAGGAGTTTATACAAAATTCGAAACTGATGTAGGCTTTTTTTTGGCTAAACGGCACTTCTTTAGATGGGTTGTTTGGTTGAATTGATTCTGTTTAACAACGGGATATTTCAAATTTTTTTAAACTAAACTAAACATGGAAACGGATACAATTTTAATAATTGTGAGTTGCTCAGCCTTAGGCATATTGCTGGGATATATTGTAGCAAAAGCACTTGAAAAAAACAATGCTTCTAAAATTATAAAAAATGCAAAAGAAGAATCAAGTGCTATTATAAGGCAAGCTAATGCCGAAGGAGAGTCTATTAAAAAGGACAAACTTTTACAAGCTAAAGAAAAATTTATTGAATTAAAATCGGAACACGAGAAAATTATTCTTGCACGTGATAAAAAAATGGCTGAGGCCGAAAAAAGAACGCGTGACAAAGAATCTCAAGTATCCAATGAGCTTTCTAAAAACAAGAAGTTAACTCAAGAAATAGAGAACAAGGTTAAGGATTATGATTTCCGACTTGAATTTTTAGAAAAAAAGAAAGAGGAGGTTGATAAAGCTCATAAGAGTCAAATCAGACAATTGGAGGTTATTTCTGCCTTATCTGCAGAGGAAGCCAAATCCCAGCTCATAGAATCTCTGAGAAATGAAGCCAAGTCTGATGCTATGGCTTATATTCAAGAAACTGTTGAAGAAGCAAAACTAACAGCACAGCAAGAGGCTAAGAAAATTATCATAAATACCATTCAGCGTATTGGCACTGAAGAAGCCATTGATAACTGTGTCTCCGTATTTAACATTGAATCTGATGATGTTAAAGGACGTATCATTGGGCGTGAAGGACGAAACATTCGTGCCATCGAAGCCGCAACAGGCGTTGAAATAATTGTTGACGATACACCAGAAGCTATCATTTTATCCTGTTTTGACTCTGTAAGACGTGAAGTAGCACGTTTGTCACTTCATAAATTGGTAACTGACGGAAGGATCCATCCGGCTAAAATTGAAGAAGTCGTTCAAAAGACACAGAAACAAATAGAACAGGAAATCATTGAAGTTGGTAAACGTACCATCATCGATTTAGGAATTCATGGTTTGCATCCCGAATTGATTAAGTTGGTAGGACGTATGAAGTACCGTTCTTCATACGGACAGAACCTACTACAACATTCGCGTGAGGTTGCAAAACTTTGTGGTGTCATGGCGGCCGAATTAGGATTAAATCCGAAAATCGCAAAACGTGCCGGATTGCTCCATGATATTGGAAAAGTGCCTGACTCTGAAGCTGATATAGAAACACCACACGCTATTTTAGGGATGCAATGGGCTGAGAAATACGGTGAAAAACCAGAAGTTTGCAATGCTATTGGTGCGCATCACGATGAAATAGAAATGACCACATTATTGGCACCTATCATCCAGGTTTGTGACGCCATCTCTGGCGCAAGACCAGGTGCTAGACGCCAGGTCTTGGATTCTTATATCCAGCGTCTGAAAGATCTGGAAGATGTGGCCTTTGGTTTTAATGGTGTTAATAAAGCCTACGCTATTCAAGCAGGACGAGAATTAAGGGTGATGGTTGAGAGCGAACGTGTTTCTGATGAGCAGGCCGCTAACCTGTCTTTTGAAATTTCACAAAAAATCCAAACAGATATGACCTATCCTGGACAAGTAAAAGTAACGGTCATACGTGAAACGAGAGCTGTGAATATAGCAAAATAATTAATTTTCGAAAATCATATAATGTTATAAAAAGAGCTTAGCTACCTTGCTAAGCTCTTCTGTTTTTAGCATGAATCGTAAAAGTCGTGCCTACGTCTACTTCGCTATCTACTGTTATTTTACCTCCAAAACTTTCTATTTGATTCTTTATTAAATAGAGACCCACACCTTCAGAATCATTATTTTGATGAAAGGTTTTATACAATCCAAAAATTTGATTTCCGAATTTATTTAAATCAATGCCTCGCCCATTATCTGAAATAATGAGCTTAAACTCATGAATATCGTAACTACAGTCTATTGAAATTACGGGGTCTCTATCCGGATGCTTATATTTTATCGCATTTGACAGAAGGTTTTGAATAATACTTTCAAAATAGGAGCTGTTATAATACAGAAATAATTTTGGATTGATGTTGTTGTGTATTGTTGCGTTGTTTTCTTTTATGACAAAGTCAAGAAGAGCTAAGGTGTTGTTGATTTCCTTTGCAATGTATATTTTTTTCACTTCTTGGCTTTTGTTGTTTTGCACGTGTACCACTTGGTTCAAATTAACGATTGTTTTTGTTAAACCATAGGACAAAGTCCTTAAGTGCTGCATGATCTCTGCCTTTTCTTTATAGGAGTCCGTCTCGTCATAAAAATCAAGCAAACTTTCAAAATTTGCGGTGTGTTGCTTGAGATTATGGGTTACAATGTGTGCAAAGTTCTTAAGCCTATTATTGTGTTCAGTGGCAACACTCAAGGCATCATTTACAGCCTCCTCGTGTTGTTTTTGTGCGGTTATGTCAGTGTGGGTGCCAATGATTTTTTTAGGCATTTGGTCAGGATCCCACTCGACTATCTTGCCTCTATCACGTATCCATTTGTAAGAACCGTCTTCACACCTCACCCGATGTTCATTCTCATACATGGGTTTTAGACCTTTGAGATGATCTTGAAAGTCTTTTAAGTAATCTTTCTTATCATCGGGATGGACTCTATCATTCCACGCATTGACATTTTTTCCAAAATCCGGATCTGACACACCTAAGATTTTTTTTGAACCTTCAGAAAAGTAAACTTGTTCCAAAACAGCATCATATTCCCACATACCAATACCTGAATACTCTAAAGCAATCTGCCATTTGAGGTCGTCAACCATGGTTGAATTTAAATTGAGTTTTGGTATTCCTGATCTCAGTGGTGTCATATCTTTAGATTTAGTTTAAAACGTGCCATAGTGTTAACCAACTATTGGACAGGGGAACTAGTTGACGATTTAAATGCTATTTTTAAAACTGTAATCAGGGGAAATCATTCTAAATTTAAGGATTTTTTTATGAATTTTAAAAAAAAGTTATCCATACATACGTTTTTTCTTGTTGTGTCCGAGCACATTAAGTTTAAAACCAATTAAAGCGTGTTGTTTTAGATGAGCGATGTCAGCGGATATTCTCTTTTGGTAATTGATCAAAACTTACGAGGCCTATTTAATACGAACTTGTGGGAAAGCTTGTTGCTAACAAAAAAAAGTTGTTTTTCAGATTGAAACAAAATTTGAATTGTAGTGAACTAGAGATAAAATTACATCTTTTATAGAGTTTTTAATAGTGAAAATCAGTAAAAGGATAGACACTATCAGTTTGGGATCAGTCGAAAACCTATTAAATGCAATTATAGGGTTTTGATTAGATTGCCTGACTTATGCTATCTAAGGGACGCAAGAATCATAAATTTACTGCTGACTTCAATAGAATTATATAAACGCCAGATCGGAAATAAAGTAGCTTAGCCTCTTGGATGAAATTTATTGAGCACATCTTTTAAATGCGACCTATCTATGTGCATATAGATTTCTGTAGTAGTGATACTTTCGTGTCCAAGCATCATTTGAATAGCACGTAAATCGGCACCATTTTCCAATAGATGAGTTGCAAAAGAATGTCTAAAAGTATGGGGGGAAATTGTTTTATTAAGATTTATTTTTTCGGCCAGTCGCTTAATCGTTGTAAAAATCATAGCCCTTGTCAACTGTTTTCCTTGGTGATTTAAAAAGAGCGTGTCTTTAAATTCCTTTTGAATATTTATTTTTGAGCGCACATGGTCCTTATAGATCGTAATATAGTTTTGCGTAGAAGTGCCAATTGGAACAAAACGTTGCTTATCGCCTTTACCGGTTACTTTAATAAATCCCTCATCAAAGAAAAGATCTGAGATTTTAAGACCAGTCAGTTCACTTACTCGCAAGCCACAACTATAAAGTGTCTCTAAAATGGTACGGTCTCGTTCACCAATTCTTACACTGTTGTACTCTCTAGTAAGATCAATAGCTCCAATAAGATTATTAATATCATCTAAACTAAGTGTGTCAGGCAATTTACGACCAATTTTGGGCGATTCTATATGGTCTAAAGGATTGATTTTCAAATAATCTTCAAACACTAAATAACTAAAAAAACTGCGCAAACCTGAAATAATTCTAGCCTGAGACCTCGCATTAACATTTTTGGAAATCTCATATATAAATTGTTGTATGGTACTATAATCAATTTCAATGGGTGAAATATTTAGGTCATGACGCTCTAAAAAGCCAATAAGTTTCTTAATGTCATAGGCGTAATTGGTAATGGAATTTTGAGACATACCACGTTCAATTTTTAAATACAACTGATAGTCATTTAAGGCATCATACCACTTCATCACTAATTCTTAATAGAGTTTAACAAAACAGCAATACATTTAGATTGCACCATACAATATTACCATTTTCATATAGAAACAGGACAAATCAAAGGATGAAATTGATCAGTGTCCACAATTTCTGTTCAACAATAACTTTGGACCGGTGATGTTTTTTTACCATTTCAAACTTATAATTTGAGGCCCTTAAAGACTTCTTTGATAAAAACCTGTTTGAAGACATTTTGAATATAGCCTGTAGGTTGGATAACAAGTCAAATTGGGTAGCACGGTAATAATACGATGGACCACTTCAAAATGACCAAGATTTGGAAGTAGATTAAAAGCGATAATTTTCAACTTTTCAGGACGACTAGTTTCAGAAAACATCACTTATCAACAAATTATAAATATATTAAAGTGCTTTACTTGCCAAATTGTTAATAAAACCAAGTGTAATATGTTGAAATTGAGTGTTTTCTGATTATTGTTGATAACAGTTGTTTGCAACTTAAGATTTATTTTTTTATCCGATTAAAAATCTTTAGGTTATGTATTCAAATCTAAAAATATTAAAATAATGAAAAAACTTATGTTAATGACTGCTTTGGCAGTCTTTGGATTGTTTAATGCTAATGCACAAGAGTTTACTTTTGGTGCTAAAGCCGGGGTTAACTTTGCCAATTTCGGTGGAGATGATGCCGATGATCTTGATGGCAGGACGGCTTTTCACGTGGGCGGTGTAGCCAATTTTGGAATTTCTGAACTGTTTTCTGTTCAACCAGAACTCTTGTACTCAGCTCAGGGAGTAGAGCAGACTTTTGAAGGTGTTACAGGTAAAGTACAAGTAGATTACCTCAATTTGCCAGTTTTGGCCAAATTTATGGTTGCTGACGGTTTAAGTATTGAAGCGGGACCACAAGTTGGTTTCCTGTTATCTGCCAAGGCCAAAGGTGGTGAAGAGACGCGAGATATAACAGATGAACTTAAAGGAACCGATTTTAGTGGTGTTATCGGCTTAGGTTATCAGATGGAATCTGGATTGAATTTCGGAGCGCGCTATAATTTAGGGTTCAGCAATATTGCAGAAATTAACGAGGTTGACTTAAAAAATAATGTTATCCAAGTTTCAGTTGGGTTTATGTTTTAAAAATCAACAGCTTACATTATAATTAGAAAAAACCGGAGCTTAGTCTTCGGTTTTTTTGTGCTCTAAAGTCAGAAATATAAAGAAAAGTTAAAAACATTCAATTCCCGTTAAACCCTGTTAATCTTTAAAAATGTAAGGGGATGCCTACCTACCTTTGTGAATCAATTTAAAAACAAAAAGACATGAAAAATTTATTTTTAGTTACGATGATTGGCCTTTTTAGTGCCACATCCATTTATGCACAGTCCGATAATAATACCATTCAATTTGGTGTCAAGGGAGGGGTTAATCTCGCGACGATTACCGGAGATGATGTTGGTGATCTCGATTCAAGAACCAGTTTTCATTTGGGATTATTCACGGAAATTCCGTTAAGCGAACGTTTTTCGTTCCAACCAGAAGTATTGTATTCAAGTCAAGGCTTTGCTATAAATAATCAAGCAGACTATAAATTGGACTATATCCAAGTGCCATTAATGGCTAAAGTTTATATCGTTAAAGGTTTGTATGCAGAAGCAGGACCACAGTTTGGTTTTAAGGCGAAAGAGAAAGTGGACTACGAATCAGGTGCTACCGGAGGAGAAATAGAGTTTGATCCTGACGATTCTGTAGTGAAAAATTTTGATACTAATCTTGCTTTAGGAGCTGGTTACAAATTCGACAATGGAGTGTCACTTTCTGCAAGATATAATCTTGGTTTGTCCAATATGATTAAGGACGATGCACCTTTTATATCAGATAGAGATGTTAAAAACGCTGTTTGGCAATTTGGAGTTGGTTTCTCATTCTAGGAACAACTCAAACACTGTCAACAATATAGAAACCGAAGTGTAAAACTTCGGTTTTTTTATACCTAAATATTAGCTAAATACATAAGGAAATAGCAAGATTTTTATTTTTTTCATTTGTAAAATCCACCTATCATTGTAGTCTCAAATTTATTAAAAACTTAAAATTTTAAAAAATGAAAAAACTTATGTTTATGGCTGCGTTTGCAGTTTTTGGATTGGCTAATGTCAATGCGCAATCCCAATTTGGAGTTATGGCAGGGTATACCAATATTTCGGAAAAAGCTTCTTACGATGGCGTATCCGCATCACAAGCAGAATCTGGGTTCTTTGTTGGGGTGGTCGGAGATTTTACGGTTTCTGAAAAGTTCCATATCCAACCTGAAGTACTTTATGCAAATGCCTCTGAAGCAAATTTTTTGTACATTCCAGTATTGGCTAAATACATGGTGTCTGAAGAATTTGGAGTTTTAGCAGGTCCTCAAGCTAATTTAATTTTAGAAGACATGCCAAATGGTGTAAATTCATTGGGTGTAGACCTCACATTTGGTGGAAATTATAAAATTACACAAAACTTCTTTGTAGAAGCAAGATATGGATTTGAATTGACTAACAGGGTCAGTGATGGTTCTCTTGGTGTAAAAGGTAGATTCAATACATTGCATGTAGGATTGGGGTATCTGTTTTAATCACAAAATAAATTTTTGAACGAAAACCGAAGCTTAGTCTTCGGTTTTTTTATGTCCTTATTTTTAATACTTTTATCCTATGAAAAAATTGATCATCATCAATGGCCCAAATTTAAACTTATTGGGCACAAGAGAGCCAGATGTATATGGCAGTCTGACTTTAGTGGATTTCTTAGAAACCATTAAAAACAAATACACCAATATTGAAATCGACCATTTCCAATCGAATATAGAAGGAGAGCTGATTTCAAAAATACAGGAGGTAGGATTTGACTTTGATGGTATTATCTTGAATGCAGCCGCTTATACACATACCTCGGTAGGTATTGGAGATGCTGTAAGGGCCATTGCTACACCGGTAGTTGAAGTTCATATTTCAAACACTTTTGCCCGTGAAGATTTTAGGCACCAATCGTTTATTGCGCCACATACCAAAGGTGTAATTGTCGGGTTCGGATTGCAGAGCTACGAACTGGCCATTCAGAGTTTTATAAATGATGGACTATGAGTTTTAAACAGCGTATTTTAAGTCTGATTTTTATTGGTTACGCCTTAGTTGTCAATGCGCAAGATCTTGAAAATAGATTTGGTGTTAAAGGCGGCTTGAACAAAACGTTTTTTACTGTAGACCAAAAGGATTTAGGCCTTTATTCTACATCTGAAACGGGATATTATGGTGGTATCTTCGCGGAATTTCCAATTGATCATTTTTTGACCATTCAACCTGAGGTGCTCTATATTTCAGTTGGCGATTTCAATTTCCTGAATGTTCCTCTATATGCGAAATATGAAGTGGCCGATAAATTGCACTTAATGGCCGGGCCCAGCGTGAATTATTTTTTCGATTTTTTTACAAATAAGATGAAAATTGGTGCCGATATTAGTTCAAGCTATGATATTACACAATCGTTGGATGCCCATGTCAAATTTGCTTTAGGGATAGACGAATTAGCTCCAAATGGACTTTTTTTTGGAATCGGACTTAAGCTCTGATGAATGAACTAAACAACAACTTCTACTAATAACATCAAAAACAATTCCCAATTCAGCCTGCTTTTCTATAAGGATTAAGGTCCTATGTATGGATTAATTGTCAATACATCGAATGCTAAAAACTGATGGCCAATAAGAGCATCAACATCAAAACGATAGGCGTTTTCTTTTAGGCCTAATCTGTTGCCTTTATTCGGTTCTGTGTAGATACCTAAAACTATAGGTATAACTGGAAAGGCTTTAGGAGCTATTTCAAAAATAAAATAACAACCTTGTACTGATGGGCCATAAATAGTGATGCCCGATTCTGATCTGTAGCCTACACCAGGACCTCATGTTTAACACAGACATCGTGACTTTACTAACACCTCAATCTCTCTATATATATTTATAATTGGCACAAAAAAAACGATTCCCTGTAATGGAATCGTTTTTTTAAATGCTTATTCTGATTTGTGTACTTCACTCTTCAATCTTCCGAGCTTCGTGCTTCCAAATTATAAGTGAATCACTTCACCATAGGCCGCAGCAACAGCTTCCATAACTGCTTCACTCATCGTAGGATGTGGATGCACAGCTTTTAATACCTCATGACCGGTGGTCTCCAATTTTCGTCCTAAAACAGCTTCAGCAATCATATCGGTTACACCAGCGCCAATCATATGGCAGCCCAACCATTCGCCATATTTGGCGTCAAAAATCACTTTTACAAAACCTTCTGTAGCTCCAGAAGCACTTGCTTTACCTGAGGCCGAGAATGGGAATTTACCAACTTTAATATCGTAACCTTTCTCTTTGGCTTGTTTTTCGGTTAGTCCAACACTCGAGATTTCAGGAGTTGCATATGTACACCCAGGAATGTTGCCGTAATCTAAAGGCTCTACATTCTGACCTGCAATTTTTTCGACACATAAAATGCCCTCTGCAGAAGCAACATGCGCCAAAGCTTGGCCTTCAACCACATCGCCAATAGCATAATATCCTGGAATATTGGTTTGGTAGTAATTGTTGACCAAAATCTTATCTCTGCCAACAGCAATACCTACATCTTCCAAGCCTATGTTTTCAATATTGGATTTGATTCCAACGGCAGAAAGAAGAATATCTGCTTCAAGCGCTTCTTCACCTTTTGCGGTTTTAACAGTGGCCACAACACCCTTTCCAGACGTGTCCACTTTGGTCACTTCAGAAGATGTCATAATTTTAATACCACTTTTCTTGAATGATTTCTCCAGTTGTTTTGAAACTTCTTCATCTTCAACAGGAACAACATTTGGTAAAAATTCAACAATAGTTACGTCTGTTCCCATTGCATTGTAGAAATAGGCAAACTCTACGCCAATAGCCCCTGAACCTACTACAATCATTTTTTTAGGTTGTTCTTTTAAGACCATAGCTTCTCTGTAACCAATTACTTTTTTGCCATCTTGCTTTAAGCTTGGCAATTCTCTTGATCGGGCTCCAGTAGCAATGATGATATGGTCGGCACTATATTCCTTTCCGTCAACATCAACTTTCTTTCCCGGTTTAAGTTTCCCAAAACCTTCAATGACATCAATTTTATTTTTCTTTAGCAAAAACTGAACACCTTTGCTCATGCCGCCTGCAACATCACGACTGCGTTTTACAACAGCAGTAAAGTCCTTATCGGCATCCTTTACAGAAAGACCATATTTATCGGCATGCTTTAAATATTCGAAAACTTCAGCCGATTTTAACAAGGCCTTAGTCGGGATACAACCCCAATTTAAACAAACGCCACCGAGACTTTCTTTTTCAACTATTGCAGTTTTGAAACCTAATTGTGATGCTCTAATAGCAGTTACGTAGCCACCAGGACCACTTCCAAGAACAATGATATCGTATTTACTCATGAGATTATTTTAATCGTGATTAGAAGCTACGAAGTTACAAAAAGTAAATTTCAAATTGCAAATTACCAATTCCAAATATGGTAATAGTTATTAAGAATTGTTTGTAAAGGGTGCATGTTACTGTATCCGTAAGTTCAATGGATCATTGTTAAATCGCCAAAGCGAGTAATAAATTCAAATTTCTATCCTATAAAACAACCCTGCTTTTGGAAATTACATACCACTTAAATTTTACTGAAAATTATTACATTTTATCAGTAAAACGTCGTCTGCTTTTGTATTTATAATCTTCCAATCAGCAACTGCTAAAGGTTATTGGCAACTCGCGAGAATATAGAATATATCAAACTGGACCTTTACTTTTTGGCTGGAACAAACTCCAAGGCAACGCCGTTGATGCAATGGCGTTTTCCTGTCGTTCTTTTGGGGCCATCATCAAAAACATGGCCTAAATGTCCGCCACAATTGGCGCAATGCTCTTCGTTACGCATAAAACCTAATTTTTTATCGGTTGAAAAAGCGACATTGCCTTCAATAACCCGATCAAAACTTGGCCATCCAGTTCCCGAATCAAATTTGTGCTCACTTTTATATAATGGGGTTTTGCACGCCGCACAAACATAGGTGCCAACCTCATGATTATCATTTAGCGGACTGGAGAATGCCCGTTCAGTGCCCGCTTGTCTGAGAACATAATATTGTTCAGCGGTAAGTTGCGCCTTCCATTCGGCATCAGTTTTTGTAACTTTAAAGTCGTTGGTTGTCGAAGAAGCATTGGCTTTCTTTTGAGCAGAGCTGTTGCAACTAAAAACAAGGCTTAATATAAGTATTAATGGTAATGTTTTCATAAGGATCTATTTGTGGGTTTAAAATTAAGTCGAAAGGTAATCGGTTTCCTTTCTCGATGCTGCGTTAAGATAATCATAAGGATTTAAATACGGATTTCTTGTTACTTTGTCTACGTAATTTTAGTATTTTAGGTTTTTAATTTGAAATAGTATAACCTTTTGAAGCTTTAAATATGGCAAATGTAACGCCTTGTAGTCGTTTTACCGATTTTGATATCAACTTGTTCTTAGCTGGAAAGCATTACAGGCTTTATGAAAAATTTGGCTCACACATCATGGAAGTTGATGGTGTTAAAGGCACTTATTTTGCAGTTTGGGCACCGAGTGCTAAAAAAGTTTCTGTTGTTGGCGATTTCAATAATTGGAATGAAAATTCACATGTACTTAATGTAAGATGGGATAAAAGTGGCGTTTGGGAAGGTTTTATCCCTAAAGTAGGTCAGGGGAATCTTTATAAATATAAAATCACCAGCCATCATAACAATATAAAAACGGAAAAAGCCGATCCTTATGCGCGTCGTGCAGAACATCCGCCACAAACGGCATCCATTATATGGGAAGACGACTATAAATGGAAAGATGACGATTGGATGTCCAAACGTAAAAAAAATAATGCCTTAGAAGCGCCATTTTCTGTTTACGAAGTGCACTTGAGTTCGTGGAAACGCCATGAGACTGAAGATCGATTTATGTCTTATGTAGAGTTGGCCAATGATCTTGTGGCTTACGTTAAAAAAATGAAATTTACCCATGTAGAGCTGATGCCTATAATGGAATTTCCTTATGACCCGAGTTGGGGCTATCAAATAACAGGTTATTTTGCGCCAACGTCGCGTTTTGGTTATCCTGAGGAATTTAAATTTTTGGTAGATACACTTCACAAAAATAATATTGGTGTGCTATTGGATTGGGTACCATCACATTTTCCTGAAGATGCACACGGCCTCGGATACTTTGACGGTTCTTGTTTGTACGAACACCCAGATAGACGGAAAGGCTATCACCACGATTGGAAAAGTTTGATCTTTAACTACGGACGCAACGAAGTCAAATCGTTTTTGATCAGTAATGCACTTTTTTGGCTGGATCAATATCATGCGGACGGGCTGCGTGTAGATGCCGTAGCGTCCATGTTATATTTGGATTATTCAAGAAATGACGGTGAGTGGGAACCAAACATGTACGGTGGAAGAGAAAATTTAGAAGCAGTGGCGTTTATTAAAGAAATGAACGAGGCCGTCTATTCCAATTACCCGGATGTGCAGAACATTGCCGAAGAATCTACCGCATTCCCAATGGTATCCCGACCTACATTTTCTGGTGGACTCGGGTTTGGTATGAAATGGATGATGGGTTGGATGCATGATTCGCTCGAGTATTTTGGTAAACCTCCTATCTATCGTCAATACCATCAAAATGATTTGACCTTTTCAATGACCTATGCGTTTTCTGAAAATTTTATGTTGCCTTTAAGCCACGATGAAGTTGTTTACGGCAAACGCTCTATTTTAGGACGTATGCCTGGTGATGAATGGCAGCGTTTTGCCAACTTGAGATTGTTGTACAGCTATATGTTCACCCATCCCGGTGGGAAATTGCTTTTTATGGGTTGTGAATTTGGACAAGCCAACGAATGGAATTTCAGATCAAGTTTGGAGTGGCACTTGTTGGATTCAAAATTTCATCAAGGAATTCAAAACCTGATTATCGATTTAAATAGTTTGTACCAATCGGAACCAGCCATGTATGAAAAGCAATTTTCTGATGAAGGCTTTGAATGGATTGCTTATGACGACCATAAAAACTCGGTTTTGATTTATATACGGAAAGGTAATGACTCTAAAAATGATGTTATCGTAGCCTGTAATATGACACCAACACCCATGGTCAGATACGGCATTGGAGTGCCTAAAAAAGGTAAGCTCCAAGAGGTTTTTAATAGCGATGATTTAAGTTATAATGGCACAGGCGATTTTAAGAATAAAGTCATTACGACTAAAAAATCTGAAATGCACAATCGGGATCATTCGGCAGAAATCATCATTCCGCCGTTGGGAATGGTTGCCTTTAAATATCTCAAACCAACAAAGACTACCAAAAAGTCATCAGATAAATCGATAGTAAAAGAAAAGAAAACACCAGTTAGAAAAGGTGCTAAAAAAGTAGCCAAGGTAAAACCTAGGCCGAAAGATTTGGTAAAAAAAATCGATACAAAAAGCTCTGATACGGTGAAAAGTAACGTAAAAAAGACGAATAAGCTGGAAAAAGAAATCAAAACCAAATCTTCTAAGGCACCAGCTAAAACATCGGTCAAAAAGAAAGCGACCAAAACCACTTCAAAAAGGTCAGGACCCACCTTAAATCCCAATAAAGCAGACAAAAAGAAATAATTGTCAGGTAAATTTATTAAATAACCAACTCGCAATCGTTATAGTTAACAAGTACTATTAACTTAAATTTTATATTCGAAAATTTATGTGTTTTTTTGTGAGTTTTAATACCATATTATGATTATAAATACTGATTTAGAACAAAAGGGAAATTTATTCCCATCAAAAATAATAGACTATAGGAAAGACGTTGATACGCTTTACTTTACTACAGATAATGATGTGGTTCTTGAAATGACGATAGTAAGAGACAGCGTTCTTCGTTTTAGATATACCACAACGGGTACTTTTGAAAATGACTTTTCTTATGCCATTACTAAACATGCCAGTAAAGGTTATAATTTATTACAGATTGAAGAAGAGGCAGAATCTTATAAGGTTACCACTTCAAAACTGGTTTGTCATGTCAAGAAAGAGAATTTACAAGTCTTGATTTTTGACGCCAAAGATCATAAGCTTATCAATGAAGACGAATTGGGTTTCCATTGGGAAGAGAGTTATGAGTATGGTGGAAATATTGTCAAAATGAGTAAAGTGTCTCACGATGGCGAGAGTTATTACGGATTGGGAGACAAACCTGTTGAGCTTAATTTAAAAGGCAAACGTTTTGAAAACTGGGTAACGGATAGTTATGCCTTCGGAAAAGGTACGGATCCTATTTATAAAGCCATTCCGTTTTTCACTGGATTGAAGGATAAAAAAGCCTACGGAATTTTCTTTGACAATACCTTTAAAACTTATTTTGATTTTTCTCAAGAACGACGAAATGTTACGAGTTTTTGGGCCCAAGGAGGTGAAATGAACTATTACTTTATCTACGGTCCTCAAATGGAAGATGTAGTAGCCAATTATACCGACCTAACCGGAAAGCCGCACCAATTGCCACCCTTATGGGCTTTGGGTTTCCATCAGTGTAAATGGAGTTATTACCCAGAATCGACGGTAAAAGAAGTGGCTTCAAAATTTAGGGAATTGAATATTCCGTGTGACGCCATTTATTTGGATATCGATTATATGGATGGGTTTAGATGTTTTACATGGGATAAAAATCATTTTCCAGACCCTAAACGGATGGTCAAGGAATTGGCGGATGATGGCTTCAAAACGGTAGTCATTATTGACCCGGGAATTAAAGTGGATAAAGAATACTCTGTATTTAAGGAGGCATTAGAAAATGATTACTTCTGTAAACGTGCTGATGGGCCGTATATGAAAGGAAAAGTTTGGCCAGGAGAATGTTATTTCCCAGATTTCACTAACGAAAAAGTACGCGAATGGTGGTCAGATTTATTTAGGGATTTGGTTGAAAATATTGGTGTAAGAGGCGTATGGAATGATATGAACGAACCTGCGGTTATGGAGGTTCCAAATAAAACGTTCCCAAATGATGTCAGACACGAATATGATGGCAACCGATGTAGCCATAGAAAAGCACATAATGTCTACGGCATGCAAATGGCAAGAGCAACCTACCACGGCGTGAAGAAATTTGCCTATCCAAAACGACCATTTGTGATTACGCGCGCGGCATACTCAGGAACACAACGCTATTGTTCAACTTGGACTGGCGACAACGTAGCTACATGGGAGCATTTATGGATTGCCAATATCCAGGCCCAACGTATGGCCATGTCTGGATTCTCCTTTGCCGGTAGTGATATTGGCGGATTTGCTGAACAGCCAAGTGGTGAGTTATTCACCAGATGGATTCAACTCGGAATTTTCCATCCGTTTTTCAGAGTCCATTCTTCAGGAGATCATGGAAATCAAGAACCGTGGGCCTTTGATGAGGATGTTACCGATATTGTCCGTAAATGGATTGAATTACGTTATGAGTTATTGCCATATCTATACACATCTTTTTGGAAACATGTAGAGGAAGGTAGTCCAATGCTAAAGTCGTTAGTATTATTTGATCAAGATGATGAGCACACACATTACAGGTCTGATGAGTTTATCTTTGGCGAACATATTTTGGTATGCCCAATTTTAGAGCCGAATGCTCGTGGTAGACGCATGTTTATTCCACGAGGGGACTGGTTTAACTTTTGGACTGATCAAATTGTTTCAGGTGGAAAGGAAATGTGGGTAGATGCTGATATTGAAACCATTCCAGTTTTCGTAAAGGCTGGCGCAATAATTCCGAAATATCCTGTGCAGCAATATGTTGGTGAACTTGAAATTGATGAAGTGACGCTTGATGTTTATTTCAAAAACGGAAAAGAATCCTCAACATTATTTGACGACGCCCATGATGGCTATGATTATAAAAAGGGACGCTATAGCTTGAGAACTTTTAAGTTAACAGGAAAATCTGATGAGCTTATTATACAACAGCATAAAGAAGGAAAGTACGATGCAGGCTATGAGAGGTTTAATATAAAACTACATGGACTTCCTTTTACGATTACTAAAGTACAGATTGATAATGAAGAGATACCGCTGAGTGAGCTTAAATTAAATGGAAGTAACTCAATGACAATCGATAAAGGTTTCTCCGAATTGCATATTTTCGGGAAGTAGAACCTTTAATGTTTTCACTTAGACAAAAACTATTTCTTTTTGAGTTAATCAATAAGGGAATGGTTTTTGTATTTTTATAGCAAATAACTCATAACATATCGTAAAGATGAAATATAAGAATTCGATAGTAGCTATAGGTGCATTGACACTTTTTTTATCTTGTGCTACAAATCCATTTACTGGAAATAAGACCTTAGCTCTTGTACCCAACTCACAACTCTTTCCTACTGCTTTTGCTCAGTATGATGAGTTTTTGACGGAGAATAAGGTGATCAGAAATACCAAAGACGCTGATATGGTAAAACGTGTTGGTCAGAAAATAGCCGTAGCCGCTGAGCGATGGTTAGATGCCAATGGGTATCAAGGTTATTTAAAAGATTACCAATGGGAGTATACCTTAGTTGACGATAAAACAGTGAACGCATGGTGTATGCCTGGAGGTAAGATTGTGGTTTACTCAGGTATTTTACCGGTTGCTGGTGATGAAGCTGGATTAGCCGCGATTATGGGACATGAGGTTGCCCACGCACTTGCCAATCATGGGCAGCAACGTATGAGCGCTGGGATGTTGCAACAATTGGGCGCGGTGGCCGGTAATGTTGTCATCAAAGATCAGGAGACCTTAAACCTTTTTAATCAAGCTTACGGTGTAGGATCGCAAGTGGGGGTAATGCTTCCCTTTAGCCGAAGCCACGAATCGCAGGCAGATGAAATTGGTCTTTATTTAATGGCCATTGCAGGTTATGAACCGATGGAAGCCGCGAATTTATGGCGACGCATGAGTGCTCAAAGTGGAGGAGGAGCACCGCCTGAATTTTTAAGCACACACCCTGCCAATGAGACGCGTATTAAAAACATAGAAGCTCATGCAGATAAAGCCAGATCAGAAGCTCGAAAGTTTGGGGTCACCACATTTAAAACCTAATCCGGTCTTGTTTTAAAATAAATATCTAATTTTAAAAGCTGTTCATACCAATAATTGGAGCGAACAGCTTTTTTTGTGAAACTCCTGTCTCCGGGCAGGCAGGCAAAACTCAAAAGCAAAGCGCATTGGGTTTGCTGGTTGCCTTAGTAGCTATCATGATTATGACTGCAGTTTGCTTCGGAATTAAAATTCATTTTCTTAAGCTTCAGAATACCTGGTATTTTTCTTTTATAATTGCAGAAAGAACAATTTAAAAACAACAATAAACAAACACCTAATTAACCACAAATGGAGCAATATCAAAAAGGAAGCAAGAAACTACTGAATGCATGGGCATTTTATGATTGGGCCAATTCAGTATATACGCTGACCATTGCGTCATCCATTTTTCCAATATTTTATTCAGCACTTTTTATTTCAGAGGTCAAAAAAGTAAGCGCCTTTGGATTTGAATTTAAAAGTACCGCGCTTATCACATTTGTTACTGCATTCACCTTCTTGATTGTTGCAGTGATATCTCCTATTTTATCTGGTATTGCAGACTATGTTGGCAACAAGAAAAGTTTTATGAAGTTTTTCTGTTATGTGGGCGGACTGGGTTGCATCGGATTATACTGGTTCAGCTTAGACCGAATTCATTTAAGTTTGCTGTTTTATTTTATGGGTTTGATAGGCTATTGGGGGAGTTTGGTGTTTTACAATTCTTATCTTCCTGATATCGCTTTTCCCGAACAACAAGATAAAATCAGCGCCAAAGGATTTTCATTGGGATATGTTGGAAGTGTACTGTTGCTGATCATTAATTTGGCCATGGTAATGAAACCTGAGTTTTTCGGATTTGACATTTCCATAGCTCCCGATATTTTGGCAACAGGAACAGCAACAGACATTGAAGGCGCTAGAGAATCAGCCAAAAACGCGGCATCTATTGAAGCCATGCGAGTTGCTTTTATTACGGTAGGTTTATGGTGGATTCTGTTTAGTCAATACACATTCTATATTTTACCAAAAGGTGTATCAAATGGACATAAAGTCACCAAATCGATAGTGTTTAATGGTTTTAAAGAACTAAGAAACGTATGGAGAGCTTTGACCAATAATTTAAGATTGAAACGTTATCTCGGCGCTTTTTTTGTATTCAGTATGGCGGTACAGACCATTATGTTGGTAGCTGTTTATTTTGGTGAAGAAGAAATTGCTTGGGATGATAGCGATGGAAAAACAATGGGACTGATCATCAGTATTTTAATTATCCAATTGGTAGCTGTAGTCGGTGCGATTTTAACCTCGCGAGCATCCGCTAAGTTCGGAAATATCAACACCTTAATTGCGGTTAATTTTATTTGGATGGCCTTATGTTTTTACGCCTATTTTATGGTCACGCCTTTGGATTTTTATATTGCGGCAGGCTTTGTAGGCTTTGTTATGGGAGGGATACAATCTCTGGCCCGATCAACTTATTCCAAATTTTTACCGGAAACTAAGGATACCACTTCATATTTTAGCTTCTATGATGTGGCTGAAAAAATAGGAATCGTTATCGGAATGGTTATTTTTGCCTCCATTGATCAAATAACCGGAAGTATGCGCAATGCGATTTTATTCCTTTTTATATTCTTTCTGATTGGAATAGTATTGCTTTTCAGAGTGCCAAGACGGGAATAACGTTTGCTCTAAAATTTATAAGATTGATTTTAAGGTTGGTGTCAAAAAGTGACTCCCGATGGCGCAATTCTGATGCCGGTTAAGCGTTACTAACACAGGGATAACTATTGGGGCAAATCACATGTTAGTTCCAATTATTAATACTCCCTGAGCCCGCGACTTTCGAATCTTCAGTTTTTGGATTGCCTGTATATTGAATATCACCAGAATCCGATACCCGTGCCTTTAAATGCCCAGTGCATGCTACTTTAGCATCTCCTGAACCGGTTACTGAAACATCGACGTCATAGGCGCTTAGATTTGAACCCTTATAATCTCCTGAGCCAGTAACACTTGCCTTTAAGCTGTTTGTTTTCCCTTTCAAGGTCAAATCGCCCGAACCGGTAACACTAGCATCTATAGTTGTTGCTTCGATTTCTAAGGTCACGTCGCCGGAACCTGTTATTGAAGTTTGAAAGTTTGATGCTAAAATTATATTTTCATTCCAAACATCGCCAGAACCACTTAATGACACTGCGTTAATAGCCTCAAACGGAACAGTTACTTTGATGGTTTTGCTCCTTGAGGTCTGTAAATTAACCTTATTTTTAGTTCTGATACTTAAGATGCCATTTTTTACTTCAGTAACTATATATTGCAATAGATTTTCCTCGCCTTCAATTTGAATTGTGCCTTCCGCACCCGAAATTAGGACATAGTCAAAAGGCCCCGCAAACTTTACGACGTCATAATCGGATGTTGTTCGGGTAACGGTCATAATCTTCCCATTACCTTTAATTTTCTTTTGGGCCTGAATTGTGGTTGCAATGAGAACTGCTGTGAGTAATAGAATTAACTTTTTCATGAAGTTTGGTATTCTTGTTTCTGAATAACGCAGAAAACATAATTAATTTTTCTTGAAGGTGACACTCCCGTAGTCAGAAGTTATTTTAATATGATTATTGGCATTGGCATCACCATGATAGCCTTGGTAATATTTATCGTTGGAATCCACTTTCTTTTTGATAAACTGAAAATCGTCCGCCCCTCTAAGCGAAGCATAATCCAGTTTAATATCAAACTTAAATTGATAGTTGGAGTCGTATCCAATGGTGACTCCTGTATAATCTGAATCAATGGTAACATGGCCCGCATTGGCCGTCATTTTATCAATCTTTATGGATCCATAGTCGGCAACTATTTGAATGTTCTTGTAAATTTCGCCAAATCGTGCGGTCAAATAATCGCCGTTACCCTTCACATTATTAGCCTTTTCAACAGTTACTGAACCATAATCGCAGGTATAATTGACGTTTTCAGCAATTTCAACTACCGATTTGGTGTAATCGGCATTGATATCGAGGTTTTTAGTTTTTGCCACCGTAAACGAGCTATAATCTGCATTTATTTTTCCACTTTTGATGTATTCAAAATAGCTGTTATTGGTGTAGTCAAAGGTTATGGAATTATTATCGGCCATTAATTCCTTAGTCGTTATTTTTCCGTAGTCGCAGTTTATTTTTGCGTGGCCATCCAATCGATCTAAATTAATACTGCCATAATCATTATTTAAATCAACACTGTTGCTCATAGGTAATTTTACCAAATAATTGATTTCCATAGTAACAGTGTTGTTTCTTCCCCAGCTCCACCAGCTGCTCGATTTATTCTTGTCAAATATGGTTTTTGCAGAGACCATGGTTGAGGAAGCCTGAAAATCAACATTTATATTATCTAATTTTTCCTGAACTTTGTCCAAATTATTGCCATTGGTCTTGATGTTGACTTCAATGCTAACTGTTTTTCCTGAATGGGTTATAATATTGATATTTCCATAGCTGTTGCTGATTTTTAGCAGGGCATCGCTATTTACAACATATTCTTTCTTTATGGTTTTTTCTTTGGTGTGCTTGCCCTTCCATCCATTTCCATAAAAAGTCAAATGAGACAGGAAAAGGAAGATTACGAAAAAATGTGATTTAGTTTTCATAGCTGCTGAATTATATAGTCATTTTATTTTGTTCTGATTTCTTAAGTTCCCTGAGATTCTCGATAGATGTTAAAACGTTCTCCAAAATGTCAATTCGGCTTTGAAAATTACTGATCATGGCATAAATTACGCGTTGATCATTGCCACTCTCCTTAAGGTCAACTTTTAATCGCTCATAATTCTTTTCTAACAATTCCAGCTGTTTTAGGGCGTCTGAAATCAGGATTTCATTGTCCGGATTTCGTTGTGCTTTTATTTTGTTCAATTCAGCCGTGATGGCCGTGGTGAAAAAGTGCTGGGTTTGAGACAGTTCTGCTGATACGCTCGCCAAATCGTTAACATCTGTTCTATTTTGTAAAAAGATAAACAGTCCAAAACATATCAGTAGTGATGCGGCAATCGAAAGGAGTAAGGTGTTAGATTTTCGTTTAGGCGCATGAACAATTGGATTTGTATTTATTGAGTTTAACTTGTTGAAAAATCGTTTTTGATGCCCTAATTCTGGAGTTTCTAGGTCGAAATCGCCATCTAAATTCCGGAATAATTCTTCTAATTTATCTGTTTTCATAGTTTTATTTCTTTAAAACCCTTCCACTGGCTTTAATTTCTGTTTCAGACTCTCTTTGGCTCTGGAGATCATCGTTCTGCAATTGGCATAACTGATGTTCATAATTTCACTTATTTCTTCATAATCATAACCTTCAATTAAAGATAAGTTCAGGATAATTTGATAATTGTCCTTTAAGCTTTTCATGCATTTGATAACTTCAGTAGCTCTGAGGTGCGTCCATTCATTGTCGTTTGGCTCATTTTGATCATCTTCAATTTTATACATGACGTCTTCTAAAGAAACTGTGTTGCTTTTTTGTGCTTTGTGATAGTCATAAATACTGTTGTTGATGACAATCCGTTTCAACCAAGATCCAAACATTGAAGACTCTTTAAGGGTCTCAAGCTTTCTAAAAGCAGTTAAAAAAGATTCTTGCATAATGTCTTCGGCCTTAAAACTGTCCTTTACAATTCTAAAACTCGTGTTGTACATGGCCTTATAATATCTATTGTAAACCTCCATTTGCGCATGTTGGTTCCCAGATTTACATTGTTCAAGCAAATCTTCGATATGAGAATTGGTTGGTGTCAAAAAAAGTATGGCTTTGTTATAAGGATGAAGGTAATTAAACTTTGTTACAGTTTTTTGAAAATATTTTGTGACGGAAAGCCGATACGCGTTGAGCGATGCCCGTTTGCAAATAGTCAAAATATAAACGCCATAGATGAAACCGACTATGGCATAACTATTGAAACCTTATCAGTTCAATCATGACACATGCTGCGCTAATGCATTGATTGACAGCGTGTGTCTTGAGTTTATTACTAACAAAATAAATTTAGTTATGTCACTATTCTGACATAATGACCTTAAACATAATATGAAAGAATCTAAATTTTTAAGTCTTGACAGTTTGTCATTTCAGGAGTTTGACGAAAATTCTGAGTTAATTCCGCTAATGACACCAGAAGACGAAGAACAAATTAATAATGAAGAACTGCCCGCGACTTTACCGATTTTGCCATTGCGGAATACGGTATTATTTCCAGGGGTGGTCATTCCAATTACCGCTGGGAGAGATAAATCTATTAGGCTAATCAATGACTCCAACAATGGAAGTAAAGTTATTGGCGTGGTTTCTCAAAAGGATGGTAGTATTGAAGATCCTGAAGCTAAAGATATTTTTAAAATTGGTACGGTTGCCCGCATCCTTAGGGTTCTTAAAATGCCAGATGGAAATACGACGATTATCATTCAAGGAAAAAAGCGATTTGAAGTTAATCAGATCATCACCGAGGAACCTTATATCACTGCAACCGTTAAGGATGTTGCAGAGGCAAAGCCAGCTCAGGACAATGAGGAGTTTTCTGCCATTATCGATTCCATTAAGGATCTCGCACTTCAAATTATAAAAGAGAGTCCAAACATTCCTTCAGAGGCGAGTTTTGCCATAAAGAATATTGAAAGTAATTCGTTTTTGGTGAATTTTGTGTCGTCCAATATGAATCTCTCTATTGAAGAGAAGCAAAAACTGCTTGAAATTAACGATCTGAAGGAACGTGCTTTAGCGACTTTAAAATTCATGAACGTTGAATTTCAAAAATTGGAACTCAAAAATGACATCCAATCGAAGGTGCAGAGTGATATGAACCAACAGCAACGTGAATATTTTCTGCATCAACAAATGAAGACCATTCAAGAAGAATTAGGTGGTGTGTCTTATGATGAGGAGATTGAGGAAATGAAGGCACAAGCAAAATCCAAAAAATGGGATGAGAAAGTTGCTGCACATTTTCAAAAGGAATTGATGAAACTGCAACGTATGAATCCACAAGTTGCAGAATATTCCATTCAAAGGAATTACTTAGAGTTGTTTTTGGAGTTGCCTTGGAATGAGTTCAGTAAAGATAAGTTTGATTTAAAACGCGCCAAGCGTATATTGGATCGTGACCATTATGGAATGGATGATGTTAAGCGGCGAATTATTGAATATTTAGCAGTTTTGAAGCTGCGTAATGACATGAAATCGCCTATTCTATGTTTATACGGACCTCCGGGGGTTGGAAAAACTTCTTTGGGTAGATCAGTTGCCGAAGCTTTGGGTCGCGAATATGTGCGAGTGTCTTTAGGTGGATTGCGTGATGAAGCAGAAATCCGCGGACACAGAAAAACCTATATTGGAGCTATGCCAGGCCGAATTCTTCAAAGTTTGAAAAAGGCCGGAACGTCTAATCCAGTATTCGTTTTGGATGAAATAGATAAACTTTCCAGCAGTCATCAAGGTGATCCGTCTTCAGCTATGTTGGAGGTTTTGGATCCCGAACAAAATAGTGAGTTCCATGACAACTTCTTAGAGATGGGCTTTGACCTTTCCAAAGTGATGTTTATTGCAACAGCAAATAGTTTAAGTACTATTCAGCCGGCATTGTTGGACCGTATGGAGATTATTGATGTGACGGGTTATACCATTGAAGAAAAAGTGGAAATTGCCAAACGTCATCTTTTGCCAAAGCAAATTGAAGAACATGGGCTAACCAATGAGCATTTGAAAATTGCCAAACCACAATTGGAAAAAATTGTTGAGGGTTATACACGGGAGTCCGGTGTAAGAGGTCTTGAAAAACAATTGGCAAAAATGGTTCGCTTTGCGGCAAAGAATATTGCCATGGAAGAAACCTACAATATAAAAGTAACTAATGAAGATATCTTGGAGGTTTTGGGTACTCCAAAAATGCAGCGTGACAAATCCGAAGGCAATGATGTTGCTGGAGTGGTTACAGGTTTAGCCTGGACAAAGGTGGGAGGTGATATTTTATTCATTGAATCCATTCTCTCCAAAGGCAAAGGAACGCTGACCATTACAGGTAATTTAGGAACGGTCATGAAAGAGTCTTCTACCATTGCCATGGAGTTTATAAAGTCTAATGCTGAGGAATTTGGCATTGATCCGGAAGTTTTTGGAAAATATAATGTCCATATTCACGTTCCAGAAGGTGCAACTCCAAAAGACGGACCAAGTGCAGGGGTAACGATGCTGACATCCTTAGTGTCATTGTTTACCCAACGAAAGGTTAAAAATGGTCTGGCTATGACAGGTGAAATTACATTAAGAGGTAAAGTGTTGCCTGTGGGTGGCATCAAAGAAAAAATTCTTGCCGCTAAGCGTGCACGTATCAAAGAGATTTTACTTTGTGAGGACAATAGACGTGACATTGAAGAAATAAAACCGGAGTATTTGAAAGGACTAACCTTTCATTATGTCAAGGATATGCGAGATGTATTAAAAGTAGCTCTCACGGACGAAAAGGTTAAGAACGCAAAAACCTTATAATAGATACAGAGTATTGACAGAATAAACGGCAACCATGTGTTGCCGTTTTTTGATGTTCAACAATTGGTTTTGAATCTCTGATCCCTGTTTCAATTCTCAATACCAATGCTCTTTTATAACTCATTAAGATTCCTGACCCTACAAGTTGGATAGAACGGATACCTTCGGTTTAAAAATAAATCAAACTTATCAGCGTTTTAAGTAAGAAATACTACTTTTGTCGTTCTATGGTTAAGCGGATAACTGTTATATTTTTATTTATTTCGAACATCACAGTTTTCGCACAACTTGGTGGTGAATCCACCTATCAATTCTTGAACTTGGTATCATCACCCCGGCAGGCTGCATTAGGAGGGAAAGTCAATACAAATTTTGATTATGATGTGACGAGCGGATTGTACAATCCTGCTACAATAAATCCTGAAATGGACAATCAGTTAGCATTAAATTATTCCAGTTATTTGGGAGGTATCAGTTATGGTACAGGGGCTTATGCTTATACTTGGGACAGGCATGTGCAGACGTTTCATGTGGGCATGACCTATATTAATTACGGTAAATTTGATGGCTATGATCAAAATGGCGTCTCTACCGGAACTTTTACAGGTAGCGAGGCAGCACTATCATTTGGGTATGGGTTTAGAATTCCCTTTTCTGATTTTTATGTTGGTGCCAGCGGGAAATTAATCACTTCAAAATTGGAGCAATACAATTCAATTGGAGGCGCTATTGATGCGGGAATAATCTATATTAATGAAAACCTTGATTTTCATGCCGCCTTATCCGTTAGAAATTTTGGAACGCAGTTTACAACCTATGCCGATCTGCACGAAAAATTACCTTTGGAGGTTAATCTAGGGTTGTCACAAACGCTGCAGCATGTTCCATTAAGATGGCATCTCACTTTTGAAAATTTACAAAAATGGCCTATTGGCGTTTCAAATCCTGCAAGGGCAACCACCGATTTAGATGGTAACCAAACGCAAGAAAAAGTAGGTTTTTTAAATGAAGTGATGCGACATACCATCGTTGGTGCAGAGCTTTTTCCTGAAGGAGGTTTCAATCTCCGATTTGGATATAATTTCAGGCGTGCGGAAGAACTTCGTATAGTCGATCAGCGTAATTTTTCGGGGCTTTCATTTGGGGTTGGCATTAAAATGAACAAAATGCGATTTAGTTATACACACGCTAGATATACTGGAGCATCAAACACAAGTTTTTTTGGACTACAAATAGATTTAAGATAAACTAAAAAACATCCGTTTCAGCGGGAAACAAATATGAAGAAAATTACTATTGCCATTGACGGATTTTCATCAACAGGAAAAAGTACAGTTGCCAAACAATTGGCCAAAGCTTTAGGCTATGTGTATGTGGATTCCGGAGCCATGTACAGGGCTGTAACACTATATGCCATGCAAAAAAAGATTATTGCCAAAGATC
This sequence comes from Gelidibacter maritimus, assembly GCF_014062315.1. Taxonomy (GTDB): domain Bacteria; phylum Bacteroidota; class Bacteroidia; order Flavobacteriales; family Flavobacteriaceae; genus Gelidibacter; species Gelidibacter maritimus. Next base: position 335,074 of record NZ_JACGLT010000004.1, read on the forward strand.
AATTTGAGATTGAAAAATTGATTTCGGAATTGGATAGCTTGACTATTGGTTTTAAATATAATGACAACTTAGGTTTTGCTGAAATGTTTTTGAATGGTGTCAATGTGGAACATGACATACGTACTTTAGAAGTGTCACAATGGGTAAGTCAAGTGGCTGAAATTTCAGAAGTGCGCAGAATGTTGGTGTTACAACAGCAGAAAATGGGGAAGGAGAAAGGAGTGGTTATGGATGGTCGTGATATTGGGACCGTTGTTTTTCCTGATGCCGAATTAAAGTTTTTTATGACCGCTTCCGCCGAAACAAGAGCCAAAAGACGCTATAAGGAACTGCTTGAACGTAACGAAAGTGTTAGTTATGAAGATGTCTTAAAAAATGTGGAATCACGAGACTTAATTGATTCTACAAGGGAGGACTCGCCGCTAATGAAAGCTGAAGATGCCATAGAAATTGACAACTCCAACTTATCCTTAGAGGCGCAGTTTAAGAAGCTATATGCTTTAGCGCAACAAGCGATTCAAAACCAATAATTCATAGTTCATTCCGCGCTCACAATTGGAGAGGCGCAAGTGAAATATTTGGGGTAAGTAAATTATGACCGCAAAGATCAGTGAAGTTCTGCAAAAATAAGCGTATTCAGTATTTTACAGAATGAAAACATCGCCATAAAAAAACGGCCCCTAAGGCCGTTTTAATTGATTTTGAATGGATTAAAAGTTACAGATTAGGTATGATAAGTTCCTGATTTGGATGGATTAAATCAGGATTCTTCAATATATCAGAATTTGCTGCAAAGATCTTTTGGTATTTGGAAGGATCACCATAGTATTGCTTCGCTATTTTGCCAAGAGTTTCACCTGACTTTACAGTATGCCTTGCAAAAACGGAAGTGTCGGCTACTTTAATATCTGCTTTAATGTCTGAAGGATTTTCACCACCAATAGCTTTTATTTTATCCCAAAGAAGATTTTTTTCGTACTGATTCTTCGCAGTTCCTTTGATTTTTAGGACGCCATTTTCTTCAGAAACATCGCCATTTTCTATGTTTAATTCTTGTCCTAAGTCTAAAACACTTTGATACTTAGATTTTACCATGATAATTATTTTTAAAATTAATGTAACTGTAAATATATCGAATTAATACCCAAATCAATAACCCGATAAGTATTAATGTTTAACGGATTCAATCTTGAATGCTTATATCTTGTTTCAAGTTCTCCGAATAATTTGTAAATAAGATAATTATATTGTATTTTTGCACTCCTTTTAGCGATACCCGTGGAAGATAAAAGGAATATCACAAAAAAACAAATAACACTTCTGTGTGTTGATCGCGTAAAACTTCCCAGAGCACTCAGAATACAAATTTAGTATTCAGCACATGTCTGAAAAAGAAACAAATCAAGCGGAGGTAGAAACTACCGAAGCAACAGAAACAGCAGTAGAAACTCAAACTACTGAAAAAACAGCTTCACACGTATCAGAAGCACAAGCAAACCCTGAAAAATTCTTAGAAGAATTCAATTGGCACAATTACGAAGAAGGTATTGAGCAAGTAGATGACAAGAAACTTGAGGAGTTTGAAAAGTTAGTATCAGAAAATTTTGTGGACACCCTTGATGATGAGGTTGTTGAAGGTGAAGTGATCCACATTACTGATCGTGATGCTATTATTGATATCAACGCAAAATCTGAAGGTGTAATTTCTCTTAATGAGTTCCGTTACAATCCAAATTTAAAAGTTGGTGACAAAGTTGAAGTATTAATTGATGTACGTGAAGATGCTAACGGACAGTTGGTATTGTCACATCGTAAGGCTAGAGTTATCAAGGCTTGGGATCGTGTCAACAATGCACATGATACTGGCGAAATCGTAAACGGTTTTGTGAAATGTCGTACTAAAGGTGGTATGATCGTTGACGTATTTGGTATTGAAGCGTTCTTGCCAGGTTCTCAAATTGATGTGAAACCTATTAGAGACTACGATCAGTACGTTAATAAAACAATGGAGTTTAAAGTTGTGAAAATCAACCACGAATTCAAAAACATTGTTGTTTCTCATAAAGCGCTTATTGAAGCGGATATTGAAGAGCAGAAGAAAGAAATCATCAGCCAATTGGAAAAAGGACAAGTCTTGGAGGGTGTTGTTAAAAACATTACTTCTTACGGTGTCTTTATTGATCTTGGTGGTGTAGACGGATTGGTTCACATTACTGACCTTTCTTGGTCACGAATCAACCATCCAAACGAAATTGTTGAATTGGATCAAAAACTAAACGTTGTTATCCTTGATTTTGACGAAGACAAATCAAGAATTCAATTAGGTCTAAAACAATTGAGCAAACATCCTTGGGAAGCCTTGGGCGACACTATTAAAGTGGGCGACAAAGTGAAAGGAAAAGTAGTTGTCATTGCTGATTACGGTGCATTTATTGAAGTAGAAGAAGGTGTGGAAGGCTTAGTTCACGTAAGTGAAATGTCTTGGTCAACGCATTTACGTTCGGCTCAAGATTTCGTAAAGGTTGGAGATGAGATTGAAGCGGTTATTTTAACTCTTGATAGAGAAGACCGTAAAATGTCATTAGGTATCAAGCAATTGACTCCAGACCCATGGACTGATATTACTACTAAATACCCAGTAGGCTCTAAGCACACAGGTATTGTACGTAACTTTACCAACTTTGGTGTGTTTGTAGAATTGGAAGAAGGTATTGACGGATTGATTTATATCTCTGATCTATCTTGGACTAAGAAAATCAAGCATCCAAGTGAGTTCTGTAACGTAGGAGACAACTTAGATGTTGTGGTATTGGAATTGGATGTTGAAGGACGTAAATTAAGTTTAGGTCACAAACAAACTACTGACAATCCTTGGGACAAATACGAAACTGAATTCGCATTAGGCACCACACACAAAGCAGAAATTTCTGAAATCGTAGATAAAGGTGCAACAGTTGAATTTAACGAAGATATCGTTGCATTCGTACCTTCACGTCATTTAGAAATGGAAGATGGTAAGAAATTGAAAAAAGGTGACACCGCTGAATTTAAAATTATTGAGTTCAATAAAGAATTCAAACGTGTTGTTGCTTCTCATACAGCTATCTTTAAAGAAGAGGAAATTGCTAACGTAAAAGCTGCTGTTGCTAAAGCAGAAGCTTCTGCAGCAGAAGCAAAGCCAACACTTGGTGATGCCAATGATGCTTTACAAGCTCTTAAAGACAAAATGGACGGGAAAAAATAAGAACTAATTCCTGCGAAGACAGGAATCAATTCATACATTTTTTTAGTTCTATCAATCAAAAAGCCTTCAATGTAAATTGGAGGCTTTTTCTATTATAAATATCTTCCAAATTAAATAAAACAATAAGCACTCAGGTTTTATCCGTCTTGCTAAAAATCCTAAATATTATTTTTAGTGGATTTAAATTCTTCGAAGATAAATCAAGATAAAGAACAGGTTTTCATTCACACTGTCATGTCTTGTGCTAAAGTTTGTGGGACGACTAACATTCTTGGTTGATTTTGATTGAAACCACCTAATTAGGAGTGAACAACTTGGTTTACGTCTATATGTGTAATTGCTTCATTATTAATATAATAACTTGCAATTTTGAAGAGGTTGTTTAGGACCCAATGCACAAGCCCAAAAGGTGTATGTTGATGTTTTTGTAGTTGAAAGAGTAATTCTCATCGATTTTTTTATGTAGGAATATTTTGATTTTTTTTGCTGAAATTCTAATCTTTGCTTGCACTAAGATTTGGATTTCAAATTATGGTTCTAAACACCAGCGAGAACTGCAAATCAATTAATTCAAAAAATTAAATTATTTGTAAACCTTTAATTATTACTCTATGAGAAAAATTACTTTTATTTTTACAATGGCAGCTATGTTTGCCATATCTTCATCTTACTCACAAGATGGAAATACCATTAATGACCCTATTGATTTAGATGGGTCAACCACTACTCCGGATTTGTTGAATTTAGGGCCGGCAACCAACTCTGGTCTTGAACCTTTATGTAGCACGGCACCTGATATATTTTTTAAACACACTATTTCAACAGGAGATAATAAGTTCGTTTTTGAAATCAGGACCACGGCGGTTGCAGTAAGCGCTACTTCCTCCTTTCAGTTGTTGAAAGCAACAAATGGCGATCTTAATACTTTACAAGAATCATATTGTGCTAATTATACCGTAGAGAGTGGCGTAGGTGGAATTTCTCAGGGTATTATAGAAAACGTAACTCAAGGAGATGTTTACTACTTGAGAGTGTTTAAGCCTACAGGTTTAACAGACGCTCAGTTAAGAGCCTTAGCTGAGGCTTCAACCATTTCTATGGTGTCATCTTATGACAGTACACTCTCAATTGAAAGTCCTGATCATAATTCGTTTAAGATTATTGTTAAACCCAATTCTATAACATTTTACAATAATACAGATTACAGAAATTTTAGTATAAATGCCATTGATGGAAAACAAGTCATGTCGAAAAACAACAATGAAACCTTAAAATCTATTGATATATCAAGTTTAGATAGAGGCGTCTATATATTGACTGTTGAAAATAACGGCGCATTCCAAGCACGTAAGTTTGTCAAGAATTAGTGTTGTATTTGCTAATAGAAAAGGAGCTTTTTCGAAAAAGCTTCTTTCTGTTTTTTATAAACTCTAGAGGCATCAATTCAAATTTTGCATTATCTTTGTTAACCAAACCTGTTTGGATAGTTTATGAGTCAGAAACTGCTACTTAATGCCAAAGAAATTAACATCATTCTTCATCGATTGGCTTGTCAGCTCATTGAAAAACACAATGACTTTTCCGATACAGTACTTATTGGCATACAGCCAAGAGGCAAGTTTTTGGCCAATAGGTTAGCTCAGCTTTTAAAGAGTGATTATCATATAGAACACGTAAAATTAGGTCTTTTGGACATCACTTTTTTTAGGGATGATTTCCGTCGTGGTGAAAAACCATTGGAAGCTAACACCACAGAAATCAATTTCCTTGTGGAGGATAAAAATATTGTCTTTATTGACGATGTCCTTTATACGGGACGAAGTATTCGTGCGGCCTTAACCGCTATCCAATCTTTTGGCAGACCAAATGAAATTGAGTTATTGACTTTAATTGACCGACGATTTAGCCGTCATTTACCCATTCAGCCTGATTACAGAGGGAGACAAGTAGATGCCATTAATGAGGAAAAGGTAAAAGTAAATTGGGTTGAACATGGTGGCGAGGATGCTGTATATCTTGTTAATAGTTAATTATGACTAGCGAAGAATTATTTATGCTTGATAAGAAAATCTCAGAAAACAGAGATGAAGTTATTGTTTCTTTTGGGGCCTTTGATGGCTTAGATGAAATCCATCGCGTAGATGCCATGATGTTTGAGAATATCCCCGAAGAAATTGGCAGTTATGATGGCCATGAAGTCAATATGGACGATACTGATGGTCGGCTTTTTGCCTACGGAAGGAATGCCGAGGAATTATTTAAGTTGATGCAACCTATGCTGCTACAATTTGATTTTTTAAATAAAGCAGTGATCTATCTAAGGTTCAATAAAGAGGACGGCACTTATAGTGAGCTCGAGTTTAATCTTAGCCAAATTGAGTAAAAGGTGTAGTTATAATCTAAAATCTCAAGCTCTAAACTTTAAATCTTGAATTCTAAGAGTGGATATGGTAGTCAATAGGAATAAATAATAAATAATAAGAATAAATAAAACCGACGATGAGCGAATTAAGTGTCAATCACTTATTGGGAATTAAGGATCTGAATTCACAGGATATTCAACTTATTTTTGAAACAGCCGATCACTTTAAGGAGGTCATCAATAGGCCCATCAAAAAAGTACCTTCTCTAAGGGATATAACCATTGCCAACTTATTTTTTGAGAACTCAACCCGTACCAAACTGTCTTTTGAATTGGCTGAAAAGCGTCTCTCTGCGGATGTTATTAATTTTTCGGCATCACAATCGTCCGTAAAGAAAGGGGAAACTTTAATTGATACTGTCAACAATATTTTGTCCATGAAAGTGGATATGGTGGTTATGCGACACCCAAATCCAGGTGCCAGTGTGTTCTTGTCCCAGCATGTTAATGCAAGTATCATCAATGCTGGAGATGGCGCACATGAACATCCTACTCAAGCCTTATTGGATAGTTATTCCATTAGGGAACGTTTCGATACCGTTAAAGGTAAAAATGTGGTTATTGTGGGTGATATATTACATAGCCGTGTGGCACTTTCAAATATATTCGCCCTCCAGTTACAAGGAGCAAATGTTATGGTTTGCGGACCAAGAACATTGCTTCCAAAATATATTGATAAACTTGGCGTAAAAGTAGAAACAAATTTGAAAAAAGCGCTTCAATGGTGTGACGTTGCAAATATGCTCCGTGTACAGAATGAGCGTATGGATATGACCTATTTTCCATCGACAAGGGAATATACTCAACAATACGGGGTTAATAGTGCCTTACTTAATTCTCTGGATAAAGAGATTGTTATTATGCATCCAGGGCCAATTAATCGTGGCGTAGAAATTACTAGTGATGTAGCAGATTCAAAACAGGCCATTATATTAGATCAAGTTCAAAATGGCGTGGCCATTAGGATGGCTGTTATTTATTTATTAGCTTCAAAAATTAAACATTAAATCGACTTATATGATTTTTGATAAAGAAAACAATATTACACTTATAACCCAAGAGAAAAGTACCATCATAGAACTGGTTAAAAAACTTGAGGCAACCTATCCCAAATTTAAGAATGATAATGTCATCATTAATTTATCTGTCTTAAACAAGATTGGTTTACAGGACATTATTGAGTTTTTAGAGTTGTCCAATAGACACCGTCGAGCCAAACATTCTTTCGTTATTGTTACTGAACAAGCAAATTTGGATGACAAGCCTGACGAAATAATGGTTGTACCTACACTTAAAGAAGCCTATGATGTGATTGAAATGGAGGAAATGGAGCGTGATTTGGGAATTTAAGATTAAGTTTATAAGTTGAGGAGTCTGAAGTTGAGATGTACTTAGTTTAAAGATCCTTAAAAACTGCTATTGGCCATCTAGTTAACTCCTAAACTTAAAACTTATACTATGAAATTAACTATTCTTGGTTGCTTCAGTGCGACCCCGCGTAGGGATACTAATCCGACTGCTCAGGTTTTAGAGATTAAAAATCATCATTTTTTAATTGATTGTGGTGAAGGGACTCAGGTGGAATTACGTCGGAATAAAATCAAGTTCGCTCGTATCAAGCACATCTTTATTTCGCATTTGCATGGCGATCACTTTTTTGGGCTGGTCGGGTTGATTTCCACATTCCGATTGTTGACTAGGGAAACTGAATTGCATATACATTGTCCGAAAGGATTAAAGGAGGTCATAACTTTACAGATGAAATTAGCTGATTCATGGACCAACTATCCGCTTTATTTTCATGAATTGACTTCCAATAAATCAGAGCTTATTTTTGAGGATGATAGAGTAGAGGTGTGGACCATTCCATTAGACCATCGTATTTATACCAACGGATTTTTATTTAAGGAGAAGGTGGGAGAACGTCATTTGCATATGCCTTCCGTTATTGAGGCTAATATTGATATGGCTTATTATAGCAAATTGAAACAAGGCTATGATGTAATTAATAATGACGGCGTACTCATTGATCATAAAAAGGTAACCTTGCCTCCAAACCCGCCTAAAAGTTATGCTTTTTGTAGTGATACGGCCTATAAAGAAGATATCGTACCAATAATTGAAGGCGTAGATGTGTTATATCACGAGTCTACATTTCTGGAAAAGCATGCTCATTTGGCGCCAAAAACGAAGCACTCTACGGCCAAGCAAGCTGCTCTAATTGCAAAGAAAGCGAATGTAAAAACGCTTATTCTAGGGCATTATTCTACACGTTATGAAGATTTGAACGCATTTAAATTGGAAGCTCAGACTATTTTTAAATCGGTTGAATTAGCAAAAGATGGCAAGCGGTTTAGTTTTGACTAAACTCTTTAAGATGTTTAACCCAGCTCAAGGCTTCACTTAAGTTATCACACCGTTTCAGGCTGATGTTAGCAAATTGCTTTTCAATGGAAGCGTTGATATATCCAAAATCATTATAAGCCACCGTGGCAGTGGCAATAATGAAATCAAACTCTTCATGAAATCTGTACCATAATTGTGGTTCAATAGAATAAGGATTGACCCTATTTGAGATATAGGCAATTTCTATACCTTCACCATAATAATCCAACATGGCACCTATAACTTCCAAGATTTTCTCCCAATCAAAATGCACACCTTCCTGAAGTTCAGAGATGACAAAATTCTTGCAAAAATAATAATTACCAAATGAGAATTCTATCTTAGTGTGGGGCAGTAGGTCAAAATATTTACTTTCTTCAAATCGCATTTCAGTGAAATAATAGTTAAATTTATAAGAATTTGATGAGTAAAAAAATATATTGAGCCTTTTAACTTTTAATAATTATATAATGGATGCAGACTTAGGGAGTTATAGAAAATCGTATGAAAAGCAAGCTTTAACAGAAGTTAATTTAAGTGATAATCCTATGGAAGTTTTCCAAAAATGGTTTTATGAAGTGGATTCTAATTTTGATGAGTCAGAGACTAATGCCATGACTATATCGACCATTGGACTTGATGGATTTCCTAAAAGTAGGGTAGTGCTTCTAAAAAAATATACCCATGAAGGTTTTATTTTCTACACCAACTATCAAAGTGAAAAATCCAAAGCCATTATCGCTAATCCAAATGTATGCCTTTCATTTTTTTGGCCAAAAGCTGAACGTCAAATAATCATTAAGGGACGTGCAGAGAAAGTGTCCCCTAACATGAGTGACGGTTATTTTGAATCCAGACCACGCGGTAGCCAATTAGGTGCCTTAGTGTCTCATCAAAGTGAAGTTGTAAAGAATAGGGAAGTGCTCGAGAATGAACTGCAACAACTTGAAGCAGAGTTTGAGGGTAAGGAAATTCCAAGACCGGACCATTGGGGAGGCTTTATTGTCAAGCCAGTCTCCATTGAATTCTGGCAAGGTCGTCCAAATAGATTACACGACAGAATACGATTTACACTGAACAAAGAATTTGATTGGGTTATAGAACGACTGGCACCCTGATATAATGACGTCTTTATTGTAACCGAGATGAGATTCTGAAAGTATAAGTATTTTAATTCCATTCATTTCATTCCCATTTTTGGATTCTATTATCTCGACTTTTGTCTCGATTGATAAGATCGTTGCCGTCCTCTCATTTCTCTTGGGGGTGTTTGCCAGTTCTGATTGATTTGAACTCGAGATTCCTGGTTGTTTTTCAAGCTTCAGTAGTGGAAACGCTACGTGTCAGTTTTAATCAAAACCAGCATACAAGAATTTAAGGCATGAAGTAAATTCCAAAACTTATTGTTTTAAATTTACCGATGAAACGCATAAATTCATCGATGTAAAGATGGTATTTTTTTCAGAAACATGCATTTCATCGATGATTTACATATAAAACCGATTAAGTGAGTGTTTTTCATCGATTTTAACATTTCATTAACAGTTTTTTCGTATTACTCTCCTAAATTAGCAGAACCAAATCGAATTAACCTACTTATGAAATTTACTACCTACCTGCCAATGATGGCTTTACTGGCCATGTTTACCTTCTCTTGTTCATCAGATGAATTTCAAGAAGACAAGATTGATCATGTGCAATTAAAAAATGCTCCAGCACCCAAAGTCATTGAATTGGAAATTTTGGAGTTGATCAATAATTATCGGATCGGATTGGATTTAGCACCATTGAACAACTTAAGCATAATTAAGTCGGTTGCATTTACACATACCGATTATATGGTTTCTGTAAATCAAGTTAATCATGACAATTTCTTCCAACGTAAATTGAGTTTGGTAGAGAATGCCGCTGCAACTAAAGTAACGGAAAATGTGGCGTATGCCTATAGTTCTGCTGAATCTGTAGTTAATGCGTGGTTAAAAAGTCCTGGTCATAAAGCAAATATTGAAGGAGATTTCACCGATTTTGATATTTCTGCAGAGAAGAATTCTGAAGGCAAGTGGTATTTTACAAATATATTTATCAAACGTTAGTCTATTAATTGAGTTTTTAAGAATGTTAGTTATTGTGAAAGGACCGCTCTATATGAGCGGTTTTTTTGTTGAAAATAAGGGTAAGCTGTAATAATACCTTCTAATTTTATTGCTCTATGTTGATCCCCATTATAAAGGTAAGTACTTAATCACTAATATGGAATATGATGCATAGCGATTTTGATTTGATTTGATTGGCTGGGCTGCATGACCTTCGGCTGTCAACCTTGCCAATTAGCTTTGTAAAGTGGCATGCCTACTTTAATAAAAGTTCTAACAGTCTCCATGAGGCAAGAAAATGGCATTGTCAATCGTCCATTATCAACAGTATCTAACAACAAAACACTCAAATGTCGCGTTAATTTGAAGCTTTTTCTGGCTGCGCGTCCGCAGTTATAATTCCTGAACAACTAAAATTATTTTGAATATTAAATAGTCCGCTTTAGAATGTTTTAATACACCCTTTATTTCATAAATGCATAGAGGATAAGCGTCGGTCCATTCAAGCAGTAAATGTTTATATGCTTTGGTAAGGGTGTATTAATATTGGCACACAATGTCCGACTCTGACAAATCAACATAAAAAAAGCAGACTCAAGGTCTGCCTTTTTAAAAAATCTTAGAAGCTATTATTTTTCTAATATATAGAAATATGATCTTCTGTTTAACTGGTGCTCTTCGGCGCTACATTTAACCCCGTTAGAACATCTGTTGAGCAATTGTGTTTCGCCAAAGCCGATAGCGCTCTCAATGCGTTCTGGTGCAATACCACGAGATAAAATATAATCTCTTGTGGATTTGGCTCTTCTATCCGATAATTTCATATTATATCGGTCACTTCCTCTACTATCTGTATGAGACTCAATTTTGATGACCATGTTTGGATGTTCTCTCATCACATCAACAATATGCTCCAGTTCATATTCAGCATCTGTTCTGATATTCCACTTGTCAAAGTCGAAGAAGATAGGATTGATTACAATTTGGTTGTCATCAATTAATGGGGTCAAGTAGAGATCGGCATTATTGACTTTACCATCTTCCAAGCTTGTAGTCACATCTTTTCGACCATCTTTATAATCTTTTTTGCTGCCAAGAACAGTATAGGTCTTGTCACAATCAGCATCTAACTTAAAAGCACCAGTTTCGGAAGTCATGACCGTAGCAATAATTTTACCAGTTGAGTTGATCAGTTTGACTTCAACATTTGGAAGAACTTCATTAGTCTTTATATTTCTGGCAATACCCTCAATTATCTGTTTACAAGTTGCGGTACTAAAGCCGTAAATATCATCTCCTCCTTTTCCACCTGGTCGGTTGGAAGAAAAATACCCTGTTTTATAGTCATCATTCATAAAGAATGCGAAATCGTCATACCCACTATTATAAGGAGCTCCAAGGTTTTCAGGTTCAGCATTATCTTTCTTTAGAATATCCGATTTATAAATATCTAATAATCCTAAGTTTAAATACCCATCAGAAGAAAAGAAAAGTGTGTTATCTTTATTAACAAAAGGGAACATCTCACGACCTTCGGTATTTACTTTTGGTCCTAAATTTCTTGGTTCGCTATATTCACCATCTTCCAAAATATTAACAACGTAAATATCCGTTTGTCCAAAACCACCGTCACGATCCGATACGAAATATAATTTTGTATTATCTGGACTTAAGGCTGGATGACCATTGGAGTAATAATCATTATTAAAAGGCAATTCAACAATATTCTTCCAAACACCATCTTCTAATGTGGCTTTGTATAATTTTAAGTGTGACGTTCCTTTCCTGTCATATCCCAATCTATTTCTTTTGTTAACGTTGTCTCTTGTAAAATACATGGTTTGACCGTCATTGGTAATAGCCACAGAAGCTTGGTGATAAGGGCTGTTAATTTTAGAGGAGTTAATAAAATCCGCACTCGAGTATTCTTTATTGCCGTCTTCACCTTCTGAAATTGTTACATAATAAATATCCAAAAAGGGTTCGGCATTCCAACCGTATCTTTTGCTTACATCCGTATTTCTTGCAGAGGCAAAGTAGAGCTTATCACCGGCTACATAGGCACCAAAATCAGAGAACTCTGTGTTGAATGGCAAGTTTTGTGTTTTTACAATAACATCTTCTGTAGATGCTAAATCCTGATAAAGATCGAGGTTGTTGGCATCAAAGTCTTTTACCCGGCTATCATTACCTTGTATGTCCTTAAATTTGACCAACCATTTGTCAGCTTCCTCGTAATTTTTAATACTTCTTAAACTTTGAATGTACTTAAAAATATACTCAGGATTGACCTTGTCATATTTATTAACTGCCTTGCCATACCAAAGCGCTGCTTCTTTTGATCTGGAGTTGTTATAATAACAATCGCCAAGGCGGGTTAATACGTGTTCACTGCTATCACCTTTCTTTACCGCTTCTTCATAAAGTTCAGTTGCTTTAACATAGGCAAAGTTTTTGAAAAACTTATCTGCCAATTTTCTTTGAGCAACCATGAACGTGCTGCTAAGCGCAAAAAAGAGTATAAATAATTTTGTTTTCATAGTCATAGGTTTTAGAAGTATCGAGGCGATTTAATACGTTTACTTTTAAAGATTTCAAACATTAGCAAGATTTCATGCGTTCCACTAGTGTAAGGTCTTAAGTCAGAAAAGGGATATTCATAGGCGTATCCAATACGTAATTGTTTAGACACTTGAAAGTCTGCAATACCTCCTAATGCAGAGGTGTTTTCGTTCATTCTATACGATCCACCAATCCAGAACACATCGTTGAATAGGAAATTTGCAGTGAGATCTAAAGATAGTGGTGCACCGTTGGTTGCTTTCAATAAAAAAGCTGGTTTAAATTTGGTGGTTTCACTCAGGTCAAATACGTAACCCCCCGTGAAATAATAACTTAGTCGTTCTAAGGCTTCATATTCCTGCTCTCCAGTATAGTCTGTATTCAAGAGTCTTGGCGCAGAAAGTCCTAAGTACCATCTTTCAGAGTGCCAATATGCACCGGCACCAATATTGGGTTTCCATCGATTTTCATAACCATAGATGACTGGGTCATCAAATTCGGCAGCTCTGAAATCTGAATCTAAACTAAATCCTGTAAAGCCAGCTTTCAGTCCAAATGCCAATTTTGTATTTTGACCTGTTTGAATAGTATATGAAAAATCGGCATAGAGGTATTGGAAGTTTTGATATCCCAATTCATCATTTATAAATGATAGACCCAATCCGATCTTTTCATTGCGGAGTGGTGTGTGGATGGATAGCGTTTGCGTAGTTGGCGCTCCTTCGAGTCCGACCCATTGGCTTCTGTGCAATCCGACAATACTCAATGTTTCTCTACTGCCCGCATAAGCCGGATTAATAGAAATGGTATTGTACATATACTGCGTAAACTGTGGTAATTGCTGTGCAACGCCCACCCAGCTTGTGAACAGTATGAAAACGATAATATTAAACTTTACAAATTTCATAGGTTAAAATTTATTTGGTTGCAACGTAGATTGGGCCTGCGAAAGGTTTTAATCCACTATTTTTTAGATTAACGACATAGTAATAAGTTCCGGTTGGTACATAGTTAGAACTACCGATAGACGCTTTGGATGATGTCCCGTTCCAATCATTTTGATAATCATTGGACTCATAGACCATGGCACCCCAACGGTTGAATATTTGAACTTCTACTGTAAAGTTACAGCCTTCTACACCTGTGATGGCAAAGAAATCATTCTTACCGTCGGCGTAGGTTGTTACTGCTTTTGAAATGATAACATCATCAGCACCACATGGCAGTACCACACAATCGTCATTCAATGTAATATCAACAAGCGTTTCTGTTGGACAATACTCATCATCTGTAGCGTACATAAAAGTGTATGTGCCTAACTCCAATCCATACGGATTGAATATGCTACCATCTAAGCTTGCTGTACCTGTAACTACACTCCAGGTACCATTTGTATCATAAGAGCCACTCAACAAATCAAAAAGATTAAAGTTCAAGTCATCGCCGTTACATAGCTCAGTCCCGGTGGCCACAATGATGTTAACTGTGTTATCAACATTAATGGTTTGTGTGTAAACGGCCTCATTGTTGCAGAGGTCTGAAACTGTCCAAGTTCTTGTTATAACATATTGTAAGCTATCTTCAGAAGCAGTTGATGTTTCGTTAAAATTAACCTGAATGTCATCCGAACAAGCATCTTCAAACACCAATTCTGGAACTGGAGGAATGTTATCACACGTAATGGATATTTCCGACTCGTATTCGTTCACCAAATTTGGCGCTGTGATATCCTTGACGTGGATTGTCTGTGATGCGTTTGAAACATTGCCACAGGCATCCGTAGCCGTCCAAGTTCTTGTAATAGAATAATCACCTTCACAAGTTCCAGGAGTGCTCACATCTTCAAAGGTTAATGTTACCTCAGTACTACAAGCATCTGTTGCAGTAGCTTGAGCAAATTCAGGTGTAACTGAGCAGTCAACCGTCGTTTCGGCAGGTAACTCGGCAAATACTGGAGCTGTTATATCCTTAACGTTGATGGTTTGTGATGCCGTAGAAGCATTTCCACAAGTATCAGTAGCTGTCCAAGTTCTCGTAATAGAATATTCACCTTCGCAAGTGCCCGGTGTGGTCACATCGTTGAAGGTTAGAGTTACATCTGAACCACAAGCGTCTGATGCAACAGCTTGAGAAAACTCAGGTGTTACTGAGCAGTCAATCGTAGTTTCAGCTGGCAATGCAGCAATAACCGGAGCGGTAATATCCTGAACGTTGATAGTTTGTGATGCAGTAGAAGCATTTCCACAAGCATCGGTAGCGGTCCAAGTTCTGGTAATAGAGTAAGCTCCTTCACAAGTACCAGCAGTAGTAACATCTTCAAAAGTGAAGGTTATGTCGTCACCACTACATGCGTCTGAGGCAGTAGCTTGAGCAAACTCAACCGCAACTGAACAATCAATTGTAGTCTCAGCTGGTAAAGTATCAATAACTGGAGCTATGGTATCAGCAATAGTGAAAATAGCCGTAGTGCTTGATTCGTTTCCACAACTATCGGTAGCCGTAAATGTTACGGTTGCCGAGCCTGTTGCACCACAATCGTCAGAAAGACCATTAAAATCATTTGACCAAGTCACTATAGAGCAATTATCAGATGCAGTAGCACCCGCATTTCCATTTAACCAGTTTTCAAGATCTGTCATATTGCCTTGACCATCACATTCCACCGTTAAATTTGTGGCAGGTGTTATTACTGGCGCAACTACATCTTGTATCGCATAAGTTGCAGTAGTTGATGTGGAGTTACCACAGCCGTCAGAAACGGTAAAGATGACTTCAATTGGCGCAGAACAATCTGACGTTGCGCCATTATAGTTATTTGACCAAGTCAAATTAGTTGAGCACGAATCAGAAGCAGTGGCACCACCATTTGAGTTTAACCAAGCTTCAATATTGTTACTGTTTCCGGTGCCATCGCATTCAACAATAATATCTGTGGCCGGGTTCTCAATAACTGGTGCGGTATTGTCAACCACAAAAATAGTTTGGGTATCCGTAGTCGTGTTTCCACACTCATCTGTTACAGTCCAAGTTCTTGAAATAGAATACTCACCATCACAAGCTCCAGGAGCAACAACATCATCAAATGTTACTTGTACTGAACCACACATATCTTCACCAGTTGCGTATCCTGTAGCCGATGGATCAGTAGGTTCAGAACATTCAACAACTATATCTTCTGGAAGTGTTATTGTTGGAGCGGTGGTGTCAACAATTGAAATTGTTTGGACTTCAGAAACTGAATTACCACATTCATCTGTAGCGGTCCAAGTTCTTGATATTACTTGCGTAAGACCACACCCTTCCACGACATTATCTTCAAAAGTAACCACTGTCGTTCCACAGGTATCCGTTGCTGTAGCTTCACCAATCAATCTTGAAAGACCACTACACTCTAAAGTTACGTCAGCCGGTATTGTTAACACAGGCGGTGTGGTATCAACCACATTAATGGTTTGTGTATCTGATGTGGTGTTGCCACAATCATCTGTAGCCGTCCAAGTTCTGGTTATAACTTGGGTATTGCCACAGCCTTCTTCAAATGAATCTGTATATGTAATAGTTGCAGCGCCACAAGCATCTGTTGCGGTTGCATCTCCAGTGGCTGAAGGATCGGTAGATTCAGAGCATTCCACCGTAGCATCTACCGGCACGGAAAGAATAGGAGCAACAGTATCAACCATATTGATAGTTTGTGATGCAGTTGCGCTATTTCCACAGGCGTCCGTTGCGGTCCATGTTCTTGTGATGGCAAACTCACCTTCACAAGTGCCAGGAGTTGTAATATCCTCAAAAGTTAAAGTAAGGTCAGAATCACAAGCATCTGTAGCAACAGCTTGAGCAAACTCAGGTGTTACTGAACATTCAATTGTAGAATCCGCAGGCAGTGCTGCAAAAACTGGTGCAATTGTGTCTTGAACGCTGATGGTTTGTACGGCAGTAGCAACATTTCCACAAGTGTCCGTTGCGGTCCATGTTCTATTAATAGCATACTCACCTTCACAAGCGCCAGGCGTAATGACATCACTGAAAGTGATCTCAACATTTCCGCAAGAATCAGATACAATTGCAGTTCCGGTAGCAGAAGGATCAGTCAAGTCACCACATTCAACAATTTCATCTTGAGGTATCACAAGTGTTGGAGGGACATCATTTTCTATGGTAATAATCTGGGTGCTTGATGCTGTTTGGTCACAAGCGTCAGTAACAGAAAATGTTCTGGTTACGATGATTGGACATTCACCTGTAGAACTATCAATATAAGTGACATTAGTGATACTGTCACCACTAAAAGTTCCACCTTCAGTTAAAAACTCAGCAGTACCTATTGTTACCAAAGATTCACTGTAAGCTAATGAAGTCAAATCACCATTGGTAATGTCGTCAGTAGTACATCCACTAACGGTAATTGCTTCAGGTGCAGTAATTTCAATAGCATCTGTGTTTTCTGTAATAATTATAAAGGAGGCAGTTGCGGTACAATCCGTATCCGCGTCTGTAACGATTACAGTATAAGTACCGTCGGCTAGATTGGTCAAGGCTTCGGTATCCGTGTCAGGATCTTGTAACCCGTTGTATTCCCAATCAAAAGTATAATTTCCTGAGCCACCGCTGATGCTGATATCAATACTACCGCTATTGCTGTTAGCACATGTGTTATTTGTTTGCTCTTCAAGAGTAATGGTCGGACCTTCATAAACCGTAACGGTAATTGGTGTTCGCGTCGTATTCACACAATCGGCCGAAGTTCCTTCTGCTACATAATAGGTAAACTCTCCAGCCACACTTGTATCTGGAACCAATGTGCTTTGTCCTACCGTAGTTGGATTGTTGTCGGCATAATAGAACAAGGTATAATTAGGATCTGAAGCTTGAGCCGTTAAAGGATCTGCGGTTTCATCCAAACAGTAATCTACATCAGAAACAGATGGTGATGATGTTATATCTGTAACTTCAATCGTAAAAATATAACTACAAGTTGCGCTTCCAGGAGGTACTGCATAATATGTTACTTTACCTATAGTAGCTGGAAATGGATTTGAAGCATCATACTGAATGGAGCCATCTGTAACAGGGTAGGAGTCATAAAATAATGAACCTTGAGGGAATTGTGCTTGAATTTCTGAAACAGGAATACCGTTGGAATCAAAATTACAGTATAAAAATTCTCTTTCAATAGACACGCCTGTACAGTTATCAATGATATACTGTTCGGAATTAATATCTACTTGAATTGGATCCGTGTTTGGTTCTCCTTCACAAACCCCATCTTCCTGATATCCTTGTATCAAAGGTAAGGAATATTCAACGTTAGATGTGTCACCGGTACCGGCAATATAGCCACCTAAAATTACAATTTTAGGAGCACAGTCATTATTGATTAAAATGGAGCAGTCTTCAGTTGTTTTAAGTCTAAAGCGAATATCAGCCAGTAATTTTGTTAAATCCGTATCTAAAGGTAAATACGCAATATCCCAAACAATGGAACCCGTTGCACCCTCACTAGGATCAAAATATGGCGCGGTAGCATTAAACAAATTGTCATATTCATTAAACGTGATACTACCTGGAACAAATTCAGACGTAAACGGAATTGGAAGTACCAATTTTGCGTCTTTAATAGCTTCTGTACCTTTATTTCTGATTTCCAAGCCATACTCTATTTCATCTCCAGGAAGAGCAACATAAGGTGCGTTTACCGTGTTTCCTGCAATGTTTTGTATAGATAACAATCCTTCCGATTCAGGAATATAAGCATCTACCGAGAAAGTAATATTGAATATAATATAGGTGTCTTGAGTTGTACCATATTCAAATCGTGTAGAGGTCTGATTGTTGTCAATAATGGCGTTGTTGCTATTATCTAAGTCAAACATACTAATGTCCAATCCTGTGTTATTTAGTAGTGAGGGATTTCTCGTGCCCCCAGTTTGTATGGAGGAATTAAAAAAGTTAGTAATACTGTTTCCGTTATGACTTAGAGGCTCAAAAGCATTATCACTCTGTCTTTGAATCATGAAGTAATCGCCAGAAATATTGCGATCTCCTTCACCGGCCATAACCCCCAACTTCAAATTGACTGGACCATTTTGTGCAGAATTAAATCCTGAAACATCCAAGGTGTGGTTAACTGTAGTGCTACCTTCTACATAGGCATGACCGTCAAAAACGGTGATGTCTTTCCATTTCATTTGTGAATTCTCGTAAACTACAACCATTCCCCAACCACCGTAATAACCGGTAGAACCTCCTTCTCCTTCAACAAGAGCTATATCTGCTACATGATAAAGACCATCTTTTCCATTGTTTCTTACATAATCAGTAACGTCAACATAAGCTGAATACATATCACCATCGATTCCTGAAGGATAATAAATATCGTCCGCATTTGCAGTTAACTGTGTGTAAGACGTTGCATTAGGGCCTTTAATGGAAATTTTTCTTTTATCGAAAGTTTTAGAAACCTGAACAACTTCTGGAATTGTTTCGTTAAATGTAACATCAACATAAGCTCTATTTGAACCAAGTAATCGTAAACGGTTAAGGTTTAAGGTGTAGTCAGAATTTGAAAAAACAGTATAAGGTACATCCAAATAGGCATTAAAATTACTCAAGCTGCTCGTTGGGACATCGGTTTGAGCACCACCATTTACTGATACTTTTAGATATCTATTGGCGGCGCTAAAGCTCGTGTTATAAAAGAACTCAACAGTGTCGCCACTTCCAGAAGAGGTAAACCTAAATGTGGTAACCGAACCGGAGACACTTCTTGTTAAGAAATAATTTGTATTTGGAATGGCATCGCCATCATATATGACCTCGCTAGAAGTAACTTGTTGTGTAATGCTATTGCCGGTACTGACATCCTTAGTAACCGAAAACGTGTTGTCGGCTCTTGATCTTCCGGTCCAATACAGTCCTGCGTAAACAATGTTGGAACAATCTGGGTTTGCTCCAAACTCATCTGAGAAAGTTAACGTTGCTGCGGACGAATTGAACGTGTTGGGATCATTGTCAATATCGACATATTTCATAGCGGAACTGTTGTTCCCGTTATTGTCATAGTTAACCAAAGTCAAATTGGTATTTCCCAACATAGTAAAGTCACCCTTTATATTATAAATGGTTTTGTCGGGCGTAAATACTGAAGACCTTGGAGTGAAGTCTACCCTGACCTGAGCATAGGTATGAAGTGAGGTAGACAAGGCGACAACCATAACCAATACGAGCTGTAGTATTGATTTTAGGTTATTTGTTTTTGCTGAGTATAATTTTTTCATAGTGATAACTTTTAAAGAAGTCAGTAGGTATTATGAACGTTTATAAGAACTGTAAAAGAATATGATCTCGGGATCAGCATTCTTAAGGAATGACCTAATCTGGTTTTCGGAAATAGGAAATTCACATTTTAAATAAATATATTTCAAATGGCTAAACCCTCTTATGGCAGCCACGTCAAAAGTGTTTCTCAAATCGTTTTCAGAAGTCAAGTTTATGGTGATGAGTTCAATTTTATTATAAAGCGCGTTTCTTTTTGAAACAAAATTGAACGATTGGGTATCCAGGAATTTTAAGACTACTGGAGCGCCAACGCCTTCAACATTTAAAATTCCATTGTTTTTTACAAAAACGGTAGAATTTAAATTGTACAGCAAATCATATGGAAATTCGGAGGTATCATTAGAACTTCTTTTGTGAATGCTAGCACCCTGAGTAACTGTCAGATCACGATCAGACAAATTGTGAATGACATTTTCCTGTGAAAAAACAGTACCAGAGAAAAGTCCAATAAGTATTATCATACTTAAAAACTTTGTGTTAAATTTGGAGTTCATAGTCCTAAATAGTTTAATTTATCTAATTGTTTTATGACCATGGTCGCCTTTTTTACTGGCTGCCAGGTAATATGTTTTTATTTTAAGCTACCCCTTGATATAAATGGATATGCCGAAAATGAATGTGCTTAAATATGTTGAGGGAAGAAGCATTGCATAACAATGCAGGAATGGATTCATTAACATGTCTGTGATTTGGGGTCATTTACATTAATTATTAGAACAAAGCAACAGATAAGAATTAGTTAAAACAAAAATAAATGTTGAAGAGACGAAAATAATCGATAACAAGGACATACGCAACACTTTATCGATAAAAGATGCACTTAATCGAACAAAATATGAAGACAATTGTACTGATAAGACATGCAAAATCCTCTTGGGACCACGATGTCAGTGACTTAAACAGGCCTTTAAGCAAGCGAGGTTTTACTGATGCTAATCTGGTTTCGAAAGCGTTTAAATCTTATGGTTTTAGCCCTGATGCTATTTATTCCAGTCCAGCAAATAGAGCCATTACGACCTGTAGTATATTCATGGAAAACTTGAATTTTTCGAAAGATTTGTTAACCATAGACCATAAAATCTACGATTTTGGAGGTAATCAGGTTCGACGTTTTTTAAAATCGTTAAACGAAGGTTTGCAGAAAGTCGTGATATTTGGCCATAATCATGCGTTTACCTCGCTGGTTAATAGTTTTGGCGATTTAGACATTGATAATTTACCAACATCTGGTTTGGTCATGATTGACTTTAACGTGAATCATTGGCAAGATATAGGACAAGGAGAGACCAAATTGTACTTAAAACCAAAAGATTTTAAATAAATGATCTTACTTTTGAGACAAAGTCAGTTCCGTTTCTATAGATTTCGGATCGATTTCTGAAAAAACTAATCGCTATATCTTATATAGTGACTTTCGTTTTAAGTTTTAAATAGAATATATTTGTGATAGATTAAAACCAGTCCGCACTTTAATGGTAAAAGATATAAATTCCAATACATACATCAATAGAGAGTTGAGCTGGTTACAGTTTAACGAACGGGTTCTGCAGGAAGCAGAAGATGAAACTGTTCCGCTTATTGAGCGTCTTCGGTTTTTGGGCATTTTTTCAAACAATTTAGATGAGTTCTTTAAAGTGAGATATGCCACTGTAAAACGAATCGATGAAGCAGGAAAAACTGGTAAAAGTGAGCTTGGAGGTATTTCAGCAGGCGAGTTGTTGGAAATTATCACACAAATTGTAATCAAGCAACAAAGTGATAGCCTTGAAATTTTAGCAACCATCCACAAACGGTTGGAAGATCAAAACATTCATATTGTCAATGAAACACAAATTGACGATTCTCAGCACCGTTTTATAAAAAAATATTTTCTTCAGCATGTGAGCCCTGCCTTGGTTATCATCATTTTGAGCGATCTGGTGAAACTGCCCACATTAAAAGACAGTGCAGCGTATCTTGCCGTTAAAATGGTGTTTAGCAACAAAAAAAAGCAATTTGCTCTTATTGAGATTCCTAAAACATTAGATCGGTTTGTTGTTTTACCAAAAAAGGGACGTGATAATTACATCATTATGATAGATGATTTATTACGCTATTGTCTGAATGATATTTTTAATATTTTTAAATATGAATCGGTTTCGGCCCACATGATTAAAATAACTCGCGATGGCGAATTGGATTTTGAAAGTGACCTGAGTAAGAGTTTTATAGAAAAGATTTCTGATAGTGTCAAGCATCGACAATTAGGAGAGCCGGTTAGATTTGTGTATGATAAAACCATTGATGAGGAGACTTTGAAACTGCTTATGAACATAATGGGTATTGACTCTAAAGACAGTATTATTCCTGGTGGGCGTTACCATAATAGGCGTGATTATATGGATTTTCCGAGTTTGGGAAGAACCGATTTATTATATGAGAAAATAACCCCATTGCCAATTAAAGGATTGAGTTTAGAGACGAGTATCTTTAATAATATTGCAAAAAAGGATTATTTGCTGCATACACCGTATCAGACCTTTACTTATGTTGTGAAGTTTTTAAGAGAAGCCGCCTTGGATCCTAAAGTAAAGAACATAAAAATTACCATTTATCGTTTGGCGCAAATATCGCATGTGGCAAGTTCGTTGATCAATGCTGCAAAAAACGGTAAAAAAGTTACCGTAGCCATAGAGCTCCAGGCGCGTTTTGATGAACAGGCCAATATTGATTATGCTGAACAAATGCAGACGGATGGTATCAATCTCCTGTTTGGTGTTAAAGGACTTAAGGTCCATAGTAAAATGTGTGTCATTGAGCGAGAAGAAAATAATAAAATCAAACGATACGGGTTTTTAAGTACGGGTAATTTCAATGAATCTACAGCTAAACTTTATACGGATTACACTTTATTTACCTCCGACCAACGAATTTTAAAAGACGTGGTCAAAGTTTTTGATTTTTTTGAAATCAATTATAAAATTTTTAGATATAAACATATTATCGTATCTCCACATTATACCAAAACAAAATTGTTTAAGCTGATTGATGCTGAAATTGAAAACGTCAAAAACGGCAAACCAGCTTATATGAAATTGAAGCTCAATAGTCTTTCAAGTTACATGATGGTTGATAAGCTTTACGAAGCCAGTAGAGCGGGAGTAAAAATCCAAATGATTGTAAGGGGCATTTGTTGTTTGGTTCCTGGCATCAAGGGAATGAGTGAAAATATAGAAGTGATCAGCATCATTGATAAGTTTTTGGAGCATACAAGGTTATTGGTATTTTGTAACAACGATGACCCCAAGATCTTTATTTCTTCGGCAGATTGGATGTCAAGAAATATTGAAAATAGGGTGGAAGTCACCTGTCCTATTTATGATCAAGACATTAAAAATGAGCTATTGGATGTTTTTGAAATTGCCTGGAACGACAATGTTAAGGCGCGCCTATTGTGTGGCACGCATGAAAACAAATATAGACATAACCACTTACCCAAAGTAAGATCGCAATTTGAGATCTATAACTACTACGTCAATAAACTACAAGATTAAACTATGCTGAACATTAAAAAATATGCGGCTATTGATATTGGTTCCAATGCGGTACGCTTGCTTATTTCAAACATAATTGAACAAAAAGGTAAACCAACTCTATTTAGAAAGAGCTCCTTGGTACGTGTACCAATACGTTTAGGAGCAGACGTTTTTTTAAATCAAAAAATTTCTAAAGAAAATGAATTGCGTATGGTAGATACCATGAACGCTTTTAAATTACTCATGAGATCGCATAGGGTAGTTGCCTATAAAGCTTGCGCCACCTCTGCAATGCGTGAAGCTGAAAACGGAAGTGACATTGTGAAATTGATTAAAAAACAAACCAAAATAAAGATTGATGTTATTGATGGTGAAGAGGAAGCATCCATTATTGCCGCTACAGATTTAAACCAATTTATAGACCGGACAAAAACTTATCTGTATGTGGATGTCGGTGGTGGTAGCACTGAGTTTTCTGTGATTCATAAAGGGGAAACAGCAGCTTCAAAATCATTTAAAATTGGAACAGTAAGATTATTGAATGATATCGTTCAAAAAGAGGTCTGGTTGGAATTGGAGGCGTGGATCAAAGAAAGTACTAAAGATTATGAGAAAATTGAACTGTTGGGTTCCGGTGGAAACATTAATAAAATTTTCAAAATTTCAGGAAGGGCTGCAGGTAAGCCATTAACTTATTTCTATTTAACCTCTTACTACAACATGCTCCAAACCTATAGTTATGAAGAACGTATTACAGAGTTGGACCTTAATCAAGATAGAGCCGATGTAATTATTCCTGCTACACGAATTTACCTTTCAGCCATGAAATGGAGTAATGCCAAGTATATTTACGTACCGAAAATTGGGCTTTCTGACGGGATTGTAAAAAGTGTTTATTTTGGAACGGTCTCAAGTGTAAACTTGGTATAGATTAGCCGTTTATCTTCTTTTTATTGTTACATATCTAATATTTCATTAGAATAATAATATTCAATATATATTCACAGCCTCAAATCATGAATTATGAAAAAACTATTTACACTATTGCTTATCGCAAGTATGACGACTTTGTCATTTTCTCAAGACATCAGTTATGGGGTTCACTTTGCCACCAATGTCTCTAATATGGATTATGAAGTGGATGGGATCAGGACCAATCCACATCGAAACGGATTTGTTTTTGGTGCCTTTGTTGATTTTGGATTGACCGAAACGCTTGCTGTTATGACTGAGCTACAGTATTCGCCAGAAGGTGCTAATTTACAGCATTATAAAACTGATTACCTCAACCTTCCGGTGATATTGAACTACAATATTTTTGGAGGATTCAAGGTTGGTGTTGGCCCTCAAGTGGGGCTTAAAATCCATAAGCACCGTGACGGATTTAAGAACCTTGTATTCTCAGGTGTAGGTCTTGCTGAATATATGATTACTGAGGAGTTTGGAATTGATTTCCGTTATTTGTACGGAATTTCAAACGTGTTTGATGATGAGCTTAACATTAAAGCAACTCAAGGTGTGATGCAGTTTGGCTTCACCTACAGACTTTAAAATTGCTCAAAACATAAATAGCTAAATCACACATGGACTAAAGTGCTATAGGTTTCTAAAACAGATTGAAAGTCTCTTACACCTGCCTGACGCCAATCAGGTTCGTGAAATTTATGCTAATAAATTAAGCCTCTTTTTTCAGGGAGCTAATGAATCTATGAAAACCTATCGGCCGGCAGGTTCGTGATCCCGATAGTTAGCGGGAGGGGTCAAAATTTTTAGAAGCTAAAGCGAGACGCACTAAAGTACATAGTTTTAACTTATTCTGAGACCAAAAAAGCTCCATCATTGTGGAGCTTTATGCATTCTAAGCCTATTTAAGACTTAAAATTTGATGTATAAGAGATTACCCGTGAATTGTTTCGCTCTTACTTAAATTTTTCATGATTTCTGCTTCATAATCCAACAGATCATTCCATTTTTTATCCACTTCCTTTCGGTCGCCATATTGTCTGGCAAAACCTAAAAACATAGTGTAATGATTGGCCTCGCTAACCATCAATTTTCGGTAGAATTCTGCCAGCTCCTTATCCTCCAATTCCTCAGAGAGCAATCGGAAGCGTTCACAGCTTCTCGCTTCAATTAGAGCCGCATAGAGTAGCCTATGGACTAATTGCGTAGTCCTGCTACCACCTTTCGGGAAGAACTTGAGTAATTGCACTACATAATCGTCTTTTCGATCTCTACCCAGGGTCCAACCGTTTTCTAGTATTTTGTCGTGCACCATTTTAAAATGGCTGATTTCCTCTTTAACCAAAGCTACCATTTCCTGTACTAACTCCGTATATTCAGGGAAACTTACAATGAGTGATATGGCCGTACTGGTCGCTTTTTGTTCGCAATAGGCATGATCTGTTAAGATGTCTTCTATGTTTTTTTCAACAATATTGACCCAACGTGGATCTGTAGGTAATTTTAATCCGAGCATAATTTTTAATTTAAAAGGTTAACCTCCTTTTATTATATATCTAAATAACAATTTGATTTCCTAATTTCTGCCGCTAACATAACGATAATTTTCACGACATCCTTTTCTTTCTTCCCTGCTATTTATGTCGAACAGAAAATTTATCTCTACCCACGTTCTTCAATCAATTTAAATGACTTTTGACCATAACCGTCAATGGAGATTCTATACATTTTAAATGCCATATTTCTTGGGTTGATAAAAGACATTTCCAGTTTGATATCATCAACTGTAGAAAGTTCTTGATTTAGCCAGACATGTTGCAAGGTGGCATTGTTCCAGAATTGATCAGTTGAATTGCCTTTAAATTGCATTGCAGAAATGTGCGTTCTGAAAATGTCTTTAGATGCTTTGGAAATAACAACCTCTGATTCAAAAACACGATGATAATTAACTTCCCCTAGGTTGGAGTTCGTAGAACTAAGGATTAAAATTTGATTATCACTTAAAGAGTAGTTTTTAATGTGGACATTCGTTGTATTTGCAATAAGTGTGTCGGTCACTATTTCCACATGAGCTTCAGGATGATATTTGACCGTTTCTAAAACTCTATGCTTTTGATTGAATTCTGAAATAGATTGTTCCAATGCTTCTTTTTTGGTTTGTCGTTTATCACAGTTGAAGCATAGGACTGAAATTAGGATTAGTATGATAAAGGAATTTTTCATATTAAAAACGTAACTTTGCGCCTATACATCAAGTCCAAAGGTTTTTCTCAAAAGTTCAAGATTTGGATTTTTCTCTTTCAGTTTCTCATACTTCTCAAGTGGAGTAAAGGCATATTTTTTAGCGACTTCCTCATTGACATCAACATATAAGGTGAGATCAAAGTTCCGAACAGCCTTTCTGAGATGTTCCATCAACGGAAACTGTGCACGCTCCAATTCTATCTTGAGGGATTCATTGGGAAATTCAACATGTATTTTTGTGCCATCTAATCTTGGTTTGCTCATTTCCAGAATGGACACCATGATTTTTTCTCCTTTCTGATTTAAAGCTGCTATATAATCCGTCCATGCTTCATGGAAAGCTTCAGGGGTAAAATCCTCTTTTGGTAAATCGTTAGGATCAATGACCACCTCCATTTGTTTGATGAGATGCTCTTTTTTGGCCTTAATACTTTTTAATGAAAGTCCCGAAGTACGTTTTGGATCAGGTTTCAAATCAATTTTCGGAATCACCTGTTGGGCCGCTGGATTTGATTTCTTCGTAGTGCCTGTTTCCGTATCGGTTGGTGAAGGTTCGGCAGCCTTGTTTCTGGCTGGAGATTCATGTTTTGGAAGCGTTACAGGAATAGGAGTAATGCCTTTCGATTTGAAATAAGAAGCTGGAATTATGTAGTGACTGCTATTTTTTTTTTCTCCATCAAAAGTGATAGAGGCAAGCTGCATTAACGTGAGTTCAACGAGAAGACGCTGATTTTTACTGCTTTTAAATTTGAGATCACAGTCATTGGCAAGCTCGATACCTTTCATCAAGAATTCATAGGAGGCTTTCCTACATTGTTCCATGTATTTTATCTTAGTGTCTTCGCCAACTTCAAGGAGTTCTACGGTCTGTTCATTCTTACAGACCATTAAATCCCTAAAATGCGACGCTAAGCCTGCAATATAATGATGTCCGTCAAAACCTTTGGCTAAGGTATCATTAAATAAAATAAGTAGCTCGGGAATTTTATTTTCTAAAATTAGGTCGGTACTGGTAAAGTAGGTTTCGTAATCAAGAACATTTAAGTTCTCGGTTACGGCCTGCCTTGTCAGGTTTTTACCAGAAAAACTGACCACCCGATCGAATATTGAAAGCGCATCCCGCATAGCACCATCGGCTTTCTGGGCAATGATGTGGAGTGCGTCATCTTCAGCATCAATACCTTGTTCCTCGGCAATATATTTCAAATAGTCCTTTGCATCTTTAACCGTGATACGTTTAAAATCGAAGATTTGGCAACGCGATAAGATCGTTGGGATAATTTTATGCTTTTCAGTCGTCGCCAAAATGAAAACACAGTGTTTTGGCGGCTCTTCCAAGGTTTTTAAAAACGCATTAAAAGCGGCTTGAGATAACATGTGGACCTCATCAATAATATACACTTTATATTTTCCAACTTGTGGTGGAATTCTAACTTGGTCTGTTAAATTCCTGATATCGTCCACCGAGTTATTGGAGGCGGCATCAAGCTCAAAAATATTGAAGGCAAAATCTTCGTCTTCTTTCTCAGTGCCATCACTATTGATCATTTTAGCTAATATACGTGCGCAGGTTGTTTTACCAACCCCACGTGGTCCTGTAAACAATAACGCTTGTGCTAAATGATGATTCTCAATGGCATTCATCAACGTATTGGTAATAGCCTGCTGGCCCACAACATCCTTAAAGGTCTGTGGTCTGTACTTACGCGCCGATACTACAAAATGTTCCATTGTTTATACTGAATTCAGTTGTGCGTTATCATGATGCAAAACTTGAATTAACAAAGTTAAAAATTCGGTTCTAATAAAGGAATGACATCCTATGATTTTAATATTAGTTATTAACAAAAGCGTTAGGAGTTGAGATTTATGATGTCTAAAAAAGTACTCTAAGCTGTTAACACCCAAAAATTTTGAGTAGTTAAGCAACTTTGGGCACCCTAAGTAGTTACAACTTTAGGTGTTTAAATGTTAAGCATTTAAAACTTTACATTAACTTTGCAATTAAGTAAATCGCCTTATCGCTAAATGTTCAACTTGATTGAACGTCTCATATTTTGAGTTGAAAGATTCATTTATGAGATCCCCGCTTTCGCGAGGATTTGGAGGAAAGTCCGAACACCGTAGTGCAACATAATGGTTAATGGCCATCGGTCGTGAGATCAGGAAAAGTGCAACAGAAAGTATGTACAGGTTAAGCTGTAGTGAAACCAGGTAAACTCTATGTGGTGCAATGTCATGTATACCAACGTCCAGTCCCAATCGGGATCGGGAAAGGGCGGCACGCTCGATTGTTGGAGGGTAGACAGCTAAAGTGTACTGGTAACAGTGCATTCAGATAAATGATAAGGTACTTTTCTTTTTGGAATTCATTTCAAACTGAAAATGGACAGAATTCGGCTTACAGATTTACTTATTTAAAACAGGCTCCTTGTGTATTCAAGGAGCTTTGTTTATTTAGTGAAAGCCATTTTCTAAAAGTCAAAGACGCATTGGATTATGTTGGTTGAACTAATCCTGCTTTCGGGCGGGGAATCTATACTCAAACTTAAAAGCGGAGCGTTGTTTTCTATTCAATTTTCTCAAAAAAACTGAACAAACTACTGCCGTATTTTTTGAAGTAACTAAAATATGGCAGGTGAGAAAGGTCCATCTGTTCGGCATGCTCTACTATCAAAAGACCTTCATCATCTAAAAGATCATTTTGAAATACCAATTCAGGTATTTTGGAAAACTCATCCAAACTGTAAGCGTAAGGTGGATCTACAAAAATAACATCTGATTTAAGCTTTGTAGTCTCCAAGAATTTAAACACATCACTTTTGACTGTTCTAATGGGCATTTGAAATTCATCTGCTGTATTGTTTATGAATTTGATACAGCCAAAATTTTCATCCACTGAGGTGATGTTCTCTGTGCCTCTAGAAGCAAACTCAAAGCTGATGCTTCCAGTTCCGGCAAATAAGTCCAATACTGAAATCTCATCAAAATAATAGAGGTTATTCAAAATGTTGAAAATGGCCTCTTTTGCCATATCCGTCGTAGGACGTACCGGTAACTTTTTCGGTGGCATGATGCGTCTTCCTTTAAATTGACCTGAGATAATTCGCATTAGTTGAAACTATTTAAAATAAGTGTGTGCTCATGTTTTGATTGGATCTGATTAGCGTCCTCAAAGGTATAGGGTTTTGAAGGCTCATCAAATTCGACGTATCTGATGTAGGTATAAAGCAATTGGTACAATTCATCTCCTTTGGTGATACGGCCAGTCAGTTTGACAATAACAGTTTCCGTGTTCAACTTTAATTGTTCAATAGCGAAGAGTACAAAATAGATAAAATCTTCTTTTGTGAAATATTCAAAGGTATTGTATAATTGAAGTTTTCCTGCCTTTATCGCTACCATTTCGAAGTGATAGGGTGCTACGTTGATATATATATGGTCTTCGTTAGCATCTACTTTAATCTCTTTTAAAATTTGCTCTAAAAAGATGGAGGAAGCGTGTTTGTATTCAAATTCGCCATAGGTTTCAAATAAATAATTATTGATATTGATATAGGGAACAAATACATTAATGCTATCAATGGCCTCTATTTTATCGTATGATATAAAGTCGGTCTTAATAATTTTTGAACTAAATTTCAGATAATCTGCCGCATTTTGTTCTTCAAAAAATGCTGCAGGTACCAGATTAGAAAGTTCGTTCTGAAAAAGTACCAACACCGTATCGAAAGGTTGAGAAAGCAAAGGTTCATTAGTAATGACTGCTTGCAATTCTTCCAGTACTGCCTCTGGCGTCAATTTGCTTTTAAATTCAATTCGCTTTAAAAATTCAACTTCAGAATCACGACTGTTAAAGATACAAAAAGAAAGTCCACTCAAACTAATTTGAATGGACAGCTTTCTAAGGTTATTTAATTCCAATGTACTAATCAGTTGAATAGTTTTTAGGCCAGTTTCCAATGGTTTTGACTTCATCCATAGAACCTACCATAAGTTTTGGTCCGTTAACGCCATCTACAGAAACCACTTGTTTTTCCTTTGCAATTAGATTCTTGTCTTCGCCATCAAGAATGATAGCTTTGTCCACGCTAGCTTCAAACACAGGAATATTATCCAATAATCCGGCTTTCAAGTCGAACTTTGCACCAGGTTTTCCAACCGGTACATTCATCATGGTCTTATATCTCGTATCTGCACCAAATAAAGAATCCTTTACCGATACAAAATCCAAAGTATCAATAATCACAATATCTCTTGTCATTGTCACACCACCAAATCGTCTGGTCATTTCCTCATCTACAATGGTTGAATCTCTACGTTGAGTAATTGTAAATTTAGCAGTATCAATAAATTTTACCAGATTATCAAAGTTATCCGTAAACTTCCCGTTAACTTGTTTGTACGCTAATTCTGCATCTCTAATGTCTTTTAGTTTTTCAATAACTACATGATAGCGTTTCTCCTTAAGTTCATTAAATTGAATCTCTCCATAAACAGACATGAAGGTAGAATAGCCGAGAAAAGCAATAATTCCCCAAAGTAAAATGTGTAGAATTGGCTTAAAGTTTTGTGGTACAAATTTGTCTATCAACCAAACGATTCCAATCGTGAGAAGGATAACAATTACAATAGCAAGAATTACTGTTAGCATAGTTTGTGTGTTTATTTTTTATAATTGGTCTAACGCAAATCTACAATTTTTTTTAATTCACGAAAACCAAACCTAATAAAAATGATGTAATAAAAAAATGAATTTAAAATAAATTAGTTCTACTTGTTAAAAAGTATGTCATAAAGTTACAACAATTCTTTATATACCTTACCTTTCCGTTTTAGAAAATGACGCATTATAACATGAACGCCTCCGAATTTTATAAACATTTAAAACAGAAATTTCCATTTGAACCTACGCCGAAGCAAAATATTGCTCTTGATCAACTGTCAGATTTTGTTTTTAATACAGATTCCAATCAATTATATCTTTTAAAAGGATTTGCTGGAACTGGAAAAACAAGTATCATCGGGACCTTGGTTTCCAATTTATGGCACATAAAAAAAAGTGCCATTTTGATGGCACCAACAGGAAGAGCGGCCAAGGTTATTTCCAATTATTCAGGCAAGGAAGCCTTCACCATTCATAAAAAAATATATTTTCCAAAAAAAGATAAAGGTGGAGGTGTCAAATTTGTAATGCAGCCCAATAAGCATCGGAATACGATATTTATAGTTGACGAAGCTTCCATGATTCCTGATGCACCTTCAGATTCAAAATTTCACGAAAACGGATCGCTTTTGGATGATTTAATGCAATATGTATATTCTGGGCATCACTGCAAATTGTTGCTGATTGGTGATAAAGCCCAACTTCCACCAGTTAAATCGGATTTAAGCCCGGCCTTGGACAATGTGCAGCTCAACCTAAATTACAACAAAAACGTTATTGCCATTGAACTGGATGAAGTTGTGAGACAAGATCAGGATTCTGGAATTTTGATGAATGCAACCAATCTGCGTGAAACATTGGAAGGCGAATTTTACGAAGCCTTTAAATTTGATTTAGAGGGCTACTCGGATGTTGTAAGATTAATTGATGGTTATGAGATTATGGACGCTATCAATGATGGGTATTCAGATCAGGGGCATGAGGAGACAGCGATTATTGTAAGAAGTAACAAGCGGGCAAATTTATATAATAAACAAGTTAGGGAGCGCATATTACATAACGAAAATGAACTTACTGTTGGGGACTTTCTAATGGTGGTCAAAAACAATTATTTTTGGGTCAAACCTACTTCAGAAGCTGGATTTATTGCGAATGGTGATATCATTCAAGTTCTGGAAATTTTCAGTTTGCAAGATTTGTACGGATTCAGATTTGCCGAGGTCAAGGTGCAAATGGTTGATTATCCGAAAATGGCACCTTTTGAAACGGTACTCCTTTTAGATACCATTGAGTCGGAATCGCCGTCATTGCCCTATGAAGAATCCAACCGGCTCTACCAAGAGGTCCAAAAGGATTATGTTGATGAAACATCCAATTATAAAAAGTTTCTAAAAATCAAGAATAACAAGCATTTCAATGCGTTGCAGGTCAAGTTTTCTTACGCAATTACCTGTCATAAATCGCAAGGAGGCCAATGGCATACGGTTTTTGTGGAGCAACCCTATCTACCCAACGGTATCGATAAAGACTATTTGAGATGGCTGTACACGGCAATTACCAGGGCAAAGGATAAATTATATTTAATTGGTTTCCCCGACGAGTTTTTTGTTTCCAATAGTGGGTTTTAACGTTCCAAGATTTATGAGATTTTAAAATAATCAATTATCCTGCACTTACCATTCAACTATTTCATCCTTTAATTACCAACATACACTTCAAAGTCGGCACTAAACTTTATAAAAAGATTAAACATTACAAACCATAAAATCATCTAAAAAGGGTTATTTTTGGGTAGAAACTTTAGACCAACCATGAAGATAATTTCAATGATTCCGGCACGTTACAGTGCTACACGTTTTCCAGCCAAATTGATGAAAGATTTAGGGGGTAAGACCGTGATTCTTAGAACCTACGAAGCTACCGTTGACACCAATCTTTTTGATGATGTATTTGTGGTAACCGATAGCACCATCATTTATGACGAAATTGTAAACAATGGCGGAAAAGCAATCATGAGCAAAAAAGAACACCAGTCTGGTAGCGATCGTATTGCAGAGGCAGTTGAAGATTTGGAGGTTGACATTGTGGTGAATGTGCAAGGTGATGAACCTTTTACCGAGAGAGAAAGTTTAGAGAAGGTATTGAATGCATTCAAAGATGACCATCAGAAAGAAATTGATCTGGCATCGTTAATGGTTGAAATTCATGACTGGGATGAAATCAGCAATCCAAATACCGTAAAAGTCATTGTAGATCAGAATAATTTTGCACTGTATTTTTCAAGAAGCCCAATTCCATATCCTAGAGACAAGGAAGCTGGGGCACGCTACTTTAAGCACAAAGGTATTTATGCCTTTAGAAAGGAGGCGCTTCTTGACTTTTATAAGCTGCCAATGCAGTTTATTGAGGCCACAGAGAAGATAGAATGCATCCGTTATTTAGAATATGGCAAACGCATAAAAATGGTTGAGACCACTATTGAAGGTGTTGAAATAGATACGCCGGAAGATTTGGAACGCGCAAAACGTTTATGGAAATAGATTATACCAACATAAAAGTAATTGGTTTTGATGCCGATGATACGCTCTGGGTCAACGAAACCTATTTTAGGGATGCTGAACTCGCATTTGCAAAGTTGATGGCGCCTTATGAAACAGCAAATAAAATTGATCAAGAGCTCTTTAAGAGGCAAATAGAAAACCTGCCCTTATATGGATACGGGATTAAAGGATTTATCCTGTCCATGGTTGAGATTGCTTTGGAGCTGTCCAACAATTCCGTGAGCAATCAAACTATTGAAGCCATTCTTAATATTGGCAAAGATATGCTCAACAAACCTGTACATCTCTTGAATGGCGTTGAGGAAGTTTTGGCTACATTATCTTTGGATTACCGATTGATAGTTGTGACTAAAGGCGATTTGTTGGATCAGGAAAGAAAATTGGAGAAGTCCGGGCTAATGGACTATTTTCATCATATTGAAGTGGTCAGTGATAAGCAAGAAGCTAATTATTCCAAACTGTTGAACCATTTGGATGTAAAACCTTCTGAGTTTTTGATGATTGGTAATTCGTTAAAATCAGATGTATTGCCACTGATAAATATTAAAGCACGTGCTATCCATATTCCATTTCATACCACTTGGGTCCATGAGCAAGTTGAGACCAATAAGCAGGACAATAAAAAATTTAAAACGGTATCGAGTTTATTGGATATTCTTCCAATATTGAACTCGACCCGACAAACAAAAGTTAACAGCATAAAGAATGACTTATAAAAATTATCCAATGGTGTCCAGGGTTGTTTTTGGACGTGGTAGCTTCAATCAATTGAGTGATATTCTGTCACCAAAAAGATTAAACGTTAAGGCACCTTTTATTTATTTAGTAGATGATGT
The DNA here is from genome assembly GCF_014062315.1 of Gelidibacter maritimus. Taxonomy (GTDB): domain Bacteria; phylum Bacteroidota; class Bacteroidia; order Flavobacteriales; family Flavobacteriaceae; genus Gelidibacter; species Gelidibacter maritimus. The sequence continues at coordinate 369,903 of NZ_JACGLT010000004.1, forward strand.
TTTTAAAGGAAATGCTTGGCTGACCTCAAGAATTTCTTTGGCTTATGCCGATCAGGTGATTTTTATATCTGCTGATGAAGAGCCTAAGACTTCTCAAGTGGACCAATTGGTAGAGCAGATTATCCTGTCCCATAAAGATAGGCCTTCAGGCATTATTGGCATTGGTGGCGGAACCATATTGGATTTGGCTAAGGCAGTGGCCATTATGCTTACTAATCCTGGAGAATCTAAAGATTACCAGGGATGGGATTTGGTGAAAACCCCGGCTATTTATCATGTTGGTGTGCCCACAATATCCGGAACAGGAGCAGAGGTGTCAAGAACTACAGTGTTGACAGGACCAGAGAAAAAACTGGGTATCAATTCTGATTACACACCTTTTGACCAAGTAATTTTAGATCCGGAATTAACAAAAGATGTACCTAAAGACCAATGGTTTTTTACAGGAATGGACTGTTATATCCATTGTGTTGAATCTTTAAAGGGCACTTATTTAAATGCCTTTAGCCAGAGTTATGGCGAAAAAGCATATGATTTATGTAAAGAAATATTTATTGACGGCGATGGATCGAAAGAAGAGCTACAAGATAAATTGATGATGGCCTCATGGCATGGCGGAATGAGTATTGCCTATTCTCAGGTAGGCGCAGCACACGCTATGAGCTATGGGCTTGGTTACCTTTTAGGAACAAAACATGGCATAGGTAATTGTATTGTTTTTGATCATTTAGAAGAGTTTTACCCTGAGGGCGTAGCATTATTTAAGGAAATGAAAGAAAAACACAACATTGAGATTCCACAAGGAATTTGTTCACAACTCAGTGATGATGAGTTTGATATTATGATTGATGTCGCTTTAGGATTGGAGCCCCTTTGGGAAAATGCTATTGGTAAGAACTGGAAAAAGACAATCACTAGAGAAAAACTGAAAGCTTTATATCAAAAAATGTAGCATGAGATGGTTATCAAAGTTTATTTATCATAAAATTTTAGGCTGGCGTTTAGTTGGAAATGTCACTATGTCAAAAGACACGATCAAGAAGGCGGTCATCATTGCAGCACCGCACACCAGTTGGCATGATTTTTATATAGCGCTTTTAATGCGAAGAGTGATTGGAATTAAATCAAATTTTGTAGCAAAAAAGGAACTATTCAAATGGCCCTTTAAATATTATTTTAAAGCGATTGGTGGTGCGCCTTTAGATAGACGCCCTGGACAAAACAAAGTAGAGGCTATTGCGAAACTGTTTGAGAGTCGGGATGAGTTTAGACTTGCATTGTCTCCAGAAGGCACTCGGATGAAAGTGGAGCAGTGGAAAACAGGCTTTTATTATATCGCTAAAAAAGCGAATGTGCCTATTATCATGTTTACTTTTGATTTTGAAAACAAACAAAACAAGATTTCAGAGCCTTTTTATCCAACCGAAGATATAGAATCAGATTTTGAATTTATGCGCAACTTTTTTAAAGGTGTTAAGGGCAAAGTTTTATCCTATTCTTAAGAATTTAGTTTTTTAAATTCAAAACTAAAAACAATTTAATTTGGCATGCATTTTGAATAGAAGATGTTGCAGTTGACTAGTGAAACATACAGTAAACATTTTTTTGTCCCTAAAAAGAAACATTAGTTTATTTTGCGTCCCAAAAGCTATCTTTTAAAAAAAGGTAGCTTTTTAAATTTATCAATATAAAACCGTCTATATGAAATTTACGTATAGATTAATCAAGGATAGGGGTTTTAAATTATTAATGTCAACTTTCTTTTGATTGGAAAATCATTGATATGAGAAAGTAAAAGGCCAACATTTAATTGTTGGCTTTTTTAATTTAAATGATCAAGTAGAATGTATGGGCTAGTCTTCAGAAGTTTCTTCCATGGTGTGGTAAACGTTCTGTACATCATCATCTTCTTCCAGTTTTTCTAAGAGTTTTTCGACATCTTCAGCTTCTTCGACGGTTAGTTTTTTGGTTACTTGAGGAATGCGTTCAAAACCCGAGGAAAGAATTTCAATCTCTCTTTTTTCCAATTCAGACTGAATAGCGCCAAAACTCTCAAAAGGGGCGTAGATTAAAATTCCATCATCGTCTAAAAAAACTTCTTCTGCACCAAAATCAATGAATTGCAATTCCAATTCTTCTACATCTAAACCTTCCGCAGGTATTCGGAAATTACAAGAATGATCAAACATAAATACTACCGAACCAGATGTGCTCAAACTCCCATCACATTTATTAAAGTAACTCCGAACATTCGCAACTGTTCTCGTATTATTATCTGTTGCAGTCTCAACTAAAACGGCAATGCCATGCGGGGCATAACCTTCAAAAAGAACTTCTTTAAAATCTCCTAAGCTCTTATCGGATGCTCTTTTGATGGCGCGTTCTACATTGTCCTTAGGCATATTTACAGCCTTGGCGTTCTGTATAACGGCTCTCAATCGTGCGTTGGTGTCAGGGTCGGGCCCACCTTCCTTGACTGCCATTACAATGTCCTTGCCTATACGTGTAAAGGCCTTGCTCATTGCTGACCAGCGTTTCATTTTACGTGCTTTACGAAATTCAAAAGCTCTTCCCATGGTATAAGTTCTTTGTTTAAGGTTTAAAATTCTAAATCTACACTTAATAGTTATCGGTCGTTTCACTCTTATCAACCCAAACTCCGAGCAAATTTAAAAAAATCATCTTATCATATCCTAAATGATCATACAAATATATTGACGTATTCAATGCCATATATGTTCTATTAAATTTACTAAAATTACCAAAGCACCGTGAATGAATATAACTTTAGTCAGGGGTACACCAATTTACTCATTCAACCAAGCGCCAAGATGAAAGATAGCATCGCAAATTGATTAGATACAATGGCGACAGATTAAAATCTGTTGTATTTTAAAAACCAACATTAATAACATGGTTTTAATCACAAGTATTAAGAGCCTAAAGCGCTAAAATTGTCAATGAGAGGGTTAGTTTTATACGATGAGTATTTCAGTAGATTGTTATGGCATTTGCCCATTCATTTAAACAGCATTTTTTTATAATTTATATGGAGAAATGCAATGACTGTCATTAAAAACTGGTATTTCCACATTATTTGAAACAGGATCTAATTTTATTCCTGAACTTCCACGATGGCTTCAATGGCTTCCGCCAATTTGAAATCTTTTTCTGTAACGCCTTTCGCGCTATGAGTGGACAACGAAATTGTCAATACATTATAGACATTCTTCCAATCTGGATGGTGGTTTTGTGCTTCGCATTCAAACGCAATTCGGCTCATGGCACTGAAACAATCCTTGAAATTGTCAAATTCAAACTCAGCATGCAATGCGTTGTCATAATATTCCCAATCAGGAAAATGCAATAATTTTTTTTCGATGGTATCTTCAGATAACGGAGACATAATTATGGTTTTTAAGTTTCTTAAAATTAAAAATTATAATTGACAATTTACTGAACTCTAAGGATTATAATTTATATAATTATCTAATTCTTCAAGAAGTTCTGTACTGCTCATGTGTAAATGTTTAGGAAGCTTATTGCTTTTTGGCATCACGGCCAGATACCGATCTTCGTTAGTGGTATATACTTGTTTAAAACGAACGCTTTTTGATGTAATCAATGCCACCATTTCCATAATAAAATCGTCGTGGTGAACCAAATCTGAACTCCCCAAGTGGAAGACGCCATGTTTACTTCGATTAATCATATAGTGGACTTGTTGGGTCATTTTAAAATCGGTTGTGACATTCATTATCAAATTTGGAAATACTTCAATGGCCGTATCTTCTATTATATGATTCTTAATTTCCTTGAGACGTGGGGATTGGGTGCCAAAAACCATTGGCAGCCTGATAATGACCACGTTCTTTTTGGGTAAACGAAGTAGCATGTTCTCAATTTTTATTTTGAAATGTCCGTAAATGCTGTCGCTCAGAGTTTTATCATCTTCATAACTTGGGTATTTGCTATAGGCGTCAAACACATTTGCCGAAGAAAAGAAAATTATTTTACAGTCGTGAGTTGCAACATATTCCGCTATATGTTGGTGTGCAATCACCTGAGCATGAAAATCGCCTCGTAAACAAGAAATAATGATGGACGGTTTGACCGCTTGAAGAATTTCAAAAACATCATCTTCTTCTACACGGTATTGAAAAAAGTGCTGGTTGTTTTCGTAAGTCTTATTAGATATGTGATAAGTGCCAAAGGTTTTAAAATAGGGAGCCAGTTCTTTATACAGGGCATTTCCTATAAAACCACTGGCTCCAAGGATAAGAATGCGATGTTTGTTATCTGGTGTCTTCATTTTGGGGGCAAAATTTTCTAAAAGATGGATAATTTGGTCATGCTGGTAAACTGTTCCAAAGCCTGCATTCCCAATAGTGAATTACCTTTCATATTTAACCCAGGCGACCATACAGATATGGTAAAATGGTTAGGTAAAACGGCTACAATGCCACCTCCAACACCACTTTTTCCAGGTAAGCCAACTTCAAAAGCAAATTCTCCAGCTTCATCATAAAATCCGCAGGTGAGCATTATGGCATTGATACGTTTAGCCTGGCTAGGTGAAAGTTGGTTGGTCTTTAAACAACATGTGCCGTGATTTGCAAACATCACAAAGGCTTTAGATAATTGCTCACAGGTCATTTCAATGGCACATTGATGAAAGTAGAAGTCCAAGACATCATCCACATCATTTTTTAAATTTCCATACGCTTTTAACAAATTGGCGGCAGCATAATTGTTATAGCCGGTCAGACGTTCGGATTCGGCAACTTTTAAATTAAAATCAATAGAGTGGTCATCTACAACATTGCGGACGTAATTCAAGAACTCCTCCTTTGGGTTTTCAAGAAGGCTTACCAAAATATCAGCAATTACCAGAGCTCCAGCATTTATTAAAGGATTCCGGGGAATGCCATTTTCGAGTTCTAAAAGTGACAAATGATTAAAAGGGTTTCCCGAGGGCTCAACATCAACCCTTTGCCATAAGTTTTCAGGATACATAGGTAAAGCCATGGCAAGTGTCAATACTTTTGAAATACTTTGAATGGAGAATTTCTTGTTCCAATCTCCGGTTGCAAAAGTCTGGCCGTCTAATAGTCTCAAATGGATTCCAAAATGTTGGACATCAATGTTTGCTAATTCTGGAATATAATTAGCCACCAATCCTCTAAAGACTTCATCCTTTAAATTATGATGTACGGTGTCAATGACATTTTGGAAATCAAACATGTATTAAACTTTATAGAATGGCGTTTTTACAATGGTTGCTGGTACTGCCTTTTTTCTGATTTGAATATTGATCTTGGTGCCTACTGCAGACAAGTCTGCGGGAACATAGCCCAATCCGATACCTTTATTGAGAGAAGGTGACATAGTTCCTGAGGTTACCCTTCCGATGCGCTGACCCTGATCATCCACGATATCATAACCATGACGCGGAATACCTTTTTCGTCAAGTTCAAAACCTACCAATTTGTTTTTAGGTCCGTTTTCCTTTTCCAATTTAAGAGCTTCACTATTGGTAAACTCCTTGGTGAATTTGGTTACCCAACCCAATCCAGCTTCAATAGGCGAGGTGGTCTCGTCAATATCATTTCCATAAAGACAATAACCCATTTCTAAACGCAAGGTGTCCCGCGCAGCCAGTCCTATGGGTTTGATACCATAAGAGGCACCAGTTTCAAATACCTTATCCCAAATTTGTTTTACTTCAGAGTTCTTACAGTAGATTTCAAAACCACCACTCCCAGTATAACCTGTTGCAGAAATAATGACATTTTCAATCCCTGCAAAATCACCCACTACAAAATTGTAGAATTTAATGTCTGAAAGATCATGACTCGTTAAACTTTGCATGGCTTCTACCGCCTTAGGACCTTGAATGGCCAACAATGAATACTCAGGAGAGAGGTCTCTGATTGTAGCACCAACATCATTTTTAGCGTTGATCCAGTTCCAGTCTTTCTCAATATTACTCGCATTTACCACCAATAAATAGGCGTCTTCCTTCATCTGATAAATAATCAAATCGTCAACAATTCCACCTTCTTCGTTTGGTAAATAGCTGTATTGTGCTTTTCCAACGGTCAATTTTGATGCATCATTACTACATATTTTTTGAATTAACTCAAGTGCATGAGGCCCTTCAATTAAAAACTCACCCATATGTGATACGTCAAAGACACCAACGCCATTTCTAACGGTTTCATGTTCTGCACTGACGCCTTCATACTGAACAGGCATGTTAAATCCTGCGTAAGGCACTAATTTTGCTCCAAGAGCTTCGTGAGTTGCTGTTAATGCTGTGTTTTTCATGTTTTGTTTTTTTTATTTCCGCAACGGCGTACTTCTTATTTAAAATCTTTTGTAAGTGAATAAGCAATGATAATAGCGAGAACAAGTACTAAAAAAGCCATAACAATTGATCTTTTAATACCCGAAGCAGAAACGATACTTTCGATAGTGTTTCCAAGAATTTTCAAGACTCCCGTTAAAATCTCCTCCATCATTGTGTCACAAAAGTATCGAAAATTATCTGTTTTAGAAATGAATCCCACCGATTAAAAATTTGTTGAAAAGTCTGCTTTCGGAATCTAAATAATGCTGGTGAAATAATGTTTCAAATTAAATTTCTCAGATTATATAACAGGGTAAACGTGGTGATAAACTTAAGTTAAATGTTGTATAAAAATTGTATGTGCTTTAATTTCTGTTACATTATAGGTATGGAAAACGTATTAGTAGCAGGTGCTAACGGCACTACAGGAAAACAGATTGTCAAACTTCTATCAGAAACGCAATATTTTAAACCAGTAGCCATGGTTAGAAAAAAAGAGCAGATGGATCAGTTTGAAAGTAAAGGAATTTCAACGGTGTTGGGCGATTTGGAGCAGGATGTTTCCCACGCTTTTAAAAATGTGGATAAAGTCATATTTGCTGCCGGTTCAGGTGGAGAAAATGTGATTGGTGTAGATCAGGAAGGTGCAAAACGCTTGATTGACGCTTCAAAAAACGCCAATATCAATAAGTTTGTGATGTTAAGCTCCATGGGGGCCGATGCTCCAGAAAAAGCTGATCAATTGCAAGATTATTTAAAGGCTAAGCATAATGCCGATGAACATTTGAAAAGCAGCGGTTTAAATTATACCATTGTAAGACCGGGAACCTTGAATAACAACAATGCCACAAACCATATTCAGCTAAAAGAAAAGCTGTCCCAATCTGGTGAAATCAGTAGGGCAGACGTGGCCCAAACTTTGGTGCGGGTTCTTAATGACGATACGGCAAATAAAGTATCTTTTGAAATTTTAAATGGGGATACCCTTATAGGTAAGGCTCTGGAAGGATTTTCTGAAAAATAGGATTATTAAAATAATTTCTATAATAGATACGAATTGAGTCAAGACCGCTACGCTGTAGGATTAAGATTTCAAGACTTTTATTGGATGATTTAGTTTGAAACGTATTTTCCCCAGTGACTATGATATCTCTGGGGAACAAAATAAAATAAGAGGCACTCGGCCTCTTATTTCATGATAAAGTGTTGAATAAAACAGCTTTTAATTCGTCGTAGTGCGCAATTGGAATAGAAGCTTTTTCTTCATCCATAACCGCTTTAATCTGCGATGGCAATTCAATTTTTTCAGGAATGATGTCTTCTACAACATTTAAAAACTTTGTAGGATGTGCCGTTTCTAAAAACACGCAATGTGCATCTTCGTTATCTTTCAAATATGATTTACACCCTAAATAACCGACGGCGCCGTGTGGATCAGCAATATATTTAAAATCAGTATAAAGCTCTTTTAAAGCCTCACGCGTTTGATCATCAGAAAAACTAAAGGATGATAAATTGGATTTTAGAGCCTCGAAATTATGTTTATAAATTTCCTGTATTCTGATAAAATTACTTGGATTGCCCACATCCATGGCATTGCTAATGGTTTGGACGGAAGGTTTTGGTTGGTACAATCTAGTGGTGAGATATTCTGTGACCACATTGTTTTCATTATTTGCTGCGACAAAATGATGAATTGGCAAGCCCAATTGTTGTGCCATCATGCCTGCACAAATATTCCCGAAGTTGCCACTTGGAACTGAAAACACAATTTTTTTATGGGTCTTGTGTAGCTGCTTGTAAGCAAAAAAGAAATAGAACATCTGAGGTAACCAACGTGCAACATTGATCGAATTGGCTGACGTCAACTGCATTTTACTCGTCAATTCATCATCTAAAAACGCACGCTTTACCATGTCTTGGCAGTCATCAAAAACACCATCTACTTCTAAAGCCGTAATGTTTTGTTTAAGCGTAGTCAATTGCTTTTCTTGAATATCACTTACTTTTCCACTTGGATATAGTATGACGACTTTAACGCCCTTCACACCTAAAAATCCATTGGCAACTGCGCCACCAGTATCTCCAGATGTCGCAACTAAAACGGTGACTTCTTCGGTGTTGTTTTGATTGAAATAACCTAAGCAGCGTGCCATAAATCGGGCGCCAACATCTTTGAATGCCATGGTGGGACCATGAAAGAGTTCTAAAGTGGAAACCTGATCATTGATTTTCACAACAGGAAAATCGAAGGATAGGGTTTCCGCAATGATTGTTTTTAAAACATCCTCAGGAATATCCGGACTTACAAATTGTTTGATGGCTTCAAAAGCAATGGCTTCATAAGACAAATTATCAATATTTTCAAAAAATGAAGCGGGTAGTGGTGTTATGGTTTCAGGAAAATAAAGCCCTTTATCTGGTGCAATACCTTTAATTACTGCTTCTTTAAATGAGGTGTTTGGGGCTTTTTTGTTTAAACTGTAATAATTCATAATAATTGACGGGTGACAGGTGACGGGTGACCGAAGTCAACATCGATAAGTCATTTTTTAATTAATTTTATTTCTAAATGCGATCATCATATTCATTAATTCATAGGATTTATCATATAAATTTTCAAACTGAGTTATGTTTAAATAATTTCTTCTCTTTGCTTTATACAGACACGTTACGACTTCAGCCAAGGAGCGTATGGCGTATCCTATAAATTTTTTTTGTTCAGGATTACTTTGTCCTATTGAACCTTCTGATATATTTAAGGCTATAGAATCGGCAGCTCTCCTTATTTGGGATGAAAGATTATATTTCTCTTTATCAGGAAAAGTTTCAGCCAAATCATCGATTTCTTCACCGAGATCCATTGCTTTTTGCCATATCAGTAGCTTTTCAAATTTGAATTTATTCATAAATACATTAATCTTTCTTAATTAAACTTATCATTCGTCATTCGTCATCCGTCATCCGTCATCCGCCTGATTTTATTTCTCTAATCCCTTCTGTATTAATCTTCGAAACATAAGTTTCAAACGCAATTTCCGTTTTAGAATACACCTCCCGCATCGCTTTCTCCACATTTTCCGCATTTTCTATTCCTTTTGAAAGCGCAAAAATTGCAGGGCCAGCTCCAGAAATGCTTGCTCCTAAAGCACCATGTTCCAATGCCGCCAACTTGACCTCTGCAAAATGCGGAATTAATTGACTTCTATGTGGCTCTACAATAACATCCTGCAGACTTCTTTTTAACAACTCATAATCACTGGTATGTAATGCATGAACAAAACTTCCCAGGTTTGCCCATTGGGTAATAGCATCTTTTAGAGGAAACGACTTGGGTAAAATAGCTCTGGCATCGGAGGTTTTGATTTCTATTTGCGGATGGATAATCGTCGCATAAACATCTTTTGGAGTTGGTAATTGTAAAATCTCCAAAGGCGATATACTCTTAACTAAAGTAAATCCACCAAAAATTCCAGGCGCTAAATTATCAGCATGTTCACTACCACTTGCTAAAGATTCACCTTTCATGGCAAAATCGGTAACCTGTGTCTTAGTATATGGTCTTCCTAAAAGTTCGTTGATGGCAAAAACACTACCTGAAGCACTGGCGCTACTACTCCCAATACCGCTACCTGGTTTAATGTTTTTATAGATTTCAATTTCGAATCCGAAATCGGGCTTTGCGTCGGCAATCATCGCCAACGCCGAAACGCCTGCAACATTTTTTGTGGCGTCAAGAGGTAAATCATATCCTTCGATTTTGGTGATATAAATCCCTTTTCTTTCTGTCTTACGGATAATCATCTCATCACCGATCGTATCCAAGCAAAATCCGAGGACGTCATATCCACAGGACACATTGGCCACCGTTGCTGGTGAGAATATTTTGATTTCGTCTTTATTCACAAATTTTTATGTTTTACCACGTCCCAATAGCTATTGGAATCACAATTATTTTTCATTTCGTTTATTCCCACCAGTGGGTTTTGGAGCCCCATATTCTTGATTAAAGCATTTGCGGTTGCGGGGCGCTCTTAATACTTAATTCTTTGTACTTAATACTAATATTCTAATTCCCAATTCGAATGATATCCGCAAACAATCCCGATGCAGTCACATCAGCACCAGCACCGGCGCCTTTAATAATTAGTGGCTGCTCCGGATAACGTTGTGTGAAAAACATGACGATATTATCTTTTCCTTTTAAGTTATAGAACGGATGATCCTTAGGAATTTCCTTTAAACCAACTTTAGCCTTTTCACCATCAAATTCTGCCACATATTTCAATTGACAATCGTTCTTTTTGGCAGAAGCATATAACTTCTGAAAATGTGCTTCATCAGCTATTAAAGTCTTATAAAAATCGTCAACAGAATCGCTCTTTAAATTGTTTTCCGTTAAAAAGGAATCATTTTCAATGTCTTCCAAGTTCATTTTTGTACCACTTTCACGGGCCAAAATCAATATTTTACGGGCCACATCCACACCGCTCAAATCGATACGCGGATCAGGTTCTGTATAACCTTCCTTTTGGGCCTGCTTTACGACATCATGAAAACTGCCGCTATCATCAAAATTATTGAATACAAAGTTTAAACTCCCCGAGAGCACGGCTTGGATGGAGGTTATTTTATCACCAGAAGCAATGAGGTGGTTCAGGGTGTCAATAATTGGCAATCCAGCACCAACATTGGTTTCAAATAGAAACGGTGCATTGTACTTTACGGAAAGTCTTTTGAGGTTGCTATAGTTTTCGAAAGTACTTGAACAGGCAATTTTGTTGCAGGCCACCACGGCAATACTTTCTCTAAGATAATCTGCATAGATTTTTGAAACCTCTTCGTTGGCTGTGACATCCACAAAAATGCTGTTGCGTAAATTTAAGGTTTTTACACGCTCCAAAAACCCTTCCAATGTCGCCTTTTCTCCGGATGCCAATTGCTCTTTCCAAGATTTTAGGGAAAGTCCGGATTCATCAAAAATCATCGTACGAGAGTTGGACAATCCAATGACTCTCATATTGATTTTTAAGTGTTCCTTTACATATTTTTTTTGTTGATGAATTTGCTCTACAAGGCGTTCACCTACGTTTCCAACTCCTGTAATATAAACATTCAACTGTTTGGTCTGGTCTTCAAAAAAGCGCTCGTGAAGGGTGTTTAATGCTTTTTTTACATCCTTTTCAGCAATGACCGCCGAAATGTTCTTTTCTGACGCTCCTTGGGCAATGGCTCTTATATTGATATTGTTTTTTCCCAAGGCGCTAAACATTCTGCCGCTTATACCTTGGTGGTTTTTCATGTTATCTCCAACCAAGGCAACAATTGATAATTCTTTCTCTATTAAAATTGGATCTATTTTCAGCAATGAAATTTCATTTTCGAAGGTTAAATTAATACTTTCCGCCGCAAGGGCCGCGTCATTTTCATCAATTCCAAAACAAATAGAATGCTCAGAAGAAGCTTGTGTTATGAAGATGACGTTAATTTTTTCCTGAGCCAAGGTTTCAAAAAGCCGCTTTGAAAACCCGGGGATCCCAATCATGCCATTACCTTGCAGAGTCAGTAAGGCAATATTGCTAATATTACTGATGCCTTTGGCAGCTTTAGAGAAACCATTACTCTTATCACTAGTGATGACCGTACCGTGGGCATTTGGATCTGTTGTATTTTTAATGTGAATAGGGATATCCAGAACAAGAACCGGCTGAAGCGAAGGCGGATAGAGTACTTTGGCGCCAAAATGCGATAACTCCATGGCTTCTTGATAAGACAGGCGCTCAATGGGGTAAGCTTGTTTGACCAGTTTAGGGTTGGCGGTATACATGCCATTCACGTCGGTCCAAATCTCTAAACGATTGACTTTTAGTGCTGCTGCAATAATAGCTGCTGTAAAATCAGAGCCACCACGACCTAAAGTAGTAATTTCTCCAGAATCGGATTTTGAAATGAAGCCAGGAAGGATCGTGATTTTTTGATTGGCATTTTTAAAATACTCACGAATATTCATATTGGTAATTCCGTAATTAACTTCTGCTTTCGTGAATTTTGAGTTGGTCACAATTAAATCCTGGCTATTTTTCCTAACGGCATTTAAGCCTTGACTTTTCATTGTTTCTGCAACAATGTAAGAGGAAAGTAGTTCGCCAAAACTCACCAGCTTATCGGAGGTTTTAGGTGAAAGTTCATTGATTAAATAAATGCCATCAAGTAAGCTTTTTAAACTTGCCAATTTGCTTTCAACATACTCTTTTACGGCTTCGCTTTGATTGGGAATAAGCTCTGATAAAAGATTAAGATGAATCTCTTTAATGGTTTTAAATTCAGATAGATAGTGTTCGTTTTTATGTTGCGCAAATTCACCTGCTTTCAATAACTTATCGGTGATGCCACCTACTGCAGAAACCACGCAAATAACGGGCTCCTCTTGTGAATAATTATTGAGAATAGCGATGACTCTTTTAATATTTTCCGTGGAACCGACTGAGGTTCCACCAAATTTCAATACGTTCATAATTAAAAATATGATGGATTAGAAGTAATACTAGAAAAAAACAGGAATAAATAGGACGAGATAAAATATAACAATTAACCCCTAAGGGTAATAATGTTAAAAGTAATGTTGCCTTCAGAAGAGTTAAAGGTCATGAAAACATCTTTTATGTGTTGTAAAGTTTGCATATCTTGGTCTATACCTGTCAAAAGTATTATTTTTACTTTGATAAAAAAATTTACAGCCCTTTTTTAGGGATAATTATTAAAGAATTAGGCATATCATAATAAAAGACTGCTAAAATGAAGATATTCTCAAAAGAACAAATCTATAAAGGCGATCAATTAACTGCAGAAAAGCAAAATATCAGTTCCACCGAATTGATGGAACGTGCTGGGACGCAAATTTTTAATTGGATCCATCAGCGAATGCAAGGAGCTCAAGTACCCATCCACGTATTTTGTGGCATTGGCAATAATGGTGGCGATGGTTTGGTCTTAGCGAGACAATTGGTCAACTATGGTTATAATGTGCATATTTATGTAGTGAATTGCAGCGAAAAGCGGACTAAGGATTTTTTAATCAATTATGATCGTATCAAAGAAACTACAAAAAAATGGCCAATAATGCTGAATTGTGAAGCAGACTTTCCTGAAATTGGCCCCGATGATATAATAGTAGATGCCGTTTTTGGGATAGGATTAAATAGACCTCCAAACGAATGGGTAAAACGTCTGTTCCAGCATTTTAGAGCGTCAAAAGCCTTTACTTTAGCCATTGATCTGCCTTCTGGACTGTATGCAGATAAGGTTCCTAAAGATGAAAATGGAGTCGTTTGGGCTGATTATACCTTGAGTTTTCAATCGCCTAAATTGGTGTTCTTTCTTCCCGATACTTCAAAATATACTCGTCAATGGGAAGTTCTTGATATAGGAATCGACCTTGAGTTTCTACAACAAACCGAAACTGAAGTGGAATTGATTGGGAAGAATGAAATGTTGACCATCTATAAGCCCAGAGAAAAATTTTCGCACAAAGGGACTTACGGGCATGCATTGCTCATTGGCGGTAGTCACGGCAAAATGGGGGCCATGATACTTTCAGCAAGAGGTACGATGGCCTCGGGTGCGGGATTGGTCACCACATTTATTCCTAAGTGTGGTTATATTCCGATGCAATCCGTTGTTCCGGAAGCCATGGTCCTTACCGATGCTGATGATGAGAAGCTTACCAGCATTACATTTGATATTGAACCAACCGCTGTAGGTATGGGTATGGGCATGGGGTTGGACCAAAAAACACAACACGCATTTCAGAAGTTTCTTAAATCAAATGAAGTCCCTTTAGTAATTGATGCCGACGGGATCAATCTGCTGGCCAAACATAAAGACGATTTTAAATTGATAAAACCTCAAACCGTTTTAACACCGCACCCCAAAGAACTAGAACGTTTATTGGGCTCCTGGAAAGATGATTTTGATAAGTTGAAAAAAGCAAAAGCTTTTTCAAAGAAATACAAATGTATTCTCGTTGTTAAAGATGCCCATACCATTACGGTGTTTGAAGATAAATTGTACATCAATTCCACAGGTAACCCAGGTTTGGCTACTGGTGGCACTGGAGATGTTTTGACGGGTATTATTACAGGCCTTATTGCTCAAGGTTATGAGCCTTTAACGGCCAGTTTGTTCGCGGTGTACCTACATGGGAAGTCAGCAGATATTGCTGTGGAGGATTATGGATACCAGAGCTTGACCGCTAGCCATGTCATAGATTATTTGGGGCAGGCCTATCTAGATCTGTTTGCCAAGCCACAAGTCCAGCAAAAGCAAGAGGAAAAGTCAGGGAATTCTTGACATAAAAAAACCGCACTTAAATCGAATGTATAAGTGCGGTTTTAATAAGTGTTTTGACTTTCTGATTAGATATTTAAACTGTCAAATAACTCTATAAGTTTCTTGCTTGATGGTCGTGGAGCATTAGCATCTACAACATTTCCATTTGGATCAATTAAGATAAAACGTGGAATACCGTTGATTTTATAGTCTCGAACAAAATCTGATTGCCAATTTTTATCAGAAAAAAGTTGTAGACCTATCAAATTTTCCTCTTCAACCATGGTTCTCCATTTGTTTTTTGCAACTTCTAAATCGCCACCACCACTCCTCATGGCATCATCAATGGAGATGCTCACAAATTGAATGTTTTTATCAGCATATTTAGCATCAAGTTCTTTTAACGAAGGAATTTCAGCAATACAAGGACCGCACCATGTAGCCCAAACATCAACATAAACATACTTGCCCTTTAAATCTTCTAAGGATGTTGTTCCGCCTTTATGATTCTCATAATTTTCAAAGGTCGGCGATGGGGATCCAGCTGGAAATTGCTCTCTAATGGCAATAGACTCAGCAAAATAATTCTGGTACATATTCAGCATTGGCTCTAAGTTAGCTTTAGCCATATTAGTGAGCGTACTGTCAATGTTTTTATCGTGATTATAAAATGTAGTCAATTCTTTTCTGATGCTTTCCATTTCTGTTTTAAGACCTTCAGAGCTCAAACTACTTAACCTATCCTGATCCAATAATTTTTTCTCTAACTGCATTTGTTGAGTCAGATAATTATTATGTTCAGATCCAGATCCTGAAAACTTGACGGTTTCCTCTAAATCGTCCATGTCTGCGGTCATTTCGATATCAAATCCATTTTTTAAGAAAATTGGAGCGGCAACATCACCATTAAAAAAACCAAAAACTTCTGGTTGACCGATTTTAAGCGTGTCGGAGAACGTGCCATCTGAGTTTAACTGGATGGTTTTTGTTACCATTCTGCTTCTCAATAAAAGAGAGTCGCTCTTTTTATTGGTAATTTTCCCCGATAACGTAACATAATCTTTAGGTTCTTCCTTACATGATACAATTGCTATTACACATAAGAAAACAAGTAATTTCTTCATTTTTATAATTTAATTTTTATAATTTTTCAAAAGTAATAGTTTGTGGACACTTTGTACATATTTTTATTAATTATTAACATTTTTTGCAAAATGCAATGGTTATGTTGATTTTTGAACACCGAAATACTACGCATGATTTTAACACACAC
Organism: Gelidibacter maritimus; assembly: GCF_014062315.1. Taxonomy (GTDB): domain Bacteria; phylum Bacteroidota; class Bacteroidia; order Flavobacteriales; family Flavobacteriaceae; genus Gelidibacter; species Gelidibacter maritimus. The sequence continues at coordinate 385,856 of NZ_JACGLT010000004.1, forward strand.
CATATCGTCAAGAACTTTAGACTTAGCGACCATACATGATATACTTTTCTACGATAAGAAATTAGAGTTATCAGAAGAAGTCGTTTCTAAAATAAAGGCCTGCAGAAACTACCTGGATGAAAGGATGGTAGGCCAAGAAGAACCCATTTATGGCATTAATACCGGCTTTGGCTCTTTGTACAATGTGAAAATCTCTAAGGATAGACTCACCCAGCTGCAAGAAAACTTAGTGATGTCTCATGCTTGTGGTATCGGCGACCAAGTGCCAAAGACTATTGTGAAATTGATGTTGTTATTAAAAATTCAATCGCTGAGCTATGGTCATAGTGGCATTCAATTGGATACGGTATTGCGATTGATAGACTTTTACAATCATGATGTTCTGCCAGTCATTTATACCTTAGGTTCGTTAGGAGCGTCTGGTGATTTGGCACCATTGGCACATTTGGCGTTACCCTTAATTGGTAAAGGTGATGTATTTTTTAACGGAGAAACGTTTGCGGCGCAGGAGGTTTTGGACCGTTTCAACTGGAAACCAATCTCGCTTCTATCTAAAGAAGGACTTGCGCTTTTAAACGGTACCCAATTTATGAGTGCTTATGGGGTACACTTGTTACTGAAGTCTTATAAATTATCTTATTTGGCCGATCTTATCGGAAGTATTTCTTTGGACGCATTTGATGGACGAATTGAGCCTTTTAATGAACTGGTCCATATGGTTAGGCCACATAATGGTCAATTGATAACCGCAAAACGTTTTCGCGAGTTTTTAGAAGACAGCCAGCTTATCTCACAACAGAAACAACATGTTCAAGACCCTTATTCTTTCAGATGTATTCCACAAGTTCATGGAGCTACCAAAGACACCTTGGAATTTGTGCGTCATACCATAAAAACTGAAATCAATGCTGTTACAGACAATCCAAATATATTCATCGAAGAAAATGAAATCATTTCAGGAGGTAATTTTCATGGTCAACCATTGGCCTTAGCCTTGGATTATTTGAAAATTGCCATGGCCGAATTGGGGAATATATCAGAACGACGAACATACCAGTTGATTTCTGGTCAAAGAGGTCTTCCAACATTTTTGGTAGATAATCCAGGGCTCAATTCCGGATTTATGATTCCGCAATATACGGCCGCAAGCATAGTAAGTGCCAATAAACAGTTGGCAACGCCAGCAAGTGTAGATTCTATTGTTTCATCCAACGGTCAAGAAGATCATGTCAGTATGGGGGCAAATGCGGCCACGCAAGCCCATACGCTAATATATAATGTAGAACGAATTTTAGCCATCGAATTATTGAACGCAGCTCAGGCGATTTCTTTTAGAAAACCAAAGAAGTCATCTCCTTTAATTGAGGCGTTTTTGAAGAGTTATCAGGATGAAATAAAATTTGTTACTCAAGATGAAATTTTTCATGATCTAATGAAAAAGTCTGTTCAATTTATTGATGATTTCTCTATTGACAACGATTTGATGTTTAATTGATCCAAATAGCTGGCGTGCTTGTATTAATGATTAATACATTATCATTAGTCGTATAGAATGGAGTCTTTCCAAGAAACGGCCTTAATGAGGTCATCGAATATTTCAAGTGGTTTATCAAGAAATAATTTTTCAACTTGGGCATTCGATTTTGCCTTGTAATCTTTTGAAACTACGGCAAATCCTTTAAGATTTTTAATTTTTGACGTTTCAAGATACGTTGCAGGATCTACGGCGTAGGAGTTTAACCGATGCGATATATAAACAAAATTTGTATTGCGAAAATAAGTCTCCACTACATTGATTAGTTCTTTATTGTGTTTTGGAGTGATCGTAATGCCCTCATCAATGATTACAATAACGTAATCATCAAAAATGTGCATCTCACAAAAATCAAATTTTAGTAAATCTGTCATAACTAAAGATACTCAATAACTAATTTAAATCAAAAAAAAGCATCTGTTAAATTACAGATGCTTTTCAATTGGTTTGATAAAATGTTTACGATTCTGGCTGTGTCTCAGGATTTTCAATCTTGATTACCAATTCATTTGACTTTTTATTCAAATCCATTGTAATCGTATCTCCTTCGTTGATTTTTGCAGCGATGATCTCTTCTGCCAGGGTATCTTCAACATATTTTTGAATTGCACGCTTTAACGGTCGCGCTCCATATTGTTGATCAAATCCTTTCTCAGCAATATAATCTTTAGCGTCTGAGGTAAGGATAAGTTCGTAGCCTAAACCTTTAATGCGGATAATCAGCTTTTCAAGTTCAATATCAATAATTTTATTGATATGTTCTTTCTCTAAAGTATTGAATACCATGACATCATCAATTCGGTTTAAAAACTCTGGTGCGAAAGCTTTCTTAAGTGCATTTTCAATAATACTTCTGGTGTTATCACTTGCCTGCGCGGCTTTTGCGGCCGTTCCAAAACCAACACCCTGTCCGAAATCCTTAAGTTTACGAGCGCCAATATTGGAAGTCATGATAATGATAGTGTTTCTAAAATCAATCTTTCTTCCGAGACTGTCGGTAAGGTATCCGTCATCAAGCACTTGTAAAAGCATGTTGAACACATCAGGATGCGCTTTTTCAATTTCGTCCAATAATACGACGGCATAAGGTTTGCGTCTGATTTTCTCAGTTAACTGCCCACCTTCTTCATAGCCTACATATCCTGGAGGAGCACCAACAAGTCTTGATATCGCGAATTTTTCCATATACTCACTCATATCAATTCTGACAAGCGCATCTTCACTGTCAAAAAGCTCTTTAGCCAATACTTTGGCCAGTTGTGTTTTACCAACACCAGTTTGACCTAAAAATATAAATGAACCAATAGGCTTTCCTGGATCTTTCAAGCCGGCTCGGTTACGCTGAATGGCTTTAACCACCTTGGCAACAGCTTCATCCTGGCCAATAACTTTCCCTTTGATCAGTTCCGGTAATTGAGCAAGTTTGTTGCTTTCTGTTTGGGCAATTCTATTGACTGGAATTCCTGTCATCATGGAAACCACATCCGCAACATTGTCTTCTGTTACGGTTTCTTTGTGCAATTTGGTTTCTTCTTCCCACTGTTCTTGTGCAACAGCCAATTCCTTTTCTAAGCGTTTTTCGTCATCCCGCAATTTGGCAGCCTCTTCATACTTTTGTTTTTTGACCACGGTGTTCTTGGTTTCTTTTACCGCTTCCAATTGCTTTTCAAGTTCTAAGACTTGTTTTGGTACATTGATATTGGTGATATGAACCCTTGAGCCTGCTTCATCTAAGGCATCAATAGCCTTGTCTGGCAAGAAGCGTTCGGTCATATATCTGTTGGTCAATTTCACACAAGCCTCAATGGCTTCTTGTGTGTAATGTACATTGTGATGCTCCTCATATTTATCTTTGATGTTTTCCAAGATCTGAATTGTTTCTTCAACCGTTGTTGGTTCCACAATCACCTTTTGGAAACGTCTTTCTAAGGCGCCATCTTTTTCGATATACTGTCTGTATTCATCCAAAGTGGTTGCGCCAATACATTGAATTTCACCTCGGGCCAAAGCAGGTTTGAACATATTAGATGCATCCAAGCTACCAGTAGCGCCACCTGCACCTACAATTGTATGGATTTCATCAATAAAAAGAATAATATCATCATTCTTTTCCAATTCGTTCATAACGGCTTTCATGCGCTCTTCAAACTGGCCTCGGTATTTTGTTCCCGCAACTAAGCTCGCCAAATCTAAGGTGACCACGCGTTTATTAAAAAGTATTCTTGATACCTTACGTTTAATAATCCGTAGCGCCAAGCCTTCTGCGATAGCCGATTTACCAACTCCAGGTTCACCAATTAAAAGTGGGTTGTTCTTTTTGCGTCTGCTCAAAATTTGAGAGACTCTTTGTATTTCTTTTTCTCTTCCAACGACAGGGTCCAGTTTCCCTTCCTCTGCCAAAACCGTCAAATCTCTTCCAAAGTTATCTAAAACGGGCGTCTTAGACTTTTTGGCACCTTTAGCTGCCGACTGGCTGAATGGGTTGTGTTTGGTCTCATCCTCACCCATATCATCAGAAAACGACTCCGCCTTAGGAGATTCTGTGTAGTCATCATTGTTAGTTATCATAGATTTGAATTGTTCTTTTACGTTATCATAATCCACTTTAAGCTTATTTAAAAGTTTTGTAGTGGGATCATTCTCATTTCTTAAGATGCACAATAATAAGTGTGCGGTATTAATAGAGTTGCTCTGAAATAACTTAGCTTCTAAAAAAGTAGTTTTAAGAGCTCGCTCAGCCTGCCTTGTCAAGTGCAAGTTTTTCTTTTCATTTGACATGGTGGCATTGCTCGGGTTTGCCGGGCTTAATATTTCAACTTTGCGTCGTAAGTGGTTCAAGTCAATTTCCAAAGCGCTCAAAATGTCAATGGCCTTACCATTACCATCTCTTAGCAACCCTAGCATTAAATGTTCGGTCCCAATAAAGTCATGTCCTAACCGTAAAGCTTCTTCTTTGCTATAGGCTATAACATCTTTGACTCTTGGGGAAAAATTATCATCCATAGTAAAATCCTTTCTGCATAAAATTAATGAAAACATCTTGAATAGGGCAAAAACTATACCTTAAATGTTTTCTTATGGGCTAAGTGACAAAAAAAACTTCAGAATCTCAAAACATTTAACGAGATACTTATCAAATGAAAAGCCCTTTATATTGTTAATAAAATATACCAAAAAACCCGCAATAAAGTGGCATTAAGACTCGTAAAATGGTTATCTTAGCACGCCCGAGTGTTCGGGCTGAAAATCTACAAAATATCTAATTAATTTATATATGACAGAAGGAGAAAAATTGATTCCTATCAACATTGAAGATGAAATGAAATCGGCTTACATTGATTATTCAATGTCGGTCATTGTGTCACGTGCGTTACCGGATGTTAGAGATGGTCTTAAACCTGTGCACAGACGAGTGCTTTTTGGCATGCATGAACTCGGGATTAGATCTAACACCGCCCATAAAAAATCAGCAAGAATTGTTGGAGAAGTATTGGGGAAGTACCACCCACACGGTGATACGTCCGTTTATGACACCATGGTGCGTATGGCTCAAGAGTGGAGTTTGCGTTATATGTTAGTGGACGGCCAAGGAAATTTTGGTTCCGTTGATGGCGATAGTCCAGCAGCAATGCGTTATACAGAAGCACGGATGCGAAAGATATCTGAAGACATGTTGGCAGATATTGAGAAGGAAACAGTAGATCATAAACTGAATTTTGATGATACACTTCAAGAACCAACAGTTTTACCGACCCGTATTCCTGGACTTTTGGTCAATGGCGCTTCTGGTATTGCGGTAGGTATGGCTACAAACATGCCGCCTCATAATATTAGTGAAGTGGTTGATGGAATCATTGCCTACATCGATAATCATGATATTGATATTGATGAATTGATTACACATATCAAAGCTCCAGATTTTCCAACGGGAGGAACAATTTACGGCTATGATGGCGTAATAGAAGCCTTCAAGACAGGCCGTGGACGGATTGTTATGAGAGCAAAAGCCAATATTGAAGAGGTGCAGGGTAGAGAATCAATTGTGGTTACTGAAATTCCGTACCAAGTCAATAAGGCCGATATGATCAAGAAAACGGCAGACCTGGTCAACGAAAAGAAAATTGATGGCATTTCAATGATACGCGACGAGTCTGACAGAAACGGAATGCGAATCGTTTATGTGTTAAAGCGTGATGCCATTCCTAATATTGTTTTAAATACCTTATTTAAATATACAGCATTACAGTCGTCATTCAGTGTCAACAATATTGCACTTGTAGATGGTCGTCCACAGTTATTGAACTTAAAGGAGATGATTCATCATTTTGTTGAACACAGACATGATGTTGTTGTCCGAAGAACGACGTATGAACTTCGTAAAGCAGAAGAGCGTGCTCATATATTGGAAGGACTTATCATTGCTTCAGATAATATTGATGAAGTTATTGCCTTAATTCGTGCATCATCCAACGCTGATGAAGCTCGCGAAAAATTGATTGAACGTTTTGAACTTTCAGAAATTCAAGCAAAAGCCATTGTTGAGATGCGTTTGCGTCAATTGACTGGTCTGGAGCAAGATAAATTGCGTTCGGAATATGAGGCTCTGATGAAAACCATTGAAGATTTGAAGGATATTCTTGACAAAAAAGAGCGTCGGATGGAAATCATCAAGGATGAACTGGTAGTTGTTAAAGAAAAGTATGGCGATGAGCGTCGATCTGTAATTGAATATGCAGGAGGCGATCTGAGTATTGAAGATATGATTCCTGATGAACAAGTGGTCATTACCATTTCTCATGCGGGGTATATTAAACGTACGTCGTTGACAGAATATAAAACCCAACATAGAGGAGGGGTAGGCCAAAAGGCGTCCACTACACGTAATGAGGATTTCTTGGAGCACTTATTTGTAGGTACCAACCATCAGTATATGTTGTTTTTTACTCAAAAAGGGAAATGTTTCTGGATGCGTGTCTATGAAATTCCTGAGGGTAGTAAAACCTCTAAAGGTAGAGCCATACAAAATCTTATCAATATTGAACAAGACGATAAGGTAAGAGCATTTATCTGTACCCAGGATTTAAAGAATGAGGATTATATTAACAGCCACTACGTCATTATGGCAACTAAGAATGGCCAGGTTAAGAAAACATCCTTAGAGCAATACTCACGTCCAAGAACCAATGGTATCAATGCCATTACTATTAAGGACGACGATATTTTATTGGAGGCAAAACTAACAACTGGCAATAGTCAGATCATGTTGGCTTTAAAATCAGGTAAGGCTATCCGGTTTGAAGAGGCCAAAACCCGCCCAATGGGAAGAAATGCTTCTGGAGTACGTGGTATTACCTTAGCAAACGAGAAAGATGAAGTGGTGGGGATGATTACTATTGAGAACCCAATGGAAGAATCTGTTTTGGTGGTTTCCGAAAATGGCTATGGTAAACGTACATATATTGATGACCCTGAAGATGGAGAAGCAATCTATAGAATTACTAACAGAGGTGGAAAAGGTGTAAAAACCATTTCTATTACTGAGAAAACAGGTGATTTGGTTGCCATTAAATCGGTTAGCGATGAAGATGACTTAATGATCATCAATAAGTCAGGAATTGCCATCCGTATGGCGGTTAACGATTTACGTGTTATGGGCAGAGCTACCCAAGGGGTCAAATTGATTAATTTAAAAGGAAGTGATTCTATTGCAGCAGTCGCCAAAGTGATGAAGGAGGAAGAAGATCTACTAGTAGAAGAAGGATTAGATGAGACCATTGAAAATGCGCCCGATGAAGAAAACGGCACAACTCTTGATAATTTAGACGACGAAAACAATAATTAACACTTAAAATTAAAATAACTAAAAATGAAAAAACAAATCATTATCGCTTTGGCACTTTTAGTAAGTTCTTTTTCCTTTTCGCAAAAAAGGGAAATCAGAGATGCTGAAAAAGCTATAAAGAAAAGTAATTTTGCAGAGGCAAAATCTGCAATTAACGCTGCAGAATCCTTAGTAGGAAATGCGGATGATAAATTAAAAGCCCAGTTTTATTACGTAAAAGGACAGGCATTTTATGCCAATGGAACCGGAACCGACGCTGATATGGATGTTGCCATTGAAAGCCTAAATAAGGTAGCGGAAGTAGAAGGGAAAAACGGAAAGTACTCTAAAGATGTTCAGGAAATTAAACAAGGAATGATCAATTCGTTTTTGACCAAAGCAAATGCAGCTTTAGAAAAAAAGAATTTTTCGGCGTCGTCTAGCGGCTTCGAAAAAGCTTATAAAATGTCAAAATCAGATACCTTGTACCTTTATTATGCGGCAGCAACCGCTGTTAACGGTGAAGATTACGAAACGGCTTTAAAACATTACGAAGAGCTTAAGAATTTAGGCTATGTTGGTGTTGAAACCGAATATATTGCCACCAACAAAGAAACCAATGAGGAAGAGGCATTTCCATCTAAAGCTATGATGGATATTTCTGTTAAGTCTGGTACGCATGTCGCACCAACCACTAGGAAAACAGAATCAAAGCAAGCTGAAATAGTTAGAAATGTTGCATTGATTTATATGAATCAAGGTAATGATGAGAAGGCTCTTGAAGCAATGAAAGATGCTCGCGCAGCAAATCCTGATGATGCAAGCTTAATCATTTCAGAAGCGAATATGCAATTGAAAATGGGCAATAGAGATAAATTTAAAACTCTAATTGAAGAAGCGCTGATCAAAGATCCTAACAATCCAGAGTTATTATTCAACTTAGGAATTGTTGCAGCAGAGGGTGGAGAAGTTGAAGCGGCCAAAGGTTATTATGAGAAAGCAATCAAGATCAAACCAGATTACGCCGATGTTCATAACAACATGGCTGTATTGATCTTAAGCCAAGAGCAGGCCATTATTGAAGAGATGAATGCCCTTGGAAGTTCTGCGGCGGACAATAAAAAGTATGATGAGCTTAAAGATGAAAGATCTAAACTTTATGAAGAAGCGATTCCTTATTTGGAAACAACCCTTAAGTTGAGACCTACAGATTTGCAAGCAGCAAAAACCTTAGTCAATATTTACAGTGCCTTGGGTAATACAGCAAAACAAAAAGAAATGAAAGCTAAAGTTGATGCTTTAGAAAGTGGTCAAAATTAAAATTGACTTCTTAATAATACAAAAAGTGCTATCTGAATTGGATAGCACTTTTTTTATATAATTTTTTTAATCACCCGAAGCTTGTGGGTATGCATTTTTAGGTCGGTATTATAAATCCCCGAATGATCCAAGCGGTCAATACGTACTTTGCCGTTAACATGAATGATGTAATTATCGGACATAATAATGCCAACGTGCACAATTTGTCCTTCGTTATTATCAAAAAAAGCCAAATCTCCTGCTTCACTTTCCTCAATAAAACTTAAGGCTTCCCCTTGTTTAGCTTGTTGTTCTACGTCGCGGAACAGATTATAACCATTTAGCTTATAAACCATTTGTGTCAAACCCGAGGCATCAATGCCAAAAGGGGTTTTGCCACCATATAAATAGGGAGCGTTACGATAGAGAAAAGCAGTTTCAATTAGTTTTGATTTCTGCTGAGTGCCTTCAACACTCGTTCCGTCAAACAAGTGTTCAAGATAATCCAAGGCGGAAAGTGAAGATCCTAACGGAATTGTGAGTAATTGATTGTTGTTGTCTTGAACGAATTCTATTAAATCGGCTGAAAGTTTTTGCGATCTCTCGGTCAATCGATGATATTCAGACTCTGGGAGCTCAAGAAATTGGTTGTTGTGCATCCATCCTTCATATTGATCATGATCCAAACGGATTTTACTCCATTTTTTTCGACGTTCAATCACCTTGAATATTTCACCATATAACACCTGAGACACGAGCTCAGTTGTGTCAGACGGTTCAATTCTTAAGGGAACAATACTTAAATTGGCAATTCCGTAGGTCATAGAGGCGATAAGGGCTATTGACTGTTTTTATTGATTATTGGGCCTCGACAACCTAATAATGTAAGATGATAAAATGCTGTAATTGAAAAAAAGTCCATCTATAAATACTAAGAAAAGAATCTATATAAATACGTTTTTTTATGGGCGTTCTATAACCATTGCTGAAGCACCGCCACCACCATTACAAATGGCTGCTGCTCCAATTTTAGCATTGTTTTGTTCCAGTACGTTCAACAGTGTGATAATAATCCGAACTCCTGAACAACCTAAGGGGTGTCCTAGAGATACCGCGCCTCCATTAACATTAACATTGCTGTCATCCAATCCTAAAATTTTCATATTGGCCAATCCAACGATCGAAAAGGCTTCGTTAAATTCAAAATAATCGACGTCATTTAACGAGATTCCTGCCTTATCCAGTGCTTTCGGTAAAGCTTTGGCGGGAGCCGTAGTAAACCATTTTGGCTCTTGCGCGGCATCGGCATAACTTCTAATGATGGCTAATGGTTTTAAGCCAAGTTCATCGGCCTTTTCTTTGCTCATTAAAACAACTGCACCAGCGCCATCATTAATAGTGGACGCATTTGCAGCAGTGACGGTGCCGTCTTTTGTAAACGCAGGTCTTAATGCCGGAATTTTATCCATCTTGACATTGGTATATTCTTCATCTTTTGAAACAACAATAGCGTCGCCACGACGTTGAGGAACTTCCACGGGAACAACTTCATTATCAAATTTACCAGCATCCCAAGCTGCTGCTGAGCGTTTATAAGACTGTATGGCAAAGGCATCCTGATCTTCTCTACTGAACTTATATTCAATAGCACATTCATCAGCGCAAACACCCATGGCATTTTCATCATAGGCATCTACCAAACCATCTTTTTGCATGCCGTCAATTAAGGTAGCTGGTCCAAATTTGGTACCTGTCCTAGCGTGTAAGTAATGGGGAATCAAACTCATATTTTCCATTCCACCGGCAACAATAATATCTGCATCACCTAGCGCAATAGCTTGAGCAGCTTGCATCACGGCTTTCATCCCAGAGGCACATACCTTATTGACCGTAGTACATGGCACTGTATTAGGTATACCGGCATAGATGGCAGCCTGACGTGCAGGAGCCTGTCCAGTTCCCGCTTGTACAACATTACCCATGATTACTTCTTGTACCAAGTCAGGTTTAAGGTTAATTTTATTTAAAGCACCTATTATGGCAACAGCTCCTAATCTTGGTGCAGGAATTGTAGATAAGGCACCTAAAAAACTACCTATTGGAGTTCTTGCTGCGGATACAATGACGACTTCTTTACTCATTTTGAATGGGTTTTGATTTGAATGATGCAAAATTAAACATTTTTAAATTGATTTTGGAATGAAACCTGACGTTAAACCTACAAATCCCTTAATATTTTATTACTTTTGAAAGACAATTGATGCGACTTTGATGAAAAACATTATAAACAAGTGGTATAAGAATCATTCACTTATTTACAAAATCCTTTTATTTATAGGGACTACTTTTTTAATTGTTTATCTCTTTCCGAAAAGTGGTAAGTTCAAGTACAATTTCGACAAAAATAAACCATGGCAATCTGAAAACCTTTATGCGCCTTTTGACTTTGCCATTCAAAAGTCTCCCGAAGAATTACAGAAGGAAAAATCTAATATTGTCAAGGAAAGTGCAGTGTATTTTGATCTTTTGGAAGAAGTTAAAGATTATGTATTTGAAGATTACAACACAAAATTCAACGCTACATTCGACGACTCATTAGGCAGAAAAAAAACGGAGTTATTTAGAATTGGTAGATCTGTCTTGAGCGAGATCTATAAAAATGGCGTCTTGGAAGAAGATTATAATTATCCCAACGATAAGAATGTAATCTTGTTGGATGGTCAAAACCAGATTGCCTCCACTACTTACTCTGAGCTTTCTAAAATAGAGGCTTTTAGAGGATTATTGGAAAAACAACTTGAAGATCGTGGCAATGCAAAGTTCAAGGCAGTTTTTGTCTCAATGTTTTTTGATCTGATTGAGCCTAATCTCAAGGTCAATAAGTCTATTACTCAGAATGCACTAAACGAAGAATTGGATAAAATTTCTTCAACACGAGGTAATGTTGAGAGAGAAACTCTGATTATATCTAAGGGCGAATTGGTTGAAGGTCATAAATATGACATCTTAAAATCTTTGGAGTCAGAATATGAGTCTCAAGTATGGAGCGCTTCAAACTACACATGGGTGGTAATTTCCTATTCCATATTAGTGGCCTTAACTTTATTGATGCTGCTTTTGTTTCTAAGAAAATATAGAAAAGAAGTGTTTTTAGATAATACAAAAGTGACATTTATATTTTTCAATATTCTGTTAATGGTTTTACTGACAACCCTCATTGTCAATTATAATTCCAAATATGTTTATGTGGTGCCGCTATGTGTGCTTCCACTTGTACTAAAAGCGTTTTTTGATGCGAGATTAGGATTGTTCTCGCATGTCTTGACGGTACTCCTATTGGGCTTTATAGTCCCAAACAGTTATGAATATATGTTTTTGCAAATCATAGCTGGTATTGTCACTATTCTTACCGTTTCTGAATTGTATAAACGGGCCAATTTATTTATTTCGGTAGGGCAAATTACCCTTATTTATATCATTACCTATTTTGCATTCTTTGTGATTCATGAAGGAAGTATCGCCACGCTCAACTTTGAGGCTTTCGGAATGTTTATATTGTGTGGCTTGGCAACCCTTTTTGTGCAACCACTTATCTATATTTATGAAAAGTTGTTTGGATTGGTGTCAGATGTTTCTCTGTTGGAACTTTCAGATACCAACACTAATTTATTGAAAGAATTGTCAAATAAGGCACCAGGCACATTTCACCACAGCTTAAATGTGGCCAATTTAGCTGAAGCTTCTGCTAATGAAATCGGTGCTAATGCCATGTTGGTTAGGGTTGGGGCGCTTTATCATGATATTGGGAAAATGAAAAACCCGACCTATTTTACTGAGAATCAATCCACGGGTATCAATCCACATGACGAATTGTCACCGCGAGAAAGTACTAACATTATTTTTTCGCATGTCTTGGATGGGATTGAAATAGCAAAGAAGAACAATCTGCCGGACCGCGTTATTGATTTTATCAGAACGCATCATGGCACCAGTGTGGTATACTATTTTTATATGAAGGAAAAGGAGTTGGATATTGCGACAGACATTGAAGATTTTAGATATCCAGGTCCAAAACCGTTTAGTAAGGAAACGGCAATCTTGATGATGTGTGATAGTGTAGAGGCAGCCTCTAAAAGTTTGAAAGACCCGTCATCCACTAAGATCAATCACTTTGTTGAAAACATTATCAACAAACAAATGGAGGACGGGCAGTTTTTAAATGCCGATATTACCTTCAAAGAGATTGAATCGATTAAGAAAATATTGAAAAATAAATTAGCTAACATCTTCCATCTCAGGATAGAATATCCAGAATAAAAAATTCATTATAAAAAGTCCTTAAAATAGTTGCTTTCTTTGGAATGAAGGGCTACATTTGCATCCGCATTTAGAAGATGTTCTTTAACAAAATAGGAGAGGTGCCAGAGTGGTAATGGAGCAGATTGCTAATCTGTCGACGCGAAAGTGTCGCCAGGGTTCGAGTCCCTGTCTCTCCGCAATTTTTAGATAACCATTCGGGGTGTAGCGTAGCCCGGTTATCGCGCCGCGTTTGGGACGCGGAGGTCGCAGGTTCGAATCCTGCCACCCCGACCATTAAAAGCCTACAAAATCTATGATTTTGTAGGCTTTTTTTATTTGCAGCGTTGCCAACGCAGTTGAGCATAAGCATGTAAATAAAAAAAGACGTAAAACCGCTCTTCGCGGTTTTAGGCTTTTAATGGATCAAGTCAAAAAGTTGTGGGATTTTAGGATTATGCATAAATTGTTGTAAGTCTGTACAGGAAGAATTCCATGTTTCTAACCCCTCTGAACTGCGCTCTAAAAGCTTTTATTTTTGCATTGAACGATTCTGCAGAAGCGTTGGTACTTCTGTTGTCAAAATAGTTCAGTATATTTTGATAATGGATTGACATGGTTCTGGAGATGGTATTAAAGCTTTTAAATGCCGCCTGTCTCACTTTTTCATCCCACTTTGCCAATCTTATGAGAGCCGATGTCTTGTCCTTTGTGTTGTTGAATATCCAGGAAAGGTTCTGACATAATTTATATGCTTTTTCCAGATCGGGATAGCGTGCAAAGAGTATTGCTGCCCTTTTTTGTTGATTATCAGTCCACTTACTGCTTGCTTTGTAAAGTAGATATCTGCTCCTGGCCAATAACTGTTTTAACGTATCCTCATTGGGCAATAACTCCGGAGTGTATTTTGTGGATTTGGTCCTGGCGTTTTCAATGGCGTCATTTTCAGCATCCAGTGCTTCCCACCTGTGCTTGATCCTGATCTCCTGCAGTGCCTCCAGTGCCAGTTTCTGGACATGGAAACGGTCTATGACCAAGGTTGCCTCGGGGAATGATCTTCTAACGATCAGACCCATGTTCCCGGCCATGTCCAAGGTGACTTCCCTGACCGTTCTTCTTTGTTTTAAAGGGATCTGCTGCAATACCCTTATAACATCCTCTGCCTTGGTGCCCCTGACCATGGCCACTATGGCCCCCTTTTTTCCCTGGGCGTTTTTATTGGTCACTATGGTATATAGTTCTCCATTGGAAAAAGCGGTCTCATCAAGGGATAGGTAGCCTCCAAGGTTTTGTGGGAAGAGGAGCCATTGCTTTGCATGCGCTTTCTGGTCCCAGGTCTTAAAATCGCTTAGATAGTCCTTGTACTGCCTTTGCAGGTTCCTGGGACTGACGCCATAGAACTTGGCAACAAGCGATGTGCTCGAGGCATTGTTACTGACGGATCTGTTTTAAAAAAGTAGCAAACTCACTAGTGATCCTAGTTCCTTTTGCTACCAATTGCCAATCTCTGGTTACCACTGTACCCGTGTCCCGGTCAACCCATCTGCGACGTATGATGTGCAGAAAGACGTTCTTTCCACGTATAGGAAAATCCTGAACCGTGGCCTCAGGGAAGAATCCTTTGGAATGAAGCCTAATGCCACTGTGTCCCTCGGGGACGGTGTTCAGTTCCGTAAAATAAAAGTGGAGCTCTTCGCCTTTGACCTCGTGTTTTTTAAGATCAAAATAGGTCACAAGAACTTCGGGGAGTAATAAATTGGCAATAGATAATAGTGAATCTGAGGACATAGAAAATTTTTGTTCCAAAGTTCTTTTATTTTTCCTTACTCCACAACTTTTTGTGTTGACCC
>NZ_JACGLT010000040.1 GCF_014062315.1 Gelidibacter maritimus
GCAAAAACAGGTGAAGACCAAAATCTACGGAAAATTATAACGCCAAGGTTTGCTCTTAAAAAACAAAAATTGCGGATTTCTAAAAAAGAAACTAAAAATTTTCCTTAGAATATTTAGAACAAAATGTAAAAGAAGCAAAAAACTAAATAAATAGATTTTGGATCTGGCTCACTCTGCTTCTGAATTATTTTAATCATTAAAAATAAGTCGTCTGATTCAACAAATTAACGAACATAAATCTGACTCTAAAAATTTAATAAATAAGTACTTTTTATAATTGTAACAAACAGATAAACATAATCGGAATTGTTCCTAATTTGCTGAGTTATTTATTGCCTAAGTTGTTTTCTAATAACAAATGTTAATTAACTAAAAACTGCTTTTGCTAACACCGTATAAAAAAAATTGCTATTTTGTGCTTAATTAAAGTGTGTTGCTTTTTTGCTTGCTTCTGATTTTCCTACGGAAAATCCTCGCCCACAAAAACGCAACTTTCTTTATACAAAAACGTTGTAATGCATTAAAACCAGAACTACCAAATGAACACAATCTCATTTCTAAAATTAATTAAAGAAGAATTAAATGTCTCTTTAAATATTAATGACATAAAAAGAATAACGTCTGAAAATAGTGAAAAAATGTTCTTTTTGAAATGGCTGACTGAAAATGAATTCATAATTAGTTTAAACTTTTCAATTGGAACAAATTATACCTTTGACATTGACAATAAATCAAAAAGTGCAATTGTTATCTACGGAACTGTATCTGAATTGACCGAGAATAAAACAAAGATTATACTTGAGACAAAATATAAATACGGGCTTTATATAATATTAATAATCCCAATTATTATGCTCATTTTACGGTTGTCATATGGATTAGAAATTCCAGTCCCCTTCTTTTTCTTTCCGATTGTTTTTTTTGTAATTATAAGTTTGATATTTAACAGCGAAGAGAAAAAATTAATAAGATATTTCAAAGAGCATCTTGAAACTGAAAAAATAACGCATTACAACACCGTGTAAAAATAATTGCTTGGTTCTCGCTTACTTGGAAATTCCTGCGGAATTTCCACAAGCTCGGTCAATGTTTACTATTTTAGGTGCTTGTCACCGCAACTATTCTTACACATTAACGTTGTGCTTCATACTGAAGAAAATCCCGTCTTGTAAAAAAATCAAACAGATTGAAACAAAATTGTAACTAATTCGTTACATTTGTAATATGAGAGAAATCGATATTACAGAAGAATGTCTGGAATTTATAGACAATCAAGGCGAAAGAGTTTCGCTTAAATTCTTCCAACTCATTGAAGTTATTGGAGAGGTTAAAGTTGTAAACACCAACTTCCTTAAAAAACTGCAATCAACACAATTTTATGAATTGCGAATTAAAGCAGGCAATGAATATCGAATTATAATTTTCGCAATAGACCATCTGAATTTCGCAGAATCCACCAAAGCCGTTTGTCTATGCGGATTTCTAAAAAAATCCACAAAAGATTATAAAAAAGCGGTAAAACAAGCCGAAAAAATATTAGAAGAATATCTTAAAGAAAAGTAATTATGGGAAAGTCAATAAATGCAAAGGAACTGATTGCTGAGCGATACGGGAAAGAAGGAACTAAGGAACGTGAGAAATTCCGAGAGGATGCTTTTTCCTATTATTTCGGAGAAATCATAAAAAACAGAAGAAAGGAATTGCATATGAGCCAAGAAGATTTAGCTGATAAAGTCGGAAAAAAGCGACCATATATCTCACGAATTGAAAACGGTGAAGATATTCGTTTATCCAATTTCGCCCTGATTGCCAATGCGCTGGGATTGTCTATAGAATTAAAAGTTGAGTAAAAGTACGAAAGCACAACAATGTGTATAAAACATAGCTAATTAGTGCTTTCCGAAAGGTCTGTGCGTGTTTGCAAAGTCCGCCAAATCTTTGATTTGGCTGTAATATTGAAAAAGTGGTTCCAAATCAAAGATTTGGCTAAGTGCCAATCCGAAAGTTATTGTTAAATTTATACGCTACGTTCCATACACGTAACGTTAGCTGCAAGCTGAGCAACAAAACTTAATTTGTACCTTTGAACTCTGAATAAAGAAATATTCTTGAAAGTAGAACATAACATATCTCGATTAAAACACTTACTGAAAATGTATAAACTTTCAGTATCTGAATTTTTATTGAAAATCAGTGAAGGTTTAAAGCGACCTATAACTGAAAAAGATGTTTTTTCGGAAAGAATAGAAATTGGACACTTAAAAAGAATTGATAAACTTTTTGAAAAGGGAATTCATTATTATTTAGACCCAAAAGCACCTGAAAATGCAAAAGAAGCAAGTATCTTTTTTAGAAAGGAAAGTTTTGGAACTGACTTAAATTTCAGAGCAAAACAGATAGTTAGTCAATTTGAGGAACTAAAAATATCTATTTCTGCTATTTCTAAATTGGCAGAATTGGATACAAAAAGAAAAATCCCAAAATTCAGCATAATAGACAATCCAGAAAAAGTAGCAAAAGAGTTTAGACAAATTCTTTATCCAAATTTCACATCTAAACGTAGAGATTTTCTTAAAGCGCTAATTTCAAAGTTTGCGGAGAGTAACATTTTAGTTTTTGAGTTTGTAGAAACTCATAACAGAAAAGAGAAAGCCAATATAGATGGTTTTTTTCTTAAACCTAATGTTATTGTATTAAAGAGACACCAATCTTTTAGGAGAGAAATATTCACTTTAGCTCACGAATTAGGTCATTTCCTTCTCGATAAAGAAGAAATTGAACTACTTGATTATAATGTTATTGCTGACCTTCACTTATCATCTATCGAAAGATGGTGTGTATCCGTCCGAGCAACTACATTAGCTATTGGTCTTCATATTTCGTAGTGAATTCAATATCCTTGCCTTCTGCCCTTGCTTGAAGCACTATTTG
>NZ_JACGLT010000041.1 GCF_014062315.1 Gelidibacter maritimus
TAGAGTTGGAACCGGTGCGAAGTACCAAGTGCGAACATCTATACTGGGATTTCGATCTCGATCCCGTTTTTGCAACGGATCAAAATGGTTCTGCCTTCCTGGACAGGGACGACTTCGATAGGAACGAAATGCGAAGGACCTTTATCGGCCGTTACATCTACAGGCCTCGATAATTTTGATCGCCAATAATGGAATTTGCTCTCCTTGATCCCATGGGCAGAGGCAAACTCTTTTTGGCTCCGACCAGAGTCCCGAAACTCCTTTACCAATTTACGCATCCACAAAGCATTCTCCTTTTTTGTCATAATACATATAGTTTATGCCACCAAAGGTAAAAAGACAGGTCATGTCATAAAAGACGTAGTTGCCCGGATGGATACGAAAAATCAAAGTTAAGTCGCTTAAAATCCGAATATCTGTGATTTCCGAAAGTGCGGTTTAAAAGCCAATGTTGCGAATAAACGAATACGCCTTGATTTCCAGTAATAAGTCGCTTAAAAGTGAAAAGCTTTTGACTACCAAAAGTCCGGATGAAAAACAGAACCGACAAATAGTACGGCGAAATCCACTCTGACGAATAAAAACCTTCCGAACCAAATCAGATTTTATTTTTGATGTTTAAGTGCAAAATCGAAAGTTTGTGTTTCTCGACCGAATCAGATCTGACCGAATAAATTAAAACAAAAATCGATCTGAATTGTTTAAATTAGTCCTTTAAACAACATTACGTTCGATATAAAACTCGGATGAGAAACTTAAAAACCGTGTGCTAACAGCGTGTATAAGTTATGGCTGGGTATGTGCCTACTTGGAAAATCCTGCGGATTTTCCACAGGCAGTTGACCGTTTGGAATTGTCCGTGATGGCACACGCCACAACTCATACACATAAACGTTGGCATTCATTGAACAGAAATGTTAAAAATGACAATTATACAAATCGCTAAGAAACTGGAAAAACATTATTTTGACAAAAAAGTAAACGGGAATTTAAAGCTGTATAAAAAGGGAAAGAAAAAAGTGAGCGAAATAACAAAAGACCAGAAAATCTCGCAACGAAAATTTTATGCGATTTTAGAAAAAAAGAAAATAGAACATAAGAAATATAAAAAAGAGTGATTTAAAACAAAACGTTTGACTTTTAGCTCGTTTGCGGAATCGGAAACTGAATTGAAAAACAAAACCCGAATTGAATGCGGAATTTAGCAAGTTGCGGAATTACTCACTAATCGGAATTGAAAAATATTATATATTCGAGAAAAATAACATTATGAATAAATCACAGATAATAGGTATTGCAATTATAATCGTTGGAATTATTGCTTACTTTTTAGTTGACAATAGCATAATCCAAACAACATCAGGTGTTTTATGTGCAATAGGTTTTGGATATATTTTTAAATGGATTCCTTTCAAAAAACAAAACTCAACTGAATAATTGAAATCGGAATAAAAACAACGAAATGCCAAGCCGTGTATAATTAATTGCTTGGTTCTCGCCTACTTGGAAAATTCTTCGGAATTTCCATTGGCTCGGTCAATTTTTACTATTTTAGGTGTATATCCCACGCAACTATTCTTACACATAAACGTTGGCATTCATTGAACAGAAATGTTAAAAATGACAATTACACAAATCGTTGAGAAACTGGAAAAACACTATTTTGACAAAAAAGTAAACGAGAATTTAAAGTTGTATAAAAAAGGAAAGAAAAAAGTGAGCGAAATAACAAAAGACCTGAAAATCTCGCTACGAAAATTTTATGCGATTTTAGACAAAAAGAAATATAGAACATAAGAAATATAAAAAAGAGTGATTTAAAATAAAACGTTTGACTTTTAGCTCGTTTGCGGAATCGGAAACTGAATTAAATGCGGAATTTAGAAAGTTGCGGAATTGCTCACTCAATCGGAAATAAATTTAACCTAAAAATGGAATTTTAAAAAATATGAATACGCAGATAAAATCAATTATAAAATCAGGTTTGTTTTCGGGAATCGTTTACGCTGGACTTATGGCTGGATTTGACTATTCTGACGGACAAGATTTCAAAATATGGAAATTTATATTATACGCCTCTTTTTTTGGAACATTTATGGCACTTATGACCAGATATAATTTAAAAAAACAAGCAGATAAAGAAAAAAATAAAACTGAATAAAAACAACGAAATGCCAACAAAGAACTGAGGTAAAAAACAAGTCTTTTCTTCCTTAAATTTTAACCATAAAAATCTTGGCATTGTTGAAATGGAACAAATCTCCTACGGTCGATTTGTTTCCAGTCCAACAAGCAAACTCTCGCTATCGCGAGCGTCCGCTCGTGCTCACCAAACTATCGCCCATATTAACCCCTAAAAAATAGCTTTAAAATCCGTAGTTCTACGTATAGGAAAGTTTAGAGAAAAGTGGTAAATTGAAGCATAAGAATTTTGATCATTAACATTCAACATCCAAAGTGGCTTCTATTGGCACACTGAGGGTAGATATGATCACTTTTAGTGCTTATAAATACAAGTTAGTACACAGCTGTGCAGACTCTAAAAAACCATTAATAAGTCGAAAATTTTTTGGCTTTTAAAAACGTAGAAATGAATTCAAAAAGCTCTACGCAGAATTTACCACTGTTACGAATTATAAAACCTTCTTGAGATCCAATGTTAAGTCGCCTAAAATCCGAAAATCAGTGAATGCCAAAGGTCAGGCTGAATAACAGAACCGACAAACAGTACGT
>NZ_JACGLT010000042.1 GCF_014062315.1 Gelidibacter maritimus
AACGTCCCGTATAAAAACTGTGCGAGCGGGCGAGCGTGATTGTCCGCAGGACAATCCGCTGAGCAAGCGAGCACGGAATTTCGATTCAAGACAGGTTTTAGCATTGTTTTTATATAGTGTTGTGCTTTCGTGCTTTATTTTATCTCTACAACCGACACAATTTTGGCTGCCGGCTTTTCACAGTCTGAATCCGTAAGAGATAGTCCGAAAGCTTCATTTAAAACGGTTCTAACTATTCTAACCGTCCGTGTCTGCCTATCTCCTTTCTTAGGGAAATGTAAATTGGTTCTTATGTGAAATAAGATATCGTTAGCCTCAGTAAAATAATTATCTAAATCCGATATTTCTTTACTTCTGGAGCCTAAAGGATTCCAAGTAGTCAGAATAGCCTGAACATCTTCACTTTCCTTTTCTCTTCTTTTAAATTCCTCAGTTTGTTGATAGTCTGTCATATTATTTGTTTTTGCATGAAGCACAACGGTCTCGTATAACCGTCAGTTACGGGTTAATATGCGATAATTTTCGGTTTGTCACAAGCGTTAGCAATTCCGAGTGGATTCGGACGTAGTCGAATCCGCCGTAATTGCGGTTATACATTGTTGGCAACTGGCTTTTTTTATAATATGTCTTTGTCTTTTCCGTCAATTTTATGTTTCATTTTTTGTCCCATTCCGTTTGTCACATATCCAGCAACCATTTCTTTTTTTAGTTCTCCGTTTTCCAGATATTCTAAGGTTATCGAGCAATCTCCAGTAATTCCAACCCAAACTGTTTTGCTTTCATTGGGTTTTAATTCCGAAATATATTCAGTTTCGCAACCATCAATTTTAATATCAGTCAGTTTGTTTTGAGTTGAGTTTGTGAACGTGATTCTCATATTCCCAATCAAAATCAGCGATAACCAAATGAAGAGGAACATTATTGGCAGATTAATCAGCATCAATCCGCTTGTTTTTAAAAGTCTTTTTCGATTGGTCGAGTCAGAATTTGATTTGGCTAAAATTGCTATTAAAATTATCAAATTTGTAATTCCTGCAAGAACTACAAATCCGTATCCGATGAATAACAAATCGCTGTTTGAAGTCAGAAAGTAAATTCCGAAAATCAATGCTCCAATTATGAACGAAATTAGCGCAGTTCCTTTTCCTAAAGCGTTATATTTTTCAGACGTCATTTTTTTTCAGCTTGTTGCCAACGGTCTTGTATATGGCTCGTAGCGTGCAAATTAGAAAATTATTTTCGGATTAAGCACAAGCCAGATTTTTAAATTTTACTATTTATCTTTTTTATTGGAAATCGTCAAATTTAAAAATTTGGCGACTTTCCAAATATGCCTTAACTTCGATTAAGCAACTACCAAGCTATGAGCTATATACGTTGTTATCTCACGTTCTTATTCCGCTTAATGTTAATCCTAAAATTCCAAATATCAACAATGAAATCAGCAAAATCTTTTTCGATTGGTAAATTTTTGAAATTAATGTCCAATTGTATAAAAATATAAATAATGGAAGTAGAAATGCTAAAAATCCAAAGTATTCTTTTAAGTTAAGATAAAATCTGTCATAATTAAATCCCATATAAATTGTAAAAAATCTTGTCAGTACGAGCATTATTACTCCGAAAACAAAAATTGAATTGGTTTGCGCAAATCTTAATTTCCGAGTTATATTTCGTTTTTCAGAATTTGGTTTGCTCATCCACAAATATGTTGTAAAACAAAATCCAAGACTAACAGATAATAATCCGAAGAATAGTGTGTAATAAAAATCCAGTTTTGAGTTTATCAGATTATCCCAGTTTCCGTCATTCATCGCTACCACGATATTATTCGTTTTAGATAACATTTGGAATAAAAAAGTCAAAACAATTGAGTATCCAATTCCGACTATAATTCCGCTATAAAATCGGAAGCGTCCAATTCCGTCAATATTAAAATCTGATTTGTACTTTTTCAATTCAGCGCAATGTTTTTTTTGAATGTGAGATAACGTTTTTGTATAAAGAAAGTTGCGTTTTTGTGGGCGAGGATTTTCCGTAGGAAAATCAGAAGCAAGCAAAAATGCAACACACTTTAATTAAGCACAAAATAGCAATTTTTTTTATACGGTGTTGCAAGTAGTAGTTTTTTTGTTCCGATTACTTTTATTTATCTTTAATCTGCTAACTTTTTCCAATTCCGTTTGAGTAAGAAATTCCGTTTGAGTAGATATTCCGTTTGAGTGAAAATTCTGTTTGAGTGGAAATACCGTTTGAGTGAGATTCCGTTCGAGTAAGAAATTCCGTTTGAGTAGAAAATCGGTAGAGTAAATTCAGCGTAATATTTGTTAAAAATCAGATTTATTTTATTTGCGAATTGTTTGCGTTTGAGTGTTTTCCGCTATTACTTGCAACG
>NZ_JACGLT010000043.1 GCF_014062315.1 Gelidibacter maritimus
AGAGCCATCGCCTATACAACGACTCTGATGGACCTACCATCATCTTATTTACAGCATTCAACCTTTTATTGCCGTGGTTGATTCTTGGCACACTAAGAATAGTTGCGTGATTAAGCCTCTAATTTAGCAAAAATGGAACGAACCAGAGGAAAATCCGTAGGATTTTCCAAGTAAGCGAGAACCAAGCAATTATTTTTACATGGTGTTGTGCATAGTGTTTTTATTATTTTTCAATTCCAATTTCATTTATTTCGTCCAGTTTTTCAGTCCGATTTATTAGTAAAAATGGTAATCCAATTCCAATTCCGACGGTTAGAGTTGAGTATAAAAAGAACGGCTCGGTTATTAAATATTGTGGTATTAAAGGATTGGTTGGTTTTCCAATAAAGGTCAGTATATAAAGTCCGATTGAAATTGTTATTATTACAAAAAGAACTATAATTAGAATATCCTTTATTAAATCAGCTGTTTTAAATTCTTTCCGTTTCGAGTTTAATAACATTCCGAAAATTGGAATTGAAGAAATCGCTAAATAGTCAAGATTATTAAAGGAAAACCCGAAAAAATATCCAGTGATTTTTTGTAGAGAATCATTAAGTCCAAACGGATTAATTATTCCAAAAAGAAACAATAAGAAAATCATAGCCGAAATTCCGCAAATCATATATTTTATTTTTATCGGTATTTTATTCAATTCAGTGGGTTTTTTGCGGTTGGTTTACATTATGCACAACGGTTTCGTGTATGAAAAGTGCGTGTTTGTGTCAGAGGATTTTCGGAACGAAAATCGGAAGAAAGCAAACACGCACTTTCCTTTGGGTTAAGTACTAAAATAAGCATTTTTTATACACAGTGTTGAACTAAACCTAAAGGTAGCTTCACGAGACGTTTCCAGCACGATTCACTACCTTTAGGATCAAGGTTTAATGTAATACTCAATATTATGAAAAAAAAACGACACCCTCATTGAAAGGGCCTGTATTTCCGTTC
>NZ_JACGLT010000044.1 GCF_014062315.1 Gelidibacter maritimus
GATGGGCAGTTTTCCGAAGATGAACTGATTATTTCTAAAAACGTGGCGTTTACGGATTATGTCAATGGAGAGTTTGAGTTCACCGAAAACATAACTGTACCATTATATGCAGCGGCAGGAAAAAAGGTGGGACTTAGAGTATTAGGAAGTTTTGTTGATGGTAAGGCGGGAGGAGAGACTCCGTGTCGTCTATTCGATAGTGGAAATGCCGCTGATTACGGCATTACTATAATTGGTGGAGCTTCTGGAATTCAGGCGCTGGCAAGCCCTAGTACATATGAGTTCCCATATACTCAACCTCTAATGTTTATGGATAAATCCTCAAGTTCATCTACCATTATAAATTGGGAATGGACTTTTGAAGGAGGAACTCCAGCTTCATTTGTAGGGCAAAATCCACCGGAAATAACCTACGATGAACCAGGTGTCTATAACTATTCCTTGACAGTTACAAATGCCGACGGGGTAACAGATTCGTATATTAGTAGTGTGAGTGCCATTGTTGCTTATTGTGAAACCACCCCCCGATATGGCACTTATTTTAATATCAATAATATAAAGTTGGGGACTATTGATCATGCCCCGGATTTGAATAATTATTACAATTATTTTAACTCAGTAAATACCGATTTAGAGTTAGGTGAGTCCTATTCTATGACTATCATCACTGAACTTGGAAATGGTGGAGCATCTGACATTAACAGAGTAAGGGTATGGGCCGATTGGAATTTTGATGGGCAGTTTTCCGAAGATGAACTGATTGTTTCTAGAAACGTGGCGTTTACGGATTATGTTAATGGAGAGTTTGAGTTCATCGAAAACATAACCGTACCATTATATGCAGCGGCAGGAAATAAAGTTGGACTTAGAATAATAGGTCATTATGTTGACGGCAGGGGAGGTGAGACCGCGTGCGGTGTTTTCGATAGTGGGAACGCATTGGACTATGGAGTTGTCATTAAATCCTCCAGTTTGGGAGTGTCCGA
>NZ_JACGLT010000045.1 GCF_014062315.1 Gelidibacter maritimus
TTCTTTTTTAGAAATCCGCAATTTTTGTTTTTTAAGAGCAAACCTTGGCGTTATAATTTTCCGTAGATTTTGGTCTTCACCTGTTTTTGCTAACGGTCTCGGCTATGAGTAGTTGCGTGTTTTAGCACTAAACTTTGCAAGTACACACCAAACTGAAAATCCGCGAGGATTTTAAGAAGTAGGCGAGAACAAGCAATTACTTATAGCCATTGTTGTATGCCGTTTTTTTAGATTATTAATGTTCCTTTATAATAAAAACTCATTTTAGAATTTTCAATAAATTCATCCAATTCAGTTTCTTTTGTTGCTTTGTCATTATACAGCTCAATATAATATTCGGTTGGGTTTGCGACTCCAATTTTCATAACCCAAAACTTAAATCTTTTCGTTTGCGGATTTGGATTTAATTTTTCCAAGGATTCAAAACAACAAACTGCTAAACTATCATTTCGAGTCAGATTGAAAAAGACCTTTTGATTTTGGCTTAAAGAGTCAATTTCCGCTTTCGTTTTTTTGGTAGTTTGTTTTCCAAAAATCTCATCCGCATTAAAAACTCCAATTCCAATCAGTTTTCTTAATTCATTATTGCCAGTCTCAATTTTTAAAATCTTTTCTCCAAGTCTAAATGTGTTTGAGTCAATTGAGTCAATCCGTCCAGAAAATCGGTCATAATTTCCTTTGACGTACTCTTTCGAATTGAAAACATCTTTGGCAAATTGATATTTTCCTTCATTGTCAGTTTGTCCAAAACAATGGAAGAAACTTAATCCGATTAATATGTTAATAATTAGCGTTTTCATAAATGGCATACAACGTTTCGTGTATGAGCAGTGGCGTGGTTCGTCACGGACAATTGCAAACAGGTACTTACCATTGGAAAATCCGCAGGATTTTCCAAGTAAGCGA
>NZ_JACGLT010000046.1 GCF_014062315.1 Gelidibacter maritimus
AAACAAGCTTATATACCATTTTTCAAAATATTTTTTCATTCAAATTTCGATAGTTTAATTTCGTAACGAGTGTTTTTTTGCATTATGTACAACGTGATTGTGTATGATTAGTGGCGTGTTTAAGCACCTAATTTAGCAAATAAAAACGAATAGAAAATCCGCGAGGATTTTCGTAAGTAGGCGATAACCAGCCATTAATTATACACGGTGTTAGCATACGTACTTTATTCAGTTATTAGTTCTTTCCACTTTTCAGATTCCGCAAATTCTTTTACGATTCTATTGCGTTCAGTTAATAATTCAGTCATATATTTTTCGAGGAACATTTTGTCCGCTAATTTTCCTAAAATTCCAAAAGGTGATTTATAATCAAAAATGTCAGTCATCAAAGTTCCGCCATTCGATTCCGCAAAGTAATGTTCGTGTTTAAATTCCTTAAATGCTCCTTTTACCATTTCGTCCGCAAAGTAATTTGGTCGGTCAAATTCCGTTATTTTGGAAGTCAGATTTTGATAAATTCCAAAATGTTTAGCTCTCCAAGTCACACTTTCGTTCATTCCGATTAATCCGCTCGTTTTTCCAGCTATGGCTTTTTCATTCGTTTGTTCAGTCGAAATTTTATGTAAATCAATACTTCTCGAAAGGTCAAACACAACTTTTCTTTCAGCTTTTATTTCAGTTTTAAGTTCGATTTTCGGCATTTTGTGTGTATGTATGCTAACGTTTATGTGTACGAGCTGTTGCGTATTTATTAACCTAATGCTTTAAGTCTATCCGAAGTTTCAAAATTCGCAAGAATTTTGTGAGCTGGATG
>NZ_JACGLT010000047.1 GCF_014062315.1 Gelidibacter maritimus
ACGAAGGAGCTTTATTCCACTTCAACAATGCCAGGACCGCATTTGTCAAATTTAATGGAGAAAAGCCTTGTTTTTTGCCTCAGTTCTTTGTTGTGCGTTCGTTTTTTATTTTGTTGTTATTAATAATAAATCTCCATCTAAACTCCTACCAGTAGAAGTATTATTCCATTTTTCCTTTGTCAATATTGATATTGAATTTATTGCGTTTAAATCAATTTTAGTTTTTTCTTTCATACTGTCAGTCATTGGAATTCCGTCAATAATTATCAAATCAATTTTTCTTTTTGCTTCAATTTTTCTGTCAGGAAATAAGCTGTCTAATTTGAAGTTTTTAATCGCAAACAATTCAGTCGGTTTGAGTTGAGTGATTTTTAATTCTCGTGTTCGCTTGTCAACGTGGATATTTTCAATATTGTCTTTGTTGAGAAAGACAGTTTCCAAATCGATTTTTTCATTATCGACAAACGTTTTATAATCTGCTGAATATTTTTTCAAAATCTTATTTCGGTCGTATTTTATATTTCGAGTTGCGCAACCTAAAGTAATAGTCAGTAAAAATAGAAGTAGAAATACTCTCATTTTTTTTGTTTTATTTTCAAAAATATTTCAATTCTGTTTTTCATAAAAATCCTAATGAGTGAACGATGTTTTTCGATTAGTTAAACGTGTCTCTTAAATGACGCACAACGTTTCGTGATCGAGTAGGCAAAGGGAGTTTCACCCTAAGCCTCTCACAGAACCGTGCTTGAAAGTCTCCCCTCACACGGCTCTTGTTGTACAAATCTAAG
>NZ_JACGLT010000048.1 GCF_014062315.1 Gelidibacter maritimus
ATCAATCCCCATAGTAGGCAAACCGACCAACACCGGTTCAGTCAACACGGCATTCATGTTGGGTCGTACCGACCACACGAATGCTTAGTTATTGTGCGTAGGCTTTATTTTCCACCTCTAAATTCTTCAATACTTAATCCTTTTTCTGTTTTCTTTAATATTAAATATCCGTTTGTTGCTCCCAAAATAGCGTCAGATTTTCCAAGTGAAAGGATTATTAAAGAGTCCATTTCTTTTTTGTTAAAAACTCCATTTCCACCGTTTTTTAAATTTTCCGCAAGTGTTTTCAAAAACTGTTTATTTTTTAAAGAATCCGACCATTTCATTAATGATTCAAACCCTTTTTCGGTCGTAATATTTTTTATTTCGTCCGAATCTGAGTCCAACAATTTTTTAGAAAAATAAGATAATGTCTCATCCAATTTGCTGTCCGATTCTACACAGCTAAAATTAACTGTCAGTATAAGTAACAATATCAGTTTTATTTTTCTCATCGTAATTTTTTCAAGCTTACGCACAACGTTTATGTGTACGAGCTGTTGCGTATTTATTAACCTAATGCTTTAAGTTTATCCGAGGTTTCAAAATTCGCAAGAATTTTGTGGACTGGATGGGTTTGAGCAATGGCTTGTACACGGTGTTAGTACACGGCTTTTTACTTTTCCGTTCGAGTATAAATTCGGACGTAATGTTGTTTAAAAGACTAATTTAAACAATTCAGATGGATTGTTGTTAAGTTTTTCCGCGCGCAA
>NZ_JACGLT010000049.1 GCF_014062315.1 Gelidibacter maritimus
CCTGTCTTGAATCGAAATTCCGTGCTCGCTTGCTCAGCGGATTGTCCTGCGGACAATCACGCTCGCCCGCTCGCACAGTTTTTATACGGGACGTTGCCATTAATTTGAAAGAAAATGACGAAAGTGATAATAATAGTTTTTCTAACCTTAATAATCTTTAGCTGTACGGATATAAATCAAGGCGAAAATACAATTGCTAAATTGGAGAATCTAAAAGCGGAAAATGATAGTTTGCGGAAAATTGTTGCAGATATTGAAACTAAATATGTGTTTGACAGCATATCTGTTCGAGATATTCCGAACTACGAAAACACTTACGAATTGAACTCAAAAATAAAAGGCGAAATTATCTTTATCGGATATAACAATAAATCCAAAGGTTCGAGAGTGATAATGGTTGATAGTATAGCTTATAATCCTGAAAAACTCTTTAATCCAGACACTCTCAAATTAATGAATGGTGGATATAAATATGAAATTGAACTTAATGACCAAGAAGTAACGTGGAAAGCTGACATTAAAATCCAAAACGAATATGGGCAGAAATTTCAAGGACTATTGATGAATAAAGCAACGACGAAAAAAAACTAATGGCAATAACTAAGCATTCGTGTGGTCGGTACGACCCAACATGAATGCCGTGTTGACTGAACCGGTGTTGGTCGGTTTGCCTACTATGGGGATTG